>NZ_CP012196.1:0-1200000 GCF_001190745.1 Campylobacter gracilis
ATGGCGACGTCGCAAGCACAAGAAATTTTATCGAATTTAGAGAAGGAAATTTTACCTACCGAATACTCTAGATACATTAAAAATTTGAAATTTAACGATAAAAACTCGACCCCGGAATTTTTCATATACAACGCAACTAACGAGTTTATCGCTAAATACACTCAGACAAAATACGGCACTAAAATAAAAGAGCTTATCAAAAAACAGTTTGGGCTCAACGACGTGATCGTCAAAATCACCTCAAAGGCTAAAATTTCGCCTAAAGAAAAGGTAAAAATCATCTCCGAAAAGCCCAAGAGCACCATTTTAAGCGAAAATTATAACTTCGAAAATTTTATCATCGGCGATTCAAATAAATTTGCCTTTGAGTGTTCGGTCTCCGTCGCAAAAGAGCCCGGAATTCGCTTTAATCCGCTCTTTATCTACGGGCCTAGCGGGCTTGGAAAAACTCACTTGCTTCAATCGATCGGAAATTACTGCATCAAAAAGGGAAAGACCGTCATTTGCGTCACCAGTGAGCAGTTCGCTAATGATTTTGTCTTTAATCTCAAAAACAACTCGATCGATAAATTTAAACAAAAATACCGCAATTGCGACGTTTTGCTCATCGACGACATTCAATTTTTAATCGGACGTGATAAAGCTCAAGAGGAGCTTTTTTATACATTCAACGAGCTAAAAGACAAAAACTGCCAAATCGTGCTAACCAACGACCTGCCGCCGAAATTTTTAAAAGGTTTTGAAAATCGACTCACAACGCGATTTGAAAGCGGCATAATAGCAAACATCACTCCGCCTAATCTAGAAACTAAAATCGCTATTATCAATAAAAAGAGCGAAGAAAATCGCGTTAGAATTCCACACGACGTCGTAGAATATATCGCCGCAAATATGGGCGATAATATCCGTGAAATCGAAGGCGCGATCAACAAGCTAAACGCTTACTCGTCGATACTTCGCACAAAGATCACGCTGGAATTTACCAAAAGTACGCTTCAAGATCAGATCCATCAAAAATATTCAAGCGTGAGTCTCGAACACGTCATAGAGGTGATCTCAAAAGAACTGAACGTAAAACCTAGCGAGCTAAAAAGCAAAACGCGAGCTAAAAACGTCGTCGAAGCGCGCCAAATTTGCATATATCTAACCAAACAGTTAACTCAAAACTCAATGCCTAAAATCGCCGCATTTTTTAATCTAAAAGATCACAGCGCCATCAGCAAAAATATCAAAAAAATCAACGAACTCATTCAAACCGATGAGATGTTAAAGATAAAAATTGAAGAGCTAAAAAACAAAATAACCAAAAAGGATAAGAATGAAATTTAGACCTTATGAAAATAAAGCAAAAAAGGTGAATGAAAGTGAATAAAACAAAGCTACTTACTCACTGGATAAACTACCTAAAGACAAGCTTTAGGACAAGTTTTTCACAAAAACTGCATACCAACTACTACAACGATAAAAATTTAAAAGGATAAAAATATGAAAGTGTTAATCACTAAAAAACTTCTAGAAGAGATAGTTTCAAATACTAGCTCCTATCTTGATAAAAAAGATCTAAGCTCAATAACTTCGCATCTTCTAATGAGTGCTAAAGATGGAATTTTTAGTATAAAAGCTACCGATCACGAAATCGGACTAAGCTATAATCTTCAAAATGTCTCAATAGAAACGGAAGGCGAAGCCACTGCAAATGGAGGCAAACTCCTTAGCGTTATCAAAGGCTTAAGCGACGATAGCGTTACTTTAGAAACCGTTAACGGAGCGCTATTCGTAAAGCAAAAAAAATCCAAGTACAAGCTTCCAATGTTTGAAACGAGGGATTTTCCGAGCTTTCCTGTAGTAGAGGGCAAAAACAGCTTTGACGTAAATGCTGGAATTTTAGGCAGAAGCCTTAAAAAAATCTATCCCTCGATCGATACGAACAATCCAAAATATGAGCTAAATGGAGCCTTAATCGACGTAAAAGAGGGCTTTTTAAATTTAGTCGGAACCGATACGAAGCGACTTAGCGTTTATAAGCTGATCACTCAATCAAAAGCTGGCGAGCTAGATACTAAAATTTTAATCCCTAAAAAGGCAATAGGCGAAATTCAAAAGTTATTTTCTGATAAAATTAAAATTTACTACGACGAAAACGTGCTACTAGCGGTGAGCGAGAATTTTGAGTTTTTTACAAAGCTTATAAACGGCAAATTTCCAAACTACGAGCGCGTGATCCCAAGCGATACGGCGCATAAAATTTCAATCCCGCGCGATAAGATGGTAAGTGGCGTACGAGCAATAAACGCGATGTGCGAGGAGATGAAGGTTACCATTAAAAAGGATGGAATGATTTTTGAGAGCATTAATGAGGATAATTCCGAGGCAAAGACCGAAATTGAAGCGACGATCGAAATAAACGGAGAGATAGTTTTTGGCGTGAAAAACCGCTTTTTACTTGATTTTTTAAGTAATATCGAGAGCGAAATTTTTGAGCTTGATTTTAACAGCTCCGATACGGCGTTCGTGCTTAGTGCGGATGGTTTAAAAACGGTTATCATGCCGATAAATAATATTTAAAGGAAAATTATGAAGCAAAATTACGGCGCTAGTAATATTAAAGTTTTAAAAGGTCTTGAAGCCGTTAGAAAGCGTCCCGGAATGTATATTGGAGATACCAATATCGGCGGACTTCACCATATGATCTACGAGGTAGTGGATAACTCGATCGACGAGGCGATGGCAGGTTACTGCGACACAATCGATGTCGAGATCACTAGCGAGGGAAGTTGTATCGTTAGTGATAACGGTCGTGGGATTCCCGTCGATATACATCCGACCGAAAAAATTCCTGCCGCGACGGTAGTTTTAACCGTGCTTCACGCAGGCGGTAAATTTGACAAAGACACTTACAAAGTCTCCGGCGGTCTGCACGGCGTGGGTGTTAGCGTCGTAAATGCGCTTTCAAAAAAGCTTGTCGCTACGATCAAACGTGATGGAAATATTTATAGACAAGAATTTGCCAAAGGAATTCCTACTACCGAGCTTGAAAAGATAAAAACTACTAATCGCACGGGCACTACGATCGAGTTTTGGCCCGACGGCGAAATTTTTGAAATTTTAGAATTTGACGATGAAATTTTATCGAAAAGATTTCGCGAGCTAGCGTATCTAAATCCAAAAATTACGATAAATTTTAAAGATAATCGTACGGGCAGGGACGAGCATTTTCACTTTGAAGGCGGTTTGGAAAGCTTTGTAAACGATATGAATAAAGCGCCTGCCATATCCAAAGCCGTATCGTTTAGCGATAGCGCGGATGATGTTATGGTGGATTTTGCGCTTATGTATAACGAAACGTATAACGAAAATTTACTAAGCTTCGTAAATAATATCAAAACTCCGGACGGCGGTACGCATGAGGCGGGATTTAGAGCGGGTCTTACTCGCGCGATAACAAATTACGTCGCGGCAAATGCGGCTGCGCGCGAAAAGGACACGAAGATCACCGGCGACGACGTTCGCGAGGGACTTATTGCGGTAATTAGCGTTAAGGTTCCCGAGCCGCAGTTTGAGGGACAGACTAAAGGTAAGCTGGGCTCCAGCTATGTTAAACCGATCGTGCAAAAGATGGCGTTTGAGGTACTTAGCAAGTATTTTGAAGAAAATCCGATCGAAGCGCGCGCCATTATGAATAAGGCCCTTTTAGCTGCGCGCGGTCGCGAAGCGGCGAAGAAGGCGCGCGATCTAACGCGCAAAAAAGATAATATAAATTCCGTCGGAACCCTTCCTGGAAAGTTAGCCGATTGCCAGAGTAAGGATGCGAGTATTAGCGAAATTTATCTAGTAGAGGGCGATAGCGCGGGCGGTTCGGCGAAGCAGGGAAGAGATCGCGTGTTTCAAGCGATCCTGCCGCTTAGAGGTAAAATTTTAAACGTAGAAAAGGCGCGCCTGGATAGAATTTTACAATCAGAAGAGATTAAAAATATGATCACGGCCTTTGGCTGCGGTATAGGCGAGGAATTTAACGAAGAAAAGCTCCGCTATCATAAAATCATCATTATGACCGATGCGGACGTCGACGGTAGCCACATCCAGACGCTGCTTCTAACATTTTTCTTTAGGTTTTTGCGACCTATCGTAGAAAACGGCTATGTTTATCTGGCACAGCCGCCACTTTTTAGATATAAAAAGGGCAAAAAAGAAATTTATCTAAAAGACGAAAAGGCGCTTAGCGAGTTTTTGATCGAAACTGGCATCGATATGGGCGAGTTTGAAGGCATCGGTAACGAGGATCTGATCGATTATCTAAAAATCGTCTCAAATTATCGCTCGCTTCTGAATGAGCTTAAAAAGCGTTTTAGCGTGCTTAGCGCGATCAGATTTTTGATAGAAAATGACGAAGCGCGAAGCCTCGGCTATGAGGAGTTATTTAAAATTTTAAAACCACGCCTGGAAAGCGAAGGATTTAATATCTTAAATTCCTACGTAAATGATGAAGGCATTAGAATTTACGTCCAAACTCCGAGCGGTTTAGAACAGCTTGTGATAGATGAGAATTTATTCGGCAATTATATCTTTGAAGAGGCGATCAGAATTTATTCGAAGATCAAAGATCGAGATGTAAACTTTGGCAAGGATTTTATTGAAATTTTAGATGAAATCGAAAAAAGCTCGAAAAAAGGCGCTTATATTCAGCGCTATAAAGGTCTTGGAGAGATGAATCCGGAGCAGCTTTGGGAAACTACTATGAGCCCTGAAAATAGAAGGCTTTTAAAAATCAGCATTGCAGACGCACAAAGTGCTAGCGATACCTTTAATCTCTTCATGGGTGACGAGGTTGAACCGCGTAGGAACTACATCCAAGATCATGCCAAAGACGTTAAACACTTGGATATATAATGTCTGTTTTATTTAGTGAGACCAAAGAGCGCGAAAACCGTTTTATAACGGCACTTAAAATTTCGGTGCCATTTACCTGCGTTTTGATTGTTTTCGGAATTATTTTATTCCGAAATGGCGAGTTTAAATTTGACGATGTAATTTTATTTTTAATACTTTTGATCTGCTATGTTTATTATGTCATTTATCAAATTTATTTTGGCTTTCAAAAGACTCTGATTGATCCCGTTACTCACGTATTTGTGCGAGAGGAGATCGAGAAAATTTTGAGTAATGATCTAGCCAAAAATCGTCAAATAAATATTGTTCTTTTGCGAATTAAAAATATCATCGACATAAACGATCGATACGGCTACAAAAACGGCGATGAAATTTTATATGAGTATTGTAAGGAACTTTCAAATTTTATGGCGGAGCAGGGTTTTAAGGACCTTCCGATAGGACGCTTTATAAATGGCTATTTTGTATTCGGCGTAGAATCAAAAGCTACAAATTTAAGTCATATTTTGCGAATGTTTGAGCATAAAATTTCAAGTCAAACGATTAAAAATGTAGAGATAAAAAGCGAATTTACGATGCTTCCAAGCTCGTATGATCGCAATCTAAATAATATCGTAAATGCTCTATTTTATAAGATAAATCACCTGGACGACGAAGAGCACGGCGAGAAGGCTATTGACGTAGAGAAAGTATTAATTGACGTATTTTCCGCCGACGTAATGGAAGCGATCGATAGCGAAAATTTTAGCTTTAAATATCAGCGCGTTGCAGATAAAAACGGCGTAAAATCGCATATAAATTTAATTCCGAAACTTGATCTAAGAAGCGGCGAAAAGATTACAAAAAGTAGAATTTTAGATATTTTGCTTCTAAATCATTATGATATCAAATACGATATTTCGATGATGAGGCAGATTTCTAGGATCATCTATTTTAAAGATATTGACGCTAAAATTTTTATCGAGATCATGCCTCAGACCCTGCGAAATAACGAGTTTCGTAATGAAATTTTAAAGCTAATAGATAATAATCTGATCGATCCGAAAAAGATCGTGTTTGAGTTTAACGAAAAGCTTATCTATTCGGAGATCAAGCGCTTTGACGAAATTTTGATTAAATTCCGCGAACTTGGATTTAGCTTCGCGCTGTCGCAGTTCGGCGGCTCAAACGCGAGCTTTGAATATTTAAAATTTTTAGAAGTGGATTTTATCGTTTATGACATAGAATTTAACAAAAATTTGAACGACGAAAAGATTAAAAATATTTTTATAGGTATCAACGAAGCCTGCGCTAAATCGGGTATCAAAACCGTAATGCGTTTCGTTGATAAAGAGGAATTTCAAATGCAGCTTTATAAAATGGGTATCGATTATATTCAGGGATTTTGCGTCGAAAAGCCGAACGATATATCGAATTTAAGGAGATCATAGTGAGATACGGCGAAGAGGAAATTGAAAAATTTGACATCGAAAATTTAGAAGTTTGGCCAAATAAACAGGAGCGCGATTATCTTATAAAAATAACCCTACCCGAGTTTTGCTGCCGCTGCCCACGCTCTGGCTATCCGGACTTTGCGACGATCTATTTGGAATATATCCCGGATAAGCTCGTAGTAGAGCTTAAAGCGATCAAACTTTACATAAATTCCTTTATGAACCGTTATATTAGCCACGAAGATAGCATAAATGAAATTTACGGCGCGCTGCAAAGCAAGCTAAAACCTAAATTTATGAAAATTACGGGCGATTTTAATCCGCGCGGCAACGTTCATACGGTAATCGAAATAAACTCGGATCAAATTTACCGATGATAAGCTCAAATTTAGTCGAACAAATTTTTAAATCCGCAAGCATTAGCCGTTGGAACGATTACCCAAAGATGGTAAGTCTTGTCGAGCTCGACAAGCAGGCACATAAATTTATCATCGCTTATTTTATCGCTAGCTTTGAGCGCGACGTGAATATCAACTACGTGATAGAAGCGGGGATTTTCGAGTTTTTAGCGCGCATCGTCGTGACCGATATCCGTCCGGACGTCTTTCATCAGATACAAAAAACCAAGAAAAAAAAGATCAACGAATGGGTTTTAAGTGTCTTGGAAAGCGATCTTTTGCCTATTCAAAACGGCGAGTTTTTCGAGCGATTTAAAAAATATCTAAATTCCAAGGATCATAAGAAAGAAGCCGTGATCTTAAAGGCGGCAAGCTACCTTTCTACGCGCTGGGAATTTAACATCGTCTATCAAACGAGCCAGTTTTTAAACGATATCGAGGAGCTAAAATCCAAGGTCGAGGAGGAGCTCGAGGATTATTATGAGCTAATCGGCGTGCGAAAGATCGTGATGAACAAAAAACTTGCCCGCATAGTTGATCTTAGCGGCAGACTTCGTTTTCAAAAACGCTGGGCTCAGACGCCGCGCATTCCTGAGACATCGGTGCTGGGACATATGCTGGTAGTCGCGATTTTAAGCTACTTTTTCTCGCTTGAAGTTGGTGCGTGCCGCTCGCGCACGGCATATAATTTTTTCTGCGCTCTATTTCACGATTTGCCCGAAAGCCTCACTCGCGACATCATTAGCCCCGTAAAATACGGCGTCAAGGGCCTTAGCGACATCATCAGCGAATATGAGATGCGGCTAATAGACGATAAAATTTTACCCTTTGTGCCGGAACATATGCGAGATGATTTTAGTTATATTTTGGGTATCCGTAAAGAGAGCAGTAAATTTATAAAAGACGAGTTTGAAAACCGCACCTTCGAGCTAGGCAGGGAGCCTAAATTTGCAGAAGGCAGCCTAAAGATGTTTAACGAAGATAAATTTCGCGCAATCGACGGCAAAGCGCTTAAGTATTGCGATAAACTAGCGGCGTTTTTCGAGGCGGGGATTTCGATCAGCTACGGCGTTAAAAGCAAGGAGCTGCTTAGCGGGTATAATTCGATGTTAGAGTTTTTCAAAGCCAAGCCGAAAATTGAAGGCGTCGATTTTCAGAGTGTTTGCGAGGATTTCAAAGAGCATTTCGGGCTCAATAGGATCGATTTATAAAACCCCTTCCCAGATGGCTGCGGCACATGCGAGATCTAAGTGCTCTGCTGTATTCCTACCCTGAAGCGGTGCCTAAAAAAAGCATTGCACAGGTCTAAGAAAGGGCAATCGGGATTATATGGAAATGTTTCTTAAAGTAAGGTTATAAATGAATTTCAAAAATCATCTTTTATTCGTATTTCGCGAGGTTTTTATCCCTCATCATCGCTCTATCGAGTTTAGAGCCAAAATTTTTGCCGCTATGCTGCTTGCCAAAAAGAAGCAGACCGACGAGGATTATGACGTGATCAAAGATATAGCGGGCGAAATTTATCCGGGCGATGAGCAGCGCATCGGCGTGCTGGTATCCATCGTAAAAGAGTATATTATAAAGGCGAAGACCTATAAAGGTCTAAATTTAGACTCGCTTTTAAAAGAGATCGACAGGGATATCAAAAACAACAAAAAATATATCAAAAAAATCGATTTTTCGCATCTGCGCCGTCTGATCGGCGACGATGACGACGATGCGTTGATCCAACAGCGCGTTTATGAGTTTTTTGTCTGCGAAGTCAAAGAGTACTCGTAAATTTTTATCTTAAGAATTTTTTTAGTATAATCATCAGTTTTTGAAATTATAAACGGAGAAGAATTTGGAAAATATCAGAAATATCGCGGTTATCGCGCACGTCGATCACGGAAAGACCACTATCGTAGACGAGCTTTTAAAACAGTCCGGCACCTTTGGTAATCACCAAGAAGTCGGCGAGCGCGTGATGGACAGCAACGACATAGAGCGCGAGCGCGGCATTACGATACTATCCAAAAACACCGCCATCCACTACGGCGGCGTTAAAATTAACATTATCGACACTCCGGGCCACGCCGATTTCGGCGGCGAGGTCGAGCGCGTGCTAAAGATGGTAGACGGCGTGCTTTTGCTCGTCGACGCGCAAGAAGGCGTCATGCCGCAGACGAAATTTGTCGTAAAAAAGGCGCTATCTTTAGGGCTCAGACCTATTGTAGTCGTAAATAAAATCGACAAGCCCGCAGCCGATCCGGACCGCGTGGTAAATGAAATTTTCGATCTTTTTGTAGCGCTTGACGCAAACGACGAGCAGCTTGAGTTTCCCGTCATCTACGCCGCGGCCAAAAACGGCTATGCAAAATACGATTTAAGCGATGAGAGCACCGACATGAAGCCGCTTTTTGAGACAATTATATCTCACGTCCCTACTCCTAGCGGTAGCGACGACAATCCTTTGCAGCTGCAGGTTTTCACGCTCGATTACGACAATTACGTTGGCAAGATCGGCATCGCTAGAATTTTCAATGGCACGATAAACAAAAACCAAAGCGTTATGCTAGCTAAAGCCGACGGCACGCACATTAACGGTAGAATTTCAAAACTCATCGGCTTTAACGGACTTGAGCGCACCGACATTGATACGGCGGGCACCGGCGACATTGTAGCGATTGCGGGCTTTGATGCGCTTGACGTAGGCGATAGCATCGTCGATCCCAATAATCCGATCCCGCTTGATGCGCTGCATATTGAAGAGCCGACCCTTAGCGTAATTTTCAGCGTAAATGACGGACCGCTAGCCGGCACGGAGGGTAAATTCGTAACCTCAAATAAGATCGACGAGCGCTTGGAAGCGGAGATGAAAACCAACATCGCGATGCGCTATGAAAACGCGGGCGAGGGTAAATTTAAAGTAAGCGGTCGCGGTGAGCTGCAGATCACGATTTTGGCTGAAAATATGCGCCGCGAGGGCTTTGAGTTTTGCCTCGGGCGCCCGGAAGTCATCATTAAAGAGATCGACGGCATCAAATGCGAGCCTTTCGAGCATCTAGTCATCGACGCGCCCGATGATTGCACGGGTACCGTCATCGAAAAGCTCGGTCGCAAAAAGGCCGAGATGAAGGTGATGAATCCTACCGGCGATGGACAGACGCGCATGGAGTTTGAGATCCCCGCGCGCGGTCTCATCGGCTTTCGCTCGCAGTTTTTGACCGATACTCGCGGCGAGGGCGTGATGAATCATAGCTTTTTGGAATTTCGCCCCTTCATCGGTGCGGTCGAGAAGCGACAAAACGGCGCGCTCGTGAGTATGGAAAACGGAGTGGCGCTAGGATACAGTCTGTGGAATCTGCAAGATCGCGGCGTGCTTTTTATCGCTCCGCAGGCGAAGGTCTATCTGGGCATGATCATCGGCGAGCACAGCCGCCCGAACGATCTGGACGTAAATCCGATCAAGGGTAAAAATTTAACCAACGTCCGCGCCAGCGGCAGCGATGATGCGATCAAGCTCGTGCCGCCGCGAGTATTAAATTTAGAGCGCGCGCTGGAGTGGATTGAAGAGGACGAGCTTGTGGAGGTTACGCCGGTAAATATCCGCGTGCGCAAGCGATACCTAGACCCTACGACGCGCAGACGAATGGCGAAAAAATAGAATTTTTGGATGAAATTTTAAAATTCGGCGTGAAATTTAGCTTTTAAATTTCACGCCTTTTTTATAGGCAAATTTTAAAATTTGCGCTGCTAAAATTTTGCTAGGAGAGGCAATGAATCTTGTTTTATTCGACTTTGACGGTACGATCACGCGCGATGATTCGCTGCTCGAGTTCGTCGCCTACGTAGTCGGATTTAAGAAATTTTTTCGCGGGATTTTAGTGCTATCTCCCATTTTAGCGGCGTATAAGTTAGGTCTTGCGAGCAATAATTTTACGCGTAGAAAGCTCTTGGGCTACTTTTTTGCGGGCATGAGCGCCGATAAATTCGATAAAATTTGCAAAAAATACTCCACCACTCACATCGAAGATATCCTAAAACAAAGCGCGATGGACAAGATCGCAAGCTATAAAGCCGCGGGCGATAGGGTCGTTATCGTCACCGCCTCGCTCGAAGACTGGCTACGTCCGTGGTGCGAGGCGCAGGGCTTGGAGCTTTTAGGCACTAAAATACGACGCAAAGGCGGCATCATTACGGGCGAGATCGAGGGACAGAACTGCTACGGCGCGCAAAAGGTCGCTCGCGTGCGCGCAGCATACGACGTGCAGGCTTTCGATCGCGTCATCGCTTACGGCGACAGCAGAGGCGATCGCGAGATGCTCGAGTTTGCCGATGAGGCGCACTACAAGGCGTTTGAGTAAAATTTAACGCTGAAAGCTGAATAATACATCTGCGGCGACTGCGCTTTTGCTGAGAGCTAGATTTCTCCTCACGCAGAATTTTATCCTTTTAAATTTATCGCGCTTATCTGCGGAATTCTATACCGCACGATAAATTTTATATTTTATCGCAGCGCAAAAGCCATGAGTTACGAAATTCTGTTGCAGCACGGGATTTTAAAATTCTCGGTGCGGGTAAAATTATATCGTAGCGTGGAATTTCGTTCCGAATAGAATAGATATTTTGAAACCGAGCGTAAGATAAAATTTAAAATTTTACGGAATTTATTGGTTACCAAAATTTCAAAATTTGCAGATTTCAGAATTCCACTCGCCGCGTGCGAGGTGAAATTTTAAAATTTCAAAATTCCGCGCCTTAGAATTCTAAGGTCTAAAGCATGTTGTAAATTCCGTCTAAAAGGAAGTATTTTTTATCCGCAGTGCCGCGGTAAAACGGCTCGAAAGTGTCCTCATAAGCCTTTTTGAAAAAGCCCTCTTTGCTTAGCTTAATTAGATCGGCATTGATGAAATCAAGCAGGCTTTGATTGCCTTTTTGCACGCCGACGCCTAAGAATTCCGCCGCACCTAGGTTTTTAAACGGCACTTCGAGCGTATCGTCTACGACGGCGTAGGCTAGGACAATGATATTGTCGTTGGCATAACCATCAGCTCTGCCGTCCTTCATCATCGCGTAGCACTCGGAGGTATTTTTGCAGTAAACTAAATTGCTAAATTTCTCTTTGCGCAAATAACGCTCGGTCATTGAGCCGTTGGGATTTTTTTCGATCGAAATTCTCATATCGCGAACTTGCGCGAAGTCCTTCACTTGATCCTCTTTACGCGTTACGATGCCAAAATTTACCGATAGATACGGCAGCGAGAAATCCACCTGCTTCTTACGCTCTTGCGTAATCATAAAGGTGCCGATAACCATATCGACCTTGTTATTTTTCAAAAACGGGATTCTCTCGCCTGCGGTTACGGCTACGAACTGCACTTCGCCCTTTTTATCGCCGAAAATGTCTTTGGCGATTGAGCTAGCAAGCTCGATTTCAAAGCCCTCAAACTTGCCGTTATTAGACTCGCTTAGTGGCGGACGACCTTCTCGCACGCCTACTCTGATGACCCCTGCCTGCCTGATTTCATCTAGTGTATTTGCAAAAATGCTAGCGCAAAATAAGGCTAAAATAAAAAGTGATCTCATAAAAAGCCCCCTACTTTTTAGTTTTGAAATAATTATAGCACTATATATTTTAGAGAAAATAAATGCAAGCGGTTTAAAATTCAATCACCGCGCGTATGCAGGCTTGAAATTTAGGGGCGAAGTGGGGATTTAAAATTTAGCGAATTTGTGAAATTTTAAATCCCAAGATTTTAATTATACAAGCTACCTTCTATAAATTTTATATTTTAATTTCTAGCTCGCTTTTATAATAAGTCATAAATTCCATCTAGCAGGAAGTATTTTTTATCCGCCGTACCACGGTAAAAAGGCTCGAAGGTGTCCTGATAAGCCTTTTTGAAAAAGCCCTCTTTGCTTAGCTTGACAAGCTCTGCGTTGATGAAATCAAGTAACTCCTTATTTCCTTTTTGCACACCGATACCGATGAAATCAGGCTTACCGAAGTTTTGAAACGGCACTTCGAGCGTATCGTCCACGACGGCGTAGGCTAGCACCGTGATATTAAGGTTGACGTATCCGTCGGCTTTGCCGTCACGGATCATCGCGTAGCATTCGCTTGTACTTTTGCAGTAGCTTGCGTTGGTGAATTTCTCTTTTTTGAGGTAATTATCTACGGTCGTGCCCTCTTCGGTTATGAGCCTCATATCGCGCAAACGCGATATATCTTTGATGGCGTCTGCTTTGCGAGTTAGCACGCCGAGATTGGTCGAAAAATACGGCATCGAGAAGTCTACATGATTTTTGCGCGCCGAATCAATGACGAAGGTAGCTGCGACCATATCGACTTTATTATTGACTAGATATGAGACGCGATCGGCGGCGCTTAGAGAGACAAACTGCACTTCGCCTTGTTTAGCGCCAAAAATCGCTTTTGCGATCGCATTGGCAAGCTCGATCTCAAAGCCTTCAAATTTACCGCCACTAATCTCGCTAAAAGGCGGTCTGCCGTCTCTGACGCCGACTCTAATGACGCCGCTATTTCTGATCTCTTGCAGCGTGTTTGCAAAAAGCCCCGCACAAAGCAAGATCAAAGTAAAAAGTAGTTTCATTTGCTGCTCCTTTGTTTAGGTTATTTACGGCTAATTCTAGCGAAATTAAAATCAAAAGGCGCTTTTTTAGGCTAAATTTATTTGCCGTTTGCTTTTTATGAAATTTCAAGACGCTGTTAAATTTAGCCTTAGATTTGATATAATCGTGCAAAATTTAAGCGAGGGCGATATGAAAAATTTTATCTTTTTGTGGCTTTTACTTGCGGGCTGCGCTTTCGGTGCTGCTAAAGAGGATGCGGCGGCTTCTACTACGCAGCAGGTGGCGTCAAATTTGCCGCAGCCAAATTTTGAAATTTTTTACGATGAAAATGCTAGCGATGCGCAGATAGATGCGGGGTTGGATGCGCTTTTAGAATTCGCGGCGCAAAACAGGGGCAGGATCGACGAGGATTTCGGGGAGTTTAAAGATAGAATTTTCACCGCTTTCATTTTTAATCCGAAGGTGCTACGAAATTCAAAATTCGACTTCGAGCGGATAGAAAAAATCCTTAAATTTAAACCAAATCTCAATTACGGCGGAGACGGCGGTTTTTTCTCGCCGCTAAAGCTCGCGATCTTTTTCGGCTCGAAATTTAGCAGCGAGATAGCGAAGCTTTACCATTTTGATAAAGCCGATGCGATGCGGCTTTTAGAGCTTTTGGTGCGAAACGGCGCGGACGTCAAGGCTAGCGGGCTGCTGCGAGATGCCGCGGCAAACGATAATTTCGAGGCATTTAAGTTTTTGATCGCAAACGGCGCGCGAGATACGAAAGACGTGGTCGGCTCGGTTGCGGGCAGCGAATTAATATTTTTAAGTGACAACAACGTTTCTATTCTCGGATATAAAGAGGCACTGCCGCTTGCTGCGAGGAAGTTTGCCACGGGCGCCAAATTTAAAGAATTCCGCGACGGGAGATTATGCTATTTGGACGAAATTTTAAAATTCCAAAGCTTTGCGAGCATCGATAAAAAGGAGATCAAAACGCTTATCAAAGTAGCTATGGTACTAGATGACGAGATGACGGCGAAATTTCTGCTAACGCGCGGTCTGTGCAAGCAGAAAGAGCTTTGCGAGTTTCTAAAAGCGCAGGCAAAAACTTACGACGCCGTAAAAATTTCTAAAATTTTAAGCCGCAAAGAGAAGTAAATTTTAAAATTTGAGTGGCTACGGCGTGGCAAGCGGATAAAATCGCTATTATAATTGCGCCAGTCGCAGTCGCCCTACTTTGTCATTTAACGCGAGCGAAAAAGCAAAATTTGTTCCGCCTAACCTACCCTCCTCCGCTTATCAAACAGCTCGCTATTAAGTTCATTCGAGATAAATTTTAATGTATTTGCCAAATAGCGCGGCGGCGGAGGTAAATTTTAAAATTTAGCCGCTCACTACTAAAATTTCAAGGTTGCTTTCAGCTTTAGTGTGCCGCAAAAGCGCACTATATATTGTGTTCAGACACAATCAAATAGCTTGTAAGACGCGAGCTTTTCAAATAGTCTTGCATTAAATTTACATCTGCCACGCGAATTCAAACTATAAAATTTTAATTCTATTTCCTTTTAATTTCACGATCTTTTTGTCATTTACGAGCTTCGTAATCGCCTGGGAGACGTTTTGGCGAGGCGCGCCGAGCAGGCTTGCCAGCGTCATTATATTAAAGGGAAGCTCCACGATCTTATCTGCGTTTGCGATGCGGTTTAAAAAATTTAAAATCCGCGTCTGGATTTTCGCAAAGACGATCTCTTTTATCAAGATCCGTTGCGAGTAGATATTTTTGATAAGCGCGTTTATGATCGAGCTTGCAAACTCATCTCCGAGCAACCCGAAAAGCTCCGAGATATTGATTTGCAGCGTCTCGCAGTCGCTTAAAATTTCAAGGCTCGTGTTTTTATCCAAGCAGACGTAGGCGCCGCTTCTTATGAAGCTAAAGATAAATTCCTTGCCGTTTTCGTAGCAGTTTAGCTTCGCCCTACCGCGCAGCAGAATGATAAATTTAAACTTCTGCGCGTAGATCACGTCGCCGCGAGCGTAGCTTTCGCGCCTAAATTTGGCAATCCGCTCCCTGCTTAAAAAGTCGAATTTCTCGCTGTAATCGTTATTTAATCTATCTATCATAGCAGCTCTTTGCATAAAATTTCACGTAAATTTTACATAAAAAGGATAAATTCGTCGCAATCGCGACAAATTTAAATTTATCTTTGATTTATAATTCGCGTTAAAGACAACCTAGAAAGGATACTTTATGAGGAAAATTTTTATCTCATTTATCTGTGCGTGTTCGCTTTTTGGCGGCGAGATAATCTCTAAAACCGCTACGATCTCGCAAGACGGCAAAGCAATCGGCGAGGCTGAAATTTTAACACCGATCGAGGTGATATCCAGCGAAGGTGGCGTTACCAAGATTAAAATTAAAGGCGTCGTGAGCGAAAACTATCAGCTTCAGATCCAAAAAAATATGAAAGAAGCTGAAATTTACGCAATTTTTACGAACGAAGCCGAAGCAAATTTTAAAAAGGGCAAAAAGCTAGAGGACGATTACGGCGAGATCTGGTACGAAGCCGAGGGGATTTACGAGATCAGTTCGGATGCCGTAGCCAAGGACGCTAAGGCTCTTTATGCGGAGGCAAAGACGAACTACGAGCAGATCTGCTCGGCGTGTCACCGCCTGCATGAGCCAAAGAGCTTCACGGCAAATCAGTGGCCTGCAAATTTACAAGAGATGATCAATGCAAACTACGTAGCGCTCGAGGGCGACGAGCTAAATTTGATCATAAAATACCTACAACACAACGCAAAAAAACCTGAATGATAAAGGAGATCAGATGAAAAGGCGAGACTTTTTAAAGGCGGGGATTTTAGGCGCAAGCGCGGCAAGCGCTAGCAGGATCGAAGGGGTAACGCAGACGATTTTTGATAACAAAAAGGTATTCGGCGCAAATAGATTCGGCCCTTTTTGGCTAAATTTAAACTCGTCGCAGATCGTTTCGGTAAGCGATTTCGAAGGCGATAAATTTCCAAATACGATGAACTACAGCTTGCCCGATAATATCCAAAACGAAAACCGCGTGCTCTATCCGATGGTACGCAAAAGCTATCTGAAGGCAAAAGGCGCGGCAAAGAGCGAACTACGCGGCAAAGAGGAGTTCGTGCGCGTTAGCTGGGACGTAGCGCTTGATCTAGCGGCGAAGGCTTTGAAAGAAAATTTCGACAAATACGGCGCCGAGGCGATCTACGGCGAGTGCTACTGGTGGGGCGGTAGCGGCAAGATCGGCTGGGGACGCACCGTAGCGCACCGAATGCTTAAAATTTTAGGCGGCTACGTAGAGGAAAGCGGCGATTACTCCACCGGCGCAGGGCTCGTCATCATGCCTCACGTGCTAGGCTCAAGCGCCGTTTACGACGCGCCTACTACGTGGAAAGCGATTGTTAAAAACGCCAAAAACGTCGTATTTTGGGCGACCGATCCTGCGGTAACTAATCAAATTTCATCCATTCCGCCTACGCACGACGGCTACATCGGCATGCAAGAGCTTAAAAAATCGGGCATCAAAACCTACAGCGTAAACGTGATGAGAAACGACACCGCGCGCTACTTCGGCAGCGAAGATATCATCGTGCGCCCAAATACCGACACCGCGCTCATCATCGGCATGTGCCATTATCTGTTTACGAACAACCTCTACGACGAGGAATTTATCAAAAAATACACAGTCGGATTTAATAAATTTAAAGCGTATTTTCTAGGCGAGAGCGATAAAATCGTAAAGGACGCCGCTTGGGCGAGCAAAATTTGCGGGCTTAGCGAGGAGGCTATTGCGAAATTTGCTACGGCGCTTGCAAAGGAGCCGAGCACGATTTTAATCGGTCGCGGTTTGCAACGTGCCGATCACGGCGAGCAGCCTTTCTGGGCGCTCGTGGCGCTTAATGCGATGCTGGGACATATCGGCAAGGAGGGGCTCGGCTTTGAATTTAGCCTGGGCTACGACTCTGCTGGCGCTACGAATAAGGTGGCTCCGATTTTAAAGGGACTTAGCACGCGCATAGATGAGAAATACGAAAACACGGGCTCTGCGCCTTGGAAAAGTGCGAAAAATATTACCATCCCGTCTTCTCGCAGTATCGAGGCGCTGGAGCATCCGGGCAAGCAGATTGACTACGACGGCACCAAGATCAAGCTGCCGCATATGAGAGTCGCGTATATGGCGTGCGGATCGATGTTTACGCGCCATCAAGACGTGAACAATATCGTCAAGCAGTGGCGTAAGCTCGACACCGTTATCACCGCCGAGCCATACTGGACGAGTACGGCGAAGCTTAGCGATATCGTGCTTCCGGTGGCCGTCGAGGTCGAGCGCAACGACATCAACCAAACCGGCGCTACGGGCGAATACATAGTCGCTTACAGGCCCGCAATCGAGCCGATGGGCGAGAGCAAGAGTGACTTTTGGATCTGCGAGCAGATCTGCAAGCGCTGGGGATATGGCGAGGTCTTTAGCGAGGGCAAGGACGAGCTAGGCTGGATGAAGGAATTCTACGCCGATGCCGTAGAGCAAGCCAAAGGTCTAAATATAACGATGCCTAGCTTCGAGGAATTTTACGACAAAGGCTTCGTGCGCTTTGAAAAGGACGACGAGAGCAGCGCGCTATATACGCGCCTTGCGGCATTCCGCGAAAATCCCGCCAAAAACCGCCTCGGCACGCCGTCTGGTAAGATCGAGCTTTACTCGCCCGTAATCGCTAAGATGGGCTATGCTGACTGCCCGCCGATGCCTACTTGGATCGAGCCGAAAGAGTGGCTGGGGGATGCGAAAAAGACGGCGAAGTATCCGATCCACATCGTAAGCCCGCACTCTCGCTACCGCCTGCACAGCCAGCTAAACAACTCGATCATCAGAAATTTCGCCGAGGTTAGCGGCAGAGAGCCGGTGCTGATAAATCCAAAAGATGCCGAAGCTCGCGGGCTTGCGAACGGCGACATTGTGCGCGTTTTCAACGACCGCGGCGAAATTTTAGCGGGCGTGCTCATCACCGACATCGTACCCGAGCGCGTCGCAGCGATCTGCGAGGGCGCGTGGTACGATCCCGAGGTTTGGGGCGAGAAGAGCCTCTGCCAGCACGGCTGCGTAAACGTGCTTACGTTTGATAAGGGCACGTCAAGTCTCGCGCAAAGCAACTCGGCTCATACTGTGCTAGCGCAGATTGAGAAATTTAAGGGAGAGATTAAACCTATACAAGCGTTTAGTAAACCTAAAATTTTGCAGTCGCTATAAAATTTAGCGCGTCGTCTTTTAAGCGTCTTTGAATGAGCTAGAAAATTTCGCCCTGCGACAGGCTAATTTGCCTAGTCTTGGGACGAAATTTTCGTCGCAACATTCAAATCCATCTTAAAATACTTCCGCTTCTCTTTTTTGCGTTCAAATTTTATAATCCGTCAAATCGCGCTGCATTTTGTAAAGCAAGCATGGCAGAGTTTTTAAAATTTCGCTAAAATTCGCTCAAATTTAACCCAAAGGCCGAGCCGTGCAAATCCCAAATTTGATCCGAAATTTTATCCGCAAACGCATCGTTTCAGAGTGCATTTTACTGCCTTTTTTCTACCCCGACGAGGGCGAGTTTGAGAGTTTTTAGGAGGGATATAGGCTCGTTAACCGCAAAACGGGCGAGGAGCTAGCGGGCGACGCACCCGGACAGTGGCGCAAGAGCTGGCGGGTCATCGCGCGTAACGGCATGGACGATCCTTTTTTCGTGGATTTTGCCCTAGGCGCCGCCTCGCCAGTGTATTTTGCCTATCACGGCGCCGGCTCTTGGGAGCCGATTAAAGTCGCGGACAACATCGTTAAATTTGAAGAAATTTTAACCGCTCTTGCCGCGCTTGAGGCGCCTTGCTCGCTTGAAGCGATCGCGCCACTTGCTGATTTAAACAACGAATTTTACCGCGAGCTGGCGGACGATTACGCGCGGGCGGATGAAGCGCGCGAGGAGCCGGGATATAGATATTTCAGCGTTTTTATCGAGGACCTGGGCGCGGATAGGGTAAAAACGCTCGTGTTTTTAAAGAAATTTTTTGAAGATGGGAGCTTTACGGCGACTAAAGAGAGGACGCAAAATTTGCCACTTTGCCTCTTTAGCGGCATAGAGGAGCTGGCGCTAGCGCTACAAGACAAACTCGCCTCACTCGGAGTTAAATTTTACGCCCGCGAGATCTCTTTTAGCGAAATTTATCGCACGGAGTAGTTAAGCGGGCAAATTTAAAATTTTAACTCCCGCTATGGCTAAATTTAAAACTTAGCAGCAGGCGATCCTAATAAATTTCGTGCTCGTTCGCTTGCTATCGCAGTGCGCTAACAGCTTTGCGTACGCTGCAGCGCAAATTAAAGCGTAAAATCAAAATGTAAAATTGAAGTAGAATTTTAAGCGCCCTACTTCGCTTTTTTTGCTTGCAGTAGGGCGAATTTGCTTAAAGTAGTGAACTAAAGCTAGGCGAAAATTATCCAAACCTTGGATCTATTATCTTGCTCAGTTAGAGCAGCTGTTGCGAGCGACGAGCTCTGCAAAATCTAGCGCTGCGTCGTAGTCGGGCTCAGAGGCTATGTCGCTTACGAGCTCTTTATAAACCACAACGCCTGCGGTATCTATGACGAAGATCGCTCTGGCGCTAAGACCTGCCAATGCGCCGCTGGCGATGAGGGTACCGTAGCGGCGGCAAAATTCCTTATCGCGGAAATCGCTTGCAACGCGTAGATTTTTGATCCCCTCAGTCGTG
This sequence comes from Campylobacter gracilis, assembly GCF_001190745.1. Lineage (NCBI taxonomy): Bacteria > Pseudomonadati > Campylobacterota > Epsilonproteobacteria > Campylobacterales > Campylobacteraceae > Campylobacter > Campylobacter gracilis. Next base: position 20,052 of record NZ_CP012196.1, read on the forward strand.
CAAAACCTCCCCATCGCAAACGGTAAATCCATCGAAACGACGATTACTTCGGTGTTAGGAAGTGATGCAGCGCGCTCATTGAACTTACGTGCCTCCGTCGCGCAGACGGGCGTATCTAGCGACGGCACGGCGACGATGATTTGCACGTGCTTGCCGCTAGCGATCTCGATTTCGCTTAGATCTTGGGCTACTAAGCGCACTTGCGGCGCGCGATCGCCTAGATTTATCTCTTGCCCGCTTAGCTCTACAGGCTTTCCTTGAAAAGTTACTGTTGGCATTTTTGTCCTTTGTTTTGAATTTACAGCGGCGAATATACAAAAATTCCTTAAATTTCAGGTAAAATTGCTTTAAAAATCAAGGAGAGCAGATGGGCGAAGATATTTGGGGTAGCAGCAGTAATCCTGCGTCGCTAGCCAGTATAAGACGTAAAAGCGGCGAAGAAAAAAAGCCTCTGGACGAGAAACCACAGGCGCAACCTGAGAATTTAGATTTAACGCAAGAAGCTCTTGCGGCGGATGATACTAGCGAGCAAAATTCCACGGCTCAGAATTCTATAGAGCAAAATTCCGCTTTTACAAAACAGAATTTCATACCACAGAATTCTGCGGAGCAAAATTTAGCTTTTGCAGCTCAAGGCTTGGATGAAGAAAATTCTATTTTGCGAGATTCTGCCGCGACAGGTTCTGGCGAGCAAGATTCTAACGGCAAAGACTTGAATTCTACCAAGAATGCTGCGAGCTCACAGAATTTTGTAGAGCAGAATTCCACTTGGCAAAATTTAGCTTCCTTAAATTCCGATAGAATTAACTCTACGCAAAGCTCAACTAGGGCTTACGATCTAAATAAGGCCTACGTATTTTATATGTTCCTCGGGCCTTTCGGCGCGCATAGATTTTATCTTGGGCGTATAATCTCCGCGATTTTTCAGCTTTTAGGCGGGCTGCCATTTCTCATCTGGCTTTTTTTAGTAGTGGTTACTGTCATGTGGACGAGTATAGAAGGTAACGATCTGTTGGCGCTTATAAACTCGTCTCGTCCGGATTTGGGCGTGCAAGCATCAGACCTAAAGGATATAGAGCAGGGCTTTTTTCATTTTATGGTTATTTTCTCGGTGCCTAATGTTTTGTTTTTAATCTGGCTTGTTAGCGACTTTTTTAGGTTGCCTGATATGGTGCGAAAGCTAAATGTATCCGTAGGTGTGGGAGATATTACCTATCTTTATGCGGACGATGTTATGGAATGTGGCGAGAGTCTATCTAATGCCGAAACCGCTCTTTATGTAGCATTTGGACTTGAGGTACTAAGTGCAGTGAGTGGATATATTAAAAATGCGGACAAGGCTGGTGCACTACAAGGTATCGGGATTATTTTGGTAATATGTTTAGCTGTAGGGCTATATTTTTTAGCGCGCGCAATACGCAGCACGGATTTGCTATCAAATGCTGCGATTGCTGGAGTTTTTTCGACTATAAGTGCGTTAATCATCGTATTTATAGGCTTTGGGCTTTTTAAGCCTTCTGTCTTTGCACTGTGTGTTTCTTGCGTGTGCATGTTGGTATATTTGATTTATCGGTTATTAATTAGCAAGGAGCTTTATGATTGTAGTGGCGAGAAAGACTATTTGAGAGCGTTTTATGTTATCGCGACTACGGAGATGATAACTCTAGTTCTTGCGATACTTGGCTCGCAGCTTTTAGTTCTAGTATCCACCATAGGTCAGGTTGTCGCAGCAGTTCTAAATATTTCAGCGGTTTACGCCACCAAGGGGGTTACCGCTTCAAAAGGTGGCTACAATCTAGCGAATCTGGCGTATCACGTAAGGCAGATGAATAGGCGGGAGTTTTAGGTATTTAAATTTAAGGGGCGATTAGTATAATCTTATATTATTTTAAAAAAGGAGTTTAAAATGACTTTTATGGAGTCTGTGCAAACTTGCGTAAAGCAAAAATACGCCGCATTTAGCGGGCGAGCATCGAGGTCGGAGTACTGGTGGTTTTTTCTATTTACCGTGCTTGGCGGGATTGTTTTGAGCTTGATAGATGGCGTTTTAGGCACTACGATAGGGTACAATCAAATAATAGCCGGCAAAATAGTCCATCAAGAAATCGGCATTATAGATGCGCTTTTTCAGCTAGCTATGCTCGTGCCAGCCATCGCCGTATCAGTCAGGCGACTACATGACACCGATAGAAGCGGCTGGTTTTTTCTGCTTATTTTAACGCCGATCGTGGGTGCTTTTTTCGGCGATATCGGGCTTTTGGTATCATTTGTGGGTTGGATAGTGCTGCTTGTGTTTTTCGTGCAGCGCGGCGATAGCGGGTCCAATCGCTTCGGATACGATCCACTATGATACAGTTCTAAAGCTTTGCGGAATTTTAGAATTCTAAAATTCCGTGTAGATAAAATTCTTTGTATTATCACTTAAAATTCTACGCATAAGCACTTTGCAGCGGTAAATCTTTCTTAAAATAAGCTTCGAAAATTCGCTCTAATTGATTGCCGTTATCTGTAACTTAGAATTTTTATATTATAATGGCGCTCAAAATTTTATTTCAGAAAGGATGAAAATGAAAGAGAGAATCGAGGCGCTGTTCGCGCAAAACCCTAAAATTTCGATCGCGCAGATCTGCAAGGAGCTCGGCGCCAAGGAGATCGACGTGCTGCTAAACCTGCCCGAGCGCTTCGGAAAGAGCGCTGGCGGCGATAAATTCGGCGAGGTCATTAGGGAGCTTGAGAGTTGGGGCGAGGTGCTTTTTGTAAAAAATACGCCGAGCTTCATCATCGAGTTTAAAACCAAGATCCCAAGCGGCAAGAGCGCGCAGGGATATTATAATTTCGGCATGGGCGCAAACGGCGATGAGGCGCATGGGCTGGGCATTTTAGGAGGTCATCTAAAGACGGATGAGATCGATAAGATCATCCTTGTGACGCAGACTTTCATGGGGATGCTCTCGAAATTCGTGGGCTTTTACGACAAGGCGGGCGAGAATATCTTTAAAATTTACGTCTCGCGCGATGAGAAAGGACAGCTGCTAGCCGAGCAAGACGCGAAATTTGAAGCGCTAAAAGCCGCGATTTAGCGCTCGCGCAAGACCGCTCTTGCGCGGTTTGCGTAAAATTTGTCCTTGCGCGGGCATTTAGGCTTGATCTTGCCCTTTATGCGCGAGATCAAATCCATAAAATTCTACCGCGAAATAACATTGCGCGCACTCCTGCGCGTTTGCGCGCAAACGCGCAAAATTGATCCGCGCCGCCGCCCTCTTTATCTCCCGCTTATGCGTATTTATGGTTTTGATCTGCGGCGTAGAATCGCCTCCTTTTCTCGCCGCCTTCATGCAGAATCGATCTTGTCGGTTTAATTTACCAAACCGACTTTAGCGCGCGGGAATAGTTTTTCGAATTTGACGCAGGATCGTCCTCTTTTTTTCATTTTAGCCTCAAGCGCGCGCAGTATCTTGGGCGCAGAGAATTTGAATTTAAACGGGCTCTCAGCGGGCCGAATTAAACGGATAAAATTTAGTCGGAGGATTCGTGCAGCGGCGTTTTTAACGGCCTAAAATTTTAAATTTTAGATTTGCTGCGCCGCGCCACTGTAAGGCGTAAATTTCGATCACGGGCTGTTTTGATCGAGCGCAACTTCGGGCGATCGCAATTTTAAGCGTGCATGATTTTAAAATTTGTGTCGCGCCGCTAGCTTTATTCTATCTTATCACGCCGTGCTCCGTTCTACCGCGCCTATCTTCTGCCGCATCTCGTCTTGCTCCGCTTGTGACGTCCCGCTTCGCGCCCCGTTCGTTTTTTAAAAAGCGGCGCGCGACCGAGAAAAAACCGCCCTACTTCGGATTAAAATTTTATTTTTCCTCAAAACAGATCTCGACAAAGATAAAATTTTATAAAATCTACCATTTTAATTTCATATCTCAAAAACGTTTTGCCGTTACGCAAGGAGCGTCAAATTTTAAAATTGAAATTTTATACGTGAAGCTTAAAGGTTATTAAACTCCGATATTTAGGGCAATGTAGACATGAATTTTTTATCTTTTACTGCTATAATTTTCTCAGAAATTTAAATCTTAAGATTAAAAAGTATTCTTAAGAATTTTATAAGACGGAGGAGATCTTGAATAGATTGATCTTGAAGATTTATGCGTGGCAAAATACTGCTACGCCGTGGTTTTGGCTCTTTGTGATAAGCGCAGGCTATCTTGCGGTATCGTATTTTTTCTTTCAGTGCTACATTTTTATGTCGCCTACGCAGACGAGCGCCCTCGTGCGTCTGGGCTTTGCCGTAGCGGGCGTGGGCGCGCTTATCGGCTTATTGCTGCCGTTTAGCTTCATAACAAGGCTCATTGCTTACGCGCTTGGCTTTGCGGGCGCGATATACGGCTATTTACAAAGCTCCGCGCCGCACCCCGCCGCAGATACCGCAAATTGCCTCGCAGCGCCCGCATTTCCTTTTGCGGCACCGCTTGATAGTCTGCTACCGGAGCTATTTCGCCCCGCAAGCTGCACAGGCACCCCGTCCTTCCCCGCAGGCACCGCGCTTAGCGAAGTGCAGAGTTTTTTTGGCGGATTTTATGGCGAGGGATTTTATCTGGTGCCGAACATTAAATTTGCAGACGCGGCGCAGTGCGCGCAGGTAGCGTTTGCGGCATTCGCGGTTGTTTTAGTCGTGATGTTTGTGGGCTTTTTATACGGCAGATTTACGAGAAGTTTTTAAAATTTTAAGAAAGGATAAGCATGAAGTTTTTAAATTCTATTGCGGCTGCGGCGGCTCTTACGGCTGCGATCGCAAGCTACGCTGGCGCCGAGGTTAAGGCGGGCGAGACGCTTTACGGCACGGCGCTAAAGCAGGTAAGCGTAAGCGGCGATTTGTCGCACAAGGACGGCAGGCTGCTGCCCACAAACGCCATAGAGGTCTTGGAGGTTAAGGACGGAGTAGTGAAATTTTCGCTCACCGGCTATCAAAACCCAAAGGCACCGAACGTTATTTATTTCACGCCTAAAGCGCGCATAATCGCGGTGGCGTTTTCGAAGCAGGCTAAATTCCAAAGCGAGAGCTTGGGCGAAGAGGACGGCTTTAATAAGGTTAAAATAACCGCCTACACCGACGAGGGCGCGCTAAGCGGCGACGTGGATAAAATTTTCGCGGGCGCTAAGGAGAAATTTGAAGCCTCGTGTAGCGTCTGTCACGCTCTGCACCAGCCGGCTAGCTACGAAGCAAACAGATGGCCGGGCTACATTAAATCGATGCTTTCGCGCACGCCTATTAGCAAGGATGAGAGCTGGACGGTGGTGCAGTATCTGCAAAAGCACTCCAAGGACGTAAATTTAAAGGATATGAAATGAAAAGACGAAATTTTTTAAAGCTCGGCGCGGCGGTCTCGGCGCTTCCGCTCATCCCAAGCTCGATGCTTGCGGCGGATAAACTTACTGCGCTTAAGAAAAATGGCGAAATTTTAACCGCGGCGCGGTGGGGAATTTTAAAAGCGAGCGTAAAAAACGGCAAGATCGTAAAATCCGCGCCGTGGAAGATCATCTCTAAAATTCCAAATACGCTTCAAAATACGATGGCGGATCTCGTTTATAACACGCGCATCAAAGCGCCGATGGTGCGAAAATCATATCTCGCCGACCCAGATAATCCTAAGCCGGAGCTTCGCGGACTTGACGAATGGGTCGAGGTAAAATATGAAGACGCGATCAAACTCGTCGCGCGCGAGCTTAAAAAGACGCGCGAGCAAAAGGGCGCGGACTCGGTGTTTGCCGGCAGCTATGGCTGGCAAAGTACGGGCAACGTGCATGTCTCAAGGACGCTACTTCATAGATTTATGAACTTAACCGGCGGCTTTACGGGCGTCACGGGCGATTACTCTACGGGCGCAGCTCAGGTCATCATGCCGCACGTAACGGGCTCAAATCAGGTCTATGAGCAGCAAACCTCGTGGCCGGTGGTGCTTGAAAACTCCAAAGTAGTGGTCTTTTGGGGGCTAAATCCGATCTCTACGCTTCGCGTGGCGTGGACGAGCTCGGACGAGCAGGGATTTAAGTATTTCGAGCAGCTAAAAAACAGCGACAAAGAGATCATCATCATCGATCCAATCAAAACCGTAAGCGGCAAGTATTTCGAAGGCAAGGCGCGATGGATCGCCCCTCGCCCTAACACCGACGTAGCGATGATGCTAGGCATGGCGCAGCACCTCTATTCGCAGGGCAAGTATGATAAGGAATTTTTACAAAATTACACCGTGGGCTTTGAAAAATTCGTGCCGTACCTCACGGGGCAGAGCGACGGCGCGGCTAAGACGCCGGAGTGGGCTAGCGAAATTTGCGGCATTAGCGCGGATGTGATAAAAGAGCTTGCGATAAAATTTTACGAAAACCGCACGATGATAATGGCGGGTTGGGGTATCCAGCGCGCTCATCACGGCGAGCAGGCGCACTGGATGATCGTGACTTTGTGCGCGATGTTAGGACAGATCGGACTTGCGGGAGGCGGCTTTGGCTTTAGCTACCACTACGCTAACGGCGGCGCGCCTACCTGCGCGGGCGGCGTGATTGGCGGAATGAACGCGGCAAGCGTCGGCATCGTTAAGGACGGCAAATTTTTAGGGCTTGCGCAGGATCAGAAGCAAGGCGGCGAAGCAGCCCAAGCATGGCTAGTAAATACGGCGAAGGTTGCCTTTCCTTTAGCTCGTATCGCGGACGCGCTACTAAATCCTGGCAAGACGATCGACGCGAATGGCGCAAAGATCACCTATCCGAAGATCGACTTCATCTACTGGGTCGGCGGAAATCCTATCGTGCATCATCAAGACACCAACACCAACATAAAAGCTTGGCGCAAGCCGCGCACCATCGTAGTGAATGAAATTTACTGGACGCCGACTGCGAAGATGGCGGACATTGTGTTCCCGACCACTACGCAGTACGAGCGCAACGACATTACGATGAGCGGGGACTACTCCAATATGCATATCATCCCGATGAAGCAGGTCGTCGCCAAGCAACACGGCGCGAAGGACGATTATCAAATTTTTACCGACCTTTGCAAGGCTTACGCAGACGGGCTTGCCGAAGTCTATACGGACGGCGGCAAAACGGAGATGGACTGGATCAAAGAATTTTACAAAGGGGCGGCTGGCGCCGTAAACGCAAACACCGCTTTAGGCATACAGATGCCGAGCTTTGAGCAGTGGTGGGAGAAAAACGAGCCGACGGAATTTTACGAAACGCCGGAGAGTGCTGCATACGTGAGCTTTGAGGATTTTAGAAACGATCCCGTTTTGGAGGCTTTGGGAACGCCTAGCGGGCTGATTGAAATTTACTCCGATACGATAGAGGCGATGAACTACAAAGACTGCGGCGCGCATCCGATGTGGTTTGAGCCCGTCGAGTGGCTCGGGATGAAGGATAAGCCTGCGAAATTTCACCTGCTCAGCCTGCATCCGCTTGATCGCTTGCATTCGCAGCAGAGCAACACTTCAAATCGCAAGAGATATGCCATTGCGGATCGCGAGCCGGTGTTAATAAATACCGAGGACGCTAAGGAGCTCGGCATCAAGCAGGGCGATCTGGTGCGCGTGTATAACGCTCGCGGCGAAATTCTAGCAGGAGCCAACGTAAGTGACGACATAATGCGCGGCGTGGTGCAGATATTTGAAGGCGCGTGGTACGATCCTAACGCCGAAGGGCTTTGCAAAAACGGAAATCCGAACGTACTTACGATCGATCTTCCTACGAGTGAGCTTGCCAACGGCAACATCGCGCATACGGCGCTGGTAGATATCGAGCTTTATAAACACAAGGCGGGCGAGGATATCAAACTAACCGCGTTTATGCCGCCTAAAGGGGCGAAGTAGGGATTGGGAGCGGTTTAGGTTTTAAGACTGGCTCATTGCTGGCTTGGACTAGATACGCCGATCCTCTGCAGGCTTTAGCCAAACTCGCCGTGGTTTTGCTACGGCGAGGCATATCGATTTCGACTTGCCGCGGCTTTATATAGTCGCGGCTGTGTATCGGGACCAATTTGCTTGCTACAGCCTCGCGACTTCAACGATAGGTCACGGAGCTGATTTAAATTTTATAGCCTTGCGCTTGCAGTGATGACTGAGTTGATTTGATTTATCGTAACTTTGAGCTGTGGCAGGCTGGAGATAACAGCAAGCAATATTTGCCTCGCCGCCCTACTCTCTATTTGCTCGTGAAATTCTCGCTAAATTTAAGAACTTGCCGTTTGGACTAAAATTTCAATCCAAACTAAAAAATCGCCTAAGCTTCCATTTAAAATTCTTCTTCGGAATTTGTGTATCACTAAAATCGTCGCTGTAAATTTCGTTTTTATCGGTGAAATAGCCGCTATTTTGAGCCTGCGGTATAAAGTTGGTCCGATCTTCTATTTTTACGTTTAGCGCCTTGAAATATTGCAGCAGCTCATAATACTCTTTTGTAGATACGGCATTTATTAAAAAGTAATTTCTGTTGTTAAATTTGATGACGAAATTTCTTTTTAACAGCCAAAGGGGCTCCGAGCTCTTTTTGAGCTTGTAAATTTTATACGGCAGAGCAAATATTAAATATAGCATTAGATGCTTTATATAAAGAGCAAGTTTGCCTATATGAACGCCTATGCTTGAATATCTATATAACTCATACGAGCTTAAATAATGGAACCTGCCGTAAGAGTTTTCTAGTTCGCATACTACACAGAAATGAACGCTAGATATATTTGCGGACGGATCGGGGGCTATTTTGGTTTCGGAAATTATGCTATCTTTCATATCTATATTTTCGACGTAGCGGATCAGGCTGTTTGAAAAATAAAAATAGCTCGGATTTTTAGAAAAATTTTGCTCCGCCGAAATTCTTAGCCGTATGAAAGAATATGTCACAAAAATTAAAGAAACGATACCGAAAGCGCTAAATTTTCCCGTAGTGCCAGTCGTAATCAGATCATAAGCTAAAAGCGAAAAACCCAATATGCAAGTAAATATACTCCAGGAAAATACATGATAGACGGTGTAATCGTTTATGATCAATGGCTCTTTGTCGTAGTCTCGCATAAATCCCCTATTTTGTAAAATTTTGGCACATTATAACGCTTTATTCTCATAACGTATTAAAATTTAAAGTCGTTTTGGCCATTTAAATTTTTAAGTTTGTTATTAGGTAGAATTTTAAAATTCTACCCCACTTCGCCTTCTCTGCCGTATCTTGCCAGTCGTTGCATTTATGCCAATGTGGCGATAAGTTTAAAACGAAATATGCATACTAAGCGCGATTATGCATAAAAGTAGCGCCAGCGGAACATAGACAAAGCGCCCGATATCATACCAGAGCTTGCCGCGAATCCTCTCTGCGCCCAGATTGATCTCATCTAAAATTTCATTCCGTTTAATTACCCAAAACCACGATATCGCTCCGATTACCGCTCCGATCGGAATGATATAAATTGATACGAAATCCATCCATGGCCCCCATGAGCTTATCGCTTCCATACCAAGGCCCGCACCAAGGCAGATCGCGCACAATAACGCAAGCGTGAAGGCGCGGCTTAGCCTTGGAAACTTATGCATTAGCGATTCGGCGACTACTTCGAACATATTTTGAAGCGATGAAATTCCACCAAAAATCACGGCGGTAAATAAAATCACCGCAAAAATTCTACCGCCTGCCATATCTTGTAAAATTTTAGGCAGAGTTACGAAAAGTAGCTTAGGCCCCGCCGCAGGATCCATTCCATAAGCAAATACTGCAGGGATCATCACTAGCGCAGCTACCATTGCGGCTAGCGTGTCAAATAGCGCGGTATTTTTCGCTGCAGATACGACATCTTCGTCCTTGGATAGATACGCGCCATAGACGATCATCCCTGAGCCCGTAATCGATAGCGAGAAAAACGCCTGTCCCATCGCAGAAATCCAAACCATCGGATCTGCTAGCTTAGTAAAATCAGCGCCGAAAAGAAAGGCATATCCGCCCGCAGCGCCTTGCAGCGTCGCAACCCTAACCGCTAAAATTGCAAATAGCACGAAAAATAGCGGCATCATAATTTTATTCGTTTTTTCGATGCTTTTGGCGCCGAAAAACAGCGTCAGCAACGTGCCTGCGACGATTATGCAGTGATAAGGTACCACGGAGTAGGGCGTCAGGGCAAAAGAGTTGAACCACGTATCGGTATTTTCGCTCATTAGCGAGCCGTCTATGGCTTGAACTAGCGCTTTTAAAACGTAGGCGATGATGACGGCATAGCCCACTGCGATACACATCGAACCGGCAAGTGGCAACCAGCCGATAACCTTACCGATAGCGCCCAGTCCACGGCTTTTCCACGCGTATTCGTATGAGCCTAGCGTGCCTGTTTTGGCGCGGCGACCGATCGCGTATTCGGCGCTTAGGCCTACGTATGAAAACAGCGCTACGAAAAAAACGTAAATTAGCAAAAATGCGCCGCCGCCGTTTGTGCCGAGTTTATAAGGGAAGCCCCAGACATTTGCCATACCTACGGCGGAGCCCACGCAAGCGATGATAAAAGCCCAACGCGATGAGAATTTGTGTTTTGTCATAAAGCCATCCGTGTGAAAAATTTTCGTTATGGTAGCAAAAAGGAATTTAAGATTTATTTATGCGGAATTTTAAGGCGCGCCAATTTGATTACTTAGGAATTTTTAGAATTAAAATCGCGAAGTTTTAAAGCAGGATTGGCGGAATTTTACGATTAAAATTGATAGAGTTAATTCTGCGATACTGCGCGGCAAAATTTTATCTTTATAATTTTAGAATTTTACGCTTAGGCTTTGGATTTAAAATTTGCTTAGCTCGGGCTTACAGAGGGCTTACTATTTAAGTTAGGCGAGAAATTTAGATCAATTGAAATTTTAAAATTCCGCGAAATTTTAAAATTTTAAAATTTACGATCTCGCAAAATTTAAAAATAGGCTCATCAAGAAATTCTATCTAGCGCCGCTCTGGCAGAATTCCGCGGTAGAATTTCGCCCTTCGTTTACAGCGCGCAGAAGGTTTATAGATAGCACTTTTGTAAACCCTACAGGGCGCGGGCATTCCTCTGCCTGCTATTAGGGCATCTATATGGTAGCAGCAAAAAATTTTTGCCCTATATGGGGATTGAGAGCGTCGCAAGCGGCAGCGCGCTTGAAATTTCCGGCGCACAGCATCACAGAGCGAAATTTATTAACTCACACTTTGGCTTAGTTATTTTTCTCCGCTTCTTCGTTTTCTTGCGGCTGCGCGACTGCTTTTTTGATCGCCTTTACGAGCGAGACCCTCGTGCCATCCATTCGCAGCACTTCATAGTCGCAGTTTTCATCACTTATTTTATCGCCGATTTCAGGTAGGCTGCCGAAGAGATTAAAGACGTAGCCGCCGATCGTTAGCTGCTCGGTCTCCTCATCAAAGTCAATGCCCATCACCTCCTCGACGCCTTCGATCTCAAAGCGGCCTCTAAACTCAAAGGTGTTCTCGTCGATACGTTTGAAATTTTGCGCATTCGCGTCGTGCTCGTCGTTGATGTCGCCAAAAATTTCTTCTATTATATCTTCCATCGTCAAAAATCCCGCCGTGCCGCCGTATTCGTCGATGACGAGCGCGGCAAAAATACGCTGCTTATTCATCATCGGTAAAATTTTAGAGATTGGGCTGTTTTCAGGCACGATGATGAGTTTGCGCACGATCTTATCGAAGCTTTTATCTCCCTTTTGCTGGATGATGTCGCGGATGTGGATGAGGCCTAGGACGTTATCCTTGCTGCCGTCGATATACGGAAAGCGCGTAAATTTCGACTGCAATACGGTTGCGTAGTTTTCGTCGTAGCTTTTTTGCTTATTTAGGCAAACTAGATCGCGCCTCGGTGTCATTATCTCTTTGGCGACCGTATCGCTAAAATCGACGGCATTTTTGATGATCTCGGTCTCTAGGCTATCGAGCACGCCGCCTTTTAGGCTCTCGCTTGCGATGATTTTGATCTCTTCGTCAGAAAGCGCGAGCTCGCTCTCCTTAGCGGGCTTTACGCCGATGATTTTAAGCGATACGGCAGCGATGAAGTCAAATGCCTTTATGATCGGAAAAAACATAATCCAAAAAATATGAAGCGGCCTAGAGATGAAAAGCACGATCTTCTCGGTTTTAGCAATAGCGATGGATTTTGGCACCAGCTCGCCGAGCACGACGTGAAATAACGTAACGAGCGTAAAAGATATGACGAAGGCGATCGTATGTGCCGCCGCTCCGCTACCTATACTGATGGATCTTAGCGGCAGCTCGATCAGTCTCGATACCGCAGGCTCACCGATCCAGCCGAGGGCGAGCGAGCTTATCGTAATGCCTAGCTGTGTGGCGCTGAGGTAGGTGTCAAGGGAGTTTGAAATTTTAAAAGCGAGCTTTGCGTTTGGAATTTTATCCTTGATAAGCTCTTCGAGGCGCGATTTTCTTATTTTTACGATTGAGAATTCCGAAAGAACGAAAAAAGCATTCATAAAGATGAATACAAAAGCTAAAACTAACATTAAAACTGAACTGTCCGTGTCCAAATTTCTTATCCTTTGAAATTTAAAAATAAATATTTATGATTATATCTAAAAACGCTTTAAAATCCAAAAGGTGTGGAAAATGCCTCGCGCCCGTGCGTAGAATTCTGCGGTAATTTAAAATTTCGCGCTGCGGCAGGTCTTTGTCACGGCAAAACTCCAGCGCGGCGGCGGATAATCCTAGCGCCGCGCGCAAGCCCATTAAGAAATTTAAATGCGATGATAAAACCTGCTACTTAAAAAACCTCAGCGCGCAAACTCTTGCGAAATTTTAAATCGCAAGACTATCTATTTCTTGTGGCGGCCTCGTAAAGCGGCAAGACTTTCGGCATCACCTCTTTTAGATCGGCGATGCGATCGTCGTTTGAAGGGTGCGTGGACATAAATTTAAGTGGATGACTCTCATTTAGCTTATTCATCTTCTCCCAGACGTTTATCGCCGCCCTCGGATCGTATCCTGCGCGTGCCATCAGCTCAACGCCCATCAGATCGGCCTCAGTCTCATGCGTGCGTGAAAACGGCAGCGTGAATGTGTATTGAGCCGCCATATTCAAAGCTGCTGAGCCCAGATCTCCAAGCCCTGCTGCGGAGCTTGCTACGGCGATACCGACATCTTTCATCTGTTCAGTCGAGGCTCGCTCGCGGCTGTGTTCGCGCAGTGCGTGCGACATTTCGTGCCCCAAAATAGCAGCCAGCTCGGCATCGGTAAGCTTAAGCTTTTCGATGATGCCCGTATATACGACGATGCGACCGCCAGGCATACACCAAGCATTGATCGTAGGGTCGTTGATGACGTTTACCTGCCAGTTCCATTTCAGTGCGTCTTTGCGAAATGCGCCTACTTGAGCGATTAGGCGCTTCGAGATGCCTCTAACGCGATCAGTTAGCTTTTTATCGGTATTTAGGACGTGCTTGGCGTTTGCTTGGGCGGTAATTTGCTTGTAGGCAAGCGCGGCACTTTGATCCATTTCAGCTTCGCTTACGGTAATGAATTGCGAGCGGTCGATGCCTACGGCGCCGCCTTGCGTGGTGCTCGCGCAGCCGGTAAAAATCATCATCGCAGCAAAGGATATTAAAAGAGCTAATTTTTTCATCTTTTCTCCTTAAAATTTTGCGGCGATTTTAGCGAAATTTGGTTAAATTTTTAGAATTTTATTTTGGATCGTTGGATTTTGTGAGCACGATCTATTTGGAATTTGTCGTGAAATTTAAGAACACCCATCGTCTTTAAAATAGGATTGGGCTTTGTAATTTAGCGATAAAATTTAGCGGTGATTTCGCAGAATTTTATCGCGGCGTAAACGAGGTATTGCTATGTGAAAATAGTGGGTTTAATCCAAGCGTGGCGCTGTATAAACAAGGTACCTCTGCGCCTAAATAGAGCGGGGGGGCGGTTTCAAATTTATGCTGCGTAGGCTACGATAAGTCTAGCGGAATTTTATTTGCACTAAGCGCTCAGTTTGGGTGGATAGGAGCAATTTGAAATTTGCGCAATCAAATCGCGCGATAAAATGGGCTCGGATGTCGCTATGATTTGAGATTAGTCGCGTTGGTATTTTGTGGCGCATAAATTCTAATTATTGGCTTGGCAAAAGGCACTACACCACTGCATCTTGTGTTACAATAAAATTTCGTTGTGGGAATTGAAATGATCGCAGAAATGTCAAACGCCGTAGGTGCTTTTTCGTAGAATTTATCTCGCGAAATTTCATTTGCGCGCGTCAAGATAAAATTTCAAACTGCAAACCGCGCCGTATCATTTTGGGTAGAATTTTAATTTTATGCGTTTAGAATTTTAAAATTCGGCTACGCAAATTTGTATGATGAAATTTCAAGCTTAAAATTCCGCGCCGGCTTTGGAATTTTATATGCGTCACGTCAGCTATAAAATCTTACACTTAGAATTTTATCACTGCGGCAAGATTTGGTTGGACCGGGGTCTCGCATCGCCGTAGGATTTTTGGCGGCACGGAATTTTGCAGCGCGCATCTAAATTTAGCTATGCAAAATTCCTAAAATTCTTTATCAGCATGGAATTTTGCAGCGCCGTTAAAACGCATAAAGAATTCTGCGCAGGCTTCGCAAACTCTAACGAAAGCTCCTTTCTTTTAGGGCACGCGAGCTTTAAGGCATGCTAGTATAAGGCATGCTAGTAAATTTTGCAGCGCAAAGCAGCGAGCATCGAGTGTTTGCCGCTAGGGTTTCGCGCCCGCGGCGCCCATTTAGTCCTTTTTGGACTTTAGCTTGGCGATTGTCTCTTTTGCGGCCTCGTAAGCCTTAGCGCTCATCTCACGCGCCCTTTCGCTTACGTTTTTGGCGACGTCGGAGCTTTTTAGCTCAGCAAATTTTTGGCTCATCTTCTTTTCAAATTCGCTAAGCTCTTTTTTGATTGCGTCCAATTTCTCGTCCAGATCGAGGTTTTCGATGATTTTGGCGCTTTTTTGGCTCAGCTCTTGAGTGATTTCGCGCGCCTTGGCGCTCGCCTTTTTTGCGCGCTCGCCAAGCTCGATCTCGCCGATTTTGGCGCTTAGCTGCTCGGCAAGATCGCTTGAAATTTTTCTAAATTTAGCCAGATAGCCGCCGAATTCTTCATCGGCGATCTTTGCGATCTCGCTTTTAGCGGGCTCCTCCGAGCTTGCGACCGCATCGCTTAAAACCGCGCTAAATAGCTCGCTCATCTGCGTAATTTGAAGTTTTTTATCCTCTAGGCTCTGCGCGTCGCTTGCTGGCGAGAAGCTTAGCTCGTCGCGGTATCTTTCGGCGGCTTTGTTTATGCCGTCGTAGCAGCCTAAAATCGCGCCTCTAATCAGCGCAGAGGCTGTATTTTTGCTCTCGTTTGCGACGAAAATCGCGCGATTTATGATGATTTTTGAAATTTCTTTAGTGCGGAATTTCGTAAATTCTCCGTCGCCGATAGCCGAAAATGCGATATTTTTCGCCGTCTCGTGCGCGGTATCCTCGATGTCGGTGCCGCTTTCGAGTACGCTTATGAAGGCTAGTTCGCTTGCTTCTTTCAGCACGTCCGCAAGCGGAAGTTTGCTCGCGATCGCTCGCTGTAGCGCCGAGCCTATGCGCTCTTTTAGCTCTGTTTCGCTTGCGTTTTGCAGCGCGGTATCCAGATCATCATAGCTGCGCAAAACAAGGGTTTTAATTGCCTTTTGCTTACAAGCGATCTTTTTACGGAGATCGTCGTAGTCGTAGATGAGCTTGTAAAGCCCCTGCTCGTCCTCGTCGCACAGTGCCTTTTTTACCCCTTCGATTAGCGCTTCGGAGGAGGCGTCCTTTAGAGCTCCTATTTCGTTAAGCTCGGCGGCAAAGCTTAAGATGAGCTCGGCGCTTTTAGCGCTTTTAGCATCTTCGCTAAGCCCGCGTAGAGCCTGAAGGCTCTGTTCAAAAGCTAAATTTTGCACGCAGGCCGCCAGCTCCTCGCCACGAATTTGCGCGAGATCGGCGCCTAATTTTTCTATTAGTTTTTCCTTCATATCCTCTCCTACAGTATGTATTTAAAACGAGCCTTCAAGCGCTCGAAAATTTCATTTCTATGCGTATCGCTATTTACGAAGACGCTTACGTTGAAGCTCATATATTTGCCGCCGTTTGAAAAGCGCGAAAAGTCTATTTTGTAATTCTCGCCCTTTAAAATTTCATCGATCTGCTCGCGCTTTTGGGTGGTCGCATCTAGGACTACTTTGTATTCCCAAAAGAGCGGATAGTCAATTTTTGGCTTTTCAGCCCCTAATATACACGCCACTCTTGCCCCCCTCTTTGCGCTGTAGCACGATGCCTGTGATCTGCATCGATTTATCTATCGCTTTTAGCATATCATAAATCGTCAGCAGCCCCACGCTCACGCCCGTTAGAGCCTCCATCTCGACGCCCGTTTTGCCCGTGATTTTCACCGTTACAAAAAGCTTAAACGCGCACTCGCTCGTAAGCTCTTCGATATCGGTTTTAATTGAAGTAATCGTGAGCGGATGAGTCATGGGTATTAGCTCGCTCGTCTTTTTAGCGCCCATTATCGCGGCAATGACGGCGGTTTGAAGCACGGGGCCTTTTTTGGCCGTGTTTTGCTTGACGGCGGCAAAAGCCTCCGCACTCATTCGTATGATACCGCTAGCGGTGGCTACGCGCTCGCTCTCGTCCTTGGCGCCGACATCTACCATGCGGGGCATATTGTTTTCGTCGATATGTGTAAGCATAAAATTCCTTGCAGTTTTTGGCGGGATTATAGCAGAATTTCGGGCATAAAAAAAGCCCGAGCTTTTAAACTCGGGCTTCATACAAAAAGGAGGTTTTATCTTGTCGGACGAAAATGATTATACTACCTAAACAGTAAATAGAAATAAAATATATCCTTTTTAGGCAAACTCTTTCGCGTTTAATTTATAGCCGTTTTTAAAAATTTAATGGCATGCTATGGCGCGCTACGTGGGAATTTGAATGGGTAGCGAAATAAAATGGAGTCAAAAAGTGACTAAATTTAAAGCGGACGTTTGAAGGACAAAGATAAAATTTAAGCGGCATTTGAGGTTGTTTCACCTTGAAACGAGGATTTAAAGAGAGTCGAGCAGGGCGCTCCGCAAAGGCACTATAAATAAAATTCTGCAAAGGTAAAACGGGTTAAATTTTAAATAACTTTTGCTTTAAATTTTAGCCCTCCTTAATTAATCGCAAGGTTTTTGTGCGCAATGCAATATAAATTTAAATTCTTTACGCGAGCGTTAAACGACGCAGGCGCGGATTAAAATAGCGCGCGCAAATTTAAATATCGTCGCGCAAAATCCGGCCTGCGTTTGAAATTTAGCTCGTTTAAATTTTAAACGTTTTTAGCAGGCTGCCTAAGCTTAACCCCTTATCTTCGCCGTTTGCGCCGCCTCCTAAAAGATCGCCCAAAAAGCTACTTGCGTCGTTGATATCGATTTTGCCGTCGCCGTTGAGGTCGAGCTTGGCGCTTGCGATTTTGCCGATCAGCGCGCTAAAATCCACCCCTTTGCTATCGACGGCGTTTGCTTGCACGTCCTCGCCGCCGCCTAAAAGTCCGCCCAGCATCGAGCCTAGCGAGCTCGATCCGCCGCTTTCGTTTTTGCTTAAAAAATTTGAGCTGATGCCCGCAATTATTGCATTTATCTGATCGTCAGGCAGGTCCACGCCTAGAAATTTTTCGATAAAAGCGACCGGACCGCTTTGAAATTCTCTTAAATTTTTATCGTCGCTTTTGAGCGCAGAGACCATATTTACAAGTCCGTTTATGTCCATTTACGCCTCCTTGATCTTGGCTTTCGCAGCCTGTTTTACGATAAGCTCTATTACTTTTAGAGCGTCCGCTTTGGCCTCAAAATCCTTGCTGACGGCGATGATCTGTCCGTTGCTAGCCGTTAGGCGAAAGCGAACCTTGTCTGCTTTATCGGTGTAGAGCTCAAATTTCGGATTGTTTAGCTTCTCGCCGCCTGCGATTTGATCCTCGATCTTATTTAGCGCGGCGTTTTTTGCGACGCTTTCGATGCCGTTTTTGCAAGCGGCCTTGCTCGTGTAAACCTCGGAGGTGCATAGCACGTGTCCGTCATAAAGTAGATCAAATTTGCAGCCGTCTTTGGCGTCTTTGATTAAAAACTCAGCCATTTTTC
Organism: Campylobacter gracilis; assembly: GCF_001190745.1. Classification (NCBI taxonomy): domain Bacteria; kingdom Pseudomonadati; phylum Campylobacterota; class Epsilonproteobacteria; order Campylobacterales; family Campylobacteraceae; genus Campylobacter; species Campylobacter gracilis. Next base: position 38,218 of record NZ_CP012196.1, read on the forward strand.
ATCCTTTCGTAAAAGATATCGTTATTTTAGCTAAAATTTTAATAAATATTTTTAATAGGCGCGGAATTTTCTGCTAAAATTGCGCACAAATTTCATTTACAAAGGATCATAATGATAAAGGCTCTACGTTTTAGCTTGATTTTCGCCGCTACTTTAGGATTTGGCGCGGATGAGAGCGATGCATTATTTAAGGACATAAGGACGCGTCTGGGCTGCAATCTAGCCGCGCAGGACTGCGAGACTAACGCTGGCGGGCAGAAGGCGCTCTTTAGCGTAGCGCGCCATCCGATCGAAGCGGGAGCAAACGAGCTAAAAATAAGCGGAATTTCGCGTGAGCTGAAAAATCCGAGCGTTAAAATTTCGGGCGTGAGTATGAATATGGGCAATGCGGAATTCCCGCTAAAGCGCAGTGCAGACGGCTATGAAGCGACACTTGACGTTGCGGTGTGCACGCATGCCGTAATGCGCTACAAACTTGAAATTTACGAGGATGGCGAGCCTAGCGGGCTTTTTGTGTATTTTGATCTACGAAAGCGCGCTACAGATCGAGACCGCGGCGAAGACGCGCACTCGCATCACCACGAGCATTAGACGCGCCCGTTTGTGCGCGGGGTAAAATTTACGCTTTTTCAGACACGACGCTTTAGAGGAACTTGCACGTTGATTGTAGAAAATTTTACAAATTTTATAAGGCGCCGCTTGCGATAAATTTTATGCGTCTTTTGGACGGCGCGCGTCGCGGACAGATACGGGCGCCTAAACGAATACGCGACTAGCCGTAGCGACCTAGGTGCGCTTTATCTACATTTTGTGAAGCGCCATTATAGGCCATGGGCGCGCGGCGATTTGCCGCGCATTCGCCGCATGTGTTTCGTAATCGCTACCGCAGCACATCAAATTTAGCTCCTCGCCGCCTTTAAATTTTAAAATTTTTAAAATTCGCTTGCGTTTCATACGCCTAATCTATGCAGAATTTTGAAATTCCTTGTATAATCTGAAGCAAATTTTAAATCTAAGGAAAGCCATGCAAATATTAAAACAAAAGCACTTTAGCGGCGAGCGCGCGTTATTCGGTGCAAAGGATCTGCGGATCGAAAATTCCGTCTTCGGTGAGGGCGAGTCGCCACTAAAACACAGCGCAAATATCGTCGCGCAAAATTGTAAATTTGAGTGGAAATATCCGTTTTGGTACGCCGAAAATATCCGCGCACAGGACTGCTTCTTCGACGAGATCGCGCGCGCAGGGATCTGGTATAGCCGCGGCGTGGTGCTAAAAGACTGCCTCTACGGCGCACCCAAGGGGCTTCGCCGCGTAAAAGATGCCGCACTGCAAAACGTAGAATTTCATGATGCGCAAGAGACCTTGTGGCACTGCAGCGACGTTACGCTAAAAAACGTCACCGCAAAGGGCGCGTATTTCGGGCTTGATTGCGAAAACTTAAGCATCGAAAATCTATCGCTCTTCGGGGATTATTGCTTCGACGGCTGCATAAACGTAACGATCAAAAACTCCAAACTCCTATCCAAGGACGCGTTTTGGAACTGCGAAAATATCCTCATCGAGGACTGCTTTATCGCGGGCGAGTACTTCGGGTGGAATTCCAAAAACGTAACGCTGCGAAACTGCAAAATCGAGAGTCTGCAGGGCTTTTGCTATATGCAAAATTTGCACTTGCAAGACTGCGAGCTCATAAATACGACGCTAGCGTTTGAATACAGCGACGTCCGTGCCGAGGTAAAAGGCGCAATCGATAGCGTCAAAAATCCAAGCAGCGGGCTAATCCGCGCGGCAAGCATCGGCGAGCTGATCCTAGACGGCGCAACGGACGCGTCTAAAACTGAAATTATTACTGAATTAAGGGCGTAAGATGGGACTTTTTGATTTTATAAGCGGCAAGGAGAAATACGACTTCGACACCCTACCGAACCGCCGCGGCACGAAGTCGCTTAAATGGGACGTAGGCGAGAACGAGCTTCCGATGTGGGTCGCGGATATGGACTTTGCCGTAGCGCCCGAGATCATCGAGGCTCTGCAAAAGCGGCTAAATGAGCGAGTTTTGGGCTATTCGATTATCGATGATGAATGGCGTAGCGCGTATCAAGGCTGGTGGCTTGCGCGCCACGATTATGAAATCCAAAAGGAGTGGCTGATCTATGCCGGCGGCACGCTGCCCGCGATCGACTCGATCATCCGTAAGCTTACTTCGCCCGCCGAAAACGTGCTGCTGATGAGCCCCGTTTACAACTGCTTCTACTACTGCATCAAAAACGCCGCCCGCGTGCCGATGGAAAATGAGCTTGCCTATGCTAACGGCGATTATAGCATCAATTGGGAGGATCTACAGGCTAAGCTCGCCGATCCGCAGACGACGCTTTTTATCCTTTGCAACCCGCACAATCCGGTCGGACGCACCTTTAGCAGGGACGATCTTGCTCGTATCGGCGAGCTGTGTGAGAAGCACGGCGTGACGGTGCTTAGCGATGAGGTGCATTGCGATCTGACCGAGCCGGGCGTACGTTACACGCCTTTTGCTGCGGCAAGCAAGAGCTGCGAGAGGATCTCGGCCAGCATAATCGCGCCAACCAAGGCGTTTAACATCGCGGGGCTGCAGAGCGCGGCGGTTTTTGCCGCGGATAAACGCTTGCGTCATAAAATTTCAAAGGCGCTAAATTCCGACGACATCGCCGAGCCGAATTTTTTCGGTGTCCAAGGAGCGATCGCCGCATTTACGAAGGGTGCGCCGTGGCTGGACGCGCTGCGCGAATACCTCAGCGAAAATCGTAAATTCGCGACGGAATTTATCGCGCGTGAGCTTCCGCAGGTGCATGTCGTGCCGCAAGACGCGACTTATCTGATGTGGCTTGACGCGGGCGCTTACACGCAGGATAGCGCGGAGCTTGCGCGCTTCATCCGCGAAAAAACGGGGCTGTATCTCTCCTGCGGCGCGCAATACGGCAAGGGCGGCGAGAAATTTTTGCGCCTAAATATCGCGACCTCTAGAGCGCTGCTAAAAGACGGGCTAGGGCGGCTGAAAGAGGCGCTAAAGATTTGCCCGCATTAAACGAGCTGCGGCGCGGTGAGGACGAAATTTAAAATTTTATGGCGGCCAAATTTAAAGCGACGGAGTAAATTTTAAAATTTATCGCAGCAGGGCGCGAGCTTTGCGCTAAATTTAACGTCGATCAGGCGGCGGTGCGCAAACGTTTAAATTTAGCGCGCGGCAAATAGACCGGCGCTTAAATGCGCTACAAAAGGCGGGGTATGGATAGAAACGGCGATTCGCAGAAGCTTTACCTGCTTGAAAAACGGCGCGAAAAGCTCTCGCGCATTAGCAAGCTCATCTCATTTTTGATAATCCTGCTGCTGCTCGGGCTTTACGTGCTTTTAAATACGAGGGCGGAGCCCGTCTCGTTTGATACAAACTGGCTAATAGTCGCGCTTTTCATCATCTTCCCGGTTTTAAACGGACTGCTCTACCGTCTATTTTGCGGCTTGAGCTCTAGCAAAAACGAGGGCGCACAGCGCGCAAATTTTGATAAATTTAGCGGCTTTGATACGGCGCAAGACAGGGGCGCGCTAGGGCAGGGCGCAGCGCAAACCGAGCAAATTTTTAGCGTCGATGCGAAAGAGGGGCAGGTATTAAAAGCTGAAGCGGGCGAGGATAGCGGCTCCAAAGACAGCGATAGCCGCACATCCTCTACCTACGGAAGGTTTGAGTCCAAAGTCGCCGAAGGCGAGGGTGGGGGCAAAGAGAGCGGAGTAGCCGGGTCAAAATTTAACTTTCTAGCCGATCTACAGAGCCTAGAGGATGAGCGCGCGGCGCTGCAAAAAGCGGTGAAAAAGGCCGGTCTAATCGCCGCTGTCGTAGGGACCAGTGTGGGCGCACTGGTGGCGCGCTTTTGGGACGAAGTGGCGGCCAGCGTATTTTTCGGCATCTCCGTTTACGGCGTCGTGAGCGCTCTTTTAACGGCGAGCAAAAGACGGAATTTCAGATCAAATTTTAAAAACAGGGTCGTCGCGAGCATCGCAAAAAGCTTCGGACTTAGCTACGATGAAAATGGCGGGCTGGGGACGGATGAGTTTTTTGAAATTTACGACTGCTACATAAACGAGCAATCGAGCGAGGATATGATGAGCGGGGAGGTGCAGGGCGTGCGCGTTAGCTTTAGCGACTTTTACGCCGCCGAAAAGGTGCGCACCAAAAACGGCACTCGCACCGACGTAAAATTTCAAGGAGTGCTTTTCGTCGCGGACTTTCACAAAAGGCTTAACTGCGAGGTGCGGGTGTGTCACAAAAACTCGCGAAATCTGCGCAGATACGGACAGCGAGCGAATATGGACGATGTGAAATTTGAGGAGTTTTTCGACGTCTATACGACCGATCAAGTGGGCGCTAGATACGCTCTGACGCCACTTTTGATGCAGCGACTGACGGAGGTTTATCTAAGGCTGGGTTCGCAGATAAACGCGGTGCTAAGGGAGGATAAAATTTACGTGGCGATCGAGACCTGGCGCGATAATTTCGAGCCTAGAATCGACTGCTCGCTAAAGCAGGACGCTACGATAGCGCTTTACGTAGATGAGATCGGTGCGCTTGTGGGTATCGTGAGCGAGCTAAATTTGAACCGCAAAATTTGGAGCGAATGAAGTGGGCGGCGGCGCTGTGGAGTATGACGGCGGCGGGCCGCATACGGCTCTGGCGACGCACAGAAATGTAAATTTATAAATAAAGTGAATTCAATAAAACTCAAAATCGCCCGTAAATTCGACTAAATCGCAAACCGCAAGCCGAATTAAATCATAAATTTTAAAGCGATCGTTTTGATGGGCTAGCGATTTGCGTTTAAAAACCGGATCTCTAAATTTAAAACCGAGCTAGCCCGCGCTAAATTTATTCGTCTAAAAAATATATCACGCCGTCGACGACCGCTCCGCCTGCCTTGCCTTCGCTAGTAGGCGGAATGTAAAAAAAGCTATGTCGCTGCGTCCGTCCGTCGTCGTATCTGAGCGTGAGCTCGCCCGCATCTAGCGTATATGAGCCCGCGCTACTGCTAGAGCTCGTACCGCCGCCGCCCCCAGCGCTCGTAGAGACGGACGAATACGACGAGCTGCCGTCCTTGAAGCGGCCTTTGCCGTCGAAGTCATAGTATCCGCTCGCGCCTCCGCCAACGACGTCCAAACCGCCCGAGGCGTTGTAGACGGACATGGAGCTAGCGGAGGTAAACGAGTAGCTGCCTCTTGGCACTTCGTTTAAGATTTGAGCCTTAAAAAGATGATATCCGCCGTCGCTCCACAAAAACTCGCAGTCCGCATCCTCACAGCTATATGCGCTTTGTTTGCCGTCGATGCGCGTGCGCCAGTCGGGCTTTTCTAGGCGGCTCGCGTAGGTGCCGTCGTCGCGTAGATAAAAGGCGATGTCAATGTTCGTGTTTATGAAAAACCATTTGCCCGCAAACACGCCCGTGCCTTTTTTGGTGGCTTTTGCGTCGCTATACTTTACGCTAGAGTCTTTTACGTTTGCTGCTTGATTTGCGCTTGGGCTTGATTTAGTTCGTGCCGAGCTGCTTGAGCTTGTCTCGCCTGCCCGTTTTTTAAAGGTAAATACGAGGTTATTGTTCGCTTGCTTGTATTCGAGCGTGTCGCCCTTTAATCTAAATTCGCCTGCGTCTTTATCTAGCGCGTATCTGCTGCTACCAAGGCTCTTATAGCCGCTACTTCCCTCGCCCGTCTTGCACGAGCCGTCGGAATTCGCCGCTTGCTATGAGGGCGTATCTGCCGCCGCCAAGGCTTTTATATCCGTAGCTTTGTTTGCCGCTTTTGCACGAGTCGCCGCTTGCATTGCTAAGCGTGAATTTTGCGACGTCGCCGTTAATTTCAAAAAACGAATCTTCTAAGCATTTTTGCCCCGTCGTTTGCATACTCTGTCCGTTTACATCGGCTGAGATTATGCTCCATTTGCCCTGTAGCTCGCTTGCGTTTAAGTTTAGCCCGCAAATTCCGGCAAAAGCGCATGCGGCAAAGATCTTAAATTTAACCATAAATTTCCTTTCCAGTGTATTTTATGAAACCGCCGCATCACGAGGTTTCTAATTTGTCCTATAAGGTCATAAAAGCTCTTATAACTGCGAGCCTACCGATAAACCTCGCCGTCGATGATCGCCATGGCTTTGTTATCTTTACTACGCGGCGAAGTGTAGAAAAAGCTGTGGCGAACGACCGTACCGTCGTCGTATTTTAGCGTTAGCTCGCCTTGATCGAGCGTATATGAGCCCTCGTCGCTGCGCGATTTTGAGCTGCCCCCGCCTATGCCGCCGCCGGCGGTACCCGAGGTTGCCGTAGCATACGACGATCCGCCCGAGTTAAAGCGCCCTTTGCCGTCAAAGCAGTAGTATCCGCTCACGCCTACGCTCACCGTATCGCTGCCGCCCGACCAGCCGTGCAGGGACGACGAGCTAGCCTTGCGAAAAGAGAAACAGTCCTTCGGCATTTGGCTTGAAATTTGCGCTTGAAACATATAATACCCCGTGCCGATGGAGTTCCACAAAAAGGTACAGTCGTCGTTCTCGCAGTAGTAGCTCGTGTCGTAGTCGTCGTTGCTGGTTATCGTTAGGATGCCGTCTTTGACCTTATACGTGCCGTCGATGCGCGTGCGCCAGTCGGGCTTTTCTAGGCGGCTCGCGTAGGTGCCGTCGTCGCGTAGGTAAAAGGAATAATCCTCGCTCGTGTTTAGAAGCATGTTAAATTTCGTACCGCCAAATACCCCCGAACCTTTTTTGCTCGCCCCGGCGCTACTGTGTTTGACGCTAGGATCTTTTGCGGGCTTGCTTAAATTTGAGCTTGATTTAGTTTGCGCCGAATTTGCGCTATAGCCTGCTTGCGCCGCGCTTTTTTTAAAGACGAACAAGATCTCTTGCCCGTCCGCGACCTGTTTGTATTCGAGCATGCCGTCCCTTAGCCAAAACTCACCCAGCCCTTTAGCGCTAAGCGCGTATTTTCCGCCGCCTAGACTTTCGTAGCCGCTTTTGCCGGCACTTTTGTTGCACGAGCCGTCCGGGTTTACGCCCACGATTCCGACCGTCGCTTCGTCGCCCGAAATTTCAAAAAACGAGTCGCTAAAGCATTTTTGCCCCGCGACTTTAAAGCTCTGCCCCTGCGCCTTTAGCGAGACTAGCTCCCATCTGCCCTCGATCCCGCTTAAATTTGACCCGTCGAGGCCGGCTTGGTTTACGGCGCCGTTTACGATGCCGGCTAAATTTACCTCATCTTTTTTAAAGGTAAATACGATCTCGTCGCCGTCCGCGCCTTGTTTGTATTCGAGCGAGCCGTTATTTAGCCGTAGCTCGCCGCCGCCAAGCGAGTATCTGCCGCCGCCTAGGCTTTTTAGGGCAAAGTCGTGTTCGGCTTTTTCGCAGGAGTTGCCGTTCGCACTACTTAGGCTAAGACGCGCGCTATCGCCGCTAGCCTCGATAAACGAACCCTCCAAGCATTTTTGTCTCGCCGTTTTGAAGGTTTGCCCTTGAGCTGTGACGGAAACAATGCTCCATCTACCCTCCAGCTCGCTCGCACTTAAGCTTAGCCCGCTAAATCCGATGCAAACGCATACGGCGAAAATTTTAAATTTAGCCTTGTTTGCGAAACCTGTCATAAATTTCCTTTCGAATAAATTTCAACTCAATCTTGATAGGCAATTTTAACGTTTGTGAGTAAATTTATAAAAATTTAGAGTGAAAAAATGAAGCGGAAAAACCCATTGTGCGAAATGAGGTTTAAATTTCTTCACTTGCTTGTTTAATTAAATTCTCCGCGTTTGATTTTAAGCTAAGCTAGCAGATTTATCGAACATGTTCCCTGGCTTTAGAAATTATCTCCTTAATTCAACCGAGTAAATTTATTAAGTCGCGGTTAAATTTAGCCATCCTTAAATGTTGCATTTAAATTTAATCCGCTAGCCCCTCTTCGCCGCATTTTGCGATGAGCGCGTCAAATTCCGCTTTGCTAAACGCGCTTACGACGATATTTTTAGCGTCGATAAATTCGTATTCATCTTTCGGCAAATTTTGGATGAAATTTTCATATTTCAGCGTCGCTAGGATCTCGTATTTTTCGTCGTCATCGCCCCTCTCCGCCAAATATCGCGACCGACCACCGCGCGACTTTTTCGTCGCCTAGCATTTGCAAATTTTTATACTCCACGCTAGGCTCAAAGGGCAGCGTGGTAACGACGCCTTGCGACAGGACGTACTGCCCGATGATCTCGCCGCTATCGTTCCCGCGGTAAAACATCTGATTTGCAAAATACGCGTCTAGGTTTTGGATATCGGTTACGAATTTGCTAAATTCGCCCGCGGGATCTTTCGTGCCTAGGATGCGAGCTATGATCTTTTGATCAAACGACACCTCGTTTCGCTTGCCGTAAATAGTGCTGATTTGCGCCTCTTTTTGCAAATTTTGCTCTATCGCCTCTAGTCCTGCGCGTATATCGGGCTCATAGTCAAAACCCTCGATATTTTGCGCGTTAAATTTCTCTCCGTCCTAGCTCACGATTTCGCCGTCCATTTTCAGCGTCAAATTTTTGAGGTATTCTAGCGCGATCTACCAATCCGCATGGGTGCTAGGCGTGCTGACGCGGATGTTATACGTGCCGTCCTCGTAGCCGATCTCAAAACCGCGTCCGCTAAGTCCGTCCGTGCCGGCAACGAGGCAGTCAAGCTCGTCGAGTTTCGCGCCGTAAAAGCCCTCGGCGTCAAACTCCTCATCATCCTCGTCGGCGTTAAACTGCGATAAATTCGGCACCAGTCGCAGCGCCTCCTCTACGCTCATCACGAGCGCTTCGTCTCCCGAAGGCTTCTTTCTGTTTTTGACGAAAAACGTGATGCTTATTTTGATTCTCTGGAATGAAATTTAGCCTGAAATGCACTTCAAGCTTGGACTAAATTTATAACTTCCCGCCCTCGATTACGACGTCATCAGCCTTGATGTCGTCGCCGTAAACGGGCGCTAGCGTCGCGTCGTAGTCGGCGTGGAAAAATTTCTCGTCCGCGAGTTTTACGATTAGATCGTCAAGCCATTTGCGAAGCTCGTCGTTGCCCTTTTTGACCGCAGGCGCGATGACGTCCTGATCGCCCAGCGAGCGGATACCTACCTTAAAGCCAGGGTTTGACTTCGTCCACGCAAACAAAAGCGTATTATCATGCGCGATCGCATCGCCCCTGCCATCCAGCATCGCACCGAAAGTCTCGGTATTTTGGTCAAATTTTAAAAGCTTGATCTCGGGATGGTTTTTCGTAAAATACAGATCCGCGGTTGTGCCTTTGTTGATTAAAAGCGTTTTGTCCTTAAGCTGCGAAACATCGGTGATATCGCCGTCCTTGCTCGCGACGCCGAGGGCTACCTTCATATACGGCAGCGCGAAATCCACGACCTCTTTACGCTCTGGCGTGACGGTAAAATTTGCAAGCGTGATATCGACCTTATCCGATGCTAAAAATTCTGCGCGATTGGCAGCCTCTACGAGCACAAACTGCACCTTGCTCTCATCGCCCAAAAGCTCCTTTGCGATGCGTTTTGCAAAATACACGTCATATCCCGCGTTTTTACCCGTCTCGTCGATATAACCAAACGGCGGCTTATCGCCGAAAACCGCGATCCTTACTACGCCACGCTTTTTAATCCCGTCGATATAACTTTGCGGCGCGGCGGAACCTTGCGCGGAATTTGAGGAGCCTTTGCCCTCGTCGTTGCAGCCTGCGAAAAATAACGCACCTAAGATAAAAAGCGTGCTTAGCGTTTTTTTCATCTTTTCTCCTTTATTAAAATTTATTTTTTAAATTCGAACATATTTAAAAATTTCTTCGCGCGCTCGCTCTTTGGAGCGGTAAAGAACGCCTCCGGTTCGTTAATCTCCACGATGTGTCCGTCGTCCATAAAAATTATGCGATCGGCTACGGCGCGCGCAAAGCCCATCTCGTGCGTTACGATTAACATCGTCTGCCCCTCTTTGGCGAGATTTAGCATTACGTCTAGCACCTCGCGCACGATCTCGGGATCAAGCGCCGCTGTAACCTCGTCAAAAAGCATGATCTTGGGCTTCATCACCAGGCTTCGTACGATCGCGATGCGCTGTTTTTGCCCGCCGCTAAGCTCTTTGGGGTAGGAGTTCTCTTTATCCGCAAGACCTACGATCTTTAGCCATTCGCGTGCTAGAGTTATCGCTTCCTCTTTCGGAACGTTTTGCACCTTCATCGGGCCTAAGATTATGTTGTGCAGCACGCTTAGATGATCGAAGAGCTCGTAGCTTTGAAAGACCATGCCGATCTTTTGTCTGATCCTGCGCCACTCTTTGAAATTTTGATCGATCCGCTCGCCCTCGATTATAAAATTTCCGCTTTGTACTGGCTCAAGTCCGTTGATCGTGCGAAGCAGGGTGCTTTTGCCGCAGCCGCTAGGGCCTAGGATCACTACGACCTCGCCCTGCGCGACGCTAAGACTGACGTCTTTTAGCGCATGCAGCTCGCCGTAAAATTTATTGATTTTATGAAGTTCTAAAATTCCCATCAGCTCCACCTGTTTTCTAGTTTTTTTGAAAGCGCCGAGATCGGATAGCAGATCAAAAAATATACGAAAAATATCGCTCCGTAGATGATTAGTGGCGCATAATTGTCGCGGAAGACATTCACTTCGATGATCTGCTGTCCGACCTTGACGAGCTCGATGACGCCGATTAGCACGGCGATCGAGGTTGTTTTTATCATCCTGCTGAATAAATTTATCGTTGCGGGCACTAGGCGCCTCATCGCAAGCGGCAGGATGACGTAGAGATAAATTTGAGATCTGCTAAATGCGAGCGCTTCTGCGCTTTCGAACTGATGCTTGGGGATGCTAAGTACGGCGCCGCGCACCAGATCCATCATCTCAAAAACACCCCAGACGCTAAAGACGATGATCGAAGCCGCGATATTTGAGATGTGGATGCCAAATGCCTTGCTCGCGCCGAAATATACGATAAATAGCCAAACGATGGGCGGCATGATGCGCACGATCTCCAGGCAAATTTTAAGCGGGATGTATAAGGCTCTGCGCCCCGAGGCCATTAAAATTCCAAGCACCAAGCCTAGAGCGAGCGAAACCGCGATCGAGATGAGCGCGATTTGCAGTGTGACCCCAAGCCCCTCTAAAAGCCTGATTAAATTTTCGCCGCTTAAGAGTTCCATCGCTAGCCTCTCATATACGCAAGGCGCTTTTCAAGCAGCGTAAGCGCTAGCGAAAGCGGCAAGATTATGATCAGATACGAAACGCTTAACATAAATAGCGCCTCGTTCGTCTTGTAATACAATCCAATCACGTCCTTTGCGGCATAAACGAGATCAGCGAGCGCTACGATGCTAACGATCGAAGTTTCTTTAAGCAGAAAGATTATGTTTGCGCTGATGGAGGGCAGGGCGATCGCAAAGGCGCGCGGCAGCACGACGTAAAATACTATCTGCGCCTCACTAAGGCCAAGGCTCATCGCGCTTTCGATCTGGGATTTTTTTATCGCCTCAAAACCGAGCCTAAAGCTCTCGCTCATATAGCTTCCGCCCAAAAACGCAAGACCTACAATCGCGCAGGTAAAGCCTGAAATTTGAACGCCCAGCTTCGGCAGGCCGTAGTATAGAAAAAATAGCTGAATTAAAAGCGGAGTATTGCGCGATAGCTCGATATATGCGCTCACGAGCGGACTTAATAGAGGCAATCTTTTGTATTTTATCAACGTACAGATAAAACCGATGATGATGGATAGTAAAATCCCGTAAAATGCGAGCTTCAGTGTTAAAACCCCCGCCTTTACGAACATCGGGCTAAATTTGGCTATAAAATCAAAATCCATAAATTCTTCTTTCCGTAAAATATGCGTATTATACAGATAACTGATTAAAATAGTATTAAATTAGAATTTTTTTATAAAAATTCCGAAAATTTAGGAGTTCAAAAATATATCTTATAAATATATTTAGTCCGGGCAGATACCCGGACTATAGAATTTTGACGGAATTTTACGAGTAGAAAATATACGCGTACCCCGAAACCAAAAACGCGGAGAATATCGCTAAAATTCCGCCACTCCGCACCATTTCCGCCTGGCGAATGCGTCCCGTGCCGAAAACCAAAGCATTCGGTGGCGTCGCTACCGGCATTATGAAAGCGCAGCTTGCGCCCACACCGATTACTATAGTAAGAGTTTCTTTCGGTAGCCCCATTTGCGCCGCCACTCCCGCAAATACTGGTACCAAAAGCGCCGCTGAAGCGGTATTGCTCGTAAATTCCGTAAGGCAGATGATGAAAACCGCTGTTACCAAAAGTACGATGTAAGTAGGCGCTCCGCCGAAAGTGTGCGCGACTAGATCACCAAGTACCTTAGAAGCTCCGGAATCGCCTAAAACCGCACTTAGCGTAAGTCCGCCGCCGAAAAGCAGCAATACGCCCCATTCGGTGTTTTCGGCGATATCGTGCCATTTGGCAAGCCCTAGTATGACGATTACGACTGCCGAGCAGATGGCGACGTAAGCATCATCCACTTTAAAGCCCACAAGGGCTGAAATTTGCTTTGAAAATATCCAGCCAAGCGCTGTTAGAGCAAATACGACGATCGTAATAATGCGCTCGCGCGTCCAAGGGATATGCTCCAGATCCATCTCTATTTTATGGCTTAAATTCGGCTTGAAAATTATATAAAGCACCACAAGCATTATCGGTAGCATCACGCACATTAGCGGCAAACCTACCTTCATCCAGTCCGCGAAGCTGTAGTGCAAGGCTTGAGCCACGATTAAATTTGGCGGAGATCCCACGAGCGTGCCCAGACCTCCGATGCTTGCAGAATACGCGATGCCTAAAAGCAAAAACACAAGCGTGCCGCGATCTTTGCTCTCGTCCATGTTGGCGCAAATTCCAAGCGCGATCGGAAGCATCATCGCAGCAGTTGCGGTATTTGAAACCCACATCGAAAGGATCGCCGTAGCAAGGCAGATTAAAATCGCAGCTACACCCAAGCGACCGCCTGCGCGGGCGATTAGCCACATCGCGATCTTTTTGTCTAGCTTTTGCATATGCAGAGCCGTTGCCAGCGCGAAGCCACCGAAAAAGGTAAAGATCGTAGGGTTTGCAAAATTTGCAAGCGTGCTTTTGATGGTGGCAGCCGTGAAAGTGCCATCTTTAGCGAATTTACCAAGTCCGATAGCTACCGCAAGCACCGGCACCATAAGCGCGGTTACCGTGATATGCACGGCCTCTGTAAGCCACATAATCGCGATGAAAGCAAGTAGCGCAAGGCCTTTTTTGACATTGGGCTCAAATGGTAGTGCGGCATATAGAGCAAAGCCCACTGCAGCGGCAATTGCCATGATAATTACGCCACGCTTAGGAAACGGCACGGTGTCGGTGAGCCTGTCTAAACCCAGCTCGTCTACGTCTGAGTCTAGCGGCCCTTGTAAGCGGGAGTTGCGTAACTCCACTTTGTGTTCTTCCATAGATACTCCTTTTTTGGATTTGGCTTATGATACAAAAATGAGGCGGGAATTTTATAAATTCCAAATCAAATCGTCTTAAATTTTTAAAAGTGCAGTTACTATCGGTAACACGGCACTTATCTCGTGTGTAAATTTTAAATTATACATAAAAACGAACAACTAAGTAAGCGCTTTAAATTTCATCACAGATTATTTTTTAATGACACCCGACATTAAATTTGCTAACTGCTCAAGGGAGGCGGCGTAGAATTTCGTCGAATTCCGTGCTGGCAATCAAGATAGAATTCTATCCTTAGCAAGCGAGATAAAATTTTATCCAAGGCGAGTGAGATAAAATTGCGCGTCTTGCCTCAAAAATTTATCAAAATTTAAGTGGGGGGGGGGGCTATTATAATCAACAAATTTTAAACGGATTTGTAAGTGAATCCGGTGGAGGAGGCTCAAAGATCGTAAGTTATAAAACGGTAAGAGCGGCTGTGGCGAGAAGCCTTGAAATCATAAATTGTAAGGAGAAAATATGAAAAACAAAATTTTAATCGCGGCGTTTGCCGCTGCGGCTTGCGTTAGCGTAGGCTCTAGCGAGGGTTTGCTTTTAGGCATCGAGGGGGATTACTCGTTTAAATCTAGTCTTACAGCCAAATGGTCGGAGGATGGAGACTCTGGCACCGTTAAAGATCATAAGGGGCAAGCTGCGATAGGTTTTAAGGCTGGCTATGATTTTGGTATAGCTAGAGCATACGGCGAGTATATGTATGACTTTAAGGTTACAAAAAATGGTAGTGATGAGGATGGAGATTTTAAACACTCTTGGAATAAGCATAGCTTGCTAGTAGGCGGAGATTTTACGCCTGAGATTACGAATAGCTTTAGGCTAGTAGCGGGCGCATATACGGGGGTTTCGTTTTTGAAATACAAAGATTCGTATAATGACTTCAGCGGCGATAGTGACTCTATATCAAAGACAGTACCAGGCTGGGTCATCGGCGCAAGGCTAGGCGGTTTATATAGCTTTGATGAGCATAATGAGATCGAGTTTGGCTACAAAGCGGACTATACGAGATACAAGGCTAGTAAGCTCGGAGAGGATATAGATAAAGCCTACGAGACCAATCATGGACTATATCTAGGATATAACTTTAAATTCTAAAAATTCTAACGTGCTAGCGCAGGATGGAGCGAACGAACTCCCGCTCCATCCATTTTAAATTCCAAATAATTATTAGACGTCAAATCGCAGAATTGTTTAATCTGAGATTTGCTAGCAATTCAGACGTAATTATATGATAATCAAAGGATGCTGCCGGTACTAGACGTCAAATTTTACCCGCTTGCGCATATAAAATTTTAAAATTTTTAAAAATATCATTACGCAAGCTTAATTTCCTATTTTTAGTGCTATCTGCTAAGCACTTAAATTGATGGAATTTATGAAATTTTACTCAATCTGCTTTTTTCTAAGAATCGTTATAATTTCAAGTTGAAAAAGCGGAATTTTATCAATGTCTCCATTTGCCACTTTAAATTTGTTTCATAATTGCTTCGGATATCTCACGACCCCTAGTTCGAGTACGACGCAGAAATGCCATTTTGCTTTATGGAAATCTCGCATTTACATCTTTGGGATTAGCACTTAAATTTTGCGGTAAAATTCTAAAAATTACTACACCTAAGAATTTTACCGTTTTAAAGCATTAAATTTTACGATTTTGATGTTAGCCGCAAGCGTAGAATTTTGCCTTTATAAATTCATGGTAAAAGCAGTGGCGCTTGTTCTTGCGGATTTAGATACCAGATTTATCCGCAAGCGCTACGCTTTTACTAAAATTTTGTCTTTGTAAAAATTTTAAAATTTCAATCGCTGTTTTTAAAATACTTCGGCGCAAACATAAATTTCTAGCTGCTTCGCTATATTTTGTAAGCTAGCTCGGAGTTTTAAAATAGCAAGTCGTCGTGCCTGCTATTTGCCAAAAACCCTAGCGAAAATCGCGTCTACGTTTTTAGTGTAATATCTGTAGTCAAAGCACTCTTTGATCTCGCTTTCGCTTAGCTTTTCTCGCAGCTTTGTATCTGCGAGCAGATTTTGCAAAAATAGGCTATGTCCTTGCTCATCTATAGCTTTTTTGCCCTCTTGCAGATCCGCCCAGACCTTCATTGCATTACGCTGTACGATTTTATAAGCATCCTCTCTGCTAACTCCTCGTTTAGGCAGCTCTAGCAGCACGCGCTGCGAAAATACGAGCCCACCGGTTAAATTTAGATTTCTCATCATATTTTCGGGATATACGAGCAGTTTTTCGATCAAGCTCGTCAAGCGATTTAGCATAAAATCAGCAGTTATAAAGCCGTCGGGGAGGATAAATCGCTCGACCGAGCTATGGCTAATATCGCGTTCGTGCCATAGTGCTACGTCCTCCATCGCAGGTATTACGAAGCTACGGATCATACGGCATAGTCCCGTTACGTTTTCGCTAAGCACAGGATTTCGTTTGTGCGGCATCGCAGAGCTGCCCTTTTGACCTGGGCTAAAAAATTCCTCTGCCTCATAAACCTCGGTGCGTTGATAGTGGCGGATTGCGATAGCGATCTTTTCGCAGCTGGAAGCTAGGATCGCAAGTGCGCTCATTACCTGCGCGTAGCGATCGCGCTGGATGACTTGATTGGACGCGGGAGCGGGCTTTAACCCCAGATATTCGCACACTAGCTCTTCCAGCTCTAGTGGAGCGTGGGCGAAATTCCCCATCGCACCGCTTATTTTGCCGTAGCTGATAACGCTTTTTGCGTGTTGCAAAAGCTCTAGCGCGCGATTTATCTCATCATACCAGACCGCAAGCACGAGTCCGAAAGTGATCGGCTCGCCGTGGATACCGTGGCTGCGCCCGACCATCAGTGTCATTTTATGCTTCATGGCTTGAGATTTTATCGCAGCTTTTAAATTTTGCACATCCTCAATGATAAGCTCCATGCTTTCTTTGATTTGTAGTGCAACGGCGGTATCGATGCAATCGCTGCTAGTCATGCCGTAATGCACGAAGCGGCTCTCCTGCCCAAGGCTCTCACTCACGCTCGTTAGAAATGCAATCACGTCGTGCTTGGTGGTCTTTTCGATCTCATCTATCCGCTCGATCCTAAAGCTTGCGTTTTGTAGAATTTTATCTTTATCACAGTCGCTTATTAGACCTAGTTTATTCCACGCCTTAACCGCCGCGAGCTCGACTTTTAGCCACGCGTCGTATTTGGCTTGCAAGCTCCATTTTTCAGACATCTCTTTTCTTGCGTATCTTTCGACCATTTTAGTAGCCTTTCGGTTAGAATTTCTTGTATAATGATGGCAAAAATTATATAAAAATAGGGCTGAAAGTTTAATATGGGTTATGAGAAAAGAAGCTTGGGAAGCTTTGAGGGGCGCAAAATTTACGAAATTCTGCTTAGCCTCGGATACGATATGAAATCCGCGCAGCGCATCTGTGACAAGCGCCGCGTAACCGATGCAGAGGATCAAAATTTACATAAAAACTCCGTTGCTTGCGGAGAAATTTTTTTGATCGATTACAAATGCGAGCCGCGCGGACTGAAGCCGATCTTTGAGTGCGATGCGTTTGCGGCATTTGACAAGCCGAGTGGAATTTTAAGCCATCCGAGCGGGCGCAACTCGCCTTATAATATGTATGACGAGATCTGGTCGCTATACGGGCAGGACGCGTGCGTGGCGCACAGGCTTGATTTAGAAACCAGCGGAATTCTTATTGTCGCCAAGGATAAAGACGCGGCGCGCGAGCTTAAAGAGTGCTTCGAACAGCGTAGAGTGATGAAAAGCTATCTAGCGCTCGTGCAAGGGGATTTGAGAGAGGGCTTGCGAGGGGATTTGCAAAGTGCCGCTTGCAATGGTGAGATAGAGAGTTGCTATGCTCTAGGCTTTGATGAAATTTGCGGATCAAAATTCGCGGGCGATGCTGTGAGTTTACCAAGTAGCGTATCGGATTTGCGCGATACACTAGCTCTAAAAGGAACAGGCAATAAATTTGGATTTAATATCTTGTCTAATGGTGCGAGTAGGGGATTGTGGTGCGATGCTCTATCTTACGACGCGCAGGTTAAATTTAATTCCGGCGCTCCTACTGGCGATGTTGACAGCAGATCTGAATTTGATGACTTATCCTGCGGCGTGAGTGATAAGCTCAAACCCGCTATCACGATGAGTAGCGCGGATAACGGACATAAACCTTGCGCCTTATCTGCGGCTAAATCTTTGCCAGCTACTTCTAAGGGCTGTGTAAATTTGAAAAAATTTGAGCCTGCAAAATACGCAAAATTTAGCGAAAAACTGAAATTTTTAAAGGATTTCGAGGGGTTTGTAATTGATGCTCCTATTGCTCCTAGCGGCGAGTTTGCCGATCTTAAAATTCGTATGAAAATATCGCGCGACAGCAAGGAGGCGATCACGCTGATTCGCCCGCTGCGATATTTCTCGGACATAGACGCTAGCCTGATCGAGTGCTATCCGCTGACGGGTAGGCAGCATCAGATCAGGCTGCATCTATTTGCCGCGGGTGCGCCGATATTGGGAGAGCCGCTGTATGGGCTTTCGCGAGAGCAAGCGGAGCGGATATTGGATAAAAAGATGGATGAGACGGAGCGGGTCAGAACGACGGGAGCACCGAGATTGTTGCTGCATGCGAATGCAATTTGCTTCGAACTAGGCGGCGAACGATACGAGATAAAAAGCAAATTTGATGCCGCAAGAGAGTTTTATAATCTCGCGAAAATCGGTAAAATTTGAGCAACTCAATAAAATTTTGAAGTGGCGACGATTATTTTTATGACCATGATTTTGCTTTTGCCGGTTTTTATAAAATTTTGTGGTTACAACGGCGTTTAATTTATTAATTCCTCATCTATAGTTATTTGAAAATTTTAAGACGATTTTATTTTGCGATGGCTATATTGGGAAAAAAGCGCTAAGGCCATAAAAGCATATAATTCAACTTGGCTAGACAACGGGGTTTCATATATTTATTTTCGGTAGCGAAAATTACGGTAAATTTGAGCTCAGAGCGCATAAATATTGGATGCTTCAAGATAAGCTGGGTGGCAGTATAAAAGATTTTAAATCTGGTGTTGATTCTTTTAAAAAATACAATCAAGAACATGGAATATTTAAAAAAGAATTTGACGAATACGCTAATTTCCTATTTAAGCAAAAGGGTGGAGCGGGAAGCTCTGTTAATTTAGAAAGCTCGGCATTAATAGCAAGCATGGGGAGCAAAACGGTAGTTGCTTCTTTTGGGGAATATTGCAAGAGGATGCTTGGTTTGGGTATAGACCGTAGCATAGAACAAAAACAAACAATAGAAATATCGCAAGATATTGGTATGAGACTTGGATTGTAATTGTTAATTTCTATGAAAATTCGAAATGTTAAGGGTAGATAAGAAGGAATTCGCGGATGATTTCAGCGTTTGTAATCTAGGATTTTTTAAGTAGCGATCTGTTTAAGAAGATGCTGTTCTCATCCATTATTTTTTGCGCGTCCATTGCTACTCCTTTATAAATTTTTTACTGATCTGCCTTATGATCTGAAAATAATCGCCGAATTTTTCCTCTACTTGTTCGAAATTTTATCGGCACTGATACTACTTTGAGCCAAAATTTTACCTTGCTCGTTTCTTTGTTTAAGCTGTCCGCACGCCGCACTGATATCTAGCCCCTTGCTCTGGCGGATCGTGCAAGTAATGCCGTGCGCGCATAGATAGTCTTGAAATTTTATCATATTTTCAGGGCTTGGTCTGCCAAAGCTCGAGCCTTCGTGCGGATTAAAATAGATCAGATTTACCTTTGCGCGGATGCCGTGCAGAAGCTTCACTAGCGTTTTGGCATCGCTTGGGCGATCGTTTACGCCATCGATCATTAGGTATTCAAACATCACGCGCTTTCGCAGATCGATTGGGAACTCGCGCACCGCCTGCATGATCGATGCGATATTGTAGGCGCGATTTATCGGCATTAGTTTTTCACGCAGTTCGTCATCCACTGCATGCAGTGAGATCGCGAGCAGCACGCCAAGATCCATTTCGCCAAGCTTTTTTATCTGCGTAGAAAGTCCGCTAGTGCTTATCGTTTGGCGACGTGGCGCTATGGCGAGTCCGTCGTTTTCTTTTAAAATTTGCACAGCTTTGGCAACGTTGTCTAGGTTATTAAGCGGTTCGCCCATCCCCATATATACGACATTGACGCGGCGCTCGTACGGGATCGCGTTCATTTTCTTGATGAGCCAAATTTGAGCCACGATCTCGCCTGGAGTTAAATTTCGTACGAAGCCACCTTTTGCTGTCAAGCAGAAGCTGCAGCCAATTTTGCAACCCACTTGTGAACTTACGCAGATTGAGTAGCGCGCGTGTCTTATAATTTTTTCGTTTTCATCTCGCAGCTCATCCTTCATCGGCAGCAGGACACTTTCGATCGTCTTGCCGTCTTTGAGAGCGAAAAGATATTTGATACTGCCATCGCTACTTGTTTCGGATCTGACGCATTTAAGCGGGTCTAAATAAAAATTTTGGGCTAAACTTTGACGGATCTCTTTCGGTAGATTTAGCATTTGTGCAAAGTCGTCCACGTTCTTTTTGTAAATCCATTCGTAAATTTGCTTGGCTCTAAATTTTGGTTCGACGAAATTTTCAAGCTCTTTCATCGTAAAATCAAAGATATTTTTCAAATTAATGCCTTAGTTTTTAGATATTTGGTTAAATTTTCTTTTGCAGCGGCGTGGTTTTTTAAAAAATCTGCGTGAGCGTTTGAATCACAAAAATTCGTTGCACAAAAAATTCCGGAAGCGGGAATTTGAAATTTTTGAGCTACCTTAAGAACCGAAAAAAATTCCATATTTTCTAAAAAATAACCTCGCTCAAAGAATTTTAGCGCAGATTTTTTATCAGTCGTGATAAAATTTGAGCTATTGGTTATTGTTTCATATGAAACATCGGCAGAATTCCTAGCTGCAATTTCAAAACTAATCGGAGAGTATGAAAGTTCATAAAGCGCTGATATTTCACAGTTTGCAGCCGATCTGCTTTCATAAATTTTTAGAATTTCACCTTCTTTATATAGCCCTGCAGAACCCACGAAAATGATCTCACTCGGCAAGCTTTGCCTATTTTCACATAGAAATTTAGTCAAATTTATACTCATATCCACTAGCCCCACGCCCATAGGCAGGGCAAAATCAAAAATTTCATTTCGTCCGGCAGAGATTATCATTTATGGATTCACGCTTTCGTTATTTTTCACTAATCATAGCAAAATGACGATAAATTTAAGGCTAAATTTTGAAATTTTTTCGTCGTAAAGTATCGGATGAAATTAAAATAAATTGAGTAAATATCTATGAGAGCTGTGCCCTTACCTTCCATAATGGTAGCAGGGCAGGTGGCGGGTAGAAGATGGAAAAGTATTTAAAAAAACTTATGATTTAGCTAAAACGAATAAATTTTATCTAAGCAAAATAATACTTGTCAAAAAACTTGTAAGATAACGAAGGGCTGAAATAAAATTAATTGTTTAGTCGCTTTGACAGCTAAGTTTCAACCCCACGGTATAAACCTGACTAAATTTACAGTCTCACTTCGATGCCTTGCTCCTGCAGATATGCTTTTAGCGCCTTGATTTCGATTTCTCTGAAGTGAAAAATCGATGCCGCCAGGCATGCGTCCGCGCCCGCTAAAAATGCGTCCTTAAAGTGCTCCATTTTACCCGCGCCGCCGCTTGCGATCACGGGGATATCAAGCGCGCTAAAAATGCGCGTCAAATTTAACTCAAAGCCATTTTTAACGCCGTCGCAGTCCATCGACGTGAGTAAAATTTCGCCCGCGCCGCGCTCCTGCGCCTCTTTTGCCCAAGCAAGCGCATCCCTGCCAGTATCTAGCCTGCCGCCGTTTATAAACACGCTATAGCCGCAAAGTTCGCCGTTCCCAGTTAAAATTTCATCCTGCGCGCCGCGTAAAATTTCGCCGAAATTCCGCGCCTCACTGCCTAAATTTGTGTCTGGATTTCGCATGCCGCCGTGTAAATCTCCGTTTGAATTCCTTGCCTCGCCATATAAATCGCCGCGCGAAATTTCAATCGAATTTCGTTTCGCATCGATCGCTATCACGACGCACTGCGAGCCGAATTTATTCGCCGCTTCGTCTATTAAATTCGGATTTTTTATCGCGGCGGAGTTGAGGCTGATCTTATCGCAGCCGACGTTTAGCAGGCGAGAGATGTCATCGATCGTGCGGATGCCGCCGCCCACGGTCAGCGGGATAAAAAGCTCGCGCGCAACCCGTTCCACGACGTCCACGATCGTATCGCGCCCCAGATGCGACGCCGTGATATCTAGGAAGCACAGCTCATCCGCGCCCTCTTCGTTGTAGCGTTTGGCTATCTCGACCGGATCGCCCGCATCCACGAGACCTACGAAATTTACGCCCTTTACTACTCGTCCGTCTTTGACGTCTAGGCATGGGATTATGCGTTTTGCGAATCTATTCAAAGCGGCCCTTCGGAATAAAATTTTTTATGATTTTAGCCAAATTTTACTTAACATAATGACTTTATAAGTAAAATTTGGCTAGACTCTCGCGATGATTAGGGCGAAAAAAGAGTTCGGGCAAAATTTTTTAAAAGACGAAGCCGTTTTAAGCAAGATCATCCAAGCGATTCCCGGGAGCGTACAGAATGTCGTTGAAATCGGGGCTGGCTTAGGTGATTTAACTCGCAAGCTTTTGGAATTTTACAGATTAAAGAGTTTCGAGATAGATGAAGATTTATATCAAATTTTAAGCGCTAAATTTGCGCAGCAGATCGCTAGCGGCGAGCTTGAGCTCGTTTTGGGCGATGCTTTGCGGATTTGGCAGGAGCGGCGGGGACTTGAGCGCGGCGAATATTTTTTGGTCGCAAATTTGCCCTACTACGTTGCTACGAAGATGATTTTGCAGGCGATCGATGATGAGCTATGCGGCGGATTTTTGGTGATGATCCAAAAGGAGGTCGCTTTAAAATTCTGCGCTAGAGCAGGGCAAAGCGATTTTAGCGCTCTTTCGATCCTGGCCGATCTTGCGGGCGGCTGCGAGCTTCTATTCGACGTCGAGCCCGACTGTTTCGAGCCCGCGCCGAAGGTAACCTCATCGGTAATCAGGCTCATAAAAGGCAAAAATTTTAAGCCAGGCATCGAGATAAACGCAGACGGCCTCGGCGTAAAAAGTTGCGCCCGCTTCCAGAATCTCGATGAATACGAGAAATTTAAAAGCTTTTTACGCGTATCTTTCAGCGCGCCACGAAAGACGCTTATTAAAAATTTAAGCGCAAAATTTGATAGAGGCTTAGTCGAAGAGATCTCTTTAAATTTGCAAATTCCGCCCACAGTTCGGGCGCACGAGTTAAATTCCACCTTTTTTTTAGAAATTTTTAAAAATTTAAGGGTAAAAGATGGAAGAAAACAGAAATGAAAACGGTGTCGAACGACTCAAAAAAAGCAATCGCTACAAAAAACGCAAGGAAAATCTAAAAAAATCTATCGCGAGTGAGGGCTCTGCGGGCGGCGCGGAATTCAGCGGCGAGCATGAAAACGGCTCTCACAAAAACAAAGGCGCGAAAAACGGGCAAAATTCCGCTCGTTCAAAGGGTTCAAAAAACGGCTCTCGCAACGGATCAAATTCTGCGGGAGGCTCGTCAAACGGCAATTCGAACGGTGCGAGTGGTGCGCATTTCGGCGGTGCATATCCAAAAAGCAACGAAAACGGTGCGGGCGGTAACGGCGCAAATTTAAACGGCGCCGTAAAACCGAATGGTAATAACGCAAAAAGCGCAAATTCTAGCGCCGCAGACGATGCAAGCTCCGCAGACATGCAGAAAAAGAAAAAGCACAAAAAGCGCTCAAATATGCCAAAGAGCCTCACCGGCAACGAGCCGTGGCAAAAGGCGATGGAAGAGGCGATCGCGGAAAATAAGCTAATCCACGAGGAGCGCCTGCACCCGCTTAAAGACGCTAATCGCAGCGACGAGACGGTGCGTATCACGCCGCTTGGCGGACTGGGCGAGATCGGTGCGAATATGACCGTTTTTGAGACCAATACGAGCGCAATCATCGTGGACGTGGGTATGAGTTTTCCAGAGGAGAGCATGCTAGGCGTGGACATTTTAATCCCCGACTTCGATTATGTACGAAAGATAAAAAACAAGATCAAGGGCATCCTCATCACCCACGCGCACGAGGATCATATCGGCGCGATGCCATATTTTTTCAAAGAATTTCAATTCCCGATCTACGCTACGCCGCTTCCTTTGGGGATGATAAGCAATAAATTCGAAGAGCACGGCCTTAAAGCCGAGCGTAGCTACTTTCGGCCCGTGCAGAAGCGCCAGCTTTATCAGATCGGCGATTTTGAGGTCGAGTTTATCCACATAACGCACTCCATTATCGATGCGAGCGCGCTTGCAATTACGACGAAAGCGGGCACGATCATCCACACGGGCGATTTTAAGATCGATCATACGCCGATCGACGGCTATCCGACCGATCTGAACCGCCTAGCTTATTACGGCGATCGCGGAGTTATGCTTTTGATGAGCGATAGCACGAACTCGCACAAAGAGGGGATCACAAAGTCCGAAAGCTCGGTAGGCAAGACCTTTGATACGATATTTTCGAGCTGTAAAGGGCGCGTGATAATGAGCACCTTCAGCTCAAACATCCACCGCGTCTATCAGGCTATAGAGCGCGGTGTAAAATACGGCCGCAAGGTTTGCGTCATCGGACGAAGCATGGAGCGAAATTTATTTACCGCGATGGAGCTTGGATATGTAAATTTAGACAAAAAGATCTTCGTCGATGCCGATCAGGTCTCCAAATACCCCGATAATGAGGTTTTAATCGTTACTACCGGCTCGCAAGGCGAGACGATGAGTGCGCTGTACCGCATGGCGACGGACGAGCACAAATACATTAAAATCAAATCCACCGATCAAGTAATCATCAGCGCCAAGGCGATTCCCGGCAACGAAAGCAGCGTCTCGACCGTGCTTAACTACCTGCTAAAAAGCGGCGCAAAGGTCGCGTATCAGGACTTCAGCGAGATACACGTAAGCGGGCACGCCTCGATCGAAGAGCAAAAGCTCATGCTGCGCCTAATAAAGCCGAAATTTTTCCTACCCGTGCACGGCGAGTACAACCACATCGTAAAGCATAAAGAGACCGCGATAGAGTGCGGCATCGAGGAGAAAAATATCTATTTGATGAACGACGGCGATCAGATGGAGGTTTGCGAAAAATACCTAAAGCGCGTCAAGACCGTCAAGACGGGCAAGGTCTTCATCGACAACCAGATCAACAAGCAGATCTCCGACGAGATCGTCAAACACCGCCAAAATTTAGCCGATGCGGGCGTCGCGGTCATCATCGCGCAGATCGACAAAAACGAAAAGAGACTCATCCAAACGCGTGTCATCACCTACGGGCTCGTCGCCGAGAACCAAACGGCACACTTTACCAAGGAGATGCAGGGCATCATCGAGCAGTTTTTGGCAAATTTAAAAGATGAAATTCTACTCGATCACTGGGCGCTGGAGGGCAAGATCCGCCAGGCTGTGCGCAAGCACATCTTTAGAAAGATCAAAAAATATCCGACCATCGTGCCGGTGATTTATTTGATGTAAGCGCGGCTAAATTTAGCGAGCAGGGGCGGCTTTGATCTGCGGCGGGCAAGTGAAATTTTAATGGCGTGGGTGGGCTTTCGGGCGTGAAATTTTGCGACGGAAGCGGGCTTTGCAGCGTTGGAATTTCAAAGCGGCATTAGCAGGTCTTGCAGCGCGAAATTTTAAAGCGGCTAGTAAAATTTTAGCACAGAATTTCGGCGTAAGGCAAAATTTAAAGAATGCCTAGGAAGCCTGCGGCAAGCGGGCAGAGCGGCGCACGATTTTGTAGATTATAATTTTATGGCGCAAATTTCAAAGGTGCGAAATTTCGGCTAGCGCAAATTTAGGCGCGGCATAAAGAGGCGCAAAATGAAAGTAAATTTTAAAAAGAAGGTTTAATGAGTGAAATTTTAGATATGGCACGAGAGGTGCTAAGGCTCGAAGGGGCGGAGCTTTTGCGGCATGCGGATCTTATCGGCGGCGAAATTGAGCGAGCCGTAAGCTTGATCCTAGCTTGCAAAGGCAAGGTAATCGTCACCGGCGTGGGTAAGAGCGGCCACATAGGCGTTAAGATCGCTGCGACGCTTGCCAGTACCGGCACGCCGTCGTTTTTCGTCCATCCTACGGAGGCGCTGCACGGCGATCTGGGTATGATTGGCAAGGACGACATGGTGCTTGCGATCAGTTTTAGCGGCGAGAGCGAGGAGTTGGTTAGAATTCTGCCACACCTCAAACGCTTCGGCGTGAAGATCATCGCGATGGCGCGCGATAAAAATAGCTCGCTCGGCAAGGTTTGCGACGAGTTCATAAGCCTTAGCATCGTCAAAGAGGCCTGCCCGCTCGGCGCCGCGCCTACGGTTTCTACGACGCTAACGCTCGGTTTGGGCGACGCGTTAGCGATCTGTTTGATGAGGCAGCGCAGATTCGGCAAGGAGGATTTTGCAAATTTTCACCCGGGCGGCAGCCTCGGCAAGCGACTTTTCGTAAAAGTAAAAGACGTGATGCAAAGTAAAAATTTACCGGTTGCAAACCGTAACGCCAGCCTAAAACAAGCTATCGACATTATGACGCACGGAAAGCTCGGCACCGTTTTGTTAGTGAACGAAAAGGGCGCGCTCGAGGCGATCTTAAGCGATGGCGATTTGCGGCGTGCGCTGATGCGAGAGGATTTTGACATCAATGACGGCGCGCTAAAATATGCCACCAAAAATCCTAAAATACTGGACGATAAAAATATGCTCGCAATAGACGCGTTAAATTTGATCGAGCAATTTAAAATCCAGGTCCTGCCCGTGGTCGAAAACGGCGTGCCCGCGGGGATCTTGCATATCCACGATCTAACGAGCTTGGGGCTAAAATAATGCAAAAGATGCGTCTGAATAAATTTATCTCCCATAACACTGCCTACTCACGCCGTGAGGCGGACGAGCTGATCAAGCAGGGCAAGGTTAGCATTAACGGTCGCGTCGTTAGCGATTTTATAGAGGTTAGCGGCGAGGAGAAGATTCGCATCGGCTCGCGCCTCATTAAGCCCAAGACGGAATTTACGATGATCGTTTATAACAAACGCAAAGGCGAGTTAGTTACTAAAAAAGACGATCGCGGCAGGCGGACGATTTACGATAGCTTGCCGGAGGGATTTAGTAGATTTGTTAGCGTAGGGCGTTTGGATTTCGCAAGCGAAGGGCTTTTGCTGCTAACCGATGCGCCCGCGATCGCTACAGCGCTGATGAACAGCGACATCGAGCGAGAGTACTATCTAAAGGTAAAAGGCGAGGTGAAGGAGGAGGTAGTAACGGCGATCCGCGAGGGCTTTTTTGCTGCAGATGCGAGCAAAGGTGCGCACGCCAAAAGTAAGATCAAATCGATGGAATTTAAACCCTTTTTGGGCTACCGCATAATGCCTAGCAGCGGCGGTTATACGAAGATAAAAGCGATCATTAACGAGGGGCAAAACCGCGAGCTACGTAGATTTTTCGGCTATTTCGATCTGGATGTCGTGGAGCTTAAGCGCACGGCATTCGGTAGAATGACGCTTGGGATGTTAAAGCCCGGCAAATGGCGCTATTTTGATCATAGCGAATACGAAGATCTGCGCGATTTTTTGAAAGAAAACAAAATCCGCTATTAAATTTAAAGAGGCGAAATGAGCTCAAAGACGAACGCTGCACGCGTACTGGACGGTCTGAAAATCCCTTACGAGATTAAAGAATACGCGGTTGATCCTTTAAATTTAGACGCGGTGCACGTGGCAAACAGCGTGAACGAGCCGATCGAGCGGGTCTATAAAACGATAGTTTGCACGGCGGATCACGAATATGTCGTAGCCTGCCTGCAAGGCGATCTAAATCTCGATCTCAAGGCGCTCGCGCACATCTGCGGCGCGAAACGTTGCGAGCTGATGGATTTGAAGGATTTGCAAAAGGTAACGGGCTATGTCAGGGGCGGCTGCTCACCGCTTGGGATGAAAAAGCACTTCCGCACCTTCATCGACGAGCGAGCGCTAACGCAGGAGAAAATTTACGTTAGCGCGGGCGTACGCGGAAAACAGATCGCTCTTGCGCCGAAGGACCTCGCAACTGCGACCGAGGCGCAAATTTGCAAAATAACGCATGACTAGCGTAGCGTTACTTTTGTCGCCGTTTGCGTAAATAACGCCGGCGGCAAGCTAGCCAAAATTTAAACTGTGAAATTTAGACTTTTAAAATTTGGCGTTGCACCGCTTGCCAAAACGATCCGCTGCCTGGCAAAAAATACAAATCAAATTAATTTCGTAAAATTTTATTGTTAAAATTCTAAGTACCGCATGCCGCAAAATATCTCAAACAAGATGACGAGCACGCGGGGTGCGAAGCAAATCTATTTTAAGAACATGCTATTTGTGCGCGATCTGTTTTGCTCGCTATAAATTTAGCCTTGCGGCGCTCGCATTATTTGCGATGAAATTTTAAAATTTCATCGCAAATTTTCTACGTCTCGCGCTTATTTTTTGAAAAGCTCGGAGACGTTTGGGGCTTGCTTTTCTTGCTCGCTAGCGGCGAAAAATTCCGCTTTGACGAAGTTAAAAACGTTAGCGATGATGTTGGTAGGAAACATCTCGCAAGCGTTATTATAAACTGTAACGGCGCCGTTATAAGCGCGGCGTGCGGCACTGATCTGCTCCTCGCACTCGCCCAACGCGTTTTGTAGCTTGGCAAATGATTCGTTAGCCTTGAGGTTTGGATACGCCTCTACCGCAACGCGGATCTGTCCCAAAAGAGCCGAAATTTCGCTATTTAATCTAAATTTATCGGCGTTAGAGCTTGCGCTGATCGCTTGCGAGCGAAGTTCGCTAACGCGCGTTAGCACGGCATTTTCGTGGCTCATATATTCTCGCGTGGCGCTAACTAAATTTGGGATGAGGTCGTAGCGCTTTTTAAGCTGTGTATCGACGGTGGAAGCGATGTTTCGCACCTGGTTGCGCTTGGCGATGAACGAGTTATAAGCGCCTACTAACGCCAAAACTAACAAAACTATGACGACTAACAGAACTAAGGCCGCATTCATTTTCTCTCCTTTTAAAGTGTTTCAATTAAAAATAAGAATATTTAGCTATACTTGCCATTTCTTTTCACGTGTCAAGGTAGCTCAGCTGGTTAGAGCGCTGGTCTCATAAGCCGGAGGTCGAGAGTTCAAGTCTCTCTCTTGACACCATCTTCAAATTATCTTTAAGAGTGCAACGGCGCCTCAAAAAAGTTCGAGATTATATCTTACTTATACTTGAAAAATAATGAAAATTAACAAAAGTATAAAATTTATCTTATTGGCGCACCTTTCATGCAACCTAAATTTAAATGCTAGCCGAGATAAAATTCGCTCTTAATTGCCGGCAATTAGGTGAGCATCTTGGCTAGTCTAAAACACAAAAGCTCATTTTATAGTATAATTTTCTCAAAAATACAAAAGGTCATTCATGCTTAAATATTTAGAGCTAGGCATTTGCGGCACGGATTTAAAGCCCTCGCATCCTTTTATTGGCTCGGCGATCAGGGGCGCTTTCGGATACGCTCTTAGAAAGGCGAGTTGTCCTTTCGTAAGTGCAAACTGCGAGAAATGCGACATCTCCGGCGAATGCGTATATAATGAATTTTTTGAAAATGTATCCGATACGCCAAATTTTAGGCTGGATATTAATCTTAATCAAAAGAGCTTTGATTTTAAAATTTTACTTTTCGAGCATGCCGTGCGCTATCTGCCTCACGTCGCTATAGCTATTGCAAATATGCAAGAAATCGGGCTTGAGGCAAGCAGGCGCAAGTTTAAATTTTCAAATTTTACTCTAAACGGCGAAATCGTAGAGCCTAAATTTCTGCTTTCAAATGAGCCTGGGCCATTAAATTTCACGCCCGATTTTGCTGCGGGCGATTATGAAATTTCGCTTCTTACCCCGCTTCGTATGAAGCAAAAAAACGTCCTCGTCCGCCGCGAGATCGACCTTAAGTCCTTTATTCGCCAAATCGCTATGAGATTTGAGAACATAACGGGCGAGGCTATAGATAAATTCGAGGTAAAATTCCGCCGTTTCGAGCAGGATTTGCGCTTTTACGACATCAATCGCTACTCAAACCGCCAGCACACTAAAATGCAATTTGGCGGCTTGCTTGGACGGATGCGAGTTTTCGGACTTGATGAGCGCTCGGCAAAGTTTTTACAACTCGCTCAAATTACCGGGGTCGGCAAAAGCACGGTTTTTGGACTAGGCAAGATAAAGGTAGAGCGGATTTAAATTTCGCCGTGGATTGCGATGTGGAATTGAAATTATGTCGCGAGTCGAGGAGCGGATAAATTTGCCGCAGATCACGGTATCGGCGCATTTTGCGCGATATTTACTAGCTAAATGCAATGACGAGGAGGCGTTATGTTTGATCTAAGTTTAGAGGATATTTTTACCGCAGGCGCCTTTGAATACGCGCTAAAAAGGCTAAAGCGCACGGCTTTGGGGTTTGATGGACTTAGCGCTGATGATATTTGTTCGGGCGAATTTTACGCTGAGCTAAAGAGCGAAATTTTTAGCCTTTCCTATTCGCCGCAGCCCTTAAAACGAGCCTTTATCCCAAAAGAAGCCAAAGACGAGTTGCGTAAGCTCGCCGTACCCTCGCTAAAAGAT
The DNA here is from genome assembly GCF_001190745.1 of Campylobacter gracilis. Classification (NCBI taxonomy): domain Bacteria; kingdom Pseudomonadati; phylum Campylobacterota; class Epsilonproteobacteria; order Campylobacterales; family Campylobacteraceae; genus Campylobacter; species Campylobacter gracilis. Next base: position 68,534 of record NZ_CP012196.1, read on the forward strand.
AAATTTGTGCAAAATATCCTCACTCGCGAGCTTTCAGGCTATTTTGATAAAAGCTTTTCAAACCGCTCTTATGCTTATCGAAACGGCAAATCCTACGCCAATGCCATCTATCGCGCCCGCGATTTTTTTCAAATTTTCAGCTTCGCCGTCAAAACCGACATCAAAGATTTCTTTGAAAATATCGATCACGAAAAATTGCTTGAAATTTTACGCGCAAATATCCGCGACGCTCGTATCATTAGGCTCATCGAGCTTTGGATCAAAAACGGAATTTTTGAGCGCTTTGATTACCGCGCTCACACAAAAGGCGTTCATCAGGGCGATGTCCTAAGCCCGCTTCTTTCGAATATCTACCTAAATCAAATGGATAAATTTTTAGAAAACTCGGGCGTAGAGTTCGTCAGATACGCCGATGATTTCGTTATGTTTTTTGCTTCATATGAGGCCGCCGAAATGAGGCTAGCGCGCCTGAAAGATTTTTTAAAAACCATAAGCTTATCTCTAAACGAAGCCAAAACCTCCATTCACGGCAAAGATAGCGAATTTGTCTTTTTGGGCGTAAGCTTTAAGGGCACAAATTTAAGCATCGGTGAGGAAAAATTTAAGCGCATTCTAGCCAAACTCGCAAGCTCTGCCAAAAAGCAGGCGATAAGCCAAAGCGTAGAAAATTTAAACGCCTATGCGTATCATCTAAAGGCCATTTCGCTTAAGCTTTTCTCACCTTCGCAAAAAGATAGATTTTGCTTGCATTTTGGCGAGGTCGTAACGAGCCTAATACGCAGATTTCTAAAAACCGCAGACAAGCGGACGCTAGCAGAAGCCTTAATCAACCTAAACTTCCCCTACGAGCTAGGCAAAACGGCTAAAAAGGCTAAAATTCTAACCTACTTCAAAAACGCCAAGCGTCCCGCCGTCAAATCCGTCCAAAACGCCCTTGAGGCTAAAAAGCGCGAATATCTAAAAACCTTCTCGCAAAGCTCGATTATCCACATCACGACGCCTTTTTACTTCCTCGCTCTGTCGCAAGGAAAGCTCGTGCTAAAAAGCAAAGGCGCTATCAAGCACAAATTCCCCATAAACCAAATCAGCCAGATCATCATAAACGCTCAAATTTCGCTTAGCTCCGCCGTCATCAAAGAGTGCGCCAAAAAGAAAATTTCCATAAATTTCATCGACGAAAAGACTAATCTTAGCTACGCCACGCTCATTAGCGCAAATTCTGCCATACCCAAAACCGCTGCTTCGCAAATTTCGCTGCTAACGACCAAAAAATCGCTCCGCATCGCCCAGCAGTTCATCATCGGCAAGCTAAAAAATCAGATCAACTATCTAAAATATCTAGGCAAATACCATAAAAATCTAGGCGCCGAAATTAAAGCGATGCAAGAAATTTTAAAGCTCCGCGTCCCTGGCGCCGCAAGCGTAAGCGAGCTTATGGGCTTTGAAGGAAGCGCCGCAAACTCCTACTGGCAGGCTATCGCAAAGGCAGTCGACTACGAGTTTGGCTTTAGTGCGCGAGTGACGCAGGGCGCTACCGACATCGTAAATTCCGCCCTAAACTACGGCTACGCGATCCTTTATTCAAAAATTTTAAAATCCATTGCCGCCGCAGGTCTGTCGCCGCATGTATCCTATCTGCACGCGCTTGATGAGCAAAAGCCCACTCTCGCCTTCGATCTCATCGAGGAATTTCGAGCCTTCATCGTCGATCGTGCCGTAATCTCGATGGTCAATAAAAACGAGCCCTTTGAGATAAAAGACGGACTCCTATCTGTCGCAACCAGGCAAAATATCGCCAAAAACGTAAATGAAAAGCTCTTCGCTTGCACGCAGTACAGAGGCGAACAGCTAAAAGCGCAGGATATCATAGATAGGCAAGCCTACGCCCTAAAACGCGCCGTAACCCAAAACGAAAAATATAAGCCTTTCATCGGGAGATTTCAATGAATTTAATCATCTGCTACGACGTTTGCAAAACTAAGCGTCGCAACAAACTCGCCGCCTTGCTAGAAAGCTACGGGCTGCGGGCGAACTACTCGGTATTCGAGCTAGACGTCTCCGAGCGGATTTATGCCGAGCTAAAACAGTGCATCGCGCGCATAATCGAGCCTAAAACCGACAAAGTCCTATTCTACCGCATCTGCAAAACTTGTATGGCTAAAAGCGAGAGCCTAGGCGAAGGTGAGATCTTTCGTTCCCCTGGCACCTACGTCTAAGTCCCATTTTTAGGGATTTGATTTTCGGACTTTTCTTAAATTTAAAACCCCGAATTTAGCGCACTTTTATATTCTATTAAGCTTTAAAATGTCCGCAAAGCTTAAATTTCGCTCGCGCCAAAAACCCTTTCTCGGACTTCCGCTATTTAGCCTATTTTTAAAGCCCCATTTCTAGGGCTTTTTACGTTTACGAAATTTAGCAGAAATTCGAAAAAGCCTAAAATTTTAATTTTTGCGTTTAGATTTTCGGACTTTTGCGCTTGTGTAAAGACGCTTAAATCCGTACTTTTAAGCCCGCTATAAGTAAAAACCTCGAAATTTGAAATTAATTTTTCGCCTCTTTCTCGGACTTTTTCGCGTTTTGTGATATAATGGCGCTCGCAAATAGTTCTTTAAAAACTCATTGTCAATTTGAATGAGGTTTTTGGGCTGTTTGATTAGAATTTCCCCGATCTAGGGGATTGAAACTTTAAACCAATCGCTCCAAAGATAAACTTTATGAACGTTTGATTAGAATTTCCCCGATCTAGGGGATTGAAACCTATAACGGTAAAGCCGGTTTTCATGAATTCCTTAAGTTTGATTAGAATTTCCCCGATCTAGGGGATTGAAACTTTTAAACCAATCGCTCCAAAGATAAACTTTATGAAGTTTGATTAGAATTTCCCCGATCTAGGGGATTGAAACTTTATAGGTCTTAAATTTCGCAATAAAAACCTGCTCCATTGGTTTGATTAGAATTTCCCCGATCTAGGGGATTGAAACAAAACTCCCATTCGCCACCTAACGAGTAAGCGCAGTTGCGTTTGATTAGAATTTCCCCGATCTAGGGGATTGAAACGACTTGGCAAAAACCGCCTTCGGTTACTTCGTTTAAAGTTTGATTAGAATTTCCCCGATCTAGGGGATTGAAACATTTTTCTCCTTTAAAAAGGACTTTCTTTTTATCTGCAGTTTGATTAGAATTTCCCCGATCTAGGGGATTGAAACACCGTTCTCGAGTCCGCTCCAATTGGCGAACCACACCTCGTTTGATTAGAATTTCCCCGATCTAGGGGATTGAAACCCAATTCGCCCCAATCCTCGTTAAGGAATAAATCTTGTCGGTTTGATTAGAATTTCCCCGATCTAGGGGATTGAAACATATTAGCACAAAAATCAGTGTGACCCTCATTTATGGTTTGATTAGAATTTCCCTGATCTAGGGGATTGAAACGTCGTGCTCAAACCTCTGTCCTAAATGAACCTGTACCATGTTTGATTAGAATTTCCCCGATCTAGGGGATTGAAACAAGTCTCCTCTTTGCCCGACCTTTCCGACGAGCAAGTTTGATTAGAATTTCCCCGATCTAGGGGATTGAAACCTCACCAAGTATTTCCCATTAATCAACACGGATGGGATATAGTTTGATTAGAATTTCCCCGATCTAGGGGATTGAAACACATGCACCCTAGTTCAGCCTTCTTTCTCATTTTATTCTCGTTTGATTAGAATTTCCCCGATCTAGGGGATTGAAACGATGTCTTGTATCTCTGAAGTTGTTACGTTTCCTAGTACTCTAGGTTTGATTAGAATTTCCCCGATCTAGGGGATTGAAACCAGTTATCTTTACTAGCCTCATTATCCTCACATCTAAATTTGATTAGAATTTCCCCGATCTAGGGGATTGAAACCAGTTATCTTTACTAGCCTCATTATCCTCACATCTAAATTTGATTAGAATTTCCCCGATCTAGGGGATTGAAACACTCTGTCATACACTAGGCTATAGAAGTCTTGTCTTTTAGATTTGATTAGAATTTCCCCGATCTAGGGGATTGAAACCTCAATTATCTTACCCTCTTTAGTGGTTCCGTAGTCCATTTGATTAGAATTTCCCCGATCTAGGGGATTGAAACAGGTCATCCTCACTCTCAAATATGATGTTCTTAATCATATTTGATTAGAATTTCCCCGATCTAGGGGATTGAAACGTTAGCTTGTACGTTAATAAGATAGCCTTTAGAGTACATTTGATTAGAATTTCCCCGATCTAGGGGATTGAAACGCTTTTCTTAGCATCTTTCAGGTACTTTTCTACTGCATTTGATTAGAATTTCCCCGATCTAGGGGATTGAAACTTTATAAACGCCTCATACCCTCGCCCAAATTTTGCGTCAATTTGATTAGAATTTCCCCGATCTAGGGGATTGAAACAATCATAGGCAGCACTCACTTCTAGAAGCATTGCTACGTCTTGATTTGATTAGAATTTCCCCGATCTAGGGGATTGAAACAATCATAGGCAGCACTCACTTCTAGAAGCATTGCTACGTCTTGATTTGATTAGAATTTCCCCGATCTAGGGGATTGAAACTCCCAACTTTACTGAGTTACGCATTTTATGCTCCTTGAATTTGATTAGAATTTCCCCGATCTAGGGGATTGAAACGCTTTTCTTAGCATCTTTCAGGTACTTTTCTACTGCATTTGATTAGAATTTCCCCGATCTAGGGGATTGAAACTTTAGGAAATGCGCTGACTCGTCCGCATAGTGTTTCACCGATTTGATTAGAATTCCCCCGATCTAGGGGATTGAAACGCCTATGCTGTAACTGCTATTGCACTCGCCGGCTGAGATCGCATTTGATTAGAATTCCCCCGATCTAGGGGATTGAAACAAGCCTTCCAACCGATTAGAAGCTCGCCAGTTGGGAGACGATTTGATTAGAATTTCCCCGATCTAGGGGATTGAAACCTTAACATTGAACTTCTCCGGGTCTATCATCATTGCTATTATTTGATTAGAATTTCCCCGATCTAGGGGATTGAAACCAGCTTGAGTAAGCTTTTTTGCCATAGTTCTCTCCTTTTACGATTTGATTAGAATTTCCCCGATCTAGGGGATTGAAACCTCAAAAGAACGATATATCTTTTGGCATCTGTCAGCGTCAGAATTTGATTAGAATTTCCCCGATCTAGGGGATTGAAACTTTTCGGCTAGAGCAATAGGATTTTGCGCATAATTAGGCTGATTTGATTAGAATTTCCCCGATCTAGGGGATTGAAACAAGCGCACGATTCTCATACGCATTTACACGAACGCCCTATTTGATTAGAATTTCCCCGATCTAGGGGATTGAAACCTGACCGTCTTTCTTAACTCCGAAGTCTTTGTCTTTGTTAGATTTGATTAGAATTTCCCTGATCTGGGGGATTGAAACCTCCACAGTTTTGATCTAAGATTTTTTCTAATCGGTCTAGTATTTAATTAGAATTTCCCCGATCTAGGGGATTGAAACGTCTGGCATTTTTTCTCCTTTCTGAAAAAGATTAATTTGTTAAAATTTGATTAGAATTTCCCCGATCTAGGGGATTGAAACATCGATAAGCCATATTTACTGCCGCAAAACTCGATTTTATTTGATTAGAATTTCCCCGATCTAGGGGGATTGAAACAAGATATGGTAACTTAGCATAGTAAACTCCTTGAATTAATTATTTGATTAGAATTTCCCCGATCTAGGGGATTGAAACGTTAATCCTATCTTTTAGATTTGCCATTGTATTTTCCTATTTGATTAGAATTTCCCCGATCTAGGGGATTGAGACAAACGGGTTTTGCCTCGTATGATGCTGTATGATCACGCTGATTTGATTAAATTTCAAGATATACGACTAAAATTTAATGGATTTTTTAAAAGCACTCCGTAAATTGACAGAATTTGACAACTAAACTCCTTATAATCACGCTCAAAGTTGATATGGCGGGTTTGAATTCTATGAATAATTTTGTTATTTTTCGAAAAAGAATTTTAAAATAAAGGAGAAAGTATGAAAATTTTGTTTAAAGTGTTTTTGCTTGGTTTGATCGGAGTTATGTTTTCTGGTTGTTTTATCGTAATGCCGCCTGATAAAGAAACGGTAATGGCTCAGCAACTAGATGTTTGGTGTATCCTTAGAGAGAATAAGGATAAGGAAAGATATGAGGAATCTAAACGTAAGGCGGAGTCGTTCCTTGATAAAGATAAATATGGAGATAGAGTTCAAATAGCTCCGAGAGGAGAGTATAGCGTTTCGCTATTAGATAGAGCTTTTAGTGGTGACAATCACCCGGGACTATATTGGCGAGAATATGGTATGGTGTATAAGCCGATAACTTGCGACAGAGAAAATAAAAAGCTTAACATGGTTGTAGAAATCACACCTCATAAAGTTAAAGCTCAGAATGAGAAAGATAAGATGGAGGGAGACGCTTACACCTTTATTGATTCTTTTAAAAAACAAACGGCTGAAGCACTTTATTCCTCTAAGGAGATCGGAGAGCTAATGGAGTTAGGCTCATCACTCGATCTAATTTTTATTGATTATGAAACAAGAAAAGAGATCGATAAAAGTACTTATGATTTTGCGGGTTACAAAGCGTATAATGAAAAGTAAGTATAAGTTTACCTATCGGAAATTGATTATCGAGTATTCGTCGCGAGAGTTAAATAAGATAGCTAATTTTGCTTTGCTTCAATTGGAAGGCGATGCAACGGATAGAATAACCGGCTTTTCAAATTGCCCGATTGTTTATAAATTTAAAGGAAGGAAAATGTTATGAGAACACTGTTTTTGGTATTAATTGCTCTATTTTTAATAGGATGTGTAGAACCGGACCCGGAAAGCTACTATGGAAGGGTTAATAGAAAAGATGAGTTTACGACTAACTTTCAAAGTAGAAGGCTAGCCAATGAGCTAATCGTCTTATTTGATATGGGCGAAAAATCTCAATATGGAAACGATTACTTTGATAATTCGCTTAAGATAGCCGATTATGAAAACGATGTAAAGCTTTCGGAAGTTAAAAGCTTTTTAGCTTCAAAAGGAGCTGCGCCGTTACGCGTTTATGAGCGCGCAGTTAAGAGTAGCGGTAAAAATAAGTTTAAAAGGTATTCGGGCAGGCTGAATGCCGAAGTTGTTGCTCTAGTTCCTTTCGACACTCAGTTCCGAAAAGCGCAAAAGAACTGCTTTGATGGCACTTCCCTATGCTTATTTAACGAATTTCCTTTGCTAACCGAAACGGATGTGGAAGGAGATATGGCTTCAATGATGATAAATTTTGTTGAAGTAAAATCGGCTTTCAATAACTATCAAGATGGCTTTACGCCAGTAAAGATCATCATCCATACCGCAACTTATACCGGTGCGAAGCTCAACGCTATCTTAAGTAAAATTCCGAAAAAAGCATTTGAAAATAATGAGTTAAACTAAATAAGAGAGTCGGATGAATGAGCTAGAATGGCTCAATAAATATGGCTTTTGCTAGGAATGATTTTAGGCGGCGAGGAATTCGGTTAGAATTTCCCCGATCTAGGGAATCGGTTCCTCTTTACACCTAAAATTTTCAATCTATCCTCCTGATTTAATTAAAATTTCCCTCTCATTTTTCAAGGTTTCCCCTTGGCTGACAGAATCTGACACTATGGCTCACTATAATTGCGTTCAAAGTCGGAGGTAAAACGTCGACGAGATCAATTAAAGGAGTTGTAATGAAAAAGATTGTGTTGTCGCTAGCAGCGGCTGGAGTTATGAGTGGCGCTTTGGCGCAAGAGGTACCGAATTTAGCCAATATCGCTCCGAGCAATTACGGCTCGTACGTCCCTACGCTTGATTTTTACATCAAAGGCAAGGATATAACGAACAGTGCGTCTTTTGCGATTTGAAGGAGATCTATTTTATATTACTTTTATTAAAAATAGGTGCGAGAAGTAAATATATTTTAAGCAAATAAAAAATAATCTATGCTAAAATATCAAAAATTAATAGATAGGAGTATAAATGGCAAAATACCTTTACGGCGCGAGCATTCAAGGCATACAAGAGTATATTTGCGCCACTGGAAGATGGAAAGAACAAACTAAACAAAAAAGCCGGAAAAAGACAGAGACTATCAAGATACGTTAAAGATAATGGAGATGCTAAAGGAATTTAAAAAATGACGCATTATGAAAAAAGAAATTTTCAAAAAATAATCGTTTCGCTTTTGGGAAGCTCTCTTTTAGAGCGTAAGGCGTTTTTTATCATCGCGGGCGTATTGCTGTTTTTCGCTTGGTTACCGGACGGAATGTCGTCGCTGCTAGATAAAATTTTCGGCGGCGAAATTTTAAAATGGAGCGCCAAAGACGGCACTATGCTGGTTCAAATTTTAGGCTCTATAGCGATCTTTTGCGCAATTAAGCATATAATTCCTAAAAGCGTTCCAAACGTTGATATAGATATAAATGATAGACCCAAAAGAGCTAAAGTTCTGGTGCTATTTTTAAGCGAAAATAATAGCGGAATAGAAGAAATTTTGAAATTTAAAACTATCGATGAGTATGGAAGAAATAATTATAGAATGCCGCTAAAAGCGATAGATTATCACAAACAAAGGCTGAAAAAGATTATAGTCGCTTGTTCTGAAAAATCTCACGGAGATAGAGAGAAATTTTTAAAATGCGTGCAAAATCTCTTTGGCAAGGAGCTCGCGGATATGACAAATGTACGATATATAAAGAATTTCGAAGACGCAAAAAGCGTCTATAAATTTTTAGAAAGCGCATATAGCCAGCTTGGGCAAGAGGGTTTTATAGAGGACGACATTGTATTTGATGTTACGGGAGGACAAAAGGCGATAAGTATAGCCGGAGCGATGTTTGCGATACCCAACGACAGGCATTTGCAGTACGTCTCCACTAGCGATTATACTGTCAAACACTATGATTTAACATATATGCAAAATGAGGAATAAAATATGAAAGTTGTAACAATTTTAGGTATAGGACGCGCAAAAGAAAAATTTGAGGATAGACCCGTTTATAGATATGATGATAAACTAGGCAGTTTTTACTCTTTAAAGAAACAAAGATATACAAATATGCTCCCACTTCTAATTGATAATTTTGGCGAGCAAAACATCATACCTATTTTCACTAAAGATGCTAAAGATACTAACATAGAAGTTTTAAAAAAAGAATTTGATATAGAATATTGTGAATTTTTTAAGGATGAAAATTTCATAGATAGCGATAAAGATTTTTACAAAATTTTACGCATCATAAATGACGTAACGTCAAACAATGAAGAGTATATAATAGATTTAACGCATGGTTTTAGGCATATCCCCATATTAGCTACCATTTCGCTTATATCACAAAGCCTAAACAATACAGATAAAATCAAGCATATATTTTTCGCAAAAGAGATGGAGCCTTATAAAGATTATGAAATAATCGATTTAAAAGAGTATTTAGAGCTTGCAAATATGTCGTATGTGCTAGAAACTTTTAATCATAATTACACGGTTTCATTAGTTTCTAAATTTAAAAATAAGAATTTTTGCAACCTCATAAGTCGGTTATCAACTATCTCTAATCATATACTATCGAATTCGCTAAAAGCCCTTAATAAAGATGTCGACAAAATTCTAAGCGATATAGATTTTATTTTGAAGAATGAGCAAATAGAAACTTTTAAAGGCAGTCTTGAAGATATACAACGACACATAAGGGAGCTTCAAGATATAGGCAAAGAAAAAGATTCCATAAAATTTTATAGAATGTCTAAAATTCTAAACTCCAAAGGTTATTTATTAAATGCTATAACTTTACTATTCGAGGCTATAGGATATTACTGCGCGGAAAGCTTTGAGTGCTTTGGCGACGATATAAAAGCGCATATAAATAACTTTAAAAACAGCAGAAAATTTAATGCTTATGATTTGACGCATGAGTCTAGGACTATTGTAAAAAAAATGGGATTGAGGAATGGGGCCTATTTAACAAGCATCGCTGTGCATGATAATATACAAAAGAAGCTAGAAAGTATAAAAACTCTTGGTGCCTTTAGGGATTTTATAAAAGATGCCGAAAAATTAAGAAATAATCTAGCTCATGGTAATGCCAACGAAAGGATAGAAGACTCAAAGCAAGAGTTATCAAGATTATTAGATAAATATAATTCATTTTGTATACAGCAAAATATATTGGGAAATAAAATATGAAAATCCTCTTTACACTAATAAACCACACCTTGACGTCGGAGCAAGAAGAAGACGCGAGGAAGAATTTAAATGTCGATAAATTCATAAATATAGCCGATGCGAGGTGGAGCGATATTGACCCGTCCGAAAAAAGCGTAATAAAATTCGTTGAAGCGTATAAAGATAAACTTAAAAAGCAAGCAAAAGCGGGCGATGTATTGCTGGTGCAGGGTGATTTCGGAGCGACTTATAATATGATAAGGTTTGCTAAAAATATGGGTCTGATAGCCGTGTATGCGACTACTAACCGCATCGTAAGTGAGCAGGTAGAAAACGGCAAAGTCGTGATTAAACGAGAATTTAAACACGCAAGATTTAGAGAATACGAGGAGTTATAATGTCATCAGATGCAGAAAATAAAACGATAGTTATCTTTGAAATTTTAAAAAAGCTAGTTGCAAAGCAAGAAATTTATCTTACCGATACAGAGCTTTTAGATGAGTTAAGGATTAAGGAAAGAACGCTTAGAAGGTATATGGGCGAAATCGACAAGTTATTTCCGTATGCTTTTAGGATAGAAAGCAAGCTCATAGGGCATGGCAAGAGACCGGTAAAAGTATTAAGAGTATATGACAAAAACAAAGATATAATCGGCGTTTTAAAATGTCTTTTAGAATATGGCAATGATCTAGGCTGGCTAATTAGTTTATTAAACGACAATGATCCTAGGTTGTTTAACGATTTAGATAAACATGAAAAAGAGAAGGTATCTAAACAATTAAAAGAGGATTCGGATATATTTTTATTTAGAACTAATCCCTTGGAGGTTTTGCAAGATGAGCTAAGTAAAAGATATTTAAGCGAGCTTCGCAATGCCGTTAAAAATAAAGAATGCCGAAACATCAAGTATAAATATATCGGTGAAATGGAGAATTTAATCGATGCGAAATGTCTAAAGATAGTTTTTACAGATAGTAATTGGTATCTGGCTATCGAGGATGCCGATGGAAATTTTAGGCTTTTAAGAGTGGCTTTTATCGTATCGCTTAGTAAAAGCTCAAAAAAATACGAAGGAAAGATATTGAAGGAATACGAAACGTATTTCAATAAAATACTATGAGCTTGCCCTCCAAGCCGACGCGAATAGCACTATTAAAAGCTTCTCCGAAAGTGGCTATATATTTTAAGGAGGGCATGAAGCTGTTTTTCCCAACTCAAAAATTTAAAAAGAAGCTAGCGGATGGTAGCATTATTTTTAGCATAGATTTTACTCAGGATATGGAGATATTGCCGTTTATAAAAAAGTGGCTTCCAGATATCGAGATACTAGAGCCAAAAGATCTGAGAGAAACCTTTAAAGAGCAATTAAAAGCGGCTCTTGATATATTAAGTGAGTAGAAAAGACACGCGTTGTCGCGCTAATAGTGAAACGAAATTTGCCCTGAGTCTATTCACGCACCACGAAGCGGTAAAATTTTAGAGGGTTTGATGAAATTTAGGACGCACAAAGCCTCGTCGCAATCTCATATAAAGATCGTGTGGCGTAAGCGGCAGTGGCAAGATCATAATGCTATACAGAGCGGATTTGCACGAGCATAAATTTATAGGCGAGTTATAAAATCTAATTAAAATTTAACGCAAAATCTCATAAAAATTCCATTCGGTAGATTTTTGCAACTAACATGTCATCATTAATGCTTAGTATTGTCTTGGACGAAAGCGGAGCCGAAAAGCTTCTAGGCGCAGGTGATATGCTAGTAAAACTAAGTGGTTCGCAGCCGCAGCATATATTTGCGCCGTATTTAAGCAAAGGCGATATTAAACGGCTAATAGATCGCTGATTTTGTCACAATATGCTAGGATAAAATAGCTAAGAGCCCTATAAATCCTATGTCGCAAAATTTATGTCGCTACAAGAATTCTATAAATTCCATGACTTAAATGCGCCGCGGAATTTCAGGCGGAATTTTGTTGTAGCGGTTGCGGCGTAGTAGCGCATAAATTTAAAGCAAAATTTCAAAATTTTGCGGCGGCGCAAAGCCTCCGTATTTGCGGATTTAAGGTCAAATTTAGAATTTAATCTTGCCAGATATTTTCGTTTAGTTTCAGACTTTTTACGATGGAGAGAAAGAATAGAAGCTCGTGCTTGATAAACGAGGCGGGATCAAAGCTCAATACGCTGCGATCTACGCTAGGCTCGAAACTATCGTATCCCGTGCGGATGAAAATATAGACGTTTCTGCCCGAAAAGCTTAAACTGATCGGTCCGCCGGCACCGCTTCTAAAGCGAAGCAAGCGCCGCATAAAGGCGGGTGCGAGGGCATACATTGCAGACACCGCATCGGCGCTATATACGCTAAATGCGGAGCTAAACTCGCTATCATCCATCACGATCTTCTTAAGTCCGCCAAGTGTTGGTCTCGCGCTGAGCGAAGGCAGGATCACTGCCACCGAGTTTACGCGCTTTTTAAATTCTGCGTAGAAAAAAATCCCCCTGCTGCTACGTCGTTCGTCGGTGTGGGTCACGCAGACATCGGCAAAGCTAAAAAAATACTCCGTCATAAACGCCGGAAATTTTATCTTCGCAATCAAAATAGCTTATGCCGTCCACAAATAGGCCGCTAGCGCGCAGATACGCCGGCCGAAACGAGCCTGAAATTTCATAGCGGTAGCCTAGGCTTGCGATATAAGGCGTGATATATTGGTGTTTAAATGCGCGGACGAATTTTTTGGATCTGTTGTGTTTGATTTGCTCTAGCGCAGCACCCGCGATATTAAATAACGAAAGGCAGATGGTTACGAGTGCGATGACGAAGCGTAAGGTATCATTCTTGAGTTCTATGCCTTTGGCAAGTATCCACAGCAAGATGCAAAAGATAAATACGCGCACTATATTTGCATCTTTATTCACTACTCTATAAGAGATATTGCCGCAGCTAAATGCCACTATGATCCAGCAGAGAATCATTGCTGCATTTTGATCTCTAAAATTGAAAAATAGCCACAGCGCCGAGGCCAGCACTGCTAGTACTATTATCGAAAACGCCGTACCTTTGTGCTGCTCCGCCTCATCCAGGATGCCGAGCCTTAGTTTTTCCGGTTCGTTTGCGGTCATCTTTCTCTTTCTAAATTTATCGAAGCAAATTTTAAAATTTAGCTTCGAATTCGCCCCTAAATTTAAAGGTCTGAGCTTTAAATTTACAAAATTCCGCGGAATTCGCTCTTTAAATTTAGCGCGAATTTCTGCGCTAAATTTAGCTTTGGCACAAAATTTCTACGACCACCTGCGGCAATAGCTCATGTTCGATCTCGTGGATTTTGGTCTCGTAAGCCTCAAAGCTCATGCCCGCGCTCTTTTCAAACGCACGCTGAGCGATGATCGCGCCGCCGTCAAGCTCCTCGCTGACCCAGTGCACGCTCACGCCGCCCACCTTCATATCGCTCTCAAAGCTCTGCTCTATCGCGTGCGCGCCCTTAAAAAGGGGCAGCAGCGACGGGTGCAAATTTATCGCGCGAACCCTGCTCGTAAAAACGGGCGTGAGAATTCGCATAAAGCCCGCAAGTACCGTAAGCTCCGCGCCGCTTTTTTCGATCTCGCGCACGAGCGCGGCGTCGAATTCCTCGCGGCTAGCGAAGTCTTTGTGATTTAGGATCACGCTTTGAAGTCCGAATTTTGCGGCCTTTGCGATACCGCCGGCGTCGGCTTTGTTGCTTAGCGTTAGCACGACTTCGATCTTAGTTTCGCCAAAAGTTTTGCCGTGCAGCTTCTGCAAAATAGCCTCTAAATTCGAACCGCCGCCGCTAAAAAGCACGGCGAGCTTTTTTACAGCCATTTTACCTCCTCGATGAGATCGAGCGGATTTAGCGCGTAGGAGTTTTTGGCGAAGGCTCGCGCGGCGAGTGCGTGGGCTAGGACGCCGCAGATTGAGGCTTGCAGAGGCGAGTAGCTTTGCGCGAGCAGCCCGCCGATGAGCCCTGCGAGCACATCGCCGCTGCCGCCCTTTGCGAGCGCGGCGCTGCCCTTGTCGCAGACGTAGGTGATGCCTGCCTGCGCAATGAGCGTGTTTGCGCCCTTTAGCACGAGCACACCGCTAAATTTTTCGCTCCACGCCCGCGCAAGCTCGAAGCGGCGCCCTTGCAGCTCGCTCACGCTAAGATCTGCGATACCCGCGATCTTTAAAAGCGAGCAAAACTCCTTCGGATGGGGCGTTAGGATTAAATTTGAATTGGCGTTTAACAGGCTTAAAATTTCGCTCTCGTAGCATAGATCGGCGTCGATGACGCAGCTTTTGTCCCGCAGCGCGGCAAGATCGATCTTCCGCTCCCCGAGGCCGCAGCCGCAGACTACGACCCGCGCGGCATCGAATGAGCTTTTTTGCATCAAAATCGGGCTCAGATTTAATGGTCCCTCACTAACGACGCTAACGAGCCCGCTGCCGATCGCGTGAGCCGCTAGGGCCGCCATCTGCGCCGCTCCGCTCATCTGTCCGCTTACGACGTAGGTGTGCCCGAAATCGCCCTTGTTGGTGTTTTGCTTCCTGCGTAGCGGCAGCTTCAGATCGCTTTTTTGAAGCAGAAAATATTCGCTCCGTCCTTCGAAATTTGAGCGCGAAATTCCAAGATTTGCGACCTTGATCTGCCCTACATAATCCTTCGCGCCGTCCGAAAACAGCGCGAGTTTGAGCGCTCCCATCGCGATCGTCAGATCCGCGCAAAATGCACCGCCTAAAATGCGCCCGAACTTGTCGATGCCGCTTGGGATATCTACGGCGATTTTTAGGGATTTTGAGCTATTTGCGAGAGATAAAATTTCACAAATTTCAGAGCTTAAGGCTTTGTTTAAACCGCTACCGAAAATTCCGTCGATTATGCAGTCTGCGTTTATAATCTCATCGTGCAGGATGCTCGGCTCGCCGTATTCGTTGCCTAGGTTGCCGTGCTCGCCGCTGCGTCCCGCGATCTCAAATTTTGCGCTTAATTTATCGCCGTCACACGAAATGTCTGCACCGCTTAGGCTTTCGAGCTCTCCCCGCGGCTCGCTTGCGCCAGTGCCTTTTAAAGAGGAGCCGTCTACGCTTTCATGCGCGCAGGCATCCTTGCTAGACGCTTCCTCTACGTGCTCGCAAGCGTCTTTTACGCTCGAGATATCGATAAGTTTAACGCCCGCAGCCCGCGCCGCATCCGCTTGAAATTTGCCCGCCGCGCTTCTATTTTCGAGCACGCAAAGCGCCGTGCAGCTAAAATCCCCGCTTAATTTTCGCAGCGCCGCCATCGCATCCGCGCCGTTGTTTCCGCCGCCGCAAAGTGCTAAAATGCGCGAGCCCTTTTTGAGTCGCTTTCTGATCTCGCCCTCGATCTTGCAAGCGGCGTTTTCCATTAAAATTTGCTCGCCAAGTCCAAATTTTGCGCTTGCTCGCGCGTCGAGTTCTGCGGTGCTAAAGAAAATTTTTTTCAAATTTCGCTCCTTATGCGAAAGCTAAGAGCCTCCAAAATATGCGCCTTAGCGATGATCTCTGCGCCTGCTAGATCGGCAATCGTGCGCGCGAGCTTTAGCGTCTTATTTACGCCGCGCTGCGAAAGATCGTAGCGGGTGATCGCCGTTTGCAGAACCTCTCGCGCAGCGCTTTCGCAGACGCAAAATTTTTTGGTCTCCTCGTCGCGCAGCTTTGCGTTTAGTTCGCTCTGCCCACGAGCCTTTTGTGCGCAAAACGCCCGTAGCACCGCATCAGCCATCTCCTCGCTGCAAACGTCGCTTCTGTCGTCCGCACCGGTCTCGTCCATCGCGACGTATATGTCGATGCGATCCAGTAGCGGCGCGGAGATCGTGTTTTTGTAGCGCCTGATGTCGTTTAGCGAGCAGGTGCAGGTGAGGTTTTTGGAGAATAAATTTCCGCACGGGCAGGGGTTTTGCGCCGCGACGAAGATAAATTTCGTTTGGTATTCGACCTTGGAATTTACGCGCGAAATCAAAATTCTATTATCCTCCAGCGGCTCGCGCAGGCTTTCTAAAATTTGCTTGCCGAAGTGCGGCAGCTCGTCGAAAAACAGCTCGCCGCCGTTTGCAAGCGCGACCTCGCCGATTTTTGCGCCGCTACTGCCGCCGCCGAAAATCGAGCTGCGCGTGCTGGTGTGGTGCGGCGAGCGGAAGGGGCGCAGCGCGCTAAAATCGACGTCTTTGTTATTTAGCGACTCGTAGGCGCACGAGAGCAGCACTTCGCCTAGGCTCTGCGGAGGCAGAATTCTGGCTATTCGCTTTGCGCACATGCTTTTGCCACATCCCGGGCTGCCCTCAAAGAGGATGTTGTGCATGCCGCACGCGGCGATCAGGCTCGCGCGCTTGGCGCGCTTTTGTCCTTTTACGTCTTTGAAATCAAGCGAAAAATCGCGGTTAGGGACGTAAGCTTGCCCGCCAATCTCCACGACGTTTTTAAAAAGCGGATGGGTTTCTCGCATGAGCCTGCTTGCGGCAAATTCCTCGTCTAAAAAAAATCTGACCGCATCGCTTAGGCTATCCACCGCATAAACGTCGTAGTTTGGGATCGTGCAGGCCTTTAGAGCAATGCTTTGCGGCACTAAAATTTTAGCGCGCTTCACCTTCGTGCTTAAAAAAAGCAGGATCGAAAAGAGGCTCGCCGTGCTCTTTAAGCTGCCGTCTAAACCGAGTTCGCCGAAGACGAAGAAATCGCCGTCGATGCGCTCTTTTTGCAGCGCGATTAGAAGCGCGATCGCAAGATCGAAGTGCGAGCCGTTTTTGGGCGTGTCGGAGGGGGAGAGATTTATGATGATTTTGGACGCGGGAAATTTAAAATTTAAGCTCATAAGCGCGGCTTTTACGCGGCTCTCACTCTCTTTTATCGTAGCTCCTGCAAGGCCTACGATATTAAATCCAGGCAGCCCCCGCACGAATGTCGACTCGACCTCTACGGGGATCAGTGCATCCGTGAAGGCAGCGCATTTTAGGGATTTCATTTCGATTTTTCTTTTAGGCTTTTTTTGAATTCTTTATCAAATTTTTTGCGTTTATTGTATCCGATGCGCTCGATGAAAAGATGTCCGTCGAGGTGGTCCATCTCGTGCTGGATACAGACGGCTAGCAGTTCGCTAGCGTCCATTTCGTGGGTATTGCCGGCGCGGTCTTGAAACTGCACCGTGATAAACTCGGCGCGTGTTACGTCCTCGTAAAAGCCGGGCACCGACAGGCAGCCCTCCTGAAATACGACCTCGCCTTCCTTTTTTAAAATTTGCGGATTGATGATCTCGATGAGGTCTTTTTTGTCTTGGATTTTTTCCTCATTGGCTAAATTTATGATCAAAGCGCGCACGGGCCTTCCTACCTGGATGGCGGCAAGGCCTATGCCGTTTTTTGCGATCATCGTCTCATACATATCGTCTAAAAGCTCGCCCAGCGCCGCGTCGAATTTCACGACTTCGATCGATCTTTGATATAGCTTTTTATTCGGATAGGTAAGGACGTTCAGGATCATCTATTTAAAGCTCTTTTGAAGTACTTGATCGATCAAGCCGTATTGTACGGCATCCTCGGCGCTCATGAAAAAGTCGCGATCGGTGTCTTTTTCGACCTGCGCGAGATCTTTGCCGGAATTTTGCGAAAGGATGCCATTTAAAATTTCTTTCATTCGTAAAATTTCTTTGGCTTGGATCTCGATGTCGGTAGCTTGGCCTTGCGCGCCGCCGAGGGGCTGGTGGATCATTATGCGCGAGTTTGGAAGCGCGTAGCGTTTACCTTTGGCTCCGCAGCTTAGCAAAAACGCCCCCATCGATGCCGCTTGACCGATACAGATCGTGCTTACGTCGGGCTTGATGTAATTCATCGTATCATAAATGCTAAATCCGCTCGTAACCACGCCGCCAGGGGAGTTGATATATAGATAGATATCCTTATCCGGATCCTCCGCCTCCAAAAACAGAAGCTGCGCGACGATCGAGCTTGCTACCGCGTCGTCGATCTCGCCGCTAAGCATTACGATACGATCTTTTAGCAGCCTCGAGTAGATGTCGTAGCTGCGCTCTCCGCGACTAGTTTGTTCGATAACGTAAGGAATCACCATCTATTCGCCCTTCTCTTCTTTTTTGCCTTGTTTGGAGAAAATATCGTTAAATAGCTTCTCCTCGATTAGCGCCATTTTAACGGCCGGCAGCATGCCGTTGTTGCGGTACCTATCTAGGTGCTCTTTCGGGTTTGCGCCGTAGGTATAGGCCTCCATATAGACCGCTTGGACGAGCTCCTGATCGCTCACATCGATATTGCGTTTTTTGGCTAGCTCGTCGATTAGGAATGTCAGTTTGACGCTGTTTTCGGCAGCCTTTCTAAACTCTTCGCGCTTTTTATCCAGGGCGTCTTTGTTGTTTTTAAATTCCTCGATCTGCTCTTTTGAAAAGCCGCTCCAGGCGTTGTTAAACTGTAAATTTATCTCCTGCTCGACAATCGCTTTTGGAAGCGCGAAGTTAAATTTCTCGGCGAGCGCGTCGGCAAATTTAGGCTTTAGATCCTCGTTTATCAGCTTTTGAAGCTTATCGTTTTTGATGCGCTCTTTGATGCGCGCTTCAAATTTCTCCTTGCTCGGCTCTTTCTCGCCCGGAAGCGCTTGTTTTAGCTCCTCCTCGCCGAGCTCTTTGGCAGGCTTTTTAGCCTGAATTTCGTGAAGCTTGACTTTAAAGATCGCGTCCTTGCCGGCTAAGCTTTTCGCGCCGTAATCTTGCGGAAATTTAACCGCTACGTCGCGTTCCTCACCCACTCTAAGCCCGATCATTCCGTCTTCAAAGCCAGGGATGAATTGATTTGATCCGATCTGAAGGACGTAATCCTGCGCCTTGCCGCCGTCGAATGGCTTGCCATCCACGAAGCCTTCGAAGTCGAATTTTGCAAAATCGTCTTTGGCTAGAATTTTTTTGTTGGTTTTAGAAAGCGGAGCGATCATCTGCAAAAATTCCGCTACTTTCTCGTCGATCTCTTTTTGAGTAACTCGCGGGCTGCTAAACTTAGGAATCAGCTCCTCGTACCCTTCTACGCTAACTTCTGGTCTGAAAGAAATTTCGATCTCCACATCGATATCGCCGTTTTTTTCATCAAATTTAGAAAAGACCGGCTCGGATAAAATTTCATCTTGTTTTTTCTTTAAAATTTTAAGAGACTCGTCGATCATATTTTTAAGAAGCTCCTGCTTTGCATCGCCCTCAAGCTGCTTGCCGTATCGCTTCAAAACCACCGCGGTAGGCACTTTACCCTGTCTGAATCCGTCGATTCTTAGCTGCTTGGAGGCCTTTTTGGCTAGCTCTTCTACTTTGGCTGCGATCTGCTTTGCTTCGATCTTGCTCGCAGCTACCGCATTTGCGGCGTCTTTCATTTTTGCTTTTACTTCCATAAAATTCCTTTAGAAAATTTAAAAATAGCGAATAATATATCAAAAAATTTCTTATTTAAAGTATAAATTCCTAAAATTTGCCGAGCCTAAGCGGTTTGTATTTATCAAAATTTTAAAATTTTAAAAGCCTGCCTTAAAATTTAAAGCAGGCTTGAGGTTAAAATTTTACCGATACGTTAAACATAAACTGCCGCGCGTAGCCCATTTGAATAGGTATCACGCTCGTGGTTGTGCCGGTTGAGGATGAGGTATAGTATTTTTTGTCGGTCAAATTTTTGACATTGAACGAAAAATTCGTATCATAGCCCGAAATTTTAGTATCGTAGCTCACGAAGGCGTCATAAACTACGGCGTGAGGCAGCTTAAACGCCGTTCCTGCGGGCACGTTCGGTAGGTTCGTACGCATATAGTAGGTGTACCACGAGCCGAAATATCGCGCGCCGCCGCCGAGCCTAAGCCCCTTTGCGCCTAGATGTGCGAAATCGTAGTTGGCAAATAGGCTTGCTTGGTGCTTCGGCGTCGCTTCCAGCGGTTTGCCGATTAGCACCGCAAAAGCGCCGTCGTCCTCGCGCACCCTCGTTTTGGTGTATGCGTAGCTCGCCGACATGCTAAGCCCCTGCGTCACGCGCCCGTTTATATCGAGCTCAAATCCTCGCGAGCGGGCCTTGCCGATCGTCTCGCTTATATTATTTACCGTTCGCAGGATGTTTCTTTTATCGATATTAAACACCGCCGCGCCTGCAGTGACGCGATCGTTTTGAAATTTAGTGCCGAACTCCAAAGATTTGCCTTCCTCCGGCTTTAGATCGCCGCCTATCGCCTCGCCTATGGACATCTGCGGCGTGAAGCTTTGTGCGTAGTTAGTATATACCGACCACTGCGGACTTAACAGGTACAAAAGCCCGCCCTGATAGGTCGTAGCAGCCTTTTTCTGATCGGTGCTGTTCGGTCCTCGCCAGCTTTGTTTGGCTACTTGATCGTAAAATTCCCTACGCACGCCCAAAGAAAGTATCAACTCGTCGGTTAAATTTATATTATCTTGCGTGTAAAGTCCGATCGTTCTTAGTTTTTGATATTGTATTTTTGGCTCTCTATCGTTCGTTAAGACGGCGCCCGAAGCGGTCTGTCCGGTAAGCATATTGATGCGTCCTGCGGTGCCTTTTAGCGCGCCCGGACGGTATCTGTAGTAGTTTTTGTAATCCGTGCCGAAAAGAACGTCGTGCTTAAGCGGACCCGTTTCAAATTTGCCGTTTAGCGTGACGCTTGCTGCGTGCGTGCGGTGTATGAAATTATCGTAGTAGTTATACGATCGCGTCGTGCCGGTAAGGCCTTGGGGCGTGAATGGATTGTTCGGACGGACGTAGCCGTATTCGTGCTTGCTGCGCGAGAAAGCGTAAGCGCCTTTTAATATCCAATCCTCGTTAAATTCCTTCTCAAAGCCGAAATCAACCGTATCGAGCTTGCTTTGTAGTTTATTTACCGGCTCGTCGAAGCGGACTTTGCCGCTGCCGTAAATTTTACCCGTACTCGGCACCAAAAACGCGCCGCGATCCACAGGATCGGTAGAGCGGCTATGGGTGTAGCCTAAGTTTATCGAATAATCGTCTCCTTGATACGCAAGCGACGGCGCAAAGAGCGTGTTTTTTATACCGCCGAAATTTCGCCAATAATCCTTCGCGTAGTAATCGAATATAAATCTATACGCAAAGCCGCTATCTACGATCGGTCCCGCAGTATCAAATCCTGCGTCCCAATAGTTGCGGTTGCCTAGCCCGCCCTAAAGTTCATTTATAAACTCATACTGCGGCTTTTTGGTTACCATGTTTATGACGCCGCCCGGTTGCTGCGCGCCGTAGAGCATGCTCGCGGGCCCTTTTAGAACCTCGACGGATTGAATAGTTTTATTGTAGTTGTGTATCACGGCGCCCGGTACGCCGTTGCGCATAATCGAGCCGTCGCGACCCTCGCCGAAGCCACGCTTGATGATCGCATCGAAAATATTTCCCGTCGTATTTGCATAGCTTATGCCGCTTACGTTTTGCAGCGATTCGGCTAGGGTGTCTGGCTTTTTGTCCTTTAGATGCTGCTGCGTTACGACGTTTACGGTCTGCGGAATTTCTAAAATTCTCTTAGTCGTCTTGCCGATCTCGCTGCGTACGGCGCGGTAACCGTCGTCGTTATTCGCCCATTCTACGACCTCGATATCGCCTAGGTTTTCGCCCGAGGCGGAATTTGCTGCGGCGTTTTGTTCGGCGCAAGCAAAGGAAAAAAGCGCCAAAGCCGCACCAAAACTCATCTTAAATTTCATTACCGAACTCCTTGTAGATAAAGCTTATCGAAACGGCGGATTTTAAACAAAAATTTCTTAAATTTAAATATATTATCATTAACATAATGAGATTGATAAAATTTCGCGCGGAATTTTAAAATTTATCAGCGTTATAAAAGGCGTTTTTGAGTAATATCGCGCATCGATTTTAAGGAATTGCTAAAAATGGACGAAAAAAGCCGAGCTAAATTTGAAAGCTGCGTGTCGCAGATGCTTGAAATTTTAGGCGAGGATCCGAAGCGCGACGGGCTTGCGAAGACGCCGGGGCGCGTAGCTAAAGCCTATGAGTTTCTAACTAGTGGCTACGAGCTGGATCCAAAAGAAATTTTAAACGACGCGCTGTTTGAGAGCAGCAACAACGAGATGGTTCTGATAAAAGATATAGAATTTTATAGTCTCTGCGAGCACCATCTGCTGCCGATCATCGGGCGCGCACACGTCGCGTACATACCGAATAAAAAGGTCGTGGGGCTTAGTAAAATTCCGCGTATGGTAAATATTTTCGCGCGCAGGCTGCAGATCCAAGAGCAGCTTACCGAGCAGATCGCAAGCGCAATCCAAGAGGTAATCCATCCGCTCGGCGTGGGCGTGGTGCTGCAGGCGCGGCACATGTGCATGGAGATGCGCGGCGTGCAAAAGATCAACTCGACCACGACTACGTCGGCACTTAGGGGGCTTTTTATCAGCCGAAACGACACGCGTAAGGAATTTTTCGATCTAATAAATTCTCCGAAAACTTTCGGTTTTTAAAACGTCAGGCGTTAAAGAAAAATTTAGCAATTATGTTATATTATCGTGCGAAATTGATAAAAGAGCGAAATTGTCTGATTAAATTTCAGACAAATTTTAGAAAGGAATTTTATGCAGCGCGTTTATTTAGATAATAACGCCACTACGATGGTCGATCCCGAAGTTTTTGATGAGATGAAGCCGTTTTTTTGCGATAAATACGGCAACCCAAACTCCCTTCACAGCTTCGGCAGCGAGACTCACCCCGCGCTAAGAGCCGCGATGGATAGGCTCTATGCAGGACTCGGAGCTGCGGATGCGGACGATATCGTCATCACGAGCTGTGCGACCGAGAGCAATAACTGGGTTTTAAAAGGAATTTACTACGATAAAATTCTAACCGGCGAGAAGGATAATATCGTCATAAGCTCCGTCGAGCACCCCGCAATCAGCGCAACCTGTGCTTTTTTAGAAAAAATTTGCGGCGTAAAGATCACGCGCCTGGGCGTCGATAAAAACGGCTTGATCGATCTTGACGAGCTTAGCGAAAAGATCAACGACAAAACCGCGCTTGTTAGCGTGATGTGGGCAAATAACGAAACCGGCACTATCTTCCCCGTAAAAAAAATCGCACAAATCGCACACGAGCATGGCGCGCTATATCATGCCGACGCGGTGCAAGCGATAGGTAAGATAAAGGTGAACGTGCGCGATGCGGATGTGGATTTTTTAAGCCTATCCGGGCATAAATTTCACGCTCCAAAGGGCGTCGGCGCACTCTACATAAAAGATAGTAAGCCGCTTACGAGCCTACTTCACGGCGGCGAGCAGATGGGCGGACGCCGCAGCGGCACGCTAAACGTCGCGGGCATCGTGGGGCTCGGTAAGGCTTTGGAGCTAGCGAATAAATTTATGGATTTTGAGCGCACGCAGGTAAGCAGACTTCGCGATAAGCTGGAGGATGCGCTTTTACAAATTCCAAACGTAAGCGTCGTGGGCGACCGCAGCATTCGCGTGCCAAACACCATTCTTGCCTCAATCCAAGGCGTCGAGGGAGAGGCGATGCTGTGGGATCTAAATAAAGCGGGCATAGCCGCTTCTACGGGTTCTGCATGTGCGAGCGAGGCGCTTGAGAATAACCCAATAATGGAAGCAATCGGCGCGGATAAGGAGCTGGCGCATACGGCGCTAAGGCTTTCGTTATCGCGCTTTACGACGGAGGCAGAGATCGATTACGCGATCGAACATATTGGTAAAGCTATCGCCCGTTTGCGCGGGATTTCAAGCACGTTTGCTTACGCACCGCAAGGTTATGAGAAGAAATAAAGGATAAAAAATGGCAAAAAATAGTTTGATAAACGGCTCGATCTGGGAGCAGTACTCGCAAAAAGTGCAGGATCGCATGAACAATCCTCGCTATATGGGTGAGATCACCGAGGAGGAAGCGAAGGCTAGAGGCGGTAAGCTAGTGGTCGCGGACTTCGGCGCCGAGAGCTGCGGCGATGCGGTGCGGCTATATTGGTTGATAGATCCTAAAACCGATAGAATTTTAGACGCTAAATTTAAAAGCTTCGGCTGCGGCACGGCGATTGCGAGTTCGGACACGATGGCTGAGCTTTGCATCGGAAAGACCGTCGATCAAGCGGTAAAGATTACAAATTTAGACGTAGAGCACGCGATGCGCGATAACCCTGATGAGCCCGCCGTACCGCCGCAAAAGATGCACTGCTCGGTAATGGCATACGACGTCATCAAGCAGGCTGCTGCGAATTACAAGGGCGTCGATCCCGCGCATTTTGAGGACGAAATCATCGTGTGCGACTGCGCGCGCGTGAGCCTCGGTACGATCAAAGAGGTGATCCGCCTAAACGACCTTCACACGGTCGAGGAGATCACGCAATACACCAAAGCGGGCGCGTTTTGCAAATCCTGCGTGCGCCCTGGCGGACACGAGGAGAAGGATTACTATCTGGTCGATATTTTAAAGCAAACCAGAGAGGAGATGGAGAGAGAGAGACTTCAAGCTCAAGCCGAGGCGAGTGCCGCTACTAGCGCGAAAGCGGGAGCCGAGATGAGCTTTGAGCAGCTAAATTTGATCGGTAAATTTAAAGCGGTCGAAGGGGTGCTTGACGAGGATATCCGCCCGATGCTTCAGATGGACGGCGGCAATCTCGACGTCATCGACATCAGGCCTGCAGACGACGGCAAAACGGACATATATATCCGCTACCTAGGCGCTTGTAGCGGCTGCGCCAGTGGTGCGAGCGGCACATTATACGCGATCGAAAATGTTTTGCAAGAAAACCTTAGCCCGAACATCCGTGTAATGCCGATCTAAGGTTGTTACTGCCAAGTTTGCATCTTGGCTTAGTCTTTACGAAATTTTAAGAGCTTGGCTTCTGTATAATTGATGCAGTGCTAAATTTCGCCCCTTAGTTAAATTCGCAATTAGACGCTAAATCTGCGTAGAATTTCGCCGTTTGCTTTTAAGAATATCGTAAATTTTGATAAGGTTTTCTAGCGTGAAATTCATCCGTAAATTTTGTCTATAAAATTTAATTAAAAGAGCTTTTTATTTCGCTCGTGTAAGTTTTTTATGAGATTTCGTTTGTAAATTGGGCATAGAATTTTCTCCATGAATTCCATCTTTTTATAAATTTAGATGAAAATGCGCCATAAATCGCAGAATTTTAGCTGGCTATAATTTCTTTTTATTATAATTGCGCCTTATTTCAACTAAAAGGGGAGCAAATGAAAGTATTTGTTTTGGCGGCTCTGCTACTTGGTTTTCTATCTGCAAATTCTTTGGATCAGATCAAAAAAGATAGGCTCGTTCGCATCGGTGTATATAACGATCAGCCGCCGTTTAGTGCGCTCGTAGACGGCAAATACAGGGGATTTGAGATTGCTCTTGGCGAAAAGCTCGGCAAGGAGATTTTCGGCGATAATCCCGGCAAGGTAAAATTTATCCCGATCACGGCTTCAAGACGCATTAGCGCTTTACAGCGCAATGAAGCGGATATGGTGATTGCGACCTTTACTCCGACGCCCGCGCGAGCGAAAAAAGTAGATTTTTCGGAGCCTTATTTTAAGGTGCAGGTAGGTGTGCTAGCCAAAAAAGACGAGAATGTCACGAGCTTCGATCAGCTGCGCAAAAAGAGGATTTTCGTCATCAAACACTCTCCTATTCACAATTTCTTACGCAAAGCGGGCTTTAAGAAGAATTTAAACTTTTGCGCCAGTTCGGCTAAATGCTACCGCGCTTTCAAGAGGGCGAAAAACGCCGTACATGTCGATGATAATCTAATCCTGCACGCATACGCGATCATCGATAATAAAACGCAGGTTGTTTTGGATGGTCTAGGTAAGCAAACTTACAACGCAATCGCCGTACAGAAGGGCAATAATGCGCTGCTAGAGCTAATCAATACATCTTTAGCGGGACTAAAAAAAGACGGATTTTTGGATAAGACCTTTGACGATACGCTCGAGATTTTTTATCACGGCACAATCGATAAGAAGGAATTCTTGGTTGAATAAAATTTCGTGCAGAATTTGATTCTTGCGTTTGACTTCCGCTTGAAATTCGTTTTATTGTAATGACGGAGTGAAAAAATACATTGCGGGCTTAATTTGCTTTTAGAATTCGGCTTTGACTTTGCTTGCCTCTCCTAAAGCGCAAATTTTATCGGGATTTGTGAGGCTATTTAAAACGCACGCACTACTAGCGCGAAATTCCATTTTCGGAAATAAAATTTTTAAGCGATTCGTCTGTATTTAAAATTCACGCAACTTTTATAGAGTCCGTTTCACTTTTACATCCCACAAAACCCGCGCTAGCTTGTAAATTTCTATTTTTTCAGCTCTAAATACCTGCTTTCCCGCTACAGCTTTATGATTTAAATTTTAAAAATTCCTCTAAAAGGAGCTAAACTCCCAAGCGCTATTACCGCCTCGGTATGGAGAATTTAAAATTTACGCCCTACATCAAAGACAAATTTTATGCAAAGTAGGCGCCAAATGAGCAGGCGGAGCAAATAATTTCAAATTTAGCGGCGCCTGTCTTATCGGGTGCCGCGAAGCTGCATTTTATAAAGACGCGGCGAATACAAAAAATGGTCGTAAAATTTTACCTCAAGAGCCAATCTCGATTTACTTCACCAGCTCGTAATTATACTCTTTCGTGCCGTCAAGTAGATTTGTGACGTTGTAGCCTCGCTCGTTTAGGGCTTTGGCGAGCTTGGCGCTGCGGTTGCCGCTGTAGCAGTGCGTGATCATCTTTTTGTCTTTATTGGCCTTAAGCACGTCCTTGTAGTTTTCTAAAGGCTCGCCGTCAGGAATATTTATCGCGCCTTTCATATGCCCCGCGTCGTAGTCTTGCTTCTGCCTAGCGTCGATGATCAGCACGTTCGGATCATTTGCTATTTTCAAAAACCCCTCCGCGTTTATGCTGCCGACTTTATACAGCTCATAGTCGTACTGCTTCACGCCAGTCGCATTCATAAGCACACTGAAGCCTTTTTGTTTAAGCAGATCAAGCGCCTTGCTGCTGCGATTGCCCGTATTGCAATAAAGCACGACGTTTTTATCTTTATAGGCGTTTATCTCGTCCAGCCTGCTTTCCAGCTCTCCAAGAGGGATGTTGATCGCGTGCTTTATGTGGCCTGCAGCGTACTCATCTGCACTTCTAACATCAATGACTAGATAATTTTCTTTCGCCCTATTGTCCTCCTCTATCGCCGATAGCGCTGCGCCGCTTATAGCGTAGCCGCTAGGCTGCTGCATCTCGGCGCCGCAAGTCGCAAAAGATCCCAATGCCGCCAGCAAAACCGCGCTTTTTAAAATTTTGTGAGAAATAAATTTCATGTTTTTCCTTTGAATTTTAGCTTTTAAAGCGGGAGATTATATCAAAAATTTAGCTAAATAGTGTGAATTTACGCCGTTAGCAGATGCGAACGATCAAGTAGGCGGTTTGCTTGCAAAAGCAAAAGAGCGATAAAATTTAATAAGGTCGGACTTGCGCCCGAGCAATACCAAAAGATAGGGGTTAAAATATATAGACCGCCACAATAAACGCTCTTAGGCAAAAGCCGCCCGCAAGCACGCCGCATTCGTTATAAACACAGCTTTTTACCTCCTCGCCGTCGCCGTGCGCAGAGGCTCGCTCGTAACGCTGCTCACCGCCTTAGCCTGCGAAGTCCGCGCCTGAACTATAAAATTTTAACCTCTAGCTCAAGCGCGACGCCGAAGCGCTGCAAAACCCGCTCGCGAGCGAGATCTATCAGGCTCATCATATCCTCAAAGCTCGCGCCTCCGAAATTTATGATGAAATTGGCGTGCTGCTCGCTAAATTTCGCGCCGCCGACCCTGTAGCCTTTTAATCCCGCCGCTTCGATCAGCCTACCCGCGGCATCGCCAGGCGGGTTTTTAAAGCAGCTTCCAAAGCTAGCTCCCTTTGGCTGATTGGCGCGTTTGGCGGTGAAATCCGCGGCGAGTTCGGCATCAAAGCCGCGTGAAATTTTAAACTCGGCGCCCAAAATCGGCTCCTCGATCCCGCTTCTTCGGTAGCCGAAGCTTATCCGCTCGCGCTCCACCCAGCCGCGAGTTAGGCGCACGGCAAGCAGGCTATCGCTGATGCTAGCGCCGGCGAGCCCCGCGTTCATTTTGATTAGCCCGCCGAGCGTGCCCGGGATGTTTCGCAAAAACTCAAAGCCGCCGAGGCCCTGCTTTTTGGCGAAGTTGTAAATTTTGCCCGACTTCGTCGCAGCCCCGATGCTAAGGACATCGCCACTTAAACTTATACGATCGAACTCCTCGCTTAGCATCGCAAGGTGCGGCGGCGCGGGCGAGATGAGCAGATTGTTGCCACCGCCGATGATCGCGCCCCCCGCTATGCTCTCAAACTCTGCAAAATCGGTATCGTCTTTTAAAATTTGCACCGCAAAGCTCCCGCCGATGCGCACGGAGGTGTATTTGCTAAAATCTATCTGCTTTGTTTTCAAAATTTTGCCTTTTAAATTTCATTTCTAAATTTTGCGCTTGCCGCTCGCCCCGTATCGTTTTAAAATTTAGCGATACCGCCGCGAGGTGCGGTGCGAGACGCAAACGCTATTTCAAAATTTAGCGCCGCCAGCGCGATTGAATTTATCTCGCTTTCGATATGTTTTCAGCAGCGCGCTACATCGCACCGCAACTCGCACCCTGCGGCACAAAACACAGTCGCGCAATATGCTTCCACGCGTAAAATTTCATCGCTGCGTAGCCGTAAATTTAAGGCGCAGCTACAGATTGCACGGCGATAATAACGCTACAGCGCGGTCGATTGGCACAGCTTGGCGGCAAAATCCGCGGCGAGCTCAGCGTTAAATTTGCGCTAAATTTTAAACTCTCTATGCTCCGCGGCTAAATTTCAAAAACTACGGCACAGCACTGCAATGGCAAGAGCGGGTAAAATTCTACCTTGCGCGCCCGCTTTTGCGCCGAAGCAAAATTTAGCCAAGTCACTCCGCTTAACGACGAGAAATTTAGCCAAAACACGATTTCATTCCGAGCAAAATTCACCCGAAACAAGAGCCAAAAATTTAATCTAAAATTTTAACCTCGCCCGGCTTTACATCGGGTTTTGCCCGCCGCAGTCCGCAAAACGGATCTCGTTATATTCGCGCGGGATAAAATTCTCCTGCGCGCTAAGCGGCGCAGGGTAAAATCCGCGCTCGTAACCAAGCTCAAACAGCCTATCTACCGCCCTTATCTGTACCTGCGAAAGCTCGATCGAGGCTTCGTTGGCATAAAGGCTCAGATATTTTTCGAGCTTTGCGTCGTCCACGCGGATCAAATTTCGCTCCATCAGCATGTGCGACAAAAAGGGCTTATGCGCGGTGGCGATACGCACGCCCTCCGTTAGCACGCGCTCGCACTCGGTGGCGTCCGTTATCGGTAGGCTACGGCGAACCGCCATACCTCCTAGCGGCAACGGCAGATTTTCGCCCGCTAGCTCGCTCCAGATATCCCAGATCTCGCGCTCCACGCAAAGCTCGTCCGAAAAGTCCAAAATGCTTTCATGTATCAGCACTCCTGCGTCTACCTCGCCGCTTAAAACCGCGCCCTCGATGTCGAGAAAATTTTTATAAACTATGCGCGCCTGTGGGTAGGCCATGCGAAAAAGCAGGGCATTGGTCGTGTGTTTACCGCTTAGCGCGACTTTGAAATTTCGCTTTAAAACCGCGCCCTTTTTCTTAACCAGCTTTGGCCCATAACCCTCGCCGAAGCTCACCGCCGTGCGCAAAAGCGCGTATTCGTCGCAGATAAGAGGATATAGCGCGAAGCTAATCGCCGTGGCCTCATAGGTGCCCTTTAGCGCCTCGTCGTTTAGCGTCTGGATATCAAGCGCGGTGGCGCTAAATTTTAGATTTTTTGAACTCACCCAGCCGAAATCAATCGCCTTATACATAAAAATATCGTCGGCGTCGGGCGAGTGGGCGACGTTTATATGCTTAAAAATCTTCAAATTTAATCCTTTTTGCTCCGCTTTAAATTTCGCGCGCGGCCTAATTTCAAAATGTTGCGAAATTATAGTGAAATTTTGCTACAACCCTCATAAAAATGTGGAATTTCTAAAGAAAAACGTGAAAAACAGAGCCTGTTTAAAAGGCTAAATTTAATGCTCTCCGCTTGCCGCGCAGAACTTTTGCGCTCCTTAAAAATTTCAAATTCCGAATGCCGCGCCGAATTTGAGCGAATAATCAAAAATTCATTTCAAATTTGGTAAAATCAAGCGAATTTATTTTTAAGGAAAAACATGGACGAGGGAAAGAAAAAGACGCTGGATGCGGCGCTAAAATCGATTGACAAAGCTTTCGGCAAGGGCACGCTGGTGCGGCTGGGCGATAAGCAGGTCGAGCCGATAGACGCCATCTCTACGGGCTCTGTAGGGCTTGACATCGCGCTTGGCATCGGCGGCGTGCCGAAGGGGCGTATCATCGAGGTTTACGGGCCTGAGAGCTCGGGTAAGACGACGCTTACGCTTCACATCATCGCGGAGTGCCAAAAGGCGGGCGGAATTTGCGCATTCGTGGACGCCGAGCACGCGCTGGACGTCAAATACGCTTCAAATTTAGGCGTCGATACCGACAATCTCTACGTCTCTCAGCCCGACTTCGGCGAGCAGGCGCTTGACATCGTAGAAACCCTAGCAAAAAGCGGCGCGATCGATCTTATCGTCGTTGATAGCGTCGCCGCGCTCACGCCGAAAAACGAGATCGAGGGCGACATGGGCGATCAGCACGTGGGGCTTCAGGCGCGACTTATGAGCCAAGCGCTGCGCAAGCTCGCCGGCGTCGTGCATAAGATGAATACGACGGTGATCTTTATCAACCAAATCCGTATGAAGATCGGCGCGATGGGCTACGGCACACCTGAGACGACGACTGGCGGAAATGCGCTTAAATTTTACGCTTCGGTGCGCATCGACATACGCAAGATCGCCACTTTGAAACAAAACGAAGAGAGCATCGGCAACCGCGCCAAAGTCAAGGTCGTGAAAAACAAGGTGGCGCCGCCGTTTAAGATCGCGGAATTTGACATAATGTTCGGCAAGGGCATCAGCAAAGTGGGCGAGCTGATCGATTACGGCGTCAAGCTCGATATCATCGATAAAAGCGGTGCGTGGTTCAGCTACGGCGATACGAAGCTTGGTCAAGGGCGCGAAAACGCTAAAATTTATCTAGAGAATAACCCTGCTGTCGCCGAAGAGATCACCGCTAAAATACGCGAGCAGATGGGTAGCGTAAATTTCAGCGCAGACGCGGACGATGAAGAAAATTTACAAAGTGGAGATGAATGATGATTTATATCGAAGATGTTTATGCGATAGAAGTACTTGACAGCCGTGGCAACCCGACCGTGAAAGCAACCGTGGCTCTAAGCGACGGCACCGTAGCAAGCGCGATAGTGCCAAGCGGCGCAAGCACGGGCAAACGCGAGGCGCTGGAGCTTCGCGACGGGGGCGATAGATACTGCGGCAAGGGCGTGCTAAAGGCGGTAGAAAACGTAAATTCGCAGATCGCTGAGGCCGTGATCGGGCTGGATGCCTTTGATCAAAAGGCGCTTGATGATGAGATGCGCGAGCTTGACGGCACGGATAACTACTCAAATTTGGGCGCAAATGCGGTGCTTGGCGTATCTATGGCGGTAGCGCGCGCGGCGGCTAAAAGCCTTGACGTGCCTTTATATCGCTACCTTGGCGGCGCAAACGCTAGCGTACTGCCCGTGCCGATGTTTAATATCATTAACGGCGGCGCGCACGCGAACAACAGCGTGGATTTTCAAGAATTTATGATTATGCCGTTTGGATTTGATAAATTTAGCGACGCGCTGCGAGCGGCGACCGAAATTTACCACACGCTAAAAGGCCTTCTAAACGCAGCCGGTCACAGCACGGCGGTAGGCGACGAGGGCGGATTTGCGCCGAATTTAAACGATAACGAAGAGCCGATCAAACTAATCATGCAAGCTATCGAAAAAGCAGGCTACAAGGCCGGCGAGCAGATCAAGCTAGCCCTTGACGTCGCAGCCAGCGAGCTGTACGAAAACGGCAAATATAAGCTAGAAGGTAAGGAATTTAGCAGCGAAGAGCTGATAGAGCGATACGCGCAGCTTTGCGAGAAGTACCCGATATTTTCGATCGAAGACGGCCTAAGCGAGGACGACTGGGCGGGCTGGGCGAAGCTAACTAGCAAGCTTGGCTCTAAAGTGCAGCTTGTGGGCGACGATCTATTTGTAACGAATGAGAAAATTTTACGCGAAGGCATCGCCAAAGGCGTAGGTAACGCGATTTTGATCAAGCCAAATCAAATCGGTACCGTCAGCCAAACTATGCAGACGATCCGCCTAGCTCAGCGCAAAGGCTACCGCTGCGTGATGAGCCACAGAAGCGGCGAGAGTGAGGATAGCTTTATCGCGGACTTCGCCGTTGCGATGAATACGGGCCAAATCAAAACGGGCGCGACCTCAAGAAGCGAACGCAACGCCAAATACAACCGCCTGCTTGAGATCGAGCGCGAGACGGACGAGTTTTTAGGAAGCCGAATTTAAAATGTTTTTTAAAAAAAGGTCCAAGCGGGGCTTAAAAGGCGGTGCACAACGCACCTATGCGGACGGAGCGGATTATACGGACACGCAAGGCAGATATTCAGACATAGACTTTGACGAGGACGATTTTTTTGACGATGGTGAATTTTGTAGCGATGAAAATTTTAGCGGAGGCTTTAGCGAGGTAGGGGCTGGCTTCTGCAAAAATCGCAATGGAACCTCACACGGCGTAGACGAAACAGGCTCTGCCTCTGATGCCGGAGGCGGCGGCTCTAATTTAAGCAGCAAAAGCTCTACTACAAGCGGAAACTACGAAGGTAGCGTGCAAGCAGACGCGGGCTTTTACAGCGCGGAATTTATTGGGGGCGGCGATTTAAAGAATGCAGAGTTATACGCTAAAGAAAACCACTTCCCAAACGACGCGGATTTTGCGGCTCAGAGCGTAGAGCGCGGCTCTCAAGGCACGAGCTTTGCGGCGCAAGACATAAATCCTGCCACGCAAGGATTTTCTTTTGCGCCGCAAAACGCAGATCCTGCCGCTAAAAAAGCTTTAAAAAAGCGTAAAAATTTAAAAGAACGGCTGAATTTTATCAATCCGTTTTCACCGCTTAAGCAGATTTTTGCAGCTCTTGCGCTGATCGTCTGCGTCGTTTTTGCGGGCATCTTTGTGGGTGATGTGCTATTTGGCAAGCGATCGTTTGAGGTGCTGCGCCAGCTGCAAAAAGAAAAGGCGTTTTTATTCACCGACGTCGAGCGGCTAAAA
The DNA here is from genome assembly GCF_001190745.1 of Campylobacter gracilis. NCBI lineage: Bacteria > Pseudomonadati > Campylobacterota > Epsilonproteobacteria > Campylobacterales > Campylobacteraceae > Campylobacter > Campylobacter gracilis. Next base: position 102,028 of record NZ_CP012196.1, read on the forward strand.
GAGGAAAACGCCGAACTGCAAAAGCTTTATTTAGAGCGTCGCTCGCTCGATCCGGACCTTAAAAAATGAGAAAAATTTTTTTGCTAATTTTGGGTCTCTGCGCTTTTTTAAACGCAGAGAATTTAAATGGCGTAAATTCAAACGCTACGAAATCCAGCATCGTCGTGGTAAAAGAGCAAAATTCTACCGATTTGGCGATTAAAGACCCAAAAACAGGTGCGCAAAGCCCAAACGCTAAAAAGCAAGCTGTAATGAAACCTGAAACATCTAAAAGCCCTACCGTAGCAATGCAAAAAAGCGCCGCAGAAGCAAATTCCAGCGTCAAAGCAAGCGCCGCCAAAAAAGCTGTGAGCGCACAGCTCTCGCAGACCGAAAAAAAAGCTTCTGTGCCCAAAGCTGGCATCGGCGCTCCTTCGCAGGTTATAAAAACGGAGCTGAACTCTTCTGCGCAGCCTTCAGTTGCGATGCTTCCGCCTCCTGATGAGTTACCGATCGTGCCAGAAGTAAGCGAGCCAAATTCTACGATAGTGCAAAATTTCAAAGCGGCACAGAATTCTACAGCTCAAAATTCTACGGTGCAAAACTCCACTGCGCAACAAAACGCGCAATCTGCTCCACAAAATTCCAATCCGGCGCAAAGCTCCGCCGCCACGCCGCAAAATATTCCCGCGCCTAAAAATTTCACGCAGCAAACCTTTGCGCTTCCTTCAGACGCTCTTACGATCGAAAGCCTGATCGTGCGATATAGGGACGACGACGGGGCTCTGCATGAAAAGATCGTTGATATCAATCGCTCGATTGATTGGCACGATGATTTCGTGCTAAGCGCGAGCGCCAAACCTGCGCTACATAGGGCACTGGACGTCTCGGTTACTTCGACTGATCCAAATTTACAAAAGCAGGTCTCGCAAAGTGGTATCACACCTAGCTTCGCGCCGCGCCTGGAGCTGCCGTTAGAGACGCTTAAATTTGACGACGGATTAAAATTTGTCATCCGCAAAGACAGCGTGCAGCTCATCACCGCAGACGATTTCAAAAGCTCCGACGCAAATGCTTCGGGCGCGCTTGAAGCGGAGTTTTGGCGCCAAGAGATCCCGCTTAGCGGCGCGAGCTTTGCTGTAAATATCGGCGGCTTTAGCGATATTAATGTCACTAAAGAGGATGGCTACTACCGCATCGGCGTGCGCTCGCATGAGGGCAACCTCAGCATCAGACGCAAAGATGGCGGATATTTAATCTACAAAAATTCTAATTAAGGAGAGGCTATGACGCATTTAGAGATTATGAAATTTCGCCACGCGTGCAAAATTTTTGACGAGAATAAAAAGATCGGTAAAGCCAATTTCGACGCCATTTTGCAGGCAGGCATCTTGGCACCTAGTTCTACGGGACTAGAGCAATGGGACTTTTTGGTTGTGCAAAAAAAGGCACTGCGCGAGCAAATCCGCGAAAAATCGTGGAATCAGCCGCAGATCACCTCTTGCTCACATCTGGTCGTGATTTTAGCAAAGATCAAGGACATAAAGCTAGGGAGTGATTATATCGAGCGAATGATTACACGTAAAAAAGATGAAGCGCCTAAATATATCGGCGACAGGCATAAATTTTATCAAGATTTTTTAAGCGGTTATTTTCACAACGACGATGAGGAGTTATTTAATTGGTCTCACGCACAGTGCATGTTCGCAGCACTTGCGATGATGAACGAGGCTGCAAGCCGCGGCATCGACAGCTGCCCTATGGAGGGCTTCGATCGCGCGGCGCTAAATGAAATTTTAGGCATTGATTGGAACGATCGCCGCGTGGCGCTGCTCGTACCTTTCGGCTACCGCGTAAACCCGCAGCCGCAAAAGATCCGCCGTAGCATGGATGACGTAGTAAAGTGGATCGAATAAGCTAGCAAGCGCTTTTGAAGCGCTAAGCTTGAGGCGCAATAAATTCCAAACCGAGTGCGAAAGCGCGGTACGCGCATTTTTTAGAAATTTACCGCGCTTTAGCCTTTTTTCTCGCCCGCAAATCTTGTGCGGCGAGATTTAAAATTTTATAAAATCACCGAAAATTTAAACGAAGGAGCGAGCGTGAAAAAAATGTGGGAAGGGCGCTTTAGCGAGGCGAGCTCGGCGCTTTTGGAGGAGTTCAACGCCTCGATCGGCTTTGATAGGGCGCTTTGGCAGGAGGATATCGCAGGCAGCAAGGCTCACGCAAGAATGCTCGGCGCCTGCGGGATTTTAAAGGCTGACGAGAGCGAAAAGATCGTCGCGGGGCTTGATGCCGTATTCGAGGAGATAAAAAGCGGTAAATTTGAGTTTAAAACCGCCGACGAGGACATCCACATGGCGGTCGAAAAGCGCCTAAGCGAGCTCATCGGAAGCGATCTTGGCGGTAGGCTGCACACGGCGCGTAGCAGAAACGATCAGGTCGCACTTGATTTTCGCCTCTACGTGCTTAAAAGCGGCTCTGCAATCGCCGAAAAGATCCGCGAACTAGTAGAAGCTCTGCGAGATATAGCTAGCGAGCATACAGGCACGCTAATGCCCGGCTACACGCACCTCCAGCACGCTCAGCCAGTGAGCCTTGCCTATCACTTGCTGGCTTACGCGTTTATGTTTCGCCGCGACTACGAGCGCTTTGCCAGCTCGCGCGAGCGAAACAACCTCTGCCCGCTGGGCTCGGCTGCGCTTGCCGGCACGCCGCACCCTATAAACCGCGGTCTGGTCGCGCGAGAGCTAGGTTTTGCGGGAGTAACGCCAAATGCGATGGATAGTGTCAGCGACCGCGATTTTGCGCTGGAGATTTTGTTTAACGTAAGCGTGCTGATGACGCATGCGTCGCGCCTGTGCGAGGAGCTAATCTTGTGGAGCTCGCAGGAGTTCGGCTTCATCACGATCAGCGACGCGTACAGCACGGGCAGCTCGATCATGCCGCAGAAGAAAAACCCCGACGTCGCCGAGCTCATACGGGGCAAAACGGGGCGCGTAAACGGCAATCTCGTCGCGCTGCTAACGGTGATGAAGGGCTTGCCGCTAGCATACAACAAGGACATGCAGGAGGACAAGGAGGGCGTTTTTGATAGCGTCGCTACCGCGCTTGCGAGCCTTGAAATTTTAAAACAGATGCTAAAAACGGCTAAATTTAACGAGCAAAATATGCTAGCGATGACGCGCCGCGGGCACCTCACGGCAACCGATCTGGCCGACTTTTTGGTGCGGGAGAAAAACGTGCCCTTTCGCCGGGCGCACTTCATCACGGGCAAGGCCGTGGCGTATGCGGAAAATTTGGGTCTAGATTTGAGCGAGCTAAATGCGCAGCAGCTTGCAAGCGTGGATGAAAGCTTGGGTGGCGATGCGGTTAAATTTCTTGATCTAAACGCTTCTAAGGAGGCGCGCAAGTCGCAAGGAGGCACGGCAAATGAGAGCGTAATGGCGCAGATTGAAATTTTAAACGAGTGGCTGAAAGGGTAAATTTAAGGGGTTAAGTACGGCGAAATTTTAAAATTTAGCGCTCGTAGCTTTGAAATTTCATAGCCGCGGTTTTAAATTTTAAAATTCGGCGAGCTATGTAATACGTCTGCTGCGTGCAGAGCAGGCCTCGCGACGGTGTTTTAAGCACCCGCCGCAGGTAATTACTGCGCAAATTTAAAAATGATAGCGCACTCTAAGCTAGCTTTAGAGCGGGCGCTTGAGGTTATAAAGTTAAATTTAAAATACCGAGCCAGCGCAAAATGGAGTGCTTGGTTGCAAATTTAGGCAGTGAGATAAAATTTTAAAAAAGCGTGCCGCCGCTAGGTTGCCTAAACTCGACTGAAAAGCGCGAGCAGACTTTGCGGGCGGGTTTTAATCGACGTCGAGGACGGAGCAAAGCGGAATTAAATTTTAAACTCAAAGATTAATGACGGCGGATCGGATTTTTCGAGAGCGGAATTTAATCGAAGTAAATTTAAGCGTTAAACGGTGTGCACGTAATCGATAAGGCGCGAATGGAATTTAATCAAAGCAAATGAAGCGGCATTTTTTTCGTTTCTGCGCGTCGTGAAGGCAGGGGCGAGGCTCAAGCAAATTTAAACATGGAGGGCGTTTTGATATATCTGGTGTCTAATACGAAATTTGATCATCCGCAGGTGAGGCAGCTTGCGGTCTGCGAGATAAAATTTCTCAAATTTAGCCTGCCTGCGCAGGCGAGCGCGCTAATTTTTACCTCCAAAAATGCGGTGGCGGCGATAAAATTTAATGAAATTTCGCCTGATTTAGATACGCCCGTTTACGCTATCGGCGAGCCGTGCGCTGCGGCTGCGCGCGAGTTTGGATTTCGCGATATCTATACGGCGCGGCACGGGCACGGAAATGAGTTTGCCGCGGAGATCGCGCCGTTCTTGCAAGGCGCATACGCGCTGTATCTGCGCGCACGCGAGACGGTATCGAAGTTGGAGCAAATTCTATCTAGCGCCGGCGTGCGGCTGCAAAGCATGATCGCCTACGAAAATTCCATTCTCAGCCTGCCTGCCGCTGCAAAGCCGCCGCAAGGCAGCACGCTGATTTTTACCTCTCCTAAAAACGTGCGCGGCTTTACCGCAAATTTCGGCTGGGACGGGAGCTACAAGGCGATCTGTATCGGTAAGACGACGGCGAGCTTTTTGAGCGAGTTTTGCGAGCCGATAATCTGCGAAAGAAGGTCGATAAAATCCTGCGTCGATCTGGCGCTTTTGCCATAGTTTAAGCAAATTTTGACTATAATTTTGCCCAAGCCTGGGTGAAGCGAGAGCGTTTTATATGAGGGTTCAACATATTTGTATAAGCGACGACGTGAGAGGTCCGTGTGACGCGGCTCGGCTCGAGCTTTTTTTAAAGTTACGGGTTGCGACCTAGAGATTTTTCCTAGTTGCAAGATTGGCTTTGTTTGAGCCGATTCTTTTTACGCAACGCTCACTTGGGTTTTTTACGTTACGGAGGCTTCATTGAATATCCTAATAATTGGCGGTGGCGGTAGAGAATACGCGATCGGGCTAAGACTTCGCGAGGATAAAAACGTTTTAAATCTGTATTTTGCTCCGGGAAACGGCGCTACAAAGGCGTTCGGTAAAAATTTAGATTTAAAAGATTTTAATGAACTCGCGCTCTTTGCCAAAAACAACGACGTAGCCCTTACCGTCGTAGGCGCCGAAGAGCCGCTTACAAAAGGTATCGTGGATATTTTTAAAGCGCAAGGTCTTGCGATATTTGGCCCCAGCGCTGCTGCGGCGAAGCTTGAGGGCTCTAAAGCCTATATGAAGGACTTTCTGGCGCGAAATCACATTAAAACCGCAAAATTCCTAAGCAGCGACGATCTATCCGAAATTTCAAAATTTATCGATACTCTAAACGGCCGCATAGTGGTCAAAGCGGACGGCTTGTGCGCAGGCAAGGGCGTCATCATCGCAAACTCCAAAGATGAAGCCAAAAAAGCCGCGGCGGATATGCTAAGCGGCGAAAGCTTCGGCGAAGCGGGCAAGCGCGTCGTCGTGGAGGAGTTTTTAGATGGTTACGAGCTGAGCTTTTTTGCGATTTGCGACGGGGAGAATTTTGTAAGCCTGCCCGTAGCGCAGGATCACAAAAAATTGCTTGACGGCGATCTAGGCCCGAACACCGGCGGCATGGGAGCCTATGCGCCAAGCCCGCTAGCGGATGCCGCGCTGATAAAAAGAGTAGAAAGCGAGATCGTAGCACCCACGCTAAAAGGGATGAAACAGCAGGGCGCGCCATTTTGCGGCGTGCTGTTCGTGGGGCTTATGATCGTGGGCGGCGAGCCTTACGTGCTGGAGTACAACGTCCGCTTCGGCGATCCTGAGTGCGAGGTTTTGATGCCGCTAATTGACGGAAATTTGAGCGAAATTTTATACAACGCCGCCGTAGGCAAGCTAAGCAGCATAAGTTTAAAAGAGCGATTCGCGGTGGGCGTCGTGATCGCTAGCGAGCGCTACCCTTACGGCTCTTCGCAGCCTGCTTTGATCGAGGTCGGCGAAATTCCTGCGGGCGCGCATATCTGCTATGCGGGCGTGAGCGAGCGGGAGAGGCAAATTTACGCTAGCGGCGGGCGCGTTTTGGTAAGCGTGGGCGTCGCACAGAGCTTAAAGCAGGCGCGCGATGCGGCTTATGCGCTGTGCGAAAATATAAAATTTAGCGGCGCGCAGTATAGGCGCGATATCGCGCACCAAGCCTTAAGAGATAAAATTTGATCGTCGCTTCGCTTAGCAAGCGCGTAATCGCGTTTAGTATCGACGAAGCTGTGAGCGTAACGCTTTTTGTGGTCGTGCTATTTGCTATCGACGAGCCAGAGCTTGTCGCAGCGGCGCAGAGCGGAAGCAATCTTGAGGTACAAAAGATCGCGTCGAAATTTATTTTGCATTACGCGATAATAAAATTTTTATATCATATGATTTTCGTCTATCTGTACGGCGCGTCGCTAGGTAAGCTCGCGGTTAAAATTTATTGCGTCCGCGTTGACGGCAGCTCTATGGATATCGCTACGGCGGCGATTCGCGCAGCGGTTCGGGTGATAAGCGAGACGATATTTTATATGGGATTTTTGGTGGCGTTTTTTACGAACTCGCGACAGAGCCTGCATGATATGGCGGCGAAAACATTGGTGGTAGAGATTGAAAAAGAGTAAAAAATTTAAAATTCTAGCGCTTAGTTTTAGCGCTCTTTTAGCAAGTAGTGCGAGTGCAAAGGTCCAAGACGTCGAGCTTATAGCAGATAATGTCGAGAAGAACGGCTTTTTGACGGAGGCGAGCGGCAACGTAACGGTGTATTCGCAGGATTACTTTATCACCGCCGATCGTGCTACCTATGACGAGCAAAACGGCATTATCGAGCTTTTCGGCAACGTCAATGCGATGCGCGGTAGCAGCGAGACTACGCGTGCGCAGCATGTCAAAATCGATCTGAAAAACGATAAGCAGCAAGCCGATGTAAATTTTATGATGGATAAGGACTCCGAGCTTTGGATGCAAAACGACGCCAGCTGCAGCGACAGTGAGTATTACCGCGTGGAGGGCTCCAGCGTATCTAGTTGCAACGTCACCGATCCTGATTGGCGCATCAAATTTAGCAGCGGCATGCTAAATAAAGAGAGCAAATTCCTCCATCTTTTTAATCCGAGATTTTATGTGGGCGACGTACCGGTGCTCTATCTGCCGTATTTCGGCTTCCCGACTGATCGCACGCGCCGTACGGGCTTGCTGCCTCCCGAGGCCGGTTATATCAGTAAGGAGGGGATTTATTATAAGCAGCCGATCTATTTCGCGCCTTACGATAGCTGGGATTTTCAGCTCGATCCACAGGTGCGCACGCGCAGGGGCTTTGGCGTATACGGGACATTTCGATTTACGGAGTCGCCGTATTCTTACGGCGAGATTAGAGGTGGAGTTTTCGATAACTTCTCGCGGGCGCAAAAACGCCTCGAATACAAAAACGAGCGCCATCACGGCTTTGAAGTGCAATACGATCGTAGCAAGCTTGTGACCTATCTGCTAGACGGCGATCTGCGCGAAAATTTATGGATCGATTTTACCCAGCTAAACGATTTGGAGTATTACGATCTCAAACAAAAGGGCGGCCTTAGCGACGATGCGGATAACTCGCTCGTAACTTCACGGCTGAATTATTATTTGACCGGCGACGAGCACTATTTCGGCGCTTACGGACGCTACTACATCGATACGAGCAAGCTAAACGCCGATAATACTTTCCGCAACGAAGATACCGTCCAAGAGCTTCCGACGCTGCAATATCATAAATTTAGCAATGATTTGGGGCTGCCAAATTTGATCTATTCGCTTGATGCGAAGGCGCGTAATTATACCAGATGGGAGGGCGCGACTGCTCGCCAATACGAGTTTGACGTGCCGATCAGTATAAGCACACCGCTACTGGCGGATTATTTAAATTTCGCCTTTACCGAGCGAGTGTATATGACCAATATCGATTGGCACGATAAATTCTACTACGCAAACGGAGATCTTGGCGAGGATAAAAGCACTTTCTACGCTAATCAATACACCGAGCTTTCGCTCTACACCGACGTAGCCAGGGCTTACGATAGCTTGTATCATACGATGAGCTGGAGAGCGGATTTTAGAATTCCAAGCTGGCAGCAAGGCGACATCGAGGATAGAATTTTAAAGTATCATCAGTATAAATACGACCTTGCTCGCGGCGCAGTAGATCGCTCGCGGCTAGGTAACTTGCAAGACTCGCTTTATTGGGAGGATAACTTCTTAAGTGAGCTTAGTGACGAATACACCCACGAAAATGCAGCTTTAAGTATGACGCAGTTTTTCTATAATGAAGACGGACGTAAATTTTTACGCCATAGCGTCAAGCAGCGATATGACTTCGACGATCATGAGTTCGACGATTTAGAACACCGCATCGATGCGTATTTTGCAAATGGATTAAATATCGGAAACCGCTTTACCTACTCGCATAAATATAAAAGCTTCGATAAGGTCTATACCTACGCCAACTACTCCAACGAAGACTTTAGCTTTGGACTTAGTCACGCTTACGAATACGAAAAGCTAAGCATGGAGCCTAAACGCTATACGAAAGATAACTACGGCATCGTAAACGCTTCGGTAAATTTACCTAGGAATAATAAAATTTTTGGGCGTTGGGATTACGACTTGGAGCGATCTTATTCTAAAATGTGGCGCGTGGGACTTTCTCATACGCGCAAGTGCTGGAATTACTCTTTTGTGTATCAAGAGGATATTGAGCCTAAAAATACCAGTATGACGGGCTATAGTAAAGCAAGCAAGGAGCGCGGAATTTACTTTCTCGTAAATTTCTATCCGTTCGGCGGAGTGGGGTATGATTTTTCGGTAGATAGTGAATACGGAAGTGAAAAATAATGACGCCTAGAGCCGAGCTGATGTTTGAAAACCAAATCGATGCCGCGATGAAACTCGCAGAAATTTTACCCGCTACCGTGATCAAAAACGAAAATTTTCTAATAATCGCTCAGTCTTTGGAGTCGCTTCCTATCGCAAACCATCTTGCTCTAAAACTCGGGCTTGCTTATGAGTTTTTATTTACTGAGCCTGTTTTAGCGCCAAATAATCCTGAATGCGCGATCGCGTGCGTAAGCGAAACCCAAGAGATCGTAATGGTAGATGAGCTCGTGCGAAGCTTTGGTATCAGCCTGGATTATGTTTACGGACAGGCAAACAGACTTTATGAGGAGAAAATTTTAAAAAATATGTATAAATTTCGCAAGGGCGAGCTTTTGGGAAATTTAGAGAAAAAAAACGTCATCTTGGTAGATGAGGGGTGTGAGAGCGGGCTGACTGCACTTACTTGCATAAAGACGCTCGTAAGCTTAAACGCCAAAGCGATCTTTTACGCCACGCCCGTTATCGGCAGCGATAATGCGGACGAGATCGCCATGCTAGTAGATGGAATTTACGCCGTTCACAAGATCAGAGATTTCGTGAACGTGGATTTTTATTACAAAGAAAAAACGCTCTCAAGCGCGGAGGAGATAATGCAAATTTTAAACAAATGCCCGCTTTATCTGCCGTTTCACGAGACCAACAAAAATAAGGAGAAAATTAATGCAGTGCAAAATTGAAGTAAATGGCAATACCGAAATTTTCGATATCAATAAGGTCGCAAAGCAAGCCGCGGGTGCGGCGCTTTTGCGTGTGAAAAATACCGTCGTGCTCGCTACCGTAGCGCGCGAAGAGACGCAGGTGCAGGAGGACTTTTTGCCCCTTACCGTGCAATATATCGAAAAGATGTACGCAGCGGGCAGAATCCCCGGAGGCTACATCAAACGCGAGACCAAGCCGGGCGATTTTGAGACGCTAACGAGCCGCATCATAGACCGCTCGCTGCGCCCGCTCTTTCCGAAGGGCTATGCATATCCGACGCAGATTGTGGTTTACGTGCTATCGGCGGATCCCGAGGTCGATCTGCAAGTCGTCGCTCTTAATGCGGCGTCTGCGGCGCTATATCTTAGTGACATCCCGATTAAGGCGCCCGTTTGCGGCGTGCGCATAGGCTATGAAAACGGAAATTTCATCTTAAATCCGAGCAACTCCACGCTTAAAGCTAGCGTGCTTGATCTTTACGTAGCTGGCGTCGGCGATGAGCTTTTGATGATCGAGATGCGCTCTTTGCCGCAGATTAATGGCGACGCGCAGCAGATGAATGAATTTAGCGAAGACCTGATGGTAGATGCGATCGATTTTGCCGCAAAGGCGATAAGTGCGGGTTCAAACGCCTACGAAGAGGCTTTTCTGCCGCTTAAAAAGCCCGATGCAAGCCTGGAGTACAAGCCCGAGATCGAGGATGAGGATATCGCGGATTTTATCGACGCAAACTACAAAGACGCCGTCAAAGCGGCGATCAATCAGATGGCAAAGAGCGAGCGCGCTACCGAGCTGAATAAAATCGTGGATCAAATTTTAGCGACCGAGGTCGCGGCGCAAAACGAATGGAGCAAAGAGGTGATCTCCAGCGTCATCGGCAAGTATAAGCGCGGCATCATCCGTACGCAGATCATCGAGGATCGCCGCAGAGCCGACGGACGCGCGCTTGATGAGGTGCGCCCGATCAGTATCGAGACAAATATCCTACCGTGCGCGCACGGTAGTTGCCTATTTACGCGCGGGCAGACGCAAGCTTTAGTCGTAACTACGCTGGGCGGCGATAGCGACGCGCAGCTAAGCGATAGCCTAACGCAGCTCGAGCCGATCAGCGAGCGATTTATGTTTAACTACAACTTCCCCGGCTTTTGCGTAGGCGAAGCAAGCCCGCTCAAAAGCCCCGGCAGACGCGAGCTGGGACATGGAAATTTAGCCAAAAGAGCGCTGTATCCGAGCATCAATCTAAACTCGCCGCAGTCTATCCGCGTGGTGAGTGAAATTTTAGAGAGCAACGGCTCAAGCTCGATGGCTTCGGTCTGCGGCGGCGCGCTATCGCTTCGGGCGGCGGGCGTACCTACGCTAAAGCTGGTTGCGGGCGTAGCGATGGGCTTGATTTTTGAGGGTGAAAAACACGCCGTGCTAACCGATATAATGGGACTTGAGGATCACGACGGCGATATGGATTTTAAGGTCGCGGGTACCTATGAGGGCATCACCGCGCTTCAGATGGATATCAAGCTCGGCGGCATCAGCCTGGAGGTTTTAAAAGAAGCTCTCGCGCAGGCAAGGCAGGCTCGCGCGCATATTTTGGGCCTTATGGAGCAAGCGGATGCGGCGATCGTTATAAATAGGGACGTGCTTCCAAAGCTTGAAATTTTTAACGTCGAGGCGAGCAAAATCCCCGACATCATCGGTCAGGGCGGCAAGGTCATCAAAGAGATCACCGAAAGCTTCGGCGTAAATATCGATCTGGATCGCGAAAAGGGCGAGGTTAAGATCCAAGGCGCCAAAGCTAGCGGCGTATCGGGCGCGAAAGAGAAAATTTTATCGATAGTTTCAAATTCTCGCGATTTTCGCAAGCCGCGCGGCGAACGTAAAGAGGTAAAATTTCAGATCGGCGAGGAGTTTGACGGCGTAGTGCAAAGCGTGCTGGATTTCGGCACCTTCATCTCGCTACGAGACGGCGTGGACGGGCTACTGCGCGCTAAATTTATCACGACGCCTTACAAGGCGGGCGATGTAGTGCGAGTGCGCGTGACCGATCAGAAAGGCACTAAAATTTCACTGGAATTAGCTTAAAATTTTAATAGGAGCGTAAAGATGCAGCTTAAAAAGATTTTTTTTCCTATCGGTGGCGGCGAGGAGCTGGCAGAGCGCATACACGGAGCGCTGCTAGTGAATAAATTTTTCGGCACGCACATAAACATAATGGCGTGCCAGCTCGATCCTAAGATGATCTACAACGTCCGCATGACGCTAAAAGGCGGCGTGCTGATGGAGGAATTTTTAAAATCCGCAGGAGACGAGATGCAGGCCGAGCGCGAGGTGATCAAAGCTATCTTCGACGCTGAATGCGCCAAGCTGGGGCTAGATCAAAACGACGACGATCACGTCCCAAATAGCGCCGCTTTGAGGCATATGGTAGGCATCCGCTCCGAACTGGTCGAGAAATACTCCAAATATTGCGATTTGGTGCTGGTCTCCGTGCCGCCTACGGGCTCTATCACGGGCACGTTCGAGGCGGCGGTCACTAAAAGCGGCAAGCCTTGCATCGTCATACCGCGCAAGCTGCAGGAGTTTAAGGCGGATAAAATTTTAGTTTCGCTTACCGGCACTGCGGCGTCTGCGCGAGCGCTCGATAATTGGCTGGAGCTTTTGCAGCGTGCCAAATCTATCACTGTCATTACCGCAAATCACTACCTTCAAGATGATCTTGCCGAAACGAAGCGCCGTATAAGCGATTATCTGGCTCTACACAGCATTAAAATCGACGTTTTCGAGGCACTGAACGTCGAGGGCAAGATCCCGGGGCAGGTGCTGCTAGAGTACGCCGACGCGGGCGATTTCGACCTCATCGTCGCGGGCTTGCACTCAGACAGCGGCATAAAGGAGATATTCCTAGGCGGCGCGTCGAAATACTTCCTACAAAAGACTAAAATTCCGGTCTTAATGTAGCTTAAAGCTTAGATGCTGTGTCGCGGCACATCGCCCGCACTGCGTCTAAGCTTAATCGGCTTTTAAGCGCCGCAAGCTAAAGCTTAAATTTTAATCGGCTCGCTTTGGCTTTATTAGCCCGTCTGCAAATCGTGCAGTTATGCTTCTTGCGGATGGGTTGCTGCGATTAATTTTATCGCTAGCTTTGCTAACGAGTCGCGCTTACTTTGCCGCGGCTAGCGAAAGCAAATATATCCGCGGCGAGCAGAGTTAGTGGTCGCGGTAAGCTTGCCGGTCTATCTTTTAACGCGGCGAGTTTAGAATTTCTATGCTTGTCGTTTCGGTTGCGCCGCAAAATTTTGCATAAATTTGCACTTGAAATTTCTGTTTGCACGCTAAATTTTAAATTCTAAGGAGTGTAGATGGCGTTTGAAAATGCAATCATCACTAAAGAGGATGATGAGAAGTATGGATTGAGTGCGCTATATGGTAAGTATAATTATGGAGCAAAGTTGCCAAATCTAAATTTTACAATAGATAGGCAATTAGATTGCTGGCTTTTAAAAATTTATAGCTTTCCAGATCCGAATTACGATAGGGCATTGCTTGCAAAAGCCGTATGGATCTTATATTGCGATAGTACTCAAATATATGTAGTGTTGGATCAAAAGGTAGCGGATACGCGATCGGACGAATTCCACAGAATCTGGGAACTTCTAGATTTAAAACCAAATCATACGCAAAGTCTTAATAAGCAAGATATTTTATGCCTGTTAAAAGAAATTTTGGAAGTATATGGGGACTGTGATTTGTGGAAATCGGAGCCGAATTATACTATGGAACTACAAGACTTAACCGATCGTAAAATCTAAAATTATTAAAATTTCTTGAGGAGGAGAGAGTGGCGTTTGAAAATGCAATCATTACCAAAGAGGATGATGAGAAGTATGGATTGAGCGGAATTTATTACAAATATAATCCATACTATGAGACTTTTATTAATGAGCTTGATTGGACTATTGATCGAAATGCGGATTGCTGGCTAATGCCAGTATATAGTTTTCCTGATCCAGACTATGATCATGCAAGCCTCGCTAAAGGCATTTGGATTTTATATCATAAAGGTGAAATTATTGAGGTCACATTGGATTATATATTCGATGAAGGTAAAAAGCTTCATAGAATTTGGCAACTTTTGAAACTAAATCCAAAAAGCACAAATGCTCTTTCCGAGAAGGATATAGTAGTTTTACTATTCAAAATTTTGAAAGTTTATGGCTATGCCGGAACATGGCAAAAAGAAAACTACACTATGGAACTACAAGACTTAACCAATCGCAATGCAAAATAGAGCTTTAAATTTAACTTCATTTTAGTCCCGCATAAAATCAAATTTCATAGAATTCTAAAATTTCGCAGAATTTTGAAATTCCAAAATCCTATAATTCCAAAATTTTAAAATTCCCGTTTTAAAATTTCTTGTAAATAAAATTTATCAAAATCATCGACGCGAGCGCCTCCATGAGCGAGGCGATGATCATCGCGAAGTATATCTCTTGCGATATTGCGGCGGTGGAGTAAAAAAGCGTCGCCGTGGCGATGACGAGGGTTAGCGGCATAGATAGCGATAGCGCGAAAAGCACCGCGCCTTTGCGCCCCAGAGTGCTTAAAAACGTAGCGCTCGCAAGCAGCCTTATGCCGAACATCAGCGCCGCTAGGCTCGCGGCAAAGCTCATTACTCCAGGCATAAGGAGCGCTTCTAGCTTGATCACAGCTCCGGTGTGTATGAAAAATATCGGCACCAAAAAGCCAAAGCCGAACGACGATAGCTTCTCGATGAGGTCGTCCTTGTGCGAGAAAAAGGTCGGCAGAAAGGTACCTGCGATGAAGGCGCCGATGACGACCTCAAGCCCCAAAAGCATTACTCCGGCGCAGATGAGGCAAAACAGCGCCATCGCAAAGCGCACGTCCTTTTCGTTTTTGTCGTACTTGGGCATGATGACCGTTTTTAGCGCGGGGAACCACCAAAATAAAATTTCAAGCCCTTTAAAAACCGCTAGAGCTGCCACGGAAAAGCCCAAAAGTGCGCCGATGTGAAGCGCCATCTCCACGCCGAAGCCGTTTTTAAGGTAGATGCCGCCTACTGTGAGGGCGGCGATGCTGATGAGCTCGCCGATTACGCCCGCGGGCATCGCGAGATTGAGCCACGCTTGATCCTTGCCGTATTCCTTATACAGCGCCGAAAGCAGCCCGACGCTCATTAGAGGCGCTGCGATGATAAGCATCTGCGGCAGTTCAAATATCCAAACCGCAAGCGCGCTTAGGATATAAAGCAGCGCCAAAAAGATTAGGATTAGGCGTAGAATTTTGCGTGGCATCGTAAGCAGCGCGCGGAAATCCACCTCGCAGCCCGCCAAAAACATAAGGTAGCAAAAGCCGATCTGCGCGGCTAGATCGAAGGTCGCGCTTGGCGGCAAAAGCCCTAAATTTGCAGCTATGATGCCAAGCATGATCTCCATGGGCGAGAGCGGAATTCTAGCTAAGCTAGCCAAAAAGGGCGAAGCAAAGGTCAAAAACGATAGCGCGATTAGGACGTAAATTTCATTCATAGTTTTATCTCGCGTTCGCGCCATTTTAGAATTTTCTCGGGAGCGGCACAGACGTGAAATACGCGGAATTTCCCGCCCTGCGCCACGATGTAGGCAAACTCGAAAAGCCTCTTTTTGCGTCCGCAAATCTCGCCCGGATTTAGCACGAGCGTGCCGTTTTTATCTACCGCCGCGGCGAAAAAGTGGGTGTGGCCGTAAATTTTGATAGTTGAAATTTTATCCGCGCCGCACCCGCACGGATCCCGATTTTTACTTTCGTCGCTTGTATTAGGGTCCGAACTTGCAGTCAAATTTGAGCCCAAGTTCAGCGCGGCTAAATTTACGCATGAGTTCGGTGTGGATAAATTTGCGCTTAAGCTCGGCGCCGTTAAATTTACTGCGCAATCGGTACTCGAGCTTGCTTTAGATTTCATATCTGGGCTCGTATTATCGGCTAAATTTGCATTTACATTTGAGTTTAAATCTGCGTTCGGGCTTGAAGCGAGGTCTGCGTCCAGACTTAAGTCTAAATTTGCGTTTGAGTTCATATCCGCGCCTGCATTCAAGCCCAAGCTCACATTTAGACTTGCAGATTGCCCGCTTTTAAAATTCGCGCTCGCGCTACGTATGTTTTTAAAATTTTCGTCTGCACGGCACGTGCCATTTAAAATTTCATCATCTGCGCCATTAGAATTTGCGTCTAAATTTGCCGCACGATCCGCCGTTTTAGAATTTGAGATTAAAATTTCTCTGCGATCTGCTCTGCAGTTTGAGCCTGAATTTGTGCCGTAACTTACTTCGTCGTTAAAGCTAGAATTTTTGACTGGGTCTGCACCGAAATCCCTGCGAAAATTTACCGCGCGATCCGCGCCTGCACCTAAATCCGCGTCTAAATTTAATCCGTCTGCTTCATTTTGCGCTGCGGGCTCTTCGTCAAAGAGATAAAACGGATGGTGCATTATTTTTAGTCGCAGCCCGGCAAACTCCGTGCAGAAGGGCTCACTCCGTAGGTTAAACTCATTTTTAAACTCGGTAAGCGCTTCGTCGTTGTTTCCTAAAACCGCGAAGTAGGGCTTGCCGCTTTGCCGCAAAAGCCGCAGCGTCTCGATCGCGACGATGCCCTCTGCATGCACGAGCAGATCCGCTCCGCGCGCGAGCAGCCATTCTATGGCGCTTGCAGCGACCTCCGTTTCAGGGTGGGAGTCCGAGATGACGCCTATTATCAATCGATCTCTTCTTTAAGCTTGCACTGCGGGCACTCGGCGAAGTTGCCTTTTTTCAGCTCTTTGCGGAGCATGTATGAGTTGCCGCACTGCGGGCATGTGCGCGCAATCGGCGCGTAGTTACTCACAAAGCCGCATTTTGGGTAGTTCGTGCAGCCGTAGAATTTGCCGCGTCTGGAGAAGCGCTCGACGATCTCGCCCGTGCCGCAGCTCGGGCACTTAACGCCCGTGGAGAGCAGCGGCTTTTTCTCCTTCGCCGCGCCCTCGATTTTTCGCGAGTACTTGCACTTCGGATAGCCCTCACAAGCGATAAACTCGCCGTATCTGCCCTTACGCTTGATCAGATTTTTACCGCACTGCGGGCATTTCTCATCTAGCACTTCGGGTGCCGCCTTCTCCTCGCTTGCCCCCTCGGCACTGGCGTCCGCGTTGCGGGAGTATTTGCACTTCGGATAGTTCGAGCAAGCGATGAACTCACCGAATCTGCCCTGCCTCTTAAGTAACTCGCCACCGCAGTTCGGGCATGCTTCGCCGATCTTTTCGGCTAGCTTTTGGCTTGCGATCGAGGTTTTGCCTTTGGCGATCTCGTCCATAAAAGGGTAGTAAAAATCCGCCAAAATTTGCTGCCAGTCCGCTTTGTTTTCGGCGATGTCGTCGAGCTTTTCTTCCATTTTGGAGGTAAACTCGCTATCGACGATATTTTTAAAATTTTGCTCCAGCATCTCGGTGATCTTAAAGGCGATCTCGCTCGGCACTAGGTGTTTTTGCTCGATATTTACGTAGTTGCGCGCAGTAAGCAGCGAGATGGTAGGCGCATAGGTCGAGGGCCTGCCGATGCCGAGACTTTCGAGCTTTTTGATGAGGCTTGCTTCCGAATAGCGCGCCGGCGGCTCGGTGAAGTGCTGCTGCGAGCTTAGACTTTGCAGGCTCATCGCGTCGCCCGCGCTAAGGCTCGGTAAAATTTTATCCTTATCCAGATCGCCGTAAGCCTTGTAAAATCCGTCAAATTCCACCTTACGCCCGCTGATCTTAAACGCGCCCTCTTCGCCGCGCACGATGATCGTTTGGATCTGCGAGACACTAGGGCTCATCTGCGAGGCTATGAAGCGGTTGTAGATGAGCGCGTAAAGGCGGTATTCGTCGCGAGGCAGGGTTTTTTGCGCGAGCTCGGGGGTAAGCTTTAGATCGGTGGGTCGTATCGCTTCGTGCGCTTCCTGCGCGCCTTTGCTTTTGGTAGCGTATAAATTCGGGTTTTTGGGCAGATACTTTTCGCCGAAGTGCTGCTCTATGAGCTCGCGAGCCGCCGCGATCGCTTCTTTGGCGATATTTAGCGAGTCGGTTCGCATGTAGGTGATCGCGCCGCCGTTTTTGGTATTAACGCCCTCATAAAGGCTCTGCGCAAGGCTCATCGTCTTGCGCGGATTAAAGCCCAGAGCCGTGCTCGCCGCCTGTTGCAGCGTCGAGGTCATAAACGGCGGGTAGGGATTCGTCTTGCGCGATTTGCTCTCGATACTCTCTACGCTAAATTTGTCTTTTTGCAGCGCCGCGATGATTTCGCTAGCTTGCGCCGCGTTTTTGACCGAGAGCTTTTCCATCTTCTCGCCGCGAAATTCCACAAGCTCGGCTTCCAAGTCCTTTTTAAAAACCGCGTCGATGCTGTGAAATTCTACCGGCTTAAAATTTAAAATTTCGCGCTCGCGATCGACGACGATCTTAAGCGCGGCGCTTTGGACGCGACCTGCGCTTAAGCCGCGCTGGATCTTTAAATTTAAAAGCGGACTTAACTTGTAGCCCACGATGCGATCGAGTAGGCGGCGCGCTTGTTGGGCGTTTACGCTTGCGATATTGAGCTTGCGCGGCGAGCTTAGCGCGTTTGAGATCGCGCTTTTGGTGATCTCGTGAAATACGATGCGCGGCAGCTCCTGCGCCTGCTTGCCGATCGAAGCTGCGATATGATAGGCGATCGCCTCGCCCTCGCGGTCCTCGTCCGTCGCGAGATAAATTTGATCCGCCTTTTTGGCGAGCGTCTTTATCTGTTTTACGATCTGATCGTGATCGGCGCTGATTTCGTATTCGGGCTCGAAGCTTTTATCTTTGATTTTGATGCCGAATTTTTTCTGCGGTAGGTCGCGGATGTGTCCTTTAGACGCGATCACGTCGTAATCGTCGCCTAAGAAATTTTTGATCGTTTTGGCTTTTGCAGGGGATTCTACGATGATTAAATTTTTCATTGTTTAATCCTTTAGAATTCTAGGCAGCGTGATGCCTTTTTGGCTTTGGTATTTGCCCTTTTTATCGCAGTAGCTCACCTCGCACGGCTCATCTCCTTGCAAAAACAAAACCTGCGCGATGCCTTCGTTCGCGTAAATTTTTGCAGGCAGCGGCGTGGTGTTGGAAATTTCAATCGTGATGTGCCCTTCAAAGCCGGGCTCAAAGGGCGTTACGTTTACGATGATGCCGCAGCGCGCGTAGGTGCTTTTACCCAGGCAGATCGCAAGCACGTCGCGCGGCATTTTGAAGTATTCGATGGTGCGCGCTAGAGCGAAGGAATTCGGCGGCACGATGCAGACGTCGCCTTCAAAATCCACGACGTTTTTTGCGTCGAAATTTTTAGGATCGACGACCGTTCCGCCGACGTTTGTAAAAATTTTAAACTCTCTTGCGACCCTGATGTCGTATCCGTAGCTGGAAAGCCCGTAGCTAACGACGCCGCGACCGATATTTTCCTCGCAAAAGGGCGCTATCATATCGTGCTGCTGCGACATCTGCCTGATCCATTTATCGCTTTTCAGTCCCATAAAATTTCCTTAAAATAATCAAAATTTTTCGCGCATTATAGCAGCAAAATAAAATATAATAAAAATTTTATGCTAGAATTTTGCTTAAATTATAAAAATTTTATCACTTTTTAAGGAGCAACTATGGGGCTACTCAAGAAATTTGCGTTTATTACGTTTTTTATCGTGTCATCTTTGGCTGCTGCGAAGCCAAATATTTATATTTTAGCTACCGGCGGCACGATCGCGGGAAGCAGCGCAAGTGCCACGGAGGGCAACTATACCGCAGGCTCTAAGGGCATAGAAGATATCTTATCGGCAGTGCCGCAGCTAGGGGATTTAGCTACGATTAAAAGCGAACAAATTTCAAATATCGGCTCGCAGGAGATGAACGATGAAATTTGGCTCAAGCTTGCAAACCGCGTAAGCGAGCTGCTTACTAAAAACGATGTCGATGGCGTCGTCATCGTGCACGGAACCGATACGATGGAGGAGACGGCGTATTTTTTAAGCTTGGTAGTAAAATCTAAAAAACCGATCGTTTTGGTGGGCGCTATGCGAAATGCCGACTCGATGAGTGCTGATGGACCGCTTAATCTATACAACGCCATTGCCGTCGCGGCAGACAAAAACGCTCGCGAAAAGGGCGCTCTTGTAGTGATGAACGACGAAATCCACGCCGCGCGCGAGGTTACGAAAACAAATACTACTAACGTTGCGGCTTTTGCCTCGCCGAATTCCGGCAAAATCGGCACCGTAAATTATGGCGTCGTAAATTTCTATATGGCGCCGCTTCGCAAACACACCGTCGCAAGCGAATTTAATATCAAGGATCTCAAAGCCTTCCCGCGCGTCGATATCATCTATGGACACGCGCAAGATAACGGCGATTTGGTCGATGCAGCGGTGCAAAAGGGCGCTAAGGGCATCGTAGTCGCCGGTATGGGAAACGGAAATTTATACCCTGACACGGAGGCTGCACTAGCAAAAGCTAGCGAAGCGGGCGTGATCGTCGTGCGCTCAAGCCGCACGGGCAGCGGCTCAACTAGCGTTAGCTCGGAGGTGGACGACGCAAAACTTGGCTTTCTAACCGCAGATAATCTAAATCCGCAAAAGGCGCGCGTACTATTGATGCTGGCTCTTAGCAAAACGAGCGATAAAGCGAAAATTCAGAGCTTTTTTGCGACACATTAACGCAGAAACCCCGCGCGGATAGAATCTCGGCGCGGGGTTATAAAACAAAATTTCAGCGCGAAATTTTAAAGAAAAGCAAGGCGCAGGATTTTGATACGAGCCCAAAAGTGGAATTTTAAAGCAAAGCGCGGAATTTTTGCGCTCGGGGCTTGGGCGTAGAATTTCGGTCGTAAAATTAAGCGTTAAATTTTAAAGGATTTAAAATAATTTTGCATCTTTGCGGCAAAATTCCGTGTCTCGTTTGCGAAGTTCGAGCTTAAAATGAACGAGGCAAATCGCAGCCTATAAATCCTTAAAATCAGTCCGCAAATCCGCCGCAAATTCCGTGCTGCGCCTTTTAAAAGCTCCTGCGAAAATCCGCTTAAAGAAACAATTATAAAAATTTAGCTAGAATTTCGCAAATTTTTTCAGGAGAAATTTATGACAAAAGCAGAAATCAAAGAGTTAATGGATTTTTTCGGCGAAAAGCAGGGCATTAACGAGCTAAAAATTAAAGATAAAGATTTTGAAATCGAGATAAAAAAATATGGTCCATGCGGTGGAAGCACGCCTCAGCTCGCCGTACCGGCACCCGCTCCACAGCTTGCTGCGCCTTCGGTAAACGTGCTCGTGGGCGACAAACCCGCCTCAAAAGGTGCGATGGATACGATCGACAGCCCGATGGTGGGTACTTTTTATAAAGCGCCAAGTCCAGGTGCGGCAGAGTTCGTAAGCGTAGGCCAGGTCGTGCATAAGGGCGATACGATCGGCATAATAGAAGCAATGAAGATTATGAACGAGATCGAGGCGGAATTCGACTGCCGCATCAAAAAAGCCCTCGTCGACGACGGACAGCCCGTCGAATATGCTATGGCGCTGTTTGAGGTCGAGAAGCTATGAAGGAGCTTAAAAAAATTCTAATCGCAAATCGCGGTGAGATAGCGCTTAGAGCGCTTCGCACGATCCAAGAGATGGGTAAGCAAGCCATCGTCGTGCACTCCACCGCTGATCAGGACGCGCTTTACGTCAAATACGCTGACGCGTCGGTCTGTATAGGCGGACCGCGCAGCAGCGATAGTTACCTAAATATCCCCGCGATCATCACAGCCTGCGAGCTAACCGAAGCCGACGCGATATTTCCGGGATATGGCTTTTTGAGCGAAAGTCAAAATTTCGTAGAAATTTGTGCTAAGCACGGCATTAAATTTATCGGCCCGAGCGTCGAGGCGATGACCTTGATGAGCGATAAGAGCAAGGCCAAGCAAGTGATGATGCGCGCGGGCATCCCCGTAGTGCCTGGCAGCGACGGCGCGATCGCAAGTGTCGAAGAGGCGCGCAAACTAGCCGCCGAAATCGGTTATCCCGTCATCATTAAAGCCGCAGCCGGTGGTGGTGGGCGCGGAATGCGCGTGGTCGAGCGCGAAGAGGATATCGAAAAGCTCTTTTGGTCGGCAGAGAGCGAAGCGATGAGTGCATTCGGCGACGGCACGATGTATATGGAAAAATATATCACAAATCCGCGCCACATCGAGGTTCAGGTCTTAGGCGACGAGCACGGACACGTCGTGCATATCGGCGAACGCGACTGCTCGATGCAGCGCCGCCACCAAAAGCTGATCGAAGAAAGCCCGGCCGTGATCTTGGACGAGCCGACGCGAAAAAGCCTGCACGAAACGGCGGTTCGCGCCGCTAAGGCGATCGGATACGCAAGCGCGGGAACGTTTGAGTTTTTATACGACGGTAAGGATAAGAAATTTTATTTCATCGAGATGAATACCCGCCTGCAGGTCGAACACACCGTAAGCGAGATGCGAAGCGGGCTCGATCTGATCGAGTGGATGATCCGCATCGCGCAGGGCGAGAAGCTGCTGCCTCAAAGCGAGATAAAATTTAGCGGGCACGCGCTTGAGTGCCGCATCACCGCCGAGGACTCCAAAAGCTTTATGCCAAACCCGGGCAAAATCACAAAATACGTCGCTCCGGGCGGCAGAAATGTGCGTATGGACAGCCATGTCTATGAGGGCTACTCGGTGCCGCCTTACTACGACAGCATGATCGGCAAGCTCATCGTCTACGACAAGGACCGCACGCGTGCGATCGCAAAGATGAAAGTCGCGCTAGACGAGCTCATCATCGGTGGCATAAAATCGACGCGCGATTTTCACCTGATGATGATGAACAACCCCGATTTCTTGAGTAACAACTACGATACGAACTACCTGGCCAAGCATTAAATTTAAAATTCCAAGGGATGAAATTCTCTTGGAATTTTAAAATTTATTTGAAATTCTAAATTTAAGATTCCGCTTGAAATTTTGCATTTAAAAATCTACTTGAAATTTTGTTTTAAAATTTTATCGCGCCACGCTTTAAATTTTGCTATTAAATTTACCGATAAATCTAAGTGACAATGCTACTAGATACGTCGTCGCGCGTGTTTTACGGCGAGATTGACGGCGGGCTTGGTTTAAATTTTACATTCTGCGGCGATTGAAATTTAGAATATGTATCTTGGCTACCGCAAATACTTGTTTTCGTCTGCACCGATCTAGTTAAAATTTAATGCCAAGCATGCGCTCTATCACCTATTTCGGCGAGCGGCTGCCGACGTGCGCGAGTAAGCGGTATAAAATTTACCGTGCGCGCCGCCAATGTTCGTTCGGCGTAAATTTTATCGCGCTCGCCGCTGCGAGCGCGAAGTAGTATCGAGCCGTAAAATTTAAACTATCTCGCTGTGCGCACCAGAGGCGGTGATTTTCTTTACGAGTAGAGCATTTCAGATTCTCAAATCGTCAAATTTCAAACCCCGAATTCCTCGTAAAATTTATTCAGATAATCGGCGTAGTAGAAGTTTTGATTTCTAGCGTCAAATTTGCCCGTCAGCTCCAAAGCCGTTTTATAGTCGCCCTCATCGCCGAATGCGCTAACAGCGATGAAAAATCGTAGGTCGTTTAGATCATCGTTGCCATCAAGGATCGCCGCGGAGTGTTTGCGAGCTAAGCTTAGCGCCGTCTCGCGCTCATCCAGCCTAACGGCGATCTCGATTAGCGGCGCGATCTGATTTATCACGCGAGGATTTGACTCGATCGTCGCCGCGGCCTTGGGTAGCAGGGCTTTCGCCTCCCAGGTCCTACCTAGTGCTATCATGCTAAAAAGTATCGGCGCGTATGTCGTGTGAGGTACTTCGCCGCAGGTTAGCTCGCCCGAGAGTATCGGCGCGGCAAGCTCAAGCGCCGCTGCGTGCTCGCCTGCAAAATTTAAATACGCGATCTCATCGCTTGCTTCGCACGCCTCGCAGTCACTCATATCGTCTTTGGCTAGCTTTTTCCACAGCTCGTAGTTTGCCTTTGCTCCTCTAGCATCGCCCATGACGATGTTTTGATTCATCAAGGCCTTGTAGTATGAGGCCGGCGAGAGCTCCAAGCGCTCGTAGTAAAACAGCATCGCTTCGTTTGTCTCGTCTATGAGCTCTTTTTCTATCATGGAGCTTTTGGCGACGCCCGAGACGATCCATTTAAATTTCCATAGGCAATCCGTAAAGTCGCCGAAATTCGGATATTCGCTTTCTTTTAAATTTTGCGCGATGTGGTTCGTGAGCCATAAAAGCGCTCTCGTTCTTAAAACCGCGCCGAATTTTTCAAAATCGTCGTTTAGCACAAAGTCGCAAATTTGCGCGGCAAATTCGAAATTTTCCGCTTCTACGGCGTCTCTTATTGCGTCAAACAGACACTCCTCCTTATCTATCACGCTTTTAAGCCCATTTAGCTTTTCATAAAGCCCCTCTAGCGAGCCCTGTTCCATCCTTGCTCCTCGTTAAATTTTGCGGTAATTATATCCGTTTAGTCTGAAGTTAAGCGGGCGCGTCGCGATTTTAAAGCCCAAAAGGCAAAATGAAATTTAAACGCTATTTTTAAAACAGCTTTGCTCGCGTGCCGTTTTAGCGCCCTATTTGCCGCCGCGATAAGTAAATTTCAGCTTTGTTATATAAATTTAATATTAAAATGTCGTATTCATAAATTTTTTAAGAAAAGGGGAATTTATGGAGATAAACACGCAGCGCCTTAAAAGCGAGTTCGAGCAGATAAGCCGCTTTGGGGCTTTGGCGGGCGGTGGGCTCACGCGGCTTGCATTTTCGCGCGAGGACAAAGAGGCGCGCGACTTCCTCATATCGCTACTTCAAAAAGAAAATTTCAAGATCAAAATCGACGATACGGGCAATATTTTCGCTAAATTTAGCGGCGTCAACAATCCCGATCTACCGTCCGTCAGTGCGGGTTCGCATATCGATAGCGTACCGCAGGGCGGCTTTTACGACGGCACGCTAGGCGTCATGGCCGCTTTGGAGGCGATCCGCACAGTGCGAGATAGCGGAGAGAGGCTTGCGCGACCGCTCGAGCTCATCGTATTTGTTTGCGAGGAGTCGAGCCGCTTTAAAATGGCTACCGTAGGCAGCAAGATAATTAGCGGCAAGCTATCGCGGCAGCGGCTGGGCGAGCTAAAGGATAAAGACGGAATTTCGCTGTTTGACGCCATGGGGGATTTCGGGCTAAATCCCGCAAATTTAAAAAACTGCGTCCTGCCCAAATCCAGCTTTCATAGCTATATCGAGCTTCATATCGAGCAGGGGCCGGTATTGCAGCGACGCGGCATCCCCGTAGGCGTCGTCACGGGTATCGCCGCGCCCGTGCGATACGAGCTGCGGATCGAGGGTAGAGCCGATCACAGCGGCGCTACGCCGATGGATATGCGCTGCGACGCCTTAGCTTGCGCTAGCGAGATCGTTTTAAGCGCGGAGAGGATCGCCAAGGAGGGCAAAACCACGGTCGCGACGACGGGCTATGCAAACGCGCTACCCGGCGTGCTAAACGTGATCCCTGGCTCCTGCACGCTAGGTCTTGATATACGCGATATAGACGAGGAAGCGCTTAGGGCGGCGGACTATAAAATTTGCGCCGCGATAGATGAAATTTGCGCTCGCAGAGGGTGCAAATTTGAACTAAAAAATCTCATCAAGGATCGCCCCGTAAAGCTAAGCGAGGAGATGATAGCTCTGCTTGAGAGCTGTGCCGGCGAGCTTAAAATTCCAAGCCTGAGGCTTCCTAGCGGCGCGGGACATGACGCGATGAATATGACGGAGCTTGCGGATCGGGTGGGGATGCTTTTCGTGCCGTGCAAGGACGGCATCAGCCACAACGTAAATGAAAGCATAAACTGGCACGACGCGTTTGCCGCCACGAAGGTTCTAGCCGCGGCGATGTTAAGCTTAGCTAAAAAATAAAGGAGAGAATATGGATGCTATCGCACAAAAAGTAGAGGCGCTAAAAAGCGAGATGATCGGGGATCGCAGGTTTTTTCACTCGCATCCCGAGACGGGCTGGTTTACCTTTTTTACGACCGCGGTTATCGCAGATCGTATGCAGCGCTTGGGCTATGAGATAAAGCTCGGTCGTGAAGTGGTGAAAGCTGAAGCCAGACAGGGCGTAGGCAGCAAGGATGCCTGCGAGAAGGCGAAGCAGCGCGCCGAAAAGCTGCTAAACGCAGATCAGATAAAATTTCTTGATGCGATGGAGGATGGGCTAACGGGTCTCGTGGCGCAGATCGACACAGGGCGCGCGGGCAAGACGGTCGCTTTTAGATTTGACATAGACGGCGTGGACGTGACCGAGAGCACGGACGCGGATCACCGCCCTTTTAAGGAGGGCTTTCGCTCCGACATTAGCGGCATCACGCACGCGTGCGGGCACGATGGGCATATTACTATGGGGCTTGCTCTAGCGAAGCTGATCGCGCAGAACTTAGATGATTTTAGCGGTAAATTTAGATTTATCTTCCAAACCGCCGAGGAGGGCACCAGAGGCGCCGTAGGTATGGAGGCTGCGGGTGTCACCAAGGGCGTGGATTATCTGCTGGGCGGTCATATCGGCTTTCAGGCAAACACTATGAGAGGCATCATCTGCGGCACCAAAAAGCTACTCGCGACTACTAAATTTGACGTAAGCTTAAAAGGCAAGTCCGCTCACGCCGCGGGCGCGCCGCAAAATGGAGCCAATGCCCTGCTCGCCGCAGCCGAGATGGCACTTGATATGCACGGCATCACTAGACACGCAGACGGCGTCACGCGTATTAACGTTGGAGTGCTGCGTGCGGGCGAAGGACGCAACGTCATCGCGCCCAACGGCTATCTCGCGTGCGAGACGCGCGGCGAGAGCACGGAGCTAAATGAGTTTATGAAGTCCAAATGCATGGACATAGTGGAGGGCGTTTCTAAAATTTACGGCGTCAGCTACGACGTGCAGATTACGGGCGGTACCGCAGGCGGCGATAGCGATGAGGCTACCACGCAGCTTTACGAGGATGCGGCGAAGGCATCGCCGTTTATCGACGATGATAAAATCGTAAGGGAGCTAAGCTTCGGCGCATGCGAGGACTTCGCGCATTTTATGCGCTCGGTGCAAGATGCGGGCGGCAAAAGCGGATATCTGATGATCGGCACGACGCTTGCGGCGGGACATCACAACGCTAAATTCGACTTCGACGAGGATTCGCTGCTTGCGGGGGTGGACGTGTATCTGCGCTGTGCGTATAAGCTAAACGGCAAAGCTTAAGGAAGGCGGTATGAAAAGAGCACTACTTCTAAGCGCTTCCAGTTACAAAGACAGCGGCTATCTGAACCACTGCAAGGGGTGGATCAAGGAATTTTTAGGAGATCTTTGGAAGGATGAAATTTTATTCATTCCGTTTGCGGGCGTTAGGCGCACGAACGAACAATATGAGCAGAAGGTCGCGGACTGTTTGGAGAGCAACAATATCAGATCGATCCACCGATTCGTCGATATGAAAGCCGCCGTTAAAAATGCCAAATCGATCTGCATCGGCGGCGGCAATACCTTCGTGCTGCTAAATGAGCTTTATAAATTTGATCTCTTAGGCGCGATCAAAGACGCCGTGGATAGCGGTACGCCGTATTTCGGCTGGTCTGCGGGCGCAAACGTCGCGGGCAAGACGATGATGACTACCAACGACATGCCGATCGTCTTTCCGCCCTCGCCGGTAGCTCTGGGGATCTTTCCGTATCAGATCAATCCGCACTTCATAAGCGGTAAAATTTCAAATCACAACGGCGAGAGTAGGGAGGAGCGGCTGGAGGAATTTTTGATCGTCAATCAAAATGACAGCGTCTATGCTATGCCCGAGGGTAGCGCGTTTTTGATAAACGGAAACGAGTGCGAGGTGATGGGGCATGCGGACGTGCTGAAATTCGAGTATAAAAAAGAGATCTCGCGCATCGCCGTGGGAAGTAAATTTAAAATTTAAAAGGAGTTATCGTGCAGACGTTTAGGCTATTTTTGGCGCTTGCGGGTATCGTCGCAGTCGTCGCTTTACTGATCATGAAAAAGGATACTAAAACCGTGCTTATCGGCGTGGGTTTGGTGCTGTGCGTGCTTTGTCTAAAGCCTCTGGACGGGCTAAATGCCTTTACCTCGTATATGACTAAAGCAGGTCTTATTAAGGCGATATGCGCCAGCATGGGTTTTGCCTTCGTGATGAAATTTACCGAATGCGACCGCGCCCTTGTAAATTTGCTAACCAGACCTCTTGGCAATATCGGATTTTTATTGATCCCTATCGTCGTGGCGCTTACATATTTTATCAATATTGCTATCCCCTCCGCTGCGGGCTGCTCGGCTGCGGTCGGCGCTACGCTGATCCCCGTGATGATGGCTGCAGGCGTTAAGCCGGAAATGGCGGGAGCTGCGGTATTTGCGGGCACTTTCGGCGGCGTTTTAAGCCCGGGCTCGGCGCACAACGTATTCGTAGCCGATATGGTAAAGGCGCACAACCCCTCCTACACGGTTCAAGACGTTATCGGGGTGCAGTTTTCCAGCGCGATTACCGCTTTGATCGTAGTTTTGATCGTAATTAGCATAACGGCGATAGTTTGCAAAGACTACACCAAGGGGGTGAATTATCTAGCTCAAAAGGAGAGCGGCGCAAATTCCGTTGCGTCAAATTCCGCCGACGGTTCAAATTTAGATGCGCAGCCTCAAAAAATAAACGTCTTATACGCGCTTATGCCGCTAGTGCCTTTGGTGATCTTGATCATCGGCGGTACATCTAAGCTCAACACGATCTCCTTTCTTAAATGGACCAAGATGGGCGTTGCGGAGGCGATGCTACTGGGCGCTATCGTCACCATCGTCATTACTATGAGCAATCCTCAAAAGATCACGAAGGAATTTTTCAAGGGCATGGGTAGCGCGTATGCCGAGATCATAGGTATCATCATCGCAGCGGGCGTCTTCGTCGCGGGTCTTAGCGCGTGCGGAGCGATCGATTTCGTAATCGAGTGGCTAAAGGGCGAGCAGGGCTACGTAAAATTCGGCGGAACCTTCGTGCCGTTTTTTATGGGCGTCGTGACAGGCTCGGGAGATGCGGCGTCGATGGCGTTCAACACCGCCGTGACCGTGCATGCGGACGCGCTGGGCTTTGAACAAGATAAGCTCGGTATGGCGGTTGCGATAAGCGGCGCGCTAGGCAGGAGCGCATCGCCGATTGCAGGCGCTTGCATCGTTTGCGCGGGACTTGCGATGGTAAGCCCTATTCAGATAGCTAAAAGAACGGCTCTAGGTATGTTTCTATCCGTCTGCATCATCGCATTTTTCATTTTGTAAAAAGGGTTATTTGTGGATATCGTGCAGAGGTTTTTAAACTACACCAAGATCAACACAACCACGAATAGGACCGCGGGTGCGGCGGGCATAATGCCCTCAAACCCTAAGGAATTCGAGCTCGCAGGCCTCATAAAAGGCGAGCTCGAAGCGCTAGGCATAAAAAATATCAGCCTTAGCGAGAAGTCGATTTTAATCGCTAAAATTCCATCAAATTTAGACGCGCCCGCTCCGAGAGTGGCGTTTTTTGCTCACCTTGATACCAGCGCCGAGCAGACGAATGATACTAAAGCTCAGATCGTAAGATACGAAGGCGGCGATATCTGCCTAAATAAAGAGCTAGAGATCTATCTTAAAGAGAGCGAAAATGAGGAGCTGCAAGATTATAAAGGAGATGAGATCATCGTAACGGACGGCACCAGCTTGCTAGGCGCCGACGATAAGGCGGCGATCGCCGCGATCGTAAATGCGCTGGAATTTTTCGTCCAAAATCCGCAGATAAAGCACGGCGAGATAATCGCTTGCTTCGTGCCGGACGAGGAGCAGGGTTTGCTAGGCGCAAAGGCGCTGGACGTAAGCGAGGTAGGCGCGGATTTTGGCTACTGCCTTGATTGCTGCGGCATCGGCGAGTTTATCTACGAGAACTGGAACGCGGGCGATTGCGTCGTTACCTTCAAAGGCCAGTCCGCTCATCCGATGAACGCCAAGGGCAAGCTCGTAAATTCCTTGCTTTTGGCGCATAAGTTTATCTCGCTGCTGCCCGCGGGCGAGGCGCCCGAATACACAGAGGGCAAGGAGGGCTATTTTTGGGTCAAGGAGCTTAGCGGCAACAGCGCAAAGACCGTCCTAAAGATCGACGTGAGGGAATTTGACGAGAAAAGATACGAGCAGCGCATGGAATTTTTGCAAAAAACTGCGGACGGGCTTCGCGCGATCTGGGGCGATCGGATCGAAATTTCGCTAAACGACCGCTACAAAAACGTCTATAACTTTTTGAAAAACGACGACGCGCCGGCAATTCGGTTTGCGAAGCAGGCCTTTAAAAGCTTAAATATCGAGCCTAAGATCAAGCCTATGCGAGGCGGCTACGACGGCGCCGTTATCTCCGCAAAGGGGCTGCCGTGCCCGAACCTCTTCACCGGCGGGCACAATTTCCACTCGATCTATGAATACCTGCCCGTAGGCTCTTTAAAAGCGGCGAGCGAGGTGGTTAAGCGGATCATAACGTTAGCGACAAAAGAGGCGTGAGCTTAGCTCGGGCGCTTTCTACTCCGCGCGCAGATTTGATTTTAATTTAGCTCGTTCATTCCACCGCGAAATTTTACTTTGCTAGGCGGAATTTTATCTAACAGACGAAATTTTGTTTAGTAAAGCGAAATTTGGCTTTACTAAGCGGAATTTCACGTGGCTATGAAATTTTGCTTTGCTCTGCTGAGCGCATGGTTTGGCGAGCTCAAAAAGGTGCGTTGTAAAATTTTGCCGCGTCCGCTTCGCGGCTCATCCATTATTGCGTCTTTAATGCTCTTTACGTATGGTGCGACCGCACATTTTTGCAGCTTATCGCGCTAGGCCGCGGCAATTTTATATTTCGACGATTTAGATGACTCGCAGATACGTCGTATCGGCCAGCAAAATTTTATCCTCACAGCCGGCAGAGCAGATGTTTTTAACGCAAATAAGATCGGCTTTTCGGAATTAGACGGCGTCGCAAGAGCGCTTAAAACGGTACGGAATTTCTTTAAATTAAAATTTCGCCGTAATGCTCGGCTCGCGCTGAATTATCTATAGCCGCACGGGCTAAATTTAAGCACTCCGTTTAAAATTTCATCGCAATACTTTTTTATTTTGAAGGCTTAATATAAGCCTGAAAGATAGGCTTTAAATTTATAAATTCATATGCTCAAAAAGAATTTTAAATCAAGTAAATTCCATGCAATATTTATAGCATTGAGTATGTTAGATGTAAAATCCTGCGTGGGCAAGGTGATAAATTCTGCCATAAAATTTTATGGCAGAATTATGCGGTCAGGCTCGCAGTGTGTTTAGTCTTAGCTGCGAATAAAGTCATTTAAGCTCTAAAGCTTATGCTACTAGATAAGCTTAATTGGTATTTATAAAAATAACTCACGCCGTAAAATACTTGCGACAATTTCGCGAAATGGCGCTTGTAGGAATTAAATCCTGCGGACGTAAAATTATAAAATTTTAAGAATTTCGAGCTATTCAAGTAGCGAAAACGGTGTCTATTTTTTCGCTTCTTTCGGCGTAATCGGCGGGTCAAGCTGCATGATCTTATCGCCTAGGCGCTGAAAATTTGCAAGGCTTTTTAGGTGGAAATACGCTAGCTCCAGATATCCGCGGCGCGCAAAATCCGCAAGCTTTTTATCACTTAACTTCAAAAGCTTCTCGCGATTTACGACCGAAAAGCCGTTTAGCAGGGACGATTCCTTGCCGCTAGAGTTGATGCCAAGCTCCTTGGCTTCTAAAATTCCCGCCTTTTGAAATTCAGCCGCGGCAACGCGCGTGCGCATATCTAAATCGGCGTAATTTTTCATCACCTCTTTTAAATTTTGTAAAAACGGCGTCGGCTTACCGTCTTTAAAAAGCGCCTCACCGTCGCCTTTGATTTGCTGTGCGTCTTTATCGAAGCAGATCGCCGTCTGCTCGCCGATCTGGGCTAGGAAAAACGGATAATTCTGCACCGAAGAAGGCACCGTTCCTTTATAATCCTTATCAATTAGGACGTTTTTGGTGCGCCCTAGCAGCGCCACCATTTTGGGCTCTTTTTCAATGGTAAATACGATAACGAGGTTGTCCGCGCAAAACGGGATCTCTGGCGCGATCACCGGTACGAAAGGCGCGGTGGGAAATGCGTCTGCGTGATATTTCAAATCCGCGTGTTTAACGCTATCTAATACGACTGGGGTCATGTTGGTCCTTTAAAAAATTTATACAATTATATAAAAAATAATATTAAAATTCTAAAGGATTTTAAAATTTCGCCTGTTTTGTTCGCAAAAATTCAAACCTTTGGAATTTTAAATTTGATAGAATTACCGTTAAATTTAAGGAGCACAGATGGATTTAAACGAGCTTTTAGCGCTCGCGACGGACGCCGCAAAAAAGGCAAATGCCGCGATAATGCAAAACTACGATAAATTTGATATCTTTGTCAAGGCGGACAGATCGCCGCTTACGAATGCCGATCTTGCGGCAAATGATGCGATAATGCGTGCCCTGGAGCCCAGCGGCATCGCGATCTGCTCGGAAGAGCGCGTATTGGATAGCAAACGGCGCATGAGCGAGGAGAGATTTTGGCTGGTAGATCCGCTGGACGGCACGAAGGAGTTCATCGCGCGCAACGGCGAGTTTTGTGTTTGCATCGCGCTGATAGAGCATGGACGCCCGATTTTAGCGGTAATCGGCATCCCTATAAGCGGCGATATATATAGTTCAAACGGCGGCAGAGTTTATAAAAACGGCGCGCTGCTTGCTCGCCCAAATAGCGCGCCGCAAACATTTATGCACGGCCACCACGGCAAATCCGTAAAATACGCGCAATTCGCGCAAAGATTTAAAATGCAGCTCGTACGCAAAGGCTCTGCGATAAAATTTTGCATCTTAGCCGAGGGGGGCGCCAGCGCGTATGCGAGATTTAGCGACTGCTCGCTTTGGGACATCGCCGCTGGGGATTTTTTGCTGCATCAAAACGGCGGAGCGGTGGTAGATCTAAAGACGATGAAGGCGCCTCTTTATAATGGAAAAAGCCTGATAAATAACCATTATTTGGCGGTCGGCGCGAGTGCGATGAAAAATTTATCTGAAATGTTAGAATTCGCAAAGAACTTTTAAGTTAAATTTATAGTAAACACTCTATAATATAAGTCCAAAAATTTTTTATCAAAGGATAAAAACATGAAGGGTTTTACTATGATCGAATTAATTTTCGTGATCGTGATTTTAGGTGTTTTGGCGGCAGTTGCCATTCCAAGACTAATAGCTACTAGAGACGATGCTGAAGTAGTGAGGACGGCGCATAATGTAGCCACATCACTCAACGATCTAGTGGGCTACTATACGGCACAAGGTGAGTATAACCAGGATTTTTCACAGATGATGAATGTGCCAAATCCCATAAGGGTTAAAGGTCATATCTGCGCTACATACACATATGACAACAAGGAGCAAGTGACCTTAACCAAAGGCAGAGATGGCTTA
The DNA here is from genome assembly GCF_001190745.1 of Campylobacter gracilis. Taxonomy (NCBI): domain Bacteria; kingdom Pseudomonadati; phylum Campylobacterota; class Epsilonproteobacteria; order Campylobacterales; family Campylobacteraceae; genus Campylobacter; species Campylobacter gracilis. Next base: position 135,235 of record NZ_CP012196.1, read on the forward strand.
TGTGATCGGGTATGGAGTATGCCGGGGCTTAAAAATATAGATAATATCTATAGTTCAAACGCTCTTATTATCGTTAAATAACCTATTTTGCGTGGGGTTTTAAATCCCACGCCTTTTTATTCAAAAATCCAAGCAAAATTCCAATCATCCAAATAATTGCGAAAAATATAAAGATAAAACTCCAAAATTGTGCCAGATCCACGCTTTTACTTGCCGGGAATAGATACCAGCCTCCGCTATAAAGCGCCGTTAGTTTGGCTTGCAGCCCCTCTAGCGTTGTATCGGTCGGCACCGCCGGTACATCAAATGCACAGCTATTAAATGGCTTAAAAATTGGCACTGCGCTTATATCAAAATTTAAAAATCTCACCGCTCCGCCGCAGCCGCTCATCCCGCTCATATCTCCGCTCTCTCGCAGTACCGTGTGAATTTTAGCTAAATTTAGTGACGAGACAAATCCCAGCGCCGCGCCGTAAAACCACACCGCATATCCGCAGATCGCGCCGTAAACATCCTTGCCGCAAACCGCTAAAATCACCGCTCCTAGCGCTATGGCGCAAAGTGCGAATCTTACGTGAATACTAAAGCTTTCCGGATAGATAAAAAGGAATTTTTGCAAGAAAAAATATGAAAACGCTAGCCAAAAAAGCGCCCAAATAGCGCAAAAAGCGAGAAATTTTTTAGAGTATCTGTTTTGAAATTTTAGAATCATAAAAATCCTTTCCGCGCATAATTTTATAATAAATTGCAGATATTTTTGCTAAAATCCCAACTTTTATAGAAAAAATTTCAAGCAAAGGGTAAAATTTTGAAGGGTTTTTTACGCAGATTAGAAAGAGCTTTTGATGCGTTCGCAAATATCTTAGGCGTATTAAGTATCGTATTTTTGGCGCTTTTAGTTATAGTGGTTTTTTACAATGTTGTAGCGCGCTATCTTTTTCCAGCCGCAAATTCCGTCGCTATGCAAGAACTTACGTGGTGGCTATATTCGGCGATGTTTTTATTCGGTGTGACCTACGCACTCAAAGAAAATGCCCACGTTCGCGTGGATATTTTTTACGAAAAATTTAGTCCCACTGCAAAAGCGCTCATAAATATCTTAGGCACAATATTTTTCATTTTGCCTTTCGTGGCGCTCGTGGCATTCTTTTCGATCGATTATGTGAGCGAGGCTTATACGAGCCATGAGGCCAGCGCCAATCCCGGTGGCATGCAGCATCTTTGGATCATCAAGTCCGCAATCACACTTAGCTACGCGTTTTTATTTATCTACGCATTTGGATTTTTGATTAAAAATATTAACGCCCTGCTTGATGTTAGGGAAAACAAAGGCTCGGAATTTCTTAGTGGAAATTCTTCGGGCGCGCAGAGTGTGTGAGGGCAAAATGAGCTTAAATTTAAAATTCTATAAATTTCACACTTTTCGCGCTTGGGCGGAATTTTGCCATGGCAAGATAAACGGCAAGATAAAAGGTGGCGAGCTATGATAGGCATAGTGATGTTTGCGGCAGCGCTTTTTATGCTGCTACTGGGATTTCCCGTTGCGTTTACGTTCGGCGCCGTGGCTGTGATTTTCGGCTTTATCTACGGACTTAGTGAGGCGTGGGATTACGCGCAGGGCTTTGAAATTTTAACCGAAGCTTTCGAGGATATGAGCAGGCAGTTTTTTTCACTGATGCCTAATAGAATTTACTCGATTATGGAAAATCAGCTGCTAATTTCGGTGCCGCTTTTTATTTTGATGGGTATGATTTTGCAAAAGACTCGCCTTGCGGAGCGCTTATTAGAGTCGATGGCATTTTTATTCGGCGGCGTACGAGGCGGCGTGGCGATCAGCACTGTTTTGGTGGGCGCGTTACTTGCGGCTACGACGGGCATCGTGGGCGCGACTGTCATCGCTATGGGCGTCATCAGCCTGCCCGTGATGATGAAATACGGCTACGATAAGCCCCTAGCTACCGGCACCATCGCTGCTGCGGGCACGCTTGGGCAGATTATCCCGCCCTCGATCGTGCTGATTATTTTAGGCGATATACTTTCGGTTTCTGTGGGTGATCTTTTCTCTGCAGCAGTTATTCCGGGGCTCGTGTTAGTGGGTTTTTACGTGATTTATATTGCGATTATTTCATATATTTGTAAAGATTATGCGCCGCCTGTTCCGCCGCTAGAGGGGCTTAGCAAATCAAAGCAAATTTTTATCGCGCTTAAAAACGTCGTGCCGGTGCTCGTGCTGATTTTGCTCGTCTTAGGATCTATTTTTGCGGGCATAGCTACGCCTACGGAGAGCTCGTCGGTAGGCTGTTTGGGTGCGATAGCGCTAGCCGTTTTGTACCGCACGTTTTCGTTTAGGCTGATCTATGACGCGCTAAAAAATACCGCTAAAATTTCGGGCATGGTTTTTATGATTTTGATGGGCGCCACGGCATTTTCGATGATTTTTTCTTACACGGGCGGAGATGAGGTCGTAAAAAATTTTATGGAGAATCTGCCCGGTCAAGCATGGGGATTTATCGCGCTTACGATGGTAGTTATCATAGTGCTTGGATTTTTTCTCGATTATGTCGAAATTTCATATATCATTTTGCCGATACTTTTGCCGATAGTAGAGTCTTTGCATATCAATCCCGTGTGGTTTGCGATCTTAATCGCTGTAAATTTACAAACATCGTTTATGACGCCGCCGTTTGGATTTTCGATATTTTTCTTAAAGGGCGTGACGCCGCCGCAAATCCACACCACGGACATTTACAAGGGCGTACTGCCTTTTATTTTATTGCAAATTCTAGTGCTATTAACGCTCGCAATCTTTCCGGGGGTTTTCGGTTTAAAAGCTTTTTTAGGCTAGAAATATTAAAATTCACGCTAAATTTAACCTAGGAGCTAAAAAATGGCTAAAAAGCTTATCGACGTTATGGATACGACCTTTCGCGACGGATTTCAGTCGGTTTTCGGCGCGCGCGTGGCGATGGAGGACTTCCTGCCTGCCGTTAGCGCGGCCAAGGAGGCGGGCATCACGCACTTTGAGTTCGGCGGCGGCGCGCGGTTTCAGAGCCTGTATTTTTACCTAAACGAAGACGCCTTTGAGATGATGGATAAATTTAGAAGCATCGTGGGGCCTGAGGCGAACCTGCAGACCCTTAGCCGCGGCGTAAATACCGTCACGCTCGATACAGGCAGCCGCGAGATTATCGATCTGCACGCCAAGCTTTTTGCCAAGCACGGCACGACGACGATTCGAAATTTCGACGCGCTAAACGACGTGGAAAATTTAAAATTTAGCGGCGAGTGTATACATCGTCACGGCCTTAAACACGAAGTTGTGATTACGATGATGGATCTGCCGCCGGGATGCAGCGGCGCGCACGATGCGGCGTTTTACGAGAGAATTTTGCGTCAAATTTTAGACGCGCAGATTCCGTTTGACAGTATCTGCTTCAAAGACGCCAGCGGCACCAGCAGTCCGCAGAAGGTCTATGAGACGATCAAGCGCGCGCGTAAAATTTTAGGCGACGGCGTGCATATTCGCCTGCACACGCACGAGACGGCGGGCGTTAGCGTCGCATGCTATCAGGCTGCGCTCGTTGCGGGCGTAGACGGCATCGACCTTGCCGCGCATCCAGTAAGCGGCGGCACTAGCCAGCCGGACATTCTTACGCTGCTGCACGCGACGAAGGGGCAAAATTTCGACCTGGGCCTGGATGCAGAGAAAATTTTAAAATACGAAGAGGTTTTGGGCGAGTGCTTGAAGGATTACTTCATGCCGCCCGAGGCTACGCAGGTAAGCCCGCTAATTCCGTTTAGCCCGATGCCTGGAGGCGCGCTTACCGCAAACACTCAGATGATGCGCGATAATAAAATTTTAGACAAATTTCCGGCCGTCATCAAAGCCATGCGCGAGGTCGTCGAAAAGGGCGGCTTCGGCACGAGCGTGACGCCGGTTAGTCAGTTTTATTTCCAGCAGGCGTTTAACAACGTAATGTTCGGCCCGTGGAAAAAGATCGCCGAGGGCTACGGCAAGATGGTATTAGGCTATTTCGGCAAAACGCCCGTTAAGCCGGATGAAGGCGTGATTAAGCTGGCGGCGGAGCAGCTGGGGCTACAGCCTACGACCAAACACGCCGTAGATATCGCCGATGCCGACGAGAGTAAGAGCGTCGCGTATGCGCAGAAGATTCTACGCGAGCAGGGCATCGAGCCTAGCGAGGAGAACATATTTATCGCGCTTGCGTGCAAAGAAAAGGGCATCGCGTTTTTAAAAGGCGAGGGCAAGGTGATGAGCCGCAAAAAAGAGGACGTAGCACCCGCCGAAAGTCATCAAAGCGGTATTTCTAAAAACGGCAAATTTGACGTTAAGATTAACGGCAAAATTTACAACGTAGAATTTGCCGGACAAAACGTGCTCGTAAATGGCGATCGATACGACGTTAGCTTCGATACCTCAGCGCCCGCAAAGCCGCAACCGCAAGGCTCCGCCGGCGAGCAGCCCGCTGCTGACGCGCGAGGCGGTACGGACGATAACGATATAAAAGCGACGCTTCCTAGTAATGTATTTAAAATTTTAATAAAGGAAGGCGACGCTGTTAAGGCGGGACAGAATGTCATCGTTCTTGAAGCGATGAAGATGGAGATAAATATCGAAAGCCCGCGTGATGGCGTAATCGATAAAATTTTAGTCGCTCAAGGCGATACGGTCGATGCCGATCAGGTGCTCGCGATTTTAAGATAAGCTCTAAAATTTAGGCGGGCGCTTCCGCCTAAATTTCATGGCGATCATCCTCAGCGCTTAAGCGAGCTCACCTAAATTTTAAGCTATAATAGCGCAATCTTTTATCAAAATTTAATTTAAAAAGGACGCAAAATGACAACTCCGAACGATCTGGATAAACTAGGTCTTAAAAATATCAAAAAAATCAACCACAACCTAAGCTACGACGAGCTTTTCGAGCTTGAAAAGGCGATGGGCGAGGGACGCGTATCAAGCAACGGCACCTTTATGGTCGATACAGGCATATTTACGGGTCGTAGCCCAAAGGATAAGTACTTCGTAAAACAAGATCCGAGCCAAAAATACATCGCCTGGGGCAAGGTAAATCAGCCTATCTCAAAAGAGCTTTTCGATAAGCTTTTAGCCAAAGCCAAAGCTCAACTAAGCGGCAAGGAAATCTTTATCCAAGACGCCTATTGCGGCGCCAGTAAATCCAGCCGCAAAAATGTGCGTTTCGTAACCGAAGTCGCGTGGCAGGCGCATTTCGTAAAAAATATGTTCATCCGCCCAAGCGAGAGCGAGCTAGCGGAATTTCATCCAGATTTCGTCGTTTACAACGCGTGCAAATGCAAAAACGAGGACTACGCGAGCGACGGGCTACACTCCGACGTTTTCGTTATTTTTAACGTCGAGGAAAATGTCGCCGTTATCGGCGGCACGTGGTACGGCGGCGAGATGAAAAAGGGAATTTTCTCGATGATGAACTACTGGCTGCCGCTTGAGGGCAAGCTAAGCATGCACTGCTCGGCAAACGTGGGCAAAGAGGGCGACACGGCGCTATTTTTCGGTCTAAGCGGCACGGGCAAAACGACGCTATCGACCGATCCAAACCGCAAGCTAATCGGCGATGACGAGCACGGCTGGGACGATGAGGGGATATTTAACTTTGAGGGCGGCTGCTACGCGAAGTGCATAAATTTAGATCCGAGCAGCGAGCCTGAAATTTACGCCGCAATCAAACGCGACGCGCTACTTGAAAACGTGGTCGCGGATGAGGCGGGCATCGTGGATTATAAAGATGGCAGCAAGACCGAAAATACCCGCGTTAGCTACCCTATCTATCATATCGATAACTACGAGCCAAGCTCCGCGGGCGGCCATCCGAAAAACATAATCTTCCTAACAGCCGACGCATTCGGCGTTTTGCCGCCGGTCGCAAAGCTAACCAAAGAGCAGGCGATGTATTATTTCCTAAGCGGCTACACGGCAAAAGTCGCGGGTACCGAGCGCGGTATCACCGAACCCGTGGCTACCTTTAGCGCGTGCTTCGGCGAGCCGTTTATGCCGCTGCATCCGACCGTTTACGCTAAGCTGCTGGGCGAAAAGATCGACAAACATGGTGTCAGCGTCTATCTGGTAAACACAGGCTGGAGCGGCGGCGCGTACGGCGTGGGCAAGCGAATGAGCATAAAAGCTACGCGCGCGTGCATAAACGCGATCCTTGACGGCAGTATCAAAAAGTGCGAATTTGAAAATTTCGAGAAATTTAACCTCGCGATCCCAAAAGAGCTCGCGGGAGTCGAGACGAAGCTGCTAAATCCGATCAATACCTGGACGCACCCAGCGGAATATAAAATCACGCGCGATAAGCTTGCAAAGATGTTTGAGGCGAATTTTAAACGCTACGAGGACGTAAAAGAGGGGGTCGAGTTTGCTAAAGCGGGCCCTGCGGCTTAGGCTCCTGGGCCTTGGGGCGATCTGCGCGCTTTTTGCCGCATGTGAAAACACCCCTTCAAATTTAAAACAGCCGCTCGTTGCGATGAGCGGCTTTTCCTTTTACGACGATCCGCTAAGCTACATCAACAATGTGCGCGCAAAATCGGGGCTAAACTACTTTGCGCAGAATGAAATTTTAAATATCTCCGCGCTTAATCACGCAAAATATGTCGTCGCAAACGAGGCGATGTCGCACGACGAAACCACGGGCCGAGCGGGCTTTACGGGCGAAGATCCGTCAAAGCGCGCTTTTTATGCAGGCTATAATGCCGTCGTGAGGGAAAATTTATCCTATAATTCAAGCGATCTAAAAAGCGCGATCGACGGGTTACTCAGCGCGATTTACCATAGATTTGCATTTTTGGATTTTGCCTCGGATGAGATCGGCATCGGTTATTTTGAGCATGGCAAAAAAAGCAGCTACGTTTTTGAGATGGGGAATTCGCGCCTCAACGCCTTTTGCTCGCAAAATTTAAACGACGAAGGAAGCGGCAAATTTCTACTTGGGATGTGTAAAAACGAAACGCTACGGATGAGGGAGGATAAGTTCAAAAGCGCCACAGCGCTGAACTCGCGCCCTTACGTCTATTACCCGAACGACGAGCCCGCGCTTGCGTTTTTCAGCAATGAAATTCCAGATCCCATGCCCGAGTGCAAAATCACCGCAAACCCAGTAAGCGTGGAATTTAATGCCGAGGAACCGCCCGTAGCGATGAAAAGTTTTAAAATTTACGAAGGCGGCAGGGAGCTTCAAAACGTTAAAATTTTAGACAAAAACTCCGATCCTAACGCCATTTTAAGCGATAGGCAGTTCGTGCTTTTCAGCAGAGATGTTTTTAAATTCGACGCCAAATACGGCGCGGAGTTTAATTACGAGCAGAGCGGCAAGCAAAAGACGCTACGGTGGGAGTTTATCACGCAAGCGCCTAAATTTAGATACTTCGTCGTGCAAGGCGGAGAAAATCTAAGCGTAAAAAACGGCGCGTTTTATGATATATTCGTAGCCCCCAAAGACTGCAACGATTTGATGAAAAGCTACAAAACCAGCTACTCCTTTATGGATAAGCCCGAAATTTCAAGCCCCGCAGCGAATATGCTGCGCGTAAAACTAAACGGCGCAAAGGGCGCGAAGCTTGAAATTTCAACGGGTAACGGCGCGATAATAAATCTATATTTAAGCGACGACTCCAAAAGCTACGGCGGCATGGGTAAAATTTACGCCGCAATCGCGGTGGTTTTGACGGCGATCATTTTGTTTTATCTTTTGGCAAGGCGCAGAGGGCGATAGGCGAGACCTATTTCGCGACCTCTGTTTTTGCTTGCGCGCACAGGGGCGCATAATGCCTGTCTAGCGTGAAATTTAATGCAGAGCCCTGCTTTTAAATTTCTAAATTTCATCCCCGTTTATCTCATCCGCAAGCTTTAAAATTTCAGCCTGCACGGCACCTGGCGCATAGATATCCATCCACTCTATCCCATTCGAAGCGCTAAAAAGTACGGCGATCTGCCCCTCGCTCATCGCGCGCTTGGCAAGCTTGGTCGCTGCGGGGCTGTTGCCCATATTTGGCGTTTCGTCTATGTTTATCTCGGCACAGCTGCGTAAAATAGGCGCCAAATCAAACTCTCCCTCGAACAAAATAATAACCGAGCCGCGCCTAAAGCTGCAGGCGTTCCAAAAGATCTCGGCGCCGTTTACGCATTCGCGCGAGAGATCAAGGTGAAATTTACCCCGCTCGCGCACGAGAAAACTAAAGTCGCTTAAGTTTAGCGGGTGCTCCACGCTGCCGAAGGCTCCCACTATACTATCTTTGCGGCCGTTATAGACGTAGGCGGCGAGCGCATTTTGCAGTAGCGGCGCGATGATCTGATCATGCGCGCTGTATGGTCGTCCTCTCTGGCGCGGCCTGGGATCTTTACGAAAAACGGTTTGAAATACTCCATAAACGCTCCTTAAATTTGTAAAATTTGCTCGCTTTTGCTTTTAAATTTAGTGCTCGCGGCGTTTAAATTTAGCCTGCCGTCGCCGCATTTTCGGCTCGTTTTTCAGACGTCGCCGTTTAAATTTTAATCTTGTATCTGCTATCGCAGCTCCTTGCGCTTATGTATCGTTTTTACGCCTATCAATACAACCTTAAGGCGGTTTAGATTTTACACAAAATACTTGCGCGCAGCATCCTTACTCTCAAAGGGGCTTACGCTCAGCTCGTTGCCGTCTATGAGCAGGGTGTAGCTGCGCGCGGCGTCCGTTTTGGCGTATGTTAGCGCCAGCCTCGCCGCAAGCTCTCTATCCGCCTCGCTCGCGCCCCTGCTTAGCAGGCTTAGCGCGCCCACGACGTCGTCTTTAAATTTTATCTCGCTAAATTTTGGATTTTGCACTGCGGCAAGCTTTTTGTTGTCGCTCTCATCCCGCCCGATTATTAGCTTGGCGCCCTCAGGCAGGCGCAGATGACGCCCGAATTTTAAAATTTCGGCGTCCGCGGGCGTTTCGATCTTTTCAAATTTTATCGCATCCTTGATCCGCTCGCTGAAGCTCTGCACGGTCAGCAGACAGCCTCCCGCAGGCGTTTCGTAATCCTCAAAGCCAAACTCCGCCGCTAGCTGCATCTGTCTAGCCCGTCCGCGCCCGCTGATGTCAAGCAGCGCGCCCCTATCAACCCAGCTCTTGATCTCGGGCGTCGTGAGCGGCAGCAGCTTCGCGCACAACGGACGCAGGATCAGCCCCTCCTCATCGCCGCTAAGCCCGCCGACCTGAGCTAGAGCCTGCGCGCGCTGGCTCATCGGGCGCTGTCCGAGCACCTCGCCCGTGATGATGAAGCTCGCCCCTTCGCTTTGCAGCATCGCAAGCGCGGTCTTAAACATATATCCGTGGCAGTCGATGCAGGGGTTGAAGTGCTTGCCGTAGCCATATTTGGGACCAAAAAGCACCTGCTGCAGATATTCGCTTCTGATATCGACGCTTTTAAAATTCGCCCCCGCGGCTGCGGCTCTGCGGCGCATGATCTCGCTCTTATCGTCCTTGCCGCCAAATCCGATATCCATATTCAGCGCGAGTACCTCGATGCCTTGCGAGACGATGAGTTTGACCGCGAGCATGGAGTCAAGCCCGCCGCTAAAGAGCGCCAATGCCTTCATTTCGTTCCTTTACTTGAGTTGATTGATCTTTTTTTGATACTCTAAGATCCGCTCGATCTTGTCGGGCGCGTCGGAGTTTTTAAGCTTTTGCATCAGATCTTGCAGGGCGTTGCGGCGTAAAATTTTGCACGCATCGTTAAAAAGCGCCGCGCCGCCGATCGGCAAAATTTCATCATCCAGCGCAAGCGCACGCAGATTTTCGCGGGCTTCGCTTTCGGCGTTTTGAATATTTTGGGCGCTTTGAGCGCTTTGGATATTTTGAGCGGCGGCTTTACTCTCGCCTTGCTTTGCTACGTTATTTACTTTTTGCTTCTCGCCGCCGTTTGCGCCCTGCTGCGCGGAACCTTTTAAATTTACGGTGCCTGCGGAGCCTTGCCTGTTAAAATTTTGCTCGTTAGAATTCTCACTACTTTTTAAATTTACGCTCTCACCCAGGATAATTTCTCCCGCGCCGCCCGCGGTAAAATTTTCGGAAGCGCTATCTACATTGCCGTCCTCGCCCGCGATGAAATTTTTAAAATTCCCGCCGCTACGAGAGAAAGCCAAAAACGCCTCGAAAATATCGCCGTGCATGCGAAAATCGCGCCGCTCCAAGCAACCGAGCCCAAGCTCCGCCATCTCGCCATCGAGCAGCATCGATTTTATGATCTGAAGCTCCGCGATCTCCTTGCGGCGCAGTAGCGTCCGCCCGAGCCTCGCCGAAGCCGCAGGCGGCGCAGAGCTTTCATAGCGCGCCGTGTTTTGCGCGCGATCAAAATTTCCGCCGTTTAAGCTCCCACTCGCACCGTCCCTGCCGTCTGCGTTGTGCCCTCCGTAAGCGCCGAAATCGCGAGAGCCGAAGCTCCCGCTCTCGTTAAAATTTCGCCCCTCAAAGCCCGCGCCGAAATTTTTACCGCCGCTAGAGAGATTGAAAGAGCCGGGCGAGACGTTTAAAATTTGCGCCACTAAGCTCTGATAGGACTCGGCTAGCACGGGGCCGAGCGCCGCGGTAAATTCTTTGATCTCATTTAGCGCCGCTTCTTTTTGCACGGGGCGAGCGAGGTCGTATTTTTTAGCGATTCTTCGGATCAGAAACTCCCCGCTCTCCATGCCACTAGCATAAATTTGCTCTAGCTCGCGCACCTTGCCCGCCGCGATCATATCCGCAGGATCGGCACCGCCGCCGATTATAGCGACGCTTGAGTCGATCTTATTCAGACATAAAAGCCGCGCCGATTTTATCGCCGCATTGATGCCCGCGGCGTCGCCGTCGAAGCTAAGCACGACGTTAAGCTCCGCGCGCTTTATAAGCGGCAGATGAGCAGGCGTCAGCGCCGTGCCGAGTACCGCTACGGCGTTATCGATGCCCGCTTGATGCAGCATGATGACGTCCATGTAGCCCTCGGTGATGATGAGGGTTTTTTTAGCGATCGCGCTTTTTTTCGCAAGATCGAATGCGTAGAAAATTTTAGATTTATCAAACAGCGCGCACTGCGGCGAATTGACGTATTTGGCTGGGTTATCGCTTATCGTGCGACCGCCGAAGCCCACGAGCTTACTCGCGTGGTTGTAGATCGGAAAGGTGATGCGCTCGATGAAGCTTGCATAAAGCCCGCGCTCGTTTTGCTTTACCGCGCCCGCATTTAGCGCATCTTGCGGCGGAATTTCTTCGTTTTGCAAAACCCTGATCGTCTGCGCGCTAGCTCCTGCGTAGCCAAGGCCGAATTTACGAATGCTTTGATCGCTTAGACCGCGATCGTGCAGGTATTTTACGGCGGCGGGATTTTGATAAAGGCAGCTTTGGTAGTAGGCGTTTAAAATCCCGAGCACCTTCTTCTCTTCGCTGCGCTCCTGGACTTTGGCGCCGGTGTATTGCAGCGCGAAATTATACATCCCCGCAAGCTTTTCGACCGCTTCTGGAAAGCTTATCTTTTCGTAATCTTGGATAAATTTAATCGCGTTGCCGCCCGCTTTGCACGAAAAGCAGTGAAAAATTCCAAGCTTGGAGCTCACGCTCATGCTTGGGTGCGAATCGTCGTGGAAGGGGCAGACGCCCACGAAATTTGCGCCGCTGCGCTTAAGCGGGACATATTTTTCTACGACGTCTACGATATCTACGGTAGCCAGCAGATTTTCTATGCTTTCGTTTTTAATCATAAGCGAAATTATACCCGCACTTTGCTATAATTGCCCTTTATTTTTGCGACGAGGTTTGATTTGGATAATTTTTTCTTAGACGATCGCGACCCGATTTTCGGGCTTATCATGCTGATAAGCATAATCTTACTGGTGTCGATTCTAAGCTACATTTGGGGAGTTTTTTCTAAAAAAAACGAGAGGCAGAGCCTAGAGAATTTTATCAAAAAATTTGACACCCTAGACGCGCTTAGCACCGAGCACAGACAGCTTTTGGCAAGCCCGCAGATAGACATCCCGACGCTTGGAATTTTAGCTAGCTCTTTCGTCAAAAGCGGCGACTTCGAGCGCGCGATAGAAATTTATCTAATCGCGCTAAGTAAGGCTAGCGGCGGCGTGCAGAGAGAGTTTATCCTTACTAATCTTGGTATCGTATATTTCAAAGCGGGCTTTTTAGGGCGCGCCGAAGAGGTGTTTTTGCAAGCGCTGAAGCTGCGCCCCAGAAACAAAGAGGCCCTTACGCATCTTACGGTGATTTATGAGCGGCTGAAACGCTTTAATGAGGCGCTTGAGGTGCTTGACGCGCTGCGCGAACAGGACACCGAAGTATATGCTCAAAGCCAGTTCGAGCGCGCTCAGATCATCGCAAACGACGCCAATACGCCGTTTAATAAAAAGATCGCTAAAATTTCAAAGCTAAATTTCAAAGGCGCGGGGCGGTTCTGCATGGAGCTTTTTATCAAAAATAAAGAGCCTATGGATGGCTTTGACCGCTTCCCGCCGATCGAGCAGGCGATCGATCTGATCTATGATTTCGGTGCAGCGGTAAATACGCAGGATGCGGAGTATAACGCCCTTTTTTACGCGCTTGGAAGAAGCGATCAAAAGCCGCGGAGCGCGAGTAAAATTTTTGAGATCAACGCGCTTATGGCCATGAAGGATGCGGGCTTTGAGGACGCCGGGCTTAGCTTTAGCTACACCTGCGCGAAGTGCAAAAGCTCGGTAGGGCTTTTCTCGCACCGCTGCCCGGTCTGCTACGAGCTAGGCAGCATGGAGATCAGAGCGCAAATTTCGGAGAAAACCGGTGAAATCGGTCAAACTTTTTAGCGACGGCAGCTGCCTTGGAAACCCTGGAGCTGGCGGCTGGGCTTACATACTGCAATACGGCGACGCGATAAAAAAGGCAAGCGGCGCAGAAGCGATGACGACCAATAATCAAATGGAGCTAACCGCCGCTATAATGGGGCTTAGCGCGCTTAAGCAGCCCTGCCGCGTCGAGCTTTTTACCGATAGCGAATATGTCGTTAAAGCGATAAGCTCCTGGCTCGCAAAGTGGGTCGCTACCGATTTTAAGGGCAAGAAAAACGCAGATCTGTGGCGCAGATACCTTGCGGCGGCGGCGCCTCACGAGATCAAAGCCTCCTGGGTCAAGGGGCATGCGGGACATCCGCAAAACGAGGAGTGCGATGCTATGGCTCGCGCGGCGGCGGAAGCGATAAAGGGCTAAAATTCTGCGGCGAAGCTTGCGGTTGCGCGGATTAAGCATGGATTTGCCCGCGTTTGCTTTGCACGCAGAGCCGCTTCGGCGTAAATTTTATTGCCCGAAGCCGGTTTTAATGCGTTCGCTCACGCAATCGAGCTCTTGTATTTGAGGGCAGGCGTGTTTTTGGCGAAGATTAAATTTACGGCGAGCGAGCTTTAGCGCGGCTTGCGTTAGAATTAGCGGGCTACGTTTAAATTTTATTCGCCTCAGATCGGCGTCAGTGCGTTTCATTCGCTGCGTTGGTGCAAATTCAGTGCTGGCTGTGCTCGCGTTCGCTTCGCTTGCGCAGGTTTTGTTCGCACCGGATACCGTTTGCGTGCGAGCCGACGCGGATTTCGTAAAATTTTATAATAAAGGGCAAAGATGCAAAATTTAGAAAAACTGCAAGAAAAACTGGGCTATAAATTTAAAAACCAGACCCACCTCAAGATCGCTCTTACGCACAAAAGCGCCAAAAACGGGCACAACAACGAGAGACTGGAATTTTTAGGCGATGCGGTGATGGATCTGATCGTGGGCGAGTATCTTTTCAAAAAATTTAGCAGCGACGAGGGCGATCTGAGCAAGCTGCGCGCCGCACTCGTGAACGAAAGCAGCTTTTCTAAATTTGCAAAATTTTTGGGCATCGGCGAGAACCTGAATATGTCGCTGTCCGAGGAGCGCAACGGCGGGCGCGAGAAGCCATCGCTGCTTTCGGACGCCTTTGAGGCGATAATGGGCGCCGTCTATCTTGAGAGCGGGCTGCAAAACACCGCCCGCATCGCGATTGCAATCTTAGAAATCCTCTATCCGCGCATCAGTTTTAACGAGCTTGTGCGAGACTACAAAACCGCGCTGCAAGAGCTCACACAGGCAAAATTCGGCGTCACGCCCGAATATATCCTTTTAGGCTCGAGCGGCCCCGATCACAAGAAAAGCTTCGAAATGGCGGCGCTTGTTGGCGGCAAGTGGCTCTCATCCGCCGTGGGAGCTAGCAAAAAGGAGGCCGAGCAAAAATGCGCGCAAATCGCGATTGATCTTTTACAAAACAGCGCCTCGCACGGCACTAGCGCGCAAAATAGCGAGCAAACAGCATGCGCCAGTGACGCACAAAGCGGCGCGAACTGCGCACAGGATGGCAAAAAAGGCTTACGAGGCGGTAGCGGACGGGCGCAGGATAGCAAAAAGGGCGAGCATAATAATCGAGGTGGCACGCCGAGCGCTAAAAAAAGCAATGAGCGAAACGGGCGTGATACGGATAGACAAGGCGGCGGCGAACAAGGAGGCGCGCTATGAATACTTTCGGCGAGAGATTGCGCCTTAGCACCTTCGGCGAAAGCCACGGCACGGCGATAGGCGGCGTTTTGGACGGATTGCCGGCTGGTCTGGAGATCGAGATTTCAAATATACAAAGCGAGCTTGATCGCCGCAAACCGGGCGGCAAATACGCTACGCCGCGCAAAGAAGCCGACGAGATCGAAATTTTAAGCGGAATTTTTGACGGTCGCAGCACCGGCGCGCCGATCGGATTTATCATCCGCAACGCAAACCAGCACTCGAAGGATTACGAAAATCTCAAGGATATTTTCCGCCCCGCACACGCCGATTTTTCGTATTTTGCCAAATACGGACTGCGCGATTACCGAGGCGGCGGGCGGGCAAGCGCGCGCGAAACCGCCGTGCGCGTGGCTGCCGGAGCGTTTGCGCAAATCCTGCTAAATCACTTTAAAATTTCCGTAAAAAGCGGAATCTGCGGCGTGGGCGAAATTTACGCGGAAAATTTAGACTTCGACTTTGCGCAAAACAGCGAAATTTTCGCGCTCGATCCCGCTGTGGAGAGCGCGCAAAAGGAGCTAATCCTAAGCGTCAAAAATGCGGGCGATAGTATCGGCGGCTACGTGCTAACGCGCGTCACGGGCGTGCCTGCGGGGCTCGGCGAGCCGCTGTACGGTAAGCTGGATGCGGCGCTTGCGGGCGCGATGATGGGCATAAACGGCGTAAAGGCCGTGCAGATCGGTGCAGGAGTGAAGGCAAGTACGCTAAAAGGCAGCGAAAATAATGACTTTATGTGCGCTAGCAATGATGCGATCCGCACCAACGGCGGCAAGATCGGCGCAAATTTTGCGAGCAACAACGCAGGCGGGATCTTAGGCGGCATAAGTAGCGGCACGCCTATCGAGATAACAACGCATTTTAAGCCCACTCCGAGCATTTTCATGGCGCAGCGCAGCGTGGACGTGCGCGGCACAGACGCGGTCTGCGAGCTGCGCGGACGGCACGATCCGTGTATCGCCGTGCGCGGCAGCGTCGTAGCTACCGCAATGGCGCGGCTGGCGATCGCCGATGCGCTGCTGCTAAACGCGAGCGCGACGCTAGGGAATTTGAAGCGAATTTACGGCGAGGATTAAATTTAAAAGAGTCGCCCTTTAAATTTTGCGAAATTTCATTAAATTTAAGGGCCGAGCGATGAAATCCCCGCGAGCTAGGCGGGCAAATTTTAAATTTACGCGGTAGACCTATCGCGACAAGGAGGGCAAATGAGACTTGAGCGTATCGGCGAGGGCTCGGCACTGATCGCGCGCATAGAGGCGATCAACGTCGCGGCGTTCCCCGAAATCGAGCGTATCAGCATAAAAAATTTCTTAAAAATGTCGCGCAAAGGACAGCTTGAAATCGCGGCGATTTTCGAGGATTTTACTGCCCTGGTCGCTGGCGGCGCGGCTGATAAACATCACGCGGCGGCGGGTAAGAGCTTTGAGGTATCAAATTTAACGAGTAAAAATTTCAAAGTACAGGCGAACGCAAGATCAGAAGCGCTAAATTTGAAGCGAGATCGAGACGGCGGGTGCGACGATGCGGCGCATGAGAATTTTAAGGCGGCGAATTCAAAGAGCGAAAATTTTAAAACGGACGATCTGGCTGGTAAAAGTTGCGGTATGCAGGGCGCAGCGAACGAGAATTTATGCGTGCGCGGGCAAAATTTCGGCGCGACGGATCGAAAATACGGCGCTTTAGACTGGAATTTTGATGCGGCGAATTTGGGCGCTTCGATTCAGGACCTTGAAACGGCGGATCAAAAATTCGGCGCCGCGGAGGCGAGCTCGCAAAATACGGATCAGAGTTGTGGCGCAAGGACCTCCGCTCTTTCGAACGTTATAAATTCTATCCACGATGAAGCGGCGCAGCGAGATTTTTGCGGAACGGCGGGGCAAGACTTCGTAAGCTGCGCGGCGCAAAATTTAAACGGCGAGGAGCTCGTTGGGTTTTGCGTCTATAGGACCGAGCAAACCTACAAGCGCGCGGTTTTGCACCACAAACAGCCGCCGCCTCGATTAAATGCGGATAAAATTTTAAAATCCAAAGCCCATAGCGGCGCGGAATTCGCTTGTAATGCGGGATCTTTCGGCGCTGCGAGTAATGAAATTTCAGATTTAAGTGCTGGCGACGGGACTTTGGGCGCGGGCCAAGGGCTAGCGAGCGATAATATAAAACGTGCGGACGGCGATTTAAAGCAGGCAAGTGCGGAAGAAATTCTATATCGCGGTGCCACGACAGATAAAATTTCAAATGTGAGCGCGCACGGCAAAATTCTACCGAGCGCCACGGAGAGCGAAATTTTATCCGATGCCGCAAGGGGAAAGATTTTGTGCTACGATGAGAGCGAGATTTCGCACCGCGATGAAAGTAAAATTTCGCGTTGCAAAAAAAGCGAATACTCAAGCGGCAAGCAGGGCGAGTTTTTTTATGTAGCGTACCTTGCGATCGATACGAAATTCCGCGGGCTAGGGCTTGGCTCAAAGCTGCTCGCGCTCATCACCGAGCAAAATCCGCGCGCGCAAATCGTCCTTGACGTCGAGCCGCCGCACGAGGATGCGTCCAATCTCGCGCAGCGCCTGCGCCGCATAGAATTCTACGGCAGGCACGGCTTTAGACGCTGTGGCAAGTTTTTCAACTACGCGGGGCTGAGCTTCGAGATCCTTGCTAAGCCGCCGCTAAGCGCGCCGCAGCAGGGGTTTGACGTAGCGAGCTTCGTGAAATTTATCGGCGCGGGCAATAAATTTAGATTTAAAATCACCGACGCGCCGCTATACAAAAACTAATGTAAAAGCCCGAATTCAGCCTCATCTGCGACGATACGTTTTATAGAATTTTCTCCGTAGCGATCCTTGCGTTTTTTTGCATTTTTATCTCTTTGGACATCGGTGGATCGGGGGAGCTGTTTTACACGGACAGTCCGCTACGCTCGCAGCGAGCCAAATCTAGCTTGACGATCGTTTTTGTGTTTTTAGCGTTACTTTATCTGCGAAGCGGTAGCAAAGAGGCGGCACGCGTGGAATTTGACGAGCTTAAAATATCCTTTCGCAGAGGGCTAGACAAATACGATCTTATGCTTGGATGCGTCGATCTGATAGAGCTGTCGCTCGGCTTCGTGCGGACGTTTCGCGTGCCGTTTATAAGCTACGAGCGGTTTTTGAAACTGCAAGAAATTTTAAAATTCTTGCTTCTTTTCGCATACGTCGCGGGCGTGTTTTTGACGATCAAATTCGGCTTTGCCGAGGCTGCGATCTATGCAGCGGCGGGCATTTTTGCGATTTTGATCGCTTCAAAGCTCGTAGTCGCGCGAAGGCTAGACGGACGAGTGGGGCTACGACTGCGCGACTGCCTGCTACTGCGCGGGAGGGACGATACGGGCGCGGTGGTATTTTTTTGCATCCGTCCTAGCCGCGCCGAGCGTGAGGCTTTACGCATATATTTCTTGAAAAATTTCAGCTACGACATTAAGGCGTGAAATTTTTCGGTTTTCAGCGTAAAATTTAGACCCGCGGGGTAGAATTACAAAAATTTTTACACGGAGCAAACAATGAAAAATTTCTTTCTAGCCGCAATAGTTTGCGCGCTTTTTAGCGGTTGCGCATACGAAGCGCAGTTTAATCAAAACGCCGATGTGGCGCCGTTTGATGACACTATAAGCGCGACTAACGCCATGCAAAGCGCGCTCATTTATATCCCTAGCGAGCTAATGGGGACGAAAAGCTACGCCGCAAGCTCGAAGCTAGGCAGAGACGATGAGCTTAAAATCGATGTCGGCGAGTTCGTCGCAGGCGAGGCAAAGCGCTTCTTTGGCACCTACCTAAGGCGCGTGAGCGTCACCGACGACGAAAAAGCGCTGCAAGGCAAAGGGCTCGTCATCGCACCCGAGCTTAGCTCATTCGGCTTTGGCTTTTACAGCTCCGACGGCATCGACGTTTCGGCAAAGCCCTATGTGCGCTACAATCTACGTCTAAAAATGTTTAAAAACGGAAAGCCGATCTACAACCAAAATATAGCCGTAAACGAGCGCAACTTCGGCGAGGAGGAATTCTTCGGCGGCGGTCAGGGCTCATACGCGCAGATCGGCGGGATCTTTCAAAAATCTATGGCGAATGATTACGCCGTACACGCTAGAGAGATTTTGGACGTAATCAACGATAACTAATCGTGCTCGCGCCTTTGTGCGTGGTAAGCGGCATCTGGTCGATTATTTTTGCCCGCCGTCTTGTGGTAGAATTTGTCGCGGCGATCTTACGGCATGCGCTTGCGGATCGTTGCGCATAAGCTCTATCTAGCGATATAATTAACATGGCTTTAAAGCTCCCATAGACGCGTTTTCTTGCGGGATTTACTCATTTGCGGCATTAAATCCTTTTGATGCCGAGTTTGCCGGCGCTCTAGGCATCAAATTTAATCCCGCAAGCTGGGTTAAATTCCGTAAAATCACGTTATGAAATTAACTTGGTAGCCCATATTTAAGTGCAGTAAGCCGATAAATTCCGCACTTTGGCATATCGCCTAATTCCGTTTTTTAGGGCTAAGCTCCGCAAATAAACTTTTCATGTTCGTTGCTGCACTTGTATAAAATTCCATATTCGCGGCACCAAGCTGTGATAATGTTCAGCTCAAAGCGGTCGTGGAAGGTATCAATAAGAGTGCGCCGATGCGAGTCGACGAGATTACCACATTAACGGGTGCTGAGTGCAAGGATGGTAGCTTCATCTATAACTACGAGCTAAATGACGGCATGGGAATGAAATTTGACAGTGTCGGAAATGATCAAAAAACCGTGATACAAAATGTCATAGATAGCCAAAATAAGCAAATTTTTTGCAATCAGATGAAGGTAATGCATCCGCTAATAAACAGCGCGATATGGAGCTATAAGATAAAAAGTGGCGAAGAATTTATAAGGGTAGAATTTAAGCCTAGCGACTGCAAGTAGGGCTTGCGCGAGATTTAAAATTTAGCGCGGCGTGAGCCTTTGCCTGCTCGCCCGCGCCGAATTCGCTTAAAATTTATCCGCTTCGCTTTCGATTTCGCCTGTGCAAAAGTAACATGTTAAAATCTCTGCTTGACTTTTACTGCGCCGCCGCGTATAGCATGGCGCGGATCAGCGTGTATTTCGCCATCACAAAGCGCTAAAACGCGCCAAGTCCTTTTTAAGCCGCGATCTAATGCGTCAGGTTCTGCCAGTGGCGTTTTTCATTAAAATTTGACTATTTCACGCGGAATTATATCTATGTAGCAGCGCAAACACCGCGTAAAGCTTTCGCGCGAAATTCTATAATTTGCGCGGAATTTTATTTGAAACAGCATCATAGATTTTGGGTCAAAATTTTATGATTTATTACGCTGCATTTGCAGCGATAAAATCTTGCTAAATTTTATCCGCGACCTGCTCGCATAAAATTCTGCGTCAAACCATAAGCTTGCTCACAAGCTTGTAGATGTGTCAGCCGCCAATGTGCCGCCACACAAAACGCGACTCATCAAATGCCTCGCTTGGGTTTTAAAATTCACCGTTCGCAGCTATTTTTATCAAGCTTTAGCTGTATCGGCGGCAAGCCCTCTATCTCGTAATTTAACACCATCGTTTTGCCAAGCTCCCGCAGGCGCCGCGAAAAATCCGCGCCGCAAAAGCTGGCCTTCGCCTTGGCAAACAGCATCTCTTTTAAAATTTCCGTATCGCCCGCGTCCAGCGCGCTAAGATCTAAATTTGGCGAGCTATTTAGCGCGTAATCGTATATGAAGCTACCCCCTTCGCATGCGGCGCCTTTTAAAGTCGTAACATCGTCGATCCTGCGCGGCGCGCCCTCGTTTATCCGCACTAGCGCATCTCGCACCTGCTTGCTTTCGCAGAAGTTTCGCTCTAGCTCGCCACGTTTTTTCTCCGCATAAAATTCCATCGCCACATTTGCCAAAATTCCGATTCCAAAAAGCACTAGCAAAATTTTAATCGGCTTATTTAGCCGCGCGCTTAAGCTTTGCGCATCCATCATCGCGCCCTTTCGCAGCACAGCAGCGTGTGTCCGACGCCCAGCCCGTCGTGGATACGAGAAATTTTAAGCCCGGCGCGCTGCGCAAATTTAATCATATCGTCCGAGTGATAAATTTTGCTATTGCCGTTTGCCATCGCAGCGAAATACACGCTGATCTGCGTCATGCTATACGCGGCGGTTTCGTAGCGCTGCCTGTCCCAAAACGGCTCCAAAATATAAAGCCGCGCCTGCTCGCTCATCGACTTCGCCGCGCGCGCGAGGATGCTTACGATCTGCTCCTCTGCAAAGCAGTCCAAAAACTGACTGAGCCAGATCGCGTCAAAGCCGCGCGGAAAGCGCGTAGCTGGATCTAGCAGATCGGCCGCAAGCCCGTCTATGCGCTCTGCACCCTTCGCGCCTGCGACGGCGTCTTTCATCATTGAAATTTGCCCCGCGAGATCCATTATCGTGATGCGCACATTTTCGTCGTAGCCCACGCACCGCTTAGCAAAGCGCCCCGTATTGCCGCCTACGTCCAAAATTTTATCCGTCTTTCGCGAGAAAATGATCTTTAGCGCAGGCTCAAACGCCAAATCCGAATAAAAATGATCAAACGCGAGCCAGCTCTTGCGCACATGCGGCGGCAGATGCGAAAGCGCCTCGTAGATCGTAGCCCACTGCCCAAAAACCTTTAGCCCCTCGGGCTTACCCGATTTTAGCGTCTCTTCGAGCCTAAATAGCCCCTCGTAGCACACGTCGTGGATAAAGTCCATATCCACGCCGACGAGCTCGTCGGTGAGTAGAAAATACCCCGCCTTGCTAAGCCTAAATTTCTCGCCGCACAGCAGCACCGTGCCGATGCTAAGCGAGCTTTCCAAAAGCAGCTTTACGGCGTATTCACTAAGCGAGAGTTTCTGCGCGATCTCACTTATGCTTAGCCCGTCCCGCGCCTCATTAAGCGCGCTTAAAATTCCAAATTTTTTCATCAGTCGCGAGACTTGAAAGACCACCGGCGCAAAGGCGATCTTATTCGCCGTCCGCTGCGCCTCGCCCGCGCTTTGACGCTCGGCGCCGTAGCGGTCTAAAAGCTGTTTGGGAAGTTTCATTTTTGATCCTGCTTATGTAAATTTCGCAAAATTTTAGCAAAAAATTCTAACTTTTCTTGCGCCCGCTAAGAATTTGCGCGTATCTTAGAATTTTGCGATGAAATTTTAAAATTCCGTCTTAAAATTTATGGAATTTTAGTTAAAATCCTTCTATCAAAATTTCGCGTAAAAGCTTTGCGAAAATGTCAAATTTAGGAGAATCCTTGAAGCTTCAAATGTCCTTGATGTCGGTTGCCTGCGTCGTAATCATCCTGGCTGGCCTTAAAGCCGCGCAGGCTATCGTCGTGCCATTTTTGCTAGCTATTTTCATCACGGTGCTCGTATCGCCGCTGGTGCTTTATGTCCAAAAGATCCGCGTCGGGCGTGTTTTTAGCTTCCTCATCATCACTTTCGCTTTCGTGGCGATTATAGTGTTTTTCGGTGCGGTCATCTTTGATGCGATCAAGGAATTTTCAGCGCGCCTGCCCGAGCTTCAAGCAAAATTTGAAGAGGTGCTAGGAGGCGTGAGTGCGAAGCTCTCTCGATTCGGCATAGAGCTTAACGCCGCAAACCTAGGCATCGATCCGAGCGAAGCCGCCGCGCAGCTATCTGCACTACTGCGCAAAACAGGCTCGATAGTCTCGACGGGATTTTTCATTTTTATAATGGTTTCATTTATGGTCTTTGAAAGCTCCGTGATCGACGAAAAAATCCGCTATTTTTCGCAAAGTAGCCGTGCTACGCATACTTTTGTGAAGAAATTTGCCTCCAGCCTCAAAAAATATCTGCTAATCAAAACTATCGCTTCAGCTTGCACCGGCGCGCTGATCGGACTTGGATTATGGGCGCTCGGAGTTCCTTATGCCGCACTGTGGGGGATTTTAGCTTTCGTGCTAAATTTCATCCCCACCATTGGCTCGATCGTAGCGGTCTTTCCGACACTTTTCGTGACATTAGCTACGATGGATATAAGCTCTAGCATCTGGACTATCGCAATCTATTTGGTCGTAAACGTAGCGATCGGAAATATCATCGAGCCGCGATTTTTAGGGCAAGGGCTCGGGCTTTCTACAATCAGCGTGCTTGCGGGGCTGCTGCTGTGGGGCTTTGTGCTTGGTATCGGCGGGCTATTTTTGGCTGTGCCGCTTACGATGAGCTTGCAAATCGCGCTTGCCTCAAACGACAAAACACGCTTCATTGCGACTCTATTAAGCAACAAGGTCGAAAGATAAAGCGAAATTCCGCGGAATTTTAAAATTCTATAAATTTTAGCTTGAGCGTGCTCAAGAGTATTTTTATCTCTTTTAGATAAAATCCGCCCAAAGGATCAAATATGACTAGCGAAAAATTTATTTACGAAGTAAACACGGTGACGAAATTTATCCAAATTTACTGCGATGGCAAGCATGCGGATGCGCCTAAAAGAGATGGTGCCGTGCTTCATGACTACAAAGACGATAGGGGGCTCGTGCAAACGCACTTTCATCTCTGTAGCGACTGCGAGCGGATGCTGTGTTACGCCTACGCGCGACTAGGCGCCTGCCCGCATACCGAAAAGCCGCGCTGTCACCACTGCCCGCATCCGTGCTACGAGCGTGAAATGTGGGTAAATATGGCTAAGATGATGAAATATAGCGGCATGAAGCTTGGGCTTACGAAGATAAAAAAGCTTTTTTCGTTTAAAAAAAGCTAACTTGCGTGGGCAATTTAGCTTGAGTTTGCGGGTAAAATTTATATCTGCAAACCCGCTTCATCTCTACACAAAAAAGTATAAAAAAGCAGCGTGAGAACAAGCGCAAAAAAGATATAAAAATCAATCAAAATACTAAATCTTAGCGCCTAAAATTCTGCCTTGCAAACGCAAATCCTCCGCAATCCTTGATAATAAATAATTAAATTTGAGTTTATAGTTTTAAGTTAGAATTGTGCCCAATCAAAGGAGAAAATATGAAGGTCATTACCATCGCGGTCGTTAACGGCAGGGTCGTAAACGAAAAGGAATTAATCGCGTCTATCGCCGATTATGACGATTTTACCGCGGTTGCCGAACAACTCCGCAAAGGGCTAAAATCGAGGTATTTTACATCTAGAGAGCATGCGAGGATCTACAAAAAAATCAGCGTCGAGACGGGCTTTAGGCGCGTGCGATTCGACTACAAGCCATATAAAGATAAAATTTCAAACCTTATCGCCGAGGGCTACACCGTCAAGGCGATCCTAAAAAAGATCGGCGAGGAGGACGAAGCGTTCAAAAACGCCGTTACTGCGCCCGGGCTTACGCACTTCATCTCCGTTACATTCAAAGATGAAAAAACAAGACTTCGCGCAACCGCAAAAAAAAGCGAAGATTTCTTATACGCATATCGCTTCGAGATCAAGAAAATGCACTTCCAAGGCGTTAGCAATAAAGAAATTTTAAAATATATGAAGGCTCATTACGAAAAAGATTTTGCCAAAGTAAGCGAGCGCGATCTGGCGAATTTTATCGAGGCAAACGCGGTGTTAGATACCGACCGCAAACTCTCGCTGTATAAAAAGCCGAGCCTTTACGATCCGCATTTTAGCGAGATTATGAAGCTTTACGCAAGCGGTATGCGAGTCTATGACATCTGGAAGACGCTTAAAGCCAAATACCCCGAGCTAGCCAAGCTTCAGGCGCCGAGCCTTTATCAGTTCATCGCAAACAACGCCCTTGGCAAAGCTAAATATATGCAAAAAGACTGATATGCCTGCGCTTTTTGTAAATTTTACTTTCAAATTTAAAATTTCGCCGCGATAAAGATCGATGAAAGTCGGTGAAATTTCTATGAAAACCTGCGTCATTCTCTGCGGCGGCAAAAGCTCGCGTTTCGGCAGCGACAAAACGCTGTTTCCATTTCGCGGGCATCCCAGCATGACGCACTTTCTTTTTTCGCGCTTAAGCCGCGAGTTTGAGCGGGTTTTCGCCTGCGCCAAAAGCTCTAAATTTAACCCTCCGCTTCCTATGATCTACGACGAATTTGAGGAATTTTCGCCGATGGGCGCGCTGTATTCGGCGCTAAAGCCATTTAGCGGCGAGCGCATTTTCATCATCCCCGCCGACATGCCCTTTGTAGAAATTTCCACTATTCGCGCTCTTAGCGAGCAAGAGGGGCAAATTTGCGTAGCGGGCGACGAGGCGCACAGACATAGCTTGTGCGGCTTTTTTGACGCAGCTCTCGCGCCGCGCGCGCTTGAGCTCTACCGCACGAAAGAGCATAAGATCGGCGCGCTCATCGATCGCGTAAATTTCAAAGTGCTAAATTTCAAAAATAAAGAGCAGTTTTTAAATATAAATTATCAAAACGATTTAAAGGGCGTAGATGAAATTTAAAGCTTTAACATTCGCGCTTTGCGCCATAAGCCTAGCCGCGCAAGATCTCTCCGAGCTATACGCAAAGGCTAGCGAATACGAGGCCAAGGGCGATTACAAAAACGCGATGATCTATTACAAAAAGATCGCCGCGGCAAGTCTAACGGAAAGCGACGAAAAGTCGCGCCGAAATTCAGCAAAAAATTCTATCGTGTCCGCACAAACTCCCGCTTCACGCGACGATATCGCCATTTTAAACTCCGCTGAGTCGCAAAATTCTTTCGCACAAAATTCCGCCGCGCCGAAACCCACTTCGTCAAATTTCGCAGACGCAAACTCGGCTGCGTCAGACTCCGCGTCAAATTTAGAATCATCAAATTTCGCCTCGCTCTCGCAGAATTCCACTGTGTCAAATTCCGCGCCACAAGGCGAGCAAAATGGTCGAAATTTTGGATTTTTAGGGCTTAAATACTACGAGCCGATCTATATGCTCTTTACCCACGATTTTAGCAAAAAACCCGATCGTAAGGCGGATGAGCTGCATTTTGAGTTTAGCTTCGAGCGCCCGATCACATACGACGCGCTGGGGCTTGGAGAGAAAATTTCATTCGCTTACGCGCAAAATTCCTGGTGGCAGATCACGCAGGATAGCGCCCCCTTTCGCGAAAGCAACTATCGCCCCGAGCTCTACGTTAGCGCTCCGGTGCCGTTTGCGGACGAGCTAAAGATCGGCGCCATGCACGAATCAAACGGCAAGGGCGGCGAGGAATCGCGCTCATGGAATAGGCTCTACGCGCAAAGCACGTGGAGCGCGGGCGGATTTTCTATCACCCCCAGAGTGTGGTATGCGTTTTGGCTGGACCGCACGAACGAGGACATCGCGGATTATATGGGCTACGGCGATCTGCGCGCGTCATACACCTTCGGCAAGCAGCGACTTAGCGCTCTGTGGCGAAACAACCTACATTTTGACGGCAATAACCGCGGTGCGATCGAGCTAAACTACAGCTTTCCGATCTTTAACAGCGGATTTTACGGCTATCTGCGCTACTTTAACGGCTATGGCGAGAGCCTCGCGGACTACAAACGCAGCGTCAATAAGATCGGCATCGGACTTTCTTTCGTAGAATTTTAATGCCATCTGCACCGAGTTGTGAGCTAAATTTGAACTCACGATTCGTTGTGCGTCTTAAAATCGCACCAAATTTCAACCGCTTTTAAATTTCTTAGAAATTAATATTGTTTTAGCTAAAATCGCAGATTAAATTTTAAATAAAAGGATCAAGAAATGGCACAAATTCAAGAGGCCGAACTCATCTGGAAAGACGGCAAACTAATCCCCTGGGCGGAGGCTACTACCCACGTTTTGACGCACTCTTTGCACTACGGAAACGCCGTATTTGAGGGCGTACGCGCCTATAAAACCGACAAAGGCTACGCGATTTTTCGCTTGGACGAGCACACTGCCCGTCTTGAAATTTCGGCAAAGCTCTGTCTAATCAAGCTTCCGTTTAGCTTCGAGCAGCTTCGTCAGGCCCAGATCGACGTCGTCGCGAAAAACCGCTTCGATCAGACCGTCTATATCCGCCCACTAGCATACTTCGGCTACGGCTCGATGGGCGTTTCGTCTAAGGACTGCTCGGTAAACGTCATCGTAGCAGCGTGGCAGTGGGGCGCGTATATGGGCGAAGAGGCGCTACGCAAGGGCATCAAGGCTAAAATTTCATCGTGGATAAAGCCGGCGCAATTTTCGATGATGGCAAAAGCCAAGGCGAGCGCGAATTATTTCAACTCGCAGATGGCAAATTTTGAGGCGGTCGATGCGGGATACGATGAGGCGATACTGCTCGATCCGCAGGGCTTCGTCGCGGAGGGGCCGGGCGAGTGTCTATTCATCGTAAAAGAGGGCGTCATCATCACTCCGCCGAACGACACCAGCCTTGAGAGCATCACTCAAAATTCAGTCATAGAAATCGCTCGCAGCCTAGGCTACGAAGTTCGCAGAGAGCGCATCGCTCGCGATCAGCTCTATGCCGCGAACGAAGCGTTTTTTACCGGCACCGCCGCGGAGGTCACGCCGATTAGTAACATCGACGGCAGGATCATCGGCAAAGGCGAGATGGGCGAGATCACGAGCCGCTTGCAAAAGGCGTATTTCGCCGCCGTCACGGGCAAAGACTCAAAATTTGAGCACTGGCTCACTTACGTTAAATAAGGACGCGCATGCCTGCGGATTTGAATGATTATTTTAATAAGAAAAATAGCGACAAAAAAGGCGGGAATTTAAATTTTAAAATTCCTAATTTCGGAGGAATGGGTAAGTTTAGCGGCGTGATTTACGCGATAATTGCGATAATAGCGCTACTAGTGATCTCAAAACCCTTCGTCACGATCCAATCCGGCGAAGTGGGGATCAAGTCAAATTTAGGCAAATACGATCCGACGCCTCTTGGCGCAGGACTTCACTTTTTCGTGCCGTTCATACAGGACGTATTCGTCGTAGATACTCGCACGCGTATCATAAACTACACCAGTAGCGAAGATATGAGCGCGGGTATCGCTACTAAAAGCGGCACCACGGGCGGTATCATCAGTAAAAACTCGCTTTCGGTGCTAGATTCGCGAAATTTGCCCGTCAGCATCGACATCACCGTGCAATACAGGCTCAATGAAGCCACGGCGCCCAATACGATCGCCGAGTGGGGCTTTTTGTGGGAGGATAAGATCATCGATCCGCGTGTAAAGGACGTCGTGCGCAGCGTCATCGGTAACTATGCCGCCGAGGAGCTGCCTACCAAACGCGACGAGATCGCCAAATCGATCGACGACGGCATCCGCAAGAATATCGAAGCACTGCCGAATTCGCCCGTAGATCTGCTAGCCGTGCAGCTTCGCGAGATCATCCTGCCGGCGAAGGTAAAGGAGCAGATCGAGAGCGTGCAGATCGCCAAACAGGAGGCTGAGCGCACCAAATACGAGGTCGAGCGCGCGAATCAAGAGGCGCTTAAAAAGGCTGCTCTTGCCAAAGGTAACGCAGACGCCGTCAAAATCGAGGCTCAAGGTCGCGCCGATGCCGCTAAGATCGAAGCCGACGCGCAAGCTTACGCCAACAAAGAGGTCGCAAAGAGCTTGGATGCAAATCTTTTAAGCCTCAAGCAGATCGAGACGCAAGCTAAATTTAACGAGGCGTTGCGCGAAAACAGCGACGCAAAAATTTTCCTAACGCCGGGCGGCGCGGTGCCTAATATCTGGGTCGATACGAAAGATAAGGCGAAGCAAAGCGCCATCGAGCGGGAAAATTAAAATTTCAGGCGGCTATGCGCCCCAATTTCGCGAACTAAATTTAGCTGTGAGGCGCGAAAAGCCCATCGTAATTTGTGGCTAAGTTTGACGGCAAATTTGTCCGCGGCATGTAAAATTAACCCGTGATTTTAAGGATGAAATTTAGCAATTAACGCAAATGCTCGTTCGCGATTTTGCGAGTTAAATTTAATGGCAAGTTTGCTGTGGTGCGTAGATCCGCGAGGGATTTTACGGACGAAATTTAGCTGCAAGGCGCGAAAAACTCGCTTGCAATTTATGGCTACGCTTAGCGGCGCGAGCGCAAAAACTAGCGATTGAAACTCGCGGAAGCTGCGTTTAGGCTTAGTGACTAGCGTGCGAAAAGCTTTGTTGGCGGCTTTGCGAGCTGATATGGTTAAATTTCATTGCGAGTTTGCTTCGCACAAAGGCTCGCTATATGCGAACTCGCTCGCCTCGGCTTTGTTTTAGTGAGTGCACGGAGGCTTGCAGCGCATAAATTTTCATGAAAGTGCGCTAAATTTCATCGCTAAGCCGCCGCGTAGAAATTTTAAATTCTTTAAATTTTTGCGAGACCGGTCTTGACGGTTTTTGAAATTTTATAATGCAAATTCCGCGTGCGGCAGTTAAATTTAAGGCGCGCGACTTCGCAAACTAAGGATCAAAGATGAAGGTAGATTGGCAAAAATTAGGCGGGCTGCTCCCCGCGATCGTGCAGGATGCGGGCGACGGCGCGGTTTTGATGCTCGCGTATATGAACGAGGAGGCGCTAAGCCTGACGCTACGTACCGGCTACGCGCACTACTTTTCGCGCAGTAAGGGACGCATCTGGAAAAAGGGGGAGGAGAGCGGGCACGTTCAGCTCGTAAAATCCGCCTTTTTGGACTGCGACAACGACGCGCTGCTGCTTAAGATCGAGCAATGCGGCGGATCCGCCTGCCACACGGGCGCGCGAAGCTGTTTTTTCAAAGAGATTTCACTGCAAAAATGTGGCGAAAATGTGGGGAGCTCGAGCACTTGCGGCGCGATAAATTTTGCAGAGCACGGCTCTACAACCTCTCTCGCGCAGAAAAATTCCGAGAATTCACGCGCAGGGCAAAATTCCGCTTCCTGCGACGGCTTTCAGAATTTAACGCCCGAAAATTCTACTACCTCCTGCAGCAATCAGAGCTCTGTAATGCAAAGCCCCTCTGCGACGAATTCCGCGTTCACAAATTCCGCCGCAGAGCGCAGCGAGCAAAATTTAGACGCCGCCGCGCAAAATTCTACGCTCGAAAACTCCGCAGAAAAAGGCCCGTACAGCGTTTTGGACGAAATTTATCACATCTGCTTGGATCGCAAGCTAAACGGCGAGCCCGCGCTCTCCTACGTCGCCTCGCTCTACGCAAAGGGCGAAAACGCCTATCTCAAAAAGATCGCCGAGGAGGCGTGCGAGTTCGCGCTGGCGTGCAAGGACCTCTCGCGCAGCGAGCTTTACGCAGACGTCGCGCGCGAGGGCTTCGGCGAGCACAGAGCGGGCGAGCCGCGATACGACGTGATTTATGAGGGGGCGGATCTTTTATTTCACCTTCTGCTCGCACTTGCGGCGCACAATATCCACCCGGACGCCCTACTTGACGAGCTAGCGCGCAGGCAAGGACAAAGCGGTATCGAGGAAAAGCGTCGCCGTGGAAAATGATGCGTAAAATTTAATCACAAAAGCACCTTTTCCGTTCGTCAGCTTTGCGCGGCGAGCTCAATTTAAAAAGTGTTGCCGAAATTCTGTGCCGAATTTCAACGACGAAAGTATATTTCAACCTCGCTATTGCCGCAAAATTTAATCGCGCTTGCGCGAGCTAAAATCCGCGCGTAAATTTAAGTGCCTTGCGTAAATCGTAAAATTTCACTAAAATTTTAAAATCAAATTTAAAGGATAGGTGATGAAGCAGATCACGATGCAGGAGGCTTTGGACGCGGTTAGCGAGCGCTACTGCAAAGGGCATCACTACGAAAATGTCGCGCTAAGCGATGAGATGGTGCGCCGCATCTGCGAGGTAAAAAGCCTCGTAAATATGGGCTTTATAGCTACGGCCATCACGGACGCGGCGCTGCAGCATCTAGCCACGCTACCGAAGCTTGCGTATCTTTTTTTGCAAGATAGCGATAAGATAAGCGGCGAGGGCTTTAGATACTTTGCGGAGCACGCCAAGCTCGAGCACATCGGTATCAAAAACGTCAGCATCACGGATGAGGGGCTAAAAGCGATCGTACAAATCCCGAAGCTAAAATCGCTGCGCCTGGTCAATTCACGCGTGAGCTTTGCGGGGCTGCTAGCCGTGGCGGATACCAAAATCCAGTTTTATCTAGACGGCGGGCGCTTCAGTAAGGAGCAAATCGCGGAATTCGAACAGGCACAAAGAGACGCCGTAAAGAGCAAAAAGAAGCTTGATCCAGATGACCTGGCGGCGGCGCGCGATACGCTGCTCGCATTTTTCACAGCGATGAGCGAATGGGAGAAATTTGCCACATCGAGAATTGATGATGCGGACGACGGCGAGGTGCAGCGCAGATGCGACGAGCTCTTTGCGCGCTACTGTACGCCCGTTAGGCGCAGCGGCTTCCGCCCCGAGGGCATTTCGTTTTCGATGGCGGAAGGCGGCACCTACGGCAGGTACGAGCTAACGGACGCCGAATGCGAGAGCAAAAATAAAATTTACATCTACGCCAAGGACGAACACGGCTTTGCGCGCCGCTTCCTGCTCGTGCGCAAGGACGGGCGCTGGCTTGTAGACAGATGCCAAGGCATGGACGGCAAAAACCGCGGGCTGTAAATTTGAGCGCAAAATGGGGTTTAAATTTCATCTGCGACGCGACTGCAGAGATAAAATTTAGCCTGCCGCGGGCACTGTGATAAAATTTCATCGGCGCTGCGAAAACAAATATAAAGAGGGCAAATGAGCGGTAAAATTTCTACGTACGGCGCGCGCGGCGATCAAAGAAAGGTGCGAATGAAAAGACAAATTTTCTCCGAGCTGGGCGGCTTCGTGTTATACGAGCCCGCGCTGCTAGCGCGCTATCTGGATGAGCACGGGCTTGCGAACGGGGACGTTCTTGCCTATTTTACGCAGACCGAGCACGGGGGTGCGGTCACAGAAGAGGGCATTGCGGTGCCGATATTAGGCGTTCGCAGCGATTATTACGATTTTGCGGTTACCGTGGGCGAGGCGGATGAGGAAATTTTTAATCAAAACGAAGCGAAAATCATCTCTCGCGGCTGGATTTTTCACTCATCAGGCACGCTAAAGATCGCAGGCATCGGCTATTTTAAAGATATGAGCCGCATCAGCGAGCAAAACAGCCTGAGCTTTCGCCTAGAGCGCGGTCGGTACCGCTTGGAAATTTTAGGCGGATACCAAAGCGCAAATTTTAGCGGCTCGTCCGCATCCCGCGACGATACGCCTATTTTAAGCGATACGCCAGTTTTTCATCTGCGGCTTACGCCCTCTGCCGAGCCTAAATTTAGCGGCGATTTGGAAACGTCATTTTATTTTTAGCCGATTTTTAAAATTTCACGCAAAATTTCTCTTTTTATGCGCAGCGGGCAGGCAAAATTTTATAAATTTAGCCGCATTTAGTCGCTGCGCCGAGTAAAATGCTATAATCGGCGCCAAATTACGGGAGGCGAGATGATTTTTGACGAACTTATAGACGCACTGGCGCAAAACAGCTGGCAGATACGGCGTAGAGATGAAATTTGCCCGCCGCGAAGCGAATTTTTAGGCGGCAGATTTAAAAATTTAAGCGAAGATTTTTACCGCTTCGTTTGCTCTTTTGAAATTTTGAGCGACGCTGCGGACGCCGTTTGGTTCGTGTCCGCTAGGGATTATGCGTCACCGAGCGCAGACGAGGCGGAATTTTGCTACGAAGATTTTGAAAAAGACAGCCTGGAGTGCGCGGATAACGATGCGCAAAGAGCCGCCGTGAGAGCATTTTGGAGCGAGTGCTTGCCGTTTTTATTTTCGGTCAGAGGCGAACGCTGCTTCGCGGGCATCCTCACGCAGGGCGCGGACGCGGGCAAGATCGTATTCGGCGCAGAACCGATCTATGAGGATGCCCTGGTCATTGCGCAAAACTTCGAGGAATTTATCGCTCTTTTCCTCGCCGCGCTCACGGACAAAAGCGCCGCGAAATATCCGCTTTCTTGCTTTGTGTAGCGGCATGCGATGCGAGCAAAGCGGTACTGCGAGCGCGAATAAAACAGCGCGGCAGGGGTGCGAGTAAATTTAGCCTCGCGCAAAATCCGCGCCGCAGATCATATCGGAGAGTAAAATTTCGCTCGATGTTTAGAGCAAAGCGCAAAAAAACGGTGCCGCAAATTATACGAGCCACAGAAGTCTGCCCGCGCGGTTCTGCCCCCCCCTATCTCCTTGAGCGCTTCAAGAATGTCTTCGCTTTGAAATTTAATGCTTACCGATAGAAACGGGCAGTGCTCTACCCACCCCAAAAGCGGCAGGTCGCTTGCGCAAAGTAGGAATTTTTGCGTGTCGTATCGATACTGCTTGCCGCTAAATTCTACCATTTTGCCGCCGCGCAGGCACAAGCGCGCGCTGGGCCCATAGATCGTCGCGATGAAGTCTGGGGCTTTCTTTGATGGTAAAAGCTGAGCGCCTCTATAGGCGTCTGAACGTGTCCGTAGGTGGGATATAACTCATTTGCGATCTTTGTGGCGTCTTTTAAAATTTTATCTACTTCGTTCATGCTCGCTCCTTTAAATTTATACAGATTACACTTACATTTGCACGATTGGGCAAGGAATTTGGACTATCGTGCTACCGCAAAATTTTAAAAAAGGCTATAATTTAGCCAACTTTATTTAAAGGAGAGAAGATGACAGATTTTAGTTTTTGCAACCCCGTGAGGATAGAATTCGGCAAGGATAAAGAAAAGCATATCGGGCAGTATATGAAGGAAGCGGGCGCGAAAAAAGCTCTCGTACTATACGGCAGCGAACGCGTGCGAAAAAGCGGTCTGATGGACGTTGTGGAGAGTAGCTTAAAGGCAAACAGTATAGAATTTGCGCAGCTTGGTGGCATAAAATCAAATCCCGTACTAAGCAAGGTAAACGAAGCGATCGGGCTCGCCAAAGAATTTGGCGCCGATAGCGTGCTCGCTGTGGGCGGCGGAAGCGTGCTGGACTCCGCAAAAGCCGTAGCCGCAGGCGCCTGCTATGAAGGCGACGTGTGGGATTTTTTCACCGGCAAAAATCCTAGCACCGCGCTTAAGATTTTTGACATAATCACCCTTGCCGCGACGGGCTCGGAGATGAACTGCGGCGGCGTGGTGACCAAGGAGCAGACCAAACAAAAATACGCGATCAGCGCGCCGTGTCTATATCCGAAGGTCTCGGTCATAAATCCGCAGCTGCAAGCAACCGTCAGCCGCGAGTATCTCGTATATAGCGCGAGCGACATCATCGCGCACAGCATCGAGGGGTATTTTACCGCTAGCGTCCATCCAGAGATCGTGCGAGCCTATATCGAAGCTAATATCAAAACCGTCATCCGCACGACTGAAATCCTACTCGCAGATCCGAGCGATTACGACGCGCGCGCCGAGTTTGCGTGGGCCGCGACGATGGCGCTAAACGGGCTAACCTACGTGGGTGTGGGCGGCTTCGGCTATCCAAATCATATGATTGAGCATGCGATGAGCGCGGTCGTGGACTGCGCGCACGGAGCCGGTCTTAGCGTGGTAATGCCTGCGTGGATGAAGTGGTATAAGGATAGAAATTTAAGCGCGTTTGAGCGTTTCGCGCGTGAAATTTTCGGCCTTAAAAGCGCAGATGAAGGCACCCTGGCGCTTAAGGTGTGGTTTGATAAGATCGGCACGCCGACTAGCCTGGCATAGCTAGGCATCGAAGGCAAGGTGCTAGACGAGGTCATAGACGTAGCCGCGACAAACGCCAAAGCATGGAATATGGCGGAGCTCTACAGCCGCGAAAATATCGCTAAAATTTTAGATTTTGCAAAATAAGGCGCGAGCGCATAGATAAAATTTAAACAGAAGGGCGAGCGATCGCCCTTTCCTGAAAAGGCAGGCGGCAGTATGGGCGCGCTAGTGATCGCTCTTCCTAAAAAAACAAGCGCGCAGATAGTGAGATGATCGTCTTGCATCTCTTAAGTCCGCGGGGCTCGCTGTAAGAGGGTAGAGGCGACAAAGCGGCGCGCCTAAATTTAAAGCTCAGACAGCTGCGGATCGAGCGTTAAATTTAGCCGTTTTCGATGCGAGAGATTTTGGCGCATTATAAAATTTAGCGCGGCGCCGTTCAAAGCGTACGTCATCAAAATGTCTAGATAAATTAAAATTAAAGGAGCTAAAATGCAGTATTTAACCTTAAACGACGGCAACAAGATGCCGATTTTAGGATTTGGCGTATTTCAGGTAGATCCGAAAGAGACGCAAAGATGCGTTGAGGATGCGATCAGCGTGGGTTACCGTCTCATCGACACCGCGCAGGCGTATTTTAATGAAGAAAGCGTGGGTGCAGCAATTAAGACGGCTCTTGCAGGCGGGTTAAAGCGCGAGGAGCTGTTTATCACTACTAAGCTTTGGATTAACGACACAGGTGAAGAGCGCGCGCTAAAAGCCTTCGATGCGTCGATGAAAAAGCTAGGGCTTGAGTATCTTGATCTTTATCTCATTCATCAGCCATATGGCGATATTTATGGCTCGTGGCGAGCGATGAAACGTTTGCGCGATGAGGGGCGCATTCGCTCTATCGGCGTTAGCAACTTCTACGCCGATCGGATCGTCGATCTATGCGAAAACAGCGGCGTCATCCCTGCGGTAAATCAGCTTGAGTGCCATCCGTTTTATCAGCGTGAAGCGTTAAAGCGCGTACTTGATGGCTACGGCATAGCATTTGAATCGTGGGCTAGCTTTGCCGAGGGCAAAAACGATATATTTAAAAATGCCGTGCTAAGCGGTATCGGCGAAAAATATGGTAAAAGCTCGGCTCAGGTTATTTTGCGCTGGTTAATTCAGCGCGGCATCATCGTCATTCCAAAAAGCGTTAAAATCGAGAGGATGAAGCAAAATTTCGACATTTTTGATTTTGCGCTTGCGCCTGATGATATGGCTGCCATCGCTGCGCTGGATACAGGCAAGACGCTGTTTTTTGATCACACAGATCCTGAGCGCGTAAAGTGGCTCGTAAACTGGATGAAGGATAATACGCCAAAACAATAAAAACAAGCCCATTTTTCGATCACGGCAATCCGCAATCTGTCAAAAGGCGGCGATTAAAAGGCGAGAATTTATAAAAATGCGATATTAACTGGCGTAAATTTAAACGCGAAAGAAATTTAATAAAGGAGAAAAACATGGAAAATCAGATTTGGCTTATCACGGCCGCTACGGGCGGCTTTGGGGAGAGTTTGGCAAAATATGCTCTAAGTAGAGGCGATAAGGTCGTCGCTACGTCAAGAACGATGAAGAAATTAAATGAGAAATTCGGCGGCGAGAGTGAGAATTTTTTGCCGTTTGAGTTAAAATTCGAAGGCGATCTGCAAGCTAAATTTAAAGCTCTGATAGAGGCGACGCAGAAAAAATTCGGCCGCATCGATAACCTCGTGAATAACGCCGGATACGGGCTTTTAGGCATAGTCGAGGAGACTGGTGAGGCCGATTTAAGGACACAGTTTGAGATAAACGTCTTTGCGCCGTTTTTACTAACACAGGCTGCGCTTAAACTAATGCGTCCGCAAGCGATAAAAGATGGCGGTAGCGAAGAGAAGGTTGTCGCTCGTATCTTTAATCTAAGCTCGATCGGCGGCTTTCGTACGAGCGGGGCTAGTACGCCTTATTGTATGAGTAAATTTGCTGTTTCCGCGCTTAGCGAGGGGCTAAATTTGGAGTTAAATCAGTTCGGTATCCGCGCGATAAATGTCATGCCAACGGGCTTTAGGACAGAATTTTTAGGCGAGAGCCTCAAAACCGGTGCGGGCGCGATCAAGGACTACAATGAGTTTAGAAGCGCTACTATCGAGAAATTTAAGGCTTACAACGGCAAACAGCCGGGCAACCCGGCGACCTTTGGGCCCGTGATGTTTGAGATCTCGCGCCAGACTATGCCTGCACAGTATCTTTTTATGGGCTCAAGCGCCTTTAAAAACGCCGAGCAAAAAATGGCGCTCGTGATGGCGGATATGAAGGACACAAGAAGCATCGCAGGAGAGGCGATGGACTTTAAGGACGCGACGGAGTCGGCGTTTGATAAGAGAAATAAATAGTTTTACGTTTCGTTAAGTGGCCTACTTTACGAGCGGCTTTGAATGACTTTTACTTTTTGGCGCTCGTCCGCAAGTTGCAAGACAAGCCTTACCAAAAAAGGAGCAAAGATGAAGTTTTTGGATTATTTCAGTAGCTCACGCCGCTTTAAATTTAAACACGACAAAGGAGCAAACGATGGTAAATTTTAACGAGCTTCCGCACGCGGCAAAGCTAAACGGGGCGCTTAGCGATAAACAGCTAGCGCTCGTTAGCGTGGCTGCTTATGCGGCGGCGGGCGATGCGGACAAACTAAAAGGCGCGCTGCAAAATGCTCTAAAAGCAGGGCTTAGCGTGAGCCAAATTAGAGAGGCGCTCTCGCATCAAAGCGCTTACATCGGCTTTCCGATGGGTTTAAACGGATTGATAGTTTTTAATAACCTCGTAAAAGAGCGCGAGGCGGCGGGTATTAAAGACGAAGCCGGCAAAGACGCGAGCCCGGTTGCTGCGGACAGCGATTTTTACGCGCTTGGCGAGCAGACGCAAAAATACATCTTTGGGAGCGATTATTCTGGTACGGTACTTTTTGACGCGCCTGCAGCCGATCACGGACTAAAGGCCTATCTTTTCGGCTATCTTTTTAGCAGGGATAATTTAGGCTTTTTAGAGCGCGAGATTATCACCGTCTCGACACTAGCGGCGTTAAATGGCGTCAATATGCAGCTAAAATCGCACCTAATCGGAGCTAGAAATTTAGGCGTAACAGGCGAGCAATTCGAGAGAATTTTTAAAATTTTAGGTGAATGCGTAGGCGAAGCAAAGGCGCAAAACGCAAGAGATGTTCTAAAAAGTCTTTAGCAGTTTACAAAATTTTAAGCAGCGGTATTTGGCGAAGTTTTAAGGTTGTTGCAGCAAATTCTTGCTACATATTATTTTGCAATATTTAGATAAAATTTAAAAGAAATTCAAGGAGAAAAAATGAGTAAAATTTTAGTTGTTTCGGGTCATACTGACCTTAAAAATTCATTTGCTAATAAGATCATCTTGGATGAGCTAAAAAGGCTTTTGCCGGAGGCGAAATTTGACATACTAAGCGAGAGCTTTATGCAGACTACCGTATAGACGTCGCAGCTGAGCAAGAAAAACTAATAAATGCTGACATAGTCGTGTTTCAATTTCCGTTTTTTTGGTATAGCGTGCCGTCTTTAATGCAAAAGTGGCTCGAGGATGTCTTCGTACACGGCTTTTCACACGGGCGAACGGGCGATAAACTAAGAGGCAAAAAGCTCGTCATCTCCTTTACAAGCGGCGCGCCGGAGGAGATGTATCAAAAAGCTGGCTTGCAAAACTACGAAATTGATGAATTTTTACCGCCGCTAAAACAGACTGCAAATATGTGCGGTATGCAGTTTTCGGGAGTCGTGTATAGCGGCGGACTATCGTATCAGAGCCGTCACGACGAAGAAAAGCTCGCCGTAATGCACCAAAAGGCTATTTTGCATGCAAAACGCGTTGCCGAGCTAGTAAAAAATTTGTAGGAGCAATAATGTATCTAATTAATATAACTTTAAATCAAAATTTAGTGCCATCTTAGCGT
Organism: Campylobacter gracilis; assembly: GCF_001190745.1. Taxonomy (NCBI): domain Bacteria; kingdom Pseudomonadati; phylum Campylobacterota; class Epsilonproteobacteria; order Campylobacterales; family Campylobacteraceae; genus Campylobacter; species Campylobacter gracilis. The sequence continues at coordinate 173,337 of NZ_CP012196.1, forward strand.
GCAGATGAGCTTTTTGCTGCGCGCAGAGCATGGTTTGCCAAAAATTTTGAAGCGAGGAATTTCTTACTTCTTGGCCCATGTCAAGACCGTGAACACGCAGGCATCATCATCGCGCAAGTCGCTAACCGTACGGCGCTGGATGAAATTTTAAAAGAGGATGCTTACTATCCATGTTTGGCAGAGTATGAGGTGCGCGAATTTAAAGCAAATTTGATCAGCGAAAAGATAGCGAACTACAAAGGAAAATAGTAAATTTTTTGGTTACTTGTGCGTATTAAATTTAAACATGTAGTAGTGCATTCAAAGGAGAAATCATGCAAAACACTCAAATTTTAGTTAAAAAAGATGAGCTGTCCGTCTATGACGAGGTGAGCGATAAAATTTTTGCAGGCGGTCTGCCTAAGGTCACGCTGCTTTTCGGCGCAACGCCTTATGCAAACGCAGGAGCAGCGCTAGTGCATTTTCCGCGTGGAGTACGTACGGCATGGCACACGCATCCCGCGGGGCAGAATTTAATCGTAACGAAGGGCAAAATTTACACCGGCACGGCGGACGGCATCGTGCAAATCGCTCGTGCTGGCGATGTAGTGCTCTGTCCGCCTGACGTCAAACACTGGCACGGAGCCGGACTGCAAGAAGACGGCGAGCATATCGCAGTGACCTTTGAAAAGGACGGCAAAAACGTAACGTGGCTGGAGCATCTAAGCGAAGATGAGTATAAAAGCCTCATCGAAAAAGCGGACGCAAAGGACGCGGAGTAGTATCCCCGAGTAGATTTTCGGCATGCTTGCTAAATTTCGCGTGCCGCTGGTGCATTTAAATTTATCCCTCGATGCTAAGCAGATCGCCGAAAATTTCTTTACAATACTGAATGAAACGTTTAGGAATTTTAACGCCGTGGATATCCATGTCGATGACGCTGTCTTGGACTTCAAAAACGATAAGCTCGCTAGTGATTTTCACAGCCTTACAGCCGTTATAGCATATATCGCCATTGCACTCTGCGTATAAGCCGTTATGCGGCGCGTCTGCGTCCTCGTACCGCCCGAGCTTGATCGGTCTTTGGAAAAGCAGATAGTTCTTATAGTCGTACTTATCGTCCGCAAGGCCTATCATATAATAATTCTCGGCACTGTTTTTGGAAGTGGTCACGATACCCGTTTTAAAATTTAGCCTAAACATAAACTCTGCCTTGGCAAAAAGCGGCAAATTTTACCGCTTCAAATCTACACGAGCTGCGCGCCCTGCCCCTTTACGACCTCTCCGATAACGTAGCCGTCGGTGTTAGCAAGCACAAAGTCCGCGTTTTGCTTCGGCGCTACGACGATCATGCCTACGCCCATATTGAACGTCCTCATCATTTCGGCCGGCTCCACTTTTTGCGCGATGATTTTAAAGATCTCAGGCGTACGGATCGCGGCATGCTCGATCTTCGCACCCAGCCCCTCAGGGAATACGCGCGGCAGATTTTCCACGATGCCGCCGCCCGTGATGTGCGCGAGCGCGTGGATCTTGTCTTTTAAATTTAAAAAGTCGCCGACGTAAATCCTAGTCGGCTCCAAAAGCACGTCGATGAGCGTGCGATTGCCTACCTTGTCGTCAAATTTTAGTCCCAGCTCGGCGACCACTTTTCGCGCGAGCGAGAAACCATTTGAGTGTAGGCCGCTGCTAGGAAGCGCGATGAGCACGTCGCCCTCACGGACGAATTTTGAGCGGTCGATCTCGTCCTCTTCGGCGATACCCACGGCAAAGCCTGCAAGGTCGAAGTCGCCTTTCTCATACATAGAGGGCATCTCCGCCGTTTCGCCGCCGATCAGCGCGCAGCGGGCGAGTTTGCAGCCCTCGGCGATGCTTTTTACGACCTCTTTGGCGTCACGGGTCTCGAGTTTCGCCGTCGCATAGTAGTCGAGGAAAAATAGCGGCTCAGCAAAGTTGCAGATGAGGTCGTTTACACACATCGCGACGAGATCCTGCCCCACGCCCTCAAATTTGCGCGCGTCGATCGCGAGTCGCAGCTTTGTGCCCACGCCGTCGGTGGCGCCTAGGATCGCGGGCTTTTTGTAGCCTGCGGGCAGTCTCACCGCGCCTGAAAACGAGCCGATACCGCCCAAAACGTGCGGAGTTTGCGTAGCTTTGACGAACGGTTTTATCGCGTTTACGAAGTCATTTCCCGCGTCTATATCGACGCCAGCGTCTTTGTAGCTTATCAAATTTTATCCTCCAAGATGGTATAATTTCGCAGATTTTAGCTAAAATCGAATAAAAACGCTATAAAGGCTCACCTTGAAATTTAAACACGCAGTCGTCATCACGGGCAGCATCGGCAGCGGTAAGAGCGCGGTTTGCGAGCTGCTTGCTGGGCGCGGATTTGAGACCATCGACGCCGATCAAATTTCGCACTGCGTCCTTGATCACTGCACCGCGCAGGTGGCTGAAATTTTCGGCGCGCAATATGTCGTGCAAAAAGACGCGCAGGCTAAAAATTTGAGTTCGCATGCAGAATCCAACGCCAATTCGGTTGAGGAAATTTTATCCGCCTCCCGCGCTTCAGTGGATCGCAAAAAGCTGGGCGAGCTTGTGTTCAAAAACCCTGCGGAGCTTGCGAAGCTCGAAGCGCTACTGCATCCAAAGATAGCGGCTGAAATTTTATCGCAGGCGCAGGCTTTGGAGGCGAAAGAAAAGATTTATTTCGTCGATATTCCGCTGTTTTTTGAGGGCAAGAGGTATGAGTTTTTTGATAAAGTAGCGGTCGTTTATGCGCCTAAAGATACGCTAATTTCGCGCGTGATGAAGCGAAACGGGCTGGATCATGCCGCCGCAAAGCACCGCGTGGAGCTGCAGATGGATATAGAGCAAAAGCGCGCCATGGCGGACTTTGTGATAGATAACGGAGGCGATCTTGCCGCGCTTAAGACCGCAGTGGAGAGATTTTTAAAAGAGCTAAAAGATAAAATTTAGCCCTTTGCGAGAGAACTCGTAAAATTTCTACGCGAATTAAGATGAGATTAAAAATAAAGGAAAAGGCGATGAGGATCGGTAGCCGCGCCCAAAGCGGCGCTAAATTTCAAAAATTTAAAAGCGCACCGCTTAAAGAGCGATTGAAATTTACGGCGCGAGCGGTTCTGCTCTCTGCGCTGTTTGCGACGGGCGCTGCGGCGGAGATCGACGATCTAAGAAAGAGCTGCGCCGCGGGGAGCGAGATAGATTGTAAAAAACTAAGCCGCGTGATAAATGAGCTGCAGCGCAACTGCGACGCAGGCGGCGAGGAAAACGCGCTAGATTGCGCAAATTTGGGCTATGCATACGACTCAAATAGGAGCTTCAGGCAAGCCGCGCGCTATTACGACAGGGCGTGCAAGCTCGGCGAGCAGAAGGGCTGCGTCTATTTGGGACTGCTCTACAACGACGGGCAGGGGGTAACGCAGGATCGCAAGAGGGCGAATGAGCTTTTCGGCGACGCCTGCAAGAAAAACAGCAGCGAGGGGTGCGCGAGCCTCGCATACAACTATAAAAAGGGGCTCGGCGTCTATCCAGACACGAAAAAGGCGATCGAGCTTTTGATCAAGGCTTGCAAAATGGGGCAGGTAGAGGCGTGCCATAACCTAGGGCTTAGCTACGTTCTTGGCGACGGCGTGAAAAAAGACGCGGACAGGGCTAGGACATTTTTTACGAGGGCTTGCGAGCAAGGACACGCGGATTCATGCGTAAATTTAGGCGTTACGTATTTCAAGGGCGACGGCGGGCAAAAGGATCACGCGCTTGCTGCGAAGTATTTTAGCGAGGCGTGCGAGAAAAGCGATGAGCCGCTAGCCTGCTCAAATTTAGCGTATCAATATAAAAAGGGCTGGGGCGTAGCGAAAGATAAAAAGAGGGCACGCGAGCTTTATGAAAAGGCTTGCAAGCTCGGAAGATTTGATGCTTGCGAGCATTTAAAGGCTATGAGGTAGGCTCTAACATCCATTGTGAAAGGCGCGTAACAAAATGGGCTCACGAAAGAAGATACGTTAGTAAATTGAGTCTTAGTAAAGCCTAGGAATAAGCGATACGCTTAAATTTAGATATAAGTAAAATTTTAATAAAGCGTTAGTGAGCGTTAGTAATTTTAAAAATTTGCGAGGTAGATGATGAAAATTTCAAAATATAATGCGAGCGGAAATGATTTTGTAATATTTACGGATTCAGTTAAGGCGGATAGATCCAAGCTAGCGCGCGAACTATGCGATAGGCGCGATGGAGTAGGTGCCGACGGGCTCATCGTCGTGCTGCCGAAATTTAACGGTATCGAGGGGATAAACTTTGAGTGGGAATTTTACAATAGCGACGGCAGCAGCGCCGATATGTGCGGCAACGGCTCGCGAGCGGTATGCATGTATGCGTATGAAAATTTCTTGGCCGCGCAGAGTATGAAATTCCTAAGTGGCGCAGGCGTAATTAGCGGCGAAATTTTCGGTATTTTCGGCGGAAATTTGAGTGAGAGCATGCGCGGCGAGCTACGCAATGTAAGCTTTGGCGAGATTTTCAATCTGCGTCCTAATGCTCACGCGTTAGTAGCTAACGTAGAGGTAATGTTAACTCGTCCTAAACGCCTAGGCGAAAGCTTTGAAGAAGCAGGGCTAACGTGGTATTTTTATAACACAGGAGTGCCGCACTTAGTAACTTTTGTTAGCGATCTAAATGAGTTTGATGCCGTGCTGGCCCGCGATCTGCGCGAAAAGTATAACGCTAACGTTAATTATGCGTTAGTTCAAAGTCGCCTCGCAAGCAAAATTTTAAAAGTGCGTACCTTTGAGCGTGGCGTAGAGGCAGAAACGCTTGCATGCGGTACAGGGATGGCGGCATGCTTCATCGCAGGCGTCGAAAATATGGGGCTAGCTTCCGACATCCGCGTGATACCTGCAAGCGGCGAAACGCTAAATTTGCGCTTAGGAGATGGAGGTAAAATTTACTTTCGCGGCGACGTTAGGCATACTTTCGATGGCGAATTTATCGGATACGTGGAGTAGACAGGGCGAAATTTCGAGCCGGTTTGCGCGATAATTCGTAAAATTTGTGAGTGTGATTTATGCAAGATTTCGCTTTTCGCTACGTTTGATAAAATAATATATTTGCAATACAGCATTGGAATTTTAAAATTTTATGATGATGAAATTTTGAAATTTACAGGGCATGGTTTGCGTGAGAATTTTAATTTTGAGGTAAAATTTGTCGCATCGTCACAGAATCTAATTCCAAATTTCGGAATTTTATGAAATAAAATTTTAAAATTTTGGTGCGCGAAATTTTACTACTAAGTTTGAAATTTTTTGATTGGATTCTGCACTTGTATTGCGCTAATTTAGGCTTCTGTGGAATTTAAGCGTTATAGCGTTATAAAATTTACGCTCTAGCCCGCTCATTCGGTTTATAAATTTTGCTGCCACCGCAAAAAATCCGCCGTGTTCGCACGAGTGAAATTCTGTCGTATTTGCGCGAGTAAAATCCGCCACTAATAGCAAAAAGTGCGACATCAAGCAAATCCTCGCCGCGGGTAAAATCTGTCAGACGATAAAGGCTGGATTTATAGATGCGGCAATTCTTGAAGCGCGGTAGAATTCGCTAACGACGATAAAAGCATAGTGTGGTTACGGCGAAATTTAAATTTGCGCCCGCCGAATTCTGCCGAGCCGTCATTTTGTCGTTTAAATTTTTAAATTCCATCCGCGTCGGTTTCGCTGAAACTAGGCATAAAATCTGATGATTAACTCTCTGGCGAGCGCTAAAATCACGACGAAAATTATAAATTTTAATAAAGATTTTTGTCGCATCGCAACAAGCATAGCGATGCCGAATAAAACGAGCGCAATGTCTAAAAATGTATCTTTCATGAGCTTATATATATTTTATTTTAGCCAAAATGCCAAGTATGACAAGAAGTATTATAAAGCGCAAGATTGAACGCATGGAGGATAGATCGCCAAATTCTTTGTCATATTCCTTTTTTACCTCCCACTCGGCTTTCCATGCGAGCATTTTTACTATAAAATCCAGCATTTTCATCTCCTTTTTTAAGGCGAGTCGCATAAAACGAAATTTTGTCGCTCCACGTGAAATTAAAGAATTCTATCTAATTGGCGCTTAAAATTTTTAATTTTGGGCTATTTGTCGGCGTTTTGGACGAGCGTTTTTTCGTATTTTTCGATAAAGCTTCGCCCTGCCTCGCATAGGCGGTAGATGAAAATCTTCGATGCCTTGCCCGCATCAAGCCCCGTATCCTTAATGCTTTCGCGCTGCAGATAGCCCCAGTTTTTATGAATTATGTCAAGAGTCGATTTGATCGAGGTGTAGTTGCGCCCACTCGCAGTTGCGAATTCGTTCACGGGCCTCATAAACTCTGCATCGCTTTGCTTATTGCGACACAAAAGCCCATCTTCGCCTTGCGATTCGACCAGTTTTAGCGTTTCATAAATGAGTTTATCTTTTAATTTGATCATCGGCTTTCCCTTGCATAATTGATATGGGCTTGTCAAAATTATATCATAAAATTTGTATTTTTATGATATAAAATTTCAAATATCTAAAAGCTGAGTGCGAATTCGTGAAAGGGTATGACGTCACAGCGGATGCCCTCAATCTCGAGCCTACCGGAGTTTGCCATAGACACAACTTTTAAACTTGTGATGCCAAGCTTTTTGAGCACGCTTAAGATTTTGCGGAATTTCAAAAAGATAATGTCCGCGTCGCTGAATGGGATGACGAGAACCCCCATCTTTAGGCCTGGCAGGTAAAAATCCAGCTCTTTTGTGTAAAAAATCGGCGTATTTAGCCCCAAAAGCTCGCAAAAAAGGACGTTGGCAAATTTTTTAGAGAAGTCCTTTTTGCTTGTTAAAATTTCGCGCATGTTAAAATGTGAAAAATATAGTTTTTTTGCGCGCGTAGGCTCGCCAGCTTTGCTTAAAAATCTGATGAAATTTTCCCGCTCAAGCTTGGCGATAGTGCCGTATACCGCGTCTTTTGAGATCTTGATACGCGGCTTTAGCGCGGTGTAAATTTTATTTGCACTAAATGCGGTGTGGACAGAGCTTAGGCACTCTTTGAGGATTAAAATTTCCGTGCGGCTAAAGTTCGCCGCAAGCAGCCTCTGCTCGAATTCTAAAATTTCGGCAGGCGCTATGAAGGGGTTTTTTGCGCCGCCGCCTTGGGCTAAAAATGCCGAAATCATCGAGTTTATCTCGTTGTGGCGCTTGTCAAAGGCGATAAATTCCTCAAACGAAAGCGGCAAAAGCTCAAGCCGCTCAAAGCCTGGCAAAACTAACTCTTTATCGCGAGTAGAAATTATAATGCGCTTTAAATTTAGCCCCCCAGCAAAGCTTTGAAGCGATGAAATTTCAAAATCGGTGCTACTGAAATTATCTAAAAAAAGCGATGAAATTTGCTCGTTGGCGACTAAAAATTCTTTGATCTCGCGGAAGAAATTCTCGCTCCTGTTTTTTGTGCTGTAGAACTCCGCATTTTTTATGTTGTTTGAGCCGCCTGTGCTTGCGTTTTTTGCGTTTTTTGTATCTGTATTTTTTACGGCGGCGCGATAAATTTCATCTACGCTGGGCATATCCGCGTCTAGCGTAGCTTCTCTACTTATTTCATATTCATTTGCTTCGCTAGCCCTTGTATTGTCCGCACTATTTCTAGCCACAAAAATTGCATCATTCGCTACCGCCTCTTCAAGGCGTAGATCGGCTAAATTCAGGTACAAAATTTCATCTTTTTTAAGTTCCGAAATTTCATTTTTCAGCACGGCGCTTTTGCCGGAATTTAGCACTCCGTATATTATAGTTTTGGGCGAGTCTATACCTCTTTTGCGCGGGATAAAGCCTGCAAATTCCGGCGGATTTTCGTAAAAAAATTTTAGATCATTCATGGCGAGTATTTTAAAATTTTCCTTATTAAAAGGAAATAAATCCGAAAAATCCTATGGAATTTTTATATCTGTTTAAATTTATCCAAAATTTTTGTATTGAAATTTTTCGACACTCTAAAAATTTTCGAAATTTTATATATTTTTCCTTATAAAAAGGAAATATTTCCATAAAATTTGGCTATTTTCTTGACAAAAAGGGAGCGCTTTTATATAATGTGCGTCTTTTGTTTGAAACAAAGGGTCGCGCGTTGCGACAAGTTCTTTATTAAGGAAAAGTGATGCAAAAAATTAGGTTAAAACTCAAGGCTTATGACCATCGAGTTTTAGATCGCACAGTTTCGGCTATCGTTGAAGCCGTAAAAAGAACAGGTGCGGACGTCAGAGGTCCCGTGCCGATGCCTACGAAGATTAAACGCTACACCGTTTTAAGATCTCCGCACGTAAATAAAGACTCCAGAGAGCAGTTTGAGATGAAAATTCACGCTCGTATGCTAGACATCGTAGCGGCTACGCCAGATACGGTTGATTCGCTAACTAAGCTTGATTTGGCTCCGGAAGTCAACGTCGAAGTTCATGCGATGGGCAAATAAGGGGTAAAACAATGGAATATATTGTAGAAAAAATAGGTATGAGTAGGACGATCGACACGAGCAGCACGCCCGTGACGCTTTTACGACTTATCAATACCAAAATTTGCGAAGTTTGCGATGAGAAAAAAGCTATCGTAGCCTACGCAGACGGCAAGGCGTATAACAAAGCTATCGCCGGCATTCAAAAGAAATATAGTTTGAGTAAGGAATTTAATAAATTTGCGACGTTAAGCTTAGAAAATGCCGAGCTTGGCGATCAAAATTTAGATGTTTTGAGCGAGGCCAAGATCGTCAAAGTAAGCTTCAGATCAAAAGGCAAAGGCTATCAAGGCGTCATTAAGCGCCATGGCTTTGCAGGCGGCCCTGCAGCGCACGGTAGCCGCTTCCACCGAAGGCCTGGTTCTATTGGCAACTGCGAGTGGCCCGGTCGCGTTCAGCCTGGTATGCGGATGGCGGGACACACTGGAAATGAAACGATCACTGCCAAAAACGAAGTCGTAAGCTTTGATGCCGAGAATAAAATTTTGGTGCTTAAGGGCTCGGTTCCTGGATTTAACGGCGCAATGGGCAGAATAAGGATAGTAAAATGAGTAAAGTAAGCGTGCTTAACGAAAAACTGGAAAAAGCAAGCGAAATTGAAATCCCTGCGAAATTTTCGGAAGTCAATTCGCACAATCTATATTTATACGTCAAATCTTACCTTGCTTCGCTTCGCGCAAATACGGCTAACGCTAAAACTCGCGCCGAGGTTAGCGGCGGCGGTAAAAAACCGTGGCGACAAAAGGGTCGCGGTGGCGCACGTGCGGGCTCAACGAGAACCAATGTCTGGGTAGGCGGCGCGGTCGCATTCGGTCCGACTAACGAGCGAAATTACGAGCAGAAGGTCAATAAAAAGCAAAAACGCCTTGCGCTGGAATTTGCTATCAATGAGAAAGCAAACGAGGGTAAAATTTTTATCTTCGACGATTTGGAGCTAAAAAGCGGTAAAACCAAAGATGCGGCAAATTTTATCAAGAAACTGGGCGTTAGAGATGCGTTGATCGTTAAAAACGAGCTGGACGCACAAACTCTTTTGGCCTATAGAAATCTTAAGAATTGCTATGTCATTGATGCAAGCGAGGTCAATGCTTACCTGATAGCAGTTTACGGCTCAGTCGTATTCGAAAAAGCGGCATTTGAATCAATAGTGAAAGAGGACTAAAATGGCAGATATAACAGATATCAAAACGATCCTTTATACGGAAAAGTCTCTCGGTCTTCAAGAAAACGGCGTGGTCGTTATCCAAACTAGCCCGTCGGTTACGAAAAACGGACTAAAGAGCGTTTTAAAAAACTATTTCGGGATCACTCCGCTAAAGATAAATTCTTTAAGACAGGACGGCAAAGTAAAAAGATTTAGAGGTAAAATGGGCGCTAGAAACGATGTAAAAAAATTCTACGTCAAACTACCTGAGGGCGCAAGCCTAGAAAGCATGGAGGCGTAAAATGGCGATTAAAACTTATAAACCGTATACTCCAAGTAGAAGATTTATGACCGGTCTTAGCAGCGAGGATATCACTGCAAAAGCTAGCGTTAGAGGCTTGCTCGTTAAAATTCCTGCCGCAGCCGGAAGAAACAACAATGGTCGCATTACCAGTCGCCATAAACAAGCCGGAGCAGCTAAACTTTATAGAATTATCGATTTTAAGCGAAATAAATTCGGTGTTCCTGGCAAAGTCGAGGCGATCGAATACGATCCGAATCGCAACTGCCGTATCGCATTGATCTCATACGCAGACGGCGAGAAGCGCTACATCATCAAGCCTAATGATCTTAATGTGGGCGACGTAGTAGCAGCTGCCGAGGGCGGATTAGATATTAAACCCGGCAACGCGATGAAGATGAAAAACATCCCTGTGGGAACTATCCTGCACAATATCGAGTTAAAACCCGGCAAAGGCGCCCAAATGGCACGTAGCGCAGGAAGTTATGCTCAGCTTATGGGTAAAGAGGAAAAATACGTCATTTTGCGTCTGCCTAGCGGCGAGATGAGAAGAGTGCTCGCAGAGTGCATGGCTAGTATCGGCGTAGTAGGTAACGAAGAGTGGGCAAACGTCGTCATCGGCAAAGCCGGACGCAATCGCCACAGAGGTATCCGTCCTCAAACCAGAGGTTCTGCAATGAACCCGGTTGATCACCCACACGGCGGTGGCGAGGGTAAGAAAAACTCCGGCCGCCATCCGGTAACTCCGTGGGGCAAACCGACGAAGGGCTATAAAACTCGCCATAAAAAAGCGAGCGATAAGCTTATAATTTCAAGAAGGAAAGGAAAATAAAAATGGCTAGATCGCTAAAAAAAGGTCCTTTCGTAGATGATCACGTAATGAAAAAAGTCGTTGCGGCGAAGAAAGCCGGCGATAACAAACCGATCAAGACTTGGTCGAGACGAAGCACGATCGTGCCTGAGATGATCGGACTTACGTTTAACGTTCATAACGGAAAGAATTTTATCCCGGTTTACGTTACCGAACATCATATCGGTTATAAATTAGGCGAGTTCGCTCCTACGCGCACTTTCAAGGGCCACAAAGGCTCCGTGCAGAAAAAGATCGGCAAGTAAGGATAGCATATGAGTAAATCAACTATTAAATTTGTTCGCCTTTCGCCGACAAAAGCAAGACTTATCGCAAAGCAAATTCAAGGCATGAATGCGGAATTTGCCCTTGCTACTTTAGAATTTACGCCTAATCGCGGCGCGAAATATATCGCTACGGCGATTTCAAGCGCGGTCGCAAACGGCGGCTTTGAGCCTGAAGAGGTCGTAGTTACCAGCTGCCGAGTGGATGCGGGTCCCGTACTTAAGAGATTTCGTCCGCGCGCCAGAGGTACGGCTAGCCGTATCCGCAAGCCTACTTCGCACATCATCGTCGAAGTAGCAAAACCAAGTAAGAAGGAAGCGTAAATGGGACAGAAAGTAAATCCGATCGGTTTAAGATTAGGAATTAATCGAAATTGGGAGTCTAGATGGTTCCCTTCTAAAGCGACGCTTTCCGAGAGTATCGGCGAGGATTACAAGATTCGCAAATTTTTAAAAGCCAAGCTTTACTATGCGGGAATTAGCCAAATTCTTATCGAAAGAACGGCTAAGAAAATTCGCGTAACGATCGTAGCCGCAAGACCGGGTATTATCATCGGCAAAAAAGGCGGCGAGGTCGAAAATTTAAGAAGCGAAGTCGTTAAGCTAGTCAATAAAGACATAGCCATTAATATCAAAGAGGAGCGCAAAGTAGGCTCGAACGCACTTTTGGCTGCGGAAAACGTAGCTATGCAACTAGAGCGTCGCGTTGCATTCCGCCGCGCTATGAAGAAAGTCATCCAAGGCGCTCAAAAAGCGGGCGCAAAGGGAATTAAAATTTGCGTCGCAGGTCGCTTGGGCGGTGCAGAGATGGCTAGAACCGAATGGTATTTGGAGGGACGCGTTCCGCTTCATACTCTAAGGGCTAGGATCGATTACGGCTTTGCCGAAGCGCATACGACCTACGGCAATATCGGCATTAAGGTTTGGATCTTTAAGGGTGAAATTTTACAAAAAGGCATCCAGGCTGAAAAAACCGACGATGCGCCTAAAAAAACACGCAGACCAAGAAGAGGTAAATAGTTATGTTGATGCCAAAAAGAACAAAATACCGCAAGATGATGAAAGGTCGCAATCGCGGCTATGCGACGAGAGGAAATTCCTTGACGTTCGGCGATTTCGGTATCAAAGCGGTAGAGGCGGGTAGGGTAAATTCTCGCCAGATCGAAGCGGCTCGTGTCGCGATGACGCGCTTCGTGAATCGTCAAGCTAAAATTTGGATTAAGGTATTCCCAGACAAACCGCTTACCAAAAAGCCTCTACAAACTCGTATGGGTAAGGGTAAGAGCGGCGTAGAAGAGTGGGTAATGAATATAAAACCGGGCAGGATCATTTTCGAGATGACCGGCGTTAGCGAAGAGGTTGCTAAAGAGGCGCTTATGCTTTCGATTCATAAACTACCTTTTAAAACGAAAATCGTAAGTAGGGAAAGCGAAAATGAAATATACTGATTTGAAAGATAAAGATTTGGCTGAGCTAAATTCTATGTTGAAACAAAGTAAGTTGCTTTTATTTACGGCTAGACAAAAGCTAAAAACTATGCAGTTAAGCAATCCTAACGAGATTCGCGCTATCAAAAAAGATATCGCTAGAATCAACACCGCTATTAAAGCGAAATAAGGATAGGTTATGGCATTTAAAAGAGAAATTCAAGGCGTAGTTGTAAAGAAGGCGGGCGATAAAACAGCTACCGTTTTGGTAGAAAGAAGGGTTATGCACCCTAGATATAGAAAGATCGTAAAAAGATTTAAAAAATATCTGATCCACGATGAGAACAACGTCGTAAAGATCGGCGATACCATATCTGCGATTGAGTGCAGACCGCTAAGCGCTAGAAAATCGTTTCGCTTAAAAGCGGTTTTGAAAACAGGAGTTGAATAATGATACAGAGTTTTACCAGACTTGCGGTAGCTGATAATAGCGGCGCAAAAGAACTTATGTGTATTAAAGTTTTGGGCGGCAGCAAAAGAAGATACGCTACAATCGGTGATATCATCGTTTGCTCTGTAAAAAAAGCGCTCCCTAACGGCAAGATTAAGCGCGGTCAAGTAGTAAAAGCCGTAGTCGTTCGTACGACTAAAGAGTTGCACAGAGGCAACGGCTCACTAATTAGATTCGATGAGAACGCAGCCGTTATTTTGGATTCAAAAAAAGAGCCGATCGGTACTCGTATTTTCGGTCCTATCGGTAGAGAGGTCAGATACGGCGGTTTTATGAAGATCGTTTCGCTGGCTCCGGAGGTTTTATAATGGCAGTAAAATTTAAGATTAAAAAGGGTGATCAAGTAAAGATCATCGCAGGTGACGATAAGGGCAAAACAGGTACCGTTAAGGCCGTCTTTCCTAAAAAAGCTCAAGTTATCGTCGAGGGTTGTAAAATGGCTAAAAAGGCTATCAAACCAACCGAGCAAAATCCGCAAGGCGGCTTTACAAGCAAAGAGATGCCTATGGATATTTCAAACGTTGCGTTGGTAGAGGGTTGATTATGAGCAGACTAAAAGATAAATACGCTAATTCCATCAGAGCTGCTTTGCAGAAAGAATTTGATATAAAAAATCCTATGCTTATCCCGGCGCTTGAAAAGATCGTTATCAGCGTAGGAACGGGCGAATCGAGCAAAGATCAAAAGGTGCTTCAAAATATGGCCGATACTATCTCACTGATCGCAGGCCAAAAAGCGCTTATCGTCAATGCAAAAAAATCGGTTGCCGGTTTTAAAGTGCGCGAAGGTTTCCCGGTAGGCATAATGGTTACATTACGAAAAGAGCAGATGTTTGCCTTCCTGGACAAACTGATCTCTATCGCGCTTCCTAGAGTTAAGGATTTCCGAGGACTACCTAGAACGGGCTTTGACGGACGCGGCAATTATAACTTCGGCTTGCAAGAGCAGCTGATGTTCCCAGAGGTCGAATACGATCAAATTTTAAAAACTCACGGTATGAATATAACCGTCGTAACGACTACAAATAACGATAAAGAGGCATTTAAATTGCTAGAGTTATTCGGCATGCCTTTTGCAAAAGGAAAATGATATGGCAAAAAAATCAATGGTAGCCAAGGCGAAACGCCCCGCTAAATTTAGCACTCGCGCATATACCAGATGTCAAATTTGCGGTCGTCCGCACTCCGTTTATAAGGATTTTGGAATTTGTCGCGTTTGCCTTCGCAAGATGGCAAATGAGGGCTTGATCCCGGGTCTAAAAAAAGCAAGCTGGTAAGGAGAAGAGATGATTAACGATCTTATTTCAGATGGACTAACTCGCATCAGAAATGCTGCGATGCGAAGGCTAGATACGACTAAGCTTTTTCACTCAAACGTCGTTGAGGCTATGCTTAAAATTTTAGCCGAGAAGGGCTATATCGAGAGCTACAACGTAGTAGAGGAAAACAATAAAAAGATCATCAACGTAGTGCTTAAATACGACGAAAAGGGCAGGAGCGTGATAAACGAAGTTAAAAGAATTTCGACTCCGGGTCGCCGTGTATATCAGGGCAAAGACGAAATCAAGCGCTTCAAAAACGGCTACGGAACCGTCGTCGTTAGCACAAGCAAGGGCGTTATGAGTGGTATTGACGCGCACAAAGCCGGCGTCGGTGGCGAAGTGCTTTGCACGATCTGGTAAGAAGTTTCTACTTTTTATGGCATTGTGGTATCCATTCGTAAAAGTAGACATACCCTAGACAAATAAAAAGGAAAATTATGTCAAGAATTGGTAAAAAACCGATCTCTATTCCAAACGGCTTAGAGGTCAAAATCGACGGCTCGTCGTTAAAATTTAAAAAATCAAATAACGAAAAAGAGCTTGATTTAAAAGGTCATGTCGATGTAAAAATCGAAGACGGAAAGATAGAATTCTCACCTAAGGGCGAAGATAGACAGAGTAGGGCGTATTGGGGAACATACCGCGCTTTGGCCAATAATATCGTCCTTGGTCTTACCGAGGGCTTTTCAAAACAGCTTGAAATCAACGGCGTCGGCTATAGAGCCGCGATGAAGGGCAAGGTACTTGAGCTAAATTTGGGCTTTTCGCATCCGATAAATTTTGAATCTCCAAAGGGAATCGAAATTTTCGTAGATAAAAACGTCGTAACTATCAAAGGCGACGACAAGCAGCAAGTAGGTCAAGTAGCAGCCGAGATTAGAGGATTCAGACCGCCTGAGCCGTATAAGGGCAAAGGCATCAAGTATCTTGAAGAGCATATCATCCGCAAAGCCGGAAAAACAGCTAAGAAATAAGGGTTGAGAAATGACACAGAACGTATTAAAAAGAAAGATCTCTTTACGAATCAAGAGAAAAAGAAGAATTCGCGCTAAAATTTCAGGCGTCGCATCTTGCCCTAGAATTTCTATTTTCAAATCCAATAGGACAGTTTACGCTCAGGCTATCGACGACGCCGCGAGCGCGACTTTGTGCGCCAGCAGCGGTAAGGTTTTAAATTTAAAGGCGAACAAAGAGGGCGCGGCTAGCTTAGCTAAAGATTTAGCTTCCAAGCTAAAGGATAAAGGCATCTCTGAAGCGATTTTCGATCGCAATGGCTATTTGTATCACGGCGTAATCGCAAGTTTTGCCGAGTCGCTACGCCAAAACGGCATCAAACTATAACCCAAAGGAATGATTGTGGAAAAGTATAATAGAGAAGAATTCGAAGAGGTAATCGTCAATATCGGTAGGGTTACGAAGGTCGTTAAAGGTGGTAGAAGGTTTAGGTTTACGGCTCTTATCGTAGTAGGCAATAGAAACGGCTTGGTAGGCTTTGGCTTTGGTAAGTCCAAAGAAGTTCCTGACGCGATTAAAAAGGCGGTAGATGATGCGTTTAAAAATATTATCAAGGTAAATTTAAACGGCTCTACTATCACTCACGATATCGAAGTTAAATACAATGCGAGCAAAATTTTACTTAAGCCGGCGAGCGAGGGTACCGGCGTTATCGCAGGCGGTTCAGTCCGCCCGGTTTTAGAGCTTGCGGGTGTTAAAGATATCCTCACCAAATCGCTAGGTTCGAACAACTCCTCAAATGTCGTAAGAGCTACGATGAAAGCTCTTAGCATGTTAAAACACTAACAAGGATAAAAGATGGGATTAGAAAATCTTAAAAAAGCCCCGGGCTCGACTCACGCTACTAAGCGCTTGGGTCGCGGTCAAGGAAGCGGCTTAGGTAAAACTGCGGGTCGCGGTGGCAAGGGTCAGACCGCACGCACTGGCTCTCACGAAAAAAGAGGCTTCGAGGGCGGTCAGCAGCCGATTCAACGAAGGCTTCCAAAGGTAGGTTTTACTTCTAAATTTGAAAAGCCTTACGTGATTAATGTCGATAAAATCGAAGCTATCAAAGATCTTAGCGAGATTACGATTGAAAGCATCAAATCCGTTCATAAAATTTCGAATTCCGTTAAAAAGATCAAGCTGATCGGCGTAGGCGCAAAAGCGCTTGCTAGCAAGATCAAAGACGAGAACGTAAAGTCTAGCGGACAAAAATAATGAATAAATCGCTACGCAACAAAATTCTCATTACTTTGGGCTTTCTTTTTGCCTATAGGTTGCTAGCTTACGTGCCAGTTCCGGGAGTGGACGTTGAGGTTATAAAGCAATTTTTTCAAAACAATAGCAACAACGCTTTTGGAATGTTTAATATGTTTAGCGGTAACGCGGCGGAGCGATTCAGCGTTATCTCGCTAGGCATCATGCCTTATATTACCGCTTCGATCATTATGGAGCTGCTCGCCGCAACCTTTCCAAATTTAGGCAAACTCAAAAAAGAGCGCGACGGTATGCAGAAATATATGCAGATCATCCGATATGCTACAATCGCAATCGCTATGGTTCAATCCATCGGTGTTAGCATCGGCTTGCAGGGCATCCACGGACAGACCGGAGCGCCTGCGATAATGGCCGAAAATACCAACGAGTTTGTTTTCATCTCGTGCATTTCGATGCTGGCAGGCACCATGCTTTTGATGTGGATCGGCGAGCAGATTACGCAGCGCGGCGTCGGTAACGGCACTAGCCTTATTATCTTTGCAGGTATCGTAAGCGCCATCCCTAGAGCGATCGGAAGTACCGTAAATTTAGTAAATACCGGCGAAATGAACGTTTTAAAGCTAATCGCGATCTTGCTAATTATCCTGGCTACTATCGGAGCAATTTTATATGTGGAGCTAGGCGAACGCAGGATCCCCGTTTCATTTTCGCGCAAGGTATTGATGGCGAATCAAAACAAGCGCATTATGAATTACGTGCCGATCAAGCTAAATTTAAGTGGCGTCATTCCGCCTATTTTTGCAAGCGCGATTTTGATGTTTCCGACTACAATTTTACAGGCAAGCACCAATCCGATCATCCAAAAGATCCACGATTTCCTTAGCCCTAGCAATTACTTCTTTAACTTTTTGACCTTTGTGTTGGTTATATTTTTCGCTTATTTTTATGCGTCAATTGCTTTTAATTCCAAGGACATTAGTGAAAATTTAAAGAAGCAGGGCGGATTTATCCCGGGCATTCGTCCGGGTGAGGGAACGGCGAGCTTTTTAAACGAAGTTGCTAGCCGCCTTACGTTTTGGGGCTCGATCTATCTCGGGCTAGTAACCGTCATCCCGTGGCTGCTCGTTAAATTTATGGGTGTGCCGTTTTATTTCGGCGGCACTAGCGTGCTGATCGTCGTCTCCGTCGCTCTTGATACGATGAGGCGCATCGAAGCGCAGATCTATATGAACAAATATCAGACTCTAAGTGCGGTCGGGTTATAAATGGCGATTTTGCTTAAAACAAAAAAAGATTTAGAGGGGCTTCGTGCAGCGAACAAGATCGTTGCGCAGGCCCTTGATTACGCAGCTTCTTTTATAAAACCTGGTCTTAGCCTGCTCGAAGTCGATAAAAAGATCGACGATTTCATCACCTCTAAGGGTGCGTACCCGGCTTTTAAAGGGCTATACGGCTTTCCAAACGCCGCCTGCCTCTCGTTAAATGAAGTCATCATCCATGGAATCCCAGACGAGACGATCCTGCAAGAGGGCGATATCTTAGGCGTCGATCTGGGCTCGAAGCTAAATGGATATTTCGGCGACAGCGCACGCACCCTGCCCGTCGGTAAAATTTCAAAAGCCGACGAAGATCTCATCGCATGCAGCAAGGATACGCTGGAGTTTGCCATCAAAACGATCAGGGTAGGGATGCACTTCAAAGAGCTAAGCTTCGAGATCGAGAAATTTATCCGTGCGCGCGGCTTCGTGCCGCTATACGGCTTCTGCGGTCACGGCATCGGCAAGCACCCGCACGAAGAGCCTGAGATCCCAAATTATTTGGAGGGCAACAATCCAAAATCAGGCCCCAAAATCAAAAACGGTATGGTCTTTTGCATCGAGCCGATGATCTGCCAAAAGGACGGCACGCCGGTCATCGCCGAGGATAAATGGAGCACGAGAAGCAAGGATGGGCTTCGCACTAGCCATTACGAGCATTGCATGGCGGTTTTCGACGATAAGGTAGAAGTCCTAAGCGTTGCGTAGAATTTCCGCGCAAAAGCTGGCTCAGCCTAGTTAAAATTTTTTCGCTTTGCCGGTGCGAAATTCCGCCCGCGATTAGCTTTCGACAATTTTATATCGCTCGTGCCATAGAATTTTACCTCAGCCGCTTCGTGTATAAATTTTATCCAAAGGAAACCTATCGCACTAGAAATTTTAAAATCTATTGCGACGGTTTGCAGTCTAGCCGTAAAATTTTAAGGGTTAGGTTTTAGTTCGTGCTTTCTGTTTTTAAAGCCTCGTCTTGTAGTTTCGCTCATAGATTCGCTTTCAATTAAAATTTAGCCTTAAAATTCCGTCGCCCAATTCTACTACCCCCCGCCCGTATCTTTAAAATTTAGCTGTAAAATTTGAAACGTAAAAGCGCGCAAGTAAGCGAGCTCAAAGCTTTAAGCGGCTAAGATTGCGCCTTGATTTTAAAGCGAAAACATGTCGCGCTACGCAGAGTGCGCGTCGTCGCGTCTCTTCGTACAAGGCAGGAAATATAAAATGAGAGAAAAATTTTATGTAGCGCTAGCAAATATAGGCGGGCTTATGGCGCGGACGAAAGTGGGCGAGCTCGTGGCGCGCTTGCTTATGAAAATCGACCGCGGCTTTTTTACCGCACTGCGCGAACGTCCCATATGGAGAGTGTTTTGGCTTAGCACGGCGCTATGCTTGCTCGCGTGCTGGGCTAAGATACATTATCAGATTAACGGACCCATCTTTGCCTACATCGCCGAGAGTTTTCCGGTAGTATTTATCGTAAATTTGCTCATCTTTCACCTCTGCTACTTGCTTAGCGGGCGATTTTTTAAGCTCGTTTCGGTTGTGCTACTGGTACTAATTACGCTGATTGCGAGCGTGGCTTTATTTTTGATCGTAAATTTCGACTCAAGCTTCAACGTCGTGGCGATTGACGCGCTTGTGCATACCGACGCGGCCGAGACGAGCGAGTTTATTTCGCAGTTTCTTAACTTTGCAACGATTTTATACCTAGCGGTGCTACTTGGCTGCATCTTTGCGGCGCTAAGAGCAGGGCGGAGAAAGGAGGAGCAAACGCATAGCGGTCTAAGATTGCTGTTAGCGGCGATTTATCTCATTTACGGAACGATCTTTTGCGCGGATATTGCTGTCAAAGCTTCCCAGGGCAAGCAGGGCTATATAACCAAGCTATCGCAATACGTCCCGCTGGAGTTTGCCTTTACGATAAAAGATTATCTGAGCGATAAGAATTTCATTACCGATATGCGCGAAGTGCAGCTCGGATATGAAGAGGCCAAGCGCGCGAACGAAAGCGTTTTAAAAGGCGGCGCAAATTCAGATCCGCAAGGCGCCGCCTTGGATTCTGCGTCTGAAAATTCCGCTCCCGCATCAAGCGCTCAGGCGCAAAACTACGGCGCAAATTTTAATTCTACGTTCGCTTCAGGCACTGAGCCGCAAAGCTCGAGCGAGACTTTAAATTCTACGCCGCAAAGCCCCAGCGCGATCTTAAATTCCAAAAATCCTGAGGCCGCTACAAACCCCGCCTTGCAAAAGTCTCGCGTCAAAAATATCATTCTAATAATAGGCGAGAGCTTGCAGCGCGGGCATATGTCGCTCTATGGCTACGACGTTAAAAATACGCCGCTTTTAGAGAAGCTCGAAGCAAGCGGCAATCTGATAAAATTTAGCGATACAATCTCGCCTTACGGCACGACTAATCAGGTGCTGATGCGGCTTTTAAATTTCAGCGATTACGAAAGCGAGCGCAAAAGGGCTTGGTTTCGCAACCTTAGCATCATTGATATGTTTAAGCTAAGTGGCTACCGCACCTTTTGGATCAGCAATCAAGAGGCTTTCGGCGCACATGCGCTAAGCGCTAAAAGTGCCGCCGATCGCGCGGACGCGGAATCCTTCCTCTCAAAGAGCAATCTTTATGAAACCGTCCGCATCAAGCCCGACGGAGTACTGCTTCCGCTCATAAACCGGGCGAAAGCGGGGCAGAGCGAGCGAAACTTCTACGTGATCCATCTTATCGGTAGCCACATGGATTACAGCCTGCGATATCCCGAGGGATTTGGTAAGTTTAGCGCGGCGGACGTAAAGGCAAAACTTACTGCCAAGCAGAAAGATGTCGTCGCATATTACGACAACAGCGTGCTTTACAACGATTTTGTCATAAATGAAATTTTTAAAATTTTTTCGGGTGATGACAGCCTCATCGTCTATCTTAGCGATCACGGCGAAAATTTATACGAAAACGGGCGCCTTGGGCACGGCATGGAGAGCCGCTTTACTTACGAAATCCCGCTGCTTTTCATAGCCTCGCGCGAGTTTTTGAGCGATCATGCTACGCTATGGCAGAGGCTGGCTGCGGCGAAAGATAAGCCTTTTATGAGCGATGATTTAGCGCATCTGCTAGCAGATATCATCGGTGTCGCGCCGCTTGAGTTTGACGAGCACAAAAGCCCGATACGAGCGGATTTTAATGCTTCACGCAAGCGAATTGCTAACGGAGCCGATTATGACGAGAAATTAAAGAATACAAAGGGTTACGAGTTCGAGTAATAGATGAGTTTTGCTTTTGTCCCCGTTACATGCTGCATAAAATAGGAATTAGTATGTTCTGCTTTTAGATCGGTTCATCAATTCAGATTAAAATTTGCGCCACTCCAATGGCTACGCTAATAAAAAGGCGCGCAACGCTTATTAAATTTTAGATCAAATTTATGTACCGCGGTTAGCCCTCCTTTTTTACCTCATCCATATACGAGTAAATCGTGACTTTCTGCGTCTTGAGAGCCTTTGCGACGAGCTCCACTGCGCCCTTTACCTCAAAAATCCCTTTTTGCACGAGAAATTTTACGATGCGCTTTCGATCCTCTTTCTTCATCCCCTCCACATCCAGATCGTGCGTAGCCGATGCGATCAGATCTTGGACGATGTCAAGGATATTTTGCTGCGAATCGTTAGAGCTTTGCGTTTCTAAATTTATGCCGTCCTTTAAGCTCGCTCCATCTAATGCCGCGCTATTGCAGCTTCCGTCGGTAAAATTTGCGCCCTGCAGCTCCTTGCTATCGAGCTTTGCGTTTGGCAGTAGATCTTTTATTGCTTTGTATGCGGCCATGGCGCTTGAGGTATCGATATTTACGCATAGCGCGCCTACTACTTTGCCGTCTGCGCCGCGGATCAGCGAAGTCGAGGAGCGTATGAGCTTGCCGTTTTGCGCGGTGAAGTAGTAGTTTGCGGTGCAGTCGTTTTCAAAATTTTTGCTTAACAACACGTCCTTTACCAGATGATCGAAGCTTTGACCGATCCTCCTGCCCGTTACGTCGCCGAGGACGAAAACGACGGAGCTTTGCGGCGTGCTCATATCGTGGATGACCACCTCGCAATCGCCGATCGTATTTTTAATAAGGTGCGCGGTCGGTATAAAGGTCTGCAAAAGTTGGTTCAGTTCGGGCTCCTGAAATTTCATATAAAAAAATCTATAAATTTAGATTAAATTTTAAAATTTTTGCAAATTTATAGAAATACTTATATATTTTTAATAAATTTAGAATAAAATTATATAAAATTTTATATGCAAAGGAGCTTAAATGAAAGAAATTTACCCAAGCGATTTCGCGCCGAAAAAGGCGCATTATGCGCCGGGCATCCTAGATGACGACGGTACGCTCTACGTCTCGGGGCAGCTAAGCGTGGATCCGCGCACGGGAGCCGCTCCAGAGGGTCTTGCTGCGCAGACAGCGCAGGCTTTAGGCAACGTCGCGGCAGTGCTCGCCGCCGCGGGCGCGGATAAAAGCGACGTGCGGATGTGCCGCGTCTATACGCCTGACGTCGCGAACTGGGACGTGATCGACGAGCAGTATGCGCTGTTTTTCGGCGCGCACAAGCCCGCCCGCGTCGTGGTACCGACCACGGCTCTACACTTCGGCTGTCTCGTAGAGATCGAGGCCGTCGCAAAAATCAAAGAGAAAAAATAGGAGCGAAAATGAGCGATTTCATCTGCACTGGTTGCGGCAAGCACGCGCCCATCGATACTTTGAGCTATAAATGCGACTGCGGCGGGCTGTATAAGCTAAACTCCGACGCGCCTAAATTTAACCCCGCGCTCGTAGATCAAAGCGAGTTTAGCATCTTTAGATACCGAAGATTTATGGGCATCGACACGGCTAAATTTAGAGAAATTTCGATGGGCGAGGGGCTTACGACGAGCGTGAAATTTGGCGAAAATCTCTATCTTAAGCTCGATTACGCGATGCCTACGCTTTCATTCAAAGATCGTGGCGCGGCGGTTTTGGTGCTGCATGCCAAAAATATCGGCGTAAAAAAGGTGCTGCAAGACTCCAGCGGCAACGCGGGCAATGCCGTGGCGGCGTACTGCGCTCGCGCGGGCATCGAGTGTGAAATTTACGTCCCGAAGGGTACGTCGCCTAAAAAGATCGATATGATCAAAAGCCACGGCGCGCATGTCACGGTGTTTGACGGCAGCCGCGATGAAACGGCGGATGCGTGCCGCAAAAAGGCTGCGCAGGAGCAGATATATTACGCCAACCATGTTTATAATCCGATCTTTTACGAGGGCACGAAGAGCTACATTTATGAGATCTACGAGCAGCTGGGTAGGGTGCCGCGCAATATCTTCATCCCCGTGGGCAACGGCACGCTGCTGCTGGGCGCTCAAGCGGCGCTAGGCGAGCTATATGAGGGCGGTCTTATCGAGGCGCTACCGAAAATTTTCATCGTTCAGGGCGAGCGTTGCGCTCCGCTTTTTGACGCCAAAGGTGCGGCGCGCGAGATAGAGCCGCAGCCGACGCTAGCGGAGGGCATCGCGATTGCAAGACCGATGCGCGCGCGTGAAATTCTCGGCTCTAGCTACGCGGGCGAGCGCGAGGTGATCTTGGCGAGCGAGGGCGATATACTGCCTGCCAGAGCGGCGCTTGCGCGCGGCGGATTTTACGTCGAGCACACGACCGCGGCTACCTACGCGGCGTATCTGCGCTACAAAGAAAGCCATGATCTGCAAGGAGATAGCATCATCCCGCTTTGCGGCGCGGGGCTGAAGAGCGATCATTAAATTCAAGCGCTCGGCGTGGAATTCGCTTGGCTAGCTAGCGGCGAGGAATTTAAAATTTTCGCCGCTTTAAATTTAGCGAGTTTGTGAGTTTGTTTTTGGTGAAATTCTAAAAATTTAACGACGCGTAGGCTTTTAAATTTAAACTTGTACCGAGGTGCAGGAACGCCTTTTGTTTGCGGTGTGATACGGCGATAGGTGATACGGCGCGTTTTGTGGACGACTTTGCCGTTAGCCGGATTTGTAAAATTTATCTACGATAATTGGGCGGTCGCCTTTAAAATTTGAAATTACGATTAAAATTTTATAAAAACTAATCTGCAAGGTGCGGCGCTATCTACCCATTTCGTTTATAAAATTTAGCCATTTTTATCGTTCTTGGTGAGTGAGCTGATACACAGAGGCTCAAATTTGCGCGATTATTTTGAATTTTCTTTAGCGATGCGCGTAAATTTAAGCACAAATTCGCTTTTCGCCGCAGTGTAGGCGTCGCGGTCGAACTCATAGCGCTTGCAAAGCTCTAATTTAAGCGCCTCGTACTGCTCGGCGATATCCGCATTCGCCCGCAAAAAATCTCTAAAAAATATCTCATCTGTATCGCCAAAATTTCGCAGATGCACGTGAAAAACGCGCTCGGCAAATCCCGCCTCGGTGTAGCCCTTATTTAGGCTGCAGCGGCTCTCGCTTTCGCTCATTAGCAGATAGCCCGCGTCTATCAGGCGCCGTTTGGCGGCGGCGATATCCGAGCACTCGATCAAAATATCTACGATCGGCTTCGCCCAGATCCCGCTTACTGCGGTGCTGCCGATATGGTGGATCTCGATCTCGTCGGGGTCTCGCAGCAGCCCACGCAAAATTTTACGCTCCTGCCTAAAGTATTCGCTCCAGCGCGGATCGTGCGGCACGAGACGTATCGGAAAGAGCTGCCACAGCTCCTGCAGGCTCATCGAAAGGAGTTTATTGCTCATCTTAACTCCAAAGTATTGGGTGAAATTTGAATGAATGGCGGGTAGATAGGGATTCGAAAAGCGCCTTATAATATCGTATTAACAAGAGCTATAAAAATAATAGTCAGCTAAAAAATCAGCAAAAAGTATTTGATAGGAGATAAATTTAAATACTTTTTACCGCGCTATTCGGCTCATCCAATATGCTATCGTCGATCGATATTAACGTGCCGCCCGTAAGCCCGATGTCGTATTCTGCGTCGCGCTCATAAAATCTACGCGTTACGTCGCCCTCGTCTTGCTGTGCGTCACCGCTGACGCTGATTACTTTTTCGTCATCGCTTTGCTCTTGCATATCCGTATCTTGCGTGTCGCCGTGTTTGCGAAATTCCGAGCGTATATCTTGCACCAAAGCAAAAGCCTTACTACCGATACCTACTACTTTCAGTGCGGTAGTGAGGTAAAGCTGTGACGTGCTAGTAGCTCCTGCGGCGGCAAATCCACCGATGGATACCCCCTGCGTTGCAGCATAGCCAAGTCCCGCAGAGCTACCCGAGCCTATCCAAGAGCTAGGGCTTACGCCGTTGTAAAGCTGGCAGGTCTGATTGGCTCCACTTGCTCCCGCTAAAGCTTGATTAGTCGCGGTGCTCGCGTTTTGAGCGGCGACGGATTGGGTAAAAAGAGATTTTACGGATAGATAGATCGAGCCTATTGCGCCGATAAAACCCATCACGCGTCCGAATTTAGCTAAGCTTTTTTTGCCAGAAAGAGAGCCTATTGTAGCGATAAATCCACCTATGGCGCCCGCGACAGCAAGGGTCGCCATTACTCCTCCTACAGTGACCGCACCGGCGCCTCCTGTTAGTGCGCCTATTGTGGCACCTGCCGCAGGTCCGTATGCGCCGACGGTTACAGCCGCCAGCACAAAGGTTATTGCTATTATGCCGATATTAATTATAGGCCCCCATTTGCCAAATTTGCCTTTGGATTTCCTATCATATACCAATTTATACATTTGGCTCCACTTTTTGACCCATTTTCTAGAGCCCATTACGGGAGAATTACTATCCGCATAAAAAAGAGGATATGCGGTGCAACCAAGACGCATTTTGGATGGTCTCCCTCCATGTTCCCCCTCTTGATGATTGGGATCGGGAAACCACATATAGTAAAAATAGCAAATTCCCTCGTCGAGGTCTATAAACTCGCCGCCCATATTTTTTGTTTCATCGTAAAATTCCTTTACGATTTGATAATTGGTAATACCGCAGAGCGCTATTATTTTTTCAATCGGACGATTCCGATTTAAAGAAAAAAAACGATAAATTTCATATTGATTCCATCGCCCGCTATATTTGCAGGCAATCCTGAAGTTGCTAAATTTTGTTTTCTTGATCCAAAAATAATCTGTTATCTGTCCGTCGCTAGGTCCGGAGTAGGGTGCGGTTGGCTTTTGCCCCGCAAAAAATTGAGATAGACCCAAATTATCGTTTCCGTCGTAAGCGTAGGGCTGAAGTCCGCCCGTATACAAGTGATAGCCACCTACATAATAGCGTCTATCAAACTCGTGGGGAACAAGATCTCTGCAGTAATATACCCGCTCCCATTTTTGCGTATCTATAAATATCTGCTGCGGTGCGCGCCCTTTTCGGACGAGCTGTTTGTGCAGATACTCACAAATTTTATTATACGCGACCGCCGAGTAGATCATTCCATTGGTAGCATCGGCTACTACATCGCCCGAGGGGTTACGATAAAAAGCCGCGGCCTCGCTACGCATTACGGAGTAATCCTATCGATTGCATTAAACATTTTAGTTGTCATCTCTGTAGGCGGATTTAGTCCTCCAACAGAGTAGCCAAATACGCTATCCTTTAGCAAGCTTGCCTCTTGAATTCTTAGCTTGTCGTCGTAGCTCTTGATCTCTCTATCTATCGCCTGACCTCGCTTTTTTTCGCTATTGGTCTGTTCTTTGATTAGAGCTGTGCGCGCCTCGTTAAATGCCGCCTCTCGATCTGCCAAATTTAGCTTTTTTTCCATCAGATCGAGCTCGCGCTCTTTGAGTTTGACATCGGCATCGGCTATTTTTACTTGAGCTTCGAGCTGCTGTTTTCGTAGCGGTAGCTCCTCGCTTTCGCTTAGAAGCCTTAGGGCAATATCTTGTGAGCTCGTCGTTACGCTCTGCGTCATCGACACTAGGGTGCTGCAAAGCATCTCAAATTTCTTATCGTTTGCTAATCCGTATTTTTCAAAATACTCGTCAATTTTCGTCGTAAATTTATTATACGGCGTATCCTCTGCCATAGTGTCGCCGAGCACGCGTTTGTAAAGCTCGCTATACGCTTCCTTGTAATCAGCCATTTTTCAGTCCTTTAATGTAGCCCTCAACCCTTTTTGGAGTTTGGCGATACAGCAGGCTTGCGCGCAGGTTTCTTGCCGCCTGAGCGTAGTCTCCAGCTTCGATGCAGCCTAGAGTATGACGGAAGCCCAAGAGCCCCGCAAGCCCTAGCTGGTATGCCATTTCGATTAGGGTATCTTGCACGTTTTGCGGCTTTCCCGAAAGCCACGGTAAACACTGAAAAACCCGTTTTTTGAGCTTAGAAACCTTCAGATTTAGGATTTTTTCCGCTACTTCGCGGCTCATCGGCTCGATCTTGCCGCCGTTGAGCTTGATTTCGTCGAGGCTAAGAGCGGCTACCAAAAAGCCGTATCCTATCGTAGCCTTTCCAAGGCTATCTTTGTATATGTAATCCCGAAAGCCCTCGTGGGTTTTGATGTTTTCGATGAGGCTCATATCCCCTCCTCGTTTGTGATCTCTATGAATTCTATGTGTTTGCCCGTGCAAATTTTAAAAAACGAGTTATATGTCCGCACGGAGTTGCTGACTCCCGCGGCGTTGTATCCGTCGCCTACCAAAATGCACCCTGCGGTATCTTTCGGGAAGTTGCCGGGGTGAATGAGAATGTAGCGCTCTTTCGGCACCAGCTCGCTGTATAGAAGCGGACACATTCGCTTCTGGCTCGGGCTAGCATACCACTCCATTTGATATCGCCCCGCCGGAATCCGTCTATCTTTGCCTCGCTCGGTAGTATCTGCGCCCGCGGGCTCTAGGGTGAAGCACTCAAAAAGCCTTTTTCCGTCGTCCGTGATCGTTAGTTTCCCAATCGTGCCATCGTGGATGTTTTTAAATCTATTTATCTTGATCCTCATAGTCGCCTCTTTCCTCAAATTTATCAAAATATTCATCGTGCCTGTTCAGCTTACTATTGATTGCCTTATCTATCGTCTCTTTGATCCATTCGGTTCCGCGCCAAGCAAGAAATCCACATATTGCGAGTGATGCTCTCGTATCTTTTATAAAGAAATTCGCCATCTCAAAGCCTATCCAGCCCAAAAACATCGACGTTGCAATCCCCACAATGACGCTCGTAGCCTTTTTCTTGCTGCCGCTGTCGATATAATCAAGGATGCCGCCGATAAAGCCCACTAAAATGACCCAAAAATAAAACCCCACCTTGTCTAATAGTTCCATTGCCACTTCTTTTACATCGTAAATAAAAGCATCAGCAAAATCGAAATAACGATCTCTATGATTGCTCTTTTGCTAAGCCAAAACTTCTTAGCTCTTAGGATCATTTCCATCGCTGCACTCCCTTAGTAGTTCCTCGCAGGTCTTGTAGTAGCGCATTAGCGCTTTTGCTGCTGCGGGCGTAAAATCATAGCTCGGTTTTTTCGGCATCGCCTTGATACATTTTACGGGGATATAAACTTCTTTATACTCCGTCCTAGTTATGATGTTGGGCTTGCTACATCCGATCAAAAACAAAGCAAAAATGCTAACGAGCCATTTCATTTATCAGCTCCTCATAAAATTTCACTTTGTTCTGACACTCGCCGTTGATAGGTTCCTTAATCTTTTCAAATTTAGTCACCACCTTTTGTTCTACCTCTTTGATATTTTTTACTTCCATATTTTTTATCCGCTCGTTTTGCAGATCGATCTTTGCGTTGCAAGCCTGCAAATTCGAGGAGCTGATGATCTCTTGCGTTTTGGCGAAGACGATGTCTTTGTTTAGCTGCTCTATTGTATTTTTGAGACTATGATTCCACCCTGCCAGCGCAAGGCAAGTAAAAATGAGCGCCGCAATGATTCCAAAGTAAATTTTAAAGTTCATAGCGCCATCCATAAAATCAAAAATGCGATATCCTGCATCGCGCCGTAAAATATCTCCTGCCTAGCCCACGCACTTTCGATCTCAAGCTTCTTGAGCCTAAATTTGAAATTCGTGCGATAACCTAGCTCGCAAGCAAGCGGGAAGCCCGCCGCAAGAGCTACGGCTAGAAGCGGCGCGCCATAAATGCCCACAAAGACTAGCGGCGCGAATACCGGTAACCACCAAATCAGCCCGCGCAGAAATAGGCACACCCTGCAAAACGCTAGCCAGTGCGCACGAGGTATAAAACGCCCCGCAAGCCATTCTATGCCGCGACTTTCGCGCTCGCCTTTATCTGCTCCGTGGCTCGTCAAGGCACCCACCCATACGCCCCAGCCCTTGGCTTCGCCTGCGAGATAACCAAGCCCGCAAACGATAGCTATGAAAAAATTGCCGTAAAAGGCAAATATCAGCAGCGCTACCACCAAAGCATTGATTTTGGCGAAATAGCTATACTGCCCGCGTAGCCTATTGAGTATCCAAAACATCATCACTCCTTCGGGCGGCTCTTGACGACGTCTGCGAATTCATCGCTACCTAGATACCAAAAAGGCCTTGAGCCGTCCTCATAGCGAAATTTCGCAAAGTCGTCCGGGTGAGTAGCAAGGTGCGCGATCACGCGAAAGATATTCATCATATTGGAATGATCCCACCCCCCGCACTTTCTGGCGCGCAAGAAAATCACGATAGGACAAGCCAAAATTCCAAGTATAAACGCCAAAATAAAAATCAGAAAATAGCTCATAGCGCCACCTCGATCGTATCGGTAAACACTATGGCATCTAGCTCTTTTTTATCCTTGGCTTTTGAAATTTTCAGCTCATATTGCCACTTTAGGGCGTGAAGCTTCTGGCCTCCGATCTGAATTGCCTTTTTGATACGCTTTAGCTCCTCTTGACCGCCGATTTTTTTCATCGTGTTGTCATACATCCTAAACGCTCTGATTTCTAGGCTATCAAACGTATCTATCATCGCCTCGACGTTGAGGAGGTATCGATATCCGCCGTTGATGACGCCAAAGTCTTTGAGGTTGATCTTGCAACTATCGCCCATTGAATGCGTCCAAGCGGCAAGCTCTGCGGTCTTTGCTTCGCGTAGCTGCTCGATTGGGGGCTCTTTCGGAGTTTCGCGTAGCCCCGAAGTATCTTGCCCTAGCGAGGTAATCTTTACTTCGCGATTATTTTCGTCGTAGTAAATCACGCCGCGCTCATCTTTGACGTATTGCCAAGCGCCCTCTTTAAAGCATACCGCAAAGCCTTTTTTAGAGGCAAGAGGCTGCGTATCTGTAGCATTAGCCGGAATCAGATATGCGCCTTCTTCAAGCGGACTTTTTTGTGCCTCGCTTTGCCCTATATATTCTCCCGATACCCCGTCATAATTGTAGATTTTCATTGCCCTTTCCTTAATACTTGATATAGAAATTTACTGCCACGTTGCGCGGTCTATTTTCATTTGCTACCGGCACTACCTTAGACGCATCAAATCCCCATTCAAAATATCCGCCGTCGCCCAAAACATCGCCGACAGATTCAATACGTGTTGATTTTTGAATTCCGTATAGTGCCCCTAATAAAGTGGGAATGCTGTTTCTATCGCCCATACCTATAGCCCTCGCCGTAATGTTTCTTATAGCGTCGCCTTGAGCTGAGCCCAAAGCCCTGCCTCCATCTACTCCGCGTCCATTATCAGCTCCGCGGATAAACTCTCCTCGTAAATCGGGAATATTAAAGGAGCTTGAGCCATCGCCCGCTCCGTATGCCGTGCCGATAGCCGAAAACAAGTCAGTATAGGCAGACCGAGATATCGCTGCTCCGTTGCATAATAAAAATCCATCAGGTGCGGGAGTCCTTGCACTTGTGATTATTGTGCCTACTGGCAGAATCGTAGAGGACAGCAGTGAAAAACTTACCGCTCTTGTATAATTGTCATTATCCGCGGCACCTACTCTAAAGAGGATTTCATTGTTTTTTGAAAAGATATTGTTTTGCACGGGAGCAGTAAGTTTAAAATGCCCTGCTGTAACGTATTTGCCCGCGAAATCTCCGTTTGCGTCTCTTAATACCAAGGTATTGGCAAGCGAGTTGCTTGTTGGGCTATATTCGCTTTTTTTCATAAAATCGCTAGCGACTACACCACCTAATTTTGCACTATCTGCTGCTTGATCGGTTTTATTTAGCTTTAATTGCAGTAGCTCGCCGATTTTTTCGCTCGAATATGTAGCTGTGGCTTTAGGTGCGGTATCGTCTATTAGGTTGCTTTTTATAAGAGCTTCTATTTTGACTTTTAGCTCTTGTAGGCTTTGCTGCAAAGCCTGCTGCTGCTCGAATTTTTGATTTATCGAGGCGGCTTTTTCCGAAATGTCTTTATGCGCGACATCCACCTTGTCCTTAAGCTCTTGGACGAAGTTTTTATCTTGCAAGACCTGATTTGCTTTTTCCAATATGTCGTTGTAGATAGTATTTAGGCGGCTATTGTCGATCTTGCCGATAGAGGCGATCACTTTTTCTATCTCCGCGCTTAGAGCTTTTAAAATTTCAAGCTTTTCAGCTCCTAGTTTGAGTTCATAAATCGATACCATTTTTACCCCTTTAATATGCTTGCTGCGATGAGGGCGTTAATGATTTTTAGCCGCTCCGCCAAAACCCGCAATAGCTCTAAAATATCGATATCCGATATTGCCTCTGCGTTTAAAAGTGCTGTATTAAATCCCTCCTCAGTCATCAAATATCCTTTCCTTGCCGTCGTTTGCGATATAATCCGAAATGATTTCAAGCGCCAAATCCCTATAAAAAGCGTCTTGATTGATGATAAACGCTACGTAGTTGATTACCGCATACGTTAGGCTCTCATCGATCATAATATGCTCTTTTTCATTGCTGAAATTTGGCTTGTCGGGGTATGTGATATAAAAGCCGTTCGCGACGTTTCTATATACTCGTTCGCTCTCTACGCTACGCAATAATTCGCTAGGCGTGCATTTGTTCGCCGTCCACAGCATAGCCTCTAAAAACATTTCGGACAATATCTCATCGGGCGGCATTTTCTTGCCGCCCACGACCTTATGAGCTAGAAATTCTTTTGCGAATTTCGACGTCATTATTTAACCTTTAAGCCTACGCCGATTGCAAAAGCATCCGCATTTCGCACCTCAAGCGTCGCTTCGGTGTAGTAACGCTTTTGTTTTGCAGTCTTGCTTGTGGTTACGTTCTCGATCATAGTAGGGATCAAAAGCCCATTTTTCATAAAGCTAAAGTCGCCCGCGATTAGCACGTCGTCTAGCTTATTTTGCTCGGACAAGTACCTATGAAGCCTAAAATTTACCTTTCCGAAGTCGGTATCAAGGCTTACTACGCTTGAATTGATGCTTTTTTCGTTGCCGAATTGACGGGTAGCAAAAGCATTGATCGCCTTTTTGAGTTTCGCGCCGATGAAAACGTCTCTAGGCGTCGCGCCCGCGTCCCAAATGTTTTGCAAAATTTTGTTTAAGGCGTCTTCGGTTAAAACCGTAGGCGTGCCGGTCCAGTCGTTTTTGCTATCGAAAGCAAGGACATTACCGCGTCTGCCGTTAACAAATGCCGACTCTCCTTTGGAAATATAATAAAACATTCCCGCCATCTCGCCCGCGACCGTATCGGCTCGTGAGGTAGGAGCTTTAAATATGGATACTTTGGTGTCAGTATCGCGACCTAAGCCGAATAGGGCGTATTCCATATCGCGCTTATGCTCTTTGGCGCGCTTGGTCGTTTCGCGCTCCATCTCTTTTCCGCCGTAGGTGGCTACTTTCTGCATCGTGTAAGATACGCTTATGTTGGTAGTGAAAATTTGCACGCTGTTAGTGGTTTTTTGAATAGTCGATTTTCGATCATCTGCGAAATCACTAATCTCAAGCTGTGCGTTCTTTTTAGGCGCCGCGATATTGTCGGTTAGCCAACTATGTTCAGTGTTCGTAACGTTTGAAGTTCCGATGAGACTTAAGACGGGGGTATCGTCCGCTCCGATTAGGATTATGCTATCGTAGACGGAGGGCTTTAACCCTTCTCTTTTTGTTGCTGGAGCTTGAAAGCCCGTAGATGTGATTGCCATAACGTTCTCCTTTTGAAAGTTAAGGCAATTTTCGCGCAAGTGCGGGTGCGTAATCTACCCATAAAACGCACTCTTTGGTATTTTTATATTAAATTTGAAGGATTTTTGATAAATTTAGATACGATTGCGTGGTCTGTTAGTTAAGATACGAGGGGGCAGCCATTGGTGCGGGGCTATACCTCGCACCTGAATTATCTCTCTGCCTCTCTTAACTCTTTTAATCTATTCGTTATAGCTACATATAGCTTGGCTCTATTTTTGGGCGTGATGGCTTCTGTGTGTTCTATGTCGCGCATTATCTTATTTAGCTTTATAGCATCAGTAGAGCTTGAAATTTTACTTTCCCACTCGCTCTTAGTTTCAGCTTCTTTGATAGCCTCTTTTTGTAAATCGGATAGATCTTTTGCCTTGCTTAAATAAAGCTCACCCTTGTCGTCTTTTTTGACGATATAATATTCTTTGGTATCACTTTTCCAGCTTCCATCGTCCAGCCTAGCCTCAAACATATCGCCCTCTTTAGCGTTAAAAGTGTAAGAGGTTTCATAATATTTACGCCTACTATCCCACATACGAGTATTGCTGTCTATAAACTCCCTTACGGGCTTTCTATCGTTAAAGCTTATTTTGGATAAATACGCGTGTCCGTGCTTTCTTGGATCAAAGCTTTTAATTGTCTCAAGAGTAAATTTTTTCTCTACGGGTTTATTATCTGCCAAGCCTTGTGCTTCTTTAGCTAGCTTATCTGCGGTTTTATCGCCTGCCGCCTCGTTCTCGATCCTTTGCTTAATCCCTGTTTTTTGATTTTCTATTATGGCTAGGCGCTCTTTGTCGTCTTTAGCGTTTATTATCGCCTTTCTAAGATCGGCGGGGGATAGCTCCTTTACTTTTTGGGAGGATTGAGGTATAATAGAGCCATGACTAGCCGATAAAAGCTCGTTTGAGCCAGGGCGAGCGCTTAAAACGTTATCGCCTAGCACCCTTGCCGACTCGGATCGGTGCGTAAGGAGCGGGGTGTCCTTACTATCGGCTATTATTTTTTTATCCATAACTTCTCGCATTTTAGGGCTATAACTTCTTAAATTTGCGTGCTTTATATAGTTTTCTGCCTCTTGCTCATCTAATACTAAATCAGCCATCTTACTTTTACTATTGGATTTATCGTGTTTTAGCGATCTGGCTAAATAATATCCGCCGTCAGCTCTTTTTTCAATCACTTCGGGCATATCGTCAAGTACGTTTTTAATCAAGTCATAAACGGCACGCCTATTTGTAAACATTTCTCTATGATGATTGAATAAATAATTCAAACTGGCGGTTATTGGGTTGTCGTTGAGCTTTAAATTTTCTTTTAGATATTTGCCTAATTCAAATTTTGCTCTATCAGGATAGTCGGTTCTGCCCTCCTTCATCGTAAAGCCCTCGCCCTGTTTGACAAGCTCGCCCTTGGCTACTTTGGCCGCCTTTTTGTCTAGCTCCTCTTTGATCTGCTTTTTAGCCATTTCGACTAGATTTACCTTTTCTTGCGTGGTTAAATTTGGATCCATCAGCGCCTTTTTTAATTCCTCGGGGTTAAATTTAGCCCTTACGGCGTCATCCTCTTGGGTTTTTAAAATTTGCCTGATTTCAGGGACTACCTCTTTTACAAATTTATTCAATCCATCTTTAGTCGCGCTGTCTAAGCCCTCTGTGGGTATTGCCTCGATATTTTTTATTGTGCCCTCTAAATCGCCCGCGTTTTTTAGGGCATTTACGATATGGTTTTTTAAAGCTTGATTATTTCCATACCAAGGGATTTTGGATTTCAATTTATTAACAAGTCGGTTTCTAAGCATTACCTGAAACGCTCCGGTAATCGATTTACCGATGCCTTGTTGTAGTTCGGCAGTCTTTGGGGTCATTTCGGATAGCTTTTTTAAAATTTCGCCTGAATTCTTAAGGATTGGCGCGCTTTCCTTGAGCTGATCTATCACCCCCGCTACTCGTTCGCTTTTAAAGGGGATTTGATCTATTTGCCCTAAAGCGGTCTTAAAATCGGTTATCCCCTCTTTGGTGTTGCGCTCTATGATGTTTTTAAGCAAGCCGCCCTCTACATTTGCACGCTCGGCAGGGTTTAGGACGCTTAGCACTTCATCCAAATTTAGCCCTGTTTGGTTGTCTGCGCTTTTAAGTAGGGCGGAAGTCAGATCGTTTGTGTTTTTCATTCCGCGCGTCAGTCTTTTAAATAGATCGCTTTGCTCTATCTCTTTGTATGCACTATAATCCGCGCGTGCCGTCTGCATTAGCTCTTTAGCTCTTGCGCCCACTTCAGGATTTATTTGCGAAAACTGATCCAGCGTGCCATCTATCGCGTCATCAATTATTCCCCTTGCTTCTCTTAGTTCGAGTAGTCTCTCCCTGCTTAGCGCGTCATTTGCTTTTTTTAGGGTAGAAATTTCCCCGTTTAAAAAAGCTCTTGCATCCTGCAAGCCCTCAAGACCTCCCTTTTGTATGCCTTTCATAGCGTATTTGGTAATCTGCGAGCCTTTAGGTAGCGTGTTTTCTAGCGCCTCGCCCACTCTAGCAGATAGCGCGCGAGTATCAAGCCCTAGCGTGCTGAATTCATTATCAAGCGTTTTGATGACATTTCCGAAATCATTTTTTGTGCGCGCCTCGTAGTTTTTGAAAACCTGCACGACATTCGGAGCGTCTTTAAAGCTTTCATTGATATTTTTTGCAAAACTTGAGTTCAAATTCGTCATAATTTTTTGGGTCTTTGCGAAAGCGTCGGCATCGCCCGCCACGCTTCTTGTGATTAGATCGGCGCCTTTATCGTTGCTTAGGGCGCTTGCGAGCAAGTTTGCCTCTCTTTCATTCAAATTTTCCCCTTGAATTACGCGCCTGATGGTCTGTTCGGCGGGCTTAATTCCCTTTTCGTTTATGTAGTTTATGCTTTTATCTATGGCCTCGTTCCCCGTTTTTGGGATTTGCAAAGACCGCTCTGAATTAGCGAAATTTTTAAATCCCTCCTCGCCCAAAGCGTTTTTAGTGGAAGCTAAATTTTTAAGAGCCTCCGCCTCGCCGCCCATAGATTTAATATATTGCGCCTCGGCTCCCTCGATATTGTCGGTTACGCCCCTACGCATTAAATTTACTAAAATGTTATTATCCGCAATTTTTGCCGCGTTTTTCGCCACCGGGCTTACTATCCTCTCGCCCGCTTGTTTAATCGCAGGCGCTGCGGCTTTTATGAGCTTACCTGTCCCCGCGATCGCTACGCCACCCAAGGCATCCTCTCCCGCGGCTTGAAGCGCCCTTGAGGCGTAATCGCTCGCGTCGTATTCTCTGCCCGTCGCTTCTCCCTTTTGGCGCAGGTCGTTCATTGAGCCTAGCGCACTGCCGCCTGCACTCATAGCCAGCATAGGCACAAGGCTAGCCCCGCCAGTAAACGGCGCGAGCCCTGCACCTACAACGCCTCCCGCTATCTCGGTCTTGCGTGCGGCTAAGTCATCCCAAAGACTAGGAGTGACCTCTTTTTGAATAATTCGTCCGTCCGCGCCTCGGGCTCCAAAATAAATTTTGCCGTCGCTGGTTTGCACCGCGCCTAAATCATATCCTGCATTTTTCGCGATGTAGTCTAAATCTTTTTGTAGCTCCGCAGCGTCTTTTTCATCCCCCGCTATGGTTTGGAAAAGGGACCTGCTAGATGCTTTTGCCACCCTATCTTTCAAAATTTCATCTTTGCTTTTTGCGGGCTCGCCGCTCCCAAAAAACGAGTTATCAAGGATGGTTTTCGCCTCCATTTCTAGCCCATCCAAAGCCCCGCCTAAAAATCGGTTCTTTTTCTCTTTGGCTCGCGCCTCCTCGCTACGCCCAGGTGTAGGAGCGGCAGGGATTGGGCGCCCGTCAAGCCCTAATTTAGGTGCGGAATTCATGACTTCGCCCGTTTGCTCGTCTCTTATCGGCACTCGGGTGTAGCCCTGAGTTTGCTGTATATTTTGCGCTGCGGGCTGCACGGCTGCCGTATTTTGTTGCGGGGTTAAGCTTGCCTGCTGCGCGCCCTGTTGCTTATAATATTCGGTTTTGGCGTAGTTTGTGATCTGCTCGGGCGAATACCCTTGCTGCATCAACGCGCTTATTTTCTCGTCGCCTAAAAAGCTTCTCGCATTCATCTAAAACTCCTCGTTAAAAATGCCTATTTCATCTAGTCTCTGGCGCAGATCATCGCTTGGTGAATACCCCCGCTGTGGTGCGGAATTTGTGGGCACACCCATTTTTTGCATAAATAGCTGGGTCGCCTCCCCGCTGCTTGCTTTCGCGCCTTTCTTTTTTCCTGCCAGCAGCTCCCTTATATCCTCGATTGATTTCATTTTCGCATCAAGCTGTCTTTGGTAGTCGTCGGCTCCCGCGTAACCTTGAGCCCTTAGGTTGTCTATCACGTTTTGAACTTCCATCAGGTCTTGTATGTATGAATTTATCGCGGTTTCTTGCGCGGTTTGCGAGCCCGTAATTCCTGGGTTGAGATTATCTCTAAAGGTCGTATAGTTAAAATTTCCGTTTCCTTTTTGCAGATTTTGTCTCGCTCTAGCCCAGCGATCGGCGGAGGCGTTGAAGGCTGCCGCATCGGTGCTGACGTTTGATCCCAGAGTGTTTACGGCTCTATCGAATATTCCGCTTTGCGTCTCGATACCCTTGCCTGTAAGACTGTTTAAATTTGAAGTGGTATTGATGAAATTCTCGCCGGCATTAAGGGCACTCATCCCTTCTAGAAATTTCTTTTGATTTAGCGCGATTGCGTTTTTCTGCCCCGCTGATGTTTCGGTTTGCTTTACCAGCTGCGGGTTCGTCTTTGCCGCGGCGTAAGCGTTGATATACTCGCGTTGCGCCTGTGGATCGGTCATTCCTTGCGGTATTTTCCCGCCGAGAGTATTGAATATTATATCCGCTTCGGCGTCGATCTGTTTTTGTTTGCGTTGCGCCTCCTGCTGTTTCAAGATAGGCTCTTGCGCCTTGTTTATTCCTCCTTGCGCTTCGGTTTGCAGCCTATACTGCCTGCCTAGATTAATCTTCTCCGCGTCGCTCAAGCCCTGAGGCAACTCCCCGAATTGTCCGCCTTGTTGCCCTGCGTTATACCACGCCATATCTATGCCCGCCTGCTTTTCCTGCTCGGCTTGCGCCTTATCTCGAGCTTGGCTCATATTCCATTGCAGCTGCGCGTTTTGCCTTGCGTTGTCGGCGTATAAATTGCCGATTTGGGCTCTACGCAGCGCGTCGGTGCTGTAAAAATTCCTCAGCCCCAAATCCTGATCGAAAGCGTTTTTCTTTGCGATTTCGGCTTCCGCCGCTTGATTATGCCGCGCGGTTTCTTGATTTTTCTGCCCGTATAGGTATTCTTTCATCAAATTTGCGCGGTTCGTCTCGTCAAGTTGCGCCTGATTTTGATTTTTCGCCACGTTGTCCTTATAAATTTCATAGAGCGATTTGCCGACCGCTCCGACTGCATCTATCATCTGCGTATCGTAGTTGAAATCTACCTTATGGGGGTTAAAAAAAGCCATTTTCTACCTCGCATACGTTGAAGCGTTATAGGCGTTATATAGGTCTTGTTGAGCGCGATCTTGTCTGTCGATCTCGCGTTGCGAAAGCATTTTGTTGAAATTATATGCGTCTTGCTGCATTTGCAGGGCTTTATTCGCCGCTTTTTGCTGCTGCAGACCAGAATACAAACCACCAGCCAATCCTACTGCCTGTAACCAATTAGGAGTGCCTCCGCCCGAGCCTGAAAATAGGCCTAACGCACCATTTCCTACTCCCTTCAGCATATCGAGAAAATTCCATCCACTATTTGTTCCTGCTAAATTTGCAGGCAAGCTTGCAAAATTTGTAGCTAAACCCATCATATCCATCTCGTCCTCCTTAAAATCCCGCCTGTTTTAAAAGCTCCGCGCCGATCTCTACGTCGCTTACGTCCTCGCCTTTTTTCATCCTATCAAACGCCCCGAGCTCTCCGCCCGATTTGTTCGTATCGATGATCTCGTCAGGCTTTTGCGTAGGCGTTGCGATCTTTATCATCGCGTTTGCTACCGCTTTCCAGCCGTCGTAGCTTTCGCCAAGCAGTGGCAAAAAGCCGTTTTGCTCCGCCCATTTTCCCATCTCCTCAGGCTTGATGGTCGGATAATCCTTGGTAAATTGATCTAAATTTTTGTCAAAAACCGCCCTCTTGCGCGCCGCTTCTTGCGCCTGGGCTTGCGCTTCTTGAAGCTGTCTGATCTGCTCTTGCATCTGAGGCATTCCTTGCAAGCCCATACTATCTAGCAGCGCTTGTTGCTCGGGCGGAAGCTGCGCTGCTTTGGCCTGCTCCGCCGCTTTGGCTTTTTCCGCCTCTTGCGCCGCCTTTTGCTCCTCTATGCCTTGCATAGCGCTTGCTATCATATTTTGCAGATTTTCTTGCGTAAGCTGTGGCTGCTCTGTTTTTTGCCCCTCCGTAGGCTCTGCACCTTGCGCTTCCTGTGGCTCCGTTTGCCCCTCGCTCGCTTCTAATTCGCCTACCAATGCGTTGATTGCGTCTTGCTCCGTCATCTCTACTCTCCTGTATAGTTTTCAAAAAATTCAAAAAAGCTTTCTATCAGCTTCACCTTATCCATTGCCCGCAGGCGGCTTTCGTCGCTTGCATTCTCATCTTGCGCCGCGATCAGATACTCCTCATATTTGATACTTAGCAAAACGAGGAATTTCCTTACGGCGTCACTCCCTAAAATCGGCTCAAGCTCTTTATTTGACGTCAAATTTGAAATAGTGGCGTCAAAAACCTTTTTTTGCGTGTTAGAAAGCATTATTTCCTCCTTGCATTGGATTTATATCGGGCGGTATCTGCGGCGGCAAAATCATCTGCTCTAGCCCGCTGCGCTCGCCGATAAACTCGCTTGCGTTTTTGATACCGTATAGCGGCAGAAGCTCCAAAAGAAGCTTTTTGCTCGCCTCTTTCATCGCGGCTGCTCCCGCCTGATCGCCTATCTGCAAACACATTCCAAACTGCGCGCCGATCATTTTCGCCGCATCCATCAAGGATTGCTTTTGCACCTCCTTATTTAGCGCTCCGATGCCGGTGTTTAAATTCACTTTAAAACTCGGCACTTCGCCGCGCCCAAAGCCTGCGAAAAATATCGGGTCGGCATATTTCCACACCAAAAACGCAAGCCGTTCAAATATCGGCTCAAAAAAGGTCTCGTTGAATGTGCGGATATAGCCTTGAAGCCTTACGCTGCCCTCGTTCGCCATTATGCTTGCCATCGTGGCGGTCTCTTTTCGCACGGTCGTCGCGCCGTTTTGTTGTGGAGAGACGCCGCTAACTTCGCTCATTTCGTTTTCGATGACCTGAAGCGCCGCCATCGCTCCGCCTATGTCGCCCGCGGGCAGAACCTGCACGGCGCTCGGCTGATCTGCGTATATCGGCGTGCCTACGCTCTCAAGCTCGCCCCGTTCCACCATCGAAGCCTTGCCCAATATGATTTTCGGCGCGACCTGCTGGCGAATGACGTCGGTGATCGAGTTTCTATTCACGTTGAGCTCGTTTTGTAGCGGCAGCATAGACATCAGCGCAGGCTCGCCGTAGGCGCTGACGTAAATCTCCTCATCCGTGCATCTGATCTGCGGCAGCATATAGCCCACTATGAAAGGCTGTCCGTCTCGCAGCTCTATTAGATCGCGCAAAAGCTCGTTTTCATAAAGGCTAGAAACATACCATTTGCCTCCGCGCAACTCGTAAATTTCATAAATTTCAAATCTCTCATACGGCTTTTTGTCTGCGAAAGCCTCTTTGTTCTCTATCCTGAAAATGCCCCTTTTGCCGTAGCTCAAAATATCCTCGCTGCTAAGATATATCCTATGTACCAGATAGGATATGTCGTTTAGCCCGCGCGCGCCCGGGTCGAAATATAGATCTTGCAGGCTCACTTCGTCTATCATTGCGCGGTCTTTGCTCCAATACACCTTTACCGCGCAGCTTGCCGAAAACGGCGCGCGCAAGAATATCGGCGCAAAGGTTTTGTATAGATTTATGCTCTCCGCGTAATGATCTATCGCGGCCTGCCATTTATCAATCACGTCGTCCGAGGAGTTGATATAGGGCTCAAGCTTTGCGAATTTATCGTTATTGAAGTAGGTTTCGGTTAGCCCGTCGTAAATTCTTTTTGCCTTTGAATTGAGCTTCGGGATATAGTTTTTGCTTTTGTTGCGCTTTTGCAGGCTCTCCATTAGCTCGGGGCGCAAGATCAGCAAATACGCCTCCTCCAAATCCTTAAAACCTTGCTTGTAGTGTTCGTAGCCGTCCATCGCCGCAGTTTTGAGCTCCTGCAGGTATGCCGTCCTATCCATTGATGATCCTTTTCATTTTGTAGTATGTGCTTTTTGAAACCCCCGTGAGTTCGCGCACCCTCTTAAATTTCGCTCCGTCTCTCACAAGCTCCGCGGCGAGCCTGATTTTGTGAATTTTTGTCGGCATCTGCTTCATTCCGCTAGCCAGATCGCAGATCATCACGAATATGCCTAGCCTCAAAGCTCTATCGTCCAGCCTCGCCAAATTCCGCACGAGAGTGGGCGAAATTTTTTCAAAAATATAGTCTGTTTTGAGTGCATTTTCTACCCATAGTTCGCACTTTTCACCACGCGTAGTCGTCATATCTTTGCTCCTTTCTTTGCGGTAGTATCGGGCAGAGATCAAAAAAGCTCATCGCCAGCGCATCGGCGCGGTCAGGGCTTCTGCCATACTCTTTTTTGATGCCTTCTTTGGGCATCAGCAAATACCGCTCCTTTTTGTCAAAGTAGAAAGCTATCGTTTGAAGCTGCCTTTTGAGCTCCTCATCGGGCGCGATCGCAAGAAGCGGGAGCTTTTCGCGCAGATTGAAATACATCTCGGCGCGTTTGTTTGCATATTTGCGCTCGTCGCTTGCCTTGAAACTTCCCTTTGCCTCGCGAACGATGCCGCGCAGCCCTAGATCGCACAGCGTATCAAACACCCCCGCGCCCACTCCGATAGTATCTATGTATATCGCGTGAGGCTTGAGATCAGTTCTCTCATACTCGCCGTAAATTTCGCGCGCCAGCTCGCTCGTGCTAGCTATACGGTAGGGCTTCAGAGGCTCTACGCTATCTCCCTGCCTTTTGCAAAGCACGCTTTCGTCGTCTCCCTCGCGCGCCACGTCCAAAGCCCAGATCACGGGCGCGCCCGCATCGAAATATCTTTGCTTGCGAAACGCAGCCTCGATAGCAGCCAAAGAAAACACGGAGTTTGAGGTAGTATCCAAAAACTCGCCGAAAATCTCCTGCCTCGCTACGTCGCTATCCGCTCCTCCCAGCTCTGCGACCAGCCTATCAATCTCCTCTTTTTGCAAAAGCGGGTTGTCGTAGCTGGAAAACTGAAAATTTCTCCAGCCTTTTTCGTTTCTCATTCCGCGCTGCGCCAGATCAAAAAACTTATTTTTCCCTTTCGGCACACCGCCTATGAATGCGCGAGAGTTCGGATTATCTAGCAGCATAGGAGAGATCGCATTATCCCACAAATAGGGGTCTTTAAGGATGATGCCCGCCTCATTGAGGATGACCGTGTCATATCCGAAACCCTCGATATTTTCGGGGCGCTCCGCGGAGCGAAAATCAAGATAGCCCCCACAGATTTTGAGTTGCTTGTCTTGCGCGTTCCAGTTCCACAGCTCTTTTGGCAACTGCCGCAGCTCGGGGAGGAAATACCGCTCGAAATATCTTTTCAAATTTGCCGCTATCGTGTCTACCCAGAGTATCTTTTGCCCCTCAAGCAGCCACTCGATGCAGGCATTCGCCGTGCCTTTGGTGAAGCCGAAGCGTCTGCCTTTTTCAATGGTACAAAAGCGCGCGTCATTTTGGAAAAACACAGCCTTTTGCTGCGGCGTATAGCGCAAGTCGAGAGCTAGCTCACTCATCGCTCGCCCCTATCTCTCGCCTGGTGATCTGAATTTTCGTCTGCTGCGCGTTTGTGTTTTGAATGATCGTTTCTGGCATACGTCCTAGCACGGTCTCTTTGTTCTTTGCCGTGATGCGGGCGTGCGCCTCTATGTCGCATAGTCTCTCTGCGGACTCCAGTGCAGCATTTGCCAACTTTTGATTTCGCAATGCCGAGTTTTGAAAATATATGAGGTGTTTTGTGGCTTCGTCTACCGCAGAGTGAAAGGCTTTCACTTCTTTTTCACTGCGGTCTGCAAGCTCCGTATTTATCGCGACTTGAGCTTTCACAAGCGGCGCGAGATCCCTTTCTACGCCGTTGCAAATTTTAAAAACCGCGCCTATGCTGACTTCATACTTCAGCGCCAGGGAGTTTTTGCTCGCCCCCGCCTTGTAGTCTGCGATGATTTTTTCTCTTTTTTCGTCCGTGATCCTTGCCATATTTCACCTTTTTTTGTGAAATGTTAGCACGGGTTTGAAAAAAGACTTCGGCTTGTGAAAATTTTTAAAGAATGTTGTTGAGGGGAATTATTTTTTAAATTTCTCGATGAGCGCCAAAAGCTCGTCTAGCGCCCTAGCTTTCTCGTAGTTTTTCATCCAACTATCTATCCAATCAGGAACGGGGCGTTTTTCATCATTGAAGCTTCGCACGGACGCAGGATGAAGCCCCACCATCTCCGCAAAATCAGCAACGGATAAATTGAG
Source organism: Campylobacter gracilis (assembly GCF_001190745.1). Taxonomy (NCBI): domain Bacteria; kingdom Pseudomonadati; phylum Campylobacterota; class Epsilonproteobacteria; order Campylobacterales; family Campylobacteraceae; genus Campylobacter; species Campylobacter gracilis. Next base: position 216,886 of record NZ_CP012196.1, read on the forward strand.
ATCTTTTAGTTTTGTCACGAATTCTTGTTTTGTCATATCTATTCCTATCCAAATTTCCATAATTATAGCAAAATAAAACAAAATATTTTATTTTCTCATAAAAATAATGCAAAAAGTTTTAAAAACTCTTGACATTTGAAACAAAATGTATTATAATACGCTCAATTTAAAACAAAATGTTTTACAAAGGAGTAAGAGATGAAAAATCTATTTTGGGAACAGGGCGTTAAGGCCGTAAGACTTTTGAACGGTGAAGAGTTTAGTTTGGGTCATAATCCGGCTGGAATAATCGTTTATGATGAAGATGGCGAAATCGTAGGACTGCAGAGTTACGATAACGCAATATTTTATCCTGCCAATATTATTAAAGATGTTTTGGTGGCCGAGGGGCAAGCATGGTTGAGCTTTGATGAGTTTCAGCTTGATTGCTGCTTCGACTTCTACAATGAATTCGGCGGCTGGGATAATACTACATACACAAAAGAAATTTGAGAGCATAGGTCTTGGGAAAAATGGAAAGCACAAGTATCAAGAGGCGTGATATGACCCTCGCCTCTATCGCCCGAGACTATCTCGAAGCTCTCGGGCAGATAAATTTTGAGCAGAGTCGTGCTCAAAAATTCGCGTTTTCTCATACGAAATATCTGCCAAAAGATGCTGCCTGCATCAAGAAGGTAGACATTCAAAGGTGGCTAGCAGGACTTGAGGAAGGTCTAGCCCCGAGCACTATCAAACGCGTCGTGCTGTGCTGGCGCCGCGCCTGCGAGCAAGCAGTGGAAGCCGGAAAGCTTGCGAAAAATCCATTTTTGCGCGCGAAATACCCGAAGATCCCGCGCAGCAAAACAGATCCATTCTCGGTGGAAGAGGTAGATCTGATGCTTTCAAAGGCTAGCGGGCGGCTTGAGAGTTTTCTTGCTTTTGCGTTCTACACGGGCGCGCGATGCTGCGAAATTTTGGCTCTGTGCTGGGATGACATAGATACGGAAGCTATGAGCATATCGATCAGCAAGAGCCTCACGGACGGGCTTGTCAAACCTCGCACCAAAACAGGAGAGGATAGGATCGTGCCGATATTTGCGCCGCTTTTGCCATACATCGCCCAGCTTGAAAAGCATAGAGATAGCGAGTGGGTATTTTCGCGAAAGCAAGATCATCTTTTCGGTTCTACGGCGCTTTTTGGAAACGGCAGGTGGCGTAAATTTCTAGCTGAATGCGGTATCCCATACCGAAGTGCTAGACATACCCGCCATACATTCGCGACCCACATGGTAGAGCGCGCGGTAAAGGGCGAAATCCCTTTGAAGTGGGTATCTCAAATACTAGGTCATGCGAGCCTAGACATGACAATCAAGGTGTATGCGCGATTTCTACAAAACGAGCATATGAAAATCGACCGCTCAATCGCGCTTTATTGATTTTTTGTATCGTTTTTCACAGGCTTTGCGCCTATCCTCTCTCATTCTATGGTCCAAAATCCATTGCAAAGCTTCTTTTGGCGTGTTTAAGATTTTGCCGAGCTCTTTTTCAAATTTTGCAGTTCTACAAGTCCGCAAAGAGTTTATCACGGTTTCGTCCGTGAGCTTTGAGCCGAAAACCTCACGCAGCAGAAACGAAATCTCGGTCAAATAGTAGTCGTCCGGTCTGCTTTCCCAGCCTTTTGCTACATGATCTAGCACTGAAAAATATAGCTCCATCAGCTCTCCACAAATTCCCCGTCTATCTCGCCGCAAGAGATCAGCCTTTTTAGCATCTTAGCCTTGATTTTGTATTCGGGTGTGCGGTAGCCTTTGACGTCCTCGATGATGAGCCCGTCCGCTTCATAGACGAAATCCGCCACATACTCTATCGCCCTGATGGTTTTGCCGCGGTATCGGAATTTATCTTGCAGGGTAAATTTTACCTGCCGCCTAAGGTTTTTGATCTTGCCTGCTCTTTGTAACAGCTCTAGCTCCGCCGCCCGTTTTGCTTCTTTGGCGCTATCGTATATCGCGCCCCCGTAGGCGGTCTTTTTAGCCTTGTATTTGGAAACTCGCCCAATTCTCATCGGCTAACCTCTCGTATTTCTTTATGCTCTCGTGTTTGTGCGCGTGGCACCATTGATGGCAGGCTCTACATACTGCGATGATCTTTTTGTCGTCTTTGTCTGCGCCGTAGCGTCCAAATTTCACGTGATGAGCTTCGACGCTCGGAGCTTGGGCGCAAATTTGACACATAGGGTGTTCGTAGGCTAGAAAGTTTTTGAATTTTTCAAACTTCGCTTTGGATAGTCTCATCAATACCCTATCTCCACGTATTCGCCCTCGCCAGCAGAAACGGCGGCTTCTACCCGCAGGCAAAAGTAAAAATAATCCGAGTTTGAGCTTAGTCCCGCACCTTCGCAAAACTCTATCGCGTCCTGCTCGTTTGCAAATAGAGCCGTTAGCCAGCTAGCCTCTATCCGTCCCGCCTCTTTGAGCGCGTCAAATAAAAACCGCTCTTTGTATTTCAGCCGTCCGTTCGCGTCAAACCAATCGTCGCTATTTTCTATCTCGTCAAGCTCCAGCTTATACACCGCGTAATTCAAAATTTCGTTCATAATAACCCTCTTATAGTTTTTCTTAATCTTTTCTCGGCGATTTCGCAATATTTGCTCTCTATCTCGCAGCCGATGAAGTTTCTGTTTAACTCTTTGCAAGCCGCCGCAGTCGTGCCGCTACCCATAAAAGGGTCGAATATCAAATCCCCCTCGTTTGATGCGGTTAAAATCAGCTTTTCGATTATCTCCAGCGGTTTTTCAGTCGGATGTCCGTATTTACTCTTGCCGCAGTTGTGTGTAAAAAGCCTTGAAATGCCTTTGATTTTGACCCCTTTTTCCCTGATGTAGATTATGTTCTCAAGGTCGCTTTTAAAGGTATTGTTTGTAAATGGCGCAGCGTTGGGTTTATACCACGCGAGCTCGGCAATATTACAGTCCCTCTCATAGCCCCAATTCATTATGCGCGGCTTTTGTTTTGTAGAGCAGAATATGAAAATATTGATTTTCTTGCAGATGCGCGCGATCTGCTCTAGCGTAGCCTCCGCGTCGAAGCCCTGCGAAATTTTACTCAGCGCGCCGTTTTCATATACGGGGCGCTTACCTAGTCCTCCGCCTTTGGTGTGAATTTCATAAGGCGGGTCGGTTACGACCAAATCCACGCAGCTATCGGGCATAGAGCGCATAAACTCCAAGCAGTCGGTATTGTAAATTTTATTAAGCTTCATTTGACCTCACCTTCACTTTTTCCTCTAGCCTTATAAGGTTTTCGGAAGTTATCGGTTTTTTATTATTTTCTATTTTCGGCGCCTCTTTAAATCGCTCCGCCTTGTTGCGTTGGGCTATCTCGATATTTTGCGCCAAAAGCTCGCCTCTATACTCGCCGATAGCGTATTGCTCTTTTAGAAGCGCCGTTAAAAATACTACTTCGTCCGCCGCCGAAATCGCCTTTTTGGTGGTATCGCTGATAAACTCGCCGTATTCGTTCATCGATATGCTCGTGCAGGTGAACGGATACACGCCGCACGCTATGAGTTTTCGCTTGAAGTATTGCTCCAAGAAGCTTTTTAGCGTCGTAATATCCGAAAACGCGCATCCTCGCTTCAATAGCCGCATCGTAGTTTCTCGCTGGTATTCGTTTGCGGCGTTGATGATCGTTTGGATAGCGTTGTCGTATCTCGTCTTGAGGCTGAAAGCAAAATTTGCAAACTCGCCAAGGTCTTTATCCGCGATGTTTTTCAGCGCGCCCTCGGCTAGAAATTTCACCTGCATCGGCGTAGCTCTGCCCTGAAACAAAATCTCGTTTATGAATTTTTCTTTATAGCTCATCTATGATCCTTCATCTCAATTTGTCGGCTGCTCCGCAGTCTTTCGTCCTCTATGGCGATTTGCGTAGCTTTATCGTAGATTACGCTCATATCGCGGCTTAGGAAGTTGTTTTTTAGGATTGGATTATCGCTTGCAAACATCGGCACATCGGCATATTCGTCCTCTTGCCCGTCTGAATTGACCTTGCGCCGCAGAAACTGGCTTTCGTTCTTAGCCCAGTTCCTAACTGCAGCTTTCCAGTCTTTCATCGGAGCACGCCCTACTACCCAGCCTTTGGCCTCGTAGAAGTCAAAAAATGCCTCCGCGTCGATATTTTTGCCCGCTTCCTTGCAATACGCCCTTATCTGCTCGATCGTAGGTTTTTGAAATTTAGGAGAACGAGGCGCTTCGTTCCGTTCGTGTGCGGCGCTTGCGCTAACACATAAGGCTTGTAATTCATAAGGCTTGTAATTTTCTTGGCTTGTATTATTCATTCGCGCGCGACCTATATATGCGTCGGAGGAATTTTTTACGTCCGCAACGGAATTTTTTCCGTTCGCGTCTTTGTTTTTTCCATCGGCGGCTTTATTTTCGCCGTTTGCGCTCTGAAATTCGGCAATCCTTTCAAAAACTATGACGCGAATTTTTCTGTTTATGATAGCCGCGCCGAATTTTTCCTCCTCGGTTTCTATGTAGCCGTATTTTTTGAGCTTGGTTATGCCCGCGGAAATCGTATCTTTTGACTTGTTAAGCTTTTCGGCGAGGTATTGATTGCTCGCGTAACAATAGCCCTCTTTCGCGGATAGAGACGTGATGAGGAGCAATAGCCTCAGCTCGCTTTGGATCCGCTCGTCAAAAAGCCATTGATTGAAGCAGATAGCATATCCGCCGCTTAAATTTTCGCTCATATCCTCTCTCCTTTGAAGTATTCGACTATTTTTCCTGCAAGGGCTATCTGCCCCTTGCCCGTGATTTTGGTGGTGAATTTTTGATGCGTGCCGGCAGGTCCCGCGAATGTCTGCGTCGTGACCTCAAAATAGCCCCTGTCTACGTAGCGCTGCATTGGCACGTTGTGGCGCGCGCCTCCGCTGATGAGATAGCCGCTAGCACGTAGGAAGTCAAATAGTCTATTCTGCCCTATCGACACCCCCTCGCTGTCGCTTAACAGCTTGGCGTAATTTCCGATCAGAATGCTATCGACGCTAGCCTCAACCGATTTGGCGAAACTCACATATCCAGCATTCGCCGCCTTTTCGGCTTCTAGCTGCTTTCTTTTGGCGCGCTCCGTCTTGAGGTTTTGAGCTAGGGCTATGATAGTGTCCGGGTCGCTCAAAACTTCCTCGATCTTTGCAGGCGTTAGATACCCGCCGTGCTTGCGGATAGCAGGCAAAACCTCACCCGTAACCCAACGCCTAAATTCTTTTGCTTGCGGTTTTTCGCTCCATAAAATAGCGTTGTATAGCCCGCTTTCGCTTAGCAATACGGCATCATATCTGACGCCGTCGATACGCGGTAAATCCGAAATTTCGGGCATCCTACTCTTTAATAAATCTTTAAGATTTGTCTTTTCGTCATCATCTAGGCGCTCTAGCATTGCATAGGTGTTTGCATATCCTAAAAGCGAACTGATGTCGTTAGCCACAAAATAAGGCTCTCCATTTATTAGCCCGCCTCTAATCTCAAATTTTGAATTTTTAAAAATTTCTAGGTTCATTTGCGCCTCTTTTAAAATTTGACTTTCATTTAAATCCTCTGTAGAATTCCGCCGCCAAGCTAAGAAATTCATCACAAAGGATTTAAATGACGGACAAAGAGATAGTTTTAGAACTAACCAAACTCGCAATGCAAGCAGAAATGCTCCGATCAAGACCGGAGGATGCTCCTAAAATGGTGGCGGAGGCGTTTAATACTATCGCTGAAAGCATTGAAGACGCTATGAGCAAGCTTAACGATGCAGATATCCATCTAGCTCGAAATAAGAAATAATCATTTCTACCATCTTAGCTTGGTCTTTTCTGTCCGTGCATTTGTCTAGCTCCGCTACTATTTTTTTAAGCGATTTTAAAAAGCGCTTGTTTTCAGCCTTTTTCTCATAGGCGTTTAACGTCGTTTGCATTTTTTATCCTTTCTGCATCTAATTTGCGTATCGATGTCCTCTTCCTCATCTTTATACTCTTCCGTAATGAAACCGATCGCGCTTGCGCCTCCGCCTAGCTTATCAACCTCCTCGCGAAGCTTCTTTATCGCGCGCTTTAGCTTCTTAATCTCGCGTTTCGCTTTCATCTCTAGCCCTCCAAATTGCTACGCAAAGCGCGATTATTCCGCCGACGGCAAAAGCAAGGTCTGCGGTCATTTTTCGTTCGCTACGCTTTCTACGAGCTTCGCGAGCGCTTGAGTTTCTAGCCCGCGCTCAATCAAAACCGCCATAAAATCTATGCAAAACCTCACCACCTCGCTATCGTTTTTAAACCCTTTTTTGTTTTGGATTTTGACGATGGCGGCGATGTTTTGGTTCGAGAGCTTGAAAGCCTTGCTATTGTCATACTTCGGCGCTACCATTCTTAGCCTTTCGTAATATTTTCAGAGAGCCGAATTTTTGGCTATTCTTTCGCATAAAAGAGCTAAAAAGCTTCGGGTCATCCCACATTTGAGTAGGAAAGCCCCAGTGTTTTTGCATCGCGTTTGCGTGTTTGACTTTCGGCGTATTGATTTGTAAAAACCATAACGAAACCGCCCCCTGCGTGACGCCAAGCTTTTTTGCTATTTGTGATTGTGTGATTTTTATCTGTTCCATAAGCGCTATATTATCATCGATAATATAAAAATCTGCTTAATGATATTATCTTTGATAATTTTAAAATTGCTAAAATTCAATAGAAGGATTTTTAATGGATATTCATCAAAAGATTAGAGCTTTCAGACAGGAAGCGGGGCTAACACAGGTGCAGTTTGCCGAGAAGCTAGGTATAACGCAAGGGCTTGTGGCGCACTATGAAACGCAGCCGGGCGAAATCGGCAAAAACGGCAAAGAGAAAAAATCGTCAAAGCCTGAGCTTGAAAAGTTGCCGCTAATAGCGGAAATATTGGGAAAAAACGTAATAGATTTATTCGATGACGAGGAGACGTCAAAGAGGCAGATCGTCAAAAAAGAGCTGAAAAATAATTTTGAAAAATACGCCCATCTAATACCTGCCGAGTATGGTCTTAAAAACGTAGTATTTCTCTCAAAATCGGATATGCTTATCGGCGCGGGCAGCGAGGGCGCGTATGATTTGGATCTGTTTAATAAAGAAACTAAAATCGCCGTGGATCGCTCTTTCATTAAAGGGCTTGACCCCAAGAATTTAAAGCTTTTTGAGGTGGTAGGCGATAGCATGCAGCCCGAATATGACGAGGGGGATTTGGCGATTGTAGATATGGTAAATTTTAGGGGCGATTTTATTAAGATCGGCGGAATTTATGTCGTGCGCGTGGGCGACGTAGTTTACGTAAAAAGGGTCGAGTTTTTGCCAAAAGGCGCTATTAAGCTCATTAGCCTAAACTCCAAATACGGCGATCTATACCCGCATAAAGAGGGCTACGAATACGAAATCCTAGGAAAGGTCTGCGGCAAGATCAAGCTAGAAATTCAAAAAGGGCTGACGTTTAGCGATAGCGGGATAAAATAATTTAAAGCCCCTGTATTTGATGAAATCTGCCTTGCTGCTGCAGCCATAGCCGATCGCGCATCTTTTGGTTTTCTATTTCCAGCGCGTTCGCAGCATCTTGCGCGGCGGCTGCGTTGTTATAAAAAGCGTTTTGCCAAGCCATCCCCGCATCCTGCCAATCATAGCTTCCTTGGCTTGAGCCGGCAAGGGCGATTGCTTCTTGCGGCGTTAGAGGCTTGGCACAGCCCGCCAGATACTTCGCGAAATAATCCTTAAGCAGGTAATCGCTTCCCGCCTGCTTTAATCTGTCAAAATCATACTTCGATACCCAAAAGGCGTCGCCCTCGGTGCAGAAATAAATTCCGATATTTTTTAGATATTTTTCCATATCGCGAGTGACTGGGTAGCCTACCGATTCGACCGGAACATAATAGGCTTCGCCGCCCATAAAAGCAACGTCACGCTCGGCAGGATTAAAAACACAGCCCGAAAATAGCACGGCTGCGCAGATTAGCATCAAATTTCTCATAAATTTTTACCATTTCGGCTTTTTCGTGCCTCTTTTGCCGGTGTATGGATTACTTCTGCCCTTGCTCGACCAGTTGTCGCGCTGCGTGCGGTTTTTATTTGAGCGGTAATGAGGCTTTACGTATTTGCCCTTTTTGGTGACATATCCGCCCACTCTCTGCGCGCTAAAAGACACCGACGGCGTGAGCAAGAAAGCCGCTAAAATTAAAGCGAGTAGTTTTTTCATTTTATGATCCTTTATTGAAATTGTTTCAGATCTGCTAAATCAAAGCGGGTTAGCCGCCTTTCTAGAGGATAAAGAAAATATCTAACGGCAAGAATATCCCCGTCTCGAAGTTGTTTTTGCTGCGATTTGGAAAGACGAATTGTGGCTACTTGAAAAGATGCCGCTAGGATAGCTGTGTTGGTAAACATAGTATTTTTATCAACTCTCATTTCTAGCTTCTGAGTTGGAACGCCACCATTGCTATCCTCCATCCAAAACTGCTCTGGCTCCTTTAACACAATCCCGATTATGCCCCCATAACTTACCTTCCCGTTTTTGCTTTCAAGATACAAGGACACATCCTTTTCTTTACATACAAAATAAAGGGTTGTTTTATCGGTCATCTCGTCGGTAACGTAAAATTTTTCACAAAACGCAGATAGAGATGAGGACAATACCAGAATAAACAATAAAACTTTTTTCATCGCTTATCGGCTTTCTCATAAATTTAAATAATTTGCCCTCTATTTAGGAGGGCAAAACCTATTTCTTCTTTTTAGGCGTAGGTTTTGTTTGCGAAAGTGCGCTTCCTGCGACGGATTTGCTTTTCTCGCTATACCTATCGTCCTTTAAAATTTCGGATGCCTCTGACGCAACCTTTTTGGACGTTTGTTTCTTATTTGTCGCCATTTCAACCTCCTTTCATTAAGATAATCAAGACTTTTCTCGATTGCCGAATTATACTACTAAAAATATTATCAATAATAATAAAATTTAAGCATCGTTTAATATTACTTTTGATAATATTCTCCCATCAAAACCAAGGTGACCCACACCTAGCCCGCGTCGGGTAGAAGCTACGGGAAGCGTCCGTATGGATACGACAATCCATACCCGAGTAATCAGCCCCGATAGCGACAAGTTCGGGGGCAGAAAAATCCTTGTCAAATTTTTTATGGCGGACGTGCCAAGCGGCGCGCTAAATTGCAACAACGGCTTTTATATCGGCTAAACCGAGCGTTCGCCACCATAAAGGTTTCGTAGGCTAATGCCGTTGATGAGTAAAAGGCAGAGATTGCCGTCAAACCGGCTTGACATCTCCCGCATTTGGGGGCTGTCATAGTTTAAGTAAAACACTGACTTTCCTTTTTTATTTTATGGCGGACGTATGTTAAGCGGCAAAAACTCTTGGGTGCCCGTAAAACGAGATTTTGGAACGCAGGTTCGACTCCTGCCGTCCGCCGCCATATCCATAAATGAGCCTCCACTCGCCTTGCTCCTTAGGCGTGATCCACGCACAAATGAAATTTTGTTTTGGAGGCTCTTTTATGGATATTTTTTAAGGAGAAAAGAAATGAAAAAGTTGTTTTTTATCGCAAATCATCCAGCCCCAAAAGAGCTAGAGGCAGAATACGAAGTTGTCGCTCTTAGCGACGAGCAAAAGAGGATATGGGCCTCTATCCCTAAAACAGAGATTTCCACCCATATAGCGGGCATCTTAAAAGTCGCGCGCGATTTTGATGCCGTTGTAGTAGTCGGCGAACCTAGAGCTTGCCATATTGTAGTTTCAGCGGTTGGAAAGGATAGATGCTTTTCTACCTATTCAATCCGCCAAAGTGTAGATGAGCCGCAACCCGATGGCTCTGTAATCAAAAAAGCCGTATTTAAATTTGACGGCTTAGTCCGTTATGAATAAAGGAGAAACAAATGAGAACAAATTTATCAAAAAGTGGTCTACCAACTTTAGGTGTAGGTGGAGGCGCTGCATCAAACACAGCAGAATTCCGAGTAATACTAAATGGTGAGAAAAGGCTCAAAAAGCCGATATTTATTGCCCGCCACGGGCAGCTATCGTGCAGCAGCACTCAAGCAATTATCGCCCTACAAAAGGGCGACTACATCGTTGATGTTCGTTTTAAGCGCGATGCCTCTCGCGAGGCTTGGGAGTGCGGCGAAATTAGGATATCGGCGAAGCGCGTTATCGCAGTCGCCAAAGGCGTTGACGAAATAGAGGTGGAGCCTGCCGTCATCAGCTACGACGACATCCCAGAAAAATGCTGGGAAGGCGGAAATGTCTACCACAACCGCGATGGTGAGTATTTCGCGGAGGTAGAACGATGAAAAATCAAGAGCTTGAAACTGCTGCGGCAGAGATCGCAGGCAGCGTTTCGGATTATCTGCGCTCCGTAGCGGAGCATCTATGTGTAATTTCGCAGATGAGCGGAATAAACATAAGTGATCTACTAATAAACCTCGCGCTACTGGCAAGAGCTGCGGAGCGAAAAAAGGAGAGCGAAAATGCTGCGGCTTCTGAAAAGGCTATTTAAGAGGCGCACAAAATTTACGATCTCAAATCTTAGATTTGGGATATTGAAAGGATAGACAAATGGGTTTAAAAGACTTTAGAAAGGCATTTAGAGCTTACCGGACTAGGGTAGGTATAGATAAACACACGAAATTTAGCAGCTTTGCTAAATTTGTGAATGCTCGAAAAAAGGAGATGAAATGAGCGAAACAATGGAACTAATCGTATCATACGAGGCAAAAACGGCAGATAGCCAAATTCTAACTACGAATTTTGAGGAGATCAAAGCGGGCGTGGCAATGCAGGTGGAAAAATACTCGATCGAGGTAACCGACGAGAATATCCCCGAAGCTAAAAAGGTGATGGCGAATTTTAACAAGGTCAAAACCGCAATCGGCGATCGCTATAAGTTTTTCATTGACAAGCTTTCGACGCCTATCAATCAGCTAAAGAACGAGAAAAAAGAGATCGAAGCCATCATCACCGACGGACGCCAAAAGATAGCTGACGGCGTGGCGGCTTTTGAAAACGCCAAGCTAGAGCAGATTGCGGAGCGCATAAACGAATACGCAAGGAGCCTCTGCGATGAAAAAGGGCTAAATTGCGAGCGCATCAACACCGCCGATCTAATCAAATTAAGCGCGGTAACTACTGCGGGCTCTCTTGCCAAGCCTACGAAAGAAGCTATCGAGGGCAAAATTGCCGCTTTAGAAAACGAAATTTTACAAGCAAAGCTAGCCGAGCAAGAAAAGCAAAGGCGCGATGCGGAGATAGCAGAGCGCGCAAGAAAAGAAGCGGAGGAGAGGGCCGCACGCGAAAAAGCGGAAATGGAAGCGCGAGCAAAAGCTAGAGAGGCTGAAATTTTGGCGCGAGCCGAGAGGGAGAAAGCCGAAGCCGCACAAAGAGCCGAAAGAGAGAAGCAAGAGGCGGTCGAGCAAGCCGCGCGCGAAGCGGCAGAGCGCGCAAAAACGGAGGCAAATAAGCAAGCTTTTTACGAGGCGCAGCGCGAAGTCTTACAAAAGCCGCGCGACGCAGGAGACGGCAAGGTTATCTATACGATCCGCGCCGAGTTTGAGGTAAAGGCCATCGCAAACGCTTCGCACGAAAAACTAGCAGCAAAAATCAAAGAGATGTTAGCTGCGGCGGGCATAACAAACCTAAGCAAAATCGAGGTGTTAAATGCTTGAGATTGATTTAGGCGAACAGGGGGTTAAGCATCCCCTAGGTACGATGATAAAAGGCTTGCCCATCAAAGACTACCACGCGCGAGTTGAAATCTCTAAAAGCGATTTGGATCTCTTGGCGAAAAGCCCCTATCACTTCAAATTTAAAGACGAGTTTGAAAAGCCTGATAGCAAGGCTCTAACCTTGGGCTCGGCAGTGCATAAGCTGGTGCTGGAGCCTGCGGATTTTTTTAAAGAGTTCGCCACCGAACCCAAAGCCGATAAACGCACCAAAGAGGGCAAAGAACTCTACGCGGAGTTTTTAAAAGGCGCGGAGGGTAAGATCGTCCTAGACGCCGAAGCTTATGAAAAAGCGACCGCTATTGCTAACGCAGTCAATTCTATGAGAGAGACGGCGCTTTTTTTAAAAGACGGGCTAGCGGAGCAGAGCTATTTTGCGGAGATTTCGGGGGTGCCCGTGAAGTGTCGCCCCGATTTTCTAAACGAAGCACTAAGCCTTTGCGTAGATTTGAAAACGACCTCCGACGCTAGCGCGGACGGATTTGCAAAATCGGTAGCAAATTTTAATTACCACATCCAAGCGGCGTTTTATACCGACATCTTGCGCCTATGCGGCAAGCGCGTGGATAATTTCCTGTTTATCGCGGTCGAAACCAAAAAGCCCTATATGACGGGCTTTTATGCGCTAGACGAGGCGGCGATAGAGCAGGGGCGCAAGACATATCTAGCCCTGCTTGAGCGCTATAAACTATGCATGGAACGTAACGAGTGGTGGGGATATGCCAAGTTTGAACCCGAGAGTAAAGAGATAGAGGCGGTGCAGACGCTAAGCCTGCCTGCGTGGAAATTTTATGAAAGTATAGCGTAAGGATAAAAAATGAACCAACTTCAAATTAGAGAACAAGACGCGCGCGAGCTAGTAAGAGCTAAGATGGATGTCATAAAGACGATCACGGGCGGCGATAAAGCCAAGATGAGCGCATTTGCGGCAAGCCTCACGGCGATGGCGAGTGATCCCGCTTTAAGTATTTGCTCGGTGCAAAGCGTTATCGGCGCGGGGCTTGAAATCGTACGATTAGGGCTCAATCCGAATAAGACTTTCGGTCAGGCCTATGTAGTGCCGTTTAAAAACAAGGCACAGCTTCAGATAGGCTATAAGGGCTGGCTAAGTCTAGCATATCGCAACGGCTGGATATTTAGGGCGCTCGCGGCTTACAAATGCGACGAGTTTGAGATAAATTTCGCAGGGATTAAGGACGACATAGAATTTAGCCCCAATTACGACGAGCGCGACGAAACAAATTCCTTATGGGTATTTAATAATCTGCGCGGCGTGATCGTCTATGTCAAAGACGCGGGCGGCAATGAATTTAGCGAATTTGTGCCTTTTAAAAAACTCGAGCAGCTGCGCCTAAAAAGCCAGAACCAAAAAGACAAAGAGGCGCTAACCAATATTTGGGGCGAATGGGCGGAGGAGATGTATAAGGCTAAGGCTATCAAATATGTAGCTACTCGCCTACCGATAACCGAGCAGATACAAGAAGCTATCAACGCAGAGAATGAAGCATATAAAGAGCAGCCGAAGCTAGAGCCGCAGCCGCAAAATTTAAATGAATTTCTAGCCAAAGCCGCGCAGAAAAAGGCAGAGCCTGTAGAGGAGATCATCGAAGCCGCGCCGCTAGAGATAGACGTAAGCGAGGAAGTGCTACCGCTTGACGCTCTGCAAAGCGAGCTAGTAGCAAGAGGCGTGGACGAAATCGAAGCGGAAAAGCGGATGGAAAGGCTCAGCCCTGATGAGGCAAGGGCATATCTATCCGATCCGAATTCGATTGACGCATTAGCAGAGGAGCTAAGAAATGAATAAGGTCGTTTTAATCGGAAATTTAACCCGCGATATCGAGCTAAGATACACGCAGAGCGGCTACTGCGTCGGAAACGCGGGTATCGCCGTAACGAGAAAATTTAAGAACGCGCAGGGGGAGACGGCAGAGGATACCTGCTTTATCGACCTGAAGTTTTTCGGTCGCACGGCGGAGGTTGCGAACCAATACCTACGCAAAGGCTCAAAGCTCGCCGTTGAGGGGCGGCTCAAGTTGGAGCAGTGGCAGGATCAAAACGGACAGAACCGCAGTAAACACGTAGTAGAGGTAGAGAGCCTAGAGATGCTAGGCAGCAATCAAAACTCGGGCAATTATCAGAATTCGGGATGCGGTGCGCAGAATTCCAACGGCGGCAGCACGCAAAACTACGCTCAAAGCAGCGCAACTCAAAGCAGAGCGGGAAAGCCTGCCGCCGATAAATACGATGACGGCAACGACACGATCCCGTTTTAAGGAGATATAAATGAACCAACTGTCTTTAGAGCTTGAGGGTATCGGTGTAGTTGCCCCCGCTCTCTACAAATGTAAAGAGTGCAAATTTTCAGAGCGGTGGGAGTGTAATACAAAAGTTGTTTGGTATTGTTCGAAAATTCGCTCAAACAGAACAGACAACAAATTGCTAAAAATTAAAGCCAATAATGCGGCTTGCAAGCTATTTTTAAAGGATGAGCTATGAACGAGGTAGAATGGCTAAACGAACACGGCGGCTTCGATGAATGGCGCGCCGCAGCAGAGGCACAATGGTGGGAGGATTACGGAGCGGATGCGGCGTATGACAGAGAGATAGACGATGCGGAATATTTTGCTGAAAGAGATCCCTATGTGGATGAACGCTAGAGAATTTGCAAAGCGCGAGGATAAAAAACTCTACGTGATAGACGTGCAGGCTAGTAAAGACCGAAAGATCGGACGCACGGATCGCTTCCGTAAGCTAGGAGGAGTGCTACAAATAGAGACGGAGCACTATTATCTAGCCTTTAAAGATCCGATCACGCCCGCGCTGAAAGAGCGGATAGAGCGGCTGTATTACAAGGCGATCGAATTAGTCGCAAACGATTATGAGCTTGCTTGGATAGCGCACAAGGACACGGGCTCGCCACACTTAAATGTGCTTCAGCGCTTTTTGCGCTTCAAGTGGCATCGCGGCGGAAAAATAGTGCAGAAAATGTGTGAGAACTTAGAGGCGCTTTTGGCAATGAGCGAGGAGGCGCGCGCGGAGTTTCTGACTCGTGAGTTAGAGGCTATGAGAGAAGCAAAGAAACAAAAGGAAGTGCAGAGTGAAACTATACAACGATCATTTTCAAAATTTTAAGCGCTACGGCATACCTAAAGCGCAGCTAGTGATCGCGGACATCCCCTATAATCTAGGAAATAACGCTTACGCAAGCAACCCCGTGTGGTATGTGGGCGGCGACAATGCAAACGGAGAAAGCAAGCTGGCAGGTAAAAGCTTCTTTGATACGGATGAAAATTTTAAAGTCGCCGAGTTTATGCACTTCTGCTCTAAAATGCTAATCAAAGAGCCTAAAGAGGCTGGACGAGCGCCTGCGATGATAGTGTTTTGCGCTTTCGAACAACAAGCGCCACTAATCGAGCTTGCCGCACGTTACGGCTTCGCGCACTACATAAATTTGGTATTTCGTAAAAAGTCCTCCTCGCAGGTCTTAAAAGCCAATATGCGAATAGTCGGCAATTGCGAATATGCGCTCATATTTTACCGCGACAAGCTACCGAAATTTAACGGCGGCGGCAGAATGAGGATGAACTGCATAGACTGGGTCAGCGACGACGCAAGCGTGCCGAAAATACACCCGACCCAAAAGCCCGTGAAGTTGCTTGAATACCTTATCTCGCTATTTACCGACGTGGGGGGATGTAGTGATCGATCCGCGTGCAGGGAGTGGCAGCACTTTAGTAGCGGCAGAAAATTTAGGGCGCAAATCTTACGGATTTGAGATCAAAAAGGATTTTTTTAAAGCGGCGCACGAACGGATGTTTAAAGCCGTGCAGAAAAAGCTATTCGTATAAAAGGATAAAAAATGAGCATGTGGTATAAAACACGCATAGAAATTTCGGGGCTGACGCTCAATCAGGCGGCGGGCATTATGGCAAGAGGTAAAGATTTCCTGGGGAGCATAATACCACTGCCTAAGACCATAGAGCTTGACGAAAATGGCTTTTACAAGACAGAGAAAGACAAAGAGGCCGCGCGCGAATTCTACGACAAAGAACGCGACTGTCGATTTATTAACTGCGATTGGAAATACACTGTATATCCAGAATATGGCGGGTATCGCGTGTTAATTGAAGCGCAAACCGAAGATATTCCTAAAAAAGAAATCCTTAAATTTATTAAGGAATTTGAAATGGAGAAAGAATGGCAGTGCATAGAATTTCTAGTAACGTCTTTTTGGGAAGAATTTGACGAGGGAGGCGATAATTGGATATTGCGAGCAGAGATAATATCAGACGAAAAGCAAAAACTCATGATGACCGAGTATGCGGTAAAGACGCCACTAACTTATGTAATATGAAAGGATACAAAATGACAACACAAGAAAAGATAAAGGTTATGCAAGCCTATACGAGGGGCGAGGAGATCGAGAGGCGTTCGGCTAATTGCGAAGAAGATGAATGGGCATTTGCAGGATTGCCGGTTTGGAATTGGGAGAAATTCGAATACCGTATCAAGCCAAAAGAGCCTAAATTCAAAGTAGGCGATGAGATAGTGTGCAAAAGCTCACGAGGTATCGCCAATCCCGAGGTTTGGTGCGTCGGATCGCCTGTGATAGAGGGAATAGACCCAGATGATTTCATCAATGTCGATGATGTCCTTTGGTATTGGGAGTATCAAGACGTAGATGGCGTGTGGGAAAGGACAAACGCTAGATACACAAAAAGCGACCTTAGCAAAGAAGTGCTCGGTCCCAATGAAAGAGAAACAGCTATGCCTCTTTACGCGCTAGGATTTAGATTGCCGGAAAAAATAGGAGAGTGAAATGTTTATACTAACTTATATCAAAGCGTGGGGTATTCTTATGACGCCGATATCTTATGTTTGGCTTTTTGTATGGATGGCTATCACAGGATATTTTTCCAAACTATCCGAAAAAGGAAGCGATACTCTTGCGTTGGTCTTTTTCATATCGACCATACTTCTTGTTATTGGCGTATCGATTTGGTGCTGGTATATAGCGGGCGATGTTTTAAATTTCTTTAGTGGCTTGAAAGGAGAATAGAATGCTAAATTTCATATTTTGGGGTATAACGCTGAATTGCTACGCGTTTACGATGTATGCTCTTGCATTATACTCCCTATCCCCCTACGAACTACAAATAAAAAGCAAGATAAAGCCGCTGTCTTTGGTGGGTGGTATATTTACACCATACGTTATGTTTATCATCAGCATAATTGTTTTTGTGCTGATAGTATATTGTCGGTTCGATGCCAATAAAATGGATATGATAATACAAAAAATGAAGGATATAAAATGAGTAGCCCCGAGCGAGAAAAAGAGCGCGAGATGCTAGCCAAAATCGACGATTTCGCGCAGAAGCACAATGAAAAAGGCGCGCTCGTGGAGAAAATCCATAAAAGGCTGTTTGAGCTGAATTTAGAACAACTAAAGGAAATTTTAAAAAGGATCGAGAAATGAATGAAATTTTGTTGTTATTATACTTGGCTGATCTATCGGATAAAATGTGCATTCTGTTAGCAGTTTGTGGTATACTTCTTTTTTCACTTGTGCTTTTCCTGTTTATGTTCGCCGACATCGGCATTGGAGACCGAACAAAGAAAATAGTATGGCACGGAATTAAGCTGTCAATCGCTATCATAATCCTTTCTTTTCTATATCCGTCCAAAAACACCCTTTATATCGCCGCTAGCGCAAAAGCGGGGCAGATAGGGATAGAAAAGCTGCAAGGTAGCGATACTTTTAGTAAGGCGTTGAAACTATTAGACAAAAAGCTAGATGAAGCTTTAGCGGAGGAAAAAAATGGATGATAAATTTATAACAAAAGCCGAAGCGCTTAAAGAGCTAGGGCTAAAATCTCAAATGAGCCTTTATAGGCTTACAAAGGCGGGAAAAATAGTCGCCAATAAGGTGAATGCGAAAGTGATTTATTATTCGCTAAGTTCTATCAAGGCTTACAAGGCAGGCAAAAGTGCTTAAAGCCCGTCTAAAAAATCGCTCCACCACTGCATCAACGCCGCGCGCTGCTTTAAATTTTTGGCGTGGTTATAAGCATCTTTTACCTTGTTTTTTTCTACGTGCGCGAGGCAAAGCTCGATTACGTCGGAGTTTTGCCCGTGCTCGTCTTGCTTTTCATGGCAGATCGTGCTGAATGTCGCGCGAAATCCGTGCGGCGTAATCATCTCGTTTGAAAAACCTAAATTTCGCAGCATAGAACGCACCGTATTATCGCTGATCGGCCTGACGTTTGATTTGATCGATGGAAAGATAAACTCGCTTTGCAGCGGTGAGCTCGCGCGATAATCCGAGAGCATTCTTCGGACGCTAGAGCTTAAAAACACCTCGTGATCTTTACCGTTTTTCATTTTGCTCGCGGGGATTTTCCACATATCTCCTTTTATCTCATCCCATGTAGCAAATCTTGCATTCTCTCCGCGTACTGCCGTGTATAGCATAAATAGCGCGCATACTTTTATCCTCTCATTTCCAAAATACCCCTTTACCGCTTTTATCAAATTTCTTATCTCCGCCTCATCCTTAAAATACGCAAAATGTCTAATCTGCCGTCTGCCTATGAGCGTGGCCTTATCAATGTCCGCGATGATATTGTGATCTACATATTCGTGAAGCAGGGCGAATTTATAAAAGCCATTTAGCGCGCCGAGCACCTTTTTCGCAGTTTCTTGCTTTTCGTCCGAGAGCAGGGGAGAGAGGGCGCCTATAATATCCTTTCTGCCGATATCCGCTATCTGCATACTCCCGAGCGCAGGCAAAAGGAGGCTTTCAAACCGCCTATTTATCCAAAACAGCTGCTTAGGGCTGATTTTGCTTTTCGTTTTGATCCATTCCTCAAAGACCTCGCGAAAGGTTATTTTATCGCTCGTTTTAACCCTCGTTTTTAGCTCGCTCTTTCTCTGCCTAGCCTCCGCAAGGCTCATCTCTCCCGCGCGCCCGATCGTCACTCTTTTATACTTCGCTCCTTGTTTATACTCATAGATGAAAAATTTAGCCCCGCTAGGCATTATTTTTATAAGCAGATTGCTGCCGTCGCCGACGAAGTAGGGTTTGTCTTTGGGCTTTAAATTCTTTAGCTGCGTTGCGGTTAGCGGAACCGATAACTTAGGCATTTCAAATCCTTTTTACTGACTAAATTTAAAATTTACTGCTGGAATTTACATTTAGGCAGTAAAAAAGTCAGCTATAAATTTTGTCTGCGATTATTTTCGATTGTTAATCATTGTTTGTGATTTTATGAAAATTTGTTTTAAAATTACGTTAAAATCGAGTTATAATGTCTGCGAAAGTTTTTGATTGTTTGTGATTGTTTTGAAGTGATGGCGGGTAGATAGGGATTCGAACCCCAGAAGGCTGACGCCTTACGCGCTTTCGAGGCGCGCTCCTTCGACCGCTCGGACATCTACCCGAATGAAAACGTAATTTAAGCCAAAAATGGCTTAATAATAGATTTAAAAATGAAATTCCGCGTGAAATTTCGCCTGATTTTGCGGGCGGGGGTTGAAATTTAACGGCACAAATTTAGATTTCGTTTTAAATCTATGGCTTAAGGTACGATCCGGTGCGGCTTTGGGTATGAAATTTACCTTCGCGCGCGTAGTTTTGGGCACGGAATTTTACCGCTTTATGGATGAAATTTTATAAAGCAGCAGCGTTTTACGCTCTGCGTAGCTTTTGCGAGCAAGGAATTTTAGCATTTCGCGGACAAATTTTATCGCGGCGGCGAAAAATCACTCGCCGTTTATAATTTTCATGCGCCGCCCTACAAAATCGAGATAAAAATTTTGATCTCGTCTCCGCCGTAAAACTCAAAATCCGTTCCAAACGCTCTTTTTAGTTCGCTAGCTTCAAAAAAGCTCCAAATTTTACTCCAAAACCTTGCTACGTTTTGCGGCTCATTTGGGAAACTAAAAACGGCGTATTTGCCGCTTTTGATTTCCAAGGCTTCGCCACCGCGTGGCGCTTTGGTGCCGATAAAGATATCGTAAAGCCCGTCAGCGCCGTTTTCGTAATCGTAATAGACGCCGTAGATCTCGCTCTGCCCGTCATAGCACTCTTTCATAAATTTTTCCCATAGCGCGGGAATTTTACCGCTCCCGTCTAGCTCGTCCGCGTTTTTCGTGCGGGCTTTTAACCCGTAAATTTTAAATCCGTCTAAATATGAAATTTTGATTTTTTCGCTCAAATTTCGCCCTTTCCGTTACTGCCCTAAAAGCTCCCTTGCTTCTTTTGCGATCGCGACGTCGGTGAAGCCGAAAAGCTTAAATAGCTCGCTCGCGTTGCCGCTCTCGCCGAAGCTTTGCATACCGTGTACCGCGTCTGCAAATTTATACCACTCAAGCGCGCTTGCGGCTTCGACGGCTAAAATTTTAGTTTGCGCCTGCAGGATTTGCGCCAGATAGTCTGCGTCCTGCTCACACAAAAGCTCGAAGCACGGCGCGCTTACGACGTTTGCGCCGATACCTTGCTCTTGCAGGATCGCCGCCGCTTTTAGGCAGAGCGAGACTTCGCTGCCGCTTGCGATGAGCGTGATCTGCGCCTCTTTGCTCTGCCTTAGCAGATACGCGCCGTTTTGCACGTCGCCCAAAACCGCCTTAGGTAGCGGCTCAAGTCCCTGGCGCGAGCAGACGAATGCCGCGGGCGCATTTAGGGCAAGTGCCGTACGCCAGCATTTTACGTTTTCGTTGCCGTCCGCGGGGCGGAAGGTGTAGAAGCCAGGCATCGCGCGGAAGGTGCTAAGCTGCTCGATAGGCTCGTGCGTCGGCCCGTCTTCGCCTACGCCGATACTGTCGTGCGTGAAGACGAAGTAGTGGCGCAAACCCATCAGCGCCGCGAGGCGAGCGCCCGTTTTTAGATAGTCGCTAAAGATAAAAAACGTCGCGCTAAACGGGATGAAAAGCCCGTATCTCGCAAAGGCGTTGCCGATCGCTGCCATCGCGTGCTCGCGGATGCCGAAGTGTAAATTTTTGCCGCACGGAAAGTCGCCGCCGCCTTTTAGCTCGGTCTTATTCGACGCCGCTAAATCGGCGCTTCCGCCCAAAAAGCCGGGCACGGCGTTTGCGATGGCGTTTAAAATTTTACCGTTACTATCGCGGGTGGCGACCTTAAGCCCGCTAAAATCGGGAAATTCTATCTTGCTAAAATCGGGATTTAAAAGCTCGTTTAGAAGCGCTCTTTTTTCATCGCTTAGCTTCGCAAGCTTCTCCTTCCAAAGTCTCTCCTCCAAATCACCCTTCTCAACCGCAGCGCGCGTCGCAAAAAGCACGTCCTCGCTTACGACGAAGCTTTGAGCGGGATCAAAGCCCAAGCTTTGCTTAGCGCGTGCAAGCAGCTCCTCACCAAGCGGCGCGCCGTGCGTTTTGGCCGTGCCCTCAAGCTCGAGCGCGCCCTTGCCGATCGTGGTGTTTGCGATGATGAGGTAGGGTTTTGTTTTGTTTTTGACCTCGTCAAGGACAAATTCTATCTGATCGAAATTATGCCCGTCGATGCGTGCGACCTCAAAGCCCTGCGCCTCAAATCGCACTTTCACATCCTCAAACCACGCGATATCGGTGCTGCCGTCGATCGTGATGCCATTAGAATCATAGATTATCGTGAGATTATCGAGGTTGTGTCTGCCCGCAAGCGCGCACGCTTCGTAGCTGATGCCCTCCTGCAGATCGCCGTCGCCGCAGAAGCAATAGACGCGGTGATCGATGATCTCGTTTCCTTCCTCGTTGAGCAGATGCGCGGCGTATTTCGCGGCCATCGCAAATCCAACCGCGTTTGCGACGCCCTGTCCGAGCGGTCCGGTAGCGATCTCGACGCCTGGGGTGGTGATCTCCGGGTGGCCCGGGGTTTTGGAGTGCAGGCGCCTGAAGCTTTTCAGATCGTCCATGCTCAAATCGTATCCGCTAAGATAGAGGTAGCTATACACGAGCGCGCTTGCGTGCCCGCCCGAGAATACGACGCGGTCGCGGTTCAGCCACGCGGGATTTTTGGGATTGTGGCGGACCTTACTCATAAAGACGCTCATTACGTCGCTTAGTCCCATCGGCGTGCCGGGATGGCCCGAGTTAGCGCTTTGGATCATATCCGCGCTTAGAAATTTGATCGTGTTTGAAATTTTACTTAGCTGCTCGCTCGACATTTTTCATCCTTTCAGGTATTTTTCTATCAAATTTAAAACCAAATCGCGCAGGCTTTCATCATAGCCGCTCATCGCGCCGCTTACCTCGTCTATTAGGCGCTGCTTGTAGCTTCTAGCACCCGCAAGACCTAGTAAATTTACGAAGGAATTTTTCGCGCCGTCCGCCCCTACGGGCTTGCCTGCGCTTGCCTCGTCGCCCGTGGCGTCGATGATATCATCCTCGATCTGAAATATAAGACCTAGCTTTAGTCCGATTTTATAAAGCTCATGCGCGAGCTCGTCCTTTAGCCCGCCGATTATGGCGCCTAGCTCAAACGCCGCTGCGATGAGCGCGCCCGTTTTATGCAGATGCAAAAACTCAAGCTCGCTTTGCTTTAACGGGCTGTTTTCAAAACGGCAATCGATCGCCTGACCCAGCACCATGCCGCCGCTGCCTGCGTTTCGCGCTAGAGTTTTAATGCATTTTATCTTAATCTCGTCGCTTAGGTTCGCGCTCGCGGCTATCAAAAACGCGTCGGTATTTAGCGCATCGCCCACTAAAATCGCCGTGACCTCGTCGTATTTTTTATGCAGGCTCGGCCGTCCGCGGCGCAGATCCGCATCGTCCATCGCGGGCAGATCGTCGTGGATAAGTGAGTAGGTGTGGATCATCTCAAGCGCCATCGCGATCGCCAGCGCGCCCTCAAAGCGCCGCTCATCCACTGTCGAGACGACGCCTAGTAGCAGCTGCGCGCGAAAATGCTTGCCGCCCGCCTGCAGCATGTAATTGAGCGCCTCCTCAAAGTACGGATGAAAGCTAGGCGCCTTCAGCTCGTTTTGCTTCAAGTAATCTTTAAATTTTTCTAAAATATCCATTGATCCTACCTTGCGGTTTTGATTTGCTCTGCTTGGGCGCGCCCTTGACGAATGCAAATTCGCGCCCTTCGAATGCCTTTTCGTCGCGCAGCTTAGACTTTGCTGTCGCGAGCCGTTTGTACGCCGCATAGAAGCAATCGTGCCGCTTAAAATTTTAAATTTTAATTCCCTAGCTTTACACAGTGCGCGCGGCGGAGGATGCTCCGCTTTTTTGAGCTGCATCTTACGTTAGATTTGCTCGCGGATGTCGCGCAACGGCTTGCCCGCTTTGCATTTAAGCCGTGCGAGTTAAATTTTACTTTGCGCCGCAGCGTAGCAGCTCGCCGAAATTTTAGAATTTGCCCTCGCGCCGCCCGTTAAATTTGACTGATTTGCTAAGGTTAAAAATTTAATAACCTAGCGTCAAATTAAGCGAGTCGTGCTTTATGCAAACCGTATCGCCACAAAATCTAAATTTAACGCCGCCTTATAAAATCGGGCTTCATTTAGTTCGCTACAGAAGCCGCTCGCTCCGTAAAATCCAAATCGCTCGCTAAGCAAAGCAGCCATTCTATATAAAAAGCTTATTTTCACCATTTTTGAACTACGCTTAGCCCTTATTGCCGAGCAGATCGCCTAGGCCTCCAAGCCCTCCTAGCATGGATGCTGCAGCGCCTTTCTTCTCATTTTCGACGAGTTTTATCGCGTCGCCTATCGCCGAAATTAGCAGGATCTGCAAGCTCTCTTTGTCGCTAAAAAGGCTGTCGTCGATGCTCAGATCTAGCACCTCGCCCGCGCCATTTAGTCTGATGGCGACCATGCCCGCGCCCGATTTTACGGTAAATTCCTTGCGCGCATTCTCCTCCTCGATCTGCTTAGCCTTGGCCTGCATCTGATCGAGCATCTGCCCCATTTTCGAAAAATCCATTCCCTCAAACATCTTTACTCCGTTATTTGGTTTTTTTCGTTTACTTGCACGATTTTAGGCTTGAAGCTTCTTGCTTTTTTTGCGCTCATCTGTGCGTAGGCCACGATGATGACGACGTCGCCGACGCAGACTTTGCGCGCGGCTGCGCCGTTTAGGCAGATCTCGCCCTTTTTCTCGCCGCGAATCACGTAGGTAGCGAAGCGCTCGCCGTTATTGACGTTTAGGATCTCTACTTTTTGGTATTCGCAAAGCCCCGCAGCCTCGATGAGCTCGGGTCCGATCGTAATGGAGCCTACGTAGTTGAGGTTGGCGTCCGTCACGCGCGCGCGGTGGATTTTGCTTGATAAAATTTCGATTTTCATCGACCGTCCTTTAAATTTAGTCTAAATTTGATTCGCCTCGCGCCGCGACGAGCTCGCTTACGACCTGCTTGTCGCTGAAGGGGTGCTTCACGCCCTTGATCTCCTGGTAGGTCTCGTCGCCCTTACCCAAAATAGCGATCATCTCGCCGTTTTTGGCAAGATCTAGCGCGCGCGCGATCGCCTCTTTGCGATCCGTGATCTTTAAAATTTTATCTTTTCGTCGCATCCCGGCGCAAATTTGCTCGATGATCTCATCTGGATTCTCGCTACGCGGATTATCGCTCGTGACGATGCAAATTTTGGCAAAGTGCTCGGCGATGGCGCCCATTTTCGGACGCTTGCCGTGGTCGCGATCGCCGCCCGCGCCAAAAACCGCGATGATCTCGCCGCTTGCACGCAGCGCGTTTAGCACCTTTTCGATGCCGTCGGGGGTATGAGCGAAATCGACGATTACAAGCGGGTCTTTATTTACGATCTGTACGCGACCCTCGACGCCGCCGAAGTTTGCCAGAGCTTTTGCGATCTTTTCGTTCGGCAGCTTGGTTAGAATTTTAACCGCCGCAAACGCCGCGGTAAGGTTGTAGAGATTAAACTCGCCGATGAGATCGCTTTGCAGCTGCGCATTATCGCCGTTTGGAGTACGCACGAGCGCGTCGATACCGCCCTTTAGCCCGTATCCGCTCACGCCGAAGCTCGCGGCGTTTTTGATGCCGTAGGTAAGGGCGTTTGCGGGGTCAAATTTAATGTGCCCATCGTCGGCGTTTATGAGCTTTGGCGCGTCGTCAGCGAAAAACGAGCTCTTGACTGCGGCGTATTCTTGCATGCTGCCATGATAATCGAGATGATCTTGGCTTAAATTCGTAAAAATTTTAAGCGCAAATTCTAATCCTTCGATACGATTTTGTGCGATTGCGTGCGAGCTTACCTCCATAACGAAATACTCGCAGCCCTGCTTGCCGGCTTCGTAAAGATAGCTCATCGTCTTAAAAACCGAGCTTGTCGTAAGCCCCTTCTCGTCGATCCTGCGCTCATTTATAAAGGCGCCGCGCGTGCCGCTTAGACCGCAGCTAAAGCCCAGATCCAGCAGCGTCGAATAGATCGCCGCCGCGGTCGTGGTCTTGCCGTTCGTGCCAGTGATGCCTACGATTTTGATGCGCGAATCGATCTTTAAAAGTTCCTTTGCTTGCACGATAGAGATGATCTGCGCGCCTTTTTGCGCCGCTTCAGGTTCAAATTTAGCGTTCGCGCTCGTGCGCATAAAAAAGCAGCCCGCCTCGCATTCGGCGGAGTTATCGGTGATAAAGCTATTTTCGAGTCGTATTTTCATGATTTTTGATTTTTTGCATCAGCGCTTCGAAGCGTTCATCGCCTGCATACGCGGCGGCCGAGCTCTCGACGTAATTAAGCCCCATTTCGTAGTAGCCGTTTTCTATCAAATTTTCTAAAAATTCTATCATCTCGGTTTTGTCCGAAATGGCGATTTTGGAGGAAAAAATGATCGATTCAAAGGCGTCTTTAAAGCCTCTTTGGCCTACCGCGCGCATAAAATCGGCATAAGCAATGACTGCAATCTCGTCCTCGGCGCCGGGTTCGGAGGCCGCTTCGTTCGCGATCTTTTCGTTGATGGAGTTTAAAATTTTAAAAAGCTCCGCAGTTTGAGTTTTGGGGCTGAGGTTGTAAAAATCAAAGAGCATAAACGCCTCTTCGCGGTCTGCCAGCGCGGTCTGGCAAAGTTCAAGCAAAAATAGAATTTCCTCCTCGCCGCTTTTTTCATATGCGAGCGAAAAATATAGCTTCGCAAGCTCGAATTCTCCGCGCGAAAAGGCCTTTAGCCCCAGTTTTTTATAGTTCAAACTCTTCGCCTTCGGGGATGTTTACGACGCTAAGCTCGGGGTGAATATCCATGCGAAGCTGGCGCTCGACGCCGTATTTTAGGGTCTGTGAGCTCGCCGCGCAGCCGTGGCAATGCCCGGTAAGGCGGACATAGACGACGCCGTTTTTTATGCCTAAAAGCTTCATATCGCCGCCGTCGTTTTGCAGCATCGGTCGGATTAGCTCCAAGCTATCCTGTACCGGGGCTAGAAGCTCTTCGTCTGTAAATGGTATCATTAAAATTCCTTATTTTAGTTTTGGCGCATTATATCCAAAAGCGATAAAAAAAGGCTTATCGGGGATGAAATTTAATCTGAAATTTTGCGCGAGGACGCGGATTTTGCGTAATGGCTCGCAAAGAATTTTATACGCCGCGAACGGCGAGTCGCGATTTTAAAAATTTTATCGATTCGGCAAGGACGAAACTCGCAAATCATCGGGCTTGCGTATATTTAAATTTAGACTATTTGCGCCATAAATTTGGGATGAAATTTTAGACAGATCGAGGGCTAAATTTGAGATGAAATTTTTGAGCGGTAGGTAAAATTTAAAGCGGAACTCTCTAAATTTAATTTATACAAGCGCCGATATGATTAAATTTTTTAGAAAAACAATCCTGCTTTTAATTGCAAATTTGCGATTACTAAAGCCTGGGCGGCGAATATTGTTTTGAAGCTCGCAGATGAAATTTTACGCCATGTCTTATACTGATCGCGGCTGTGAAATTTTAGCGCGGGCGTGTGCCATCACGGTAAAATTTCTATCGGCGTGCCGATTTTTACGTGCTCAAAAAGCTCGTCCATATCGTCGTTGACGAGTGCTATGCAGCCCTCCGTCCAGTCGCCGAACGCCGCGATACTCTGCCCTAGGTAGCTAAATTTGTTCGGTAGACCGTGGATTTTGATATCGCCACCTGCGCTCTTACCGAGGGATTTTGCGTGCGCTACGTCGGCTTTGTTCGGATAGGAGATGCCTAAATTTAGATGATACGCCGAGTTTGGATTTTTGCCGTTTATGGTGTAGTTGCCCTCCGGGGTTTTGCCGTCGCCTTGAACCTCTTTATGTCCTTCAGGCTCGCGTCCAAGGGCGATTTTGTAGCTTTTTGCGACGCCTTTCGAGGTCAAAATTTCAAGAATTCGTTTAGATTTATAGACGCGGATCTTAGAGATTTGCTCGCCGTCCAATGCCTGCTTTAGCGGAATTTCAGAGTTGATCGTTTCGATATTTTTATAGCTAAGATAATTGTCCAATGCCCACGCTAGGCCCGCAGCGATGATAATAAGCGGGAGTAAAATTTTAAATTTCATAGAAGAAATTTCGGGAGTGATCCCGAAATTTTATTTGCTGATTAGCTCGATATAAGCCATCTCTGCGGCGTCGCCCTTGCGAAGGCGAGTTTTGATGATGCGAGTGTAGCCGCCGTTTACGCCTGCATATTTTGGAGCGATCTCGGTGACTAGCTTATTTGTCGCAGCCTTATCTTGAAGCGCCGCGAAAACAAATCTATGCGCCTCGCTGTCGCCCTTGCGCGCGCGAGTGATCAGCTTTTCGGCATAGCTTCTTAGCTCTTTTGCCTTAGGAAGCGTGGTTTCGATCTTGCCGCTAGTAACTAAAGCGATGGTTAAATTTTTAAGCAGGGCGGCACGGTGAGACGAAGTACGCCCTAGCTTCCTATATCCGTGATTATGTCTCATTTATTGTCCTTCATTCTTTTGTCTTTGAGCCTTCAGCTCATCAAGCTTGCGTTTTAGCTGCTCTTTTTTCTCGCCGAGCTCTTGGTTACCGATAGGATAACCGATCTCCTCCATAACGGCCTTGATCTCCTCGAGAGATTTTTTGCCTAAGTTTTTAAGGTCTTTAAGCTCGCTTTCCTCCATGATCGCAAGCTCACCGATAAATCTAATATCCGCACGATCCAGGCAGTTAAAGCTTCGCGCGCTTAAGCTTAGATTGCTAACGCTCTCAAAAAGCTTTGCAAATTCGGAATTTGCAGGAATCGCTCTACCGAAAGTATCCGCAGCGCTGATATTTACGATGCCTTTGAAAACCGCCAGCTGCTGATACATCGCTTCAAGCGCGTTTTTAAACGCGTCTATCGCGCTGATCTGACCGTCGGTAGTGATCGTAAAGACTACCTTTTCGTAGTCGGGATTATCCTCTACGAAGACATTTTCGATGTCGTAAACGGCCTTGGTTACCGGGGTAAAAAACGCATCCAACGCGATGAAATCAGCGTCTAAATTTTCTCTGATCTCTTCGCTTGGGACGTAGCCGATACCCT
Source organism: Campylobacter gracilis (assembly GCF_001190745.1). Classification (NCBI taxonomy): domain Bacteria; kingdom Pseudomonadati; phylum Campylobacterota; class Epsilonproteobacteria; order Campylobacterales; family Campylobacteraceae; genus Campylobacter; species Campylobacter gracilis. Next base: position 245,072 of record NZ_CP012196.1, read on the forward strand.
TTTCGATGATGAGCGTAAATTTAAGATCGGCATCCTCGTTTATCGTAGCCAGATAAGCGCTTGGATTTACGATCTCTACGGCGTCGTTATTTAGGTCACTGCCGTAAATTTCTTTAGGTCCTTTAAAGCTGTATTCTACGACCTCGCGTAGGGAATCGCCTTTGATTTTAAACCTTAAGCCCTTTAAATTTATGATAAAAGCCGCCATATCCTCGAGCATGCCGCGCATGCTGTCGAATTCGTGGCTTACGCCTTCGATTTTAACCGCAGTCGGCGCAAAACCGACCGTGCTCGTATAAAGTAGCCTTCGTAAAGGATGAGCTAGAGTGACGGCATATCCCGTTTCAAAGGGATATGCTATGATTTTAGCAACATTTTCGCTGACATTCTCAACCTTTATTTCAGTTGGCATATGAGCTGATGTTGTGATTTTTCTCATATTAGCACCTACTATTTCGAGTAAAGCTCTACGATAAATCTTTCCTCTACAGGAATAACAACTTCTTCTCTCTCCGGAACTCTAGAAAAAATTCCGTATCTTTTCTCTTTTTCTACGTCGACCCACGCTACGATGCCGGTCTGTGCAGTAAGATCCAGCGCTCTTGAAATTTGCGGGTTATTTTTGCTCTTCTCGATCACTTCGATCTTTTGTCCTGCGCGAACGCTGTATGAAGGGATATCGACGCGCTTGCCGTCTACCAAGATATGTCCGTGCGTAACGAGCTGGCGCGCAAATCGTCTAGTCGTAGCAAAGCCCATGCGGTAAACGACGTTATCTAGCCTCTGCTCTAAAAGCTGAACCAAAATCGCTCCGGTGTTACCCTCTCTGCGAGCCGCTTCGGCAAATAGCCTGCGGAACTGCTTCTCGCTTACGCCGTACATAAATTTAGCCTTTTGTTTCTCGCGAAGCTGTGAGCCATATTCGCTTAGTTTAGCGCGTCTTTGTCCGTGCTGACCCGGAGCGTAAGGGCGTTTTAAAAGCGCGCTCTTGCCCGCAAGCCTTCTTTCGCCTTTCATAAATAGATCGACGCCGAGCCTTCTTTCTAATTTTTCAACCGGTCCTGTATATCTAGCCATAAATTTCTCCTTTTATAATTACACGCGACGTCGTTTAGGCGGTCTGCAACCGTTGTGCGCAAGAGGAGTGATATCTTTGAAATATGTAACTTTAATCCCTTCTACGCTACCTACACTTTTAACGGCGGTTTCGCGTCCGCTTCCCGGACCCTGAACCTTGACGCCTACCTCTTTGATGCCGTGCTCTTTGGCTTTGCTTAGCGCGTCCTCGACGGCTTGTTGCGCCGCATAAGGGGTGGATTTTTTGCTGCCTTTAAAATTTAAAGCGCCCGCACTGCTCCACGCGATCGCGTTGCCCATCTCGTCCGTTACGGTTATCATGGTGTTGTTAAACGTAGCGGAGATGTAAACTATGCCTTTGGCGATATTTTTTCTGACGGTTTTTTTCTTAACTACTTTTTTTTGTGCCATATCTCAATCCTTATTTAGCTGCCGCGCCGACGGTTTTGCGTTTGCCTTTTCTGGTTCTGGCGTTCGTTTTTGTTTTTTGACCGCGAACCGGAAGACCCTTTCTGTGTCTTAAGCCGCGATAGCCGCCCAAGTCCATAAGCGCTTTTATATCCATAGCCACTTGTTTGCGAAGATCGCCTTCGACCATATAGTGCTCTTGGATCTCTTTTCTAATAGCGGCGGCTTCATCTTCGCTCAGATCGGCGACTCTTTTATCGTAAGAAATTCCTGCCGCATCGAGAATTTTTCTCGACGTAAATAAACCTATACCGTAGATATAAGTTAGTCCGTATTCAATCCTTTTTTTCTTTGGTAGATCTACACCTGCGATACGAGCCATAACTTATCCTTGTCTTTGTTTATGTTTTGGATTTTCACAAATAACGTGAACAACACCTTTGCGCTTGACAATTTTACATTTGTCGCACATTTTCTTAACGGATGGACGAACTTTCATTCCACTCTCCTAAAATTTTCTCCACTTTAAATGCAAACTGCACCTAGGTTTAATGAAATTTCAAAAGCGAAAGTATCAAACCAACTGTTTTCAAAATAGTGGGGATTTTGAAAACACTTCTTCCTACAGTTTAGTCGCAAAATCGCGAGTATATCTAAATTTAACTTTATCCTTACTTATAGCGGTAGGTGATCCTGCCTTTATCGAGGCTGTAAGGGGTTAGCTCGACTTTTACGCGATCGCCCGGCATTATCTTGATGTAGTGCATCCGCATCTTACCAGCGATATGGCATAAAATCACGTGCTTGTTGTCTAGCTCGACCTTAAAAGTCGCGTTCGGCAGCGCTTCTATGACGTTGCCGTCGATCTCTATGACGTCGTCTTTTGCCACAAATTCTCCTTTCTTTTAAATTTAAAAAGGGCGATTATATAGAATTTAAAATTTTAAACAGCTTAAAAAAAATTTAAAATAAGCAAAATTTCAGATTTATTTCGCTACGCGCGCACTGTTTTTACAGAAGCAAGGCGGCGCTCTTTTTAAAATTTTAGTATAATGGCTCAAAAATTTTAAAGGAAAAATATGAAATGGCAAGACGGCAGACGAAGCTCAAACGTGGAGGATGACCGCGCAAGCAGCATGCGCACGAGCTCCGGCTCGCTTGGGATGCTGATTCCGATCATCAGGTTTTTGCTCGGCTCAAAGATCGGGCGCATAGTGCTCATAATCGGCGTCGTAGCGTATTTTATGGGCTACAACCCTTTGGCGCTTTTAGACGGAGGCGCTAGCACGCAGAGAGAGCCGACCGATAGCCCGCAGGAGCAGGAAAAGCTCGCCTTTGTCTCGGCGGTGCTAGCTCAAACCGAGGACGTTTGGGGCGAGATATTTAAAAGCGTGGGCGCGCGCTACGAGGAGCCCGGCTTGCGGCTCTTTCGCGATCAGATAGCAAGCGGCTGCGGCTTTGCGAGCGCGCAGACGGGACCTTTTTATTGCCCGAGGGACCGCAAAATTTATCTGGATCTCAGTTTTTTCGACGAGCTTGCGAATAAATACAAAGCGGGCGGCGACTTCGCGCAGGCCTATGTCATCGCGCACGAAGTAGGGCATCACGTTCAAAATTTAGTCGGCACGCTAGAGCAGGTCGCCGCTCTAAAAAGGCGCGCTCGCAGCGAAGCCGAGCAAAACGCGCTTCAGGTCAAAGTCGAGCTGCAGGCGGACTGCTACGCGGGGGTCTGGGCGCACTATCTCGCAAAAGCCGGGCGCGTGCTTGAAGCGGGCGACATCGACGAGGCGCTAAATGCCGCCAGCGCGATCGGCGACGATACGTTGCAGCGCAAATTTAGCGGCCGCGTCGTGCCCGATTCCTTCACGCACGGCACCTCGGCGCAGCGCAAAGAGTGGTTTAAAAAGGGCTTAGCGGGCGGAAACCTAAAGGCTTGCTCGTTTGAGCCGTAAAACTCGGACTTTGAGCTAGCTTGCGGGCTAGATAAAGGCGGCTTAAATTTTAAAATTTAACGCCGAGCTTGAAGGCGGAATTTTAGAATTTTAATGATCGGCGATTAAGAAGTTTGGGCGGCGCGCACAGCTAGCGCGACGACGGCTTGTTTGAGCGCAGACTCGACTACGGCATAAGAAACCAAAATAGATACGTTAAAAATTTATGGAGGCAAAAATGAATAAAATAACCTGCATCTGCCTAGGCGTGCGAAGCATGCAAAGGGCGCTGAAATTTTACAGAGACGGCCTAGGATTTAAGACGGATTGCAAAGACGACGACCCGCCGGTATGTTTTTTCAAAACGCCCGGAACCAAATTTGAGCTCTATCCCTTGGGCGCGCTGGCACGAGATATCAACGAAAACGATCCGCCCAGAGGCAGCGGATTTGGCGGCATCACGCTAGCCTATAACGTAAAAAACAAAGAGGACGTAGCTAGCGTCATAGAGCTAGTAAAAAAGGCGGGCGGAGCCATCGTCAAGGAGCCCCAAGATGCGTTTTGGGGCGGATACCACGCGTATTTTGCCGATCCGGACGGATACTACTGGGAGGTGGTTTGGGGGCCCGGTTTTAAATTTGACGAGGACGGGCTGCTTAAATTTTAGATCAAAATTTTTGCGGCCGAGGCTTGTTTGGAGGCGCCAAAGCCTTTGGCCTAAGCGTGTAAAATTTAAACTCAAAATTTTATTACAAATCATCGGGCGGGTTTTTTGGCTCGTATAGTTTGCGGCACCGTTTTCCCGCGCTTTGCTCTAAACATCGAGCGAGATTTTACTCTCCGATGTGATCTGCGGCGCAGATTTTACGTGAGGCTAAAATTTACCCGCACCCCGCCCCGTTTCTTTATCGGCGTTCAGCGACTCTAACCGTACCCGCCGCGCTGTTTTATTCGCGCTCGCAGTACCGCTTTGCTCGCATCGCATGCCGCTACTCAAAGCAAGAAAGCGGATATTTCGCGGCGCTTTTATCCGTGAGCGCGGCAAGGAAAATAGCGATAAGCTCCTAGAAGCTTTGCGCGACAGCCTCTTTCAAAAAGCGCTTGTTTATGAGCGAATTTTCGATGTCGGGATGAGCTAGAATGATTAAGCTTTTCATATTTTTCCTTTAAAATTTTGTTTTTGGGCGATAAAATTTGCCGCTAAAATCGCAGATAGAGCTTCGCTTTGAAATTTTATTTTCAAATTAGCGGCAGAATTTTAAGGCAAAATTTCAAGACCGAATTTTAATGCCGAAGCTTCAGTGCCTAAATTTGACGCCGAAATTCCGTAGTAAATTTCAGCGCATAAATTTTATAATTAAAGCTTAGCGCCCAAATACGCCGGGGCCCTATTTCAAAACGCTAGCTTGGCGCTTTATTTCCCCGCAGCTAGCAGATCTGCAAGCACCTTTGCCGCGTGATCCTTTGCCTTGACGCTTTTATAGACCTTTAAAATTTTGCCGTCCGCACCGATCAGAAAGGTCGAGCGCACGATGCCTAGATACTCGCGCCCGTAGTTTTTGCGCACCTGCCACGCGCCGTATAGCTTGGCTACCTCGTGCTGCGGATCGCTCAGCAGGATGTGCTTTAGGCTCTGCTTGGCGATGAAGCCGGCGTGAGATTTGGCGCTGTCGGGGCTGATGCCGACGATCACGCAGTCTGCGGCGACGAAATCATCGTACGCGGCGCTAAATTCGCACGCTTCGGTCGTGCAGCCGGGGGTGTTATCCTTGGGGTAAAAATACAGCGCGACCCTCTTGCCTGCGAAGTCCTTTAGCGCGACGCTCGCGCCGTCGGCGTTTTGTAGCGTAAAAGCGGGTGCTTCGTCTCCCGCTTGCAGCGTGATTTTGCGCTCGCGATCCTCTGCGCTAAATTCGTCTTCGATCCGTGTTTTTCTCTGCATATCGTGTCCTTTTTTTGAAATTTTCGGGCTCATAGCCCAAATCACGGCTAAATTTTAATCTTTTTTCATAAATTTATCCTTGTTTGGATGAAATTTTGCCCCGCGTCGCAGCTGCGCGCGATCGGGTGGATCGTAAGCAGATCGTTTTAGACAAGAGCGGGCTAGGGGCTTGCTTTGCGACACGCGTAAAAACATTTTGTTGCACATGCCTTGAGGTAGTATGTTACGAGAGCGCCTCGTATCTATCGTACCACGCAAATCCAGGTTCCTCACAAGCAAAATAACGCTCGTTTTCACAACTCCTCTTAATCTACTCTTAGCTTTTTAACGATATGATTCTACAAATTTTAACAAAGGATACAACATGAAAACGCTCGTGATCTTATCGCATCCCAATTTCGCCGCCTCGCGCGTGAACAAAGCCCTATCGCAGGTCGCAAAGGGCGCTGCCGGCATGGAGGTACGCCATTTGGAGGGACTTTACGGCACCGATACTGCGCGCATCGACGCTCGCACAGAGCAAGACGCGTTATTGGGCGCTGAGCGCATCGTATTTTTGTACCCGATGTACTGGCTAAACGTGCCGCCTATGCTAAAAGCCTATATCGATATCGTCTTTTCGCACGAGCTGGTGGGCTCCGGCGCGCTTAAGGGCAAGGTTCTGCAGCTCGCGCTAAGCGCTAGTACGCCGCTTAGCGAATACTCCAAACAGGGCGTGATAGGCTTTAGCCTGGATGAAATTTTAACTCCGCTTAAGATCGCGGCAAACTACTGCGGGATGGACTTTGCTGTGCCGTTTGTCAGCAGCGGGTTTGAGCCCGGCGAGTTTGGCGACGATGCCGTAGATGCCGCAGCCGCACGCTTTGGTAAGCTTTTGCGAGGCGAGTTGAGCCCCGGCGAGTATCAAATTTAGCAAAGCAAATGCTTGCTATCTGCGGCTACGAGCTGAAATTTTACAAGAGTGATTTTATTCGAGAAATCTACGCCTTTTAACGAGCCGATCGGCAAAAGCTCAAAAAACGCTCGGGTTTAGGGCGAGGCGGTCGGTTCGATGATCTGTCCGCGCTGCTATCTATCGGCGGGCGCGGTTAGTGTGTGCCGCTATGATCTAGATCGGCTCACTCTTGATGTGGATAATCTACGCGAGGATCGGTCATTACCGAGCAAAGTAGCGCCCTAGCAAGTGCGTAAAATATGAAAGCGCATTGCTATAAGCGAGCGGGCAGAGTGAAGAGGAGCCCGCGTTTCATAGATATCTCGTGCTAGTGGGGCTCTTGCGCGCCGCATAGATGCAAATCCTGCGCGAAACGCGCACTGCGGCAAATAGGGCAAGACCGCTCTTGGTGTATAATTGGGGCTGGATGTCGCGCGGGGTGTATCTGCGCGCATGAGAGAAAAGACCGCTTACGGCGCGATTTGAGTTGCTACAAAATTTGATTTATCAAAAGAAGTTTGAGGAAGGAGCGAAATTCTATCAATTCCACTCCTTTATTTTGCGATGTTTAAAGCGCGCGTATCGCTGTCGCACGCACCGTTACGCCTGATTATTTTACGCCGACGATGATTTGAGTAGCTTTTATGATCGCAGTTACTTCGTCGCCGACTGCTAGCGCCAAATTTTTAACGGAGCTGTTTGTGACGATCGCGCTTAAATTTTCGCCGCCTGCGGTTCTGACATCGATTTCAGCATTGATTGCGCCCTCTTTAACGGCGGTGATTTTGCCTTTTAGCTGGTTCGCAGCACTTAGGCGAAGATCATTTTCTCCCTTTGAAATGATGACATTTGGGGCTTTAAATAAAAATACCGCCTCTTTGCCTGCTTTTAAATCCAAAGTTTTTTCAGAATCAACCGTCACGGTCGCTTTTAGCACGTCGCCGCCTCTGGTTTTAGCTGTGATTAGCGAATTCACCGCACCTGTTTTTACGTCGCTGATTACGACGTGAAGCTGATTTCTAGCACTGATTGCCATTGTTTCTCCTTGTAAAAAATTACGAGCAATGTTAGCGGCAAATCCTTAAATGAAATTTAAAAATGCTGCGTGTAAGAAATTAATTTGATTTGTTGCGAATTTATATTAAGCTCACTTTTTAAATTCCTAGCTTGCATTATGAAAAATAGCGTTAAAAAATAGATGAAATTCTAAATTTGCATATTAAATCGGGTTATTTTCCTTGAAATTTTATTCGCTTTTTATAAAATTCTGCGTTTTTTAGAGCTATGACGCAAAATTTAGCGTTTGTTTTATGCGCATTTGCGAAGTGTACATCCAGATGAAAATTTATCTCAAATCGTGCCTGATAAGGCTTTAAAAGCGCTCCGCTTAAGCCTTGTTTGCTGAATTCTATGCCTCGCACATCGGTTTTCCGAATAGATTTTGGTGAGCGAAGTAATTTTACATTTGCTTTAAAATACAGCTAGCGGTGCGCTTTGAGCGCAAAATTTTAGTGCACCTTGCTTTGCAAAAAATCGCGCAGAATCATCGCGTGGTTGCAGTGCTCGTTCTTTGCGGCGTACAGCAACGTGACGACCGGCTCGTTTTTAACCTTTTTCAAAAATTCAGCTACGGCGGGATTTTGCTCAAGTTCAGCTAGGTAAAGCTCCTTAAAATGGGCGAAATTCTCAGGCTTATGCGCGAAAAGCTTGCGTATTTCGGTGCTAGGCGTTATATCTTTTGCCCACATATCAAGCTCCAGCGCGTCTTTTTTTACGCCGCGCGGCCATAGCCTATCGCAAAGCACGCGAAATCCATCCTCTTCCTCTGCGCTCTCATAAACGCGCTTAATCTTAAATTCTGTCATAGTTTGCTCCTTTAAATTTGCTAATCTTTGATGAAATAATCGCCGTCGAAGCTTACGAGCGAGTATTTGCGCTCGCTTCCAAGCGCCTCTACGAGCTCTGGTATGCTAAGGAATGTGAGGCTGTCGGCGCCTATAAACTTGCAAATTTCATCCGTGCTCATATTCGCGGCGATCAGCTCGCGCACGCTCGGCGTGTCGATGCCGTAGCGCTCGGGATACTTTAGCTCGGGGCTTGCGATACACATATGCACATGCGCCGCGCCCGCATGGCGCAGAAGCTCGACGATCTTTTTGCTCGTGGTACCGCGCACGATGCTGTCATCGATCACTGCGACGCTCTTGCCGTGCAGTGCCGCGCCGATCGGATTTAGCTTGAGTTTGACCTTTAAATTTCGCACCTCTTGCGTCGGCTCGATGAAGGTGCGGCCGATGTAGTGGTTGCGCACGATCGCCATCTCAAAAGGGATTTTACTCTCTTGCGCGAAACCTAGCGCCGCCGGTACGCCGCTATCGGGCACAGGCACGACGAAATTAGCTTTTAAATTTTTACATTTTCGCGCGAGCGCAGCGCCCAGCTTTTTTCTGACCTCGTATACGTTTTTGCCCTCTACGACGCTGTCGGGGCGCGCGAAGTAGATGTATTCAAACGCGCAAATTCTAGCCTCCGCGGCTTTTAAAATTTGAACCGAGCTAAACTCATCCTTGCCCTCTTCGAAGATCACCATCTCGCCGGGCTTTACGTCGCGGATGAACTCGGCTCCTACGAGATCAAACGCGCAGGTCTCGCTCGCGACGATGTAGCCGCCGTCTTTGAGCCTGCCGATGCTAAGCGGACGCACGCCGTAGCGATCGCGCACGGCAAACATCTTCGAGCGGCTTAAAATCAGAAGCGAATATGCGCCCACGCACTGATTCAGAGCTTCGACGATACGGTCTTTTAGATGCTCCTGCTTGCTGCGTGCGATGAGATGCAAGATGTTTTCGGTGTCCATGCCGGACTGAAAGATCGCCCCCTCGCTTACGAGTTTGCGGCGAATTTCGTCTTTATTAATCAAATTTCCGTTATGAACGATCGAAATTTCGCCTAGCGCGTAGTTGCCCGCAACAGGCTGTGCGTCTTTCAGGCTGTCTGCGCCCGCGGTGCCGTAGCGGTTGTGGCCGATCGCGATGTTGCCCTTTAAAATTTCAAAACTCGCGGGGCTAAAAACCTCCGTCACGAGCCCTGTGGCTTTGATCGTTTTGATGTGATGGTTGAAGCTCGAGCTGATGCCGCTTGCCTCCTGGCCGCGGTGCTGCATGGCAAAAAGCCCGTAATACGCGGTTTTAGCCGCACCTTCGGAATTTATGACTCCCACGATTGCGCACATTTTCTAACCTCTTAAATTTTATTTTTTAGAAATTTATCTATATTTTGTTTTATACTCGGCAGGTAGTCGCTAACTACGCTTTGAACGATGGCTAAATTTAATCCTTCGTAATCGTGCGCCGAAGCATTTCTGATCCCGCGGAATCCTGCTATATCGCTCGGTGCAAATATACTTAGAATATCTATATCGCCGCTATCTTGAATTTTTTGCAGTTGCTCGTTGCAAGAGATTAGATGCATTATTATCGCTGGTCGGTCGCGAAGTTCGTCGGCAAGCGCTTTTTCAACACCGATTTTACAGATTTGTTGTATCGCGTCTATCTTTTTGGAGATTAACTCAAGCCTTTGCAAATTCCTCTTATTATACATAGATAGCTCCTTCTAGTAGCTTTAGCTTCTTTTTGTCGCTCATCGATGCCGTATCGCATAGATCTACCGAAATTTTAAATTTATTAGCGATGCGTCCTCTTAATTCGTCTAAATATATAAATGCTCGCATGCCGCCGCCAAGACGAGCGATTGTTTGCTTGCTGCTTTCGATCGCCACATCGATATCCGAAGCGATATTCGCTCTACCTTTGGCGTAGCTACCAAATAGTCCGACTTTGTAAATTCCAAAGCTTTCAAGCTCTGGCTTTAGCTCGCGCAAAAAATTTAAAATTTCATCTTTGGTTGGCATTTTTTCCTCTTAAATTTAGCTGCAAAGCCTAGATTCCTAAGCAGTCGTCTATGCCGTAAAGCCCGCTATTTTGGGACGCAAGCCATACCGCCGCCTTTATCGCGCCTCTGGCAAAGGTCGCGCGAGAAGTCGCCGTATGATTTAGCTCGATGAACTCGCCCTCGCCGTAAAATCCCACGGTGTGGCGCCCGACTATATCGCCGCCGCGCATCGACATCACGGCGATCTCGTCCTTGCTCCGCTCGCCGATGAGCCCGTCGCGACCGCTTACGCGCACGTCTTTTAAGTTTAGCTCGCGCGCGCTTGCGGCGCTTTCCGCAAGGCTCATCGCCGTGCCGCTCGGAGCGTCTTTTTTGTGACGGTGGTGCATCTCTAAAATTTCGCAGTCAAAATCGCGCAGGCTCCTGCTGGCAAGTGCTACGAGCTTGTTTAGCACCGCGACGCCTAGGCTCATATTCGTAGCGTGCAGCACGGGCATTTTTGCGCCGCATTCGCGCAGTAGCCGCTCGCCCTCATCACCCAGAGCCGTCGTACCGATGCAAAGCGGCTTTGGGTGCGAAAGCGCAAATTTCATTAAGCTTATCGCGCCGTCTCGGATCGTAAAGTCTATCACGACGTCGCAGCCGCTAAAAAGCTCGTCGTAGCTGCGGCTTGCGGCGCAGCTCGGCGTATAATCAAGCGGCGCGACCGTGTAGATCGCGCTTGCTTGCGCCTGATCGAAATTTTTCAGGCATTCGTAGATCATCGTGCCCATTCTGCCGCTTCCGCCGTGAATTCCTATATTTATCATCGCCGTTCCTTTAAATTTAGTCCGCTTAGTATAGCCAAATTTTGCTTACACTACCTCTCTACGCCGAGACTTAGCGGGATGAAGCTGTTTTGTTTGAGCTCCGCTTCGCTCGGCTTTTTGATTTCTATGCGAGAGGCGCTTACGCCGCGCTGCACGAGTACCGCTTGCACGGCGGCCGCTCTGGCAAGGGCTAACTCATCAAGACGCGAACGGGTAAATTTCTGCGCGCTTATCAGCTCCTCCATCGCCTCATCGCCGCCGGATTTGATGCCGTATTTGACCTTAAGCGCCACTATGGCTTCATCCGTGGAGAGACCTTGTTTATTAGACATCAGCGTGAGGGTATTTTGCAGCGAGCGCCTTTTAAACTCGTGGGTATCGAGTTTTTCGTTATATGCGGAGTTTAGGATGATCTTAAGTTCAGGCTTAGCTTTTGCGACCTTGGCCAAATCATCGATTTTAGAGCTTTCGCTGATTAAAATTTCGCTGCTCGCCGCCTCAAAATCGATACTTTCGAGCTTTTTCGTATCTACGCCCGCGATCTTTCCCATAAATCTAAACGGACTTAACACGATATCCGAGAGCAGCTTTTTGATCGCGCCCCAAACGAGCGCGCTGTAGCTAAATTTCGGATCACTCAGCGCACCGCTTAGAGGCAGGCTAAGATCGATCTGATCATCGCTGTCCTTTAGGATCGATACCGCTAGCCCGATCGGAAGGTTCAGTGCGTCCTTGCTCTGCATCTCTTTGCCAAGCTCGAAGCGGTCTAAATTTAGATCATTGCTTGCGTTTAGCTTACCGTCTTCGATCTTGTAGGCAAGTTTTAAATTTAGCTTACCGCCCGCGATTTCGTTTCCGATATATTTGGCGGTATAGGGCGATGCGGGCGCAAGCGGGATCTCCTTTAAAACGACGTTTATATCGCTTTTGCGTTTAAAATCTAGCGGATAGGCGCGCGCCGTGATGTTTGCCAGCCCGCTTCCGCTTACGAGCGAGCTAAACTTAATATCCGCCGCCCGCTTCGGACTGATCTCGCTGATACTTGCCTTCATATCGCTGATGCGTAGTTTAAAGGGCGTGCCCAGGCTCTCGTCGGTGAAATTTAAACTTCCGCCGCTAAGCGAGATATTTTTTACGCTCCACGCAAAGTTTGCCTTGCTTTTTGCGGATCTGCTAGGCGTAGCTTCGGCGGGCTTTGCAGTCTGCTTTAGCTGCGCGGCGGGCTTTATTAGCGAAGCTAAATTTAAACGTCTGTCTTTATTTAGCAAGATATTTGCCGCGGGCGAGCCAAGGGCGATCTTATTTAGCGTGAGGGAGTTTGGGCTCAGCGAGATTTGCGCGACATTTAGCGACGCGAGGGAGAAAATTTTATCTCTGCCCGAGCTTAGCGCCAAGCCCTTGCCCGATAGCTTCGCTTCGAGTGAGAAGGCGTTTGAAAGCTTCAGCTGCCCTTGCGTAGCGAGCTCGCCGGCGATGGAGCCCGTGATAAATTCCGTTGCATATTTGTTAAAAACGTTCAAATTTGGTGCATTTAGGCTAAAGCTCACGCCTACGTTAAGCGGCGCGATGCTAGCCTTGCCGTCCGCGCTAGCGGTGATTTCGCCCGTGATAAGGCTTGCTTTGATACCGAAAGGCTCGGCAAAATTCGAGCTTAGCCCGCTTAGTGTGGCGCTGAAATCTTTGATCTCGTGCACATTGTTTTTAACGATAAAGCTCTCGCCGACCTTAGCCTGTGCGCCCATTACGGAGGCCTCGCCGATCTTAAATTTTAAAGCGGGACTTTTGGAGGGCTTTTTAGAATTTAAATTTGCGCCGCTTGCCGTAGAATTTGCATCCGCTTGGCTTACGGCGTTAGAGTTCGCCGTTTTTTTGGGGCTTGCGGGATTTTTAGAGATCGCGCTTAAGATCGCGAGATCGTTTATGCTTTTGGCACCGCTAACGCCCACCTCCGAGTTGAAAAACGGCGCGTTTAGCAAAATTTTATCCACGCCCAGATTTAGATCCGCGACGTTAAATTTAATCCCCTGCACGCCGAAGCTTTCAAATCCGCTAAAAATTCCGTTTTTATTTGCGATTTTGGAGTTTGAAATTTTAGCAAACTTCAGACTTGCGCCGTTTTGCGCGCCCTCTTTGTCGTAGCTAAACGCGCCCAGCTCGGTCGCGGCGAGTGAAATTTTGTCGCTGCGCGCTAGCGTAATCTGCGTATCCGCGATATTAAAGGCGCCAAAGCCTGTATGAAGGGCCGTATCGTTACCTTCGGCATTAAATTTTAAGAAATTTTCCGTGATTTTAGTGTCGTTTGAAACGACCGAAATTAGCGGGTTTGCAAAGCTTGAGCGGTTTAGATCTACGCTTTTTACGGCGGAGTTTAGCCGCAAGTTCGCGCCCGTTTTGTTAAAATCCAGCGCAAAATCTGCGACCTGCGCCCCCTCAAAGCCCGTGGAAATTTTAGTTTCGTTCATATCGTATTTTGCGTCCGAAACTAGCACTTGCGGGATTGCCACTTCGCCAGAAATTTCATCAGAAACGTCCGTATTTAGGCTGAAACTCGGGATTTTTAACGAGCCGAGAGAAATTAAGCTTTGATCTTGCAAAATTTCTAAGCTCTCAAGCTCGAGTTTCGAGTTTTCAAGCGTAAATTTTATATTTTCATCAAGGCTCAATCGGTAATTCAGCGTGGCGGAAAGAAAGCCGTTTTTAAGCCGCACGCCGCTAGGATCGAGATACGATAGCCAAAACGGATCGATTTTCAGCCGTTTAAGATCTATTTTGCCATGCAACCGCAGAGGCGCCAGATCGATCGCTCCATCGAAACTCAGCGAGTCGTATGTGCGCGAAACGGCGCTTAGGTCGTGCTCGCCGATCGTTTCGTCTTTTAAGCTTAAGCCGTTGATCTCATAATTTAGCTCGGTCGAGATGAGCGAAAACGGCCTTTTTAGGGAGTTATCGACGTAGCCCAGAGAGCCGCGCTCGATCTTAAAATTATTCAGCGTGACGTTGAAACTCGAGTTTTCATCCTTGCTTTCGCTCTTTTGCTCCGAGATTAGCGGCTCGAAATTGAAGGTGCCGTTTTGCTCACGCTCGACGTGGAATTTAGGCGATTTTAGGTGCAAAATTTCTACCGCGAGAGTCTTTTTAAAAAGCTTTGAAAAACCGATTTTTAAATTTATCTCATCGGCGCTAAACAGCGGCTTAAAGGTGCTAAGCTCCGGCTTTGTGACGTTTAGCTCGTAGGTAAAGGGGTTAAATTTAGCATCCTGCACGCTAAAGTTTGCTCTGCCCTCTAAAATTTTAGGCAGCGCCTTTTCGATAAAAAGCGGCACGCCGAAAAAGCCCGCAAGCACGTAAAACAGCGCAAATCCACCTACGCCGCAAGCAAACTTACGTCGGTGTTTTATAAAAAAATTTTTCATTTTTCCGCTCATTAATTTTGATAGCGTAAAATTATATCCAAAATTTCGCGCAAAGGGTTAAAATTTGCTGGTTCACATCTGCTGCTCGGTCGATTGCGATTATTTTTTGCGCCGCTTAAAAGAGCTCGCGCAGGAGCCGCTAATAGGCTATTTCTACGATCCAAACATCCACCCCTACGGCGAATACGTTCTTAGAATGCACGACTCAAAGCGGGTTTGCGAGAATTTAGGGATTAAATTTATCCCGGGCGAGTATGATTTTCAGGGCTGGCTACAGGGCGCGCGCGGGCTTGAAAACGAGCCCGAAAAGGGCGCACGCTGCGAGTTTTGCTTTGATTTTCGCATGCAAAAAACGGCCGAGCTCGCGCTAAGTCTAGGCGAGCGTAAAATCACTACGACGCTTCTTATGAGCCCCAAAAAATCGCACTCCCAGCTTTGCGCCTCGCTGCAGCGCATTTGCGAGCGCTACGGGCTAGAGTTTATCGCGCCCGATTTTCGCAAAAACGGCGGCACGAACGAGCAGTTTGCGCTTGCGAAAAAAGACGCGCTCTATCATCAAAACTACTGCGGCTGCATCTACGCGCTTGCGGCGCAGCGGGGTGAGCAGCGAAAGACTGAGCGGAATTCGAGCGGAATTTTGACGGCGGATTTGAGACGAAATTTAGCCCAAGGCGCCGAAATTTACGAGCTAATGTCACCGATCGATAGGCAAATCTTGCCCGCTTCGGTAGAGGAGAAGCTGAAATTTTACAAAAAGCTTTGCTCGCTCGAAAAAAATGGGGTGAAATTTAGTGTGCTGCGCGATCGGTTTTTAAACTACCGCCTGCTGCGCGCATGGATTAAATTTGACGGCGAGGTCGTGCCTTCGTTTGTACTATTCGGCTCGCATTTTACTCGTGAAAATGTAAAGCTTAGCGTGGAGCGAGAGTGCGAAATCTTTTGCAGCGATAAGGGGGAGATTAAAATTTTAAGCCTGGCGAAATTTAACGAAATTTTAAGATCAAATTTCAAAAGCGTATCCGAAATGCTAAAAAATCCGCCGAGTCTCGCGCGCCAAAATAAAGCTCGCGCCGCCCTGTGCGCTGCGGGCTCGCTCTCGCCGATCATCGTCACGGACGAGATAAGAGCCGCCAAAGTTCAAATTTACGGGCTCTCGCGCATATTTTTAGACGTTAGGGAAATTTTAGTAAGAATTTGATAAAATTGCAAGATTTTTAAATAAAGGCAGATAATGATAGACATAAACGAAATTCTCTCCATCCTACCTCATCGTTTTCCGTTTTTGCTGATAGATCGCGTCGAAGAGCTCAGCATAGGCGAAAGCATCAAGGCCTATAAAAACGTAACCTACAACGAGCAGATCTTTCAGGGTCACTTCCCGGGGCATCCGATCTATCCGGGCGTAATGATTATCGAGGGCTTAGCGCAGGCAGGCGGCGTGCTGGCGTTTAAGAGCATGGAGAAAGACGGTGTCGATCTAAGCGACAAGGTCGTGTATTTTATGAGTATCGACAACGCTAAATTTAGAAACCCGGTTCGCCCAGGCGACAAGCTTGAGTATCGCATCAGCGTAATCAAATACCGCGGACGTATATGGGTGCTAAAGGGCGAAGCCTACATCAACGACGGCGCCACATTGGCCGCACAGGCTGAACTTCAAGCGATGATAATGGATAAATGATGGCTAAAGTTCACCACACGGCGATCATCGAGGATGGCGCCCAGATCGGAGCCGAGGTTGTGATCGAGCCGTATGCTTTCATAAGCGCGCAGGCTAAAATCGCAGACGGCTGCACGATCAAGCAGGGCGCGCGCATCATCGGCGATACTCAAATCGGCGAGAACTCTAAAATTTTTTCATACGCGATCGTGGGCGAAATTCCGCAGGATATGAGCTTTGAAGATGGCGAGCGTACAGGGTTAGTCATCGGCAAAAACGCTACGATTCACGAGTTTTGCACGATCAGCTCGGGCTCGCATAAGGGCGACGGATTTACGCGCATCGGCGATAATCTCTTTATGATGGCGTATTGCCACATCGCGCACGATTGCGTGCTGGGAAGCAACATAATCCTAGCAAACAACGCTACGCTCGCAGGTCATGTCGTAATGGGCGATTATGCAGTTATCGGCGGGCTTACCCCCGTGCATCAGTTCGTTCGTATCGGCGAGAGCTGCATGATCGCAGGGGCTAGCGCGCTTAGTCAGGACGTGGTGCCGTTTTGCCTAGCCGAGGGGAATCGCGCCTATATTCGCGGGCTAAATTTAACGGGCATCCGCCGCCGCTTCGATAAAGAGACGGTCGAGACGATAAATCGGGCGTATAAATTTTTATTCAACCAGGGTGGGGGCTTAAAGGAGCAGGCGCAAATTTTATTAAACGAAACGAGCGATCAAAACGTGCGCAAGATGTGCGAGTTTATAATCAACACAAAACGCGGAATTCCGCTAGATAAAGGTAAAATTTAATGGCAAATAAGTGCAGTTTTTGCGGTGAGACGGGCGCGGACGGACGTCGTATCTATCCTAACGACGACGGTACGGCGGCTATCTGCAGCTATTGTATCGATATGGCATACGCCGCTATCCACGGCAGCGAGGGTCAAAATGAGGCGATACAAAATCAAAATAAAGAGATCGATTTCGAAGCTATCAAGCCAAAGGCGCTGATGGAGGTTCTCAACCGCTACGTCATCGGTCAGGAGCGTGCTAAGAAAATTTTTAGCGTCGGCGTTTACAACCACTATAAAAGAATTTTCAGACAGACCGACGCGAAGGGTGACGATACAGAAATTTCAAAATCAAATATCTTGCTTATCGGACCTACCGGCAGCGGCAAGACGCTTATGGCGCAGACCTTGGCGAAATTTTTGGACGTTCCGATCGCCATTAGCGACGCTACGAGCCTAACGGAAGCGGGCTACGTCGGTGAGGACGTAGAAAACATCCTCACCCGCCTTTTGCAGGCTGCGGACGGCGACGTAGAGAAGGCGCAGCGCGGTATCGTATTTGTAGATGAGATTGATAAGATCGCGCGAATGAGCGAAAACCGCAGCATCACGCGCGACGTAAGCGGCGAAGGGGTACAGCAAGCGCTACTTAAAATCATCGAAGGAAGCGTCGTAAATATCCCTCCAAAGGGCGGTCGCAAGCATCCAAATCAGGACTTCATCCAGATCGATACTACTAATATCCTATTCGTCTGCGGCGGCGCGTTCGACGGGCTAAACGAGATTATCAACCGCCGCATCGGGCAGAACGTGTTAGGGTTTAACCAAACCAAGCGCAGCAAGAAAGAGAGCTTAAATTTACTAAATATGGTCGAGGCCGACGATCTGGTGCATTACGGCATAATCCCCGAGCTCATCGGGCGCTTGCACATAGTGGCTACGCTAAACGAGATTGACGAAAAGGCGATGGTTAGAATTTTAACCGAGCCGAAAAACGCGATCTTAAAGCAATATCAAAAGCTTTTCGCGATAGATGGCGCAAATTTAAAATTTGACGACGACGCGCTAAGGGAGGTCGCAAGCCTTGCGATCAAGCGCAAAACGGGCGCACGCGGACTTCGCAGCATAATCGAGGAGATAATGATCGATATTATGTTCGATCTGCCTGAGCTTAAGGGCTATGACGTCATCATCTCCAAAGAGGTCGTAGACGGCGTCTCTAAGCCGATACTTGTAAAACAAAATTTAACTGCATAAAGGGGATAAATGTTACTTGATTCTATTCTAGGATTATTTTCTAGGGATATGGGCATCGATCTAGGCACGGCAAACACGCTCGTGCTGCTAAAAGATAAAGGCATCATCATCAACGAGCCAAGCGTCGTCGCGGTACAAAACGAACGCTACGGTAAGCAAAGGATCATCGCCGTGGGCGCCGAGGCTAAAGAGATGCTCGGGCGCACTCCGGGCGATATCGAAGCGGTGCGCCCGATGAAGGACGGCGTTATCGCGGATTTTGATATGACGGAGAAGATGATTAGGTATTTCATTGAAAAGACCCACAAGCGCCGTTTTTTTGTAAGCCCGCGCATCATCATCTCGGTTCCTTACGGGCTAACTCAGGTCGAGCGTAAAGCCGTGCGCGAAAGCGCGATGATAGCGGGCGCGCGAGAAGTTTATTTAATCGAAGAGCCGATGGCTGCGGCGATCGGCGCGGGACTTCCCGTAAATGAAGCGCGCGGCTCGCTGGTCGTGGATATCGGCGGCGGTACCACCGAGATCGGCGTCATCTCGCTAGGCGGCATCATCAGCGCCAAATCTGTCCGCGTCGCAGGTGATAAGATCGACGCGAGCATCGTTAATTACGTCAAAGAAAAATATAGCCTGCTTATTTCGGAGCGTGCCGCCGAGGAGATCAAGATCAAGATCGGCACGGCGGTGCAGCAGCAAAAAGATCTTACATACACGGTCAAAGGAAAAGACCAGATCAGCGGCCTTTTAAGCTCGGTCGATCTTACGAGTGAGGACGTTAGAGAGGCGATTAAAGACTCGATCAGAGAGATTGCAGACGCGCTGAAATTTGTCCTTGAGAGCATTCAGCCAGAAGTCGCCGCCGACATCGTTGAAAACGGCGTCGTGCTAACGGGCGGCGGTGCGCTCATTCGCGGATTAGATAAATATCTAAGCGACACCGTAAAGCTTCCGGTTTTCGTCGCGGACGAGCCACTGCTGTGCGTCGCAAACGGCACGGGAAAAGCCCTAGAAGAGATCAAATCGCTAAAACAAGCGGCAAATGACTAATCTAAAACTCCTCCTCGTCGCGGTTTTGCTGGTAGCCGTTTCGCTTACGTTCGGCTCGTATATCCACGGCAAATTTATCGGATTTGCAGGAGGAATTTTAGAGGTTTATTACGGCGTGAGCGATCGGGTAAAAAGCGCCGTTAGCGAGCATTTTAACCAAGCCGAGACGATCAAGGCTTTACGCGAGGAAAACGCCGAGCTGAAAAAATCGGCGATGCTGCTTAGTACGTTCGCGGGCGAGCTGAATAAAATTTTGATCGATAAAAATAGCTCCGTCTACGAGCCCAAAGTTCAGCTCGTAAAGGCGCTGAGCTACGCGAATCTAAACGACTACAACAAATTCTTCGTAAATTTTGAAAATTTTAACCCAAACAAAATTTACGGCCTCATCAGCGAGGGCAAGACCGCAGGAATTTTAGTAAATAAAGACGGGCGCCCGCTTGCGATCTTACAGCGCGACGAGAAGAGCAACTTCTCCGTTTTCATAGGAGATACTCAAATTCCTGGCGTCGCAGGCGGCGAAAATAACGAGCTCGTAGTCAGATACATCCCGCAATGGCTCGATCCCAAGGTAGGCGATGAGGTCTTTACGAGCGGGAAAGATGAAATTTTCTTTGCCGGCGTACCGGTAGGAAAGGTTAAAGAAATTCAAAACGGGAAGCTATACAAAAGCGCCGTCGTAGAGCCCTACGTGAGCTCCGAGATGCCGGCGTTTTTGTATGTCGTTACAAAGGAAAATTGATGCCCAAGAGAGATGATATTAAGACGATTTTGCTGATCGGTAGCGGTCCGATCGTAATCGGTCAGGCGTGCGAGTTCGACTACAGCGGCACGCAGGCTGCCAAGACGCTAAAGAGCCTCGGATACCGCGTAGTGCTAATAAATTCTAACCCCGCCACCATCATGACCGATCCCGATTTTGCCGACGCCACCTATATCGAGCCGATCACCAAAGAGAGCATTTTGCGTATCATAAAGCGCGAGGGCGTCGATGCGATCCTGCCTACGATGGGCGGACAGGTCGCGCTAAACGTAGCGATGCAGGCTTACGAAAGCGGCGAGCTAGCAGGGGTGAAATTTCTAGGCGCCAACCCCGAAGCGATCAAAAAGGGCGAGGATAGGGTAAAATTTAAAGAGGCGATGATTAAGATCGGAATGGATCTGCCTAAATCCAAATACGCTTACAATATCGAAGAGGCGATGGCTGCGGCGAATGAGATCGGCTTTCCGCTCATTATCCGCGCTAGCTACACCCTAGGCGGCGCAGGCAGCGGCGTGGCGTACAATATCGACGAGTTTAAAGAGGTCGCGCAAAATGGGCTAGACGTGAGCCCGATAAATGAAATTTTGATCGAAGAGAGCCTGCTTGGATGGAAAGAGTTCGAAATGGAGGTGATCCGCGATCATAAGGACAACTGCATCATCGTCTGCTCGATCGAAAATTTCGACCCGATGGGGGTGCATACGGGCGATAGCATTACGGTTGCGCCCGCTCTGACGCTTACCGATAAAGAATACCAGGCGATGCGCGACGCGAGCTTTAAAATTTTACGTGAGATCGGCGTGGATACTGGCGGCAGTAACGTGCAGTTTGCGGTAAATCCGCAAACGGGGCGGATGATCGTCATCGAGATGAACCCGCGCGTAAGCCGCAGCTCGGCTCTCGCGTCCAAAGCCACGGGCTATCCGATCGCCAAGGTCGCTACAATGCTAGCGGTGGGCTTTAGCCTGGATGAGATCAAAAACGACATCACCGGCACGCCTGCGAGCTTTGAGCCGGTGATCGATTATATCGTGACTAAAATTCCGCGCTTTGCGTTTGAAAAATTTCCAGGCGCAAACCCCTATCTCGGCACCGCGATGAAAAGTATCGGCGAGGTGATGGCGATCGGACGCAGCTTTAAAGAGAGCATTCAAAAGGCGCTGTGCTCGCTGGAGAAGGGCTACTTCGGCTTCGTGGAGCTAAATTTGAGCGAAAAGGATCTTATCTTCGGGCTTCGCAATGCGCAACAAGATAGAGCTTTATATATCGCCCAGGGCTTTAGAGCGGGCATGAGCGTAGATCAAATTTACGAGCTTAGCAAGATCGATTGCTGGTTTTTGAGCCAGATCGAGCAGATCGTAAAATTTGAAGAGCGCATCGATATGGAGATCATCAACGACGCGGCGCTTTTGAGACAGGCCAAGAGCTGGGGCTTTAGCGATAAGATGATCGCAAATTTAATCAACAAAAAGGATAATCTGGGCCTTACGCAAAACGACATCCATTTTGCCTGCGCCAGGCAGGGCATCGACCTTGAATACAACGAAGTAGATACCTGTGCTGGCGAGTTTGCGGCGCTTACCCCGTATCTGTATTCCAGCACCAACATAACGCCCGCCATCGCAAGCCGTAAAATTTCAAAAGATAATAAAAAAGTCCTCATCATCGGCGGCGGTCCGAACCGCATCGGGCAGGGCATAGAGTTTGACTACTGCTGCGTGCACGCTAGCTACGCTCTGCGCGATATGGGGATCACTACGATAATGTATAACTGCAACCCCGAAACCGTCAGCACCGACTACGACACGAGCGATATTTTATACTTCGAGCCGATCGATTTCGAGCACGTTAGAGCGGTCATCGAGGCCGAGAACCCCGACGGCGTGATCGTGCATTTCGGAGGCCAAACGCCGCTAAAGCTCGCCAAGCGCCTAAGCACCGTGGGAGCAAAGATTATCGGCACGAGCGCGCGCACGATAGACGTAGCGGAGGATCGCAAAAAATTTAGCGAGTTTATCGTAAACATCGGCGTTAAGCAGCCCAAAAACGATACTGCCGTAAGCGAAGCCGAAGCGATCGAAAAGGCCGCTGCTATCGGCTATCCCGTACTCGTGCGCCCTAGCTACGTACTCGGGGGTCGCGCGATGCGGCGCGTGCATAGCGAAGCCGAGCTTAGGCTGTATATGAGCGAAGCCGTGAGCGTGAGTCACCACTCTCCCGTGCTGATAGATAAATTTTTACTTGACGCAACCGAGCTTGATGTGGATGCGATCTGCGACGGACGCGACGTGTATATCGGCGCGATAATGGAGCATATCGAGGAGGCGGGCATTCACAGCGGCGATAGTGCGAGCATCCTGCCGCCGCTTAGCCTGAGCGCGGAGATGATCGATCTGGTAAGTCGCCAAACCAAAGAGATCGCGCTAAATCTCGGCGTCGTGGGGCTTATGAATATTCAATTCGCGATTTTTGAAAACGAGCTTTACATCATCGAGGTAAATCCGCGCGCAAGCCGCACCGTGCCGTTTGTCAGCAAGGCGACGGGAATTCCGATGGCAAAGGTCGCTACCCGCGTAATGTGGCAGGGGGGTCTGCGCGAGGCTTTGAAATTTTACGATGAATTCGGCGTGCTGATCGAAGAGAAAGGAATTTTAAAGCCGCGTATTAAAAACCATATCTGCGTAAAGGAGAGTGTCTTTCCTTTCAACAAGCTTGCAGGCGCGGATCTGATCCTGGGGCCTGAGATGAAAAGCACCGGCGAGGTGATGGGCATCGGCGAGAGCTTTGCCAAGAGCTTTGCTAAATCGCAAATCGGCGCGAGCAATGCGCTTCCAAGCGGCGGCAAGGTATTTTTGTCGCTAGCTGATCATGACAAACCGCGAGCCGTAGAGCTTGCACGCGCGTTTACGAGCGCAGGCTTTAGTATCGCGGCTACGAGCGGCACTTACAAGCTACTGGGCGAAAACGGCGTGGAGTGCGAGTTTGTCTATAAAATCAGCGAGGGTCGCCCAAATATCGAGGACAAGCTCAAAAACGGCGAAATTTCGCTCGTCATCAATACCAGCGATAGTAAATCAAACTCTACCGACGCCGCGAAGATCCGCCAGAGCGTGCTGCGCTTTAGACTGCCGTATTTTACGACGATGAAGGCGGCGATCGCCGCTACGCGCTCGATCTGCTCGATAAAGGACGAATCCGTGCTTGAAGTTAAAACGCTGCAGGAGTATCTAAGCGGTAGGTAGCGCTAGCAGCCTCCGTTAGCGCCGTGTAGCGATAAAATTTTAACTTGCTTTTAGGCGATACGATTAAACGTGGCGTGAGTAAATTTAACGCGCAGGATCATTAAGAAATTTAGGCATGGCGAATCGTGGCATACATAGCGCTTTTATTTTTTGGAAGAGCTTTTGATTTGCTGGACGAATATAAAAATATAACGGGTATTCATACGTGTAAAACCTAAAAGTTTATGGTTTGATAATAGTAAAGACGCTACTATCGGTAGCTGCGAAAAGTGAATTTTTCGAGAAATGCCGCAGTTCAAGCATTTAAAAGGGAGTCGCAGATGAAGATACGGCAAAAAAGGCTTTTGTAAATAAAAATCGCCGAAGATTAAAATTTTGTATTAATAATGCTTTTGGGGAAAGGCGCAGTGAAATACTATAGAGTAAGCGGTGTTGATAACAATGCCTGTTTTTACGGCGACGATAAAGAGTTATTGAAATTTTGCTCTAAATGTAAACTAATCGTCAATCGCTATGAAGCGGCAATGGCGGCTGCGGAAACATTTGTGCTAAAAAAGAGATGCGATTATTCTTCTTGCTGGGACGGAGAGACTGTCGTGTCGCAAAGATTTGTCGATACATACAATAAATACAGTTTAAGCGGATTATCATTTATCAAACTTCCGCGTTCAAAGAATTTTTATCTTCTGCAATGCAATATCGAGGTAAGATACGATTACGGCAATAACCCTAACTTGGTACGCCGTCAATTATGTACCGAGTGTGGGCAGTATAGGGAAGTTTCGTGTGTTTTACCGATAAAGATACTTGACGAGGATCGGTTAAAGAACAATACTTTTTACAAAACGGATTTAATTGTCGGCGGTGTCGTCGGGCGCTGGCCGCTGCTGTTAGCAACGGACGATATTCCGCACATATTTCAAGTGGAAAAGATAAAAGATATATATTTTAAACTATGCAATAAAAACGGATAATATTAAATTTTAAGCGGGCAAGCCAGTTTTGTAGTAAAAATTTGCCCTAACGCTGCGGCGTCCGCCTCAAAAAGCGATTTATCTCGCGCGTTTGCTCACCGTCGCCCGCCAGCTCGTAGTGGGTGAAGATCAATTTACCATCGCGGCAGTCTATATCACAGATCGATGAGGCAATCTCACCGAGCGAGCCCGCTTTGGGTTCAAAGCCTGCAAGCGCAATCTCGGCGATAAATTCAAATTTGTGCGCATCAAAGAGGTAGTGGCGAAAGTAGCCGTCGTCGCGCACGAGCCAAATTTTTTCATTTATCAGCACGATACCGCCCAGCATAAACTCCCGCGTCTTGCCGTCTAGCGTGAGCTCCTCGGGGAAGCGAAATTTGCGCAACGGCTCTAGCTGCGGGTAGCTCACGATAGCAATCCGCCCCTGGTAAAAATTTAAAAGCACCGCTTCGCTCGCTCGCATTTTTGATTATTTTCGCGCTCTTGCTCGGGTTTTTGCATGCGCTCTTGTCGGCGCTTTAGCTCGCTGTTTTGTTCATCTTTGCATTCGCGATACGGTGCGCATTTTTGTTCAAGTTCGTCGTTGTAGCCGCCTTTGCCTTCGGTCGCAAATAAAAAACTAAAGTCCTCTTCGAGCTCGGCGATTAAATTTAGCTCGCTTCCATCCGCGTGCAGCAAAAACGATCTGCTGCCGTCCTGTCCCGCGCCGAGATCTACCGCCATACCGCCGATCTGCGGCAGCTCATCCATCCACACGTCCGAGTTTCCAAGTTTATCGGGCAGAGCTAAATTCGACTTTAACTCGCCGTCGCGGCGCGCCAGCCAAATTTGATGGGCGCGGGGTTCGAATTTTGCGTAGATGATCGGTTCTCGAAGGCAAAATTTAAGCTTGCGATCAAAGTCGTAAATTTTAAAATTTAGCTCCTCGCCGCCGGTTTCATCGCTCCAAACGGCGATGAGTTTTGTGACCGTATCGACGTCGAAGTAAAATTTACTCGTGTCGAAGCTCGTAGCGCTTATACCGCCGCTTCTAGGATCGCTTTTAAGTTCGGTAAAATAGTTGATTACTATCAAGCAAATCCTTTAAATTTTATCAAATTTAACGCATGGCAGAACGAACTGCGCGCTTGCCCTTGCGTTATTGGCGTTAAATTCTATAAAATTTAATGCACGGCGGCGGATTTTAAAATTTACTGCCTTTTTTGCACTTTAACTTTCGGAGCGGTTTTTGCGCCTTGCGCTTTTGCCTGTGGGCGCTCGATAATGCGGATATTGGCGTTTGAGCGGAGTCTGTCGTTGAACTCGGTGATCGCCTTTTTGCGCTCAGAGGTTACGTAGCCTTCGATCGCCTTGTCTTGCACGCTATCAAAATCAAGCGTACGAAGCCCCTTTTTGTCGTTTACGTAAAACATTTCGTAGCCGTTGCGCGTAGGGATTATCGGCGAAAATTTGCCCTGTTCGACGTTCGTGACGATGTATTTGAGCCCCTCGTCCATTTGATTGGCCTTTAGGGTTCCCTTCATCACATACACGTCGCTTGGGCGGAGCTTTGGATTTGTGCGGATCCTATCGAGCGGAGCTTGTGATTTTGCGATGTAACGGGTGAGCGTGATGCTATCGAAGGTTGTAAATAATGAGCTATTTTGGCTATAAAATTTTTTAACATTTTCGGGGGTCGTGCGGTGCTGTACGTCCGCAAATATCGAGCCATAGAGCTTTTCTTCAAGCAGTGTGCGGCGGACATTTGCTTTAAAGTCATCGTAGTTTATACCTTGCTTTTGCACAGCGGTTTTGAGCTGGTCTAAGCTAAGCTTATTTTGATCGGCGATCGCTTTGAGCCTCGCGTCGATCTCCGCGTCATTTACCGCGATGCCACGGCGTTTAATCTCGGATTGTTGCAGCTTTTGCCCGATTAAAATTTCCATCGCGGCTTGCGGCGAAGCACCCGTTAGTTTTTGAACTCTGGCTAGTTCGTAGCCGGTGATCGGCTCATCATCTACCACGGCGATGACGCCGTTTACTACTTCGGCATTCGCACAAACGGCACAGATCATTGCGGAAAAAAGCAGTTTCTTTATCATTTTTAACCTTTATTTAGTCTTTTTGCTTTATAATTACAAGATCGCGATTATAACATTAAATGGTAATTTTTGCAAAGGAATTTTATGATAGTAACTCGTTTTGCGCCGAGTCCTACGGGATATTTACATATCGGCGGACTTAGAACGGCGCTTTTTAGTTATCTTTACGCTAGAGCAAACGGCGGCAAATTCCTGCTGCGTATCGAGGACACTGATCTGAAGCGCAATTCGCAGGAGGCTGCTAAGGCGATCGAGGAAGCTTTTAAGTGGTGCAATCTAGACTATGACGGGCAGATCGTGTATCAAAGCTCACGCTTCGATCTTTACAAACAATACGTCCAAAAGCTGCTAGATGAGGGTAAGGCGTACAAGTGCTATATGAGCAAGGATGAGCTGGATGAGCTGCGCGCGCAGCAAGAAGCTCGCAAAGAGCGTCCGCGCTACGATAACCGCTATCGCGATTTTACCGGCACGCCGCCTGCAGGGATCGAGCCCGTAATCCGCATCAAATCCCCGCTTAGCGGCACGATAGAATTTAACGACGGCATCAAGGGCGAGATAAAATTTAATGCCGCCGATATTTTGGACGATTTCATCATCGCGCGCTCCGACGGCACGCCTACGTATAACTTCACGGTCGTGATCGACGACGCGCTGATGGGCGTCACGGACGTGATCCGCGGCGACGATCATCTAAGCAACACCCCGAAGCAGATCGTGCTGTATAACGCGCTAGGCTTTAAAATCCCGAAATTTTATCATGTCGCGATGATCAACGGCGCCGACGGTAGCAAACTAAGCAAACGTCATGGCGCTACCGACGTGATGGAGTACAAACGCATGGGCTATCTGCCGCAAGCTCTGCTAAATTTCTTAGTACGCCTGGGCTGGAGCCACGGGGATGATGAAATTTTTAGCATGGAGGAGATGAAGCGATACTTTGATCCTAACCATATCAGCAAGAGTGCCAGCACCTTCAACCAAACTAAGCTTGAGTGGCTAAATGCGCATTATATTAAAAACTCAGACGATGATGAGCTTGCCATACAGCTTGTGGAATTCGGCGTCGATATACGCTCGCACGCGAAAAAACATCTCATCGCGCAGCAGTACAAACAGCGCGCAAAGACGCTAGTGGAGATGGCCGAGGGCATTAAGGTTCTTCTAAACCGCCCGAGCTGTTATGACGAGAAGGCGTATAAGAAATTTGTAACCGAAAGTTCGCTAAGCTTACTCACAAAATTTGCGGATACTCTAAGCGCAAATTTAAATGCAAAGGAGTGCGAGAAAAGGACGATGGAGTTTTTGGACGCAAACGGCGCCAAGCTAAAGGATCTTGCTCAGCCGCTGCGCGTTGCGATCACGGGAGGCAGCGTTAGTCCGTCGATTTTTGAAATTTGTGAAATTTTAGGAAGCGACGAAGTTAAAACGAGAATTTCAAATTTAATCAAAAAAGGATTATAAAATGGCTAAAGTAAACGTTGAAGCGGCTTTGAAGTACCACATAGGCGGTAAAATCGGAACAAATGTAAAAACACCCTGCGCTACGGCGGAGGATTTGGCGCTTGCATATACGCCTGGCGTCGCGGAGCCTTGCAAGGTGATCGAAGGTGATCACGAGGCTGCGTTTAAATACACAAATAAAGCCAATCTCGTAGCCGTTATCACTAACGGCACGGCGGTTTTGGGGCTTGGTGATATCGGCGCAATCGCCGGAAAGCCCGTAATGGAGGGTAAGGCGGTTTTGTTTAAAAAATTCGGCGGCGTTGACGCGTTTGACATCGAGATCGATGAAAAAGATCCTAAAAAGATAATTGAAATTTGCAAAGCGCTTGCGCCTACGTTCGGCGGTATAAATTTAGAGGATATCAAAGCTCCCGAGTGCTTCGAGATCGAGCGCGAGCTACAAAAAGCCGTCGATATCCCAGTCATGCACGACGATCAGCACGGCACTGCGATGATTACGGGCGCAGGGCTAATCAATGCAGCCCTTATCAGCGGCAAAAAGATCGAGGATATGAAGATCGTAGTCAGCGGCTCGGGCGCCGCTGGCATAGCGTGTGCAAAGATGTAT
Organism: Campylobacter gracilis; assembly: GCF_001190745.1. Taxonomy (NCBI): domain Bacteria; kingdom Pseudomonadati; phylum Campylobacterota; class Epsilonproteobacteria; order Campylobacterales; family Campylobacteraceae; genus Campylobacter; species Campylobacter gracilis. Next base: position 273,362 of record NZ_CP012196.1, read on the forward strand.
CAAAATTTAGGCGCCAAACACATCATAATGCTCGATTCCAAAGGGGTGATCCACAAGGGTCGCACCGATCTTACCGAGCAGAAGAAAGAATTTGCCCTAGATACCGCAGATCGCACGCTAGAGGATGCGATGAAAGGCGCGGATATGTTTTTAGGACTTAGTAAGCCGGGCGTTTTAACTAAAGAGATGGTAAAGACTATGGCGCCGCATCCAATCATTTTTGCGCTTGCAAATCCGGTACCGGAAATTTATCCAAGCGAGGTCGAGGAAGTAAGAAACGATGCGATCGTAGGCACGGGCAGAAGCGACTTTGCAAATCAGATCAATAACGTTTTGGGCTTTCCGTATATCTTCCGCGGCGCGCTTGACGTAAGAGCCAAAAAGATCACCGAAAATATGAAAATTGCGGCCGCTCGCGCGATGGCGGATCTTGCTCGCGAAGAGGTTCCTGCAGAAATCCGCAAGATGCTGGGCAAGGATAACTTAAAATTCAGCAAAGACTACGTGATCCCAAATCCTTTCGATCCGCGCGTATTTGCCGTGATATCGACGGCTGTGGCAAAAGCTGCGGTGGATGACGGCGTCGCTCGCGTCAAAGAGTTCGACGCTGCGACTTATAAAAAGAACCTAGAAGCTAAAAAGCTATGATTTTTTGCTCCTGCACGAGGCGAGATTAAATTTTAAGAGGCGTAAATGAAAGATTTGGCTTTACTTACCGATTTTTATCAGCTTAGTATGATGCAGGGCTATTTTTTCACAAAGCCCGATCAGACGGCGGTTTTTGACGTTTTTTATCGCAAAAACCCAAGCGGCGGCGGTTACGCGATATTTTGCGGCTTAAACGAGGTCGTGGATTATATCGAAAACTTAAAATTTAGCGACGACGACATCGCGTATCTAAAAAGTCTAAATTTCTTTAAGCCGGAATTCTTGGAATTTCTAAGAGGCTTTAAATTTAGCGGCGAAATTTACGCCATGGACGAAGGGCAGATCGTATTTCCGCACGAGCCGCTAATTCGCGTTAAAGCAAACATCATGGAGGCGCAGCTCATCGAGACTGCGATCCTAAATACTATAAATTTTCAAACTCTCATCGCTACGAAAAGCTCGCGCATCAATTTTAGCGCTAAGGGTGATTCGGTGATGGAGTTTGGCTTGCGCCGCGCTCAGGGGCGAAGTGCGGGCATCTACGGCGCAAAGGCTGCGATTATAGGCGGTTGCAGCGCCACGTCGAACGTACTCGCCGCAAATAAATTCGGCGTGCCCGCGATCGGCACCCACTCGCACTCATGGATTCAGAGCTTTGATAGCGAGCTGGAGGCGTTTCGCGCCTACGCTAAAATTTATCCAAACAGCACGCTTTTGCTCGTCGATACCTACGATACTCTCGCAAGCGGCGTGCCGAATGCGATTACGATTTTTAAGGAGCTGCGCGCGAGCGGTCATGAGCCGCTTGGAATCCGCATAGATTCGGGCGATTTGGAGTATCTGACTAAACAGGCGCGTAAGATGCTCGATGCGGCGGGCTTTGAGAACGCAAAGATCACCGCGTCGAATGATTTAGACGAATACGCGATCGATCAGCTTAAGCTTTTTGACGCTAAAATCGACAGCTGGGGGATCGGCACGAGGCTTATTACGGGCGGAGATAGTTCAAGTCTAGGCGGCGTGTATAAGCTAAGCGGTATCGAAAAAGATGGCGAGATCATAGCTAAGATCAAAATTTCAAACGATCCGCGCAAGATCAATAATCCCGGCTACAAGCAGGTCTTTAGACTCTACGACAAGGATAATGGCATGGCGCTTGCCGATCTGATCACGCTTGATGGAGAGAGCATAGACGAGAGCGCGCCGCTTGAAATTTTCCATCCGCTTTATACCTACAAGCGTAAAATTTTAACGAATTTCAGCGCGCATAAGCTCTTACGTCCCGTTTTCAAGGAGGGCAAATTCGTAGGCGTGCGCCGCACGGTAAGCGAGATCGCGCGTTTTAGTAAGGAGCAAAAGAGCAAATTTTGGCTCGAGCACCTTCGCAACGTCCATCCGCAAAGCTACAAAGTGGATCTCTCTCAAAGGCTTTGGGATATCCGAAAATCACTCATCAACGAGTGTAACCTAAATTTAAAGGAAAAATATGTTTAAAGTTCTATCGTGCGCCGCTTTGGCGTTAGTTTTGCTAGGATGCGGCTCAAACCAGCTCCGCCAATCCCCGGATAGTGCTATGAATAAGCAAGCACAGAGCGAAAAAACCATAACTCAAGAGAACGCAAAGACCTTCTATTTCGTCGATGACAAGGGCAAAAAGCTTTCGCTTAGCTCAAACGACGATTTCAATACCGCCGTGTTAAAGGACGATAGCGGCAAAAGCTACGACCTCAAGCGCGAGCGCGCCGCCGACGGCATCTATATGGAGAACAAGGACGGAGTGAGCATCCACTTCAAAAAAGGTGAGGGTATAGTGGAGTTTAGCAAATACAAATCTATCCCGATCACCGAGGTCAAATAAATCCTGAAATTTTTTGGTTAAATTCCGATTTAGCGCCGGAATTTAACCTCTTTTTCTGCGCTAAATTCGGAGAAAGTTATGTTATTAGGCAAAATCGATTATCTAAATTTGCTCCCATTTCACGTATTTTTAAAATCACTTCCGCTGCCGTCTTATGTTAAAAAATCGATAGAATTTAAAAAAGGGGTGCCGAGTAAACTCTGCGCCGATCTTTATTATAGGCGCATAGACGCCGCAGTAATCTCCAGCATCGAAAGCCGCCGTGCAAAATACCGCAAACTGCCTCTTGGAATCGTCGCAAAGCGCGAAGTGCTAAGCGTGCTCGTGCGCAAAAACTCGGCGCCCAGGCTCGATCCTGCGTCGATGAGCTCAAATATGCTAGCTCGCGTGCTGGATCTTAGCGGCGAGGTGCTAATCGGCGATAACGCTCTAAAGGCGCTACTTTCGCAGGGCAGGGATAAATTTTACGATCTGGGCGAAATTTGGCAGCAGCGCACGGGCTTGCCCTTCGTTTTCGGGCGGCTGTGTTGCGTGAAAAACGAAAAAGCTTACGCGCGCCTGGCGACGAAATTTTTACGTTCGCGCATTAAAATTCCAAGATATATCCTGCAAAGCTATGCCCTTTCGCGCGGCATAAAAGAGCGTGAAATTTTAAATTATTTGAAATTTATAGGCTATGAGATCGGCGTCCGCGAGGAGCTGGCGCTAAAAAAATTTATCGCCAAAGCCAAAAAATTAAAATTTAATCCGGTTCAAAAGGAGAAACTATGAAGTCTTACATCGACGGCTTGCTGCTAAATTTAAAGCGCGCCAATCCCGGTCAGGAGGTCTTTATCCAGGCATCGACCGAAATTTTATACTCGCTCATACCGCTTCTAAAGCGCGACGAGAGGTATGTGAAAAATAAAATTTTAGAGCGCATTTTGGCGCCCGAGCGCACGATGATGTTTCGCGTCGTCTATATGAGCGACGGCGGCGAGCCCTGCGTGCATACGGGATATCGCATAGAGTTCAACTCCGCTCTGGGTCCTTACAAAGGCGGCCTGCGCTTTCATCCGAGCGTAAATTTAGGCGTTTTAAAATTTTTAGGGTTTGAGCAAATTTTTAAAAATTCCCTCACGGGCCTTAATATCGGCGGCGCAAAAGGCGGCGCAAATTTCGATACCAAGGGCAAGAGCGACGGCGAGATTATGAGATTTTGTCAAGCTTTTATGTTAGAACTTCACCGCCTAATCAGCTCCAATACCGACGTGCCCGCGGGCGACATCGGCGTGGGCGGCCGTGAAATCGGCTATATGTATGGCGCGTATAAAAAGCTCACCCGCAGATTCGACGGTGCGCTTACGGGCAAGGGGCTAAGCTGGGGCGGCAGCCTCGCGCGTACCGAGGCTACAGGCTACGGCTCGGTCTATTTTGCAAACGAGATGCTCGCTACCAGAGGCGATTCGCTGCACGGCAAAATTTGCACGATCTCGGGCGCCGGCAACGTAGCGATCTACACCGCCGAAAAGCTCTATCAGATGCAGGCTAAGCCCGTCACCGTGAGCGATTCTACGGGCTTTATCTATGATGCCGAGGGAATTGACGTGGCACTTCTTAAAAAGCTAAAAGAGCAGCTGCGCGTAGGGCTTTGCGAATATATCAAGGAGCGTCCTAACGCAAAATTTATCCCAGTTAGCGCCTATCCCGCGGGCCGCAACGGCGTGTGGAGCGTGCCGTGCGACGCCGCGTTTCCGAGCGCTACGCAAAACGAGCTTAATCTGCAAGACGTAAAGACTCTCTATGCTAACGGATGTCGCATGGTTTGCGAGGGCGCGAATATGCCAAGCACGCTTGAGGCGATCGATTTTATGCTCGCGCAAAAAGACTTTCTTTTCGGTCCTGCCAAAGCGGCGAATGCGGGCGGCGTGGCTACAAGCGGGCTTGAGATGGCGCAAAACGCGCAGATGGCGTCGTGGAGCTTCGAGGAGGTCGATAGCAAGCTGCGCGAGATCATGCGCCACATATTTCGTACCAGCTACGAGACCTCGAAAGAATTCGGCGCGGAGGGCAATCTCGTGCTGGGCTCGAATATCGCGGGCTTTCGCCGCGTAGCCGATGCGATGCTGGATCAAGGCCTGGTATAAGCTTAACTCGCTTTATTTTGTCAAAAGCGGCAGCTCGCTTTTAAATTTAAGCTCTTTAATTTACGGCGAGCTTTTTGGCTGCGGCGGGCTTGATAAAATTTCAATCGTTTGTGCTGAGGATATAGCCGCTCATCGCTATAATTGCTTTATGTGCCCTGCGTTGGCATCGTTTGCGCTGCGTAGATTTAAATAACGCCAAGCAGAGCGTTTTAAAATTTTAGCTCGTCGTAGCGATGCTTTTAAAATTTAGCCGCAAGCACGACAAAGCTCGATGCATCCAAATTTCATCTTTAAATTTGGCTGGTAAATTCCGCCCGTTAAATTTAGCTTTGAAATTCTGTGTTTAAAATTTAGCCTCGAATCCGCTTTCAAATTTAGCTTAAATTTTATCTTAAATCGTCCACGCAGCGCGTAAATTTACACTACGCAGGCCTAGCGTTTACCGCAGTTTGGCATAATGGCGCAAATTTTATCCAAAGGTTGCAATATGAAAAAATTTATGATTTTGCTCGCCGCTGCGGCGCTGTCGCTTGCGCATGCGGACGTGACGGATATTCTAAAGCAGGGCGCGGACGCGCTCGGTGCGACTAGGAGCGGAAACTACAAGGATCTGCTCGCTTCCGCCACGAACCGCGCCGCAAGCGAGCTCGCCAAGGGCTACATCCACAGCAAGACCGCCAAGATCGAGCTTCCTCCTTCGCTGAAGGCGGCTGCGAAGCTTGCGAGAAAGGTGGGCGGCGATAAATGGGAGCGCGAGCTCGTCGTGAGTATGAACGATGCCGCTACTAAGGCGGTGAGCGGTGCGAGCAAGATATTTTTGCAAGATCTGAAATCGATGAGCGATGCCGACGTTAAAAAGCTCATCGGCGGCGGCGACACGGCGCTTAGCGAGTATTTGCAGAGCAAATCGGGCGCGAAGCTGCGGGCGGTTTTCAGACCGATCGTAAGCGATATGATGAGTAAAAACAGCTTCGCGACGGCGTATAATGGGCTAAATTCCTTCGCGCAAAGCAAGATTGCGGGCAATGAAGCGGTGCAAAACATCGCGCGCGGGCTGGGTGCGAGCGAGTATCTGCCTAAGCAGGGCGAGGACTTGAATGATTACATAACGCAAAAGACGCTGGACGGGCTATTTGCGGTGATGAGGGAAAAAGAAAGCGCGCTTCGCGGCAGCGCCGTCGGCAAAGGTGCCGGGATTTTAGGCAAGGTGATTAAATAAAACTCGCGGCGAGGCTTTGGCGTAAATTTCGCCGCATAGCCGCTTATAATTGTTTTGCGCCGTAAGCTTGGGTAGCCTAAAGCTGTGCGCAAAACGCCTGCTCGCGCGAAGCAGCTGCTTGCGCCAAAGCGGGCGCGCGGCGGAATTTAGATGTTCGTTTGTCACGTGCTCGCGGCGGGCTGGCTTTATACGATAATCTTGTGCGGAGTTTAGTCTGCGAAATTCGAAACTGTAAAATTTAGAAATTTAGCAAGACGTAAAGGATTTGAAATTTTAAAATTTCACGCGGAGTTTTAGAAATTCGTGCGGTAATTGAATGCGCGTATATCTAGCGCTTACGTTTGAAATTTTACAAAGCGGCGAAGTATCGGGATAGCAGAGCGGTAACAGATGAGTGTAAGGATAAAGCAAGAAAGCCGTTTTATAAAATTCATCGCTTTTTAAATTTACGCTTTTTAGGCTTTGGAGATTTAGTACTTTGCTCGGAGGCGTTTCTTTGCTGATACACGCCGTCGTTTTTATACTCCGTAAGCTTTTTGCCGCAGTATGAGCAAATTTGATCGGTATCCTTGACATCCTCGTACAGGTAAAATTTAAAGCAGTCCTTACACCACATATATTTAGGATATCTTTTTATGCTCTTTTCAGAGCGGAAGGCGAGGTAAAAAAACAAGATACTAATGAGTAAAACCGAAAATCCCGAGATAAGAAAAGGATATCCGATTTTACTTTGTATTCCTGCGGGATCCCCCGTTGTAAAAATTTCTATAGATATTATTAAAAGGCCTAAACCTATCAAGGCATTAATTACTTTACCTATTTTTTTGTTTATGAAAATTCCTGCAGAAACAAATAATAAGCCGATGATGAAAATCTTGATAACATAGACCGGCTCAACTGCGCTCCAGCCCCCGTATTTAAAATACATCTTTCCGCTAAAGCAGCCAAGAATACTTTCAAATACAAAAAATGCGCCCAAAAGTATTAAACCTATCCTAGTGCTCATTTTTTATTCCTATAGTCTTTTTGAGATAGTTGTCATTGTTAGAATAGCGCCCCATTAGGCTGTAGCTTGTCGTTGGAGGCATACTTTCATTAAGTATATCGTTAGCAAAATTTATCAAATTTAATAAAATATCTATTTTAGCCATTAATGCCGTATTCGCCCTCACACCTCTATAACCACATCCTTATACTTTTCATAAAGCCTCGGCTTTAAAATTTTATCACGATACTCTTTGCCCGCCTTAGTCATACACATCCAGTGGCTAAATCTACTCCAGGTATCGGGATTCTTCCAAGTTATCTCTGCTTTGGGAGTTATGTTCTCCTCCTCTAAAAATTTATATCCAAAAAAGAAATTATCTCTAAAATAGATCCACTTCTCATAAAGCGACATCCCTAGATCGATCTTGGATAAATTCGTATCGAAGTCAGCCCATTCCTTTCTTAAATTTTCGCCCTCTATGCCGAAGTCTATCATACCCCCTAAAAATAGTTGACCCATTACTCCGAAATACTCTCCCGCGTATGTCGGATAGGCTGAAATTTCAGGATTATCTTCGTCCGCTAGCTTATAGTCGCTTTGGATAATCCCATATAGTTCAAACCATTCGTACCAATCAAAGATTTCATATTCAATGTAATCCAAAATATCTTTTTTCCTGGCGCCCGGAATTTGAGCTAATATGCGAATAAACGAATCCATCCAGCAATCAAATCCTAAAGCCTTATAAAGTTCTTCATCTTTGTTAAAAACCCAGCCGTATAGTTCATTCGGTTTTAAAATTTTAAATTTCATAGTATCTCCTTTTTAAATTTAATCGGTTGGCGATATAAAATTTATCTCATCGATCGGTTTGGTTGATCACATATAAACTCGCTAATATAAAAATTATTTGATTCCGAGAGTTTAGGCAAACTTTTTATTATTTCATCTAAATCGACGCTCTTTATTTCGGCGCAATTTTTTACATCGCCGCAGATACCGATAAAAACAAGATCATCGCTGTTTTTGCCTATAAATTTACCCTTTGCGTAATAACCGCTTTCAAATCTTTCATAGGCTATATAATATAATATTTGCTTTAAAATTTCACTTTGATCCAGCTTGAAAAAGGTGCAGAATTTCGCGCCCTTTATATCTTGCGATATGTCGGTGGCGCCTACGGAGCTTCTTTCATATTTTTTAAGATCTATTTTTCCGATATTGTTTTCATCTCCTTCGCCGATTGCTCCAAGCACGCAAAAATCCCTATCCATCTCGCCGTAAATATCAAAAAACAGATAACTGCCCTTAAAGCTTTTATAGGCGAATTCCTTTACGGCATCCTTAACAATTTCGATATTTGCAAGCGTAACTTCGGTATTTTTGCAAGATTCGTTTTTTGTCTCGACTTCGATCATCTAGGCTCCCTTATTTGTCTTGCTAAATTTTAATCCATTAGCCATTTTACCACGTATTCCAATAATTCCTCTAAATTTTCGGCTCCGCAACTTCCTTTGAGTTCGTTTTCCGTGGCATTGATGAAAAACCAATCCTCGTCATCTCTATCGATATTTATTTTGATCGGCTTTTTCCCGCTCTCGCCATCGATTTCAATCCACCAGCCCGGGTTATCGACCGTTTCTAGCGTAAGGCCATATTCATGCTCCCATTCTCCGTCGCATTTGGAAGCGTACCAGTTTTGTATGAGTTTTAGATTATTCATTGCTCCTCCTTTAATTTTATAAATTTTAAAATTCTCGATTTGTTAGGCCTTGATATTGCAATTGAAGCAGGGCTTCTTTGCTATTTAAATTTAATCGCGTATTAAAAATTTCTTTTCCACACCATCTTTATTTACGGTGATTATCTTCGAGTTCGGAATATTTAAAAATTTTATAGCTTTTTCGTCCAGCTCTGACAATGGCTCCTCGTGATTATATTTGGTTTTAAAGTAATATAAGAAAAGATCGCCCGTTCGATTTTCATCCATAAGCTGCATTATACACTCATCGTTTGGACGACCGCTATCATATCGGTTTATCATCATAAACGGCTCGCAGCTCTTATGAAATGGGAAGCGACCGAAGTTAAAAAGATTACCGACGAGCTCAAATATAAGGACAAAAAACAGAAATAAAATGAATAGCTTGATCATTCTGCGTTTCATTGCGGCGTTTCCTAAATTTTGAAATCAAAAATTCGTTTGTGTTTTAATGCCGGACGGTATTTGCGCTCAAGTTGCGCCTGCGTCCAAGCGCTAGTAGCGGTCGGGTACAAAATTTACGAGGCTATCTCGCTCTTTGCCACGCCAGCTGCGGCGGATTCGCTTTCGTCCATAATGATGAGCTGTTTTGCGCGCTTAATCTTGGCGTCGTCGCGAAACGCCGCGCGCACCTTGTCCATGCCGGTGTAAAATTCCTTCATCAAAACAAGGCACAAATAAGCGCCAAATTCCGTCGTGCGTATGATCTCGCCCTCGATCCACACGGCTCCTGCAAGCCTTAGCAGGCTAAGCTCTCTGCCCAGTTCGCGGCGCAAATTTAGATCGTTTGCGGCGTTAAATTTAGTGATATCGATCTCGCCGTTAAAAAGCTCGGTCAAAAAGAGGTATTTTGCGCGTTCGGATCTGCTAAAATCGCAGGTGGCGATGACGGTGCTTTCGTTTTTGCGCACCCTGCTTGCGTAGTCTTCGAGGTTGAACGCATTTACGAGCAGCCTACCGTCCAAAAAGCTAAACGCGCCGCTTCCGATGCCTACGTATTCATGATTTGTGCCTACATACTCGTCGTTGATGTTTGATTTTTCGCGAGCGAAGGCCCACGCGTTGCTGCGGTGCCAACTAGAAAATTCCTTGCAGATGATGGAGTAAAACTCCTCCTCGTGATCTACATTGCTAACGCCGAGGCTTCGCGCTATTTGATCGCGCATCAAAGGCGATTTCATCAGCGGATACAGCGTGATTTGCTCCGGTTTTACCGCTTTTGCCGCTTCGATGTCGCGAAGTAAAATTTCGCGAGTTTGAAATGGAAAGTTAAAGATCAGATCCAGGCTTAAAATCGGTAAAATTCCGACCGCTCGGGATAGCTTTTCTTGCAGAATTTCGCCCGAGCCGAATTTCTCGTAGCGCGAAGCTTTGCGTAAAATATCGTCATCAAAGCTCTGCACCCCCACGCTTAGGCGGTCTATGAGCCCGCGAAATCGCAGCAAACTCTCAGGCTCGATGTGGTTGGGATCGCTCTCGCATGAGACCTCTTTGATGCTAAAAAGCGACTTGGCAAGCTCCAGCGTGCGCGCTAACTCATCCTCGTCGATGAGCGTCGTGCCGCCGCCTACATAAAGCGTCTCAAAGTCGTAGCCTGCGTCCTTCGTGCGCTGCATCTCGGTGCGTAGCGCGCTAAAATACGCCTTGCACGCGCCGCGCTCGTAAGCGTATTTGTGAAAGGAGCAATACGGGCAAAACGTGTGGCAGAATGGCACGTGCATGTAGAGCATATATTTTTTATCGGGATTTGGAATTTTAGCGATATTTTCCTGTGTGATGTCGATTCTAAGGGAGTTATAGAGAGATTTTTGCATAGTGTCGGCGGCGTATTTTTTGGCGAAGCTATGCACCATTTGACTGATAAAATTCATAAAACTTTAGCCTTTTTTAAACTTAAAAATTAATTTTTGAAGTTTATCGAAAACTAACTTATAAATTTATCAATAATTCAATAAAAAGCGTAGCGCCGCCATATATATTAGCGTAGGAAGCGCTATCGTAACGAGGGAATTGCGAAATTTAGCATGCACGACAAACGCCATAATCAGGCAAAATAGCAGCATCGCCGTTTGCAGCACGTCCGCGCTAAAAGCTCGCTCGCCTGAGAAGCTAGGCAGCATCGTCTTAAGCGCATAGATCGTCAAAACGACCATTATCAAAAGGCCCGAGTTTTTCTGCAGATACGATAAGCTTGGACTCGCGGTCTTTTTCTTAAAAAGCAGCAGCGGCAAAAATCGCGTCAAAATCGTAGCGAGCGAGGCCAGAAAGATATAGGGTAAAATTTCCATTATCTACCCCTTTTTAAAAATTTTCGCAGCCTGCGTCCCGTGCGTGAAGGTCGCTCGAAGTATTTACGAAAGAGCAGCAAAACCGCAGTGCCGAAAATCAGAGTGCCGAATAAAAAGTATTTTGTAGGAAAGATAAAAAGCCCCGCAAACGCGCAGGCAAAGCCCAGCAATAGCACTTTGTATTGCGGATTTGCTTTAAAAACCTCATAGGTTAGCATCGCAAAAAGCGCCGTCAGGCTAAACTCGACTCCGCTAAAATCAAGCTTCAAGCTTGCTCCCAAAACAGCCCCTGCAACGACACCCGCGACCCAGTAGGACTGATTTAATACCGCGGTTAGATTATAGAGCAGATCAAGCTCTTTTAGCCTTTGCGGCGTTACCGGCTGTTCGCCGCTAAGCTCCTCGGGGCGCAAAAACGCGCGCGCTTTTAGCAGCGCAAAGGTTTCGTCCGTAAGGGCATATACGGCGTAAATTTTATGACGCACGAAGCGCAGCTCGTCCAACAGCGACATCGTGTAGAAAAAATGGCGAAAATTTAGCAAAAACGCCACGACGAAGGTATCTACGAGCGAGGCGTGAGTTACGATGAAGGCGATCAGCACGAACTCCACGCTGCCTGCGTAGATTAGCAGTGAGGTTAGCGCGAGCGCCCATACGGGCAGGTCTTGGCTGATACCGTAGATACCAAACGCCAGCCCCAGCGGCACGTAGCCCATCATCACGGCGAGGGTGGGTCTAAAAATTTCAAATTTACTCATAGCTTTCCTAAATTTAAAAGCGCGATTGTAACTAAAATTTTATTAAATTTTACAGGGCATGCGGGCGAGATATGCCTTACTGCGAGCGAGTTTTATGCGGTAACGCGCCGCAAGAGGAGCTGTAAAATTTACTCGCTTCGGCGCCGTGAAATTTTAAAATTTAGCCTGCGTAGAAATTCGCGAAATTTTAAAATTTCGGGGAGCGGATTTTTAAATTTAGCCTAAAATACGTGGCGCAAAAGCACGAATGCAAACGCCGAAAGCAGCGCCGAGACGGGCAGGGTGATGATCCACGCTAGCCCGATCGGCTTCATCAGCGACCAGTTCGTGCTGTGATTTACCAAGCCGATTCCCAAAATCGCACCGATTAGCACGTGGGTCGAGGAGATCGGAAGTCCAAGCACCGATGCCGCCATGACGACGACGGCGCTTGCAAGCTCGGCGCTAAAGCCCGAGGCTGGGTGGATTTTCGTAAGATTGGTGCCTACGGTGGCGATCACCTCTTTGCCGATGAACCAAAGCCCCGCTATGAGGGCTACTGCGAACATTATCATAATCTGCTGCGGCACGGGAGTGGAGGGATTAATACTATTCGTGGCCATCGTATCGATGATGGCGGCAAACGGACCCACGGCGTTTGCGATGTCGTTACTGCCGTGCGAAAACGCAAAGCCGCTAGCGGTGAGCACCTGCAGCCAGCTAAACATCAAAAACGCGGATTTGTTTAAATTTGAGCGGCGCAGGGTTTTAGCGAAAATAAACATCAAAAGCCAGGTGATTAGCGTCGACATACCGATGATGAGGTAGTTGTAAAAATTCGTAAGCCCGAAATTTAGATTATGCAGCCCCTTAAATATCAGCATCGCCGAGATCACGAAAGCGCCGATACCGGCTACGGCTGGAATCCCGTACTCTAGGGCTTTGTGGGATTTGAGCTTCTCTTTTTTTGCGTCAAGCTCGATCACCTTTTTATAATACTCGCTATCCAGCTCGCTTGGATCGAAATCTGGATCGCGCATCGCGTAAATATCGTGATTTAGCGCCTCTGCATAGGCGATCTTTTGAATGTCGTCCAGGGTCTCGAAGGTCTTTTTATGCAGCTTACGGAGGGATTTTTTTTCGCGCTTTATGCGGTCGATCTTTATTTGAGCGTAGCGGTTGTAATCCAAAATATAATGTTTGATGAGCCAGAAAATTCCAAAGGAGATCACTCCGCCCAAAATCGGCGAGAGCACCCAGGAAATCGCTATTTTGCCGATCTTATCCCACTGCACTAGCCACAATGCGGAAGTCTCTGCGGTATTAAGCAGGGCGCCTAGCGTAAGCCCCGAGCCCACGATACCGCCGATGATCGCATGAGTAGTAGATACGGGCAAGCCCTTTCTGCTGGCAAAAAGCAGCCACGCGCCCGCCGCAAAAAGCGCGCTCATCATTACGTAGATAAAGTCTCTAGGATGCACGTCCATTTTGCTAAGATCGATTATGCCGCTTCTGATCGTCGAGGTTACTTCGCCACCTGCGATTACCGCGCCGCTTGCTTCAAATACCGCCGCGATACAAAGGGCTTGCGCGATGCTGAGAGTGCCGCTTCCGACGCTGGTGCCGAAGGAATTTGCCACGTCGTTTCCGCCGATATTAAAGGCCATAAAGATGCCCAAAAATACCGAAACTAAAAATAGCATTTTATCGCCGCTTCCTATAAAACCGAATCCCCAGATAAGAAAATAGATTGTTACGCCGCAGAATATGCCGTAGAAAATGAGACTTATCTTGCTAGATTTCATAGCTCTCCCTTAAAATCCGCGAAATTTTACCACACGCGCCTTAATCCCCACTAAATCGCACGGGCGAGGTATATAAATTTTAATTTTAAAAGCGAATTTAGTGGCGCGCGCTAAGCTTTATTAAATCAATACTTCGTTACAATCCACATTAAATTTTAAAACCGAGGCGAAAAATGTCTAGAATTCCGCTGCAAAGCCCGTATTTCGGAATATTCGTAATGCTAATCCTAGCTTTTTGCGTCTTTTCGCTCATCGTTAAACTATCCTCTTTGGTAGGCTCGCGTTTAGCAGACAGGCGCGATGAGCGGCTAAAGGGCGAAATTTACGAAAGCGGCCCCGAAGCCGTCAAACAGCCCAACCGAATGAACTCCCACTTTTTTTTGATAGCCGTGCTTTTCATACTTTTTGACGTCGAGATTATCTTTATGTTTCCGTGGGCGGTAAATTTTAAAATTTTAGGCGTGTTTGGGCTTGTAGAGATGGCGTTTTTCATCGTATTATTAGGCATCGGTTTCATCTACGCCTGGAAAAAAGGAGCGCTAAATTGGCAGAGCATAAGATAAACTACGCGCGCGAAAACGGGCTTCCAGTAGTTCTTACCACCGTCGATAAGCTGATTGCGTGGGGCAGGAGCAACTCTTTGTGGGCGATGACGTACGGGCTTGCTTGCTGTGCGATCGAGATGATGGCGGCGGGCGCGGGCAGATTTGACTTCGACCGCTTCGGCACGATATTTCGCGCAAGCGCCAAGCAATCGGACGTGATGATAATCGCAGGCACGCTTAGCAAAAAGCACGCCGAGTTCACGCGCCGCCTATACGACGCGATGCCCGAGCCCAAATGGGTTATCAGCATGGGCAGCTGCGCCAATACGGGGGGGATGTTTAATACCTACGCTACGGTGCAGGGCTGCGACCGCATAGTGCCCGTGGATATCTATTTGCCTGGATGCGCGCCGCGCCCCGAGACGCTGCAGTTTGCGATGATGGTGCTGCAAAAAAAGATCCGTACCCAAACTCCGCGCCGCGCGCAAAAGGCAAAAAGGCTGATCTGATGAGAAAATTTAATCCCAAAGGCGATCAGAGTAAAAAAAATTACTACAAAGACAGATTTTTCATTCCCGAGGAAACGCCGAAATCCAGCGCAAACGAGAGCGATTTCAAAGACGATCTGGATGCGCTTGAAGGCGTCCAAATTTTAAACTCGTACGTGGAATTTAACACTCTCGTACTCTATGTGGAGCCTGCGCAAAATTTAGCGGCGCTACGCGCGCTTAAGGGCGCGGGATATGAAATTTTATGTGAGCTAAGCGGCGTGGATTTTACCGAGGCTCGCGGCGGCATTGAGGTTTTTTATCAGCTTTTGGATATAAAAAGAGCGCGCCGCGCGCGGCTAAAGTGCTTCGTGCCGAATGAGAGCTTTTTGCAAAGCGCTGCGGGCATTTACAAAAGCGCGAACTGGGCGGAGCGCGAGCTATACGATATGATGGGCGTTTGGATAGAGGCCCATCCGAACTTGGCGCGCCTAATAATGCCCGATGATTGGTTCGGACACCCGCTTTTGAAGTCCTATCCGCTGCAAGGAGACGAGTTTGCCAAGTGGTACGAGGTGGATAAAATTTTTGGGGTCGGCGCGCGCGAGCGGATCGGCGAAGAGAACCGAAATTCCGCATTCGTAGATGAAAAGGATACCTTTAACTTCGCGCGACTCTATCACGAGGGCGCTAGAGGCGAGCCGCGCCCGCAAGAGAAAATTTTACAAGAATATCAGGAAGAGGGCGGCGTGCGCTTCGTAAAACGCGCTAAACGCGGAATTTACAAGATCATCACAAAGAGAAAATAATGCAAAATCCAAACAAGCTAAGACCTTTTTTCGAAAACATCGAGTACGAGCGCGAGGGCGCGAATATGATCTTAAATTTCGGTCCGCAGCATCCAAGCGCGCACGGTCAGCTAAAGCTCGTGCTGGAGCTTGACGGCGAGCGCATCGTGCGAGCCCGCCCCGGCGTGGGCTACATGCACCGAGGCATCGAAAAGATGGCAGAAAATATGATCTACGCAGAGTTCGTCCCAGTAACAGATCGCATCGATTACGTCGCATCGGGCTCGAACAACTACGGCTTTTGCGCCGCGGTCGAGAAGCTCTGCGGCATCGAAGTGCCGCGCCGCGCGCAGATCATCCGCACGATCTTATTGGAGCTTAATCGCATCAGCTCGCACCTTCTGTTTTTGGGTACGCACGCGCTTGATATCGGCGCGATGACGGTATTTCTCTACTGCTTTCGCTCGCGCGAATACATACTCGATCTCATAGAAAAATACTGCGGTGCGCGCCTTACGCACAATAATATCAAAATCGGCGGCGTGTTTTTGGATCTGCCTAACGGCTGGTTAGAGGAGATGTTGAAATTTTGCGACGAATTCCCTAGCGATATTAAAGAATTTGAAGATATGCTCGATACGAATAGAATTTGGCTAATGCGAACCGAGGGTGTGGGCGTGATCTCGCACGAAGACGCTCTTAGCTGCGGCTGTAGCGGCGTGACGCTCCGCGCTAGCGGGCATGCGTGGGATATCCGTAAAGAAGAGCCATACCTCATCTACGACGAGCTTGATTTCGACGTGCCGTATGCGAGCGAGGGCGACTGCTACGCGCGCTATAAGTGCTATATGGCGGAGATGCGCGAGAGCCTTAAAATTTTGCGCCAGTGCGCGAAACACTATCCGCTAAGCGATCCGCAAATTTTAGCGATTGATCCCGCTTACGTAAATCCTAGCAAAGAGCAGATCATGACGCAAAACTACTCGCTGATGCAGCATTTCGTGTTAGTCACTCAGGGCTTACGCCCGCCCGTGGGCGAAATTTACGCCGCGAGCGAGAGTCCTAAGGGCGAGCTTGGATTTTATATTCGCTCGATGGGGCAAAGCCGCCCCTATCGCCTTAAGATCCGCACGCCGAGCTTTTGGCACTGCGCGGTCTATGAAGAAATTTTACCCGGGCAGTATCTTGCCGACGCTGCGGCGATCATCGGCAGCACGAATATCATTTTAGGTGAGGTGGATCGATGAAACGCTACGATTTGAGGCATCTGGGCGATAAATTTTTAAACCGCATGGGCGAAATTTTAAAAAATTCCGCTCGCGGCGAGACGATGATCTTTATGTTTGAGATGGGCGATTTCAGCGCGGTTCAAAAAAGCGCCGATCTAGTCGAGGGGCTAAATTCCACGCTTTTAAGCTCAATCCGCTATAACCAGGTCGATTGGATGATAGTCGCAAAAAAGGGGAGAATATGAAAATTTTAAATTTTGCGCCGCTACTTAGACTGCAAAGTCCGGGGCTTACGGAAGGTTTTAAACACGCTAAAATTTTAAGCGTATCGCCGTTGCAAGATCCGTATTTAGAAAGTGAGCTGATTAAATGCGAGATCGGCGCGCAAAACTTCGTGCTGGCGCTAATCTGCGCTAGTTTTTGCGACGAGCCCTATTTTGCGGATCTGGATCTGGAGTATCTAAACGGCGAAAGCAACGTGGGCGAGGAGGAGATCGAGCAGATTTGCGAGTTTTTACGGGGAGGCTGCGACGCGCTTTTGATCGACGATGCGCTTATTAAAACTCATCCCGATGCCGAAAATATCAAAGCTTTTCTGTCTCTCATAGCGGCAGAATTCGGAGTTAAAATTTTAAGCTTACGCGGCGAGCAAGTGGAGCTGGCCGCACCGCATGCGGTAAATTTAAGCCCGCTTAAAGAGCCTATGAACTTCGACGGCGCCGTGGTTTTCAAACACGATGCGGATGATCGGCTCGTCGGCGGAAGGTATTTTAGCATGGTCGCAAAGATCAAATACGGCGATCGCGTCCGCATCAAAACGCCGCATTTAAATTTGGAAAAAGAATTTATCCAAGATGGGTGGATAAATGGCGCGATCGCGCTTCTGGGCTCGGGCGGACGGGGCTTTAGCGGTTATAATTTCGAACTCGCAGAAATTTCTAAGGTTTAAAATGGCAAAGATCACGATCGACGGTAAAGCTTGCGAGTGCGACGAGGGCGAGTACATCTTGCAGGTCGCGCGTCGCTGCGGCGTTTTTATCCCTGCGCTTTGTTATCTAAGCGGCGGTACGCCGACGCTCGCATGCAGGCTTTGTATGGTCGAAGCGGACGGCAAGCGCGTCTATAGCTGCAACGCCAAGGCCAAGGACGGCATGGTCGTTTACAGCCGCAGCCCCGAGATCGACGCCGAGCGCGAGGCGATCACGCAGGTTTATTGTATCAACCATCCGATGGCGTGCGGGGTTTGCGATCAAAGCGGCGAGTGCGAGCTTCAAAATTTAGCTCATCTGATGCGCACAAATACCCAAAGCTACGCTATCCGCGATACGGCGCGCGAGGTGCAGGATTGGGGTTATTTGAGCTATGATCCTAGCCTTTGCATCGTTTGCGAGCGCTGTATCACCGCCGCGAAGGACCGCTTGGGCGTAGATGCGTTTAAGCTCGTTCCGCGCGGCGGAGACGCGCTTAGTAAGGAGCAAAAGGACGCGATGCCCAAAGACGCCTACGCCGTGTGGAACAAGCTTCAAAAAAGCCTAATTGCGCGGGTCAACGATGAGGATGATTGCGTAAACTACGGCGAGAGCGAGGCGGTCTGCCCGACGGGGGCTCTGGTAGAGAGCGCGTTTAAATACGTTTCAAACGCCTGGGAGCTGCGTCAAATCCCCGCTTCCAACCCACACAGCAGCGATTGCGAACTGCTTTATTACGAGATCAAGCGCCGCGGCATAGGCGAGCCGCGTGAAAAAATTTATCGCGTTAGCAGCGACATAAATTTTAGCGTCCTGCATGCGGGAGCGCGCTTCGGCTGGGATTTTTCAAACGAGCAGGCGAGCAAAAACGAAGCGGTTTTTAGCCGTATCGTGCGCGGCATTGAGGACGGCGAGATCAAAAACATCAAATTTAATAGTTTCATCACCAACGAAG
The DNA here is from genome assembly GCF_001190745.1 of Campylobacter gracilis. Lineage (NCBI taxonomy): Bacteria > Pseudomonadati > Campylobacterota > Epsilonproteobacteria > Campylobacterales > Campylobacteraceae > Campylobacter > Campylobacter gracilis. The sequence continues at coordinate 291,766 of NZ_CP012196.1, forward strand.
AAGCTCGGATTTTAGAACTTTTGCGGCAAAAATTTAAGCTCGCTCTGATTAACAATGAAGCGTTTGCGTATCAAAAGTTCCTGCGCGAATTTTCAAAATTTAGCGGCACGAAATTTTATAATGCGGATTCGCAGACGATTAAAAATAGCGATTTCATCGTAGTTTGCGGCACATTTTTGCGCAGCGACGCTCCAAATCTGGGCTATGCGGTAAACAGCGCCTGTAAGCTAAATAAGGCAAGCGGAATTTATTTCCATCCGTTTTGCGATGAGGGCATTAAAGGCTTTGGTAAAAATTTTATCCATCAGCCGCACGCTGCGGGCTTGGAGGCGCAGATCCTGCTTTGGATCTTGCAGAAATTCGGACGCGATCTGCCTGGGTGGCTGGATGCGAAACTCGCGGCGGAATTTGAAATTTCGCGCGCCGCGGCGAAGCAAAATTTAGACGAGAAATCCGCGGATTCGCAAAATCCTGAGAATTCTACGGAGGCAAATGGCGCCGAGAATGTTGCGAGTGAGAGCGGTGCCAAAAATTCCGCAAGCGCGGATGGCGCTGAAAATCCTGCAAAAAATTCCGCGCAGAATTCCGAGAATCCCGCGGAAAGTAAAATTTCAAATTTTGCCCGCACGCTCGGGCTGGACGAGCAGAAAGTGGATGAGCTTTTAGCTAAAAAGGAGAGTTTTTCGCTCATCATCGGCGAGGATTTTATCCGCACGCCAAATAGCGCTACGCTCGCGCGCCTAGCGGGTTTGGTGCAGCGCTACACGCCGCTAAAAGTGCTAGTAGTGCCGCCGCGCACGAATAGCCTTGGCGTCGCACTCATCTGTGAGCTTAGTGCGCAAATGAGCGCGGGCGAGACGCTAGGCTACAACGAAGCGGGCAATATAAGCTTCGGCGTGCTGGAAGCCGATCTGGACGCGCCTAGCTTGGTGCAGCAGGAGGGCACGTTTACGAACTACGACAAGCGCGTAGTGCCTACTAATGCGGCGCTTGATTATGGCGGTTACGAGCTAAACGATATCGCCTGTGCGCTGGGAGTTTGCGCGGAACACGCGATCAGCTATACGTCAAGCTTGGGCGCGGATTTTGAGCCGATTAAATTTGACGATTTAGAAAATTTTTACGACAACGGCGGCGCAAACCACCGCGGATATGGGCTGCGAAACGAGGAGCTCGCCGCTAGCGAGGAGGAGTTTGAAATTTCGCTTTCAGCGCCGATTAGCGCGGGCGAGGGCGAAATTTTAATCTATGAGGCGAATCCGCTGCATCAATTCAATAAATTTAGCGGCGCAAGCAGCGCTCTGGGCGAAGCGGGCGCGCTGTATCTAAGCCCTAGCATCGCCGAAAGCTTGGGCGTAAGTGCAGGCGACGTCGTTAAAATTTACCAAGCGGACGATGCGGGGCATAATGAAAAAACTAGCGGCGCAGGCAAAACGGGCGTTGCTAGCAACGAAAGCGACAAAGGCGGCGCTGGTCGTGCAAAAAAAGCGGATCGTGCAAGCGGTGCTCGCAAAGCCAATGCCTTCGGTGATGAAAATGGCGAAAGCGGCGCAACCGGGCTCGTAAACTTAAAGCGCGAAATCGTCGCTAGCGTAAAGATCGATCCAGGCTTTAGCGGGGCGTATCTGCCGTATTTTGACGAGAAGCTGCGCGGCGAGATATTTTTCAAAACCTCGCGCTACGCCGGCGTAAAAATCGAGAAAATTTCAAATTCTAAAGGAGAGGGCAGATGAGCGATAGTGCATTTTATTTCGTAGCCACCGTCTTAAAGGCGCTCGTGATTTTAGCCGTCATCGCGCTGCTCTCGGGGCTTGCGACTTACGCCGAGCGTAAGGTGCTTGCCTACATGCAGCGCAGGATCGGGCCTTCTATGGTCGGGCCTGCGGGGCTTTTGCAGGTGGGCGCGGATATGATAAAGCTTTTTACCAAAGAGGACGCTATCCCTGCGCGAGCGAATAAGCTTCTTTTTAAAATCGCGCCGATCATATCGGCTACGGGAGCTTTCGTGGCGCTTTCGGTAGTGCCGCTGCTACCGGAGTTTACGATCGGCGGGCGGACGATACAGCCGATTTTAAGCGATATAAATGTGGGAATTTTATTCCTGCTCGGAGCTAGCGGCACCTGCGTTTATGGTCTACTGATCGGAGGGCTTGCGAGCTACAATAAATGGGGCACTATAGGCGCGTTTCGCGCGTTTTTGCAGATCACCTGCTTTGAGGTGATAAATGGGCTTAGCCTAATCCCTATCGTGATGATCACGGGCTCGCTCTCGCTTATCGACATCGTAAGCGCGCAAAGCGGCGGCATAGATAAGTGGTTTATCTGGAAAGAGCCCGTTTGCTTCGCGCTCTTTCTCATCGCAGCCTTTGTAGAGTGCAACCGCACGCCGCTGTGTCTTACCGAAAACGAAACCGAGATCGTAGCGGGTGCGGGTACGGCGTATTCTGGTATGCGCTGGGGTATGTTTTTTATCGGCGAATACGCCAATATCATAACTTACTCAGTCGCTACGACGCTGCTGTTTTTGGGCGGATTTAACGCGTTTTGGTTTATCCCTGGCGGCATTATGATGGTGTTAAAATCAAGCCTCGTGTTTTTCTGCTTCCTATGGGCGCGCGCGGCGTGGCCGCATCTGCGCCCCGATCAGCTGATGGGGCTTTGCTGGAAAGTCTGCATGCCGTTAGCTCTTGCTTGCGTGCTAATTACCGCGCTAGCGATCGTTTAAGGAGGGTGCGATGGCAAGATACGTCCAGATCGACAAACGAGCCCCTATTAAATCCGGCGGCGATAAGCTTCGCAGATTCCTAGCCCGCACCTTTAACGGCGAGCTTTTCGTGGGGCTGTGGGTGGTACTAAAAAATATGTTTAAGCGCGGCGGCTCGCACACGCTTCGATATCCTATGGAAAAATTTGTCATGCCGCCTAGATACCGTGGCGTGCACAAGCTTATGCGCCTGCTTGAAAGCGGCAGCGAACGCTGCATCGGATGCGGTTTGTGCGAGAAGATCTGCGTGGCAAACTGCATCGCGATGGAGACCAGCCTCGGCAGCGACGGCCGCAAAAAGGTAGATAACTACTCGATAAATTTAGGGCGCTGCGTCTATTGCGGGCTTTGCGCGGACGTCTGCCCCGAGATCGCTATCGTGCACGGCTGCGAATATGAGCTTGCGAGCGAACAGCGCGCGTATTACGGATTTAAAGAGGATCTTTTAATTCGCGGCGAAAATTTATGTTTAAACGGCGCGGCGCAGGAGTTTGCGGGCTACGGCAGCCTGGATGAAAACGCAGGCGCGCGGATCAAGGTGACGCCGAACGCCTATATAAAAAGCGACGCCGCAAGCGACGAGCCAAACTTAAAGAACGCGGATTTAAATTTAAAAAGCGCTGCGGAAAGCTCCAAAAAAGAGGGTGCCGCTAGCGATAAAATTCTATTTTCAGGCGCGGGCTTAAGCGGCGAAATTTTAGCCGAGCGGCAAGACGCCGAGCAGGCGAGCTTAAGGGAAAGCTCTGCCGCGGACGCCGAAAATTCTAAAGAAAATTCCGCGGACGCTGAAAATTCTACGCTTGATTCGCAGCGAAATTCCAAAGAAAATTCTGCTTCGCAAAGCGCAGAAGACTCCGTTACGGATAGTAAAAATTTTGCGGAAAATTCTAAAGAGAGTTCCGTCGCGTCGCATGCTGAAAATTCTGTCGGCGATTCTACGGAAAATTTTAAAAATAATTCCGCTACAAACGACGATTCTTCGGAGAATTCCAAAGAAAATTCCGTTCCGCAAGACGCGGGAAATTCCGCCGCGCGAGGCAAAAAATCTAAGGCGAATTCCAAAAAAAATTCTACTGAGGGCGCTGAAAATTCTACGCTTGATTCGGCGCGAAATTCCAAAGAAAATTCCGCCTCTCAATGCGCCGAAGATTCCGCCGCGCAGGGGGAGGAGCAATGATACAAACGCTTGCATTTTATTTTTTCAGCGCGGTTTGCCTGGCGCTTTTCGGCATCAGCGTTTTTAGTAAAAACGTTCTTTACGCCCTTAGCGCGCTGGCCGGCGGCATGGTATTTATGAGCGGATTTTTCTTCTTGCTGGATGCGGAGTTTTTAGGCGTAGTGCAGATCATAGTTTACACAGGCGCCGTGATCGTGCTTTACGGCTTCGCGCTGATGTTTTTGGGCGCGGATAAAAACGTAAACGAGCCGAAAAAGGGCGCAAGGCTATTTTTCGCGCTTAGCGGCGTGATCGCATTTTTGCTCGTGATTATCGCGCTTGGCGCGGTGGTTGCGAACAACGTAGAAACGCTTAAAATTTTAAACACCGACGATACCGAGGCGCTTGGGATGATTATCTTTACGAAATATCTGGCGATTTTTGAGCTTGCCGCCGTGATGCTGCTCGTGGCGATGATCTGCGCTATCGTGCTTGCGCATAAGCAGATGGACGCGAGCCTGACATACGAAGAGAGCGAGGGATAAAATGGGTCTAAATCACTATCTGATCGTCGCTGCGATGATGTTTGGGCTCGGGCTTGCGGGTATGATGAAGCGACGGAATTTAATAATGCTCTTTTTTTCGAGCGAAATTTTATTAAACGCCGCAAATTTAGCCCTCGTCGCCGTAGCGAAATTTTACGACAACATAAACGGCGAAATTTTTGCACTTTTCATCGTCGCAATCGCTGCGAGCGAGATGGCCGTGGGGCTTGGACTACTCATCTTGTGGTATAAGAAAACGGGCAGCATCGAACTTGACAGCTTCGTAAATTTTAAAAATCCTTCCAAGGATGGACCGGATGCTTGATACCGTTTTTGTGTGGCTTTTAATCGCCCTTTTCGCACCGCTTGCCTCGGCGATCTTCGCAGGCGTTTTCATTCGCGCCAAAGATAAGATGTTTATTGGCGTAATCTGCTCGGCGCTGGTGATTTTAAGCACTATCGCGTCGCTTGCTTTGATGGAGCTCGTCTCTGACAACCGCCTAATCAGCGTAAGCTTAGCCGATTTCATAAGCACCGGATTTTTGGACGCAAAATTTAGCTTTCTCATAGATAGCGTAAGTGCGGTGATGATGGTGGTTGTAGGCATCGTATCCAGCGTCGTGCATGTGTATTCAATCTACTATATGTGGGATGATGAAAACTTCGCTAAATTTTTCAGCTTCCTGGGGCTTTTCGTATTTTCGATGCTGGTTTTGGTAACGAGCGATAATTTTTTAGGGCTTTTCATCGGCTGGGAGGGGGTCGGACTCTGCTCGTGGCTGCTGATCGGCTTTTGGTATGATAGGAGCAATTACAGCTGGTGCGCCAACGAAGCTTTCATAATGAACCGTATCGCAGATCTTGGGATGCTGCTTGGAATTTTTTTGATCTATTTGAGCTTCGGCTCGCTGCGGTATGAGGTAGTGTTTGCAAATGCGGCGGGCTTGGAGCCTGAAATTTTAACCCTGATCGCAGCGCTTTTATTTATCGGCGCGATGGGCAAAAGCGCGCAGTTTCCGTTTCATACCTGGCTAGCCGACGCGATGGCTGGTCCGACGCCCGTATCTGCGCTCATTCACGCAGCGACGATGGTTACGGCGGGCGTTTATTTGGTGGTCCGCGCAAACTCTATTTTCGCACTTGCGCCAGAAGTAAGCGGCTTTATCGTCTGCTTGGGCGCTTTCGTGGCGGTTTTTGCGGCATCGATGGCGCTGGTTCATAACGATCTTAAAAAAATCATCGCCTATTCCACGCTCTCGCAGCTTGGCTATATGTTTGTGGCTGCGGGATTCGGGGCGTATTGGATCGCGCTATTTCATCTGGCGACGCATGCGTTTTTCAAGGCGCTTCTATTTTTGGGCGCGGGCAATGTAATGCACGCGATGAAGGACGATCTAAACATCCAAAATATGGGCGGATTATATAAGTTTATGCGGCCTACGGCAATTTTAATGTGTATAGGCTCGCTCGCGCTTTGCGGATTTTATCCATTCGCGGGTTTTTTCTCAAAAGATAAAATTTTAGAAGCGGCGTGGAGCGCGGACGCGTATTTTATCTGGGCGCTTCTGTTTGCAGGCGCTGCGATGACGACATTTTACAGCGTGCGGCTGATAATGCTCGTGTTTTTCGGTAAGGCAAAATACTCGCACCATCCGCACGAGGCGAAAGGATTTGCTCTCATCGCGATGGGCGTGCTGGCCGTGCCTGCGGTGATAGCGGGCTTTTTTGAGCACGATTTTGCGGAGTTCGTGCTTAGCATACTGCCGGGCTTTAAAATTTCAATTCCGCACGGCGTAGAGGTAATTTTGATCGCCCTAACGCTAGCGATGATAAGCGCGGTGGCAATCGGAACGATTTGGACATACGGCAAGGGTAAATTTAGCCTGAATTTAAAGAACTGTAAATTTTATAAAATTTTGATCGCGCAGTATTTTATCCCGCAAATTTACGAGCGCGTGATCGTGCGCGGATACGAAAGGCTTAGCGAGATCTGCGCTAAATGCGACGGCGCGATCATAGACGCCAGCGTCGATCTGATCGCTCGCGTGGCGGTAAAAAGCGGCGAGGGTGCGGATCGCGTAAGCAATAGCGGAGATTTGAGCGCAAATTTAAGGTGGATGGTTTTGGGATCTTTCATTTTGCTGATTTTGGCGTTTGCGCTGTGAGGTGGGCATGGAATACTTTTTAAGTTTGGTTATATTTTTCCCGGCGGTAGCTGCGGTTTTGGGTTTTTTGATCGACGAAGCGAGCATCAAGACCTACGCCGTTACGATGAGTTTTATAGAGTTCGTGCTTTCGCTCGTTTTGTGGATACTCTACGAGCCGGTGGACGGCATCGCATTTAGCGTACTGCACCCTTTCATAAGCGAATACGGCATCAACTACTTTATCGGTGTGGATGGAATTTCGCTGTTTTTAGTGATCCTAAGCACGCTGGTTACCTTTTTGGCGCTACTTAGCCTAAGTATCAAAGAGCGCGCCAAAAATTTAATCATCTGCATTCTGTTTTTAGAGATGACGATGGTGGGCGTTTTCGTGGCGCTGGATGCGATTTTGTTTTACATCTTTTGGGAGCTTTCGCTCATTCCGATGCTCTACATCATCGGCGCGTGGGGCAGCGGCAAAAGAATTTACGCTGCGGTAAAATTTTTCATCTACACCTTCCTAGGCTCGATGTTTCTACTCGTTGGACTCGTAGCGATGAGCTATTTCTATCACGAGGCTACGGGAGAGTATAGCTTTAATATCCTAAACTGGCAGAGCCTATCGTTGCCGCTTGGTACGCAAATTCCTCTATTTTTGGCATTTTCGATCGCCTTTGCGATCAAGACGCCTTGCTTTCCTTTTCATACCTGGCTTCCGTACGCGCACGGGCAGGCTCCTACGATAGGCTCGGTTCTGCTTGCCGCCGTGCTTCTTAAGATGGGCACATACGGTTTCGTGCGATTTTCGCTACCGCTGTTTCCGGATGCGAGCGTCTATTTTAGCGGGATGATGTGCGCCGTAGCGATCGTTATGATCGTCTACGCGAGCTTCATCGCCTTTGCGCAAAAGGACATCAAACAGGTAATCGCGTATAGCTCGATCGCGCATATGGGCGTCATAATGCTTGGAATTTTTTCAATGAGCCGCGAAGGAATTAGCGGAGCGGTATTTTTGATGATCAGCCACGGTATCGTAAGCGGCGGGCTTTTTATGCTCGTGGGCTTTTTGTACGACCGCAGGCACACGAAGCTTTTTGGCGAGTTCGGCGGGCTTGCGCGGGTGATGCCGCTTTATGCGTTTTGTTTTTGCGTCGTGCTACTAGGCTCGATAGGCCTTCCGCTTACGATCGGCTTCGTGGGAGAATTTTTAAGCCTTGTAGGAATTTTTAAAATAAGCTTTAGCTATGCGCTTTTGGGCGGACTCGGCATAATAATGGGCGCGATCTATTCGATGAATCTTTATAAAAAGACCTTCTTCGGCGCTCTCGTGCATGAGGAGAATAAAAAGCTAAGCGATCTAAATAGAACCGAGCTTTGCTCTATCATCCCGATCTGCGTGCTGGTGGTAGTGCTTGGTGTCGCGCCGAATTTAATGCTAAAGAGTATCGAGCCTAGCGTGACGCAAAGCCTTGAGCTGATGTTTAACAAAGCCTCTCAAACCGCGACCCGCGCCTATATGGAAAAAGCAAATTTTAAGGTAAGAAGCGATGCAAAATAATCTTTTAAATTTAGCCTCGATCGCGCCTATGGCGATACTCGGAGGATTTGCTCTGCTGATGCTCGCGGTTTCGCTTTTTGCGCGCACGCTATCGTATAAATTTTACGCCGTCATCACGATACTAGCACTAGCTCTGGGCTTCGGGCTCGTTTTTGGATACAACAGCGGCATACGCGGGCTTTTCGACGTGATGCTGGTGGACGGAATCGCGACGCTATCGATGCTTATCATGCTCGCAGGTTCGATATTTTTCATCTTTCTGTCTTTGGGTGCAAGAAGCGCGCACGAGTACCACACTGCGGAGTTTTTCGTGCTGTTTTTATTCGTGCTCGTGGGCTATGAGTTTATGGTCGCGAGCGAAAGCTTAATGATGATCCTCGTTGGGCTTGAGACGGGTTCGCTGGCGCTTTATACGCTAATCGCTCTTCATAATCGCGCCAGATCAGTCGAAGCGGCGCTAAAATACTTCATAATGGGCGCGCTGGGATCCGGGTTTTTCGCATTCGGAGCGGCGATGTTTTTTCTATCGACGGGCTCTATGGAAATTTCAAACATCGCGCAGATCGCTAAGAGTTCAAATTTACAAACCAGCGTCCTGCTTTTCGCCGCCTGCTCATTTATGATCGTCTCGATAGGATTTAAGCTCTCGCTGATCCCGTTTCATACCTGGACGCCTGACGTTTACGAGGGCGCGAGCTCGGCTATGGCGGGCTTTATGTCCGTAGTACCCAAAATCGCGGGCTTTGTCGTAGCGATCAGGCTGTTTGAAGCGCTGGGAAGTATCGGCGTGCAGTGGCTAAACATCGTGCTCTACGTCGTAGCGGTGGTTACGATGAGCCTAGCAAACCTTATGGCGCTCGTGCAGCGCGACGTCAAACGGATGCTTGCTTTTAGCTCCGTTTCGCACGCGGGCTTCGTACTCTGCGCGATCGTGATCGGCTCTACGCAGGCAAATGCGGCGCTTTTCACCTACTGGATCCTATACGCCGTGGCGAATCTCGGGGCGTTTGCCTTCATATGGTGCGTACGGCAAAGGCGCGCGCGCTCGTTAAATTTAAAATTTAAAACCCAAAGCGTCCCTTTAAATTTAAATGCAAACAGCGAGGAGAAGGAGAATTTTATCTCAAACACAAAGCTCTCTTTTTCGCAAAATCACGAGTTAGCAGACTCTGCCGATGAGTTAAATTTAGGCGGGAACGGACAAAATTTAGCTTGCGGCGAGCGGAGCTTTAAGGCAAGCGAGCAAAATTCCAAAGAAAACGAGCAAAATTTTAAAGCGAGCGAGCCCGGCGCGGAAGCAACCCTTTTCGGCACTGAAACTTGCGAGCCAGGCGCCGAAATTTGCGCGCAAAGCTCTAATTTCGCGGCTCGCTTCGAGCATCAGTTTGAGAAATTTGACGGACTGATCTGCACCCATCCGCTCTTTGCGCTATGCGCGGCGATCTTTATGCTCTCGCTTGCGGGTATTCCGCCGTTTAGCGTGTTTTGGGGCAAGATGTATCTGCTGAGCGCGGCGGTCAATTCGGGCTACTTCGCCCTTGCCGTCATCATGGCGGTAAATAGCGCGCTCGCGCTGTATTACTACCTGCGCCTCATCGTGCGTATGTTTTTGCACGAGCCGCGGGAGGACGCGGAGCTTGACGGCTCGCTGAGCGCGGTCTCGGTGCAGATAAAATTTGCCGTCGTGCTAGCTAGCGTAGCATGCGTGCTGGCGCCGTTTTTAGTGAAATTCCTAACCGGTGCGGTAAATAATTTCGTCTTTTTAAGCGGGTATTGAGCTAAAATTTTAAGCGCGAATTGAACCCATCGCGCTTTGCCAACAAGGAGAGATATGTTTTTGGGCGAGCTAAGTGCTGACGGCTACGGTTTTGCGCTGCTTGATGTGCGCGATTTGAGTGAGTTTTTAAAGGAGCGAAAATGCAGAGCAAAAAAGCTTCTAAGCTACTGGGACGCGCACAAGCAGCTGTTTTATGACGCCGTAAAGGGCGCTAAAGCTTTACCCTTCTACCCGCTTACGGTGCGCAGCTATGAGATCTTCGTTTGCATGGACGAGGAGTTTGCGCCGCCTGCGGGCTACGAAGTAGCTTTCAAGCGCGATAAGTTGTATTTCGCCCCGCAAAGCGACTCCGCGATCCTAGCGAGCTTCGATGCTTTGCAGCATCGTTTCGATAAGCTAAAAAGCGGCGAACTCGAGCTAGGCTATGAGTGTCAAAGCGGCGTTGCGGGCAAGATACGAAAATTTAATTCCACGCTCAAGCTCGGCTTGCAAAGCGGCACTTACGAGCTTTGCGCCCTGGGGCTAAAAAACAGCTCGCAGAACTTCGAGAAATACGGCTACGCCTTTATTTTCAAGCGCAATGCAAGCGCGGAAAATCAAAATTTCAGTAGGCTTGACAACGATAAATTTAGCTTTGATATTTGCGAAGGCGATTAAATTTAATCGAAATTTCGCGCCATGCAGGGCTTGAAGCATACCCGCAAAATTTTAAAGATGCGACCGGCGCGGTAAATTTAAAATCTAAATTTTACTTCCTTGTCCCGCTGCTTTCTAGCAAGAGTACAAATTTTGATAAATTTCGATTTTAAATCTCGCGGCGGAGGAGCTTTAAAATTTTACGCTTCAGCTCTTGCGGCGGCGCCGAAATTTTATCCGCAAACTGCGAGCGGTTGAAGGTACGTTGGCGCTTTGCAAGCTGTATTGTATGAAGGCTTACGAGCTGCTCGCACTGCGCCCGCGAGATCTGCCCGCGCAAAAGCTGCCCGCACTCCTTTAGCCCGATGCAGCCTAACGCCCTGCACTCCGCGCCGTAGCGGGCGAATAAAAACTCCGCCTCCTCCAAAAGCCCGCGCTCAAACATCGCCTTCGTACGTGCTTCGATGCGCTGCGCAAGCCACTGCTTAGGCGCGTCGATCTCAAAAATTTTAATATCCGAAATGACGGGCGGAGCGGTGTTCTCGCGCAAAAATTTACTCGGCGCCTCGCCGCAAAATTTATAGATGCTTAGCCATTTTTTTAAACGAAAGCTGTCCGACGCGCTAAATTTCGCGGCAAATTCCGGATCGATCCGCCGCGCTAGGGCGTAAATTTCATCGTTTGAAATTTCGCTTTTAAAATTGGGAACCTTCGGCGCTAGCCCGCTTAGCATCGCCTTTAGATAAAACCCGCTGCCGCCCGTGATTATCAAAGGCGCACCGCTACGCTCTGCAAAAGCCCGCGCGGCTGTGTATTCTTTGATAAACTCGCCGACGCTGAAGTACTCGTTTGGGTAGATTAAATTTACGCCGAAGTGCCTGATCTCGCGCAGCTGCTCCTCGCTTGGCTTAGCGCTTGCGATGTCGATTTGCCGGTAAATGCAGAGCGAATCCAGGCTCAAAATCACGGCGCCGATTTCGCACGCTATGCTTAGCGCAAGATCGCTTTTGCCGCTTGCGGTGGTACCGATGATCGCGATCTGCGGGCTTGCGTGCGAGTTTTGATTTTGGCTCAAGGCGTTTCCTTTCGTAAATTTTTCGTTCAAATTATATCAAATTTAGAGCTATTCTTACTTTTTTTTGATACAATGGTGCCCAAAATAAGGGGCGAAATGGCTAAATTTAAAGAAATTTTATCCGATATCAACGAATTAATAGTTTTTAAACACTCGGTTTTCGCGCTGCCGTTTATCTTTACGGCGATGATTACTGCGAGCAAGCTGCAAAACGGCTCGGTATGGTTCGGCTGGAAGCTACTTTTTTTAGGAATTTTATGCGCGGTAAGCGCAAGAAGCTTCGCAATGGCTCTAAATCGCTACTTGGACGAAGATATCGACCGCGCCAATCCGCGTTGCGCTTCGCGCCCCAGCGTGGACGGACGGATCGGACGCGGGAATTTGCTGCTTTTCATCATCGCAAACGCGGTGGTTTTCATAGCGATTTCGGCGCTTATAAATCCTTTGGCGCTTAAGCTTTCGATGCCGATTTTAGCGGCATTGGGCGGGTATTCATATTTTAAGCGCTTTAGCGAGACCGCGCATTTAATGCTAGGCTTTTGCTTAGGGCTTGCGCCGATTGCGGGAGCGATCGCCGTTAGCGGCACAATTCCGCTATGGTCGGTGCTGCTGTGCTTTGGAGTAGTATTTTGGGTAGGCGGCTTTGACGTGCTGTATTCGCTTCAAGATATGGAATTTGACCGCACGGCAGGGCTTTACAGCATCCCTGCGCTTTACGGCAAGGAAGCTTCGATGTTTATCTCTAAAATTTTTCACGCCGTGGCGGTGCTTTTTTGGCTGCTGTTTTGCGCGGCGGCAAATTTAGGCTTTTTTGCCTATCTTGGCGTGGCTGCGTGCGCGACGATCCTGTACTTTGAGCATAGGATCGTACGTAGTGATTTTAGTAAGATCGATCGCGCGTTTTTTACGCTCAACGGCTACTTGGGCATTGCGTTTTTCGCTTTTATTTTTGTAAATTTATTTTAAGGAACCCCTATGGATCTTAACACTATCATCATTTTAGGACTTTGCGTCGTTATATTTTTGATGTTTTTCGTCATATATTTTAAGGATAAGCAAGCGGATAAAAAATTCGAGCGATTCGATCAGGTGCTGACCGACGCTATGCAGGAAAATTATCTGCTTAAAAAGAAGGTCGAGGAGCTAAAAGAGATGATCGATTCGGGCGGCAAAGTCGCTCCCAATATCGATATAAACGCGATTGCCGACGTAATCGACGAGACGATAGAACAAAGACTAGACGTAGTGCCTACGATGATCGACGAGCGGGTAGAAAAGCAGATCAGACCACTTCTGGATCAGCTTAAAGAGCTCATCGGCTCGGTAAGAAAATAGCCGGAGCAATATAAAAATAAAATTTTGCAAAATCGCTTTGTTTTTTATATAATCGCCACAAATTGATATTAAGGCAAAATATGCTAATTGATAAATTTGGACGGACGATCGATTATTTACGCATTTCGGTTACGCAGCGGTGTAATTTCAGATGTAGATATTGCATGCCTGCTACGCCGTTTAACTGGGTGCCGCGTGAGAATATTTTAAGCTTTGAGGAGATGTTTTTATTCGTCAAGGTTGCGATCGACGGCGGCGTGAAAAAGATCCGCATAACCGGCGGCGAACCGCTGGTGCGAAAGGGGATCGAAGATTTTATAAAGATGATCGCGGATTACGCCCCAGGTATCGATCTTGCGCTTACTACCAACGGATATTATCTCAAAAACTACGCGCGCGCCTTGAAAAACGCAGGGCTAAAGCGTATCAATATGTCGCTTGACTCTCTGCGTCCGGAGCGGGCTAAATTTATAGCTCAGCGCGGCGTGCTTTATAACGTCTTAGAAGGCCTTGACGCCGCGCTTGAAGCGGGATTAAAAGTCAAGCTAAACACCGTCGCGCTAAAAGGCATCAACGACGACGAGCTTATTTATTTGCTGGAATTTGCCCGCGAGAAGGATTGTCAGATCCGCTTCATAGAATTTATGGAAAACACCCATGCCGGCGATCTTACAGGTTTAAAATCAAACGAAATTTTAGATATTTTAAGGCGTAAATTTATCTTTACCGCTCTGCCGAAATCGCAAAGCTCGCCCGCGTCGCTTTACGCGCTCGGGGACGGCTACACCTTCGGCATAATCGATCCGCACAAGCACGATTTTTGCGAGAGCTGCAACCGTATCAGACTAAGTGCCGAGGGGCTTTTGATCCCTTGTCTTTACTTCGAGGACGCACTAAGTATCAAAAAGGCGGTCAAAGAGGGCGACATCGCCGCAGCCGCCGAAATTTTGGCTAAAATTTTAGCGAATAAGCCCGAAAAAAATCGCTGGCAGACGGACGCTTCGAATGAAATTTCAAGTCGCGCATTTTACGAGACGGGCGGATGAGGCTCGTAGAGAGCTTTTTAAGTATCCAAGGCGAGGGCAAATACGCAGGCAGGCTCGCGTTTTTCTTTCGCTTTGCGGGCTGCAATCTGCGCTGTGCGGGCTTCGGCGGTGAGCGCGTTTCGCCAAAGACCGGCGAGATCTTGCGCGGTTGCGATACGATCCGCGCGGTTTTTACAAATCACTTCGAGCACGAAGAAATTTTAAATCTAGCGCAGCTTTTGAATAAAATTTCAAATTTATCAGGTTCGTCCTGTTTCGCACCTGCTTGCTCTGCACCGGGTTTTTGCGCCGCCGAGTCTTTTTTTGAAAGCGATACGTTAAATTCCGCCGCCGCACAAACGCCTCCCCGTCCAAACGGTAGCGCAAAAAATTCTTTAAATTTAAAGAGCGAAAATTCTTTAAATTTCGCGGCGCAAAATTCTTCAAATTTAAATCCGCAAAGCTCCGCATCGCCTCAGAGCGCTAAGCTTCATCAAAAGCCGATCATCATTATCACCGGCGGCGAACCGATGTTACATCACAAGGAGGCGCTATTTTACGAGTTCATCTGCGAGCTGCTAGCACGCGGATACGAAGTGCATTTTGAGACCAACGGCACGATTTTAGTGGATTTTGAAAAATTCCCCGCCTACAAAAGCTCCGTCTTTGCGGTCTCGCCTAAGCTTTCAAACTCCGCCGAGCCGCGCGAACGCAGGTTAAACTTCGCCGCGCTGCGAAATTTAAAACAAAATGCGAAGGATAGTTTTTACAAGTTCGTCATCTCGCCCGAGTTTGACGCGCAGCCCGAGATCAGAGAAATTTTAGCGGCGTGCGAGAGCGAGGTTTATTGCATGCCGCGCGGCGCAGATCGTCGCGAGCTGGAAAGCGGCGCGCAATTTTGCGTGGATTTTTGCCTAAAAAACGGCTATAATTACTCCGATCGCCTGCACATTAGAATTTGGGGCGAGAAGGACGGGGTATGATAATCAGGAAATTATACGAATTTGAAAACGCTCACATCGTGCGCCTGTGCGGCTCGAAGCGGTGCCGCACGAGCATCCACGGCCACTCCTACAGATGCGAAATTTTACTTAGTTCAAATTTTTTGGATGAAGCGGGGATGGTGTATGACTTCGGTTACATGAAGCTCGGTATCCGCGAGCTTATCGATAGTTTCGACCACGCTACGACGATCTATGCGCGCGACGATGCGAGCTATATTGCGGATCTGAAAAAACACAGCGCGCGCTGGGTACAGATACCGCTAAATCCGAGCGCGGAGCAGTTTTGTAGAATTTTTTTCGTTCTAATTGACCGACTTTTGAGCCTAACTCAGATGCAAAACGGCGAGCGCGAAGTAAAGCTTCACAGCGTCATCGTGCACGAAACCGCGACCGGCTACGCGCAGTGCTTCCGCGAGGACGCCTACAACGCGCAGATGGGCGAGATCGCGCTGGAAGAGATAGAATTCTCGCCCGCCGTGCGCGAGGAGTGGAAGCAGCCGGAGCTTTGGCAAAAGCTTCTGTGCGGCGAAAAAATCATCTATCCAAAGGATTGCTGATGAGAAATTTCTTTAAATTTGGCGCGGGGTTTATGCGCGTTTTTGTCGCGTGCGCGATTTTCGTCTGCGCGCTTGCTTTGGGCGGTTGCGATGATGAGAAAAAGGACACCTTGCAAAAGCCGCCGGTAGATAGCGAGGTGCCGAAGGACGTACCCATCGCGCCTAGCGAGCCTAAAGTCGATATAAACGCCGATATGCTGCCGCTTCCGGTGACCGAATAGGACGGAGCGTTGAAAAATCGGCGGCTAAATTTGAAAATTTTTAAAATTTGCGTTGTTTGTATGCGGCGCGTAAGCGCGATTTTAATATCTTTTTTGCCCGTGCGATCTGTGCAGAAAAATTTTAAATTTTATAAAACTCTAACTGCGAAATTTCATTCTTGGCGCAAGAAATACGGCGCGAAACCAGAGTTGAGAGAGCGCGCGGTAAATTTTGACGCAACAAATAGCCGTGGCTGCTTTGGATGGTTTTTAAAATTTCAAAGGCGCGGAGCCGATTTGCTTTATCTCACACCGAAAAAATTTGTGTTGAAATTTGATCGTTTCGGCTCTAGCCGCGCAAAATTTTATCCTGCAAATTTAACCTCTCGGCGGAAGTGATGGATTATCTGTATCAAAGCGCCCTGGGTTTTCATAAGTTTTTCGCGCTAGCTACGGCGATTTTAACGATAATTTATCTGATTTTTACCCAGCTTAAGATCGATGCGGCGGCGGAATTTTGCTCGCGCGGCAAGGCTTTAAATTCTGCCGCCTCCGCGCCGCAAGCTGGGAATTTAAAGCAAAAAAGCAGATCGGGGCTTAGATTTCTTAGGCGCATCAGGCTGTTTTTGCCGATCTATTATTCGTGCATCGCGGCGCTGATAATCAGCGGAAGCGTGATGCTGCCGGTACTACGCTTTGATCTGAGCTTTAGAATTTATTTCATGGCGGCTGCAACGCTAGCGATGATCATACTTAGCGCGGCGTCGTACAAGCGGCTAAAAATCGCGTATCTGAGTCAAAACTTTGCGCCGTATCAGCGCAAAATGCGAGTGATTTTGGGGCTAAGCTTAGCGATAATTTTGATAGCGAGTGTTATTTGATGGTATATTTTTACGATAAGCTTGCAGGCGAACAGAGCCTAGTTTTGCAGAATGATCAGTTTTTACACCTAAAGGTCAGGCGAGCAAGGGCGGGCGAGCGCATAGACGTGCGAAATCTTGAGGACGGGGCGAGTTATCTATATGAGATCGTCGAAATTTCGCGCAAAGGCGCGGCTCTGAATTTAGTTTTTAAAAGCTCGGTTTTTACGCCGAGCCACGATTTTTGCGTCGCTTGGGCGGTCGTCGAGAGCGCCGTGATCGAAAAGAGCCTGCCTGCGCTAAACGAGATGGGCGTCGGGCGGCTTGTTTTGGTCTATGCCGATCTGTCGCAGAAAAACGTGCGGCTCGATCCGCAGAGGATGGAGCGGATTTTGATCAACTCGTCTCAACAATGCGGGCGAAATTCCATCATGCAGATCGAGGTCTTAAGCGGCTCGGACGAGCTAGCGCAAAGATATGAAAACGTAAGCCTGATCGATTTTGGCGGCAAGAACATCGACATTTTCGGCGGTGACGAGATTGCGTTCGTAGGCCCCGAGGGCGGGTTTTCGCCGCGCGAAAGGGAGAAATTTAAAAACGCCTATGCGCTTAATAGCCCTTATATTTTGCGCTCAAACACCGCGCTGATCGCAACTTGCGCGAAGTTGATGTTTTAAACGCTCGGCAAATTTTAAAATTTAAAAAGATCGCGCGCTTTAAATTTTGGAATTTAAAATTTACTCTGCGCGATCCGCTATGTTTATAGACGGCTTAACGTGCGACGCGTATTTGCCGAAGCGTATCTTTATGCGCTGTATTTTGCACGCCGCAGCACGCCGCGGTGAAATAAAATTTTACTCGCAAAACGGGCTAAATTTTAAAATTTTCGCGTCCAAAAAGCATGTTCAAAAAGTAAATTCGCGCTTTGCCCAGAGTTTTTTTAAAACCCTTTAAATTTGCTTTTTAGATAAAAAAGTTGTATAATCATTGCCTTTTAAAATCATCAAAAAGGATCAAAAATGAAAAAAGATATCCATCCAAACTTTGTCGAAACGACCGTTACCTGCGCTTGCGGAAACACTTTTAAAACGCGCTCGAACAAGGCCGAGATCCGCGTCGATATCTGCTCCAATTGCCATCCGTTTTTCACCGGCAGCGAGAAGATCGTAGATAGCGCGGGCCGCGTCGAGAAATTTAAGCAAAAATACGGAATGAAATAGTTGCTATATCTCATTCCTACGCCGATAGGAAATTTAAGCGATATCTCGAGCCGCGCGCTTGAGGTATTGCAAAGCTGCGAAATCCTAATCTGCGAGGATACGAGGGTTTCAAAAAAACTTCTAAACTTATTATCCGATAAATTTCAAATTTCATTTAAAATTTCACAGTTTTACTCTCTGCACACGCACAATGAAGCGGAGTTTTTCGCGAGCTTTAATCCGGCGCTTCTGCGCGAAAAAGCTTGCGCATACGTAAGCGACGCCGGCATGCCTTGCATCAGCGATCCTGGAATTGCGCTCGTAAAATTTGCGCAGCGAAGCGGCGTGCCTTACGAGGTGCTTAGCGGCGCAAACGCTCTGCTGCTCGCAGCCGCCGCAAGCGGGCTGGTGGAGAAAGAATTTAGCTTTTTAGGCTTTTTGAATAATGATGGCGCGCAGCGAAAAGCTCAGATCCTAAATTTAATGCAAAGCCCCTATCCGTGCGTGCTTTACGAATCTCCCAAGCGCGTGGTAAAGCTAATAGAGCAGATCGCGGGGATCGACGCGAAACGCAAAATTTTTGCGATCAAAGAAGCTACAAAAAAATTTGAAACAAAATTTTTTGGTAGTGCCGCAGAGGTCTTGCTAGAGCTAAAAAGCGCAAATTTAAACGGCGAATGGTGCGTCGTGATTGACGGCGCAGGCGAGAAAAGCTTTGAAAAAATCACGCAGGAAGATATTCTCTCGCTTGAGATCGCGCCGAAAATAAAAGCGAAACTGCTCTCAAAAATAAACGGCGAACCCGCCAAAGAAATATATAAAAATTTGATACGCTAAGTCATATTTTAACCGTTTTTCGCTAAAATCCCAAAATGATTATTTACGGCAAGCAGCTGTTTTTGCACCTTTTAAATCGGCATCCGCAGAAATTTATCCGCATCATCCTTGCAAAGGAGTGCGAGAAAGAAATTTTTAAAAAGATCGCCGCGACCGGCGTAAAAATCGAGCGCGCCGATGCGAAAAAAGCTCAAGCCCTCGCTCGCGGCGGCAACCATCAAGGCTTTTTAGCCGAGGTGGAGGAGTTTAGCTTCGGCGATCTAGCCAGCGTCAAAGACGATAAATTCGTGCCGATCCTTTATGGGCTTACCGATGTCGGAAACATCGGCGCGATAATGCGCAGCGCCTATGCTTTGGGCGCGGACAGCGTGATCGTCGTCGCAAATAATCTAAATATGGCAGGCGTAGTGCGCGCAAGTTCGGGCGCGGCGTATGAGCTAAACGTCGTTAAGGCCGCAGACGGGCTTAGCGTGCTAAACGAGCTTAAACAAAGCGGCTTTGAAATTTACGCCGCGAGTGCTGGCGGGACGAGCTTTAAGGAGTTAGAGCTCGGCGCGAAAAATGCACTCGTAATGGGAAACGAAGAAGAGGGGATACCCGCTAGGGCACTTAAAAAATGCGACTGCGCGGTATCGATAAAGATGCGCGAAGGCTGGGATTCGCTTAACGTAAGCGCGGCATTTGCGATATTATGCGATGGAATTTTAAATGGAAGAAATAAAAGAGAAGCTAAATAATACGGACGAGCAGGCGGAACAAACCGAGAAGCCGGAGCAAACACAGCAGCCAAAAAGCAGCGATCTAGATAAATTAAAATCTATGGATCTGATCGAGATAGCGCGTACGACGCGCATCGACGCGCAAAATTTAGAATACATCATAAACAAAGACTTTGAGAAGCTGGCAAATTTTAATGTTAGGGGCTATATTAAAATTTTAGAGCGCGAGTTCGGGCTGGATCTATCAGACTGGCTTAGCGAGTTTGAGAGCGCCAAAGCGAGCTTTGCGCCCGTTAAAAAGGCCAAAGTCGAGCAGGTTTATGGTCAAAGGGTCAGCCCTAACAAAAGCGGCAGCGGTTGGCTTTTATGGCTGCTTGCGATGGTGCTAATCATAGGCGCAATCTTTTATTTCGGACTTTATAAAAGCTTCGGCGAGTTTTTGGGCTCGCTTTTATGGGAGCAAAACAAAACCACCTACTCGGACGCCCCGATTGTAAACAATACTCAAAAAAAGCTTGAAAACATCGGTATCGACGTCGTTTCGCACAACGCTACAGATGAAAAATTCGCATTAAAGTCAGATGCCAATGCAGCCGCTGTTGCGGATGAAAATTTAAGCTCGCTTAATGCGCTGGACCGCTCTATCAGGATCGAACGCGCGAGCATTAAGACTGAGGAAAATTCTACCGACGAAAACGCCACGCAAAGCGCGCCCGCACCCAGCAAAGACATCGTGCTTAGCCCGCGCGGCAAGATGTGGATTGGCATCATTGATTTAAAAAGCGGCAAGAAGCGTGAGATGGTCATAAATGCCCCTTACGTCGTCGCTTCGCAAGGAGATGAGGAACTGCTAATCTCTACCGGTCATGGGATGTTTGAGCTCGGCAAAGCGGACGGCAACGTGAGCTTCAACGAAAAAAATACTCAAAAACTCCGCGTCAAAGACGGAAACGTCACTAAAATTTCAAACGATGAGTTTCTGCGCCTAAACAAGGGCAAGAAGTGGTAAAGCTCTCGCGCGCGCGTAGTTTTTCACTCGTAGGATTTCGCCGCTGCCGAGGGTAAAATTTCAGCTTGCTACGGTGCTCGGTTTAAATTTAACCTCGCGGCTGTAAATTTAAAAAGTTTGAATCGTGTTGCCTTGGATAAAATTCCAAGTGGCGTAGATAAAATTTAACGGTGCGATAAAATTTCAAGCGGTGCGGGCGCTTGAGGTAGAGCGCTAAATTTAAGAGGCGTCGTCCATGGCGCCGTGCAAAATGGAAGCTTTGATCGTTATCGTTTTGATCGGACGTAAATTTAAACAGCGTCACAAAGGACCGCGATGCTCTAAATTTAAACAATCAATGCCCCCGCGGTTTTTTAAAATTTTAGCGAGGCAAGGGTTTTAAACGCCTTAGCGATATAAAAGCGCCGCCGCATCGCTGCTAAAGCTTGAAATTTTAGCTTCCGTGCGGTACGAGCAGATCGCGCGTTTAAGGCGCTAAATTTTAAATAAAGCTTGAAAATTACTTTAAGATAAGAGGTTTGAGATGTTTGACGAAATCCGTTTTTCAAAAATCGAGCGTTTGCCCAATTACGTTTTTGCCGAGGTCAATGCCATAAAAATGGCGGCGCGCAGAGCCGGCGAGGATATAATCGATTTTTCGATGGGAAATCCCGATGGCAGGACGCCGCAGCATATAATCGACAAGCTTTGCGAAAGCGCGCAAAAGGATAAGACGCACGGCTACTCCGTAAGCCAGGGCATCTACAAGCTACGACTTGCGTGCGCGAATTGGTATAAGCGCAAATACGGCGTGATCTTAGATCCGGAAAGCGAGATCGTCGCGGTGATGGGCTCTAAAGAGGGCTTCGTGCATCTAACTAGCGCGATCGTAAATCCTGGCGATGTCGCGGTGGTGCCTGATCCCGCGTATCCGATACATACTCAAGCTTTCATCATCGCGGGCGGCAACGTCGTTAAAATCCCGCTTGCCTATGATGAGAATTTAAATTTTAATGAGAATAAATTTTTCATCGATCTGCAAAAAACCTTCGACGAGAGCATTCCGCGTCCAAAATATGTCGTCGTAAATTTCCCGCATAACCCTACCACCGTCGTCGTGCAAAAGAGCTTCTACGAGCGGCTCGTGGCGATGGCGCGGCAGGAGCGGTTTTATATCATCAGCGATATCGCTTACGCAGAGATCGCTTTTGATGATTACAAAACGCCGTCCATTTTTGAGATTCAGGGTGCGAAGGATGTCGCAGTCGAGGCGTACACTCTCTCTAAAAGCTACAATATGGCGGGCTGGCGCGTGGGTTTTGTTAGCGGCAACAAAAAGCTAGTCGCCGCGCTTAAAAAGATCAAATCGTGGTTTGATTACGGTATGTTTACGCCGATCCAAGTAGCCGCCACGATCGCGCTGGACGGGCCGCAGGAGTGCGTAGAGCAGATCCGCGCGAGCTATGAAAAGCGTAGGAATTTTTTGATTGACGCCTTTGCGGACGCGGGCTGGCAGATCGCTAAACCTAGCGCGTCGATGTTTGCGTGGGCGAAATTACCGCCTGCGGCGGCTCATCTAAGGAGTATGGAGTTTTCCAAGCAGCTTCTTACCAAGGCGCGCGTCGCCGTAAGCCCGGGCGTGGGCTTTGGCGCGGCGGGAGACGATTACGTGCGGATCGCTTTTATCGAAAACGAAAACAGGACCCGCCAGGCCGCTAGAAATATAAAAAAATATTTGAAAGAGATCTGATGAAGGTAGCGATTTTAGGCGTCGGCACCGTAGGTAGCGAAGTTGCAAACATTTTGATCAAAAACAAAGATATCATCCTTGCGCGCGCAGGCGTTAGCATAGAGCCCGTAATCGGGCTCGTGCGCGATACGAGCAAAAAAAGGGGCGTGCAAATTCCTCTTAGCAGCGACGCGCGAAGTATCATCGAGCGCGATGACATCGACGTTTTTGTAGAGCTTATGGGCGGGGTAGAAAAGCCCTACGAGGTCGTAAGTGAAATTTTAAAGCGTAAAAAGGCGGTCGTTACAGCAAATAAGGCGCTTTTGGCTTATCATCGCTACAAGCTCCAGGCTTTGGCGGGCGATACGCCTTTTGGCTTTGAAGCGAGCGTAGCGGGCGGAATTCCGATCATCAAAACCCTGCGCGAGGGCCTAAGCGCCAATCGTATCGAAAAGATAATCGGCATCGTAAACGGCACGAGCAACTTCATCCTTACGAATATGATGCAAAAAAACGAGAAATTTGAGGATGCGCTAAAGCGAGCTCAAGAGCTCGGATACGCCGAAGCCGATCCTAGCTTTGACATCGGCGGGTTCGACGCGGCGCATAAGCTTTTGATCTTAGCTAGCATCGCATACGGCGTGCACGGCGACCCAGAAGATATCCTAATCGAGGGGATCGAGGAGATCACGCAGGAGGATATCTATTTTGCGCGCGAATTCGACTTCATAATCAAGCTGCTTGCGGTAGCCAAGCGCGCGTGTGATAATAAAGTCGAGTTGCGCGTCCATCCTGCGCTCATTTCAAAGGATCAAATGCTCTCAAAAGTCGATGGCGTGATGAACGGCGTGAGCATCTACGGAGACTGCGTCGGCGAGAGTATGTATTACGGCCCTGGCGCGGGCGGAAGCGCTACGGCAAGCGCTGTTATAAGCGATCTTATCGATATCGCGCGCGATAATAAAAATCCGATGCTCGGCTATAAAATTTTGCCGAGTGAAAATTTTATGCAAATTTTGCCAAGCGAACAGATCCGCACGAAGTATTATTTCAGGCTGCGCGTGCGCGACGAGAAGGGCGTGCTGGCGAAGCTTACGAACATTATGAGCTTAAACGATCTTTCGATCGACAGCTTTTTGCAAAAGCCGAAGCTCAAAACGGATGAGGAAGTGACGCTGTTTTTCACGACGCATACGTGCTGTGAGAAGGATATCAAGCGCGCAATAAGCGTAATTAGCGGCGAAAATTTCATCACGCAAAAGCCTTTTATGATCAGGATCGAAAGCTAAATTGAGCTTAAAAGAATATCTTTTCGGCTTTGCCTGCGAGGACCGTGCGGCGGAATTTTTACGCGGCGAAGGATTTGAAATTTTAAAGCGAAATTTCCGCTGCCGCTTCGGCGAGATCGACATCGTCGCGCGCAAAGACGGCATTTTGCACTTCGTAGAAGTAAAGGCCACGAGCGGCGATTACGACGCCGCAGAGCGCGTGACGGGCGCTAAGATGGCTAAAATTTTAAAGGCGGCGGAATTTTATCTGATGAGCTGCGATAAGGACGAGCCGTGGCAGATCGATGTCGTGGAAGTTTATCCAAAGCAGATAAAATTTATCGCCAACATATCTTTTTAAATTAGAATTTTTATTATTTATTTAAGATAATGAACTATAATCCGCAGAATTTTAACACAAGGAGAACATTATGGGAAAGTATATAGAGCTTACTTCGGAGAATTTCGATGTTACTAAAGAGGGTGTCGCGCTAGTCGATTTCTGGGCGCCTTGGTGCGGACCGTGCCGTATGATCGCCCCGATCATCGAGGAGCTTGCGAACGATTACGACGGCAAGGCTAAAATTTGCAAAGTAAATACCGACGAAGCGCAGGATCTTGCGGTGCAGTTCGGCGTTCGCTCGATCCCAACGATACTATTTTTCAAAGACGGCGAGCTAAAAGCTCAGCTCATCGGCGCGCAATCCAAGCAGATCATAGCCGACAAGCTAAACTCGCTTCTGTAAATTTTAAAAGGGCGGCTTTCGCCCTTTCTTCTCCCACTCATCGTTTTATTAATTAAATTCGTAAATTTAACGCTCGCGGCTTTACTTAATAAAATAATTAAGGAGAAAAAATGTTAGATTTAGCAATTATTGGCGGCGGTCCTGCGGGGCTAGCGGCGGGGCTTTATGCTACAAGAGGCGGTTTAAAGGATGTCGTGATGTTTGAGATGGGTATGCCCGGCGGGCAGATTACCTCAAGCTCCGAGATGGAAAACTACCCAGGCGTTGCTGCGGTGACTGATGGGATGAGCTTTATGGCGCCTTGGCAGGAGCAGTGCTTCCGCTTCGGGCTGAAGCATGAGATGGTGCGCGTGCTGCGCGTCTCAAAAGACGGCGACGGAAATTTTACGATCTATCTCGAGGGCGATCAAACACGTCGCGCGCGCGCCGTTATCGTGGCTACCGGCTCTACTCCGCGCCGCGCGGGAATCAAGGGTGAGGATGAGTTTTTTGGTCGCGGCGTCAGCACTTGCGCGACCTGCGACGGATTTTTTTATAAGGGCAAAGAGGTTGCCGTCCTCGGCGGCGGCGACACGGCGTTAGAGGAGTCGCTGTATCTAGCTAAAATTTGCTCTAAAGTCTATCTGATTCACCGTCGCGATGAGTTTCGAGCCGCGCCTTCTACCGTGCAAAAGGTGCGCGAAAGTGAAAATATCGAGCTCATCACAAACGCGCTCGTAGAGCAGATAAAAGGCGATGTAAGCGGCGTAACTGGCGTCGTAGTCAAGGATAAAACAAGCGGCGCCGCGCGCGAGCTGCAGCTGCCTGGGATCTTCGTATTTGTGGGGCTTGACGTACGAAACGAGGTGCTAAAAGACGAAAGCGGCAAGTTTATCTGCGACGTCACGCCAGGCGGACAAGTCGCGGTAAATTTAAAGATGCAAACAAGCGTACACGGGCTATTTGCGGCGGGCGATATGAGACAGGATGCGCCTAAACAGGTCGTTTGCGCGGCAGGCGACGGCGCGGTTGCCGCACTTAGCGCGATCGCGTATCTGCAAGGACACGACAAATAAGCTTGTATTCGGGCTAAAATTTTACGGCGCGGCGGGCGAAGCTACTTCCGTCGCGCTTTTTAAATTTAAAAGCCCGCGTCAAATTTGAATGAAATAATGAAATTTTGACGCAAGGCGGCTCAAATTTAAAATTTCGTCAAATTGAGCCGCAAAATAATGCTATCGTCTTTTGCGGAAACGCTTCCGAGCCGAAACGTCTTTTAAAAATTCAGATAAAATTTTATTGTCTTTCGTAGAAAGTTGCAAGGGCGTCTTCCGCCGTTTTTCTATTATTAAATGCCGATCTTATCTTAATAACATCATCAATTATATCTTTAGTCACTATAAATTTATCCGATAAACTTACGCTCTTATCGGCATTCACGATAAAATTTAATTCGATCGCAGCCTGTGGCGGCAGCTCTGCTGCCCTTCCAAGCTGTAGCCTTATTTGGCTAGGCGTTAGCTGCGAATAATAAGCGACGTCTTCTAATGAATCAATAATATTACTCATATAAATCGCAGAAGTTTTTGGTTCACCATCCTTTAGTATTTCATCTTTTAATTTATCGTCGCAATCAACTGGCTTTTTTTGAAATGAGTAATCTATTTTGCCTCTGTCTTTGAGCTCCTCTTGAAATTTCGTCTCATTTATTTTGCAATGTTCATTTGCCAATTTAAGTAAACGCTGTTGTTTATCATCAGATTTATCTTTATAGAAAAGCACGGCACCTCTTAAAGACGTGTTTAGCATAGCCTCTTTATATTTTTTGTTAAAGGCATCTACATCGACCTTTACTTTCTCCATATCCACGTCGCAAACCATCTTAACCGTCTTTAATCCGCCGTTTTCCTCTTTGCTCCAGGTAATATTTTTGCAGATTTTCGAGCCCTCGATCGCCGCGCCGATACTCATAGACTTAAAATCGGACAGAGTGTAGTTTTTCACGAGCCCTATCTCATCCTCGCCGCATCCTACTAAAATCAATGCCGCTAGCGCGGCGCCTAACGTATATTTCATCTTCGCTCCTTTGAGATAAATTTTAAAAATAATGCTACCCCCTCCCTGCTTAAACATGTATAAATTTAAAGCCGAAATTTGAAATAAATTCGCAAAGCGCTAGAGATCAAGAATGCAAAGGTGAAATTTGATGAAAGAATTCGGCGAGAGAGGGAGGGAATCGAACCCCCCGGAAAACGGTCAACCGCCCTCCTATCGGATTTGAAGTCCGCAGACGCCACCAGGTCGCCATCCTCTCCAAATGCGAGAATTATAGCGAGATAAAATTTATTTAGCTTTAAAGAGGCTAAATTTTAAGCCCTTTCGGCTCATTATTAGCGACGGTAGAATTATGAGCGCGCCTAAAAGAAGCAGGCTCATCACCAGACATATTAACATCCCGAAGTAGATCGTAGGCCAGAAATTACTCATCATCATCACGCTAAAGCCCAAAATGATCGCAAACGACGTATAATACATCGCGTATCCGATACTTGCGTGGCTCGCGCGGATAGCCGCGGCCTCGTCGCCCAGGCGCGCAAACTCGCGCTTGTAGCGATAGATATAGTGGATGACATCGTCCACGCCGATACCGATGCTGATCGCCGCTATCGTGATACTCATGATATCCAGCGGGATGCCCGCAACGCCCATGATGCCGAAGCAGGCGCAAAGCGGGATTAAATTTACTATGATCGCGATAAGCGCGTATGAAAGCGAGCGAAAGATGATCACGAAAAGCACGAAAAGCACGAGCACGGTGATACCCAGGGTGTCTATCTGCGAGCTCATCAGGCTTTGAAGCATATTGTTATAAAGCACCATTATGCCGCTAATTTGCGCGCTTGCCTGCTCGCCCTCGAGCAAAGAATTTAGCCCGCTTTGCAGATCTTTTAGGAATTTTGCTCTGCGTAAGCGCGGATCGCTGTCTATCGTGCGGACGCTAAAATGTGCTTCGCTCGCTTCGATATTTACAAAAGGTGAAAGCACCATTTCGCGGTAGTTTGCGGGCATTTCAGAGTAGATTAGAGCAAGGCTCAGATCGTCCAGATCGCGCCCCTGATTAATCTGCTTGCCGAGCTTTAAAAGCGATGCGAGCGAGCTTACGTTGCCGATAAACTCGTGTCCCGTGACGTTTTTGTCCTTCAAAAAATCATCTATTTTGCCGATGATACGCATCTTTTCGGAGGTAAACCAATACTGCGGCTTGTTTTCGTTGGCGGCGTATTCAGCTTCAAAATCGCCAAAATCGTCGCTCGCAGTGGAATTCCGCTCTAAATTTGCGGCATGGGTCTGATCTGAATTCACGGCTTCGCTTGGTTGTGCTGCCGCGAAGGAGCTTTGCTCGGTAAAATTTTGATCATTGAAATTTTGCGCCGCGGCAACGGAACTTTGAGGTATGGAATTTCCTGCAATAGAATTTTGCGCTGTGGCGGTAGAATTCTTAGTAGCGGAATTATGCGCGATAGAATTTTGCCCTGCGGGATTGGAATTTTCGCCGCTCTTAAAATTTGCGCTACCGCTTGCGGAATTTTCACTCCCGCTAGCAGTATCTGCGCCGCCTGCACTTTTAAATTTAACGACGATATCAAGCGGGATTGTTCCGCCGAGATTTGTATCGATGACCTCCATGCCTGCGCGGATGTCGGTGCTTTTTTTGAAGTAGCCGATGAAGCTGTTTTCGACGCGCAGCTGCGAGATACCGTACAGCCCAAAGATCACCGCCGCAGCGCATACGCCATAGACCGCGCCTCTGCTGCGTAGCGCCGTTTCGGCGCACCAAAGGGTAAATTTAAAGTGCTGCTCGAAGCTGCGATTATTGTGCGTACGCTTTAGCAGCGACATAACCGCGCCGAATACTCCAAACGCCGTAACTAGCGAGATACTGATGCCTACGCTCATCATAATTCCCAGAGAAATTACGGGTTTTATATCGCAAAAAATTAGCGACATAAAGCCGATAACGGTCGTAAAGATTGCGAAAAAGCAGGGCATCGCGCGCTCGCGAAGCACTGCGTAAACGAGCTGGCGTTGCGAAAATGCGTGAAAGCGCGCGCTAAATTCGCGGTATGCGACGATTAGGTGGATACAGACCGAAACCGTGATGATGAGCTGAAGCGCGATAAAATTTGAGCTGATGACGGTAATTTCAAAGTCTAAAAAGCCGAAAAGCCCCGCTGCGAGCACGACCGAATACGCGCAGATGATAAGCGGCAGCAGGATAAATTTCGCCTGTCTAAAAAAGAGCCAAAAGCAAGCCAGCAGAAGCACCAAGGCGCCGAGTCCGTAGGTCGCCAGATCCGAGCGGACGTAGCCCACCATATCGTCTGCGATCATATTTAATCCGCCTAGAAACAATCGGTCGCCCGTAAATTCCTTCTCAAAGCCCGCGATCAGCGCGCGCAAAGCCACAATGTCGCGGTGATCCTTTTCGCGTAGTTCGTCGCGGTAGGATTTAAAATTTTGCTCCGCAACTTTAAGCGCGTCTTTAAGCTGTGAAATTTGAGCCCCCGAGCGGTTGCCCTCGTGCTCCGCTTGCTCTAGAGCGCTTTTAGCTCCGTCTCTTAGGCGCAAAAGCTCCTCGTAGCGGGTCTGCGGCTTTAAATTTATTAAAATTGCGGTAGTGCGAAAATCGGCGCTTACTAAATTTGATGCGTAAAAGGGGCTTGTGGCAAACTCGCGCCTAGCCGCGGTTAAATTTACGTCCGCGTCGGTAAGGGTGGGTATGTGTTTAAGCAGCTCGCTCATGCCGCCACCTTTGTTTAGCAAAAGCGGCACATTCGTAATATCTGTGACGCTGGCGACGAAATCCAGCTTGGAAAAAGCTGCGTCCATCTGCGCTATCTTGCGGATCGTCTCGGGCGCTAAAAGATCGCCTGCGGGAGTGTATGCAAGCACCAAGAAATTCGGCGTTTCGTAGCGTTTGGATACTTCGCGCCAAATTTGAAGATCTTTGTCATTATCTAGTAGAAGCGTCTGGCTTGAAGCATCGATCTCAAGCTTTGTGGAGTAATATCCTAAAAACAGCGCCAGCGCCGTAAACAGCGCGAGCGTGATTTTCGGAAACGCGACGATTAAGCGAAAAATTTTTTTCAAATACCGCTCTTTTGGGCGTGCCGCTATTCGCCGCTATTGATGACGGTGGAATTTAGCCGCTTTATAAGCTCGTCAAAGCCCAAACTTTGCGTTACGTCGCCTAGCTGCGAGCGGTAGGTCTGAATTAGGCTGACACCCACGATATCGACGTCGTAGATGCGCCAATCCGCGCCGTTAGGATAAAATTTAAAATCGATGTCATAGTTTTTCTGCTCGCCGATGACCTGCGTTTTTAGCACGCGGCGCTTATCGCTCGGGCTTTGTTTACTTAGCACCTTCATATCCTGATCGGTATAAAGCGAAAGCTTTTCGATAAAGGAGCGCTTTAGATGCGCCTCGAAGGCCTTATCAAATTCTGCGATCTGCGCCGGGCTAAGGCTCGCATAATGTTTAGCAAGGGAGAGCTTTGCCATCATCTTATAATCAAAATAGCCGTCAAAAAGCGCAAAAATTTTCGCAGGCTTTGCGTCTTTTGGGGTGCTGCTTCGCATGATGCTTACGGCCTCGGCGACCTTTTGGCTCATCACCGGCTCGATATCCGCATCGCTAATAGCGTGCGCCGAAATCAAAAGCGCTCCGCAAAGCGCTAGAACTTTTAAAATTTTCATTTTTATTCCTTTATTAATTTCTCGCGATTTTGCTCGTAAGCATCGCGTAAAAATGGATATAGATCCACCGCATCTTTGGTCATTTTTTCATAAAATTTCGGATCGCGCGAGTAGTCATTAAATATTCTAAATCCGTTGACAGAGTTTCGAACGGTGCCGTCTTTAATATAATTTATCGGGTTTGAAAAATAATCTCCTACAAGCCCCGCTGTATCGCGGAGATTGCTTTGCCCCAAAATCGGCCAGACGATATGCGGACCTGCCGGCACGCCCCAGTATCCTAGCGTCTGCCCGAAATCCTCGTCGTGGCGCGGAATTCCGTAGTATTTGCCTGCCATATCGTTAAGCCCGCCGAAGCCGACGGTCGAATTGATCAAAAATCGCTTCGTCTCGTCCCAAGAATTTTCAAATTTACCCTGCAATAGGTTGTTTACGAGCCTCATCGGATATAAAATATTATAGAAAAAATTTGAAAACGCGCCCTGGATCGGATCGGGCATTACGTAGTCGTAACCGCTGGCTACGGGGGTTAGTATGTATGAGTAAAATACGTCGTTGAAGCTCGTCATTACGCGGTTGTAGCCGCTAAGCGGATCGAAAACCTCACGCTTGGCGAACTCCTCGTCAAAACCATCCGTATCGCTAGGTGCTACGTCTTGCTTTTGCGAGCAACCGCAAAGCGCCAACGCCGCGGCTAAGAATAGAATTTTTATAAATTTCAAATGCGACCCTTCTTTATAAATCAAAGTGGCGATTTTACAAATTTAAAGAAATTTTGTCAATAAAGGTAAAATTTCATATAGAATTTCCCTCCTTATATCGCAGAATAAAGCCTGCAGCCGTTTAAGAAATATATCAGAGGATATATTATAAAATCACGCGAAAGTAAATAAGAAAGGATGAAAATGGACGCAAAATTTGCTTTGGAATTCCTACTTGGCGAGGAAACATCACTTTTAGCTAAGCATATTAAGCTGCTTAAAGCTGTGGACGAAACTAAAAGTATTACAAAGGCCGCAGAGATCGTAGGAGTGTCGTATAAAAACGGCTGGGACGCGCTAAATTTAATCAACAACGCGAGCAAAAAGCCCCTCATCGTCCGCACTCAAGGCACTAAGAAAAATAGCGGCTCCGAGCTCACCCCTTACGCTCACAAGCTGATTCGCGCTTATGATGCTATCAGCCACGCGGGCGAGACGTTTTTGAGTGAAATTTTAAAGCTTGACGAGATTACCGAAGAGAGCCTTTTAAGCTTAGAGAAGATCGGTATGAAGCTTTCTGCGCGAAATCAGCTAAGTGTTGAGATTACGGATGTTCAAACAGGCGCTGTAAATTCTCAAATCACGGCTAAGCTCGCAGGTGGCGAAATTTTATGCGCGACGGTAACTGTAGAGAGCGAAAAGAATTTAGGGCTAAAGACGGGCAAGGATGTGCTGTTTTTATTCAAAGCCCCAAGCGTCATCATCGCTAAAGGAGCCTCGGAGAAGCTAAAACTTAGCACGACGAATCAAATCAAAGGCACGATTAGCGAGGTCAAAATCGGCGCGGTAAACGCAGAGATCTGTCTAGGCACAAGCTCGCACCAAAATATCACCGCGATCATCACGCGAGAATCTGCCACCGCGATGGGTCTAGGAGTAGGAGATGAAGTAACGGCGATCATCGAGTCTAGCGAGATCATTATCGGTGCGTAACGCGACGGAATTCAGGCGCGCAAATTTTAAAATTTAAGGCGCAAATTTAAAATTTTAGATACAATTCAATTCTCGGCGAGAGCCGAAACGAAAGGCATAAAATGAAGTTAAAAGCAGTGCTTTTAGGAATTTTAACCGCAGGCGCGCTTAGCGCAGGAGAGGTCAGCGTAGCAGCCGCTGCGAACACGACGTATGCATTTGACGAGATCAAAGCGGAATTTGCCAAGCTGCATCCGCAAACCACGCTAAACGTGAGCTTGGGCGCCAGCGGTGCGCTTAGTACGCAGATCAAAAACGGCGCGCCGTTTGATATTTTTATGGCGGCGGATATGAAATTTGCAGACGATCTGCATAAAGAGGGCTTCGCGGCGGCACCTGCCAAAACCTATGCAAAGGGCAAGGTGGCGATGTTTAGCGTGCGCGGCGTAGATCTTAGCAAAGGGCTTGAAATTTTAAAAGACCCTAGCGTAAAAACGATTTCGATAGCAAATCCAAAGACCGCTCCTTACGGCACCGCAAGCGTGGAAGCTTTCAAAAAAGCGGGAATTTACGAGGATATCAAAGGCAAAATCGTAGAAGCAAAATCGATCGGCGAGGCTCTTTCGCAAGCGCTTAAAGCTTCCGACGTCGGCTTTATCGCGGCCAGCGCGATGTATGCGCCTAAGATGGCAAAGGACGGCTGCAATGGCAAGCCTTGCAAGCAGGGAGAAAATTTCGTCTTGGTCGACACCAAGCTCTACGAGCCGATAGCTCAAGGCATGGTTGTGCTAAATCGCGCCAAAGACAATGCCGAAGCCAAGGCATTTTATGATTTTATCCTAAGCGATAAGGGCAAAGAGATCTTTGCTAAATACGGATACGAGTTTTAATGATTAGAGCGAGAATCAACGAAATTTTACAAAAAGACGGCATCCATTCTGTAGGATTTATCGCAGGCGGCATCAAGCTGCGTGGCGTATTTCTGCAGCTAAGTAGCGAGCTTAAGGTGGGCAGTGAAGTTTACGTGGGCTTTAAAAGCACCGATGTGCTTTTATCTCGCGAAGCCCTAAGTGGTGTATCTAGCGAAAATGAAATTCACGGCAAGATTATGAGCCTAAGTTTGGGCGAAATTCTATGCACGCTCAGGTTTGAAGGCAAGATAAGCTTTGATGTGCTCATTAGCGCGCATTCTGCGCAGGAGCTTGCTTTACGCGAGGGCGACGAGGTTTTCGCATACATTAACGCCACTGCGATATATATAGAAAAATATGATAACGATTGATTGTAAGAAAAAAATCAGTGATGATTTCTCGATTGATGCTCGCTTAGAGATTAACAAAGGCTCGTTTGTGTGCCTATATGGGCGCAGCGGCAGCGGTAAGACTACGCTACTGCGCATTTTGGCTGGATTTTTGCGCGCAGATAGCGGTAGCATAAAAGACGGCGATCGTGTGCTGCAAGAAGGCAATGAATTCTTAAGTGCGGGCAAGCGCAGGATCGGCTTTTTATTTCAAGACTACGCACTTTTTGAGAATATGAGCGTGACGGGCAATCTACTTTTTGCCAGAAACGATCCGCAAAAAGCTGCGATGCTGCTTGAAATTTTAGAGCTTAGTGAGTTTGCAAAATCCGGCGTCGAGGGTCTTAGCGGCGGGCAGAAGCAGCGCGTGGCACTTGCTCGCGCACTGATGCAGGAGCCTGAAATTTTGCTACTTGACGAGCCGCTTTCGGCGCTTGATTTTACGATGCGCGAAAAAATCCAAGAGTATTTGCTAAAGATCCACGAGCAGTTTCATCAGACCGTGATTTTGGTAAGCCACGATGTGAGCGAGATTTATAGGCTTTGCAAGCGAGTTTATGAGATGAAGGATGGCAGGATCGTCCGCACCGGTACGCCGGAGGAAATTTTTCTTAAAACTAGCGGCTCTCAGAAGTTTTCTTTCGTGGGCAAAATTGTTGATTTGCAAGCACGCGACGGGGTCAAAGTGGCTGTCGTAGCGATCGGCAGCCAGCTGTGCGAAGTGGTGCTAAGCAATGCAGAAGCCGATGGCTTGCAAGTAGGCGATGAGGTCAAAGCGGGTGCCAAAGCCTTTAATATCACTCTGCGTAAAATTTAAACTTGCAGACAAGCTTTTAGGTGCGCCTAAGTAGGAAACTTCAACTAGATTAGAGATTTAAATACAGGCTTTTATGGAATTTAGACGAGGGATTTTGCGAAATTTTAGCTAGATTTGCCCGCAAAATACGGTGAGATTTTAAAATTTCATTCGCATCGCGCTTAGATTTTCATGAAACACAAAATTTAAACGCAGGCTAGAGCAAAACCGCAATGCAAGACTAGATAGCGTGGGGAAAGTAAGCTTAAATTTTAGATTTTGCGCAGACAGGCGCCGTTAAATTCCTTCTTTGAATTTATTAATTGGCGTGGTGGGTTTATTTTTAAATTTGGCGGCTTTTAGCTTACTTTTTTGGCAGGAGTTGCGCGAATTCTATCATGCGATTTTGGTAAAAAATTTAATGTGAAGCTTCGCGCAAACTTAAAATTTTCAGATTTAGAATTTTACCTGGATTTTGTGGCTTTGAAATTTTAAAAGCTCTAACGGCCTGAAGCTTGCGTGCTAAACTCGCTCAATAAGAGCTGCGGCAAAATTTCATTAACCGGGTCTTTTGGGTTTATGCGAAATTTTAAAATTTTGTTTTTGTCAGGCTCAATGTAATTCCACTAAGTTGTTCAGAGAATGCCGTTTGGCTATATCTTGCGTGAAATTTGCGCTCAGATAAATCCTGCCCGCTCAAGTTTTAAAGCTAAGCTAAGCTTTTTGAAATTTAGCTCAGCAAAATTCGTGGTCTTAAAGAACCGCCAGCTTAGTAGAGTTTAAATGCCTGACGGAATTTGCACGCTTGAAGGAATTTATTGGCCAAGCACTTTTATAAATTCCGCTCGCTTTAGCTTGCGTGAAATTTTTAAAATTTCATTTTGCAAAGCCTTATGACTATGAGGTTTGCGCAAATTCTATCCAGCTTTGCCTCTAAATTTTAAAGCAGAGCTAGGCTTTTAAAATTTTATAGTTTGGGCCCAGCGGCTCGGCTCGGAGGATAAATGTTTGAAATTCTAAAGGGGCTCGATTACACGCCGTTTCTCGTTTCATTAAAGCTTGCCAGCTTGACGACGCTCGCGTTGTTTATCATCTGCGTGCCGCTCGCGTTTTTTATGGCGAGAAAAAATTTCCGCGGCAAAAGCGTGATCGAATCGATCATCTCGCTTCCACTCGTGCTGCCGCCTTCGGTGCTAGGGTTTTACCTACTCGTTTTTCTCTCGCCGTATTCGGTGCTGGGGGAGTTTTTCGACAAACACTTCGGGCTTCGGCTCGTATTTAATTTCAGCGGGCTAGTGATCGCGAGCTGTATCTACTCGCTGCCGTTTATGTTTTCACCGCTGGTTTCGGGCTTTCGCTCGCTTCCGCGCTCGCTTTTTTGGGCGTGTGACTCGCTCGGCAAGGGCTATTTTTCCAAGCTGTTTCGCGTCGCGTTGCCCGCGATTCGCCATTCTATGCTTAGCGCCTTGGTGATCTGCTTTGCGCATACGATGGGCGAGTTTGGCGTCGTGCTGATGATCGGCGGCAGCGTGAGCGAGCAGACCAAGGTCGCCTCCATCGCGATCTACGAAGCAACCGAAACGCTCGATTTTGCGCAGGCTCACGCATATTCGGCGCTGATGCTGCTCTTTAGCTTCGCCGTGCTTTTGATTATGCATTTTTTGGGCGCAAAGGGCGCAAAAATACAAGCTTAAATCGGCTTTAAAACGAAATTTGCTAAAATCCCGCAAAATTTGGAATTTGGCATGAAAAACAAAAAAGACTTCGTTACCGAAAGATTTAACGCCGCCTTGATTCTAGGCGCTGCGCTGCTTACGCTTGTAGTAGTTTGCGAGATTAGCTTTTTGCGCACTAGGATCGCTACGCAGCTTGATTTGCGGACGCGCACGGCGATTACTTTACTTAAAAATACCGACGAGTCGCTTTTTAGCGAGCTTGAAATTCTAAAAGAAACTATCCTTTCTTTAGACGCAAGGCACGAAGCTATGCAAAGCAAGCTTTATGCGGATTTGATCCGTAATGTCGTAAAATCTTCTCATAGATTTGACGCTATTTTTTATCTACGCGCCCGCGGCGCGGAACAGGAGAGCTTAGCACATTTTTCATCGGATGCGCGTATTTCGGATCTTGGCGAGATACGGCTTGCGGATATCGCAGGCGAGCTAAAAAAGGATGAATGGGTATCGCGCTATATGATGATGGACGGGGCGTGGCGGTATTTTTTAATCAAGCGTGTAAATGCTGATTCATATCTGCTAGGTTTTGCCAACACCGCTAGGCCGATTGCCAGACTCTCTTCGCTGGGAGATATTTTGGTCTTTAATGCCGAAGGTAAATTTTTTAACGCTCCTGGCAGCGTAACCGATATATTAGGGCAGGATTTTGATTTTTCGCGTCTAGGCGAAGTGGTGAGCTTTGAAGACGAATCTGGGCTAAGCTTTGCATATCTTGCGAAATTTGGGGATAATTTTGTAATGGCTCACGAACGAGCCGGCTATTTTTTAGGCGCGGACGATTTTATCGTCGTAGCGCTAGCAGCAGCGATTTTAGCTTATTTAATCCTTCTAATTTCAAATTTTACGTTTTTAAAAAAGCGCGTTTTCATCCCGCTAGCGGCAGTTCAAAACGCTCTGCGCCAAGGGGATTACCACTCCAAAATTCGCGATATAGAAGCGCTAAATCCGCTAAGCTCCGTCTTAGAAATTTCTAAATCCATAGATGAGGTTTTGAAGTCTAATCTGCGCCACGGCGATTTTAGCCTCAGCTTTAAAGATGCGCTAAAATACAGCTCTCTTTCAGTGCTTAGTATCGATAACGTTGCAGGTACGATCGAAAGCGCTAGCAACGGCGCACGCGAGCTTTATGGCGATGACGTCGTGGGACGGAATATCTTCGCGCTGCAAGCAGGCTCGTTTTACGATCACGCCTATCAAACCCAGCGCGCAAACTATGTCAAAGAAAACTACGTCGTAACCCGCCAAGAGACCAAAAACGGCGTTAAAGACCTCTATGTTAAAAAATCTTATATCCGCGACGGAAGTAAAATTTCAACCCTTTTTGTGGTGCTGGATGCGTCAAAATATCGCAGATTTTACGATGAAACTAAGCAAAAATATGAGTATTTAAATCACGCGCCTATCGTTACGCTAGTGTTTGACTACACTTCGGGCAAGATCGTAGATGCTAGCAAAAATATAAAAGAGCTTTGGGGCTACGAAGCGGCGCAGTTTTTAAGCGGCGAGATAAGGCTATGGGATTTGCTGGATGAAAAGGACGCGAATGAGGCTAAAAATGAAATTTTAAACCGCTTAGCCGATATGCCCGCAGAAGAGCTAAGCTTTTCTCAAAGCTATAAAATTCGCCACAATGACAATATCCGCTATAGCTACGAAGTGAGCATCTATGTCAAAAAGTCCGCCGCCAGGGCTGCGTTTTATTTTCAAAATATCGATGACGATGTTAAGGCGATCCGCGGCTTGCAGGAGGATTTGGACTTTTATCGCACCGTAATCGAGACTAGGAATTTTTGCACCTGCTTAATCGATCTTGATGCGCAGACGCTGTCGTTTGATAAAAATTACTTTAAAATTTTAAAATATCGCGGCAAAAGACTAAATACTGCGATGAGCTTTGGGGAGTTTAGTTATGAAATTTACTTCGCGGATTTAGAGAATTTCAATAAAATGATCCGCGAATGCACCGCCGGGCTTAGGAGCGATTTTAGCTGCGAATTCCGTCTGCGAAATGCCGCTAATGCCTATACTTGGATCAGTATGCAAGGCTACGTCACCGAAAAGCACGGCTCTCGCTCGCGCCTTGTAAAAACTACGCTCGAAGATATCAGCTCGCGCAAGCAGACGGAGCTGGAGTTAAATTTAAACGCTAATGTCTTTTCGCGCTCGCTAGAGGCGATCTTAATCACAGATGAGAGCGGTCGCGTGCTGCGCGCTAATAACGCCTTTTATGAAATCACCGGCTATAGCGAAAGCCAAACCATCGGCAAAATTCCAAATTTCTTCGCTCCTACAGAGGGTGGAGCGGACGTGATGGAGAGGATTAGAAAAAATCTCGTCGGCAAACAGACCTCTTACAAAGATGAAATTTACGGACTAAAAAGAGGTGGTGGCACCTTTCCTGCGCTATTTACGGCAATTGCGATAAAGGATGATTTTTCGCTTACTTCAAATTTCATCTTGATGTTTACCGAAATTTCGCAGATCAAGCAAAAAGAGAGCGAGCTAGCCAAGATCGCCCATCATGACGCGCTTACTGGGCTTCCAAATAGAGTGTATTTTATGAAGGCTGCGCAGAGATTTACGGCAAACTCGGGCGAAAATTCCAAGCTTATGGCAGTGCTTTTCATCGATTTTGACGGCTTTAAGGCGATCAACGACACCTACGGGCACGAGGTCGGCGATATGTTTTTACAAGCGATCTCAAAGGCGATGAGCGGGCTGCTGCGTAAAGGTGATATTTTAGCGCGCCTAGGCGGTGATGAGTTTGGCGCCATCATCGGCGATCTGCAAAGCAAGGACGCCGCGCATGTGCTATTAGATCGCCTGCTTGGGATTTCAAAGATGAAATTTAACCTCAAAGGCAATGAAATCAGCGCAAGCATCAGCGTTGGCGCAGCATTTTACGACGGCAGCGAAAAGATCGATTTTCCAGGACTTTTATCGCGCGCGGATAGGGCGATGTATCGCGCCAAAACGAGCGGTAAAAACCGCTACTGCATCTTTGAGCGCGCTGAAGCAGACGGACCTAGCGAAGAAGGGATTGCTGCAGCGATCGAAGAGGGGGAGTTTTTCGTGCTCTATCAGCCGATCATTAGCGGCGCGCAGATTTACGGATATGAGCTGCTTTTACGCTGGGATCGCGGGAAGCGCGGAATTCTTGCTCCGCAGGATTTTGCGCAGATATTAAGCGAGCCTCGATTTGAATTGCCAATCTCAAAATTTGCGTTTTCAAAGATGATGGAATTTAACGCTCAAACAGGCGCAAACTGCTCGATAAACGTAAGTTTAGCCGTGCTTACAAACGACGAATTTTACGATTTCGTAGCTCACAGCTTGCGAGACAGGGCTAATGCAAAAGGCGAGTTGATGTTTGAGATAACCGATTTTAGCGAGCAAAATTTTAAGGAATTCGCCCCTGCGCGTGGGCGTTATGCAGATCTTGGGATTAAATTTGCCCTTAATAGTGCAAATAAAAATAATATCCCATTCCTGAATGCCCAGCCTTTCGATATCGTTAAAATCGACCGCGAGCTCTGCCTTGACATAGGCAAGAAAAAAAATGCTATCCGAACGATGGTGGAGATCACAGGCAAGCTAAAGCGGGAGTTTGGATTTGCTCTCGGCGCTCAAGGGGTCGAAAACGCGCTATCGCTGCGACTTTTAAATAATCTAAAATTTAACTATCTTCAGGGAAATTTTATCGCAAAAGCGCTGGATCGCAAGGAGATAGACGCTTTCATCGCGCGATTTAAAGATACGCCGAAGCTCGCAGCCATCGACAAAGATGAGTTTATCAGCTTCTTAAACGCGCTTGATTACAAAGAGCTTGCTTTAGGCTTCATCGCGCGCGGTCAAACGGGCGAGCTTAGCCCGGGAGAATTTGAAAGCTTTAGAGCGAAATTCGGCGAAATTTTAAATAAAACTCAAAGCGCGGGCAGCGAAAAATTTGCGCTAAATACAGAAATACGTAAGCAAATTTTAGATATTCTTTCGCTTGATTATCGCGCTTTAGTAAGCTTCATTCAGAGCTTTAAAACGCGGCTGAATCAGTTCATAAGCGATTTGGAGGCAGCATGATAGATAGCGTTAGCGCCGATTTTGATCACGAGATACCCAACGGCTCGAGACTTTATTTCGGAAAGAGCGCGCAGCTCAAGCGCGAGCTGGAAAATAAAGCGAGCGAAATTCTCGTTAAAAACGGCTTTAGTGAAATTTTAACGCCATATTTTTCATATCATCAGCACCTAAGCGTCGCACCGCAAAAGCTTCTCAAGCTCTCCGATCCCACGAACCACGAGCTCGCGCTTCGCGCAGACAGCACCGTGGACGTCGTGCGTATCGTGCGCAAGCGGCTGAAAGACGATAAGCTAAGGAGGCTATTTTATGTGCAGCCGACCTTCAAATACCCAAGCGACGAGTTTTATCAGATCGGCGCGGAGCTGATCGGTGAGAAAAATTTGCCTCTTGCGATCAAAATCGCGCAGGAATTTTTTAAAGAATTTGATCTTATGCCCGCGCTTCAGCTAAGCAACATAGAAATTCCGAAAAAAATCTGCGAAATTTTAAACCTGCCGCTTGAAATTTTTGAAAAGGGCAAGATTGAGACGCTGCTTGAGCAAAATTTGCCTTGGCTGGATGCTACGGCTCGCGCCACGTCGCTAAAGGACGTGCAGGCTCTGCGCGCGCAGGTGCCTGAAGAGCTCGTGCCATGCCTAGATGAAATTTTAAGTCTGGGCGTGGATTACGAGCGTATCTGCGTTTCGCTGCTGTATTACTCTAAAATGCGCTATTACGACGCGCTATTTTTTAGATTTTTAGACGCGGGCGCGGTGTATTGTAACGGCGGAAATTACGAGATTGACGGGCTAAAATCCAGCGGCTTTGCGCTGCTAGTGGATGCTTTGATAGAAAAAATTATGCAAAAGGATGAGAAATGAGTAAAGTTGACGTAGTAATCGGCGCCCAATGGGGCGATGAGGGCAAGGGCAAGATCGTAGATATGATAAGCGCGAATTACGATTTCGTATGTCGCAGTAGCGGCGGGCACAACGCGGGCCACACCATTGTCATAAACGGCGAGAAATTTGCGCTGCATCTAGTTCCTAGCGGCGTGCTTCATAAAAATATCATCAACATCATCGGAAACGGCGTCGTGATCAACCCCGACGTGCTGATTACCGAGATGGCACAGTTTGAAAATTTAAAGGGCAGATTTTTCATAAGCGAGAAGGCGTTTTTAAATTTACAGTACCACTCGCTGATCGATCAGGCGCGCGAAAAGAGTAAGGGCGAGCTTGCGATCGGCACTACCGGCAAGGGCATAGGGCCTGCGTATGCCGATAAGATCGCGCGCACGGGGCACCGCGTAGTGGAGCTTTTGGAGCCTGAAAGGCTTGCCGAAGCGCTATCGCGCGATTTTGCTTCGCATGAGAGCGTTTTTGAAAAAGCGGGGGTTAAAATCCCTAGCAAGCTTGAAATTTATGACGAGCTAAAGCGCTATAAAAGCGCACTCGAGCCATACATCGCCGATACCACGCACATGCTGTGGAAGGCGCTTGATTACGACAAGCGCGTACTCGTAGAGGGCGCGCAAGGAAGCTTGCTTGATATCGATCACGGCACCTATCCTTACGTCACGAGCTCGACGACTATCGCGGGTGGGGCTTGCAGTGGGCTCGGACTCGCACCGAAAGACATTGGCACGGTGATGGGAATTTTAAAAGTCTACACCACCCGCGTGGGCAA
Source organism: Campylobacter gracilis (assembly GCF_001190745.1). Taxonomy (NCBI): domain Bacteria; kingdom Pseudomonadati; phylum Campylobacterota; class Epsilonproteobacteria; order Campylobacterales; family Campylobacteraceae; genus Campylobacter; species Campylobacter gracilis. Next base: position 332,876 of record NZ_CP012196.1, read on the forward strand.
CGGCGCGTTCCCTACCGAGGATAAGGGCCCGCAAGGCGAGGCGATGCGCGAGATCGGCAAAGAGTACGGCACCACGACGGGGCGGGCGCGCCGCTGCGGCTGGTTCGACGGAGTGGCTACGAAATACGCCGTGCGCCTTAGCGGCATCGACAAGCTCGCGCTTATGAAACTTGACGTCCTAGACGGCTTTGAGAGCATTAAAATTTGCCGCGCATATCGCTACAAGGGGGAGGAGATCGATTATTTCCCGATCGATTTGGAAGCTGCCGAGCCGGTTTATGAGCAGATGCCGGGCTGGGACAGCGTCAAAGGAATTTCAAAATTTGAGGATCTGCCGCAAAACGCGCAAAATTATATCCGCAAAATAGAGGAGCTAAGCGGCGCGAAGGTGGGCTTTATCTCTACCAGTCCCGAAAGAAGCGACACGATAATTTTATAAAATCGGGCGGAATTTTAAGAATTTTAAAATTCCGCCGTTTGCAAACGCGGGCGGCGCGACCGCTCATAGAACTGAATTTAAAGGAACGATCATGCGAATACGACTACCACACGTGCCATATATCGCGCATAAAATAGCGCTGGATCTGCTAAACTCGGGCTGCGTTACGCTTAGTGCGGGCATAGAGCCCGTCGCCAAGGAAGCAGACGAGATCATAAGAGCCGATCTGCAAAAAGAAAGAGCGATAGACGAGCGCGCGAACGAGCTAATAGACGAGCGCGTAAGCGAGCTAGATGAGATGAGCGTGAATAAAAAAGATATGTTTTGGCTCATCAAACGCCACATCGCAAACGACGAGAATTTTGAGCTAAATTTCGAGGATCGCTACGGCACCATATCGCATAAAATTTTAGAAACCGTTTGGAAGAAAAATTTGATCGATTACAAAGTCTCGGAAAACAGGCTAAAGACGATAATTTATAACGCGATCGACGAATATCTTAAAAATTATCAAAAGATTGAGGATGCGGTCTATGAAAAGATCGAGGGCTACAAGCAAAAATTGATCCCCGGCACCGAAGAATACGAGCTTGTGTTTGAAAAGCTCTACGAAGAGGAGCTAAGAAAACGAGGCATGCTGTAATGAACGCGTATATCTACATAGAAAACGGCATCTATCTGCAAGCCAAAGCGTTCGGCAAGGGCGGTAGCGCGTTCGGCGAGCTCGTGTTTAACACCTCCGCCACCGGCTACGAAGAGATCATTTCAGATCCTAGCTACGCGGGGCAGTTTATTATTTTCACTATGCCTGAAATCGGTATCGTAGGGATCAACGAAAACGACAAGGAAAGCTCCAAAATCCACGCCAGCGGAATTTTTGTAAGAAATTTTAACAACGAGCCTTCAAATTTCCGCTCGCAGATGAGCTTGGAGGATTATTTTCTGCAAAACGGAAAATTCGGCGTTTACGACATCGACACTAGATTTTTAACCAAAATGCTGCGCGATCAGGGCAGTCTGCGCGCCTTCGTCTCTACGCAGATCAGCGATAAGGCGGCTCTTAAAAAGGCGCTTAGCGAGTCTGCGCGCATAGAGGAGATCAACTACGTAAGCATCGTAAGCACGAAGGCGCCATATAAGCACACCTCCGGTCGCTGGGACGCCGCGCGCGGAAGCTACGCTCAGCCCGCAAGCTGCGGCAAAAAGATAGCCGTGATCGATTACGGCGTCAAGCGAAATATCCTAAACGAGCTTTGCGATCTGGGGCTCGGCGTCGAGGTTTTTCCGCACGACGTTACGGCAGAGAGCCTGATTGCTAAGCTTAAAGAGGGGCAGATTGACGGCGTGTTTTTATCAAACGGCCCGGGCGAGCCTCGCATGCTTAAAGAGGAGATCGTGCAGATCAAAAAGATGGTCGAAGCGCGCGTGCCGATTTTTGGAATTTGCCTAGGTCATCAGCTGCTAAGCAACGCGATGGGGTATGAGACCTACAAGCTGAAATTCGGCCAGCACGGCGCAAACCACCCAGTGCAAAATCTGCGCACCAAATCGATTGAGATCACCGCGCAAAACCACAACTACAACGTTCCAGAGACGATTGCGCAGATCTGTGAGATCACGCACCGAAATCTTTTCGACGGCACGATCGAGGGGGTGCGCTACAAAGACTATCCCGTATTTTCGGTGCAGCATCACCCAGAAGCCAGCGCGGGGCCTACCGAGAGCAAATATATCTTCAAAGAATTTCTTGAGATTTTATGATTTTTAAAATTTTGCCCGTATGAAATTTTACCGCGGTCGCGCGGTAAAATTTTAAATTTACGGCAAGCTTTAAATTTTAATGCGGTCTTTGCGTCGTAAATTTAAAGCCCGTCGCAGTCTGGATGATTGCAGGCTGGAGCGGTACGCAAAGTGTGCTTTTGCGGGCTGAGGATTGCCGCGGTGATTTTGGATTAAGCAGCTTTTTGGATGAAACGAATCTGTGCTAGTCGCGGTTTTAAATTTAAACCAGCTGCGCGCTGCATGCTTTTCATTCGTGTGATTTCGTGTCCGTATAACTTCTAAGCTCGCAGCTAAATTTCATGCGTTTTAAATTTAAAAATTGGGCTTGGTGCGCTTAGCCCTTTCAAAACAGATCCTGCGGTACATTTAGCATGGCTTCAAGCTCTTAAATTTGACGAACCATTTTGTTGCCGTTAAAAGTTACGCTAGTAAGCTGCCTTGCCGTCCGTAAAATTTTATCTAACGCCGTTTACCCACTAAAACCTTATCAGTGCTGTTTCATTTCCCTCTAAAAGCCATTTGCCTAAAATAAAATTCCGCTCCGCCGCGTAGTGAAATTTTACCTGCGCTAGCTTTAAAATTTTACTTTCAGTCGTTATTAAATCTCTTTCGCACCGATAAGATTTAGCCCGCATCACTTTAAATTTTGCCCATTCCTAGGCTGCAGTTTTTATCCACGCTTGTTTTTTAATCCCGCCCATATTTGCGCCTAAAATAAGAGTTGTGTTACTTTATGAAATTAAATTTTTAACTTAACATTATTTTAAGCTCAATAAAAGAGAAAATTTGAAAGAATTTCGTTTGAAATTTCGCCTTGAGGGGTCTGCTATGAGCTGCGCTTTAAAAGAGCTGGACGTCTTGCTAGTCGAGGATGATACTAAATTACTAGCCTCGCTGCATAAGGCGTTTGAGGGTATTTTTAATAACGTTTACAATGCCCAAAACGGGCTTGAAGGTGTAAAAAAATTCAAAAAATTTAGTCCTAATCTCGTCATTACCGACATTCTAATGCCGATCGAGGATGGGCTTGAGATGATACGTCAGATTAAGCAGATCTTTCCACATGCCCCTATCGTGGTGCTTAGCGGCTTCAGTAGGGAGGAGCAGCTAAAAGGCGTTATGGAGATTGGCGTCGAGCGGTATTACTTTAAACCGGTAGATATCGCCGCATTTGTGTTAGAGATAAGTGCGCTAATGAAGTCTAAGCTGGACTCTGTACGAGTCGTAAATATGGGCGCAGGCTACGTATTTGACGGGCTTCGCTGTATTTTGCTGAAGGATGGCGAGCAGATCGTGCTTACTAAAAAGGAGCTTTCTTTTGTCTCGCTGCTAGCCAGTCGCGTGGGCGAGCTGGTGCTTTACGACGAGATCAAGCATTATGTCTGGACCGAAGGAGCCGTGAGCGGTACGGCGCTTCGTACCTTCGTCAAGCGTATCCGCGATAAAGTGAGTGGAGAAATCATAAAAAACGTCCCGAGCCTGGGATACAAGATCGAGCTTGAGCCCGCTTAAATTTGATCGCGTTTTTGCCGCTTTGTAATTTATCGAATTGCACTCGTAAAATTTTGCGTTTAAATATGCCGCGATTAATGCGGAGCGAGGTAGAATTCCGCGCTCAAAGCGCCATAGATTAAAATTTTACGCTCATCCGAAATTTGCTAAATTTGACTTGATAAAATTTAGCCTCTCAAGCTTTTCAAAAACTTCTTTGCTTAAAAGCCCAAACTAAAAATTTCTTGCTAAAATATCGCAAAATTCCGCGTTCTGCGAATCGCTCTAAAGGATTTGTTTTGAAAAATTTGCCCTCTAAAAATCTCTTTGTCTACACTAGCTCGCGTGCGCTACGCGCGGCGCTGCAAAACGAGAGCGGCGGCGTGTTGGCGCCCAGGATTACGTTGGCGGAATTCTACGAAAAGGCGCTTTTTGTGCCGGATCTTGTCGCTTGCGGTGAGATAGACCGCGCGCTTTTTATGAAACAAGCGGTGAGCGAGAGCAAGCGCGCGGGCGAGAGGCTTAAATTCCCTAACGAGCTTTACGAGTTTATGCGCAACCGCGAGTATCTTTTCGGTTTTTTCAAGGAGCTTGCGACGGAGCGCGTGAGTATCGATGCGCTCGATCTTAGCGACACCTACGCGTGGTACGCCGAGCATTTTGAAATTCTGCGAAAGCTAGCGGGGGCGTATGCAAGGATTTTGCGCGAGCATGGATTTTACGACGAGATCACGCTGCCCGCGCTTTATGAGCTAAACGAGTCCTATCTGCGCGGATTTGAACGGATAGAAATTAACATCGACGGCAATCCTAGCGCATTTGAGTTCGAGGTTTTTAAGCGCGCTGCGGAGCTGAGCGAGGTCGTACTGAGCTTTAGAGCCACGACTTTAAATTCCAAGCCCGTGCGCGCGGTGGAGGAGCTTTGCGGCATAAGCCTAGAGTTAGGTTTTGCCTACCGCGTAAATCTTAGTACGGGTGAAATTTCAAGCCGAGAGCTGCTAAGCGTGGGCGGAGCGGTTGTGTGTAGAGGCTTTGAGCTGCGAAGCTTGCAGGCGAGCTACGTTTTTGAAAAAATTTCATCCTTTGTGCGCGCGGGCATCGCGCCGGAGAGCATCGCGGTGATTTTGCCCGACGAGAGCTTTGCCGGCACGCTGCGGCTTTATGACGAGCGCATCGCAAGGGCTCGCGGCTCGCACCGCATGCTAAATTTTGCGATGGGAGAGAAGCTTAAAGATAACCTATTTTATGTAACGCTAGAGAAAATTTCGCAATGCTTAAAAGAAGCACGCACGCCGAAATTTGGCGTAGATTACCGCGCATTCAAAAGTCCGGATGGAGGATTTTTGGATGCGGAGGATTCCGCAGTACAGCAAAATTTAGCGCTAGGGAATTTCGCTTCTGATAATTCTGCATCGCAAAATTTCGCACAGCAAAATTCCGCGTTTGATTGCGAAATTTTTTCAAATTCTAAAACGGATTTAAATTTTATGTCTGCACGAGAGTTTGAAAATACGGAAAATTTTGAAATTCTGCGCGAAATTTCGGCGGAACGCGCGAATAGCGCGGAGGAGCAAAGTTTTTCGCTAGATCTTGCAGAGTTTCAAGAGCCCTTGGAGTGTGCGCAGCAGCGCGATTATTCGGTTAGTGCAAAACGGCAGGAGCCTTCAAGGAAGCAGCAAGGGAGCCTACGATACTCTATGCAACTGGAGCATATAGAGCTTGAGGAAGAAGATGGGTATTCAAAAAGCCCTAAACAGCGCGATCGCTTTAGGCGCTCTAAAATACGCGAGGGCGCAGATGAGTATCCGCAGCGCTCAAACCCACAGGAGCTTGATCTATTTTTTGCGAGTGTGGGCGTGGATGAGGCACTTTTTGGTGAGTTCGCATGCGATTTTGCAAAGCAAGTAAGCTTCGAGCATTTCGAGGCGCTAATTACCAAGCTCGCCTGTTTACCCAAAATTAGTGACGCGCTGCTGCAAGAAAAGCTAAAAGAGCCGCTATATCTAATTAAAATTTTGCTTCGAAAATTTAAGGACGAAAACCTAAGCTTGGGCAATCTAATCGATCTTTTTTTGTTAGAAATTTCGCGCATTAAGCTTGATGATGTTCGTGGCGGAAAGGTCACGGTAATGGGGCTTTTAGAGAGCCGTGGGCTACAATTTGACGGCGTGATAATCCCCGATTTTAACGATGATCTGGTGCCAAAGCGCAGTAGCGGAGAGATGTTTTTAAACTCCGCTTTGCGCGCTAGAGCGGGGCTCATCAGCCACGCAGACCGCGAAAATTTGCAAAGATTTTACTACGACGGCTTGCTAAGAGGCGCTAAAAAAAGCGCGATTTGCTATCTGCAAAGCGTCGAGAAACTGCCTTCGCGGTTTTTGAAAAGCTTTGAAGTGCAACAAGACGCGGAATTTTCGCAGGAGGATTATTTGCGGCTTTTTGGGAGAGAGGAATTTAAGCCCGCCTTATGCGGACAAGAAGATCCCGTGGCTCGCCATGATTTTTTTGCCGAGGAGCTGTCGTTTTCGCGGCTGGATACGTTTTTAGAATGCAAGAGGAAGTATTATTACCGCTACGTTTTCGGGCTGAAGGAGGGGCTAAAATTTGGCGAGGATAATGCGCTTTTAGGTAAAATTTTACATACGAGTTTTCAGCGTTTATATGAGCGAGCAGGAATGAAATTTAGTATGGAAAAATTCCGCTCTATTTATTCGCAGCTTGCGCGAGAAGCGGGCATCGCGCGCTTTGATGTGGAGCTTGAGCTAAAAGCTGTAGAAAAGCTAGCTAGGCTTTTGGAAGGGCATGAGCAAATTTGGAGCTTTAGCGGTAGTGAAGTATCGCTAAAAGGCGAGCTTGACGGAGTGCGGCTGAGCGGGCGGATCGACCGTATCGACGAAGATAAGGCAGGGCGGAAGTTCATCATCGATTACAAACGTGGTTCAGCTAAAAAGCATATGGAAAAATTTCAGCTTACGTTTTATCGCGCGCTTTTAGCCCAGGAATGCGAATGCGCCTATCTGTCGCTAAAAGATTGCGCGTTTGCAGCTCCTGGCGACAAAACGCCTAGCTTAGAAAATCTGCGCGAGACGCTAAGCTCTATCGGCAAGGAATTTGCAAGCGAGGTTGCTTTTACGCGCACGGAGGCGGTGCAAAGCTGCGAATACTGCGATTATAAAATCATTTGCAAGGGGCAGATCGATGGCAAAATTTGAAAATTATCTGGCGCTTGAAGCAAGCGCAGGCAGCGGCAAGACCTTCAATCTCGCAGTAAGGTTCATCGAGCTGGTGCTAAAAGGCGAGCCGATCAATGAAATTTTAGCTCTTACTTTTACCAAAAAAGCTGCTGCTGAGATGAAAACGCGCATCGTGGAGAAATTTCAAAATTTGCTTATCGTGCGCGACGGCGCTCTTGTGCCAAGCCCCGAGCTGGCGCAAATTTGCGAGGATCTGAATATGAGCGCGGATGAGGTTTTGGCGGCGCAGCGGCGCCTACTACCTAAATTTTTAAACGAGAGCCTAAACGTCTTTACCTTTGATGCGTTTTTTGCAAAGGCTCTGCGCTCGTTTGCGCTAAATAGCGGCATCGATCCCGGATTTGAAAACGATGAAAGCATACTAGGCGTGCAGCAGCGGGAGTTTTTAAGCGCGATCTGTAAAGACGGCGCCATTTTAAGGGAGGTCGTGGATTATGTAAGCGACTCGGGAATGACAAAGAGCGAGTTTTTAAATAGCTTGCAAAGCATTTGGAGAGGCGATATAAGCATAAATCTGCCCACGCTTCCTGCAAGCTCGGCGCTAGCAGAGATAAATGAAATTTTATCCTGCTTGCAAAAAGCGGCGAGAGATGCGGGCGTAAGCGCTGGAGCCGTAAATGGGCTAAGCCCTGTTAGCGATTTGTCAAAATTATCTTCGGGTTTCATTCTTTCGGCTCTTGCCAACGGCAGCTTCGATTATCCGCGCTCGCAGCTTAAAAAAATTTCGCATTTTGACGGCGAGTTAGCAAGGCTAAAAGACGCCGTAGCTCGCGAAATAGCGTGGATGGATGCGACATATGCGGTTAAGCTGGCAGGACTAATTAAAATTTATGCCGAAGCGCTTAAATCGGTGCAGCGCAAAAGCGGCAAGCTCACGTTCGGTGATGTCACTGCAGCCGTGCACTCGCTGCTAAATCCAAGCGCAGAGGCGTTACAGGGCAACCGCGAGCTTTTGTATTTCAGGCTCGATTCTAAAATCACACATATTTTAATTGACGAATTCCAAGATACCGACATTTGCCAGTATGAAATTATGCTGCCGCTAATCTCTGAGGCGCTTGCTGGCAAAGGAGCGGAAGAGCGCTGCGGTAGCTTTTTTTACGTAGGCGATAAAAAACAGAGCATCTATAAATTTCGCGGCGCAGAGAGAAAAATTTTTGATATTTTGCGCGAGCAGTTTAGTCAAATCAAAACGCAGAGCCTGCCGCGCAATTATCGCAGTTTAAAACTTATCGTAAAATTTGTAAATGAGATCTTGCGCGATAAATTTGCGTCTTATGAAGATCAAATCGCGGCAAATAAGCTAGATAGCGATCTGCCTGCTTCGGTGCTGCAAAAAATCAAGGACTATCCGCTTTCTCATCCGCGAATGCCGCTATTTGAGGTACAAAGCGACGATTACGGCTATGTAGCAGCGTTTTCATACGACGACGTGCTAAAGGGGGCTGCGGAGCAAGCGCGCAGGCTTGTTGAGGAGTGCGGCGTGAGAGCTGATGATATCGCGATTTTATGCTGGAAAAACGAGCATGTAAGCGCACTAAAAGAGATGCTATCAGAATTCTGCGAGGTTTGCAGCGGCTCAAATAAGGCTCTGCGTTGCAGCGAGCAGGTAAATGCCGTAATTCAATACGCGAAATTTTGCGTAGGTGGCGATGAAATTTATCTACGAAACGCCGAAGCGATTTTAGGGAGGCGGCTTAAAAAAATAGCGGCCGATCTGCATAAAAATGCGCAAAAAACGGCAGAATTTATCGCTAGCGCGCTGAAATTAAATTTTGTCGATCCGGATCTACTGCTATTTTTTGAGACGCTGGCAAAATTTAATAGTTTTAGCGAGTATCTGTTTGCAAACGACGAAACGGAGGTATTTGCCAAGGAAGAAAGCGGCATTAAAATTATGACCGTGCATAAGTCCAAGGGGCTTCAGTTTCCGCATGTAATCGTCTGCGACCGCATCGGAGGAAAAGACCGGGGCGAGAGCTCAAAGCTCGCGACGGACTATGATTTTACCACGCATAAGTGGAGAATTTTTTATAAATTTGCGAGCAGAAAGAGCCTGGATGCGGAATTTGCAGCATTAATGGATGAAAACGATCGCTCTGCGCATGAAGAGGACATAAACAAGCTCTACGTGGCATTTACTCGCGCTGAACGCTCGCTCATCATCGTAAAACGCTCCGAGTCAAAAATAGATCAATACAATTATAGCTTTTTTTCGCCTTACGCCAAAAAGACCAAGGGTGCGGGCGTCGTGGAGTGGCTGGATATCCCGGATTTTCAATACGGCTACGTAATCCCAAGCTCCGTAAAATCAGAAGAGAAGCCGCCGCAAAAAAAGGTCGCGCTCGTAGTGGGCGAGCCTCAAGGCGCGCAAGAAAAAGCAGGCGGTGGCGAAACGGAGGCGCTAAGCGCGATATATTTCGGCGAGGCGCTTCATTATGCTCTGGAGATGAGCGAAGGCTTTGCCGCAGATGAAATTTTACGAGGAGTAAGCCTGGCAAAAGGTCGCTACGCTAAATTTTTAAATGACGCGGATTTTGAAAATATCGCTGCGCGGGCGCTAGGACTAAGCAAAAACGAGGAATTTTTGACTCTGATAAAGGGCGCTCAAGCTTATAAAGAGATGCCGATAAAAAGCGCGGAGGGTGAACTTTTGCGCGTGGATCTGGCGTGCTTTAGGCGGGATGAAATTTTGCTTTTTGATTACAAGAGCTCCGAAAAATACCTCGCGCAAAACAAAGCTCAAGTGGCGCGATATAAAAGCGTGATCCGCGAGTTTTATCCGCATGCGCGAGTGTGCGCCTTCGTGCTGGCTCTCGAAGCTGCGAGTGCTAGGCTGATCGAAGTGAATGATGAGGGATAAAATTTTAAAGCTTAGATGAAATTTGAGCGCAGATATATTAAAGATAGCTTAAATTAAGCTATACGTAAGGATATTTCTATATAATCACAGCTCAAATTTTAATAAGGCGGAAACCATGACAGAAATTACAAAGCCTAGCGAAGTTAAGCGCGACTGGGTCGTTATCGACGCGACCGACAAAAGATTCGGTAGGATGCTTACCGAAGTTGCGGTATTGCTACGCGGCAAACACAAACCAAGCTACACTCCAAACGTGGATTGCGGAGACTACGTCGTTATCATCAACGCTTCAAAAGCCGTATTTACCGGCAATAACAAAGGCGACGATAAACTTTATCACAGCTACTCGGGCTATTTCGGAAGCGTAAAGAGCGTGAAATTTCAAGACCTGCTTAAAAACAATCCCGCAAAGCTCTACAGACTTGCGGTTCGCGGCATGCTTCCTAAGACGAAGCTCGGCAAGGCGATGATCAAAAAGCTATTCGTATATGAAGGCGGCGAGCACCCTCATACTGCGCAAACAACTAAAAAAGGAAAATAATCATGGCGACAATTTATGCAACCGGAAAGAGAAAAACTGCCGTAGCTAAGGTTTGGGTAAAACCTGGAAGCGGCAAGATCGTAGTAAACGGTATGGATCTAAACACCTGGCTAGGCGGTCACGAAGCGATCAAGCTAAGGGTTGTTCAGCCGCTTTTGGCGACTAAACAAGAGACCTCGATGGACATCACCGCGCAGACTTTGGGTGGCGGATATTCGGCTCAAGCGGATGCGCTAAAGCACGGAATTTCAAAAGCGCTTGCCGCGATGGATAAGGATTTTAGAGCGGCTCTTAAGCCAAAAGGTCTGCTAACTCGCGATAGTCGCGTGGTCGAGCGAAAGAAATTCGGTCGCCGCAAAGCGCGTAGAAGTCCGCAGTTCTCTAAGAGATAATGTTTTTTACAAATTTGTGGCGAAATTGTCGCAAATTTGTAAATTCTTTAAAAATTTTATGGTAATATCGAATTACAACTTTATTTGAAAGGATGTTTAATGAAGAAAGTTCTACTTGCATTAAGCTTATGTGCATCCGGCGCATTGTTCGCTAGCGATGCTGATTATCACTGGGAGATCACCCCTACTGTTGGCGGAATGACTCATGAGGGCAATATGGATTTAGATTCGAATTTTATGTTCGGTCTACGCCTTGCTAAAAACCTACAGAATTCATTCATCGATCAATTAGAGGCAGGTTTCGATTACTCTCGTCATATCGGGGTAGAGGATCTAGCTTACAGAGCTGGTAATGCTAAGCCTAGCGCTAGATACTACCACATCAATGCTGTAAAAGACTTGGTAAATTTCACCGATAATTTCAAGCTATACGGTTTGCTAGGTCTTGGATATATGGATTACACTAAAGATGTTTACAACGATGGTGATCAAGATAGCGGCTTCGGTCAATACGGCTTGGGTCTAAAGTACTACATTACCGACAATTTCGCTACAAAACTTGAGGCACGCGATGCTATCAGATTTGACGACGGCAACCACGTATTGTTCTATACTCTAGGCTTTGCAGTTGATTTTGGCAAGAGATATGCTGATGCAGCTCCAGCTGCCGCTCCGGCTCCTACAGGCTGCAAAGATGCAGATAACGACGGCGTATGCGATAATGTCGATAGATGCCCAGGCACACCTGCTGGTGTAGTTGTAGATGAATATGGTTGCGAGAAGGTTATTAGATTAAATTTGGGCGTAAATTTCGCTACAGATAGCTCAAAAATTTCCCCTGAGTTTATGAATCAGATCAAAAACGTAAGTGACGTGCTAGTAGCTCACCCTGATTACAAAGTAATCTTAGAGGGTCACACCGATAGCACCGGTTCGAACGCATATAATCAAAAGCTTTCCGAGCGCAGAGCTGCTGCAGTTGGAGGTGCGCTTAAGAGCTTCGGCGTAGATGCCAGCAGAATCACCACTGTAGGATACGGCGAGACTAAGCCTATCGCTACAAACGCTACTAAAGCAGGTCGCGCTCAAAATAGACGCGTAGATGCTAAATTTAGAAAATAATCTTTTCTAAATCCACATAAGCGGAGCTTCGGCTCCGCTTTTTTTATATCCAAATTAAATTTTAAAATGCTAAAATTCCAAACCACTCTGCTTTTCGATCTCGATGGTACGCTCATAGACTCCACGCCCGCGATACTGGACGGCTTTCACTACGCGTTTGCGCATTTGGGCGTTGCAGAGCCTAGCGATGAAGCGATTAAAAAGCTTATCGGACATCCGTTAGAGGTAATGTTTGAGCGTCTAGGTGTGACGCGCGATGTGCAGAATTTCGTGCTCGCCTACAAACAGCGATACGCGCAGACTTTTTTGGATCAGACCGTTCTGCTAAGCGGTGCGTTCGAAGCGGTTCGCACGGCGAGCGAGTTTACAAATTTAGGCGTCGTGACAACCAAGACGTCGAAATTTTCTAAAATTTTATTGCAGCATCTTGGTATCGCGGAATTTTTTGGCACCATCGTCGGACGAGAGGACGTGCAAGATCCCAAACCAAGCGCCGAACCGATCTTAAAGGCGCTCGAAAATTTAGGAATTTGCGGCGCGACCGCTAGCAAAAGCCCGCATGCGGCTCGCGGTAAAACTCACGACGCGACTGCCGATGAAAATACAAGCGCTGCTAGCAGGAGCGCGATTTTGAGTGAAATTTCAGTGCCTGATTTAAAGAGTCTTCCTGCGCTTGATCCTAATCCTAGCAAAGTTTACGAGCAAAATTTAAGTAGCATCGCGAGTCAAAATTCCGATAGAATTTCGTTTAAAAATTTAAGCGAAGCAAAGAGCGATGGATACGAGGCTGGCGATAAGGGTCAAAAGAGCGGTGTCAGCATCGAGGGCGAGAGCGATAAAGGCGGCGCGCGCGGCGGTGAAATTTATGATGCACATGAGCTAAATTCCACTACTTGTTATGACAAAATTTGCAGTGACGAAATCCTGCCTTCTGTAAGCCAAAATATCTTTATGATCGGCGATACGCTACTTGACGCCATCGCGGCAAAGTCGGCAGCGGTGCGAAGCGTGGGCGTAAGCTGCGGCTACGGCAATGCCTCGGAGCTACGGGCGTATTTCGAGTTCGTATGCGCGGACGCAAAAGAGGCGGTTGAGTTGATACGCGAAATTTCATCGAAATTTTAGGCGCGACGGAGCGAAATTTTTCTAGCTTCGATGCGTTATTTTTGCAAATACTTATAAGCGAACCCGCGCCCGAAATTTAAAATTTGAAATTTTCAATTAATTTTGAGTTTTAAACAGCGCGCGATATAAATGTCCGCGCTATTTAGCTGAAGGGACAAGGCGCCTTCTAAGTGTTCAAGCGATACGCGGAGTTAAATTTCGCATCTTTCTGCTCTGGTCTGGCAAAATAGCCCGTGTGCCGTATCAACGATGTATGAGAAAATTTTACCACAGTCAAATTTTATGCAATTTTGCAATGTTTTTTGAGCCTGCGAACGGCTTTTGCAAGAAATTTTATACAAGCTTCGCGCTCAAATTTTGGCTTTGATTTTAGTTTATACTCCACCTTATCGTGATAAATTCTACGCGCCGCTTGAGGCAAGTATTTGACAGACTTATTGCGCGATCCTGTTGCAAGCCTATTTGGTGCTTATTTAGGCGCCGTATTCAGGTTTAGTCGCAATTATGCTCGCTACGGATTTTCGGTTTGATTTATAGCATTTAAGGCCACGCCCGCGCCCAGCGAGCGCTAAACATATATGTTTTGAAGGCAGGCTTATATGCTAAAATTTCATCCTGCAACAAATAGCTCGCAAAGGCGTAAATATAGGATAAACTAGCCAAATTTTAAAATATGGCTCCGCGGCGAGTAGCCATATTTTTTTATCGGAACCTATGAAAGCAGCGTTAGCTTTTGCGTTTGAATTTTATCGTTTCGGCGTAGCAGGGCTTTAAATTTGATCTAAAATTTTGCAAAATTTTAAAATTCCACCCGCTCTTATGCTTTTTTAAAGCAAAATTCTATAAAATACCGCTTTCGCAATGGGCTATCGTCTAATGGCAGGACAACAAACTCTGGATTTGTGAATATAGGTTCGACCCCTATTAGCCCATCCACTTAAATTTTTTAATCCCCTTTATCATAGCTAGCGTTTGAAATTAATTTGCGCGGCGCCTTTGCAGATCGTGGCAGCATTCGCCAGCTAAAGTAAATTGCGCCAAGCCATAAATAGGCAAAATTTTATCGAACCAATAAGTAAGCGTGCCGCTTTAAAGCCGGCGGATTATTTGATTTTTTCTTTGCCTTTGTAAGTGGCGATGCTTTGATACGAGCCGTCTTTTTTAAACGCTACCACATCATAGACCTCGGGCTGTGAGCCTTGCTCCATACCTGGCGCTTCTAGCGGCATGCCAGGTACTGCTATGCCGATAACGTCTTTAGGCTTATTTTTTAGTAATGTGCGGATCTCACCTGCTGGCATATGCCCTTCGACTACATACCCATCTATGATCGCGGTGTGGCAGCTAGCGAGCTCCAGCGGAAGCTTGAGCTCATTCTTCTTCTGGATAAGCGGCTCGTCGGCAAGCGAAATCATCTCGACTTCAAAGCCATTTTGCTCCATATATTTTGCCCAGTTGTGACAACAGCCGCAGCTCTCGCCGTGATAGACCTTGATGTGTTCGCCCGCCGCCGCATAGCTACCTAATGCCGCTAAAAGCGCACCTGCAAATAAAATTTTCTTCATATTTTACTCCAGTGATTAAAAGTTCTCGATTATACAATACGAATAGTAAATTTTTAAGAGTGAACCGTAGGATTTTAAGATTAGATTTGGCGAAGCATACCCGCTAGTAAGCCGAAATTTTACGAAATTTTAAAATTTCGGCGTCGCGGATAAATTGGTTATAGGCACTGAGAGAGTGCTGATTTGATAGCGGATTTTGATACGTAGCCTTCCGAGTCGCTGGTAAGTGATACGTCGCAGCCCGGCTTATAGTTTTTCCAAGTGTAGATGTTGCCGTTGTCTTCGGTTGTTTTGATGGAGTCTGGCTGTTTATTCCATGCAGAAATTACTTGGTTGATATGAAATGCATCGCTGCGATCTTTCGGCGCATTAGTCATACCTGTGCTATCGGGCAAGGTCGTTTCGACCATATCGGTGGTGCCTGCGGTGGAGACCTCTTGGACTTTATCATTTACGCCACCGATATTTGTTTTACTGCTTTGGGATTTTGTTTGATTGCGTACTCCGCTTGGTTCGTTGGATATATTCCAGTTGGAACAACCGATAAAAAATACCGCTGCTACGAGCGCAGCTATTAAATTTCTCATAAAATTCTCCTTCAAAAATTTCGTTGCGATAGTAGCACATTTATCTTTAGTTTAAAATAAATCCGAGCCCTTGAAATTTGAAATTTCGCAGGAATTTTGCGAGGCGTTTCAGTAGGAATTTATAAAATTTCGGATAATATTCAAAGTTTCATACCAAACGGGCTTTTAAATTTTGCACGGCAAATGCCTTTTTGGCTACCAAATTTTAAAGGATTTTTGATGTATGCTATCATCAAACACGGCGGCAAGCAGTATAAGGTCGAAGAGGGCAACTACCTAAATTTAGACCATTTTAATGCTGAGCCGAAAGCAAAGCTCGAGCTTAGCGAAGTTTTAGCGCTAAACGACGGCGAGTTAAAGGTAGGAGCACCGTTCGTAAAGGGTGCCAAGGTGGTTTTGGAAGTCGTTTGCGAAGGCAAGGATAAAAAAGTCGTTATCTTCAAAAAACGCAGACGTAAAGATTCAAAAGTAAAACGCGGCTTCAGACGCCAATACACCCGCGTCAAAGTCGTTTCGATTAACGCATAAAGGATAGGAAATGGCACACAAAAAAGGTCAAGGCTCAACCCAAAATAATAGAGATAGTATCGGACGCCGCTTGGGCGTCAAAAAATTTGGCGGCGAGTTCGTTCGCGCAGGCAACATCATCATCCGCCAGCGCGGCACTGCGACGCACCCGGGTTGCAACGTAGGCATGGGTAACGATCACACTATTTTCGCGCTGATCGACGGCGTCGTAAAATTTGAGCGAAAAGATAAAAACCGCAAAAAAGTATCGGTTTATCCAGCCGCGTAATTACCGCTAAAATCTTCGGGGGCGCAAGCCCCTCTTTTAAAATTTCATCCGTTTAAAAATTATCTTCAACTCATTTGGCTATAATTGCCGTTTAAAATTTAAGGATAGCTATGTTCATAGACAGCGTAAAGCTTAGCGTCAAATCAGGTGACGGCGGCGCAGGTTGCGTCAGCTTCCGCCGCGAAAAATTCGTCATCTCAGGCGGTCCCGACGGCGGCGACGGCGGCGACGGCGGCGACGTGTATTTTAGGGTCGATAAAAACTCCCACACCCTCTCATCCTACAAGGGCAAGCGTGAGTTTAAAGCGCAAAACGGCGCGCCCGGCGAGGGTCGCAAAAAGACGGGCAAAAGCGGCGAGGATCTCTATCTCATCGTCCCTCCAGGCACCAGCGTTTACGACGAAGATAGCGGCGAGCTAGTGCTTGATATGCTAAATGACGGCGAGACGAGGCTGTTTTTGCGAGGCGGCAAGGGCGGGCTCGGCAACGTGCACTTTAAAAGCTCGATCAACCAAGCCCCCGAATATGCGCAAAAAGGTCTCGAAGGGCAGACGCGAGAGGTGAGATTGGAGCTAAAACTCATCGCCGACGTGGGGCTCGTGGGCTTTCCAAACGTGGGCAAAAGCACGCTTATATCGACCGTCTCAAACGCCAAACCTCAGATCGCAAACTACGAGTTTACCACTCTCACGCCAAAGCTCGGTCTCGTCGAAGTGGACGAATACAGCGGCTTTGTAATGGCCGATATCCCTGGCATCATTGAGGGTGCGAGCGAAGGGCGTGGGCTTGGCGTGCAGTTTTTAAAACACGTCGAGCGCACGAAAATTTTGCTTTTTATGCTCGATCTTGCGAACTACCGCAGCCTTGAGGAGCAGTTTGACGCGCTGCGAGCCGAGACGGCGAAATTTTCAGAGGGGCTTGCAAAAAGAGATTACGCTATCGCCCTAACTCGCGCGGACGCGGCTGAAAATTTGCAGGAAAAATTTGACGCATTTTTAGCGCATTTGGGGCTCGCGGGCACGGTGGGCGAGATGAAATTTAAGCAAGATATTTATGAGCTTGACGCCGCCAAGCCGTTTTTCGTGATGCCGATATCTTCTGCGACGGGACAAAATATAAACGAGTTAAAATTTAACCTGCTTGAGCTGCTTAAAAAGGAGCTGTAGGTTGCGCCAAAAGCCGCGTCGCAGAGGGCTTTTGCGAACTTAGGCCTTAAGTGCGCCCGTATATGTGGGTAAATTTTATGTTTATCGCTCGCAAACGTCGCAAAAGATAAAATTTAAGAAGGCGAAATGAATAAAATTTTATTCTAGTATTTTTATGCTTCGGCGCATACGGTTGCGATCCCGCCGATCCGGTGCCGAATTTTATGGACTTTAACGATAAAGATCGCGACGACGCGCTGAGCTTGCAGGAGTGGACGACGAGCGAGATGCCGTCTGGGCTGAGAGCAGAGCTAAATCTGCGCTCAGGCTCGGAATTTAAGAGGTTGGACTCTAATCGTGACGGCAAGATTAGCCTTGACTAGCTGGGGGCGAAACCGTCTGCAAAGATTTATTGGTCCGAAGATCCGTGCGCTTTTTGGCCTTGGCCGGACGGATCCGAGGATAAAAATCAATCCGCCGTCAAATAAGGCGCGGGCGAGTATAGACCAGGTTTGCTTCGCGATCTGCGTAAAATTTATTTCGCTTGCGGCCGGCGCCTGCATGATCGCTCGCGCCGTGATTTGGCTAAATTTAAAGGAAAAGAATGAATATAGTTTTTATGGGAACGCCTGAGTATGCGGCTAAAATTTTACGCGCGCTTGCCGAGGCGAAATTTGAGATCGCGGCCGTCTTTACGCAGCCCGATAAGCCCGTCGGCAGGAAGCAAATTTTAACGCCTAGCGAGGTTAAAGTTTACGCGCAGCGGCATTTGCCCGCCGTGCCGATCTTTCAGCCCGCGACACTCAAAGACGAGGCGGTTGCAGCGCAGATAAAAGAGCTAAAGCCTGATTTTATCGTGGTTGCCGCATACGGTAAAATTTTGCCGCAGGCCGTCCTTGATATCGCGCCTTGTATAAATTTGCACGCCTCGATCCTGCCTAAATACCGCGGCGCGAGCCCCATTCAAAGCGCGATCTTGGCGGGCGAAAAGCAGACCGGCGTTACGGCGATGTTGATGGACGCGGGGCTTGATACGGGAGATATGCTTGATTTTGCCTACACGCCTTGCGAGGATAAAACGGCGGCGCAGCTGTTTGACGAACTGGGTGATCTAGCGGGCGAGCTGATCGTGCGAGTGTTGCGAAATTTTACAAATTTGATGCCGCTTAAGCAAGAGGGCGCGCAGGCTACACACTGCAAAAAAATAAGTAAATCTGACGGGCTTTTTAGCTTTGAGGAAAGCGCACGCCAAATTTATAACAAATTTCGTGCGCTAACGCCCTGGCCGGGGATTTATCTAGCTAGCGGGTTAAAAATTTTAGAACTAGAGCTTTTGCACGAATCTTGCGGGCGTAAATTTGAACGCGCGGGCGAAATTCTACACATTGATAAGCCTAGTTTTTGCGTCGCATGCGGCGAAGGCGCGGTTAAGATCATAAAGGTGCAAGAGCCAGGCAAAAAGCCCGTGGACGCTAGCGCATATCTAAACGGTAAACGGCTAAAGATTGGTGATCTGCTATGCTAAGCAGGATTTTAAATTCTCGCGTTTTGCGCCGCGCTTATGATGCTACGCGGAAATTTTATTTGCGCCGCACTTTTGGCGTTACGACGGAAATTTGCCTCAGGTATCGCCGCGATCGTGAAGTAAAATTTTGCCGTGCGGAATTTCGAAGCGAAGCTCCAAAACCAAGGCTTTATAAAATTTTAAAATTTTACTTCTATGCTCTAAAATTTTACGCTCGCAGGAGCTTTAAATTTCGCTTTGGCGGTTGCGGACTTTACGGCGCTACACCGAACACGCACCATTTAAAATTCTATGATCGTGCCGCAGAATTTTTGCGAGACAGGGCTTTAAAATTTTATCGAAATGCCGCTGGGAAAATTCGCGTTGCCAAAAAATTTAGCAAGATCGTAAAATTTCATCGCATAAAATTCCGCTACGCCATAAAATTTAATCGTACTAAATTTTATCTTGTCTCAAAACTCTATAGCTACGCGGAATTTAAACGCTTGCAATATCGTAAGGTGAGCCCTTCGTCTTACGCAAGGAGTGAGCTATGAAGATAAAATTCGTAGAACAGATAGCCTCGACACAGGAGTTTTTAGTAGGCGCCGTGCGCGAAGGCAGGATAACGCCGCCTTTTGCGATAGCCGCAAATCGCCAAAGCGCCGGTATCGGCTCACGCGGCAATGATTGGGAGGGCGTAAGCGGCAATCTCGCATTTTCGTTCTGTGTCGCTCAAACGGATCTGCCCGCAGATGTGCCGCCTCAGTCGGCGAGCATATATTTTGCGATGATTATGCAGGAGCTTCTCGCATCGCTCGGCTCTCAGCTTTGGTTAAAATGGCCTAACGATTTTTATCTAGGCGAGCGTAAAATCGGCGGAGCGATGACAAATAAGATCAAAAATACCCTCGTCTGCGGCATCGGCATGAACCTACTCGGCGCGCCCGAATATGCGGGAATTTTAGATATAAAAATCAGTGCAAAAGACGCTATAGATGGCTTTTTCGCACTATATGAAAATAAAATCCCGTGGAAGCAAATTTTTAGAAATTTTTCGTTACAATTCCAAAAATCGCAAAATTTTAGCGTTCATCTAGGCGGCGAAAAAATTTCACTCGCGCAGGCTAAACTTTGCGAAGACGGATCGATCATAATAAATGAAGAAAGGGTTTATGCTTTAAGATGAGTGAAGTAATTACGATTGCCAATCAAAAAGGCGGCGTCGGAAAGACGACCACAGCGGTTAATCTTGCTGCGTCGCTAGCGATAAAGAAAAAGCGGGTCCTACTGATCGACGTAGACCCTCAGGCGAACGCTACGACCGGGCTTGGCTTTAACCGCAGCGACTTTGAATTTAACATTTATCACGTCTTAACGGGGCGTAAGAGCATGTCCGAAGTGATCCAAAAGACCGAACTTGAGTTTATGGATTTAGTGCCGTCAAACATCGGACTTGTAGGTATCGAGCGCGAAGTAAGCGAAGAGAAAGACTTCAAACTAATGCTAAAAAACAGAATTTCCGAGGTTAAGGACAGATACGATTTCATCATCATCGATTCGCCGCCGACGCTCGGTAGCATCACGGTAAATGCCTTGGTCGCAAGCGATAGCGTCATCATCCCGATTCAGTGCGAATTCTACGCGCTTGAAGGCGTCGCGTTGATCCTAAATACCGTAAAAGTCGTCAAGCAAACGCTCAATAAAAATTTAAAAATTCGCGGATTTTTGCCTACGATGTATAGTTTGCAAAACAACCTCGCTAAAGAGACAGTCGCGAATTTACGCGAGTATTTCGACGATAAGCTCTTTCGTATCGGTAAGAGTGATGATCTAGTCATCATCCCGCGCAACATTAAGCTAGCCGAAAGCCCAAGCTTTGGCAAGCCGGTGGTTTTATACGATATAAAATCCGCCGGCTCCATCGCCTATCAAGACCTCGCTAAATCCATAATGGAGCAAAAATGGGCAAGGTAAAAAGAGCGCTCGGGCGCGGGCTCGGTGCGATTTTAGACGACGTAGAAAGTTCTTATAACAGGGAGCTAGAAAGTGGAAATGCCGATAGCTTAGTTATCGAAATCGATGTCGATAAAATCGAGCCAAATCCATATCAACCGCGTCAAAGCTTCGATGAAGAGGCACTTAGGCAGCTAAGCGAGAGCATCGCCCGCCACGGGCTTATTCAGCCTATCATCGTTATTCAAAAGGACGATTCTTACGTCCTGATCGCCGGCGAGCGACGCCTAAGAGCGACGAAGCTTTTGGGCGAGAGTAAAATCAAAGCCGTAGTTGCAGATATAAAATCTCAAAATTTAAGAGAACTTGCCCTCATCGAAAATATCCAGCGCGAGGATCTAAATCCTATTGAGCTTGCCAAGTCCTATAAGGAGCTTATCGGTGAATATAGGATCACGCAAGAGGAGTTAGCCGACATCATCAAAAAGTCCCGCACGCAGATTACCAACACGCTAAGACTTTTAAATTTATGCTCCGAAGTGCAAGATGCCATAAGCGCAGATAAAATTTCGCAAGGGCACGCCAAGATAATGGTTGGACTTGAAAAAGAGGATCAAATTTTAGCGCTAAATACCATTTTAGGACAGCGCCTAAGCGTAAGAGATACCGAAACTTTAGTCAAAAAGCTCAAAGATAAAACCGTTCCAAAAGAGAAAAAGCCTGGCGTGGAATTTCAAAGCTTCAAGCCTGAACTTTTAAAGCTAAAGGCTAAGCTTGATCAATTTGGTAAAATAAGTATCAAAGAGCGTAAAATTTCGATCGAATTTAACGAAATTTTACAAATTTCCGAGTTTTTAAAGAAAATCGGATGATTTTTTATAGTGTATTTTAATTTTTCATATTGTAAAATACGCATTTTGTTTAAAACTAACCTGGAGGAGGTGCGATGCTAGACGTAAGTTTGACCGCCATGATAACGACCATCGTCGTATTTTTAGCTTTGATTTACTTCTTAAATATCAAGCTTTATAGACCGCTACTTTTGCATATGGAAAAGCGAGAGGCTATTATTAAAGAAGATGAGGCAAATGCGATGAAAAATGCACAGGATGCAGATGCCGATAAAGCAGAGATCGTACGAATCATGGATGCTGCGAAGTTGCAAGCTGTTAAAATAAAGCAAGAGGCGATGGATAGCGCGAAGCAGGCTGCCGCCAGAGAAATAGCCGAGAAAAAGACCGCAATGGAGGAAGATTTTGATCAATTTTTAGGCGGTTTGGATGAGCAAAAGCGCAACCTAAAAAATGATTTGCAAGCCAAAATTCCGGAATTTAAAAATGCTCTAAGCAGCGCTGTGGCTAAAGTATGAGGATTTCAGTATGAAAAAATATCTATTTTTATTTATAATTCCCGCGCTTGTTTTAGCAAGTGGCGAGCACGATGGAGTCAAAGACTACGACGTGCTGTGGCGAAGCATAAATTTCATTTTGTTCTTCGGAATTTTGTTTTATCTTTTAAAAGGTCCCGTAAAAGCAGCATATCAAGGTAGGATCGACGGCATCGCATCTAGGCTTGAAGCTAATCAGAAAATTTTAAAAGAGTCTGCAGCTCGCAAGGAGCAAGCTAAAAAAGATCTGCAAGATGCTAAGGTTCAAGGCGCAGCTTTAATCGAAACCGCTAAAAAAGAGATCGTATTCGCCGCCGAAAAGATAAAAAATGCAACCGAGCAAGAGATTTCAAATCTACAAAAGTCTTTCGACGAGCAGAAGGATTTCGAAGCGCGTAAGATCAAAAAAGAGGTCGTAAGCGAGATACTGGATGATGTTTTTGCATCGGACGACATTAAATTCGGTCAAGATAAGCTGGTTAAAATCGTAGAGAAAAAGGTCGGATGATGATAAATAACACCTCAAAAAGATATGTAAACGCCCTGATACTGAGCTATAAAAAAGATGAACTATGCTCTGTTTTGCAGACGCTCGAGAGCGTTGCGAGTGCATTTAGAATTCCAAAATTCCAAGATATTGTAAAATCTCCGACGCTAAAAGAGGAATCCAAAGTGGAACTTATCGCGTCATTTATAAAAAATCCAAGCGAAAAAATCGTAAATTTTATTAAACTTTTAGCTAAGAATAGGCGTATTGCACTAATCCCGCAGATAGTCGAGGAACTGCGCAAGAATATTGCGGCACTGGATAATAAATATTTGGGTAAAATTTATTCTGCTACCGAAATAGACGCCGCGAAAATAAAAGAGCTAGAGGCCAAAATTTCAAACAAATTTAATGCAGATATTACTCTGCAACCCGTTAAAAGCGAGCTTGAAGGCATTAAGATCGAAGTCGAGGATCTTGGATTTGAGATTAGTTTTTCAGTTGATAGATTGAAACAAAAAATGAGCGAATATATTTTAAAAGCAATTTAAAGGAGTAAAGCGTGGGTGCGAAAATTAAGGCAGACGAAATCAGTAGCATAATCAAAGAGCGAATCGAAAATTTCGATCTTAGCGTTGATATCGAAGAAACCGGTAAGGTCGTTTCGGTCGCAGACGGCGTTGCTAATGTTTACGGCTTAAAAAACGTAATGGCTAACGAGATGGTCGAATTCGAAAACGGAGCTCGTGGTATCGCGTTAAATTTAGAGGAAAGCAGTGTCGGCATCGTTATTTTAGGCGATACTAGCGGCATTAACGAAGGTAGTAGCGTTAAAAGACTGGGTAAGCTTTTGCGCGTTCCGGTAGGTGATGCATTAATCGGTCGCGTAGTAAATGCCCTAGGCGAACCGATCGACGGCAAAGGCGCGATAGAGACCAGCGATACTAGATTTGTCGAAGAAAAGGCCAAAGGCATCATGGCTCGTAAATCCGTTCATGAGCCACTTCAAACCGGTCTTAAAGCGATAGACGCGCTAGTGCCGATCGGTCGCGGACAGCGCGAGCTCATCATTGGCGACCGCCAAACGGGAAAAACCACCGTTGCTGTTGATACTATCATCAATCAAAAGGGCCAGGATGTCATCTGCATATACGTAGCAATCGGCCAGAAGCAATCCACCGTCGCACAAGTCGTTAAAAAGCTTGAAGAATATGGTGCGATGGACTATACGATCGTAGTTGCAGCTGGTGCTAGCGAGGCGGCTGCGCTTCAATACTTGGCTCCGTATTCAGGCTGCACGATGGGTGAGTATTTCAGAGATAACTCCCGCCACGCGCTTATCATCTACGATGATTTGAGTAAGCATGCGGTTGCGTATCGCGAAATGTCACTTATTTTACGCCGTCCACCTGGACGCGAGGCGTACCCTGGCGACGTATTTTATCTACATTCCCGTTTGCTTGAGCGCGCTAGCAAACTAAGCGATGCACTCGGTGCAGGTAGCCTAACGGCGCTTCCTATCATCGAGACGCAAGCAGGCGACGTTTCGGCGTATATCCCTACAAACGTTATCTCCATTACTGACGGTCAAATTTTCCTAGAATCTGGTCTATTTAACTCTGGAATTCGTCCTGCGATCAACGTAGGCCTTTCCGTTAGCCGCGTCGGCGGTTCCGCGCAGATTAAAGCGATCAAAAAGGTCTCGGGAACCTTGCGCCTAGATCTTGCTCAATACCGCGAACTTCAGGCGTTTGCGCAGTTTGCGAGCGATCTGGACGAGAGTAGCCGCAAGCAGCTGGATCGCGGACAAAGAATGGTCGAAATTTTAAAGCAGCCTCCTTATTCGCCGCTTCCGGTCGAAAATCAAGTGGTCATCATCTTTGCGGGAAGCCGCGGATTTTTGGACGATGTGCCTACGAGTTCGATTGGTAAATTCGAAGCTGAGCTCTATCCGTATATCGAGGCGAAATATCCTGAAATTTTTGAAGAGATCAGAAGCAAAAAGACCATCGAGAAGGATTTGGAAGAAAATTTAATCAAGGCTCTAAATGACTTTAAAGCGACCTTTGCCGCTTAAGAAGGCTAAATTATGGCAAATTTAAAGGATATAAAGCTTCAAATCAAAAGCGTCAGAAATACAGAGAAGACTACCAAAGCTATGAAGCTGGTCTCCAACGTCAAGCTTAAAAATACAAAAGAAGCGGCGATGCGCTCGCGAGCTTATGCGGTGAAGATTAACGAGGTCTTGGGTGAAATTTCTGCGCGCGTTAAAAATTACGTAGGCAATAATTCGGGCAACGACGAAAAACTTAGAATTTTTGATACCACGCGGGAAGTAAAGGTGGTTGATTTGCTGTTTATCACCGCAGATAAAGGGCTTTGCGGCGGTTTTAATATCAACACCATCAAAAAGATCAAAGCTTTGATCGAGGAGCTTAAAGCTAAAAAGATCAAGGTTCGCCTTCGCGCCGTCGGCAAAAAGGGGATAGAGTATTTTGATTTTCAAGGCATTGAGCTTTTGGAGCGATATATCGGCGTGAGCTCATCTCCATCGTCCGAGAAAGCTAACGAGATCGTCCAAGCCGCAGTTAAGGATTTTAACGAAGGCAAGACCGACGAGGTCATACTTATCCACAACGGCTATTTGAATATGATTACTCAAGAGATGCGGGTAAATACGTTGGTGCCGATCGGTGAGCCTGCGATTAGCGAGGATGCTTTAAAAACATCTACATTGGAAGTAGAGGTTGAAAGTCCTGAGGACGAAGAAACATTGATGTTAAATTTAATCCAGAGCTATCTTAGCTACAGCATGTATTACGCGCTTATTGACTCTTTGGCAGCGGAGCATTGCTCGAGAATGAATGCGATGGAGAATGCGACAAACAACGCCAAGGAGCGCGTATCGC
Organism: Campylobacter gracilis; assembly: GCF_001190745.1. Lineage (NCBI taxonomy): Bacteria > Pseudomonadati > Campylobacterota > Epsilonproteobacteria > Campylobacterales > Campylobacteraceae > Campylobacter > Campylobacter gracilis. The sequence continues at coordinate 358,221 of NZ_CP012196.1, forward strand.
AATTAAATTTAGCATACAACAAAGCCAGACAAGGCTCTATCACGACTGAGCTTATCGAGATCATAAGCGGCGTCGAATCAATGAAATGAAAGGAAAACGGATGAAAGGAATAATTTCTCAGGTAATGGGTCCCGTGGTCGATGTCGATTTCAAGGACTATTTACCGAAGATTAACGAAGCTATCGAGGTTAAATTTGACGTCGAGGGCGCTCATCGCAGGCTGATCCTAGAGGTAGCCGCGCACCTTGGAGACAATCGCGTCCGCACGATCGCTATGGATATGAGCGATGGACTTAGGCGAGGGCTTGAGGCCGTCGCTTTGGGCGCGCCTATTACGGTGCCTGTGGGCGAGAAAGTTTTGGGTAGAATTTTTAATGTTACGGGCGATCTGATCGACGAAGGCGAGGATGAAAAATTTGAAACCCGCTGGTCGATCCACAGAGATCCGCCTAGCTTTGAAAATCAAAGCACGAAGAGTGAAATTTTTGAAACCGGCATTAAGGTAGTCGATCTGCTCGCCCCTTATGCAAAGGGCGGTAAGGTAGGACTATTCGGCGGTGCTGGCGTCGGTAAGACCGTCATCATCATGGAACTGATTCACAACGTCGCTTTCAAACACAGCGGCTACTCCGTATTTGCGGGTGTCGGCGAGCGAACGAGAGAGGGAAACGACCTTTATAACGAGATGAAAGAATCGGGCGTTTTGGATAAAGTCGCCTTGACCTATGGTCAGATGAACGAACCGCCGGGAGCGAGAAACCGTATCGCGCTAACCGGTCTTACGATGGCCGAGTATTTCCGCGACGAGCTAGGGCTTGACGTTTTGATGTTTATTGATAATATCTTCCGCTTCTCGCAGTCGGGTTCGGAGATGTCCGCGCTTTTAGGACGAATTCCGTCCGCGGTCGGTTATCAGCCTACGCTTGCCAGCGAAATGGGTAAATTACAGGAGCGCATTACTTCTACTAAGAAGGGCTCCATTACCTCCGTTCAGGCCGTTTATGTACCTGCGGATGACCTTACTGACCCCGCGCCGGCAACCGTTTTCGCGCACCTTGATGCGACGACCGTTTTAAACAGAGCGATTGCCGAAAAAGGAATTTATCCTGCCGTTGACCCACTTGATTCGACCTCAAGAATGCTCGATCCGCAAATCATCGGTGAGGAGCATTACAAGGTCGCTCGCGGCGTCCAAGCGGTGCTTCAAAAATACAAAGACTTGCAAGATATCATCGCGATTTTGGGTATGGACGAACTTAGCGAAGAGGACAAGCTCGTAGTCGAGCGCGCTAGAAAGATCGAGCGCTATCTATCTCAGCCGTTTTTCGTAGCCGAGGTATTTACCGGAAGTCCGGGCAAATATATCTCGTTAGAGGAAACTATTGCTGGCTTTAAGGGAATTTTAGAAGGCAAATACGACGATCTGCCGGAGAATGCCTTTTATATGGTGGGAAATATCGACGAGGTGGTAGCAAAAGCCGAAAAGATGAAAGCATAGGAATTTTAAGATGAAAGAATTTTTGCTTTTAGATATCGTTACGCCCGAAGGGATGGTCTTTTCGGGTGAGGTCAAATCCGTCCAGCTCCCCGGCATTACTGGCGAAATGGGTATTTTGCCAGGGCATGCGAGCTTGCTAACAGGACTTAAAGACAAAAGCGAAGGCGGAGTCGTTGAGATCGTAGATAAAGACGGCAAAAAGCAGCTTGTTTTGGTAAACGACGGATTTTTGGAAGTTACCGAAGAAAAAACTACTATCCTAGCCACTCAAGCCGTAGCTATCGGAGGCGATAGCGAAAGCGCCGTAGCAAAGTCTTTGCAGCGCGCCAAAGATATGCTTACGTCCATTAGCTCCGATGCGGCAAATTCCGCAGCAATCATGGCTAGAGTCGACGAATTCGCAAGGCAAAGTTAAATATGCTAGATCTAATTTTAAGTTATTTTACGAGAAGTACGTTTATTACGATATTCGTACTTTCTTGGCTATCCGTCTATTTTGTCGTTACTTTTACGATTTTGATCTCCAGATTTGTAGGGCTTAGTGCGTGGCAACACCGCGAAGCAAAGGCACTCGAATCCTTGCTGATGGGTGGTAGGATTTCGCTTTCGGGCTCTATTTTTCAAAAAGTAAATACCGATAAAATTTCAAAAGAGGCCTTGGAAATTTATAAAGGCAAAGCCGAACGCGACTCCACTAGCGGACTTACCTGGCTATCTATCGTTGCCTCTACTTCGCCATTTATCGGGCTATTTGGTACGGTTGTTAGCATACTTCACACATTTTCCAAGCTTGGCGGCGGAAATTCCGGCATCGACACCATCGCTCCTGCGATCAGCGAGGCGCTAGTTGCCACAGGATGTGGAATTTTTGTAGCGATCCCCGCATACACCTTCAGCTTACTTATAAAACGCAAAGCATACGAAGTTATGAGCATTATAAATCGTACAGCGGATATTTTGCTATTTAAAGCAAATACTGGAAAAGCTATTTAATGTATAATTTCGACGAAAATCCAGAGCTAAATATCACTCCGCTCGTCGATATTATGCTTGTTTTGCTAGCGATTTTAATGGTCGCACAAACGGCGATTATCTACGATGAAAAGATCGAACTGCCTAGTGGCTCAAAAGCACAGGTTTCGGAAAATACCGCGGAATTCTTGCTTGTGCGTATCGGCGAAGATCGCAAGGTTTATATCGATAAAAGCTCGATGAGTCTGGCAGAATTCCCGGATAATCTCGTGCTGCTTAAAGGCACCGGCAAGTATAGCTTGGAAAAACCCGTCTATATCCAAGCCGATAAGAGACTCGTTTATGACGATGTAATGTTTGTCTTAAAGAGCTTAAAGCAAGCGGGTTTTACTAAAGTCGCGCTTCAAACAAATGGCTAATTATTCAAATTTTACGGGGGTTAAATACGATAATTTCAAATCGTTTTTAATCGCCCTTTTTGCCTATTTGCTGGTGATTTTTGTTCTTTTATATCAAATTTCAAAGCCGCAGGAAAAATTTAAAAAATATACTGACAATCCCAACGATTATATGGATGTTACTTTTGATTTCGAAATAGATGATAAACTTCCGTCCGCGCCTGAAATCGCTAAAGAAACAAAGCAAGGCGAGTTTGACAATAAGAATGTGAAGGATGTGCCGGAGGATAAAATTAAGACTACGGCGCAAGTAGTTCCGCCATCTCCGGTGGAGGCAAAGCCGAAAGAGCCCGAAAAGCCGAAGGAAGAGCCGAAGCCGGAACCTAAAAAGGACGAGCCTAAAGCTGAGCCCAAAAAAGAGGAGCCCAAGCCTGAGCCTAAGTTGGAAGATAAACCTTCCGAAAAAGTAGTAGAGAAAAAAGAGGAAGCTAAGCCGGAGCCGAAAAAAGAGGAAAAACCGAGCTTGAGCGATCTTTTTTCGGATACGACTAAGGACAATAAGAAGCTTGAGGAGAGTGCTAAAGCTAGCGACGCCGTTCAGAGTAACAAAAAGTCCGATAAAGAAACCGCCACCTCTAGTGCTAAGGATAAAGCGGCATCTAAAAATGCTGTCGTCAAATCCGATAAGCTTGGCGGCAGGACGCAAAGGACGGGCGAGTATAACGCTTATTACGGCGCTATCGAGAAGAAGCTTCAAGTTCTATGGAGCAGATATGTGGCGACCGCGAAGGACGACGCAAGGATTAAGATAGTCTTTAGCGCAGATGGGCGAGTAGCGGATTATACTATTATAGAGTTGGGGCGAGAGACTGAATTTAACCAGAAGTTGCGAGATTTTTTGGATAATCTATCGACTCAGACTTTCCCGAAGTCTCCCGACGGAGCGTCGCATGAGATTGATACTAGGATGTCCGACGTGATGAAGACAAATTAGAATTCGTAAGGGAAAAAAGTGAAGAGACTTTTTTGTATTTTTGCGTTTTGCTGTATGCTTTTTGCGGCGGATTTGGAACAGAATTTTATTTATGAAAGAAATTCCGTTTCGCAAAAATCTGGTAAAATTAAAATTTCAAAGGAGTTAGATACTTATTTTTCGCAGATGACGTCGAAATTACAAACTCTATGGACGGAGTATCAAGTAGGCATTTCCGATGAAGCTAGAGTTTGCGTAGAATTTAGCACCGATGGACGAGTGACAGATTATCAAATTTTAGAGCTTGGGCGTAGCACAGAATTTAACCAAAAGCTAAGGAAATTTTTAGATGAGCTTCCTAAGCGAAGCTTTCCAAAATCACCGGATAATAAATCTCACACATTTGAAATGGTATTATCCGACGTAACAAATTAAATTTAAGGAGAAAAGATGAAGAAACTACTTTTGATTCTTGCATTTTGTAGTAGCATTTTCGCGGCAGATGCGACTATGTCTATCGTAAACGAAGGGGTAAATCTACCTAAAATCGTCGTTCAAGATGCATCGAACCTTGCGAATTCAGAATTTGGCAACAAATTCTTTAAACTTATGGTGGGCGATCTAAAGGTCGGCGCGACTTTTGAAGTCAGCGACGAGTATCTACAAAGCAGCTACGATGCGGACGCTTCCAGCAATTCGGGTTCTAGCGGTGCCGCTCTTATCGTGCGCTACGCGGTAAGTGATAAAAGTTCGCCGATGAGCCTAAAAGCCAAAGTGCTCGAAGCAAACAGCGGCAGGGTGATGTACGAGAAGAGCTTTACGCTTTCAAATGCCGAGAAATATCCGTTTTTAGCCCATATGGCGGTATCTGAGATCGTCAAGCAGCTAGGGTACTCAAACGTCGATTGGATGAAGGAGATGATTTTGCTCTCTCGCTACACTTCGACGCGCGAGAGCGAGATCATGGTGGCTGACTATACGCTTACCTACCAGCAGGTGGTGCTTCGCGGCGGATTAAATATCTTCCCTAAATGGGCAAGTGCAGCACAGAACGAATTTTATTACACCTACTATGTCAATAAAAACACCCCCGCTATCTATAAATTTAATCTATCCAACGGTAGCAAAAGTAAAATTTTTACCGGTCACGGCATGACGATAGCTTCAGATGTAAGCGCCGACGGCAGAAAGCTTTTAATCACCAATGCGCCTAAAGATCAACCCGATATTTATTTGTATGATATAGCCTCGGGCAGCGCTAAGCAAATTACCGATTACGCTGGCATTGATGTAAATGGAAATTTTATCGACGGCGATTCGCGCGTGGCTTTTGTGAGCGATCGTCTGGGTTATCCAAACGTATTTGCCACTAGCATAAATGGCGGCAACGTTCAGCAGCTCGTCTATCACGGCAAAAACAATAACTCCATCAGCACAAATGGCAATTACGTTACTTACTCCAGTCGCGATGGCGGGGGCGGATTTAATATATATTTAATCTCTACTCAAACCGATATGATACGCCAGTTAACGGCTAGCGGCAAAAATATGTTTCCTAGATTTTCTAGCGATGGCGGCAGCATTATGTTTATCAAGCAAGACGGCAGCGGAAGCTCGGTAGGTATTATCAGAGTTAACGAGAATAAAAGTTTTCAATTTCCGTTAAGAGTGGGTAAAATTCAATCGGTTGATTGGTAAAATATTAAAAAATCTCGTGATATAATGACTTCAATTTTTTTTGAAAGGATAGAAAATGAAACATTTAGTTTTATCTTCGATAGCAGTTGCTGCTCTATTATTGAGCGGTTGTTCTAAAAAGACCCCAGAGGCCGATACTACAAGCACAAGTGGTGCAGATAGACTAGCTGCTTTGGCATCTCAGATCCAAAGTGAAGTTGGCACTGTTTATTTCGACTTTGATAAATTTAATATTAGAGCCGATCAGCAAGGCACAATCAATAATAACGCAGCTCTATTCAACCAAGCAGGCGCAGAGTCCCTAACCGTCAAAGTTGAGGGTAACTGCGATGAGTGGGGTTCTGATGAGTACAACTATGCTCTTGGTCTAAAGAGAGCTACTGCAGCTAAAGACGCATTGGTTGCTCAAGGCGTAAATGAGAGCAGAATTTCCGTAGTAAGCTACGGCGAGAGCAATATGGCTTGCACAGAGCATTCTAAAGAGTGCGACGCTCAAAACAGACGCGACGAATTCAAAGTTGGATTCTAATTTGAAATTTAAAAATTTCACGGTGGCGGCTCTTTTGGGGGCTGCCACTTTTTTAAATGCAGAAACTTCTGCATTTGATGCTGGCAATATTGATTCAGGTAGCTCTTACGGGTTAACTGAAAACGAACAAGTATTACGCGATAACCGCAAGCGTATAAGCGAGATGCAAACTAGTGTAGATAATACACGCGAGAGCGTCGAAGGTTTGCGAAGCGTCCTTGAAGGAACAAGTTCTAAAATTTCGAACCTGGAAAACAGGGTAGCGGATCTAGAAATTCGTACTACGGGCAAAAGCCAAGGCAACAGCGAGCTAGATCAGATGAAACGAGATATCGCAACTATAAAAGCCCAAATCGCTGAAATTAATAAAAAATTAGGTAGCGGCAGTAGCGTAAAAAAAAACGCTGAATTAGACGCAGGCACTGCTTCAGTCCCTGCTAGTACAAAATCAGACTCCGATTTTAAATCAAAAGATCAAGCTTCAGTATTGAAAGAGGCTGACACTTTATATGCCAAAAAAGACTATTCCGGCGCAAAAGAGCGCTACAATTATCTAGTATCCAAAAATTACAAGCCCGCAAAGGCAAACTATATGCTGGGCGAAATTTCATATTTCTCCGGCTCATACGCAGAAGCGATAAACTATTATAAAAAGAGCATCTCGCACAACGAGAGCCAAGACTACACTCCAAAGCTACTTTATCACACCGCGATCAGCTTCGATAAGATCGGCGATAAAGACAGCGCAAATAAATTCTACAAAGCGTTAAAGGCTTCATACCCAGATTCCAAAGAAGCTAAAGCCGCGCCCGCTAGATAACCTAAATTTAAATATAAAATCAAAAATAAAATTTTAAATAGGAGAAAACTATGGCTAACAACCGAGTTATAAAGATGCATTATGAGCTAAAAGACGGCAAAACCGGTGAAATTTTAGAGTCAAATTTAAACTCCGACCCGATCGCCTTTCTTAGCGGCAAGGATCAAATCATCCAAAAGTTGGAAGATGAAATTTTAAATCTACAAGCGGGCGAGAGCAAAACGGTTCGCATAAGCCCGAGCGACGGGGTCGGCGAGTATAGAGAAGACGCCGTGCAGATCCTGCCTAAAGAGCAGTTTGCGGGCATCGATCTGGCGGTGGGCATGGAGCTTTTCGGTCAGGCGGAGGACGGCGCGACTACCCGCGTGAGCGTCAAAGCTATCGGCGAGCAGGACGTTACTATTGACTTTAACCACCCATATGCGGGCAAGGAACTGGAATTTAATATAAAAATCGTCGAGAACCGCGAAGCGACGGCGGACGAAATTCTTACCGGACAGCCGGAGAGCGCGCACAGCTGCGGCTGCGGACACGACCATCATCACGAGGGGCACGAGTGTTGCGGCGGGCACGGGCACGATCACGCTAGAGATCATGAATGTTGCGGGGGCCACGATCACGGAAAAGATCACGAGTGCTGCGACGGGCACCACCACGAGCATTAGGATTTTTTATGAAATTTGCTTTTATCTTCCCCGGACAGGGCAGCCAAAGCGTAGGCATGGGCAGGGGGTTTTACGAAAACTCCGCATCTGCGCGCGCGCTTTTGGATGGGGCTTCAGAATTTACCGGTATCGATTTTAAAAATTTACTGTTTGAGCCTAACGACAAGCTCGACGTTTCGGAATTTACGCAGCCTGCGATTGCATTAAATTCTATGATGGCGCTTGCGGCGCTACAAGAAAGGCTGGATCAAGAAAAGCTTAATATCGCTCCGCAGTTTTTGCTCGGACATTCGCTGGGCGAGTTTAGCGCACTAAGCGCTGCGGGAGGCATAGAGCCGAAGCAGATGTTAAAGCTCGTAAATATTCGCGGCAGGCTCATGCAGAGCGCCTGCGAGGGCAAAGGTGCCGGAATGATGGTAATTTTGGCTCTTGCCGACGAGGCGGTCGAGAAAATTTGCGCGGATGCGAGAAGCGCCGGTAAGCAGGTTTGGGCGGCGAATTATAACTGCGACGGACAGATCGTAGTCGCAGGCAAAAAAGATGATCTCGCGGCACTCGAGGGCGAGTTTAAGGCCGCAGGCGCAAAGCGCGCGATGTTACTGAATATGAGCGTCGCAAGCCACTGCCCGATGCTAGGGAGTGCCAGCGACGAGCTTTTGGAATTTTTACGCCCCGCGCTAAAAGAGAGCTTTGCCCCAGTCATCGCTAACGCCACCGCGCGAGCATACAGGACAAAATCCGAAGCGCTGGAGCTGCTTAAAGCCCAGCTTATCAGCCCCGTGCTTTACAAACAAAGCATCAAAAATTACGAGGGCGAGACGGACTGCTTCGTCGAGTTCGGCGCAGCGGTTTTAAAAGGTATAAACAAAAAGATCACGCAGAAGCCGACCTTCAGCATCACGGATCTTGCGAGCTTAGATGAGTTTGTAAAATTTGCAAAGGAGAATGGATGAAAGTTGCGATCTTAGGCGCCATGCCCGAAGAGATCGAGCCGCTGCTATCTGCGCTGCGCGAGCGGGGTGTAAGCGTGGAAGCCGTGGAGCACGCGAATAATAAATTCTACGCCGCTAAGCTTAACGGTCACGATCTCGTGATCGCGTATTCGAAGATCGGCAAGGTAAATTCCGCCCTGACCGCTACGGTTATGATCGAGAAATTCGGCGCGCGCGCTCTCATTTTTACGGGCGTTGCGGGGGCTTTGAAGCGCGGCATTAAAATCGGCGAAATTTTATACGCCACCTCGCTCGTGCAGCACGATCTTGATATCACGGCGTTCGGTCATCCGCACGGATTCGTGCCTGGAAGTAAAATTTCAGTCCAAACCGACGCGAGGCTAAATTCCATAGCGCAAAGCGTCGCCGAGCAGCTAGGCATCACGCTAAAATCGGGCGTCATCGCTAGCGGCGATCAGTTCGTAAGCGGCGAGGAGCGCAAGAGCTGGATCGAGCGGATGTTTGACGCGAGCGCGGTCGAGATGGAGGGAGCGAGCGTGGCGCAGGTATGCGACGCGCTGGGCGTGCCGTTTTGCGTGCTGCGCGCGATAAGCGACGAGGCGGGACACAAAGCCGAGTTCGACTTTGACGAGTTTATGGTAAAAAGCGCGCAAACGAGCGCAAATTTCGTCCTAAAAATGATCGAAAGGTTATGATAAACCTCTCCAAAAAACTACTGCGCCGGGTCGGACAAACCAACGCCAAATACAAGATGTTTGAGCGCGGCGATAAAATTTTACTAGCTCTTAGCGGCGGCAAGGACAGCATGAGCTTGGCGCACGTGCTGAAGCACTTCCAAAGCGTAAGCCCGCTAGATTGGGAGTTTCGAGCCGTTACCGTCACCTACGGTATCGGCGAGGATCTGCGCGAGATAAGCGCCCATTTTAAAGAGCACGAGATTCCCTACGAGATAATCGATACTAAAATTTTTGAATTCGGCAAGGAAAAGATCCGCGCAAACACCACGTTTTGCAGCTTTTGCTCGCGTATGAGGCGCGGATACATCTACTCCTACGCGCTCGAACACGGCTTTAATAAGATCGCCATCGCCCACCACCTCGACGACGCTGCGGAGAGCTTTTTTATGAATTTCACCTTCAACGGCGCGCTTCGAACTCTCGCTCCGCGTTATGTCGCCGAAAATGGGCTTGTGATCATCCGCCCGTTCATTCTCGCGCGCGAGCGCCAAATCGCCGCCTGTGCTAGAGATAATAAGCTTCCGATCATGCGCGAGGAGGAGGTCTGCCCCGCGAGGCAATACGGCGGCAAGGAGCCTACCGCGCGTGCCGCTACGAAGGAGCTTTTGGCGCAGTACGAAAAGACCCATCCGAGGTTTTTTATCAGCCTGCAAGCCGCCTTTGCCAATATCCACGAAGAGACCTTTTTTGAGCCTAAATTTTAAAATTTAAACCGCGATGCTAGGATTAAAATTGCGCCTTTTTCGACATAAGAATTAAATTTTCGTTGCGAGGGTAAAATTTGCAGCGCAGAGGTAAAATCCTTGACGTCGTGCGGCAGAATTTGCTACGCTCTTGCTAGGTGGCAAAATTTATCGTTTAAATTTACGCGAATTCTATCTTTGTAAAATTTGGCGCGATCCCTCGTCGAGGTGAGCTAAATCTTACGTACAGCCCCCACCGCGTGGCTTTAGGCGGCAACTCTTACGGCGTCGCGAGCTAAAATTTATGCAAAGAGACTCTAGGCGGCAGAAATTCGTGCGGCGCGCCCGCGCCCTTTCGCCGCTATCAGCACTTGACGTTTTTGGCCTTGCTATCTTGCATCGAGCGGAAAAATTCCGCCTTGCTTAGCGGGACTTCGTCTAGATGAGCGCTTGCAAAATGCTGCAGACGGCCCTCGTAATCCCCAAGCCCGATGAGCGGGGCAGGCGTCCGATCCGCCGCGATAAAAGCTTCGCCACGGCTCCCAAAGGCGCGAGCAGTTGCCCGTTACGTGCTCGAGCGGCTGCGTGAGAGCGGGCTGCGCCCTGCATTGCTTTTGCAAAACAGCCGCGGCTGTTTTCGGCGCCGCCCTCTCGTCCTGCTCAAAAGCCGCCCGTACCAAGCGGAGCCTTACGAGCAAGCGTTATGGGCTTGCAAAGCTCGCGCGAAAGATAGTTGTAGAAATTTCATTTCAAAAAAATGTTTCAGAAATTTTACTTCACAAAATTTTAAAATCCCAACCAGACTAAATTTTAAAATTTTAACGAAGCCCGATTCAAAACTCCGACGAAGCCGAATTATGAAATTTTACCCCACAAAATTTTAAAATTTTATCGGCAGGCTATAGTTTAAGGCGCATTCGCAGATCCGCCCGCCGTGCGCCGTAAATTAAACCGCCCGCCCGCTCCGCAAAATGTTTCAAAAATTTTACTTCACAAAATTTTAAAATTTTAACGAAGCCGAATTTAAAATCTAGGTGGAGCCAAATTTTAAAATTTCAACGCAACCGAATTTTAAAATTTAGCAAAGCTGAATTCTGAAATTTTATCGCAGCCGAATTTACGCTCTCATTCCATAAACGTTACCTTTTGAAATTTATCCGCTTGCGCCGGGTCAAATTTCATTCCGCTTCAAAGCCGTTTCAAACCTCCGCTGTTGCGCGCGTAGATTAAATTTTAAAATTTCGCGCACGCCGCATTGCTTCTCAAATTTACACACCGCGAAATTTTAACCGATTTTCGCTCCGAAATTTATGCCGCATTAATCGCCGCGGATATATAATAGCCAATGTCATATTTCACGTAAGGAGTAAGCATGGCTACAATCCAACCAAGCTATAAGCTTTTCATCGACGGCGAGTTCGTTGATGCCGAAGGCGGCGCGAGCCTAGACGTTTTTAATCCCGCTACCGGCGAGAAAATTTCAAAGATCGCAGACGCTAGCAAGGCGGACGTCGATAGAGCGGTCACCGCGGCGCGCAAGGCGTTTGAGAGCTTCCGCCGCACTAGCGTTTATGAGCGCAGCGCGCTGCTAAATAAGATCGCCGACGTCCTAGAGCAAAACGCCGAGTTCATCGCGACCGTAGAGACTATCGACAACGGCAAGCCGATCCGCGAGACGCGCGCGGTCGACGTAGCGTGGTCGATCGAACATTTCCGCTATTTTGCGGGCGTGATTTTGGGCGAAGAGGGTAGCGCCAATATGCTAAAAGAGCGCTATCTATCCGTCGTCTTGCGCGAGCCGATCGGCGTAGTAGGACAGATCGTGCCGTGGAATTTCCCGTTTTTGATGGGCGCGTGGAAGCTCGCTCCGTTACTTGCCGCGGGCGATACGTGTGTGTTTAAGCCAAGCTCCGAAACCAGCCTTAGCATTTTGGAGTTTATCCGCCTAATCGCGCCGCTGCTTCCAAAGGGCGTCATCAACGTCGTAACCGGCAAGGGAAGCAAGGCAGGCGAGTTCGTCCGCACTCACAAAGGGCTCGATAAGCTCGCATTTACGGGCTCGACCGAGGTCGGCAGAGGCATAGCGCTAGCCGCAGCGCAAAAGATCATCCCCGCTACGCTTGAACTTGGCGGCAAGAGCGCGAACATTATCTTTGACGATTGCGACTTCGACGTTGCGATCGACGGCGTGCAGCTTGGGATCCTTTTCAACCAAGGCCAGGTCTGCTGCGCGGGAAGTAGAATTTTCGTGCAGGAGGGCATCTACGATAAATTCGTACCGGCGCTCGTGGAGAAATTTAAGCGTATCAAGGTGGGCGATCCGCTCGATCCGAACACCCAGATGGGATGCCAGATCAACAAAAAGCAAGCCGATAAAATTTTAGAGTACGTAAAAATCGGCGTAGAGGAGGGCGCTAAGATCGCCGTAGGCGGCAAGCGACATAGCGCGGGAGAGGCTTTCGTCGAGCCTACGCTACTCGTGGACGTACGCAACGATATGCGCGTGGCGCAGGAGGAGATCTTCGGTCCCGTGGGCGTCGTGATTAAATTTAAAGATCAAGACGAGCTCGTCCGCATGGCAAACGACAGCCTCTACGGACTCGGCGGTGCCGTATTTACGCGCGACATCGCAAAAGCACTCACGGTCGCACGCCTGCTTGAGACGGGTCGCGTGTGGGTCAATACCTACAACCAGATCCACGCTGGCGCGCCGTTTGGCGGCTACAAAGAATCGGGCATCGGTCGCGAGACGCACAAGATGATCCTGGAGCACTACACCCAGACCAAAAACATCTACATCGACACGATCTCCAAACCGAGCGGCTTTTACGAGCAGTAAGGGCTTAGTGCGGTATCTCGGGCGGTTTAGGCCGCCCGAAATTTTATTCTGTTTGACTTGTAATTCATCAAAATCCTCTTTATATAATATATGGCTGCAAAAAGACAATATAAAAAACGAAAATTAAGTTTAACGAATATATAATTAGTCACCATTTAAAAGGAGAGGAAATGAAACGAATTTTTTTATTGAGCCTTATGGCTATCGTAGGCTTAGGTCTTACTGGATGCAAGGAAGACGAGCCTAAAAAAACGGTTGCAGATTATCTGCTTGCGCCGCTAGAAGCAAAAGCGAAACTAGAGCTTTGCGAGAAAATGGAGCCAAAGGATGTGATCAACGATAAAGAATGCAATAATGCAAACCGAGCGAAAGGGTTTTTGAGGGATCAAAATTTAGATCCAAATGGTCATTGGTATGAAGTAGATTATTATATAAAGCACCCTGAGCGAATTAGCGAAGAGTATAAAAAATAACAATCAAATTTTTGAAAGTAGTAGCGCAAATACGCTAATAATTTTTTCCCAAAGCGGGATTTGGAGAGAGAAAGAGAGTGGAAGTCTTAACGGCGAGCATTAAGTAGCTTCAAATTTTTCAAATTTCTTTGCAGCTTTTATAGCCGCGTGCGTTCAAATGTCCGATATGACTTTTGTCGTAGGCGGCTCGATAAAAACCTTACTTGACTTACTGCGCTTACGCAGCGTTTAAATTTAATCTCGCTGTAGCCGCGCTAAATTTTAAAATTTCAAACTCGCCGTTTTAAAGACCCGTTATCTGCGCGAGTGTCGTAGGCGGACGCATGCAAGAAATAGCCTCGGGCGCTGTTTTATCGCGGGCCTCCGTCCATACCGAACCGCATTGAAGTCTTAAAACCCATGCGATTACTTTTCGCTATCAAGCCGCACCGAACCGCAGCCAAACTCGCGCGGCGAAAATCTAAATTTACGCTATAATCTTGCAAAGCGGAGCGTAGTACTCCTGCTGCGCGTGTGCGACGAAATTTAAACAAAGGCCCGCAAATTCGGGTTTCTTAGCTTTTGCGCGGCTGCGGCGTAACGCTAAATTTAACGGAGGGAGCATGGATAAGGAGCGGTATATTTTTGAGAAATTTAGATCGAAGCTTAACGGCGATGATTGCGCCGTAATCGGCGAGCGGGCGTATTGCAAGGACCTTTTTGTCGAGGGCGTGCACTTTCGCCGCGGCTGGCTGAGCCTGCGCGAGATCGGCGCAAAGGCGATGCTCGTAAACATCTCGGATATGATCGCGACGAATGCGCGCGCCAAATACGCCCTGCTGGGGCTTGCGCTGCCGCGCGAGATCGGCACGCGTGAGATCGACGAGCTGTGCGCAGGCGTGAGCGAAACGGCGCGCGAGTGGGGCATACGGATCATCGGCGGCGACACGATCGGCTCGGATCGCATCGCGCTTAGCGTGAGTCTGATCGGCAAGTGCAAGCGCCCCGTGTTTCGCAGCGGCGCGCGCGTGGGCGATCTCATCGCGCATACGGGCGAGCTAGGCAGCGTCGGGCGCGATCTGGCGGTGCTTTTAAGAGATGAAATTTCGCCCGCTAGCTCGCAGACGCAAAACCGAAACGATAAAATTTCGTCGGTGCAAAGCTCAAGCACCGCGCCGCAGGGCCTAAACGCCGAGACTTCGACGGCACAAAATCCTGGCGATGAGGTGCGAAGCCCGGACGATAAAATTTCGCTCGCTCATGCTAGGCTACAGAGCCTGGATAATGAAACTTCGGCAATACAAATTTTGGATCTTGAGCCGCAAAGTCTGGACGATAAAATTTTGCCTGCGTACGTCGAGCCGCTGAACCTGGATGCCGAAAATTCGGCAGAAAATTCCGTGTCGCAGAGCAGAAAGAATCGCAAGGATTCTACGTCGCAAAGCCTCGCATGTGAAAATTCCGCGCCTCAAAGCCAGGCATACGAAGGCTCCGTGTTTGATCTGCGCGCAAAAATTTCAAAGAATTCGCGCTTCGTCAGACCCGTTTTGCGCGATAAGTTTTTTTACAAGGCAGCGAAGTTCATCAGCGCGGCGATGGACATTAGCGATGGGCTTGCGCAGGACTTGCCCCGCCTGCTGGAGGCTAGCGGCGTTGGTGCGCGCTGGATAGCCCGCCCTAGCGAGGCTGCGTTGCAAAGCGGCGAGGAGTATGAGATTTTGTTTAGCTTCGCGCCGAAGTTTTTGCCTAAAATCTACGCGATTGCCGCTAAAACGGGCGTCGCGATCAATATCATCGCCGAGGTTTGCCCGCGCACGCCGCAAAGCTCGATGGAATTTCGCGGCAGCTCGCATCACTTCGCGCCTTGAAATTTTGCCGCAGCCGCTTTAAATTTTAAGGCATGGGATTTGAATTTAAATCTGAAACGGCACGCAAAGCGAGTAAATTTTACTTAGCAAGTGAGCTACGGCGTGCTTTATACCAAAGAATTCGCGGTTTTTAGCATTTTCCGAATGGGTGAGATATGGGGCGTGGCTCTTGCGGGTGCTGCAGCTAACGGGCATGAGCCTCAAATAGGTAAATTCCATATCCAAAGCGTTCGGCGCCTCAAGCCTTACGTTTAATTTAATCCACAACTGCAAGCCGAATTTTAATCTGTCCAATTTAAATATCCGCGCAGACGGCGTACATCGCGGCTCCGTCGTTTGCCACGGCGTAGAGGCGCCCGCCGCTAGCGAGCATGATCTGATCCGAGCCGAATTGAAACTTGCCGAATCCCACCTCTTTTAAGATCGAGCCGTCGTCCGCGCTAATCAAAACGGGCTTGCCGCGGCGGTCTGCGAGTAAAATTTTATCCTCGTACCACGCAAAATACTCGGTGCCGCCGGTGTCAAGTTTAAAGATCACCTCGCCGCTTGCCGCGTCTACGGCGTATAGGTGCCCGCCCTTGCCCGTGGTGCCAAAATACAGCGTCTCGCGACCCTGCCGCTTGTCTTGCGCATCAAAATGCAGTGCTCCGCCGCGCAGGCAAACAGGCGTATATAGATACGCTCCTAACTTCAGCCGCCAAAGAGTTTTGCCTTTTGCGGCGGATTTTTTGCGGGCTTGCTTGCCGCTGTTTGAAATTTTATCTTTCGTCTCGCTCGTTTCATTGCGCGGATTGCTTTTGTGCGCTTTGTAAACAGTCGCCGCATCGTCATTTTCGGAGGAATTTTTCAAATTTTCGCCCGCCGCGCCGCTAGAATTTGGCGTACCGCCTAAATCAGCTGCCGCGCCGTTTAAATTTGACCCGCCTTGCGAAGCTATACACTCCATCATAAAGGGCGAACTCATCCGCACGCAAAAGCCGTCAAATTCGTAGGTTCGCGCATCGTTGTAGATCTGCTTCACGGGCGCAGGAGCGTCGCCAAGCTCGCTCATTTCGCCGTCTTGTATTTTGATGAGCTTTGCGGGCGAATTGACGAAGCCCTCGTAGTATCTCGTATTTAGCACGAAGTGGCCGTCCTGCGGGTAACAAAGCGCAGAGGCGGCAGAGAAAATTTCGCACTGCTCGTAGGCAAGCACCGATCTTTTGCATTCGCTAAAATCGCGCGAAAATGTATCTAGCAGCACGTAGCCGGGCGTGCTTCGAGAGGATGTTTTGCTCGCTAGGGGCTGCAAAGGCAAAGTGGACGAAGGAAATCCGCTTGCTCATCTCGTAAATGCCCGTCACGCCGTGTCCGCGAAACTCCACGCCCTGCATCGCAAGAGGATATGATTTTAGCATTTTGGCTCCTTAAAATTTGAAGCGATTATAGCTTAAATTTGGACGCGAATTTTAAAATTTTGTATGCGCGTTGAAATTTTACGGCGTGCACGTTAAAACATATGATGCGCACGCTAAAATTTTACGGCGCGCGGCATGGAATTTTAAATTTCGCGGAGCCGTAGATTTGAAATTTCGCCCCTTCACGTAGCCTACACGCAAGCTCGCTATCATACCGCTACACAATCTACAAAGGAGCCGTATGAGGGAGATCGTAAAAAAATTTGTCGCAGGCGACGCGGATATTGTATTCGCTAGACTTTCCGTTATCATTGTGCTTGCCGTGATGGGCAACTACAAGTGGTTTGAGTTTGAGGTAGAGGCTTTAAAGCCGCTCTTTTCGCAGACGTGGCTTTCGTTTTTGCCGTCAGCGCTCGGGGACGCCGGCGCGAGCTATTTTTTGGGCGTGGTGGAGACCGTGGGTTATCTCTCGCTCATCGCGGGCTTTTTCAAGCCGAAGGCGGGCATCGTGGGCGATCTCATCGTGATCGCTATGGCGCTTACTACGCTCAGCCTACTGCCGCAGTTGGGCAAGATCGACGGCTTTATCTTTAAAGACCTTTTCTTGCTAGGCCTTGGCTTGGTGCTGCTAAAATACGACCTGGCGCGCCTTTGCCGCGGAGAAAAAAGCTGCGATTGAGCCGTCAAAACATACTGGCGTCGGTTCCGACGCAACACTAAATGATCGCGCACGGCGAGCTTGAAGCGTTTTGATTTAAAGCCTGCTTTGCCGGCGGGTGCGTGCTTGAGATTGCTTGCTTACGTAGCGCCGTTTAAAATACGGCGGCGCGCTAAAATTTTATGACGTGCGGTTGAAATTTATCGAGCTGCGGTAATTAAATTTTGCCAACGCTTAAACTCAAAATTATAAAATTTAAATCAACCTATCAGATTGTGCCACAAATTGAGTCGCGTTAAATTTTGACAACGGAGGCTTAATTTTAAGCTCAAAGCATTAGATTTAGGTCCAGCCGAATTCGCATTTGATTAAGCGAAACGAAAAGCGCAAAGTTATATCATTCCTTAGAAATTCTCCAATTTTTTCGAAAGGATGAGATATGAAGCACTTTTCACTCTCAAAGGCCGTTTTTATGGCGGCGAGTTTGGTCCTGCTCGGGCTAACGGTTGCGAATGCGCAGGAGAAATTTTCCCCCGTTATCGTCATTCACGGCGGCACAAGCGGGCTTGATCTAACCAAGGAGGAGTTTAAAATCCGCGAAGAGCCGATGAACCGTGCGCTTTTAGCGGGTCAAGCTGTGCTTGAACGGGGCGGCACCGCAATGGATGCCGTAACGGCGGCCATTATAGTGCTTGAGGACGATCCGAATTTTAACGCGGGCAAGGGTGCGGTATTTACCGCCGACGGATTTAACGAGCTTGATGCCTCGATCATGGACGGCTCGACTAAAAAAGCGGGCGCGGTCGCGATGGATAAAAACGGCAACCTAGCCGCGGCGACCAGCATCGGCGGCATGATAAATAAAATGACCGGTCGCATTGGCTCATATCAAAGATGCAGCGACAAGGAGCTAGACCTTGCTATCTCGAAAAAAGAATTTATAGATAACTTCCTCAAACAAGACGCCGAAGAAGGCTTTAGCTTTGAACAAAACGCAAGAGCTGATAAGTGGGATAAATTAGCCTCAAATTTACAAAAAGGGCAAAAATGAAAAAAATTTTAGCGGTGCTGCTCTTAGGCTTGCTCGGTCTTGAAGCTAAGATAATCGGGCAGGGCGAGCTAGCGGACTACGGGCTGGTTTTTGCGGACGGCAATGCCGTGGATAAAGACGGCAACATAAAAGCCGTAGGTAAAAATTTTATGGTCACGGGAACCTTTTCCGACGGTCTTACCGTGGTTTTTATAGGCGAACAGACATTTTTTATGGACGAAAGCGGCAGACTTGCCTTACGTTTGGCGCCCGGTACGGGCTTTAAAACTAGCTTTACCGAGGGGTTAGCAGGCATCGCCAAAAACGGTAAATTCGGTCTCATAGATAAAACAGGTAAGGTCGTAGTAGAACCCAAATTTGACGATATGGGTATAGCCTTCAGAGATGGCGCGATAGTCGTGGGTGAGATGAAATACGGCAGGATGAAATACGGTTACGTGGATAAAAACGGCAGAACAATCATTACTCCGCGCTATGACGAGGTAAGGTCGTTTTCCGATGGACTAGCCTCGGTGCGCATCGGCGATAAATGGAGCGTGATAGACAAAAGCGGCGCTACCGTTTCAAAGCTAAATTTGGGCCGCCCGGTAACTTTTACGGAAGGCTTGGCGCCCGTAAAATTTAACGGACTTTATAGCTTTGTGGACAAGGACGCAAGCGTCGTTATAGAGCCTAAATTTGAATTAGCGTCGCTCTTTAGCGAAGGACTAGCGGCCGTAAAATCGGGCGGCAAATGGGGTTTTATAGACAAAAGCGGAAATTTCGCGATAGAACCGCGTTTTGACGAAGTAAATAAATTTAAAGAAGAACGTGCCGTAGTGAGGGTCGGCGAGCTGTGGGGTATCATAGATAAAAGCGGTAAATTTATCCTTGAGCCACAAAAATTAGACTATATATTTGACGAGTTTTACGGCGGAATGTTAAATTTCAGGGTAAATAGAAAAAGCGGTTGCCTAGACATAGACGGCAAGGTCGCCATAGAACCAAAATTCGATAGTATATCTGTTTTTGAGGGCAACGCGACGGCCGCTAGTGTAGACTACAAAAGCGTGTTTATCGATAAAAAGGGCCGAATTTTGCCTATTTCTTACTACTTTGAGATAGAAGATTGAGGTAAATTTGCGACGGTTTTGGCGAGCGCTTTGCTTCTTTTGAACCAACAAGCTGCATTCAGTCGCTAAAATTTCTCGCCTTTATGTCACATAAAACCCAATAGACCTATTTTGCCAAAAAATAACGTAAATTTAATTTTTGCACATGATAGCAAAATATGCAAATTTCAGGTAGAATATCGCCACATAAAATCAAGGCGGTAAAATGAGAAAATTTATAGTCGTTCGCGGACACGCGGGCTCTGGTAAAACGACTTTCGCAAAAGAGAAAATTAAAGAATTTAAAAACGAATATCCGCAGGCGCAAATTTATCATCTGGAAAACGATATGTTTTTAACTGATAAGGCGGGGGTTTATACTTGGTCGCCGAAGCTTTTGGAGGACGCGAAGCGCAAGGTCGCTCGCGAGATAAAGCAGGCGTATAAATTTGCTCTGGAAAACAAGACCAAAGACGTTCTTATCGTGCTTAGCAACGTGAGCGCGCGCACCAAAGAGCTGCTAAGCCTAAAAGAGCAAGCCGCCCAGAATGGATTTATTTTCGAATGCTTTAGAATGCAAAATTTCTTCGCTTCCGAGCACGACGTCGATGAAAATACGGTAATAGCGATGTTTATCAAGGTCACAAACAACAAAATAGAGGGCGAAATTTTAATCCCGCCCGTTAATCCTATGAGCCAAAGCGTAGCGCAAAAGATTAAAGACGCGGCGGCTCTAAACAGGCGCGATCTGCCCTTTGATGCGGCGCAAAATACCTACGTAACGAAAAAATATATCGCCGCTACGCAGGATAAAAGGCTCTGGAGTGCGCGTCAAAGCGAGCTTTATCCCGAGCTTCGCACCTACAAATACTCAAAACGCGTCTTTTTCAAAGCCGATTGGGATAAGGCGCTACTTGAGATGCGCGGGCTCATAATGGACGATAATCTAAATATCATCGTGCGTCCGTTTAAAAAAGTCTATAACTATTCGGAATTTACCTCGCGCAAAAGTCTTTATCCTATCGATATCACAGACGATACGCCCGTGCTTGCCGTACGAAAGGTAAACGGCTTTTTGGGGTGTTGCACCTACGTAGATATTGGCGAGAGCGGCGCGAGTTTTAACCGCCGCGTCATCTACTCCACGACGGGATCGACCGATAGTAGATTTGCACAGATGGCGCGCGAGCACTGCTGCAAATTTGAAGAGATTTTCAAACGCTATCCAAATAAAACTTTTTTATTTGAGATCACCGACGAGAGCGACCCGCACATCGTAGAAGAGGAGCTTGGAGAGACTTTTATCGGACTTATCGACGTTAAAACCGGCGCGCAAGCAAGCGAATTTGAGCTGGATAAAATCGCCGCAAGTACCGCTGGCGCGCTAAAAAGACCTTTTTATAAGGAGGGCGAGCAGTATCTAAAAACGAGCTTTTCGGAGCTAAAAAATATAGTCAAAGAGGCGAAATTCGAGGGCTTTATGGTGTATATCCCGAGCCAAAACGATTTTTGTTTTAAGATGAAAACGCCTTATTATCTCGTGAATAAATTTTTCGCTCGCAGTAAAAACGAGGCGCTTTCCGGCAAACTGGATAAAACCAAGCTCGATGAGGAATTTCACCCATTGGTTGATCACATCAAAGCAAATGAGCGAGAATTCAGATCCCTTGACGAGCAGGGCAAGCTAGGCTTTATAAAAGAATTTTTAGAAAAAATTTAACGATTAGCGCGAATATTTGACGCCGCGCAAATTTGCGTAAAACTCAAATTTAATGCAGCGATTAAAGCTTAAAGGAAAAATGATGATATTTTTTACCTCCGATTTGCATTTTTATCACGGCAATATTATGAAATACTGCCCTAAATTTAGGAATTTTAACGACGTAGCCGAGATGAATGAAAAGCTAATAGAGCTTTGGAATGCCGTAGTGGGGCCCGAGGATACGGTTTATGATCTGGGCGATTTTGCATTTTGCAATAAATTAAAGGATCTAAAAAGCGTCGCGCGTAGGCTAAACGGCTCGCATGTGCTGATTTTAGGCAACCACGATACGCTCATTAGCCAAAACAAAGAAGCGCTGCTACGCGAGCTAAAAGACGACGGAAATCCTATCTTTAGCGATATCTTGCACTACAAGGAGCTAAATTTTGACGGCGGCGCGGGCGCGATAAAGGACGGCAAGACGGGTATGAGCATCTGTATGTTTCACTATCCCGTAGAGGAGCACAACCGCGCCCAGAAAGGCTCTTTTATGCTTCACGGACACTTGCATGACCGCGCTTCCAGCCTAGAGGGGCGCATACTAAACGTAGGCTTTGACTCGCACGGCAAAATTTTAAGCCTAGATGAGATCGTGCAAATTTTAGGGCAAAAGCAAATCGCCGCAAGATATTTGTGATCCTGGCTAAACACGGATAGCCACAGCATTGATTTAAGCGCAGTTGCGAGTGTTTGGCTCGTCCTTGTTACGCAAAATTTTATTTGCGCCGCCATAAAATTTATAGAATTCGCACGAAAGCTTACCATCAAGCACGTGCTAGCTTAATCCGCGCTGCTACGAAATCCGTTTACGACTAAATAAAGCCTTGCTTGCCTCGCTAAAATTTTATCTCTAATCTTGGCAAATTTTGCTTGCATTGTTACGAATTTTACAAGTTCTACGTGCCATTATTAGGCTATGGCGGCGTAAATTCTTTACGAAATTTGAGGGATAAATTTATCCAAAAAATTCAAGTGCAAAATTTGAACTATGGATTTTGTGCGCGGATTTGCGCCGCAAAATTTGTGTGCAAAATCGTGTTTGAAAATTCTATTTAAATTTTTGGCGCCGCATTCTGCCAAGGCGCGAAAAATTTCGAAGCTTTTAGAATTTTGGCGCGCCCTTACACGCCTAGCGTTTAAAATTATATGAGGGCGACGTCCGCTAGCTCTAGCGCGCACGTATCTGTGCGTCGCGAAGCAAAAAAGCTCATCGCTACCATCTATGCTTAGCGTAAAAATCTGGCTAAACGGCGTGACGTAAAAATATAGCGTGATATCTCCGTAGCGGTTGGACAAAGCGCTAAAGTGCACTTTTTCAATCGGGAATTTTGTGCCGTTTTGAGTGATTAAATTTTTATCGCTCACATAAATTCCCTTGTGCACGGCATCCCAAAAGACCTACAAAAACACCATTATCATGCAAAAGCCGGCTAGCAGGATAGTTATATTAAAAACTACGCCGTATTCTGCTTTAAAGCATAGCGCAAGCACGCCTAAAACGGGGATTAAGACTAGCAAAGCAGCGATTAGTTCAAGCCCGCTTCCGCGCTTTTTATACTCGCATAGGATGCATTCATCTGCGTCCAGCTGCGCTTTGGGCGCTAGCTGGATACGCACTGCGTAGCGAAAGCTAGCCCCATAGCCATGTAGCAGCTTCTCGCTCCATGCTTCAAAGCCGCTTTTTGCCGAGATTCTTACGCGCCTTGGCGCACTAGCGTTTGCCGCGTCGCTTGCCGCCGTATCGCCTCCCGATGCGGCCTCTAAACCCGCTTGTCTAAACTTGGCTCTTTTATAGCTTACCTCATCAATATTTATCATTGTTCCATCTGGTGAAATTTATCGCCATTTTAGCGAACGGCTACGTAATTTCGGATAAATTCCACGGCGAGAAATTTTATAAAATTTAATATGACTTACGCTATGTATTTTGCAAACCGACGAGCGAAATTTTTCGAGCGCGATCGAATTGCATGCGCAAATTCCGCCGTCAAATTATAACCTAGCGCAAATTTTTACGAACGAATCGCTAGCTAAATTTAAACCCGCGCGGTTAAGCCTAACAAGCCCGCCTGCTAAAATTTCGTTCGCGCAGAATTTCGTTTGGGTAAAGTTAAAATTTCACCTCAAATTCCGTCCAGTCCTCGTTGCTATCGCACGAAATTTTAAGCCCGAGCTCGTCGCAGTATTTTTTGGCGATAAAAAGCCCGATGCCAAAGCCGCCGTTGCGTTCGTCAAAGCGGGTGTAAAGCTCGAAAATATGCGGCAGATTTTGTCGCGCGATGCCCGCGCCGCTGTTTTTGATGCGAAGCGAACGCTCGCGCAGGCCCACCTCGACGCAGCCGAGCTCATCACAATATTTTATCGCATTGCCAAGCAGATTATCGATGATCTTTCGCAGCTTAAACTCATCCGCGCAAAAGGCTACCGGGCGCAGATCGGCGCTTAAGCTTATTCGCTTTTGCTCCGCAGCGATGCCGAAATATTTGATGCGGCTTTGCACCAGCTCGCCTAAATTTACCTCTCGCCCGCTGCCGCTTTTGTTTAAGCTTAGCGCGGTTAGATCCTCAAATAGCGCGTTTATCGTATTTGCGCCCGCCTTGATATTGCCTAGATATTTTTTCGGCTCGGTATCAAAAAGCTCGATACTCATCAAAATCACGCTAAGAGGAGTTTTTATCTCGTGCGTCGTATCGCGGATGAAGCCGCCAAGAAACTCGATCTTTTCATAAAGCGGACGCAGCGAAAGGCGGATGATAAAATACGCGATCAGCAAAATAAGCGCCAAAACAAGCGCGCTTGCGGCTAAAATTTTAAGCTTCAGCGCCGCGAGCTTGCCCTCAAGCGCCTCCGTTTTGATCGCCACGTAATACTCCGTGCCGTCCTTGCCGGTGAGATTAAACTGCTCAATCCTGCTGGTCCCCTCCATATACACGCGCGGCGCGTCGTCCCTCGGCTCAAAATCCCGCGCGATCTCATCGCTGCTATTCAGATCCGCCGCGTATGCCTGCATGGCATCGAAATCGCTCTCGTTTAATCGCCCGCCGCGAGCGAGCTTAGCCTCTAAGCCGTGTTTAAAATCCCTGATCGCAAAGGCATCGCGATCCGCGATAAAAAACTTCTCTCGCTCGTAAAATATGCTGCTTACCAGCGCTAAAAACAAGACGCTAGTAAGAGTGTAGAGTAAAAAAATCGGTAAAATTTGACGCATTTTGGACACGGCGCGCTCCTAAATATATTTATAACCGAGCTTGGAAGCGTTTATGATGCGATCTTTGCCTAAAATTTTTCGCAGCTCGGCGATATAAACGCGCAGACTAAGCTCGCTCGGGCTTTCGTCGTAGTCCCATAGCGCGGCGAAAATTTCATCTTTGCTAAGGAGCTTATCGCGGTTTTTTAGAAGTAGCGCGAGAAGCCTCGCCTGCTTTTGCGGCATCGGCACGAGCCTGTCTGCATGATATAGCGCGCGCTGAGCCATATCGAAGCTAAAGTTTCCTCCGATATTTTCGCGTCTGGCGGCGTTGTGAACGAAGGTGCGCTTTAGTAGATTATCCGCGCGCAGAGCCAGCTCTTTTAGCTCGAAGGGCTTTTTGAGGTAGTCGTCGCAGCCGCTTCTAAAGCCGCTCTCGACGTCTTGCAGAGTGTTTAGCGACGTCGTGAAAATGCACGGTGCGCCGCGCCCGGCCTCGCGCAGCTCGCGAAGTAGCGCAAAGCCGTTGCCGCCGATGATTTTGACGTCGAAGATCCACAGATCAAAGCTCTTTTCGTATGCTAATGAAAGCGCCTCGTCGTAGCTTTTGCTGCCGCCTACCTCGTGCCCCGCGCCGCGCATGTAGGTGCACATCATGTCTAGCAGCATCCCCTCGTCCTCGACGATCAAAACTCTTGCCATAGCTCACCTCCTCGCGTAGAATTTTTGAAATTATACCCTGTGAAATTCCACGTAAAATTTAATTGCAAAATTTCGCGGCAAATTTTATCTTGGCGAAAACGGCGCGTCTTAGCTCTAAGGTGCGCTTCGTAAATTTAGATTGTTCGCCTAGCAATTAGTATTCGCGCAGTGCGCAAAGCGGCGCAAGAGGCTAAAATTTTACGATATAAAATTTTCGCGCCGCGGAATTTTAAAATTTACAGGCAAAACGCCGGAGCTTTAAAATTTCGCCGCGCAGAATTTCAAAACCTCGCCTGCACCGATAAAATTTTACGAAATTTCATCGACGCTATGCCGCATAGGCTCCAAAGCTAAATTTTAAAATTTATACGCCGCGATCTGTTAAAACAAAATTCCGCGCAAATGCTGCGCGGAACTAAATAGCTTGCGCGGGCGGCTATTGCTGCGTCATAGGACACGCAGCGGCGCCCGCGTTTTGATTACACGGCATCGCGTCCCTCGGAGGCATTGCTCGCTCCGCGCCTCCGCCCATTCCTTTATGCGGCATATGACCGCACTCGCCGGGTGCCATCTGCGATCTGTGTGGACCAAACCCGCAAGCAGGCCTTTTAAATTTGCCGAAATTACCGCGGTCTTTAAGCTCGATATCCAGTCTATCCGCCTGCTCGACGCTTAGCTTGCCCGCCTGGGCGTTATAGTTTTTTCTAAACTCGTCTAGGAATTTCTCGCGATCCTCGACGCTCATAGCGTCCAGTTTCTTTTTAAACTCCGTCTTAAATCCACGCTTGAGATCCCTTGCCTGCGCCCTTAGCTCGCCTGCGCGCTTATCGATCTCAAACGCCGCTTCGCTTAAGCTCTTGGCGTCTGCGCTAGCAACTGAGGCATTGATCTGCTCGGGAGTACTATTTTGAAAATCTGCGGCGAACAGCACGCCCGCGACTAAAACGCTTGCTAAAACAATCTTTTTCATTCTCTCTCCTTTGTGAAAGTTGGCGTGATTGTAGGAAAAAGTCGTGAAGAAAAAGTTAAGTAAAGCAGCCGCGCCGTCAAAATAACTCGGCGTCGTAAATTTAAAGCTTTGATTTAAATTTAGAAAACTTTACGCCTCTGCGGCAAAAACAAAGCGGAAGCGCAATGCGTGCAAACAAGGCTAAATTTTAAAATTTTAAGCGGAAGGCAAGAGGTGCGCAGCGCGTAAATTTAGCATAAATTCGCGCTGCATAGATTGCATTAAAAGCCCGCCATGCGTAAATTTAACGGCAGAGCGGGCATGTCTCGGCGCTGCGGGCGGCGAAATTTCGTCGCGTAAATTTAACCGCAAGGCGAGTAAATTTAGAGATCGCGGATGATTAAATTTTATCCACAACGAAGCCTATTTTATAACGCCGCAGACCATTCTAGCGCCGCCGCCGCCGAGCGGCTTCGGATGGTCGCTGTGGTTATCGCCGCCTACGTGAACCATTAGCGAGTGCCCCTTTAGCTCATCTAAGCTCTTGATCTTCGGAGCTAGCACCGGATAGACCGCATTGCCCTCGGCATCGACGAAAAGCGCAGGCAGATCGCCCTTGTGGCCGCTATCGTCCCAAGCAAACGAATGCTTTTTGGTGTCGCTCGGATCCCAGTGACCGCCAGCTTTCATGCCCAAGCCCTTCTCGGTCGCGCCGCAGTCGGCGTTTTGATGTACGTGAAAGCCATGCACGCCGCTAGTAAGACCCTTTAAATTCGGGAAAAATGCCACGCCGTAGTTTGTCTCGACCGCTACGACCTCGCCTACGCTCACGTTACCCTTCTCGCCTAGCTGCTCCATCGCGATGACGAGGTGCTTGCCGGTCTTAGGGTCGAAATTTTGCATATCGCCGTGCTCGTGAGCGATCAAGGCGCTTGCGACTAAAATCGATGAAATTAGAAATTTCTTCATGATAAATCCTTTAAAATGAAATGCGAGTGCAATTTTATCCAAAAATACTTAAAAAATAATTTTTCTTATTTAGATAAATTTCGCTTTTTATCTAAAAGACTTATCGCGAAGAATAAAATCAAGCTGAAAATTACGAGCAAAACGCTTAAAATCAGCGCCCGCTCGTTCTCACCGTCATACACGGCATTGTAGATCGCAAGGCTTAGCGTGTCGGTTTTACCCACGATATTTCCGCCCAGCATCAGCGTGATACCCACTTCGCCAAGCCCGCGCGAGAGCGCTAAAATGAGCGCGGAGCCTAGCGTTTTAAGCGAGCTAGGAAGGATGACGAAGAGGAAAATTTGAGCTCTGTTTTTGCCTAAAATTTGCGCGGCTTCGATTAGGCTCTTCGGAAATAGCTCGAAGCTCGCGCATACGGGCTTTACAAACAGCGGTAGCCCGACCAAAAATGCGGCGATTACCAATGAAGAGAAGTTAAAAACGATGTCTAAATTTAGGGAAGAGCCGATAAATCCGCTCTTTCCAAAAACATAAAGCAGCAAAAATCCCGTCGCGATCGGCGGGAAGATGAGCGGAAAAATCACTAAAATTTCGACGATCTTTTTAAATTTAGCTTTGCTGAAAGCTAAAAAATACGCAATCGCAAGCCCTGCCGTAATCAGCAGCAAAAAGCTGCAAAATAGGGCTTTGACGCTTAAAAGCAAAGGATGCGCGATCCAAGCGATGTCGCTCATTTAAGACCGAATTTTGAAAAAATCTCTTTTGAGCGGTCCGATTTAAACTCCTCCATCACCTTTTCGCAAAGCGCCTGCTCGCCGCACGCGCTAAGCCTTGCGATACCGATAAATGCGGGGCTGTAGAGGCTCTCGTCGATGTAGATGATCGAGCCGAACTCATCTTTTTTGGCGACCGCTTCGGTGCTGTTGATAAAGCCTGCTTGCACCTCGCCGTTGATGACGTATGCGACCACCTGCGGCACGCCCGCGACGGCTAAAATTTTATCTTTTACCGCATCCATCTTGGCGTTTTGTAAAAATTCGTTCGTCCTGATACCGTAAATCGCCTTTTTAGGATCTGGCATCGCGATTTTATCGAACTTTGCGATCTCCGAGACATCGTTTATTTCGATATTTTTCGGCGTCACCAAAACAAGCGTGCCGCGGCCGATGCGTTCAAATTTAGTGATATTTAGATCGCTTTTTTTCAAAAACGCCTCGTCGCCCACGATGAATGAAATTTTATTCTCGCGCGATTGAATGACGAGCTGGCCGAGGTTGGCAAACGATCCTGCCACGTCCATGCCCTCTTTTTTCAAATTTTCGATCACGGCCGAGACGGGCTTTTTGTATCCGCCGCCGGCCGCGATTATCAGCTGATCCGCGCAAAACGAAACGCTTGCCGCAAGCGCCAAAATAAAAGCAATTTTTTTCATGAAAATCCTTTTTTGAAATTTTAAGAATTTTACAAAATATACTCTTATTTATTAATAAATTGCGTTTTTATGCCCTTTTTTAGACTTTCGCACCTTAAAATTTAAAATTTAATATTTAGATAAGCTCTATCTTTCCGCTAAGATCGCACACGCCTTGATTCCAAACCGCCGAGCTTACGAGCACGTCCGCGCCGGTAGCTGCAAACTCTGCGCAGTTATTTTTATTTATACCGCCGGCGGCGCAAATTTTAATCTGCGGCGCCGTCTCATCTCGCTTCAAAACGCAGGCTCTAAGCTCGCTAAGGCTCATCTTATCGCATATTATCGCATCGGGTGCGTAACCTAAGAGCTCGCTAAATTCGCGCTCGCTCGCCACTTCGATCATGATCTTTCGCTCGGGCGCGCGCTCTTTAAATTTAGCGATCTGCGCGCAAAACTCGCTAAAGCTTGCAAACGCGCGGATATGGTTTGAAAAAAACAGGATGCTGTCGTGCAGCCCTAGGCGGTGCATGCTCCCGCCGCCCGCGATCAGCGCATTTACACAAAGCTCCTTCGCAAAAGGAAAACTCTTGCGCGTCGCACCCAGCACGCAGCGCGGATTTGCCTCGCGCATCAGCGCGACCATCTCGTGCGCGTAGGTTGAAATTTTGCAGGAGTACTCAAACATGATCTGAACGATCTTCCAAGCTTTATGGAGGCTCTCGAAGCTTCCTCGCGCGCTAAAAATTTCATCCCCCGCGCTAAATGCGCTTCCCTCGCGCGCTAGCCGCTGCGTCTCGCAGCCAAGGCACGCCGCTACTTCGCGCGCGATCTGCCCGCCGCTAAAAATAAGATCCTGCCTCGTTACGATCGAAAGCCGCGCGGGCGCGTTTAAATCCACGAAGTCCTGCAAAAGCTCGGTCGTAAGGTCCAAAAATGCGCCGTCGCTAGCGATAAGATCGTCAATTTTACTCTGAGAAATAAACATCTCTAGCCTACGAAGTGAATTTTAGCGGGCTCAAAGCGTGAATGTGCCTTTGTGACGCGAGACGGAAAGCCCAAAGGCATAATGCAAAACGCCTCTAAATGCCCAGGCAGATCCAAAATTTCTCTTACGCGCTCCATCGCGTAAATATCGGGCGCTACGCCCAGCCACGTGGTGCCAAGCCCCAAATGATGCGCCGCCAGCCAGAGATTTTCTGCTGCACAAGCGCAGTCGTAGCGAGCGTAGGGCTGGAATTTTAAGCCGCTTTTGCGCGTGCAGACCACGATCGCAAGCGGCGCGTCCTTCGTGCAGCCGCCGTAGGTGCCAACGCTGCTAAGTAGCGTAAGCGCGGTGCGATCGCGCACTACGTAAAACTCCCATGAGCGTTGGTTACCCGCGCTAGGGGCTTGCATCGCTGCTTTTAGCACGAGTTCAATCTGATCGTCGCTCGGCATTTTCTCGGTAAAGTTTCGCACGCTCGTGCGTGTAAAAATTTCATTCATCGCTGCTCCTTTAAATTAAATTTCTAAATTCCGCTTTTTGCGAGCGGTAAAAAATGGAATTTAGAAGTAAGCTTGCCGCTGCGTTTGCTTGAGCCTTGCTTACGCTTTGCGCTATTTAGGCGCTACGCGGCGGCCGATACGCGCAGATTTGGTTTATTTGTCCGGGTGTACCTCTTTTTGCATCAAAAAGCGCGCGAAACTGCGATAAAATTTTACCGCGCTGCTATGAAAATCCGCCGCAGAGGATAGCTGCGCGAACTTGATTCAATCAAAATTTCGCTCACGAGCAAGCTCGCGACCCGCCTATTTAAATTTTAATCCTAGACCGCTATTTGGCGCCCGCTAAAACGGCGCACCGCATACTATAGATATGCACGCGTAGCTTGCGTGATCTTTAAATTTTATCTCTTGCCGAGCCTGCGCTGATCTTTGCGGATAAAATTTTTATCATTCGCGGCAAAATGAAATTTCGCCTGCACGCCGAGCAAATTTTATCTTCGTCGATGGGTAAAATTCCGCTTTCGCCGCTTTGAATTTTAACCGCATGCGCGCTGCAAATTACCCGCCGCGCCGTACCGCATGCAAAGCGCGCTCGGATCAAAAGCTCAAAATATCCAAAATTTAACCGCAAAACACGATCAGGCGGAGCCGCACGTCGAGACGATATGAAATTTTAACCGCTCAAGCCTGATCGCCTATCAGCCTGCGTACGACGTAGCTTGCGATGAAAAGCCCGAAGCTAGCGGTCACGCCCATGAAGCTGCCCATCGATTTGACGCGCGGCGGCTCGCTTGAGCAGACGACGTCAAAATCGCCCGCAAAGCCGCGCTTTCGCAGCTCATATCTGATCTTGCGCGCGAGCGGATCGCCTTGCGTCCGCCAGATTGAGCGGATTTCGATTTTAGCGGGATCGAGCCTCTTTGCGCCGCCCATCGAGCTTATGAAGCCCGAGCCCGCCTCGCTACAGCGCAGCGCAAGCGCGATCTTAGCGCCCACGTCGTCTATCGCGTCGATTACGAAATCAAATTGGGCCAGGTCAAATTCCGACAAAAATTCCTCGCCGATCCTAGCGGCGATCGGCGTCACGCCTTTAAATTTGCGCGCGAAAACCTCGCATTTTAGCTCGCCTACGTGCTCGCTTCCAAGCTGGCGGTTTTGATTGGTGATCTCGAAGCGATCGCAATCGATCACGCTTAGATTTACCGCGCCGCTGCGGTATAGCGCCTCTATCGCCGCTCCGCCCACGCCGCCGCAGCCGCAAATTAAAATTTTAGCGCTTTGTAGCCTTGCAAAATCCTCGCTGAAAAGCAGGCGCGAGCGCGAAAAGCGGTCTATTACGACATCACTCATCGTTTCTAATCCACCTTTCTAGCGCGCTCATCTGCTCGTGCGCGGTCAAATTTAACTTAATCGGGCTTAGCGTCGCTCGCCCCTCAAAAAGTGCCGAAATGTCGCTATTTTCGTTTCTGCTCGCATCAAAGCTGAGCGTAGATTTGCCGAGCCAATAATACTCTATTCCGCGCGGATTGCGATTTAGCTGCGCGTCGGTATCGTAGAGCTTCTCGCCGCATGGTGCGATCGTTAGTCCCTTAAAATCTTGCTTTGAAACGGCAGGAACGTTTAAATTTAAAAACTGCTTGGGCGGCAGCGGAAAGCCGTTTTTAAAGATTTTTCCCACCAGATCAACCGTGAGCTCGCACGCAAGATCAAATCCATATCGCTGCAGCGAGTCCGCGACGTAAAACTGGCTCACTGCAAGCGCTGGAATGCCTTGCAAAACCCCCTCCATCGCGCCTCCGCAAGTGCCCGAATAGGTCACGTCCTCCGCGACATTGGCGCCGTGATTTATGCCGCTTATCACAAGATCGGGCTTGCGGTTATACAGCGCGCGGAGCGCCAAATACACGCAGTCTGCGGGCGTAGCGTCGTCGAGCTTGAAAAATCCGTCGTCGAGCTTTACAAATCTAAGCGGGCGCGTGAGCGTGAGCGAGTGCGAGCATGCCGATTTTTCCGAACTTGGCGCTACGATAGTGACGTTTGCGACCGATCTTAGCGCGCTTGCGAGCTCCAAAAGCCCGCGCGCTTCGAATCCATCGTCATTGGTGATTAAAATTTCTTTCATATTCTCTCTCTAGCTAAAATTTCACGACAGGCCTATCGGAACGGAATTACGTCTGTAAAAATCTAACGCTCAATTCTTTACTATGCAAAAATTTCTACTTAGCTTGCGTGGCATAAAATTCCGTCGCGCCAAATTTTTTCGCAAAAATTCCATCACTAACTTAGATCACAAAATTCATAGAAAAATTCCGTCTTTTTGCTACGAAATTTTATCTTTTTTCGCTACAAATTTTATAGCCTACCGCGTAATTTCATCGCCTAAATTTCGCTTTCGAAATTTCTTAAATTAAATTTTGCGACCGCACTCCGCAACTCGCTACAAATTCCGCCTTTTAAATTATCACAGATTTTACACCATAAAATTTCGCTTTCGCGCCGATATAAAACCGCGGCATAAAATTATGCGAGACTATCTATAACCCTGCTTTGCGGCATATCTCCTCGCTTACCTGCGAATCAAGTAGATGCGAGCTTGGATAATCGTAGAAAAACCGGTGCACTTCACGCACTCCGCTTCGCAATAAAGCTCGCGTACTAGGTGCGTTGCAGTCATTTTCGGTAATATCCTTGGTTAGCAATTTGAGATATGTTTGCCGATCGGAGCTTTTCAGGCTCGCCCAACCGGGGCTTAGTGAGTAGGCATAGATCAGGTCGCTTCCTTGCGCGCTAATTTCTTCGAGGAAGGCAAACTGCGCGACCTTAACGTGGGGCTTGGCGCCGCCTACATCTGCTGCGATCTCGCTAGCTGCGGCTTTAGCGACGAGTGCGGGCGAGCCTAGCTTACTAAGCGCCTCAAAACGCGCCGTTACTGCGGGATCCTCGGTGACTTGACGCTTTTGGTATTTAGCCGCGCCGCAACCGCCTAGCAACATCACGAACGCGCCGCATAGCGCTAAAATTTTAAAATTTCTCATCTTAAATCCTTTGTCGGCTTAATTTTAGCACATTTTGCTATAATTAACAAAAATTTAAAAGGCTAAATTTGAAATATTTAATCTCTTGCCTAGAACCCTCTGCGAACCTGCATTTCAAAGAGGTTTTTGAGCATCTTAAAAAGCTCGATTCCGCTTGCGAGATTTGCGGAATTTTCGATGAAAAGCTGGGCTCGCCGATATACAAAAGCAGCGAGTTTTCGGCGATGGGCTTTATAGAAATTCTGCCGCTGATTTTAAAAGCCAAGCGCGCGATAGCGCAGATGGTGCGGCTTGCGGCGGAGTGCGATCGCGTGCTTTTGATCGACTCGCCCGCGTTTAATCTGCCGCTTGCTCGCGCGATCAAAGAAAGCGGCGCGCGCGCGGAAATTTCATATTATATCCTGCCGCAGGTTTGGGCGTGGAAGCCGCACAGAGCGGAGAAGCTGAAGGCATTTTGCGACAATTTGCTCTCCATCTGGCCTTTTGAGGCAAAATTCTTCGGTGCGGATTGCGAGGGAGATAAAGGCGCTGTGCCGCAAGAAGCAGAGAGCAAAGACGCTGCACCACAAGAAACAAAAGATAAAGACGCGGCGCCGAAAGAGAATGCCGCGCACCCAAGCGAGCAAAGCGCTAAAACCGCAAAGTACTCTTTCGTGGGGCATCCGCTGCTTGATGAGATAAAATTTCAAAAAATAAGCTACGAAAAGCAGGGTAAGATCGCCTTTATGCCAGGCTCGCGCAGAGCTGAAATTTCAAGACTGATGCCGATTTTTAGAGCCCTTGTACCTAAATTTGAAAGTAGCGAGCGAGTCTTAATAATCCCGCCGCATCTGATGGATCAAAGAGATGAAATTTACGGGCCTTTAGAGGGCTTTAGCATCGCAAACGATACTCCTTCCACGCTTAAGGATTGCGATTTTGCCTTCATCTGCTCGGGTACGGCGACGCTTGAGGCAGCGTTCATCGGCACTCCGTTCGTGCTGTGCTACAAGGCTCGCGCGTTTGACGTTTGGCTCGCGCGAAAGCTCGTAAAGCTAAAGCACGTGGGGCTTGCGAATATTATTTTTGATTTTTTGGGCGAGGAGCCTCTGCACGAGGAGCTTTTGCAAGGCGAAGTAAGCGCGCAAAACCTACTTTCTGCATACGAGCGCTGCGACGCCGCGAAATTTAAACTTGCGAGCGAAAAGCTGCGAGATTATCTGAAATTCGGTTCCAGCGAAAACGTGGCAAAAATTTTAACGCAGCCTGTGAGCTAAAATTTTAAGGCTAAAGCTTATATAATTTGATAAAAAGAAAGGAAGATTATGACGACCGAACCAATGACGCTTTACGGATATGAAAAGATCACCTCCGAGCTCAAAGAGCTTCAGAGCGTAAAGCTGCCTCACATCGTGCAGCAGATCGACATCGCGCGCGGACACGGCGATCTAAAAGAAAACGCCGAGTACCACGCGGCGCGCGAGGAACAGGCGTTTCTGCTCTCGCGTATCGCCGAACTTAGCGACATCATCTCTCGCTCAAAGATCATCGATCCCTCGACCTACGAACACGACCGCGTAAAATTCGGCTCCACCGTTACCTTCATGGACGTAGAGACCGAGCGGGAGGAGACCTACGTCATCGTAGGACTTAGCGAAGCGGATATCTCGCGCAAACTCATCAACATCAATACGCCGCTCGCGCGCCAGCTTTTGGGCAAAGCAGAGGGCGATGAGGTGGTGCTTCAGCTGCCATCAGGCACACGCGACGTGGAAATTTTAAGCGTCGAATACAAGCCGATCAAATTTGAGAATTAGCGTGAAAAAAGTAGGCATCATCGGCGTTAGCGGCTATACGGGGCTTGAGCTGATTAAGGCTCTACTTCCCCACCCGAGCTTTGAAATTTCGTATTTGGGAGCTTCGACAGACGGTGAGATAAGTGAAATTTTCCCGCAGCTTCGCGGCGTGTTTGAGATGCACGTAGAAGCCGCGGATGCTCGCGTTGCGGCGCAAAGATGCGATCTTATTTTTTTGGCGCTGCCGCATGAAAAAGCGATGGAATTTGCCCGCGAAATTTTAAAATTTAAAAGCGTCAAGGTAGTCGATCTATCGGCTGATTACCGCCTAAGCCGCGAGCTTTACGAGAAAAATTACACCACGCATTTAGACCCTCGTAATTTAGCCCACGCCGTTTACGGACTGCCCGAGCTAAATCGCGAAAAGATCCGCGCGGCGCGGCTTACGGCCAATCCAGGCTGCTACCCTACCTGCTCTATTTTGGCGCTTGCGCCGTTCGTACGACTACTAGATCCGGGTATCGGCGTATTTATCGACGCAAAAAGCGGAGTAAGCGGCGCAGGCAAGGCCCTCAAAACAAGCAGCCATTTCGTAAGCGTGAACGAAAACGCAAATGCTTACTCGCCGATCTCGCATCGCCACGCAGACGAGATCAAAGAGCAGCTGCAAATTTTAAAAGGCGGCGAATTTAGCACGCTTTTCGTGCCGAATTTGCTGCCGATTACGCGCGGAATGCTAGTTAGCGCGTTCGGAGTGCTGCAAAAGAGCGTGGACGCAGAGGCGGTGCTGCGGGAATTTTACGAAAACGAGCCTTTCGTGCGCGTAAGAAATGAGCCTGTGAGTATAAAAAACGTCGTAGGGACGCACTTTTGCGATATTTTTGTAAAAACTGCGGGCGATAAAATTTGGATCAACTCGGCGATCGATAATCTTTTGCGCGGAGCTTCGTCACAGGCGGTCGCAAACGCAAATTTAATGTGCGGATTCGCCGAAGCTACGGCGCTGCCGCGCATTGCGCACGGAATTTAAGCGATGAACTTTTTGCAAAAGCCGTCACGCGCGGGGGCCTAGATGCAAAATGATCAAATTCAGACGATAAAACCGGGCGCGATCTTTATCGGCGATGCGCACGCAGGCGCAAGCAGGCCGCAATTTTTGAAATTCTTGCGCGCGCTGCGTTCTGCACAAAGCCTGCCGCCTCAAATTTTTATGATGGGCGATATGTTTGATTTTTTGGCAAACACGACCTACGTGCAGCGCTTCTACGAAGAGGAGATCGCGCTAATAAACGAGCTGTCGCGAAAATGCGAAATTTTTTACTTCGAGGGCAACCACGATTTTAATCTGCGCGAAATTTTCCCCCGCGCAAAAGTTTATCCAAACGCCGCGCAGCCCGCTAAATTTATCTGCGAGAGCGGCGAGGCGGTGCAGATCGCGCACGGCGATCTGTTTTTGCCGCGTCTGACGCAGTTTGCGCTGCTTTCGCTGCGAAACAGGGCTTTTCTAAAATTTATGGATCTGCTCGATCGCGCTTTAAAATTTAAAATTTCAAAAGTAATCTTAAAATCGCAAGAGGGGAAAAATCTATACAAAAAAATGCCAAATTTTAAGGATATAATCGCGCCGAAGATCGATTTTTACGCGGCAAATTTAATCATCGAAGGGCACTATCATCAAGATGAAATTTTATATTTCGGCGAGAAAAAATATATAAATTTGTGCTCTTTCGGGGCCGGGAGCAAAATTTACGAGGTCGCAAAAAGCGAAAAATTTACGCTAATTCCAAAAAACTTAAACTTAAATTAGCTATAATTCCTAAATTTTTGTGAGGATATTTATGATAAAGCTTTGTGTTTTCGACTTTGATTCTACGCTGATGGACGGCGAGACGATAGGTTTTTTCGCCGCTAAAATGGGCACACAGCGACAAGTTAGCGAAATTACAAAGCGCGCGATGGCGGGAGAGCTTGATTTTTTCGAGAGCCTTAGCGAGCGCGTGGCGCTGATAAAGGGAATGAAGCTTAGCGATGCTAAAGCTATCGCGGAAAGTCTGCCTTTCGTTTGCGGCGCTAGCGAGATCATCGCGTATCTGAAAAATAAAGGCATAAAGGTGATCGTCTTTAGCGGCGGATTTCATCTCGCTACCGACGCCGCGCAGAAAAAACTAGGCTTTGACGCGAGCTTTGCGAACTATCTGCATGAAAAAAACGGAATTTTAACCGGGCTTTTCGGCGGCGAGATGATGTTTGGATACTCAAAAGGCGTCCTGCTTGCACAGCTTAAATCGCTGATGGGTTTAAGAACAAGCGAAGTAATGTGTGTGGGAGACGGCGCGAACGATGTTTCGATGTTCCGCGAGGCGGGACTTAAAATCGCCTTTTGCGCAAATGAAATTTTAAAAGAGCACGCGAGCGTCTGCATTGAAAAAAAGGATTTGAAGGAGATTATGAAATATGTATGATAAAGCCCTAAATTTCAGCCTTTGGTGCGACTTTTTGGAGCGCGATTTTATCGATAAAGATTTCGACGAGCTGATCAAAAAAGGCATAATTAACGGCGCTACCTCCAATCCTGCGATCTTTAAAAACGCAATTCTAAGCTCCTCCGCATACGATGCAGCTAAAGAGGAATTTAGAAAAAAAGAGCCTAAAAAGCTGTATGAAATTTTAGCCACCGCGGACATAAGAAGCGCGGCGGAGAGCCTGCTTAAAAATTTTATTAACGGTGATGACGGCTTCGTAAGCATCGAGGTTGACCCATGTTTTGCAGACGATGCCGAGGCGATGTATCGTGAAGGCAAGCACCTATATAGCACGATCGGCATGCCAAACGTTATGATCAAAATCCCTGCGACCAAGGCGGGCTACGAAGCGATGCGCGATCTGCTAAAAAAGGGGATCAGCGTAAATGCGACCTTGGTTTTTTCGCCGGAGCAGACCGCAAAATGTATCGAGGCGATAAAAGAGGGCATCGCGGGCTTTCGTCGCTACTTTCCGAAAGCAAATTTACCAAAAACCGTAATTAGCATCTTCGTTAGCCGCTTCGATAGGTTACTGGATGAAAAAATGGCCGCGGCGGGCCTTCCTACCGGCAAAATCGGCACGATGAACGCTTCAAAATGCTACAATATCATCGCTAAAGAAAATTTAAACTACGTAAAGCCGCTGTTTGCGAGCACGGGCGTAAAAGGAGATGATCTGCCGAAGGATTATTACGTAAGCGAGCTGATGTATCCGGGCTGCGTAAACACCGCACCACTTGAGACGATAGGGGCCTTTATAAGCGGCGATCAAAAGCCCAAAATGCCGCCTAGCGATGCGCAGATAGAGGAATTTTTCGCTCGCGTAGCAGAGGCAAAGATCGATATGAAAAAGGCGTATAAAAAGCTGCTAGATGACGGACTGGCGGCTTTTGAAGAAGCATTTAAAGAGATAATAAAAACACTTAAAAAGGAGAAATGATGGCGGGTTCTATAGATTATTCGCAGTATCAAGTTGACGCTTCTACGCTGGATTTTAAGCAGCGAGATAGGCTAAATAAATATCTGGAATTTCTAATCCAAAACGGCGGTAGCGACCTTCACATAAAATCGGGCGCGGTTATCAGAGGGCGCATCCATGGCGAGCTAGTAAAATTTAGCAAGACGCCATTTTTGAAAGAAGACGCGATGACGCTAGCTAAGGAGCTTCTCATCACGCGCTTTCCTGAGCTTATCGAGAAAAAGAGCGTGGATTTTACCTACAAGCTAAACGAAGATTATCGCTTCCGCGTTAATATTTTCTTTCAGATCGACGGTATCAGCGCGGTTTTCCGAACGATTCCGGTTAAAATTCCAGAGATCGACGATCTAGGTCTACCGCCTTCGATTAAAGATATTTGCGACACTGCTATGCGCGGCGTCGTGCTACTTACGGGACCTACGGGAAGCGGAAAGACGACAACGATCGCAAGCATGATCAATCGCATAAATAGGCAAAGAACCAGCCACGTCGTTACGATCGAAGACCCCGTGGAATTTGTATTTAAAGACGATAAATGCATCATCAATCAGCGCGCTATCGGCGAGGACTGCAATAACTTCGCCGATTCGCTTCGCGCTGCGCTGCGAGAGGACCCCGACGTAATATTCGTGGGCGAGATGCGCGATTTAGAGACGATCGAGACCGCACTTCATGCCGCAGAAACGGGCCACTTAGTGTTTTCGACGGTGCACACCATCGATGCGAAAGAGACGGTAAACCGAATCATTGCGATGTTTGAGCAGGCCGAGCAGGAGCGTATCCGAATGACGCTAGCATCCGTCCTAGAGGCGGTCATCTCTCAGCGCCTTGCTCGTACTATCGAGGGCAAGCGCGTAGCCGTCGTTGAAATTCTACGCAAAAACACCCGTATTAAGGATATGATACTTGATGCGCGCGACGATGAAATTCCTGACGCGATCGCCGACGGTCGCAACACCTATGGCATGCAGACCTTCGATCAGCACCTGCTCGATCTTTACAGAGACGGCGTCATCACCCGTGAGGAGGCGCTGGATAAGGCCTCTAAGCGAAACGACCTAGATCTACAGATCAAAAACGTCGATCTTGCCAAAAAAAGGGATTTGGCGGCAGAATCCGGAGAGAGCGCCGAGGAGATGCTCGCCGGCGAAGTCGTACAGCTAAAAGAGATCCGCTAAGTCGTAAATTTTAAAATTTTAAAATTTTAAATTTTGCAATTTAAAATTTTAAAGAATTCTGCCTGCCGCCGCGCAGGCGGAATTTAATTCGTCTGTCCTATTGCGTACAAATATGCCGTGCTTTGTGGGATTTAGCGTAAATTTAATCGGCTAAATTCCGTGCGATTTTACTTCTAAATTTCATCGCGGCGCTTAAATAGATTTAAAGCAATATTTAGCTATCATCACGCTTCATTTTTTCACAAAGGAAACCTAATGTTAGAAGGTATCGTTAGAGATAGTATCGGTAAAAGGGCTTCAAAGTCCCTAAAACGAGATGGTTATCTAATCGCTAATATTTATGCGAAAGGATTTGACAATATCAACGCGGCGTTTAAAGTAAATGACTTTATCAAAGCCATGCGCGCGAAAGAGGATCTTCCTTTCGAGGTTAGCGTAGGCGGTAAGACATATCGCGTCATCGTGCAAGAATACCAAAAGCACCCCGTCACAAACACCCTAACTCACGTAGATTTGCGCGTAGTTCAGGATGATGTCGTAAGCAAATATTTAGTACCGGTTAAGGTAACTGGCGTCGCTAAAGGGCTAAAAAACAAAGGTATTTTGGTGCAATCCAAGCGCCGTATCGCCGTAAAATGCGCCGGCAAAGATCTACCGAACGATTTTACGCTCGATGTGAGTGATCTTGACGTAGGCGATTCGCTTTTGATCCGAGACATTCCGGTAAAAGAGGGCGTCAGCATCATTCTAGACGGCTCGGTAGCGGTAGTCGGAGTTACTTCGGCTAAATAGGGGCGCCTATGATACTGATCGCAGGACTTGGGAATCCTGCTCAGAAATACGCAGATACCAGACACAACGTCGGATTTATGCTAATCGACGAAATTTTAAAGACGGGCGGCTTTAGCGAGCTCGGCTCGTCTAAATTCCAAGGCGAGCTTTTTAAAAAGGGCTCGCTGCTTCTTTTAAAACCCCAAACTTTTATGAACTTAAGCGGCAACTCCGTAAAGGCGGTGAATGATTTTTATAAACCCGAGCGCATCATCATAGTGCACGACGATATAGATTTGGATCTAGGCGCCGTTAAATTTAAAAAAGGCGGCAGTAGCGGCGGGCACAACGGCATCAAATCGATTGATGCGCTAATCGGTGCAGATTACGAGCGCGTGCGTATCGGCGTGGGCAAAAAACAGCAGGATCAGGATGCGGCAAATTTCGTGCTCGGAAATTTTAGCGAAAGTGAGCGCGAAAAGCTAGGCGAAATTTTACCCTATGTCGCGCGCGCGGTAAAGGAGCTCATTTGCTCGGATATAGAGCAGGTCGCGCAAAAATTTACGATTAAAAAGGCTAGGGTGTGAAGTTATACGTAAAATACGCAGCTCTTTCCTATCTGAAGTATTTTTTTATCCTGCTAATAGCCCTTGAGTGCTTTTACGTAGGTATCGATGTGCTTACTAATCTCAAAGATTTTCCCTCAAGCGCGAATACTGCTCTTTTGTATATTGCTCTAACCGCAGCGGTCGCGCTTAGCTACACGCTGCCGCTAAGTCTTATTTTTGCGCTTATTTTGATGGGCTTTAATATGATCCGTAGCAACGAGCTGGTGAGCTTTTATGCGCTTGGAGTTAGCAAAAACGCTCTGATAATTCCTCCATTTTTGATTGCACTTGCAATTACTGCGAGCTTTATAGCTTTAAATTCCACCCCGTTTGCATACGCGTTAAAATTTCAAAAGAATTTAACTGATTTATCGCCTACGGGAGGAGATATGTTTTTGAAATTTGAGGGTAAATATATCTATATCAAAGCTCTAAACGGCAAAAACGCAAATGATATAACGATCTTTAATATAGGGGATAACTCCGTTGCTTCGCGCTCGCATGCAAGCTCTGGCGAATACGCAGGCAAAATTTGGCATCTACGCGACGTAAATACCACTACTTTACCAACGCAGCTTAAGCTTGGAGGAAGTGGATTAAAAAGTAAGCTTAGCGCGCAGAGCGAGGCGCTTAAGGGCTTTGATCCAAGCTCAATTGCAAGCGTTTATGATACGAGTAATGTATATTCAATCAGGGATGCTCTGCGTTCGATCCGCACCTTTTCGCATCAAGGTGTTAATATCTCCACTATAAAAGCAAGTCTTTATAATATGATATTTTTCCCGTTGTTTGCACCTTTGGCGGTATTGGTTCTGTATTATTACCTGCCCGTTACGGGACGATTTTTTAATCTTGCGCTACTAAGCTTTGGATTTTTTATCGCTACGCTATGCGCTTGGGGCGTTCTTTTCGTGTTGATTAGGTTTTCTCTCAACGGCGTCATCATCCCAGAATTTGGCATTATCGTGCCCATAATAGCGCTATTAGGCTTTGCGGCATTTTTGGTTTTTAAGCATCGTTAAGCCTTGATTTGTTAGAATGGCGCAAAATTTATCGGTGGAAATTCTATGGATTATTCAAGTTTAGCCCGCAAATACGGCACCCCTTTATACGTTTACGATTTTAACGAGATACAAAAGAATTTTATAGCGCTCAAAGAGGTCTTCGCAGCGCGCAAATCGCTCGTCTGCTTCGCTATTAAAGCCAATTCTAATCTTAGCGTTTTGAAGTTTTTGTCGGATCTGGGCAGCGGCTTTGACTGCGTCAGCATCGGCGAGCTGCGCCGCGCTCTGTATGTCGGCGCAAAGAGCTATAAGATCATATTCTCTGGCGTCGGCAAGCAAGATGGCGAGCTCGAATTTGCGCTAAAGTCAGACATCTTGCTAATAAATTTAGAAAGCGAAGCCGAGATGCTGCGTCTGGAGCGGATCGCGCAAAAGCTAAATAAGCCCGCTCGCATCAGCATCCGCGTAAATCCAAACGTCGATGCTAAGACCCACCCCTACATCTCCACGGGGCTAAATGAGAACAAATTCGGCGTCAACATCGAGACCGCGCGCAAGATGTATATCTACGCCAAAAAGAGCAAATTTTTAAATCCCGTCGGTATCCACTTTCACATCGGCAGCCAGCTTACGGACATCTCTCCGATCTGCGACGCCGCAAAGATCGTAAGCGACCTGCTGCGCGAACTGCGAGCCCTTGAGATCGATATAAAATTTTTCGACGTGGGCGGCGGCATCGGCATCCGCTACGAGGATGAAAAACAGATCGTGCTCTACGACTA
This sequence comes from Campylobacter gracilis, assembly GCF_001190745.1. NCBI lineage: Bacteria > Pseudomonadati > Campylobacterota > Epsilonproteobacteria > Campylobacterales > Campylobacteraceae > Campylobacter > Campylobacter gracilis. Next base: position 400,625 of record NZ_CP012196.1, read on the forward strand.
CGCGCAAGGAATTTTAAAGAGCCTAAGCGGTCTAGACGTCACGATCGTGTGCGAGCCCGGGCGCTTCATAGCAGGAGCAGCGGGAGTCTTCCTTACCCGCGTGCTTTACGAAAAACAAAACTGCGGCAAGCGCTTCGTCATCGTTGACGGCGCGATGAACGATCTCATACGCCCGAGCCTCTACGGCGCGCACCACGCCATCGAGATCATTGGCGCTTCGGAGGGTATAAATTTAAACGAACCGGACGCAAGCGAAGTAAATTTAGGCAGCAGAGGCGAGGATCAAACAAGCGGCTCTGACGCGGATCAAAAAAATTTGGGCGGCGTAAATTTAGCCGAAACTAGCCTCTGCGACGTCGTCGGTCCGATCTGCGAAAGCGGCGACTTTTTAGCCAAAGGGGTGAGCTTGCCTAGCCTGCAAAGCGGCGATCTGCTCGCGATAAAAAGCGCCGGCGCCTACGGCTTTTCTATGTCTAGCAACTACAACACCCGCTGTCGCGCTGCCGAGGTCGCGGTTTACGACGGACAGGACCGCCTGATTAGAAAGCGCGAGAGCTTTGATGAACTAATCGCGCTAGAAAAGGATCTCGTATGATCCGCGCGGTGAGCCGTCTAAAACGCAGCGCAATCTTAAATTTCAAATCCGAGCGCGCAGCGGCTTTAAATTTTAACGCAGCAGCAAGCGCGGCCCTAAATTTTAAATGCACCGCCGCTTTAAATTTCAGATCCCGCTGCGACGAATTTTATCGCGCCTTTTTAGCGCGCGGAAGTTGCGGCGCAGCTATCCTAAGCGATGAAATTTTAAGTTCGCGAGGTCAAAATTTCAAAGCGTGCGGCAAAAGAGGCGGCGTGAAATTTTTAAAATCCGCGCCGAAATTCGCGGGCGAGCAAAAGGAAGGTTGTGATGCAAAACATCGATGATCTACGCGTTTGTATCGACAGGCTGGATGATGAAATTTTGCGCCTTATCGACGAGCGCATGGGGTTTGTCAAAAAGATCGGCGAGCTGAAGCAGACCGCGGGCAGCGCGATCTACCGCCCGGAGCGCGAGCGCTCGATCATCAGCAGGCTGGACGGCGGAAAGGCGCGAAATTTAAGCAAAGAGGCGATCGAGGCGATATTTTTTGAAATTTTTTCGGTTTCGCGAAATTTAGAAAAGCCGCAGATCGTCGCGTTTTTAGGGCCTTTCGGCACCTATTCGCACCAAGCCGCCAAGAGCCGCTTCGGCGCGGTAAGCTCCTATCTGCCGCTCTCAAACATCGAGGCGGTCTTTAAGGAGCTTGATAGCGGCGAGGCCAAATACGGCGTCGTGCCGATCGAAAATAATACCGAAGGCGCGGTAGGCGCGACGCTTGATTGCTTGCGAAAATACGAAGGCGTCAAGATCGTCGCCGAAATTTATATGGATATCCACCACTGCTTTGCGAGCCATTGCGACGACGTAAGCACGGTGGATCAGATATTCTCGCATCCGCAGGGATACAATCAGTGCCTTAAATTTTTAGACGATCACGGCCTTAGCGGCGTTAAATTTACCGCGACCAAATCGACCGCGCTTGCGGCGCAGATGGCGGCTGCTACGCCGCACTCCGCCGCGATCTGCTCCAAGATCGCCGCCGATCTTTACGGCGTGCCGATGATGTTTCAAAAGATCGAGGACAACTCCGCCAATCGCACGCGCTTTTTCGTGCTGAGCGACTTTAAAAACCAAAAGAGCGACCGCAACAAAACGAGCATCCTAGCCAAAACTGACGACCGCCCGGGCGGGCTCGTGGACTTTTTGCAGATGTTTCGCAACGAGGGGATAAATTTAACCAAATTAGAAAGCCGCCCTGTCAAGCTTAGGGATTTTAAATGCGTATTTTATGTTGATTTTGAAGGGCACATCGACGACGAACGCGTGGCGCGCGTACTGCAAAACGCACAGAAAAACGGCCACGAAATCACCTGGCTGGGAAGCTATATAAACGGAGGGGAGTGATGAAATTTAACGAATTTGTAGAAAATCTGAGCAATTACGAAGCAGGCAAGCCGATCGAGCTTGTGGTGCGGGAGTTTGGTATCCGCAAGCAAGACGTGCTAAAGCTTGCCAGCAACGAAAACCCCTTCGGCACTAGCGAGGCAGTGCGGGATGCGATCGTGCAAAATGCCGCCTGTGCGCATCTTTACCCCGATGATTCGATGTATGAGCTAAAGGGCGCGCTCGCCTCGAAATTCGGCGTAGAGCCGCAAAATATCATCATCGGCGCGGGCAGCGATCAGATCATCGAGTTTGCGCTACACGCCAAGCTCAATTCGCGCCGCGCGATACTGCAGGCGGGCGTTACCTTTGCGATGTACGGCATCTACGCAAGCCACTGCGAGGCTAAAGTTTACAAAACGAGCGCGCAGGAGCACGACCTAGCCGAACTTTTAAAAATTTATAACGCGCACAGGGATGAAATTTCGGTCATCTTTTTGTGCGTGCCGAACAACCCGCTTGGCGAGTGCTTGGATGCGGAGGCGGTGTATGAGTTCGCTGGCAGCGTGGATGAAGACACACTTTTAGTGATTGATGCCGCATACAACGAATTTGCAGCATTTAAAGATGAACGCAAGAGGCTTGATCCTAAGCTTTTAATTCAAAATTTTAAAAACGTACTCTATCTAGGCACCTTCTCGAAAGTCTATGGCCTAGGCGGTATGCGCGTAGGCTACGGCATCGCGCCGCGGCAAATCATAAACGCGCTTTATAAGCTACGACCGCCCTTTAACATCACGACGCTAAGCCTCGCAGCGGCAATTGCGGCGCTAAAAGACGAGGCTTTCGTGCAAAAAAGCCTGCAAAACAACGCCGCGCAGATGAGCCGCTTCGAGGATTTTGCGCGCGAGCAAAGCTTAGAATTTATCCCTAGCTACGCAAATTTCATCACGTTTAAACTTAGCCCGCCGCTAGATAGTAGCGAGCTTTGCGAGCAGCTTCTGCGCCGCGGCATCATCATTCGAAATTTAAAAAGCTACGGGCTAAACGCCGTGCGTATCACGATCGGCACACAGGGGCAAAACGATCGCGTCTTTGGCACGCTGGGAGAGATTTTGAGTGGATATTAAAAATAAAAGCCTGGAGGAGCTGCGGGAGCTCTGTGCGCAGATCAGAGCGCGCATCATCGAAGTCGTGAGCAAAAACGGCGGCCATCTAAGCTCAAACATGGGCGCAGTCGAGCTCATCGTAGCGATGCACTACGTATTCGACGTCACGAGCGATCCGTTTATCTTCGACGTAAGCCACCAAAGCTACGCGCACAAGCTTCTGACGGACCGCTGGGAGGAGTTCGGCTCGCTTAGGCAGTTCGGCGGCATTAGCGGCTACACGAAGCCTAGCGAGAGTAAATTTGACTACTTCGTGGCGGGGCACGCCTCGACGTCGATCTCTTTAGCCGTGGGTGCGGCAAAGGCTATCAAGCTCAAAGGCGAGGATAGAATCCCCGTGGTCTTAATTGGTGACGGATCGATGAGCGGCGGCATGACTTATGAGGCGATGAACGAATTAGGCGATCTGCGCCTGCCCTGCATCATCATTCTAAACGATAATAAAATGAGCATCAGCAAGCCTATCGGCGCCTTTAGCAAATACTTAAGCCAAGCGATGGCGGGCGAGACATATCAAAAATTTAAATCCCACGTAAGAGAGCTGCTCTCTCACGCTCCGCAAAGCGCGACGTATATGGCAAAGCGCTTTGAAAATTCCTTAAAGCTCATCATCCCTGGGATGTATTTTGAGGAGCTAGGGCTTGATTACATCGGTCCCGTGGACGGGCATAATCTAGAGGATCTAATATCAGCGCTAAAGACGGCAAAAAGCGCGCGTAAGCCCGTCGTCGTGCACGCTCAAACGATCAAAGGCAAAGGCTATGACAAGGCGGAGGGCTATTTGGAGAGTTGGCACGGAGTAGGACCTTTCGATATTCAAAGCGGAGAATTTAAGAAAAAATCCGCCGCCAAAAGCGCCACGCAAATTTACGCTGAAGCTCTTTTAAATTTAGCCGCCAAGCATGAAAACGTCGTGGGCGTGACCGCTGCGATGCCAAGCGGCACCGGCATGGATAAGCTGATCGAGAAATTTCCCCACCGCTTCTGGGACGTCGCGATCGCCGAGCCGCATGCGCTAAGCTCGATGGCTGCGATGGCGCGCGAGGGTTTTAAGCCGTACGTTACGATATATTCGACCTTCATGCAGCGCGCGTTCGATCAGATCGTCCATGACGCGGCGATTATGAATCTAAGCTTAGTCCTTGCGATGGATCGCGCCGGCATCGTGGGCGAGGACGGCGAGACGCATGAGGGGGTCTTTGACGTGAGCTTTTTAAACGCGATCCCAAACGTCAGTATGTGCGCGCCGCGAGACGAGACGAGCTTTAAACGGATCATCGAGTACTCCTACGCGCACGAGGGGGTTTTGGCGATCCGCTATCCGCGCGGAAGCTTTATCTTGAACTGCGACGAGACCGGTGCATCTGCAGTAGAGCTTGCAAAATCGGTGTTTCTAAAGCGCAGCGATAGCGCGCGAGTGGCGCTCATCGGCTACGGAAACGGCGCTGGCAGAGCGTATAAAACGGCCGAGGCGCTGGAGGGGCAGATAGAGACGGACGTCGTAGATCTGGTCTTTGCAAAGCCTTTAGACGCCGAGTTTTTACGAAGTTTGGCTAGCAAAGATAAAATTTGGTACGTCTTTAGCGACAATGCCAAAAAGGGCGGCGTCGGTGAAATTTTAAGCGCATTTTTGCAAGAAAATGAAATTTCGGACGTAAAGATCGTGAGCTTCGAGTTTGCTGATATCTTTTTACCGCACGGCAAGACCGCCGACGTGGAGCGTAGCTTGGGCTTGGATATCCAAACTCTGGCCGAGCAAATATTAAGTGATAAAAAGTATTAGTTAATATCAACTTTGTTTAAAGTAAAATTTGATAATATCACTTTAAAATTTTTTGAAGGACAAAAATGAGCCACGTAGAACTACTCAAAACTTGCGGTTTGAAAGCAACTCCTCAAAGATTGTGCATCCTAAAGGTGCTCGATCGCCACGAACATCCAAGCATAGATGACCTATACGAGGGGATCAAAGAGGACTATCCATCCATTTCGCTGGCGACGGTTTATAAAAATTTAAACACCCTACTTGACGAAGGGGTCGTAGTCGAGGTCAATGCGCCGAATAAAAAGAGTCGCTACGACATTTATCAGATGCCGCACATCCACGTCGTATGCGAAAAATGCGGCAACGTCACGGATCTTTTCATGGATGATGCTTTTAATAAGGACGTTTTGAAAAACATCGAGCGCAAAGCGGGCAATTTCATCCGCAAGCTAAATATCACGGCTACGGTCGAAGACTGCGAAAAGTGTAGATAGTTTAAAGAATTTTCTGCTATCATTACCCACTTTATTTTTGGAGCGGGTATGCAAACTAAGCGTAAATTTTTATTGAGCGACGATTCGATTCTGCGGACGCTAGAGCGTGCGGGGCTGAAATGTCGCAAGGTAAAGATCGCTTGGTTTTATACTTCGTTCTACCCCGAAATTTACTACATCCGCCAAAACGACGAATGCTCTTTGCACCACAAAAAAGAGGATCTCGACAGACAAACTCTAAATTTTAAAATTTCAAAAGATGATTTCAAAGAGGCTTTAAAAAGCAGGATCGCCCGCGTCGTGCAAAAGAGCCGCTACGGCTTTGCTAACGACGAGGCGGAGTTTTGGCTAGAGCTTTACGGCGGCGAGCTAAATATGCTAGCGGTGCTGCGGGCTAAATTTAAAGACGAGCTCTCTAGCGCAAATTTTGATTTTGCAAAAACCTTCGGCAGCACCGATTTTTGCGAGATCACCGACGATTACCGCTACAAAAGCCGCTATCTGGCGCGCTACGGCATCCCGCCGCGATCTCTTGATTTCGCGCATGCACGCAACGTTTTTGAAAAATTTAGCCGAGTTAAATTTTTCGCGCCGCCCTATGCAGATAGTGTTAAGCTTGCGCGTTTGGCGCTTGAGCTAGCGTGGACGAGAGCGTGCGGCGCAAAAAGCGAGTATCAAAAAAGCCTAGCCCCCGAAGCGCTTCACGAGCTGCGCGTGCAGATCCGCAAATTTAGAGCCGTTTTGAAGCTGTCCGCGCCGCTTTTCGAAGCTGAAAAAAAGGATGAAATTTTAAAACTCCTCGCAGAATTTATGAGCCGCAGCAATCAGCTGCGAGACCTTCACGTTTTTGCGGAGTTTTTAAAGGCCGACGACGCGCCTGCGAGCTTTTTGCAGCAGCTAAATCTTATCACAAAGCGCTCGGAGGATAAAATTTTAGAATTTCTTTCTAGCGCAGAATTTACAAATTTAAGCGGCGCTATCAGCGGCTTTTTAAACGGCGCGGACGGCATCTACGCACGCAGCGAATATGAAAAAATTTCAAAAAAGTTCGCATCCGCCCGCCTTTGCAAGCTGATTAAGAGCTTGCGTGCAGAGCTAAAAAATTTAAAGCAAGGCTCGCTGCTGCAGGCATTTCACGACGTACGTATAGGACTAAAGAGGCTACGATACGCGCTTGAAATTTTTGCAAGAAGCTTTGATGAAGGCTGCGTCAGAGAGCTGTTTAAGCGCACCAAAGCTGCCTGCGAGGATTTCGGCGCGCTGCAAGATATCAGCGTGTGGCGAAATTTTATCGCGATCTATCAAAAAGCAAGCGATAAAAGCGGCGTCGCGTTTGCGTATCTGCTGGCTCTGGACGCCCGTTTAAACGACCGCCGCGCCGAGCTGGAGGAAAAAATTTTAAATGAAAAAGAGCCTCTTTTGCGCGCGCTGAAAAGATCGCTGCGTAAAATCAAAGCATACGAATAAGGAAAGCCCGTGCAAAAACAGGAAAAAATCATAAAGATGTTCGATGAGATCGCACCTACCTACGATCTGGCAAACCGCGCCATCAGCTTCGGTGTGGACGTTTCGTGGCGCAAAAAAGCGGTCGAGCTGACGCTTGAAAAGCTTAAAGGAAAGCTCGTGAGTATCGCCGACGTCGCGTGCGGCACGGGCGATATGATAAGTTCGTGGCGCGACGGCGCGGCACAGCACGGCGTGCAGATCGAGCGGATCGTAGGGATCGATCCCAGCGAAGGAATGCTCGAGGTAGCGAGGCAAAAATTCCCTAGCTGCGAGTTTATCAAAGCAACCGCGGGCGCCACGACGTTAGATGATGCAAGCGTGGATATTTTAAGCATCAGCTACGGCATAAGAAACGTCGTGGAGCTGGACGCGGCGCTTGCGGAGTTTAACCGCGTCATTAAACCCGGCGGCTCGCTCGTAGTTTTGGAATTTACCAAAGCCGCAAGCGGCGGGCTCGCGTTTAAAATCAGAGATTTTTACGTAAGCAAAATTTTACCCAAAATCGGCGCCTTTATCTCGAAAAACAAAGAAGCCTACGAGTATCTGCCAAGCTCCATCGGCAGCTTCCTAGACGCCGCGAGCTTTAGCGAAAAGCTCAAAAACGCGGACTTTGAGCTGCGCGTGCAAAAGGGCTTTAGCTTCGACGTCAGCACGCTTTTCATCGCCGAAAAAATCGCGCAAAAGAGCGATGATGCTTAGCGTAAGTGAGCTAAACGCCCAAGCCAAGGCGCTTTTGGAGACGAGCTTTAGCTTGGTCGAAGTCGAGGGCGAGATATCTAAGTTTAGAATTCAAAGCACGAGCGGACACTGGTATTTCACAATCAAAGACGCAAGTGCAGCGATCGATTGCGCTATGTTTAAGTTTAACGCCGCGCGGATAAATTTTATCCCAGCCGTCGGCGATAAGCTCATCGTAAGCGGCAAGGTTTCGCTATACGCCCCCACGGGCGCATATCAGATCCAGGTATCAAACATCCGCAAAAGCGGCGAGGGCGAGCTGGAGGCCGCGTTTGCCGCGCTAAAAGAAAGGCTTAGCAAAGAGGGGCTCTTCGATGCCTCGCATAAAAAACAGCTTCCGAAATTTGCCCAAAGTATCGCGATCATCACGAGCGCGGGTTCCGCGGCGCAGGCGGATATGCTTCGCACGGCGCAGGACCGCTTCGCGCTTTGTAAGATCGATCTGTATAACGCGCTAGTGCAAGGCGAGGGCGCGCCTGCTTCGATCATAAGCGTGCTGCGTGCAGCTGACGCGAAGGGCTACGATGCGATCGTCATCGCTCGCGGCGGCGGCTCGCGCGAGGATCTGTGGTGCTTCAACGACGAGGCCTTGGCGCGCGCGATCTACGCGACCAAAACGCCCGTCATCTCGGCGGTAGGGCACGAGATCGATTTTAGTATCAGCGATTTCGTAGCCGATCACCGAAGCCTCACGCCCACCGCCGCGATGATCGATCTGCTGCCCGATATTTGCGCGATCTTTCAGAGCTTAGACGGTGTAAGCGACGCACTTGATAGGCTGATAAAAGATAAAATTTCATCCGCACAAAACGTGCTGAGCCTCGCAGCTTTAGAGCTTAAATCGAAATCTATAGAGCCAAAAATTTCAGGCTCGCTTGCAAAGCTTTTAAATTTCGAGCTTAAATTTAAAAGCTTCATCGACTCCAAGCTAAGCGCCGCAGAGCATACGCTAAGCACTAAGGATGAGCTTTTGGCGCAAAAGGCGAAATTTTTTGAGATCACAAAGGACCTCGTTCAAATCCAAAAGGGCGGCAAAACGGTAGCCCTAGGCGAGCTTGCCGCGGGCGACGAGTTTGCCCTTTGCTCGCAGCAGCTCAGCAAAAACGCAAAAATCATCTAAAGGAGACAAAATGGATAGAGTAATAAATTTTAGCGCGGGCCCAAGCACCATCCCGCTAGGCGTGCTAAAGCAGGCGCAAGAGGAGCTGCTAAACTACGCGGGGCGCGGATTTTCGATAATGGAGATCTCGCACCGCACTAAAATTTTCGAGGAAGTTTTGCATAGCGCGATGGACCGCGTACGCGATCTCTACGGCTTTTCGGATGATTTTACGATTTTGTTTTTACAAGGCGGCGCGAGCCTTCAGTTCGCACAGGTGCCGATGAACCTATACGCAGGCGGCGTCGCAGAATACGCCAACACGGGCAACTGGACAAGCAAAGCGATCAAGGAAGCGGGCGTACTCGGCATAAACTACCGCGTGATCGCAAGCAGCGAGGATAGCAAATTCGACCGCATCCCAGAGGTTAAATTCTCTGACGACGCCGATTACGGCTACATCTGCTCGAACAACACGATCTACGGCACGCAGTATCCGCAGCTGCCGCAGTGCGGCTGTCCGCTCGTAGTCGATAGCTCGAGCGATCTGTTTTCGCGCCCCGTGGATCTTAGCAGCGTGGGGATGTTTTACGGCGGCATTCAGAAAAACGGCGGCCCCGCGGGCGTTACGATGGTGGCGATCCGTAAGGATCTGCTGGATCGCGCAAACCCCAAAACGCCGATGATCCTGCGCTATAAGACGCAGGCGGACGCGGACTCGATGAGCAACACCCCAAATACTTTCGGAATTTACATGCTAAATTTAATGCTCGGTTGGATCAAGGATGAAATCGGCGGGCTCGCGGCGATGCACGAGCGCAACAAGCGCAAGGCGGCGCTACTTTACGGCGCGATCGATGCTAGCGGCGGCTTCTACCGCGGCCACGCGCAAAAGGAGAGCCGCAGCCTGATGAACGTGAGCTTTAATATCGCAGATGCCGCGCTTGAGCCGGTTTTCGTCGCGCAGGCGGAGGCGGAGGGGATGATCGGGCTTAAAGGACACCGCGTTTTAGGCGGCATCCGCGCCTCGATCTACAACGCGATAAACTACGAGGACGTTGAAAAACTAATCGCTTTTATGAGCGAGTTTGCGCGCAAAAACGGCTAGCGACGGTTAAATTTAGAGGGTTTGGGCGCAGCTCGCGCTTATAGACGAGATTGTTTAGGATCCGCGCTTGCCTTTGCTGCTGAGCTAGTGTTTTGCCATAGCCCTCGCTTTTATAGCCGGTATTTTACGGCAGAAATAGCTTTGATGCGGCTTGGATTTCGCCGCTAGAATTTTATTGAAGGTAAAATTTTATGATGTTAAATTTTGCATTGGATGAAGTCTGATGGCTTTGATTTTGCAGCGGCGAGCGGGCTTGGTGCTGCTGGGATTTATTAGGTAGGATTTAGCATTTAAAACGCTATTATCGGTGTTCGAGGAGGGCGGTTTATTTATTTAGATGCAGATTTAGCGTATCTAGCGCCTAAAATGTAAGCTTGACCTTGAAAATGGGTAAAATAAACGAAAGGATTTAAATGAGTTTTAAGAGATTTTTTGCAGTAGCGCTTGTGGCGGGCGCTTTCGCTTCGGTGAGCGCAGAGGCTAGCGCTGCTGGGGATTTTTGTGTCAAAAACGGCGGCGAGCTGATCGTCCGCAAAGACGGCAACGGCGTGGATTACACCGTTTGTAAGCTGCCTGACGGCACTATGATCGACGCTGAAGAATTTTATAAAACGGGCGGCGATTTGAGCAAATTTAAGAGCGTAAATCGATAGAATTTTATCGATTGTGAGATTTGCGGCAGTGAAATTCCATAAAATTCTGTGGCGAAATTCTGCTTTAAAATTTAGATGAATTTCAACTAGTAAGCGTTGGCGAGAGTGAATTCTTGGGCGCCACAAACGAAGTGATGGCAGCAGAGTAATGGAAAAAATTCAATTATCCAAACATTAACGATGTGTGGAGATTTTGCTCCAGTAAGGCGCTGAAAGCGGCGGCTACGCAAAGCAGAAATTATTTTAAGTGATTTGACGCGACGCGCAGGAAACCTACTAGATTGCTTGATTAGGACGCAGATTTTTTGGATATGCGATAAGCGTTTGCGCTCATACTTGCTGAACTTAAATTTTAGCCGTTCGTGGATGTCGCTCGCTTCCTTTTTTTGAAAGGCTCAAATTTTAGCCGCTCATGAGCGCCCATTCGCTTCCTTGCCTGCGTAAATTTAGTGCGTGAAAACCACGATCTCGCCGCGCTCAAACGCGATCTGCCGCCCCGCTAGATACAGCTCGAAGTAGGGCTTCAAAAAGTCCTCCTGCGGTCTTTGCGCATAGTTTGGATACTGCAAGTACGCCGAGAGTAGGTAGTCGCAGTTGATCGAATAGTACGCCTCGCCGAGCACCCATAGCTTCGCATCAAGCTTAGGCGAATCTATCATCCACTCCGTGATCGCCTCATAGACGGCGCACGCAAGCCCCTCTTAGTGATGCGCAAAATCAAAACCTTCCTGCATGCGAGCAGATTTTATTTCGCCAAGCATCTTTAAAAGCTCGCTCTTGCCTAGAAATTCTGCGAAAATTTTTAAATTTCGAACGTACGCTAAAGCTAGGCTCTTAAGCGCTTTGTCGTCAAATTTCGGATCCTGCGGCGGGCAAAAATACCCGGGAGCCACGCCTTGATCGAACGCCTCTCGCGTCTGCTGCGCCGTGGCTACGTAGATCGGCATTATACGCGCTTGCAGCTCAGCGCCGTTTTGCAGCGGCGCAAACACCGAATCCACGCCGGCGCCGTCAGGCATAAAGCACTGAAAAAGCCCGTAAAGCTTATCCTGCAGATCGATCTCTTCGCAATCTAAATCAAGATCTAGCCCCGCAGCCTCGTTAATGCGACTAGCGTACTCGAAATTCGTCATTTTCGCCCCTTTAAATTTGACCGTCAAAGCGTTTGCGTGGAATTTTACCTAAATTTTGCGCATTTGCCGAATTAAAATTTATGTGCGATGAGACTTTTGTAGAATTTAAAATTTAGCGGTTCGGTTTGGATTCGGTATTGCGACAAAGCGGCGCGGCGATTGGCGGCGACGGGTTGTCGTGCAGGTGGTTAGCGGTGTATGGGTTGTCGCGCGGCGGGAGAGTGGCACCCGACAGCGACACCTGCGGCACGTGACGACAGGGGTAGCCGATGATCGCGACCGCAGCGCTCGCAGCCTACTTGTTCGCAAAAGCGAGTTTTTCGCGCTCAGGCCGTCGTAAAATGGCGGGCAGTGTATTGGATGACGGCAGCGCTTGTAGCGCCCGTGAGGAATGCCATGTTTTTCATAATTCCTCCTTCGGTAGGAATTTTATTAAATTTAGCTTGCCCTTTTACCGCTTGCATTAGTAGTGTCCTTCCATCTACTAGCTGTATCGCCGAAGAGGCACAAACGCAGCATGCAATGTAAAATTTTACAGATCTTTTTATTTTGGCTAATTTTAGCTAAAATAAGCGAAATTTTAAAGGAAAGATATGCTGATTTCTTACTCGCTGCAAGATAACCGGAAATTCGCTAAAATGAGAACTAGAATTTCGCGCAGAATTTATAAAGGGAGCAAGTTCATCCGCGCCGTCTGCGCGACAGATTTGCTTTTCGCTTTTGCGTTTTCGGCTTGCCTTTTTATTTTTGAGGACGATTGGATAGGGTTTGTACGTGAGTACTATGGCGATAAGTCCTGGATAAAGAGCTTAGGAGCGATCTTGCCTACTGCTTGCGCAGTTTTTTATATTTACGCTATTTGCGTTAGATCGTGGCTACTAAATTCCGCGATATATGATAAGAATAAAAATGTCACTTTCGGCGATTTTAGCATTGAAATTTCAGACGATTTAAAGGGGCAATTTATATTCGTAAGCGAGCGAGATACGCTCATTTATGATGCGGAATTTTGTGAAGTGGTAATGGAGCGCGATTTTTTGGTAATTTTGCTGGAAGGAAGTCTTTTTATCGCCGTACCCAACGAAGCGTTTAAAGAAATAAGCAAGGAGGAATTTGCTGCGAAATTAAACAAAACAATAAGCGAGGCAAAAAGCGAAATTTAAAAACCTATGGGCAGATAGAACGGATATGATTCGATCACAATGGAATCTTAGCCATAATGAAATTTTATCCGTTGCTTGCAAATCTTTTGCTATTTTTGTCTTAAAAATTTTTGCTAAAGAATTTTATTTATGCTTACGAGCGCATAGTAAAAGTACCGCACTAAAATTTATTAAGCTCGGTGATGTCCTCTTGAGAGTACGCCTAAAATATTTTTATGCTCACGCTCCGCATCGCTGCGGCGGGGCGATGAGCGGCGACGGGTTGTCGTGCGGGCGGTTAGTAGCGACGGATGGGTATCGCGCGGCGGGCGGGCGGCGCCCGATAGCGACACATGCGGCACGTGACGACAGGGGTAGCCGACGATCGCGACCGCAGCGCTCGCAGCCTACTTTGTTCGCAGAAGCGAGTTTTTCGTGCTCAGGCTGTTGTAAGGTGACGAGCGGCGTATTGGATGACGGCATCACTCGCAGGCCACTTGCTCGCAAAAGCTGGCTTTTTCGCCCCTCAGAGCGCGCATTAGCGGCGCAAAGTCGGAGGCATTATTTGATATGTTGTGCGTGAGATAAAATTTATCATCTAAATTCCAAAGAAAGACCGGTGTCCGTGGCGGCGGATTTGCTTGTAGGAATAAAATTCGTCGTTCAAATTTAGCAAAGATAAAATTTTAAATCGCGTAAATCGCAGGAGAGAGGGCGGGTAATGATTTGATTTTGTTCGCGTCGCGCAGCGGTTTGCGCGGCTTGTTTTAAAATTTATTCTATCCCCGCGAATGCTGCCTTTGCATCCGCCAGATCCTTCTCGTCGGGGTGTTTCGCAGCCTCCGCCCAGCGCGCAAGTCGCTCGGGAGTGATAAGATGGGGCGAGTTGCCGCTAGAGGCCATTTTGCGCATCGTTTCAAGCAGATTCGGATCGATCGCGCCCTGGCAGGCAAACTCCCTTATAATCTCGTTGCCGTTTGCTTTAAGCCCCTCTTCAAAGGTATCCAGGCACTTGCGCGAATGCTCGCCGTCCGGCTCCGCGCCCAGCGTCATGAAAACGCCAAGCTTCTTGCCGTGAATCTTGCGTATAAAGCGCGTAAATTTCGCCTCAGCCTCGCCCTTATCGACGTAAAAGCCCAAGGCTATAAAGTCGTAGTCATCGACCTCGCCTTCAAAGTCGCGGAAATTTAGGCTCTTGCAACCTAGTTGCTCGGCGATCGCGTCGCCTACCTTTTTCGTGTTGCCCGTTTGCGAGGTGTAAAGCACGATTTTTTTCATACAAAATCCTTTTTCATAATGTTTGCTATCTCTTCGTTGATGTTGTTACCCCAAAAAATTCCATCCAAGTTTAAGACCGATTTTTCATCCTTAAGCTCCAAAAGCCCCCAGCTCTCAAATTCTTTTAGTTTCTGCAGCGCTTCGTCATAAATGCTCGCGCTTAGGGCCTCTTTTAGCTCGTTTAAGCTTACGATCGGGTATTGAAACAGATTGCTTAGCACGCCATATTTTGCTTCGCGCTCATCGATTCGCGAGATCATCTTGTGTCCCGAAACGCCGTAAATTCCGAAGCCCGCTACGTGTCCGCCCGCGCCGTTGCCGATAGGCAGGATATCCGTGCCCTTGTGGCTTAGCTTGATGTAGCCGTAGTTGTCGCGCCCTTTGCGAGCAAGCTTGGTAAGCTCCAAAACCTCGAAATTATCGCTTCCGATAAGTAGTGCGCCCGCGAAAGCGTGGTGCAGCTTCTTATCAATCTCTAGATCGTAGTAGGATTTGTCGATCTTTTTGTATAGCTCCGAGCCCTCGAAAAACATCAGCGAGTAAAAGCTGGCGCTATCAAGTCCTAGCTCATCTACGTAGCGCGCGTCCTCTAGTGCTTCCTCCACGCTTTCGTTCGGGAAGTTGTAGATGATGTCGCAGCAGAGCATGCCGTCAAATTTTTCTCTAAGATCCTTTAGCCGCTCGATTGCGCGAGCGGGCTTATGCACGCGGTTTAGAAGCGCGCGCCCCTGTCTGCTGAAGGTCTGCACGCCGATGCTAAAGCGGTTTACGCCGAAGCTCTGCAGGGAGAGCGCTTTTTGCAGGTCTAAATTATGCAGCGTGGTCTCTACGCTGATCTCGCAGTCATCCGCAATCTTAAAATTTTTATGCAGCGCGCCCAGAACCTTTTCGAAGTGCGTCTCGCTAAAGACGCTCGGCGTGCCGCCGCCGAAGTAGATGCTTTTGATCTTTTTGGTGTCGAAGTAGGGCATCTCGCCGTAGTCTTTGATCTGGCGGATCAAAAATTTAGCGTATTCGTCCAGCTCGTCGCCGAGTTTGGAGCGCATCATCGAACAAAACGAGCAGATATTATCGCAAAACGGCACATGCAGATAGATCACGCAGTCGCTGTCTTTTGCGGGCTGCTCCAGCGCGTCAAACAGCTCGTTTTCGCTCGCGGAGACGCTCTCGAAGAGTTTGGAGCGGTGGTGGGATTTAATGCGTTCTTTAAACATCTATTTCGTTGCCTCCGCGTAAATTTCATCCACCGTCTCGCCGATCTGCGGGCTTCCGCGCAAGATAAGCGTCGGGGCCTTTAAAATTTTGCCCGATTTTACCGCTTTGGTATTTCTAAGGATCGGATTTGCTTTTAAAAAATCCTCCGTCTCACCGCCCACGACGACGATTATATCGGGGTTTTGCTCCAAGATATATTCGGCAGATACCGAAGGCGTGCTGCCTTTTAGGCCGTCTGCGATATTTTTGGCGCCGAAGCGAGCGAAAATGTCGCCGATGAGGGTTTTGTCATTGAAAGCCATCGTAGCGTTTGAGCCGAAAAATAGCGCTACTTTTTTGCCGCGAAGAGCGGGTTTGTCTGCAAAAATTCCATCCATCTGAGCGCAAATTTTATCCGCCTCGCCCTCCTTTTTTACGATAGCTGCGACCTTCTTTACGTTTTGGCAGATATCTGCGGTGGAGTTTGCATCCATCGCAAGGCTCTTAAGTCCTAGCTTTTTTAGATTCTCGCTAACGCCTGCGGAGTGAAAGCTCGTAATAACCAGATCGGGCTTGAGCTCGACGATTTTTTCTAGATTGGGCTTTACGTAGGTGCCTACGCTCGGTAGTTTCGCGGTTTCCGCCTCTGGACGGATCTTGCTCATCGAGGTAGTCGAGATCGCAGCGATCTGATCCTGCGCGCCCAAAGCGTAGATGATCTCGACTGCGGCGGGATCAAGTACGACTAGACCTTTAGCGAATACAAAGCTCGCCGAGAGCAAAGCTATAAGAATCTTTTTCATAATTTCTCCTTTTGCGGTAAGATAAATTTAGTTCCTAAATTTTCGACTATCAGGGCGTCAAAGCCGTAAATTTCTTTTATGATCTGCGGCGTAAAAAGCTCGCTCGCACTGCCGCGATATCTCACCGCGCCGTCTTTTAGCATAAAAATTTCATCGCAAAATAGCGAGGCTAAATTTAGATCGTGCAGCACGATGACGCTCGTTAAATTTAAAGAGCGCGTCAGGTTTTCGCAGATGCTCATCGCCTCGATGGCGTAGTTCATATCTAGCGCGCCCGTGGGCTCATCGAGCAGTAAAATTTCAGGCTCGCTGACGAGCGCTCTAGCAAGCAACACGCGCCCAAATTCGCCGCCGCTTAGCTCAAATGCACTACGCTCTAGGAATTTTTTCACGTCCAAAAGCTCTGCCATTTGCTCCACTTTAGCGTGATCGCTCGCATCATAGCCGCTAAAGGCGCTTTTTAATCGGCAAAATCTACCCGCAAGCAAAATTTCTTTCACGCTAAGCGGCGCGGCGAGGGCCGTTTTTTGCGGTACGAAGCCGATGAGCGCCGCAAGCTCTTTTAGGCCGTATTCGCTCGCCCTTTTGCCGTTTATTTCGATGATCCCGCTTGCAGGCTTTAAAATTTGCAATATATTTTTTAGCAAAGTGCTCTTGCCGCAGCCATTAGGGCCCAAAATCCCGTAAAATTTACCCCGTTCTAAATTCAGACATACGTCTTGCAGGATCGCCCGCTTGCCGTAGCTGAAGTTTAGCTCGCTTACTTTCATGCGTGCTTCCTAAAAGCGAGGTATAGGAAAAATGGCGCGCCGAAAAAGGAGGTCACCACGCCGATCGGAATTTCTACCGGCGATAGGATGTTTTTAGCTATGACGTCGCAAAACAAAAGAAAAAGCCCGCCCGTAAGCGCGCTAGCCGGGATCAACACGGCGTTGCTAGACGTGCGAAGCGCCATGCGAAGCGTGTGCGGAATGATAAGCCCCACGAAGCCTATCATCCCCGTAAATGCGACCGAAAAGCCGATGATGAGCGAGGAGACGATGAGCAGGCTTTTTTTGGACTTCTCGACGTTGAGCCCCAATGACTTCGCCTCCTCATCGCCGTTTAAAATGATATTTAGCTCGTGACGCTTCGCGTAAAAATACGCCATGCAAAACAGCAGCGGCGGTAGCAAAAGCGCGATCTTATACCAATTCGCCCCGCCTAGATAGCCCATCATCCACGCCGTAATCCTAAAGCTATCCTCTCCGATTAGATAGACCGCAAAGGAGGTAAATGCGCCTAAAAACGACGATACGGCGATACCTACGATCAGTAGCGTCGAGATCGAGCGGGTGTGGGCGGCGAGCTTAAAGATCACGATCGACAGCGCGCTTGCGCTTAAAAACGCGAAAATTCCGTAAAAAACGTCGCTAAGCCCCAGCAGATAGGCTATGACTGCGCCAAAAGTCGCTGCCGAGGCGATGCCGATGATGTATGGGTCTGCAAGCGGGTTTAAAAACACGCTTTGCACTACCACCCCCGAAGTTGCCAGCAGCGCGCCCACTAAGATGCCCATTACTAGGCGCGGCAGGCGCATTTGCAGCAAGATGAGCTGCTTGGTCTCGTCTATCTCGCCGAAGGTGAAAAATTTTGCGATGTCACCCAGCGAAATGCTCGCCCCACCGCTGCTAACGGCTACTAAAGCAAGCAATATGAAAGCTGCAATTAGAAAGAGATAAAATTTAAAGCTCATAGCCCACCAAGCGAACTATACGCGCAGATTTCGTCGCGGCGGATATTTTTAAAATTTAAGCGGTGCCAGGAATTTATGCGCGCGGAATTTATGAAATTTTCACGGCCGGCGCCATCATTTTTGCAGCTTGCATAGCTTTTGATATCAGCACGAAAAAGTACGTAGCCGCACACCTGATCCGGCATAAATTTCCTCCTAAAAGTATTCGCGATTTTTATTAAGAAATTAAAATCGTTATCATGGGATTTTATCGCTTGATTTCTTAAACCGCGATAAATTCCGTAATGACTAGGAGCGTGGAGTTAAATTTAGGGCGATTAAATGTTAAAATTTCACGCGTCGCCAAGCCGTCTATTTAAATTTGAAATTCAAAATTTTGGCGCTAAATTTCAATGCCGAAAGAGCTCTTTTTAATTTCGCGATTCAGCTTTAAATTATAAAAACGCCGATAAAATACGCACTAAATTTTATTTAACGAGCCCCGCTTTAAAGGCGCAAGCCGTTTGTTAAACGACGAATTGCGCCAAAGCCGCTCGTTAAGCTTTAAGGAGTGAGCATGAAATTTTGGCAAAAGATCCTTTGGGCGGCGGTCGCCGTCATAGGGGCGTGGTGTTTCGGCGTACTTGCGCTAAATAAGGGCGAGAGTATCAGCGCCGTCTGGCTCGTAATAGCCAGCGCGTGCATCTATCTGATCGGATACACCTTCTACGGGCGCTTTATCGCGTATCGCGTCTTTGAACTCGATGATCGTCGCGCAACTCCTGCGGTGATCCGAAACGACGGACGCGATTACGTCCCTACGAACAAATACGTCCTTTTTGGCCACCATTTCGCCGCTATCGCAGGCGCCGGACCGCTCGTAGGTCCCGTAGTGGCCGCACAGATGGGCTATCTGCCCGGCACTATTTGGCTTTTGGTAGGCGTCGTGCTTGCAGGCGCGGTGCATGATTTCATCGTGCTCGTGCTATCCACGCGACGCGGCGGCAAGAGCCTAGGCGAGATGATAAAAGAGGAGATGGGTAAGCTCACGGGCGGCATCGCGATGATCGGAATTTTTTTCATCATGCTGATCATCGTGGCGATTTTGGCGATGGTCGTCGTAAAGGCGCTCGCAAACTCGCCGTGGGGGCTTTTTACGATCGCGATGACTATACCGATCGCCATATTTATGGGAATTTACATGAGGTTTTTGCGCCCGGGCAAGGTCAGCGAGGCATCGATCATCGGCTTTGTTTTGTTGATGCTTGCGCTTTGGGGCGGGCATTACGTCTCGATCGATCCGTACTGGCACGACGTTTTTTCGCTAAAGGGCGAGACGCTCGCGCTTCTTACGATCGGCTACGGCTTTATCGCGGCGATTTTGCCCGTGTGGCTGCTGCTTGCGCCGCGCGATTATCTAAGTACCTTCCTTAAGCTCGGCGTCATCATCGGCATGGCGGTCGCGATAATCTTTGTCGCGCCCGAGCTTAAAATGCCCGCTACGACAAAATTTATCGACGGTACGGGTCCCGTTTTTGCAGGTCCGATATTTCCGTTTTTATTTATCACGATCGCATGCGGCGCGATTTCGGGCTTTCACGCGCTGATCTCCAGCGGCACGACGCCGAAGATGCTCGAGCGCGAAACCCACGCTCTTTTCATCGGCTACGGCTCGATGCTTATGGAGAGCCTCGTGGGCGTAATGGCGCTCGTAGCGGCGTGCATCCTAAGCCCGGGCGAATACTTCGCTATCAACTCACCCGCCGCGGTACTGGGCAAAGACGCGGTAAGCGCTGCGGCGTATATAAACTCTATCGGATTTAGCATTACGCCTGAGCAGATCGGAGCCTTGGCTTCAAACGTCGGCGAAACCACGATGATGAGCCGCACGGGCGGCGCTCCTACCTTTGCGATGGGGCTAACGATGCTTCTGCATCAGATCATCGGCGGCAAGGAGCTGATGGCGTTTTGGTACCATTTCGCGATTTTGTTTGAGGCGCTGTTTATTCTGACCGCAGTCGATGCGGGCACGCGCACCGGGCGCTTTATGGTGCAAGAAATTTTAGGCAACGTTTATAAGCCATTCTCCGATACTAAAAATTCCCTCTACGGCATCATCGCGACGGTGATCTGCGTGGCGGGCTGGGGCTATCTGCTTTACAGCGGCGTTACCGATCCTATGGGCGGAATTTACACGCTGTGGCCGCTTTTCGGTGCGTCCAATCAGATGCTCGCGGGCATCGCGCTGCTGCTTGCGACGGTGGTGCTTTTTAAAATGGGCAAGCAAAAATACGCCTTCGTCACGATCGCTCCTGCGATTTGGGTGCTTATAACCACGCTTTATGCGACGATCTTAAAGCTGATGCCGGCTAACGGCGAGCGCGTGCACGACGCGGTAAGCCACGTGGCTATCGCGCAAAATACCGCCGCCAAGCTCGCTAGCCTGAGCGATCCCGCGGCGATCGAAAAGGCACAGGCTATCATCAGAAATAACGTCATCGACGCCGTGCTATGCGCTCTTTTCGTCGTCGTTACGATCATAGTCATCGCCCAAACGATCCGAATGTGCCTTAAAATTTCAAAAGGCGGCGCGAACGAGGGGTATTTCAAACTGGCAGAAAGCGAGCACATAGATAGGGGCGTTTATGAAAAAGTTTAAATTTAATCCGCTCGCAGCCCCAAGGGCCGTGGCGAGGTTTTTGGCGCGCGCGGATGCCGCGCTTGCGCCACTCATCGGGCTCGGCGATTACGAGGGCTACCTGCGCCATTTCAGAAGCGCTCATCCTGACGAAGTCCCGCTAAGCAGGGCGGAATTTTTCCGCGCGATGCAAGATAGCAAGGCAAAAAACGTCAAGTGCTGATAGCGGCGAAAGGGCGCGGTCGCGCCATACAAATCGTTGTTGATCTGAAATTTTAAATTTGATATGGTGCGGGCGTGCGAGTCATGAAATTTATCCGGTTGCTCGGGATAAAATTTCGCGCATGCCTCTTAAGAGCGCTTTAAATTTGCTTGCACTTAGGGCGTTAAGATTTATACTTGCCGTTGCGCTGTACTCATCGCTAGCCGCGACGCTTTGCAACGACCTCGCCTGCATTTCGTAGAATTTTTAAACGGGTATTTCCGCGCCTTGGTAGAATTCTATATAAAATTTTTTTAGCAAACCTGCCTTAATTAAAGGCGTGAAATCATAGCTGCAAATTTTAAATCAGGAATATGGGTGTGCTTGGACCATGGCTTAGATCTCATAGCAGGTTAAAATTTGCTCCGCGTCCTCGTCGTAAGCGTTATCGACTAGTACGAGATCGCGGGTGCATTCGGGCGTATGTTGCCGCCATTCATTTTTCTCCGGCATGCGGTGCGCATACATTTCGTCTTTGCCTGGCGCGCGACGAGCAGATCTCTTATTTTCGTCGCGGCGGCCGCCCTCGGACGTAAAATTTTGCTCGGCAAATGCGCCCTTCTGCTTCGCTTCGTATTTTGTGCTCGCAGCCCGGCAAGAAGCAGCCGCAACGACGCCTAAAATTCTCGCGCCTTTTTGTTTAAATTTATGCGTCAAAATAGGCTTTGTCGCGAGATATCGGGCGGGATCATTTTGTTCAAATTTATCCATCGCTTCGCACCTGGATTTACTCGCCTCGCCCTGAGTAAATTCGCCCGAGCCGCCGTTCTCGAAGCCGCCCGCTTCGCTACGCATGAGATTAAGAATCCTCAGCTCATTCAGCTCGTTTATAAAGTGCCCGCGCCAGCCGTCTGATTCATCCGCCGCAAGCTCGAATTTATCGAAATCAAAGTCCAGCTTCACGCGGAATTTAACGTTAAAATTCGCGTCCGTAAAAACAAGCTCGTTAGCACCCTCTATTTCGCCGTTTTCGCCCGCTTCGCCCACGCGAATGCAGTATCCGCCGCCCGCGCGCTGCACCTGCGTCATAGGGCAAGCTTTAGCGATGATTTTAAGCTCGCAACTGCTCAAATTTAGGCGGTAAATTTGACCCGAGCGCGTAAAAATCAAGAAATTTAGCTCATCCTGCTTAAAAATCTCCGCGCAGCCCTTTAATCGCTTTCGCGTGCCCGCCTGCGTCTTAAAATCGTAAATAAAAAGCGTGTCATCGGTCGCCGTAATAGCCTTTTTATCGCCGTCCTTGCTACTTAGCGCGATAAAGTTGCCGTATTTTAGCACGCCCTTTTTGTGCTTTGAGATGAGCGCGAGATCCGCGGCGTTAAATTTATAAATCGTGTCAATAAAGCCCAAAACTACGAGCGTGCGGCCGTCATCGTCAAAGGTCGCGGCACGGGTAAAATCGCGGAAAGGCGCGCTAGCTAGCTGCTCGCCGCTTGCAAGCGAAAATTTTCTAAGCTTCATCTGCTTTTGCTCGTCGTTATCGCCTGCGTAAAATGCGCGATCGCCCTTTATCAGGATGTTTTCGCCGATATCGCGAAGTCTGTTTTGAAGCCTACTTTGCCATAAAATTTTCATCGGTCGCTCCTTTTGTTTGTGCGCAAAGAACACAGCGCGATTTATCGCTTTTAATTTGCGCTAGCGGTTTTATCGGCGCGCATGCTAATACTTGAATTATTGCTTTTAAATTTACACTATTTGCGCGGCGCTCGCTACCGATTTAATCGACATTTGAGCCGTGCTTTGCGGGCAAATTTATCCGCATAAATTTCGATCGTTTACGTAGTTTATTCTCTTTAATTAATTCACGGCCATGCACCGATAGGTGGTTGAATTTCTATGTCGCACAGATTTTGTGGGCAGCATATTTTAAATTTAAAGCAATTGCGCTATATTTATCTGACATCTCTTACCGATACTTTTGTTCCGCGCTAATCAGATCTTGCACTTGGCATCGTTAAAGGCAAACACCTCAACGTGAGTGTTTCCGCAATCAAAAATCTCTTGCTAACGACGCTTTTTGCGATCACTTTCATATCGGCGTTTAGATTGTAAATTTTACTCATTTTCTTCCTTTTGTAAATTTGCGCGTCATTGTAGCTAAAGTTTTCAAGCGATTTGTTGATAGGGGTTATCTTTTTTTTAAAAACCAATGATAAAAAATGACAAATCATAATTTCTTTAATATGTCAACCTCATATGTACTTAAATCAATTTTTTCAAAATTCTTTTTCACATATTCAATAATATTGTTATTGGGCATATCTTTAAACTTTTTTAACGCGGAGGCGGGAACTCCAAAATCTAAAAGTATACTTAACTTATTATCCACTCCTTCATGTTCCAGAATAGAAATAAATGCAGAATAATTAGCAGCTTGTTTGCCATTGAGATAATTTACAATGCTTTCTAATACACTAAGCCTTTTAGGTATTTCGAATTTGGCTTGATTTCTGATAAAACCAAATACTTTTGAAACAGATAAGTTAATGATACTCTCTTCATTCTTACCTCGATTGGCATCTAGCGTATGCTGATACTTAATCTCATTACTTATAATAGAGTGCAAATTTCCACCCCGGATTATTTGATGGCATTTTTGAGCTAAGAATTTATAACTATCTCCTTTATTGCCTTCCAATAAATGATCTACTATACATAATGTACGAGATAATGTTTTATAAGTAGGAATTGGTGCATCCCAGCTCAATTGATTCAATATCTTTTTTCTACCCTTTAAGCAATTATAAAGGTGCTTTTGCTTTTCAATACTATAATAGTTCGATTTAAAAATTTGCAATAAATCTGCAGGTAAATCTTTAATTAATTCTTCATATATTCTTCTCTTTTGGTCTTTTATATCTTCATTATTTAGATTAATTAAAATTTCACTCTGCAGACTATCATCTTGAGTAACTATGGGAACATCTATATTTTCCATCTCTTGCCTTGGAGGATCATCAAAACAATATACTTTTCCAGTATAGTATTTCATCATTCTTCCAGCACGCCCCTTGATATTATTAAAATCAAAATAAGTCAGCTTGCTTGTGCCTTTGCGCATATCATATATGATAATATTTTTTGCGACAGTGTTTACACCCTCTATTAATGAGGTAGTTGCAAATAATATATTTATTTTATTGTTATTAAAATAGTCGAGTTGAGCATTAACAATATGCCTAGGATATTGACCGTTATGTAAACCTATACCTTTTTGTAAGTATTTTTTTAAATTCCATTTTACGGAAACGTTTTCATCAATCCATTCAAAAATTGGGAAAGTATTTTCTGTGCCTTTTTTATTATCTCTAATAAATTCATTTGACAATTCTTCTGCTTGAGCAGGGGATTTAACATAAACTATAGTAGGCTCACTTAAACTATTTAATAGCCCAAACAGCTTCATTTTCCTTTCTTCCTTGGAACTACAGCTTATTTTTTCCAATTCTTGTCTTACTAATGAATACTCCGTTTTAAAGAAATTTAGACTATATTTTTTAATAAAATCATTATCAACGCTATCTACCGATGGAGTCAATAATATTAATTGCGGATTTCTAAACATTACTTTGTAAAATGCAATGTTTAATTGGCTGACTCTATCGTCGTGTTTATGGTTTGATATTTTATAAAATTCATCAACTATAAATAAATCTATATTGTTAATTTTGGGTAAAATATCTAAAACTCGCTCACTGGTTAAAATAAACAAGTTGTTTGTTTCATTTATATCCTGGCTTGTATTAACCACGATATTATAAAAATCTTGATAATTTTGGAGCTTTTTTCTAGTTTCATCAATTAGTGCCAATGTCGGCTGAATAATTAATATATTGCTATATTTTTTTCTTGCTACAAATTCTTGTATTAGTAAGCTTTTACCAAAACTAGTAGGTGCGGAGATAAGTAAATTTTGTCTATTTGAGATTTTTTCCTCTAATACCTTCTGCCAGTAGTGAAACGCTACTCTATTATTTTCAAAATCGTTTATAAATTTAGATTTGTGGTACTCGCACCTAACTAATGCAGCAGTATTAAGCAATTCATTTTTATCTTTTAAATATGGATAAAAACCAAAACTTTCAATTAAATCAATAAAAACAGGTCTTATATTTTCATTAACGTACTTCCAGTTTTCTAAGACCAAGATCAGGCTATCCATATCTTCATTGGCCGAAATTTCTTTGGCTATTTTAAAACTCTTATTTAAATCTGACAAATCTAAAATTTCAAACATTAATTTTGCTCTTTTTTTAATTTTTCGTGTAGCTGCTTTACTAGCTTAAATTTACTTTCTACCGGAAACAAAAATAAATTTATTTTAAGTCTATATTTATTGCCAAAATCTTTAATTTTTTGATCAAATTTTTTTCTAGTATCTTTTGCAAATTTCTCCAATATATCTTTAAAATCGTTATGCGTATTTCCTGAATCGTTAAATTTAAAATTGTCTAAAATTTTACTATCAAATAGTGCAAAAAAGCAAGCATTTATATTTGATAGTCTTTGTATAAAAGTACTAGATTTAATTAATTTCCTTATTTCATCACTCACTTCTTTATCGTCATAATAATCGCTTAATCTATTATTGATGATTGCAAATTCAGAATCAAAAAAATTAACATTAAAATGCCCAAATAAATCATTAGCCAGATCCTGTAATGCATTTGATAGGCTTTTATAAAATTTACTCTCACCTATCCAGAGTTCATTCTTCTCTTTGTCATAATGAACCGCATCAAAACCATGAACCATTCCGCTTGGACTATCTTTAAAATATATTTTGGATATAAGTTGTGGTTTATTAAATTGTCTTTCCAGTAAATAATATAGTATAAGCTCTCCAAATTCGCCACGCTTTAAATATTTATCTTCTGCATCCTCATCTGCCGATATGAAATATTCGTTAGCTTCTTTAATCTCTTTAACTTTATAAAGCAACTCCATGCCGTCCCTAGTAGCTTTTCTAGGACTAGATTCCGATGAAATCTTTAAAGCTCTTTTTTTACCGAGTGCAAAGAATGGAATTTCATTAAAAATTTCCTCATTCCACTCATCTATTTTTTGATATACCCGTCCTTCATCGTTTATATCAAAAACGATATGAAAGCAATACGTTTTAATGCTTTCATACTCATACTTACTTGTTAGATATTTCAAAATTTAAGCCTGACCAAATTTTACTCCCATTCTATCGTCGCAGGCGGTTTGCTCGAGATGTCGTAAACTACGCGGTTGATGCCGGGCACTTCGTTTATGATGCGGCGAGAGACGTTTTCTAGCAGGTCGTACGGCAGGCGCGAGAAGCTAGCCGTCATGCCATCGCTGGCGTCCACTACGCGTATGCACACGGCGTTTTCGTAGGTGCGGTTATCGCCCATGACGCCCACGGAGTGCACGTTTAGCAGTACGCAAAACGCCTGCCACGTTTTGTTGTACCAGCCGCTTGATTTTAGCTCGTCGCGCAGGATTACGTCGGCTTTTCGCAGTAGCTCGAGGCTCGGCGTATTTACTTCGCCCATTATGCGGATCGCAAGGCCCGGGCCGGGGAATGGATGGCGGAAAACGACTTCGCGCGAAAGGCCTAGCTCAAGCCCCAGCTGGCGCACCTCGTCTTTAAAAATTTCGCGCAGAGGCTCGATCAGTTCAAATTTCATATCCTTAGGCAGGCCGCCTACGTTGTGATGGCTTTTAATTGTCTTGCTTGAGCCTGCGACCGAGCTTTCGATGATGTCAGTGTAGAGCGTGCCTTGGGCTAGAAATTTTACGTTTTTGTGTTTTGCTGCTTCTTTGCTGAAAACTTCAATGAAGGTCGCGCCGATGATTTTGCGTTTTTGCTCCGGATCGACCGCCCCTTTTAGTCTGCTTAAAAATAGCTCGCTAGCATCGATCACGTCTAAGCTCACGCCGAGTTTGAGCCTAAACATCTCCTCTACTGCCTTGCGCTCGCCCGTGCGGAGTAGTCCGTTATCGACGAAAACCGCTATTAGGCTCTGCGGCACCGCATGCGCCAAAAGTGCCGCTACGACCGAGCTATCCACGCCGCCGCTTACCGCGCAAAGCACTTTGGCGCTGCCTACGCGCTCTTTTATTTTGATCATCTGCTCTTTGGCGAAGCTGCCCATGTTCCAAGTGCTGGTTATTCCGCAGATCTCTTTGGCAAAATTTTTTAAAATTCTATCGCCAAACTCGCTGTGACAAACCTCGGGGTGAAACTGTAGCGCATAAATTTTACGAATCTCGTCGCCGAATACGCACCACTCACTCTCGTCCGAGCTTGCCATCACCTCAAAGCCCGCCGGCAGGCTTTCGACCTTGTCTGAGTGACTCATCCAGACAGTAGAGTTATCCTCTACGCCGCCAAATAGCTTGCTAGCGCGAAGCAGTTTCAAAGAGGCTTTGCCATACTCTTTTTTACCCGCAGGCACGACGCTAGCGCCAAATTTATGCGCGATGAGCTGCATGCCGTAGCAGATACCTAAAATTGGAATTCCAAGCTCAAAAATTCTATCGTCGCAAAAATACGCATCCTTGGCGTAAACGCTAGCGGGTCCGCCGCTTAAAATAAGACCTTTGGGGTTTTTCGCTTTTATCTTATCGATCGGCGCGTCGTATGCGATCAGCTCGGTGTAAACGCCTTGCTCGCGCAAGCGCCTAGCGATCAGCTGGGTGTATTGAGAGCCGAAGTCCAGCACTAAAATGTCTGCTGTTTGCATGAAATTCCTTTGTAAAAATTTTTAAAAGTATAACAAAGCAAAGCTAAAAGTAGGCTATTTATCGCGTAAAATTCTAACGCTGCCTTTATCGCTGCTTGTGCTATTAGCGTCCGCATTTTGGGCGGTAGCGCTAGAGCTCCCATCGTCGTCGGAATAAAACGGCGGTGCTTTGTATCCGCAGCCGCTAAGCAAAACTAAGATAAAAAATGCTAAAATCCGTCTATGGAAAATGCAAGAGAAATAATCGCTCATATCAGAAAAAATCCTTTATATGCCAAGATGCGAGAAAGAGGCGAGTTTTTAGCGATTTTGCCGCTTAGTTGGCAAAGGCTGATCGCTTTCATCTACGTCAAAGATGGCATTTTGATGATAGCCGCGAAGCATCCGGCGGGGCTTTGCGAACTAAAACGCGATAGTAATATAAATTTAATAAAAGACGTATTAAAGCGCTTCGTAGCCGCTAGAGAGACGGCGGAGCTTTGCGGCGTGCGTGAGATAAAATTTTTTGTCGCAGATAGAGTAATGAGCAGAAGAAGGGCGCAAATTTATAAAGCTCATTTGCGCCTGGATGGCGAAGCTTTATCTTTGGAGCGCGCAAAGGGGGAGTTTAAAAACAAAATCCAAGATCCGCAAATTTATAAAATTTTTGAAGAGATAAGAGGGCTGATCCTTGCTAATAGAGGAGATTAAGAGCTTGCCTGCCGCACCCGGCGTGTATCAGTACTTCGACGCCGCGGGCAAGCTGCTATACGTTGGCAAGGCTAAAATTTTAAAAAATCGCGTCAAAAGCTACTTCTCTTTCACGCCTGCTCTCGCGCCGAGCCCGCGCTTAAGCGCGCGCATCGCCAAGATGATAAGCGAGGCGGCGCATTTAGAATACATCGTAACGCCCAGCGAGAGCGACGCGCTGATACTAGAAAATTC
Source organism: Campylobacter gracilis (assembly GCF_001190745.1). Taxonomy (NCBI): domain Bacteria; kingdom Pseudomonadati; phylum Campylobacterota; class Epsilonproteobacteria; order Campylobacterales; family Campylobacteraceae; genus Campylobacter; species Campylobacter gracilis. The sequence continues at coordinate 428,921 of NZ_CP012196.1, forward strand.
CTTCATCAAGCAGCTTAAGCCCAAGTACAACATCCTACTGCGCGACGATAAGACCTACCCGTATATCTACGTAAATTTAGACGACGACTTTCCGCGCTTTGAGATCACGCGAAAGATCGTAAAGGGCAAAAACATCAGATACTTCGGCCCCTATTTTCACGGCGCGAAGGAAATTTTACAGACCCTTTACATGCAGTTTCCGCTCGTGCAGAAGAAAAATTGCGTCAAGGGCAAGAAGGCCTGTTTGTTCCACCAGATCGGGCGCTGCGCCGCTCCGTGCGAGGATAAAATTTCAAAGCAGGATTACGCTCGTATCGTACAGAGCGCGCTTGCGGCTCTGAAAAATCCGCAAAAGATGGTGCCGCAGCTTCAGGATCGGATGGCGCGGCTAGCGCAGAGCGAAAATTTCGAGGAAGCCGCGCAGATCCGCGATAAAATTGAAATTTTAAAGCAGATGAACGTAAAGGTGGAAGTCGATCTGGCAAAGCTCGATGATTTCGAGGTCTTTGCGATTGCCGCACGCGACGGGCTCGTCTGCGCCGTGCATTTTAGCATACGCGAGGGTAAAATTTCGGCTTCAAGCTCGCATATAATTAACTGCAAAGCCCCAAGCGCCGATGATATCGCAAACGCCTACAAGCAGATGATCTTAAGCGCCTTCCCGGCCGCGGCTCCCGTGGCGTGCGCTAAAATTTACGTCTACGACGAGTTTGACGATTCGGATCTGGTATGCGAAATTTTATCCAAGCGGCATGAAAGAGCCTTTAAAATTTACGCGCCGAAAATCGGCGAGAAGCGTAAAATTTGCGAGATTGCATATCAAAACTGCGAGATCAATATCAAAAAGCATCTAAAAACGCACGATTACGCATTTTTGCAGGAGCTGAAGGATTATTTTAATCTTACGAATTTGCCCGTAAATATCGAAGTTTTCGACAATTCGCATATGTTCGGCGCCGCGGCCGTGGGGGCTATGATAAGCTTTCAAGACGGCGAGTTTAACAAGCAAAACTACCGCCACAAGCACCTTAGCTCAAACAACGACTACGATCAGATGCGCGAGTATCTAACTAGCCGCGCGCTTAAATTTGACGAGCTTGCAGCGCCAGATCTGTGGCTCATCGACGGCGGAACGGCTCTGCTAAACTTGGCAGAGGAAATAATTTGCAGCGTCGGAGCAAACGTCGATATAATCGCTATCTCTAAGGAAAAGATCGACGCCAAAGCTCACCGCGCAAAGGGGGCTGCGAAAGATAAAATTTGCACAAAGAGCGGAATTTTTTCGCTGCCTACGGACGATAAAAAACTTCAATTTTTTCAGCGCCTGCGCGATGAAGCGCACCGCTTTGCGATCTCATTTCACCAAAAGAGCAAACGCAAACTCGATTTGCAAAGCTCAAAACTGCTAAGCTTGGGCGTTAGCAAGGGAAGCCTGAAGAAGCTTTTGGACTTTTACGGCGATTTTGAGAGCATTTATACGGCTAGCTTCGATGAGATCAGATCACTTACGAATATCCAAACCGCTGAAAAAATTTTAAACAATCATTAACGAAAACCTAACGCAAAAAGCTATATTTAAAGATTTGTTTAGTAAAATCACCCATTAACTTTGCAGGACGGCTAAATCGTCTCCGCCTAGCGTGACGGAAGCGACTTCGTTTCTCCGGTTGAATAAAATTTAACGTCGCGTAAGCTGCGCTTTGAAGGATTTTGTATGAATTTAAATACTACAAGTGCTTTGAGACTTGTTAGCGGTATCCCGTTACTTTTGATTTTCGCGTTTGCATCATATTTCTTGTTTATCTCTTTGCAGGATTACGCCAGAGTGGGAATTTTGCAGCAGCAGATTGCTAAAAATAGCAATCTCGCAGCGTTAGTAGAGCAGGTAGATAAAGAGCGCGGTATCACTTCGGCGTTTTTGGGTAGCGAGGGAAACCCCGGTATGGGAACTCTTCTATCGGGTCAACGTAAAAAAACCGACGATGCGCTTGCAAAGTATAAAGAAAGCAAAAATATCAGTGAAAATGTCGTAAAAAAGACTATTTTTGATATTTTCGCTTACGGCACCGGTAATGACGAGCTTTTGGCTGCCGAGGCCGATATAGACGGTTTATTAGACAAACTTCCGCAGGTAAGAAGGGATGTCGATGCTCAAAGTAAAAGCTTTGGTGAGCTTTTCAGCTCATATTTTCAAAAATTCGACGATGATGTAAAAACAATCCAACGAGTGCTAAGAGAGGGTCTCGTAAGCTCAAATATCACCGTTTGGACGGTTTCATTGCTCAATACCTACGAGGCGATGGACGCCACCGCATCGGAGCGCGACTATATTATCGAATATATCATCGGCAGCAAGGCGATGAATCAGGCGCAGTTAAGGACTTGGGCTAGCTTCAACCTATCTAGTTCGCTTCCTAATTACTACTTCTTGCCGGAATCTGATGCTAGAGCTGCAATTTTAAAAATTCTAGACGGAGAGGAATTTCAAAATGCATTAAGAGAAACTGCTAAAATTTCAGCCACATTGCAGCAAGAAGCGGACGAAGGACACTATAGCGTGCCCTTTCAAGAGTGGTTTGCCTCTACTACACTTAAATATAAAAAGCTAAGCGAAATTTCTGAAAAGATCAATGCTGAGCTTGCGGCGCATGCTGATACTTATCTAGCGCAAAGACTAAGAAACCTATTTATTGCTCTTGGTATATGGGTTTTAGCGGCTATTTTGGTTGTTTTTGCCTTGGGTATTACAAGACGTTTAAGACAGAACGTTACCGACCTCGGCAACGTGCTTAGCCGAATCGGCGATTTGACGAATCAGCACGAGCATATCGACGTTAGGACTAGTGAGGGTGTTAACAAGGCATATTCGCTTATCGAGGACGCGCTCGATCTGATTGCGTATCAAAAGGGCGCTGCGGAGGATGCTAATAAGGCAAAATCGATCTTTTTGGCCAATATGTCGCATGAGATCAGGACGCCGCTTAACGGCATCATCGGCTTTACGGAGCTTCTTAAAAATACCGATTTGGATGAGGAGAAGCGCGATTATGTTGATACCATCGAAAAATCGTCCGAAAACCTTCTAACGATCATTAATAACATTTTGGATGTATCCAAGATAGAAAGCAATAAGGTCGAGCTTGAGGATATCTTATTTAATCCTATCCAAGATTTCGAAAGCGCGGTTGAAATTTACGTAGCCAAGGCTGCCGAAAAGAATATCGACATCCTGCTCTACATCGATCCTACACTCGTGCACCACCTATACGGAGACATCACGAAGATCAAAGAGGTTCTTATCAACCTCATGTCAAATGCTGTCAAATTTACGCCTGAGCACGGCACTATCGTAGTTGAAATTTTAAGGGAGCCTAGTAAAGCTCCAGGAGAGGCGATCGTAACGTTTAGCGTAGAAGATACCGGCATTGGAATTTCTGAAGATAAGCTCGCAAATGTATTTAACGCCTTCTCTCAAGCTGACTCTACAATCACGCGCAAATACGGCGGAACAGGTCTTGGACTTACGATTTCGTCTAAATACGTAGCGATGATGGGCGGTAAGCTTCAGGTCAAATCTACCGTAGGAAAGGGTACTAGATTTTACTTCACCCTTGCTTTTAAAGAGACACAAAAGACCGATGCAGACGCAGTATTTGAAAGTATCAAAGGGCTAAATTTTGCGCTTTTAGCCGATAGCGCCGATACGATGTATAATGATATCGTTAAAAACTATATCAGCAAGCTAGGCGGTAAAATTTCGATATTTAATACAAACGCGCAGTTCCGCTCAGCGCAAAATAATAACAAATATGATGCTCTTATCACTAGATTTAAGAATTACGGCGAGGTTAGCGATATATTGAGTATGCCTACGATCTTAACTCTTAAGCCAAAAGAGCTTCAAAGTATTAGTATTTCAAATTCTAAAATTTTTACCCTCACAGAGCCTTTTAACTTAACTAAATTCGTTAAGACGCTAGATAAAATTTCAAAATCCGGAATTGCTCTAAGCAGATCGGATTTTGCTCCACAGACGCATGAGATTAAGCTGGATACCGAGGTAGAAAAGCCTATCGTCGCTGATGAAATGATTATGGAAGAGCCGGTAGTAAAAGAAAGACCTATCATCAACAAGCTCGATGAATTACGACATGCTACTACTTCGTCGGTAGACGAGCTACGTGCTATCTTGCAAAGCAGAAGACGTACGCATGATGCCGAGGCTCATTCTGCGCATAAAGAGGAGGCTGTTAGCAAGCCTAGTATTGCTCAAGAGCTCAAAAAAGAAGCTCCTAAAGCAGAAGAGCCGGTCATTAAGCCTATAGATATCGAGCCTATGAGTGATATTAAGATTGAAAAGACAGGGCCTGAATCACCAAAGATCAATATCGATATTCCTGAAATAGTAATCCCGCACGCAGAAAAGCCAAAGGTAGAGCCTTCAAGCACAAAGGATGCCCAGACCGATATCGATGAGCCTATATCTTTGGAAATTCCTGATGATTTTGTGGGGCTCAAAACACATGCGACGCAGACCCAGGCTCCTAAAGCCGAAACTCCTAGCATTGATCTTTCCGATATCGAAATAGAGCTACCTAAGATCAAAAAAGAGGAAGAAGAAGTAAAGGCTGAGCCTGCGAAAGTAGAAATTCCAAAGGCTAAGGTTGAGATGCCTAATGCTAAGATTGAAATTCCTGATATAGATATCGATCTTTCGGATATCAAACCGAGCGCCAAGGTGCAAGAGCCTGCTAAAAAGGTTGAAATTCCAAGCGTAGAAGAAGAAATTCCGGTAGCCATTAAAACCGAGCCTGAAATTCCTATCGCTAAAGCTTCGAAGCCTGATACTTCAAGTGTTTCTGCTCATGAAGATGAAATTTCAAGTGTTAAACTTTCAGAACCTGAAAGTACAGCTGAAAAGATAATTGAGCCAGAACCTATCGCTGTTGAGCCAGAGCCGATAACAATTGAGCCTGAACTAAAACCTATAGAGCCAAAACTTGAAGAGGTTAAACAGGAACCTTCAAATATCGAGTCTGAACCGGTAACGCCAGTAGTAGAACCAGCAGCTCAAAATATTCCTGCCGAAGAGCCAAGTATTGAGCCGGAGCCTGTAGATATTCCGAAGGTGGAGCCTGCTACTCAAAACATTCATGTCGAAGAGCCCGAGATTAAGCCTGTTAGCGTAAAAGTCGAACCGGTAGTGATCCCGCAGCCTGAGGAAGAGGAGATGGTCGAGGTACCCGTCACTGTATACGAAGACGAGCAGCAGGAAGAAACCATTATGGTCGAAGAGGATGTCGAAGTCGAAGAAGAGGTTGAAGTGCCGGTAGAGCGAAATCCTGCCGATGAAAATGTACCTTTGGTCAATAGAAAATATAACGCCAAAATCCTTATTGCGGAGGATAATGAGATCAATCAAAAGCTTATGAAGCACACACTAAATAGCTTTAATATGAATTTGACGATAGTCGAAAACGGACTTTTGGCGCTGGAAGCCAGAAAAGCCAATAACGACTATGATCTCATATTTATGGATATTTCGATGCCTGTTATGGACGGTATCGAATCTACAAAGCAGATCAAGCAATACGAACACGAGAATAATCTTCGCCACATCCCGATCGTGGCTGTTACTGCCAATGCGCTAAAGGGCGATAGAGAGAAATTTATGGCAGCGGGGCTTGACGAATACTGCACCAAGCCGATCAAAAAAGATATCTTAGCTCAAATGCTAGATAATTTTATCGGTGATAAACGATCCGATGCAGCGCCCGCCGGTGGAACTACAAAGAAGCTGGTTAAAAAGCTTGTCAAACGCCAGGTGCCTAAGACGGTCATTAAAACCGTCAAAGTGCCTAAGACGATAATGAAGCTAGTTCCTAAAAAAAGCATAGTTTCCGATGATGTAGTGAAAGCTAAAGGTGCGCGCGTGCCGACAAAAGATATACTTATATGCAAGGCAAATATTATGGAAAGTAAAATTTTTGCCAGCATATTAAAACACCAGTATAAAGACGTAGAAATTGCGGGTAATTTCGACCAGCTTATTTCTATGGCGGCTACGGGCAGCTATAAGCTTGTTTTGATTGATAAAAAGCTAGCAGGGCTAGACTTAGCGGCGTTAGAGAGCTTACGCCGAAAAGCGCCTGCGACCAAGCTAGTGCTATTTTCTAACGATAACGATGAAAATCCACTATTTAGCGAAGTCGCTAGTTACAATATCACCAAGTCGGGTCTTGAGAAACTCGCACAAAAATATATATAAGGATGAGGTCTTAAATGAGAGATTTGAAAGTTTTAACGGTTGATGACGACGCTATAAATTTGAAGCTACTTGAAGTTATGCTAAAAAAATATGGCAAATTCCAAACCATACTCCAAGCCAAAAACGGCTTGGACGCCCTTGCCGTACTCGAAGTTCAGCCCGTTGATTTGATTTTATTAGATATTGTAATGCCTGTGATGAATGGGCTGGAATTTTTAGATAATCTTCACGCTAGAGAAAGTATAGCTCATATCCCCGTCATCGTCCTTACGACGGACGAGACCGCTAAACGAGAGGCTTTAAATAAGGGTGCTTATGACTTTATGACAAAGCCCATCAATGACAAAGATCTTCACAAAAAACTAGACGACGTTATGAATATTATCGGCGATTAAATTGCCGATTTTGTCCTCGTAGCTCAGTAGGATAGAGCGCAAAATTCCTAATTTTGAGGCCACAGGTTCGAATCCTGTCGGGGACACCATCTATCAAATTTCATCCCTATTTTTAATTTTTTGATTTTTTTGAAAGCCATACTTTACGGCTTTTGTAAATTTTTTCAAAAAAATTTCAAATGCTAAAAACGCTAGATTATACAGGTAGTTTAAGAGAAACTACTATATTAAAAATCGAGATTCTGAGTATGATAAAATATAAAATCTCAATTAGCACTAAAATCCAAGAGATTTTACCCGAAAATTTAAAAAATTAATGTATTATCACCAATTTTAATTGATAGCCCTAGCGGAAGATAAGGTCTATAAAAGCGAATATATGCTAATAGATGCTTTTGTCATGCTCAAGCTATAAGGTTTTCTTTTGCGGCGATATTCCAATCGTAAAAAATAGGTGCAATCAATGTTTTATCAAAAACCATTATTCTATTATGACGATAGTAAATTTAAAGGAGCCTCTTTGCAACCCCGCGGCGTTAAAAGCGTCAAGCTTATTTTGGCCTCTATCTTTATAGGCTTAAGCCTAGCTCCTAAAGCGTTAATTGCTATTCCTGCCGATATTTCTGGCGCCATAAACTCCGAAGAGCAAAGAATAAGATCAATTAGACAAGGCACCGAGGATCCCTTCATAACGATACGCAGCGAAGAGTCTCGCGCTTCAAGCGCAACCGCGGAGCCCAAGAAAGCAGGAATTTGCTTTAAAATTTATGAGATCAAATTGATTAACGCAGAAGCGCAAAACGAGCAGAAAAGTAGCGCGGGTTCTAAATTTAACGAAGCGGATTACGAATCTAAAAACAAAGACGATCTGAAAACTCCAGCCGTCAATTCCAAAGACGATGCCAGCTCGGGCGTCATTATCTCTAAACCAAATGATGAAAACTTGGGGCGAGCGAAAGTAAAAACTCTCGCTAAGTCCATCGGTTCTACCTCGAATTCCGATCATTCCGTTCCGCCCGGGTTTGAAAGAATTCTAAGCTCCGCCCTAAAAGAGCTTAAATTTAAAAGCGGCGACTGCTTGGGAAGCGATAAAATTTTAGCTCTGGCAAGAGCGTATAACAACAAAATCATATCTGCAGGCTTTATCACTACATCCGTTTCCATCCCCCAGCAAAACATCTCCTCCGGCACCCTTCTTTTGGCTCTGCATCCCGGACGCATAGGCGAGATTTCGCTTGAGCCGGGCTCTAGAGCTAAGAATCAAAGGAGCATCTTTACCGCATTTGGCGGCGATAAAAGGAGAGAGCTTTTAAGCTTAAGAGATATGGAACAGGCTATGGAAAATTTCAATGCCGCTTCAAGAAGCGAGGCGGAGATAAGCTTAAGCCCCTCCGCAAAGCAGGGCTACTCCGATATCAATATCTCTAAGCAGCAAAGCTCTCCTTTATTGCTTAGATTAAGCGCGGATAATCTGGGCTCCAAATCTAGCGGCAAATACCAAGGCGCAGCTATACTTTACGGCCTAAATTTGCTTGGATTAAACGAGAGCGTATTTGCTTCTTACGGTAGAAATTTTTTAAGAGGAGATAAAAAATCTTTAGGAGATGATAGCAAAAGTGGCAGATCAGCTAACTATTATGCGGGCTTTAGTATACCTTTTGGATACTTTTCTCTGTCCTTTTGGCAAAACAGATACACTTATGATCAAATAGTGCCCGGAACGTATGAGCTTTATACCTATAGCGGAAGCAGCGTTAGAAGAAATTTGGATCTTAACTACGTATATTTTAGAAATCAAAACTCCAAAAATTCTCTGTTTTTTAGAATTTGGCAAAAAAAGTATAAAAACTATATACAAGATTATGAGCTTAGCAACCAAAGAAAGCGCGAAGGCGGCTATGAGGCTGGGCTAAAATCCAAGGTATTCTTTGATAACTCTTCAGTAGAGATGATGCTTTCGTACCTAAAATCTAGCGGAGCGTTTAACGCTCTAAGAGCGCTCGAGGAGGAATTTGGCGGCGGAAGCTCTAGGTATCATTTGATAAACGCCGCGTTAAATTTTAAAACCAGATCCTCCGCTATCCCTTTAAGCTACGAACTGGAGCTTTACGCAAGAAGAGCCAGCACTCATCTTAGCCCCATAGATAGGCTAAATATCGGCGGATACTATAGCGTTAGAGGGTTTGACGGGCAGATGAGCCTGCTTGGAGATAGCGGTTTTTATATAAGAAATACCTTGGAATATAAGTATTTTAAAAACAACGGCGTCTACCTGGCCTTTGATGTCGGCAAGCTTAGCTCTAAGGGAAAAAATTATCCCGCAGAGGGTGAAATGCTTAGTGGAGGAGGCGTGGGCCTTAGAGGAAATATTTCAGGCTCTTTTAGCTATGATCTTTTGGCGGCTTTTCCTATTAGCAAACCGGAAAATTTTAAAACGGATAGTCCCGCTTTAAATTTCTCTTTAAGCTACGACTTTTAAATTTAGCGAAATTTTATCGGCGCTTATCGCGACGTTTAATATAAACTAAGACTATATAACGCTTAGTAAATTTTACTAACTGTTTTAGCGCAGATATGCCATACTAAGATCCGATAAATAGCAATCCTGCGCCCGCGCCGAACCTTAAAATAAATTCAAATAAATTTTAAATAAAATATCCTAAATTTACTATTTTTTTAAGAAAGTCTTTAAGAAATTTAAGATATAAACCCATCGCAATTGGAGGTTATTAGTATGCAAATTTTATGTTTAAGCTCTATTTTTAATGGTGCAGGACGTCTTAGTGCCCCTACTGATATAAAAGAATATTTCGGCGTCTTTACCCAAGCAAAGAAACGCCTTGTCGCTCTTTTGCTTATTGGTTTGCTGGCTCCTTGTTTTTCATATTGCGAGATAATACCCGATAACTCCGCTCCCGTAAATCATAGAGCTTCTGTGTCTCAAACTCCGAATGCTCCCGCCACTCAAATAGATATCGCCTCCCCTAACGATAAGGGGATTTCTATCAACGAATACTCCAAGCTTAACACTCCTAAAGAGGGCACGGTATTTAATAACTCTCAAGCAGGATCCATAAGTAAAACGGCGGGCTACATACCGCCCAATCCCAGATTAAATCGCGGCGAGGCTAAGCTGATAATCAATCAGGTAAACTCGCCTCTTCCTTCAAATTTACAGGGTAATATAGAGATAGCGGGCAGAAAAGCCGATCTTATCATCGCTAATCCTAGTGGCATCAATGTAAACGGCGCTACCATAATAAATTCCTCCTCTACTACGTTAAGCACCGCCACGCCCACCTATGAAAACGAACATCTTAAATCCCTAAACATAAGCAAAGATGGCTCTATAAATATAAGAGCGAACGGCCTAAACGATAACGGGGATTATTTAAACGTAATATCTAATAGTCTAAAGCTGGAGGGTAAAATTTACGCAAACGAGATCAACGTAGTAGCGACTGATGGTAAGGTATCTTTAAAAAATACAAACTCTGGATTGAGGCAGGATAATCTAAAAATCGAGCAAGAAGGAGGATCGCATCCTAAGGGTGTATCCATAGACTCCTCGGCTCTAGGGGGAATGTATGCGGGCAGGATAAATATAATATCTACTAAAGATGGAGCGGGCATCAACAATAAGGGGGCTATCTTAGCGGACGGCTCTTTAAAGATAGATGCTAACGGAGATCTGATAAATGAAGGAAAGCTAGGCTCCAACGGACAGACTCAAATCAGCTCCAAGACCGTCTCCAACCAAAAGGGCTCTAAAATTTCAGCCTCCAATCTGGGTATAAAAGCCTCCTCGGTAGAAAACAGAGGAAATATACAGGCTAATACTCTAAAGATAAAAGTGGATAGGTTAGATAATATAAAAGGCTCCATAAGCTCAAGCTCCGCCTTAAAGATAGAGGCTAGAAGCCTAAGCAACAAAGATAGAGCCGTAATAGGAGCGGCTAAGAGTGAAAGACTAAATGAACTAGGCTTGAATGAGAGCAAAGGCTCTTTTAAAACAGGAGTTATTCCTCCCTCAAAAAACAAGCTTAGCATAATAAGCGCGGATCATATATCAAATATAGGCGGAGCGATACTTTCAAACAAAAGCTATTTGGATATAAAAGAGAGTCTCTTAAACGATAATAGCCTAATGGTATTAAGGGCATTGGATTCCGAAATTCCAAATTTTTACAATCTCTCCGATTCTACCTTTATAGTACAAGAGGGCTTAAGCTTGCGCGGCAACAATCTACGCAACGAAAGCTCAAAGATCATCTCCCTGGGAGGCGCTCTTTTGGGCTACGACAGCATAGATAACTCCAAAGGCTCTATCCTAAGCGGAGGAAATTTAATCATAAACAAAGGCACTCTTAACAACGAAGAGGGGCTGATAAGCTCCAAAGGGGATCTCGCTTTAAACCTAGATAGTCTTAGCGCTTTAGGTAAGTTAAACTCGGACGGCAGTTTATATCTGGGGCTAAAGGACGATTTGAGCTATAACGGAGGGATCTACGCAAGCGGTGATATATACTTAAACCTACAAGGAAATTTTATCGCTTCACAAAGGCTGATCTCCAATAAAGATCTGATCATAAATGCAAAGGGTATCAAAAACGAAAGCATCATAGCCGCACTTGGAAATTTGGCTTTAAAAGCAAAGGAGCAAATTTTAAATTTAGGCTCTTTAATCGCGCGCGGCGAGCTGATAACAAACTCTGAAAGCCTAATAAACAAAAAAGCCCTCGTTTATGCGCAAGACGGCGTAAGTTTAAACGCTAAAAATATCCTCAATCAAGACGCGTCCAATATACTTAGCGGAGGGGATATAGTTATAAATACGAGCTTTCTTAGCAACGAAGCGCTATCCAACATCATCTCTCAAAGAAATTTGAATATTTTTAATGAAAGAGGCGGGGAGGGCAAGGTAGACGAGATAATTAACGCCTCCTCTTTGATATATGCAAAAAACACTCTTAATATCGGCGCTAAAAAGCTAAACAACCGCTCGGTTAACGAGCCAGTAAAGAGAGTTCAAAGCACCGGCTATAATATAGATTTTACTTGCAATGGCGATGGCTGGGGTTGTAGCGGCGTAGCCATCCCTTTAAAGGTCAATGCGGCAGAAATAAAAGAGCGTATCCTTAAGCAAAATCCCAATATTAGCCCGGACGAGCTAAACGCTAAGATCATGGAGGAGCTTAGCGAGCAAGATATGAATCTATACGTATTAAGCTTATATAAAAATACTAGGCTTCCGGGGGAGGATACTAGGCTATATGACGCTATAACGTTAAGCTTAAAAGATAATCTCTTCGGCATAAGAAGAAGCAAGCCTCACAAGAAGGAGAGATTAAGGCAGATAAGCTACAGCATCAATAAAGAGTATATAACGGAAGATAGCCTAAGTAAATTTATGGGCTCAAACATAATCTCCGCAGGGGATAGTAACCTTAACATAGATGAGCTAAATAACGATAAGAGCGTAATTTATGCCTATAACGATCTGCTCTTAAATGTAAAGAGTCTAAACAACCGCTCTTTAAGTCTAAATCATAGCATGATAAGTCAGGCGGAGTATAGATGGAAACATAAAAGCCACGGCGGTAAAGGCGGCTATAGCGACCAAAAGAATATCTACTACTCTCAGCCGGCTATTGTCTCCATAATAGGAGCTAAAAAAGATATAAAAGGCTACGCGGGTGATATTTCAAATTTAAACTCGGACGGGCAGATAAACTCTGGTAACGCTCCTACTCTTATAAAGGAAGCTTTTTCTAAAATAGATTACTCTCTAATAGGCAAGGGGCTCGGTAATCCTAACGCTTTAAATCTAAATAAAAACGATCTTGCGCCTAGCCTTAATAACGAAGCGGATATGCAAGATATTATTAGACCTAGCTATATAAACAATCTCTTTTCGCCTATAAGCAGTAAATTTTATAATACCTTTTACGTTTATAGCGAGCTGATACCGGATTTTTCATATATGCACAATAAGCTAAGCTTGCTTTATGATAAAAAAAGGACCTCCTTGAACTCTTCGGAGGAAGATGACGGCACTCTACTTAGCTCCGCACCTTCTTTGATATACGCAGGAGGCAGCATAGATCTAAGCGTAAACGGCGATCTTAGAAACGAAGGGATAATTTACGCGGGCTCTAATATGAGCCTCAAAGCGGGCAGCGTATCAAATTTAAACTCCGCCTCCATCATCGCCGCGAACGCCCTAAGCATATCGGCCAAGAAGGATATAATAAACGCATCCTCTTTGATACAAGGACGCAGCGTAAACTTAAACGCGGGCAGAGATATAGTACATAAAACTCTAAGTAAAGAGATAAACCTAAATAGAGCCTACGGCGATCAAAGCAGCACCTATATAGGCACTATCTCAAATATAAAATCTACCGAGGGCAGCGTAGCATTAAATGCAGCTCGCGATATAACCGTAAGCGGAGCGAGCATAGACTCGGCTGCAAATTTAATCCTAAACGCCGCAAAGGACGTAAATATAAATAGCGCGGAGGAGAAGCTAAGCTATAACTTTAAAAGCAAAGGCGGATACTATAAAGAGGATATCGTTAAGAATACAAGCTCCAGGCTTAACGCCAAAGATAATATCCTAATTAAAGCAGGCGGTATAGCCATAAGCGGAGCGGATATTAATGCGCGCGGCGGAGATGCTTTGCTGCAAGCTAAGAACTCCATAAATCTAAGTGGAGATATCGATAGCAATTACTATGAGAGCGAATTTAAAGAAAAGGGCTTTGCGTCTAAAAAAAGCACTACTACTAAAGCTTTAAGTCAAAGCGTAGTACCTACTAGCATAAGGGCTAAAAATATAATGCTTAGCTCGCAAGAAGCCGATATCAATATAGCAGGCTCTGCGTTAAAAGCTAAAGAAGCTATAGATATGCAGGCGGGAAACAATATCAATATATCGCCTCTAAGCTATAACTCCTTAAACTATAAAAATAGCTCCAAATCCTCTTTAGGCGGATTGAAAGCCAGCATGGATATGCACTCGCTTTATAAGCAAAATTTACAAAGCTCCTCCCTATTTAGCGAAACAGCAGATATAAACTTAAGAGCAAAGAACGATCTAAACTTAATATCTGCGGATATTTCAAGCGGACGTAATCTAGGCTTAGGCGCGGGAAATTCCATAAATATCCTAGCAGCCAAGGAGTATAAGCAGGAGCTAAGCGCCCATAAAAGAACAAGATTCAACCCTATATCGGTTCTACACTATCCAGTGGCAATAGCAGCTTCCGTGGGGGCAATGGATAATATCGCATTAGAGGCAGGGATAGAAAAGATAGGCGGGGGAAGCTTTACTGAGGTATATAGATCGGATTATAATAGCAAGCAGGTAAAAGAAGGCATATCGAAACTATCTGATATCAAAGCTGCGGGCGATATAGGCTTAAACTCTCCTACAGCTTTTATAACTTCAAATATGAAAGCGGGCGGAGATATAAATATAGACGCTAAAAACCTAACTATATCCGCTGCCGCTAACGAATACAGCGAACAAAGCTTGCAAAAAAGCACCTCTGTATCTGTTGCTAAAGTAAAAGATATTCTAAGTCAGATGAAGCCTAAGTCCATAGATGAATTTAAGAAGGACACTAGTATCAAAGTAAAGTTAGCCGATGCCTCATACGATAAATCCAATACGGACTTATACGGTACCAAGGCCGTCTCTTCTAATATGGAAGCTAAAAATATAACTCTTAGAGGGGATAATAGCCTAAGCGTTATAGGTTCAAATTTAAAGGCCAAGGAGGATCTTAACTTAATATCCAAAGATGGGAATATAAATATAATAAATTCTACCGATACCGCAAGCTCCTCATCTAATTCTAAACATCTGGAAAGCTCCATATCTCTTACCGTTCAAAACGAATATGCCCAGATAGCTCCTGCGGCTATCGCCTTGCAAGAAGCGATAAAACAGCTAAATCAGACCAAAAAGCAATATAAGGAGTATAAGGATCAGAAAAATGCTCTACAGGATAAACTTATCGAGTTAAAAAACCGCTATAAGGCCAAAGAGGTAGGCATAGACTACTCCGATATCGAAGACCTGCAAAACATAATAGAGGACGTAAAGGACGAGGAGAAATACTATCTATCAAATATCGCTCTAGCCACTGCCAACGTAGCCTCTAAAACCGCCGCCCTCATCTCCCAAGGAGCCGCCGCATCCTCTAGCTGGGTTACCTGGGGCTTTAGCGTAGGCGCCTCCGCAGAGCTTAGCGGAACCACTTCCAAAGATAGCTCTAAATCAAGTAGCTCCGTAGCCTCTAATCTTAGCGGCAATAATATTAAAATTTTAACTGATAGCAATAAAGATACCGCTATAAATATCAAAGGCTCAAATTTATATGCTAGTAATGATATATATCTAAACACCCATAATCTATTTATGGAAGCTTCGCAAGATAGCTATGAGGCTAAACAAAGCTCTAAAACCATAAGCGGAAGAGTATCTGCTACTATGTATGGAGGCGGAGGAGGAAGCGCAGGACTTGATTACTCTAAAAGCAATATGAAAGAGGAAAGCCTTAGCCACAATAACGCTAAAGTTTATGCAGGACATAATATATACGCCTTAGCTAGTAACGACGCTTTAATAAAAGGAGCAAACCTTAGAGCGGATAACGCTTTAGCTTTAAAGGTAGGACATGATCTAAGCCTAGCAAGCCTGCGAGATAGCTATAATTACGATAGTAAATCAAGCTCCATAGGGGCAGGTATAGGCATAAGCGGCAGTAAAACAACCTCCGATCCGGACAATCCCTCTGACATAAGCAACAACATAGTAAGGTATTCAAATTCTAAGCTTTCAAGCATAAACGCTAACTACTCTAGATCCAAATCAAGCACTATGGTAAAACAGACCGTGCTATCTAGTATAACCGCCAAAGAGCTAAACATAGAAGTAGGAGCTAATACCGATCTGAAAGGCTCATTAATAGCCGCAGGCTACTATGATGAGAGCGGAAATTTCATAGATAACGGCAAGCTTAGATTAAAAACGAATACCCTAACATTCTCGAATTTAAGCAATACTAGATACGACAAATCAAATTCTTTAAGCATAGGGGCAAATTATGCTTTTAAGGATCCTCAACAAGGAGGAGAAGGCGGAAGTAAAGATGGAGGTAGCCAAGCTAAAGAGAGCACTGCAGGATCAAACGCCTTTAGCTCAAATCACATGAGCGGTATGCAAACAAGTGGCATCATAGGACAAAGCGGCACGAGCTTGCAAGATAAAAAGAACGATACCGACCCTAAGTCTAAAATTTCATCGATTAACTACGCTAATAATAGAAACCTATCCTACTCTATGAGTAAGAGCTTAGCTACTATAGGAAAAGGAGAGCTTATAGTAGGAGATAAAGATATAAGTTCTTTAAGTAAAGATGAGCTTGCTTCTTTACAATCCGATCCCAACAATAAGGCTCTATATAACTCAGACGATCTTACTAGATTAAACAGAGATAGCTCTAAGCTAAATAAAGAGCTATACTCTACTAAGCTAAACTCTGACGTTGATGCAAGCGTAGATATGAGGCTCTTTAGCGAAGGGGGAAGGAACGAGATAAAGGATGAGCTTAATAGGGGTAGTGCGATATACGAAGCTATAAATTTAATAGCCACTACCGAGAATGCAAAAGTCTCTAAAATATTTGATTATATTGGAGGCTTTACTAGCGGATACGATAAAGACAGTATGTCGCTTGCGGCAAATCTTGACGTGCTAAACGATCCTAGTGCCGATATATTTAAAAAGCAACGAGCCGCACAGGATATAGCAAATCAAATGGGGGTAAAGGTTAAATTTGCCAATCTAAATAGAGGAAGCGGAGGAAAATTTAACTCAGACGATCCGAATGCCGTATATATCAATACGAAGCACATTAGCAATGCGAAAGAATTTATGACATCTTTGCGACACGAGCTTGTTCATCGCAGCGATAATAAACGAGGCTCTTTCATACCTAAAGATCCCGCGCAAAATCAATTCGCTACCAACTATGCCCTAGGCATGCTAAGTATGTCGGAAAAGGCTTTAAGATTAAACGGTAGAAGCCTTAACGACTATTCGCCCAAAGTAAATCCTAACGATAAAACCGTCATAGCCGATACCAGATACTTTTACTCGCTGGATCAGAGGAAGAGTGATGATTTAGACTTGGTGTATTTCAATAAAACACATGAAAAATTTACTTATGATGCTGCCGTGGAATATAAGGGTGACAAGAAAAGTCCGCATTGGGTAGGAGTCGGCGCTCACGGTTCCGAAGGACATTTTGTTGATCTCCGAGATGATAATAAATTCAAGGGTATAGGAGTTACCCCTGTTTCTCAGTTGGCGGCCGATATTAAGAAATTTGATCCACAAGTGGATAGCGTAACTTTATATATGTGTTTTTCTGGAAAAGATGGAAAAAATACTATATCAGTAGCTCAAGACTTAGCTAATCAACTTGGGGTTCCCGTTTATGGATATCCAAATAAATTTTACTTTAATGGGCTATTTCCAAGTCTTAGCTCGCCAGCTTATTTTGGCTTTGGTGGGAACGGAGAAATAAAATTTTTGCCAGAAAATGAAGGACATAAATGAATAAGTTCAAAATTATTTTATGCTTTGTTGCTTGCTTGCTTATAGTATTGATTGCTTGCGGTTTTTATATAACAAAATTAGAAAATGATAAATTTGAGAGAGAAATTTTGCCAAGGATGTTTTTATTAAAAGCATATAGAGAAAAGGATATTAAATATATATCAGAGCTCGAAGATGCATATAGTTGGTATTTATGTAATTATGAAAATAATGATTGTATAATAGTTTCTGGCAAAGAATTACAAAAAATTATAGAGACACACAATGCTATATTATTTGCTTTTAAAAAATAATGTAGTGCTATAAGGATCAGTAAATGAAAATAGTAAAACTTTTAATATTTTTAATATTTTATACTTTGATACTATTATATTTCACATTACCAAGGTTGGGTGCACGTCCAGATTTAATATTTATAAATTTGAATTCACTTTCCAAAGATGACTTAAATAAAGATGAATTTCACCGTGAACTTAATAGTAGTGATTGGTTTTTGCGGAAAGATGGAAATATAAGCGCAGTTGAACCCGAAGAGGTCAGAAGCATATTAAAAGACGAAAATTCTACGGTATTGTTTGGAATATACAGCGAGGCGTATACCTTTTATCATTAGTTAATAAACAACAAAGATAAAACCAGAGCTAACGATCGGCGGCGGTATTCAGGGTAGAGAAACGGGGTTTGGCGAGAATATACGTTATGCGGACAATGCAAAAGATGCCAAAAGAGTTGGTAGTAACGCAGCGGCAAATGAGTTAGCAAAAACACGAGAGTACGAAGATGCGCATGCTCTAAAAAAGGCAAATTTAGATGGTCAATCTGATAAAAAAATTTCACATTATGATATATATTATCATAAGGAAAGTAGAACTATATTTTTGAAGCATAAAACTACCGGGCGAATGATAGAAGCCCAGTAAATTTGTAAATTTATGAGGAGCATAAATGACTACTATGTATGTTGGTTTTTGGTTGTCTTCGGATAAATATAACTTTGATTTTTCGGACTTGATCCTATGCGGGGAGATTGAGAAAAATAAAATTGGTGACATAAATAAAAGACGTGGCGAAGTCATAAATAGATGTAACTGGTCGTGTTGTACTGCCAAGAAAGAGTGTGTATTTACAAGCGATGCCTTAAAAGATTTGTATGAAATTTTAAAAACGAACTTCGGCGATATCAAAAAGAGGATATCAGAATTAAATTTAACCGTTAATATTTATGTAGCGGTAGATACGACGGAAAAGGACGATGTTTATGCTATAGATTTTAGCAAAGAAATGATAAAAATGTGCGCCGAACTAAATGCCGATGTCTGCGTAGACGGGATATATTATTAATTTGTGTGGGGAGAGAGACGGCGTAGAAAATAAATTTCTAATAGGCCATTAAAAAGATAAAAATGAATAAATTTATAAAAAAGCTTTCTTTCTTTACCCTTGCTCTCTTATCGGCTGCCGCCCTCATCTCCCAAGGAGCCGCCGCATCCTCTAGCTGGGTTACCTGGGGCTTTAGCGTAGGCGCCTCCGCAGAGCTTAGCGGAACCACTTCCAAAGATAGCTCTAAATCAAGTAGCTCCGTAGCCTCTAATCTTAGCGGCAATAATATTAAAATTTTAACTGATAGCAATAAAGATACCGCTATAAATATCAAAGGCTCAAATTTATATGCTAGTAATGATATATATCTAAACACCCATAATCTATTTATGGAAGCTTCGCAAGATAGCTATGAGGCTAAACAAAGCTCTAAAACCATAAGCGGAAGAGTATCTGCTACTATGTATGGAGGCGGAGGAGGAAGCGCAGGACTTGATTACTCTAAAAGCAATATGAAAGAGGAAAGCCTTAGCCACAATAACGCTAAAGTTTATGCAGGACATAATATATACGCCTTAGCTAGTAACGACGCTTTAATAAAAGGAGCAAACCTTAGAGCGGATAACGCTTTAGCTTTAAAGGTAGGACATGATCTAAGCCTAGCAAGCCTGCGAGATAGCTATAATTACGATAGTAAATCAAGCTCCATAGGGGCAGGTATAGGCATAAGCGGCAGTAAAACAACCTCCGATCCGGACAATCCCTCTGACATAAGCAACAACATAGTAAGGTATTCAAATTCTAAGCTTTCAAGCATAAACGCTAACTACTCTAGATCCAAATCAAGCACTATGGTAAAACAGACCGTGCTATCTAGTATAACCGCCAAAGAGCTAAACATAGAAGTAGGAGCTAATACCGATCTGAAAGGCTCATTAATAGCCGCAGGCTACTATGATGAGAGCGGAAATTTCATAGATAACGGCAAGCTTAGATTAAAAACGAATACCCTAACATTCTCGAATTTAAGCAATACTAGATACGACAAATCAAATTCTTTAAGCATAGGGGCAAATTATGCTTTTAAGGATCCTCAACAAGGAGGAGAAGGCGGAAGTAAAGATGGAGGTAGCCAAGCTAAAGAGAGCACTGCAGGATCAAACGCCTTTAGCTCAAATCACATGAGCGGTATGCAAACAAGTGGCATCATAGGACAAAGCGGCACGAGCTTGCAAGATAAAAAGAACGATACCGACCCTAAGTCTAAAATTTCATCGATTAACTACGCTAATAATAGAAACCTATCCTACTCTATGAGTAAGAGCTTAGCTACTATAGGAAAAGGAGAGCTTATAGTAGGAGATAAAGATATAAGTTCTTTAAGTAAAGATGAGCTTGCTTCTTTACAATCCGATCCCAACAATAAGGCTCTATATAACTCAGACGATCTTACTAGATTAAACAGAGATAGCTCTAAGCTAAATAAAGAGCTATACTCTACTAAGCTAAACTCTGACGTTGATGCAAGCGTAGATATGAGGCTCTTTAGCGAAGGGGGAAGGAACGAGATAAAGGATGAGCTTAATAGGGGTAGTGCGATAACCAAGTCCTTAGAGATGCTTATAAAAACTGGGGATTTTTCTTTTAATGAAAACGTAGCGGAATATGCAAACGCTTATGAGTTAAGCAAGGCTTATGGTAAAGATTTAAGCTCGGTACTAATGGATGAAAAAGTAGGCATCGGCACTAAAGAGCAGGTAATAAAATCTCTAGTAGATGCTTATGCAAAAGCCAATGGTTTAAATTTAGAAGGTATTAAAGTAAAACTAATATCCGATGCCAATGCAAAGGGCAAAAATGATGAGCCTTTCAAAGGGAATTTCGACTCTTTAAGCAAAACTATCACTTTAAATTTAGCCAATACGTCGGATATAAAAACATTTGCTCAAACCCTAGGACATGAGCTAAGCCATGCTATAGACTACAAAAAAGGACGCTTCGCTCCAGGCGATAAGGCTATGAATAAATATGCCGATATAAAGGGCGATCACTTTGCGGACTATCTCGAAAGAGGCCTAGATATAACGGGCTCGAAAATAAATTTAGGGGACAAGCTGCCGAGCTACGATAAATACAATAAGATCAACCAAGCCCTCTTGGAACATAATCTTAAGAATTTTAATAGCACGGATAAGAGATGGAGCGATAATGCGGATTTGAATTTGTTTAATTTTGGATTACACTTGGATGCCCCTCGTTATATGAGCGCATTATCATTAAGTGTTATTCTAAGAGATGAGGAAATTTATCGAGTATATGGGCACGGTGATTCTCAAGGATTTATTCATGATGAAAGAGAGGCATATCATTCTGGGATAAAACTAGCACCAGAAGATTTAGTCAAATTGATACAAAGAGATCCGGAATATCGAAAAACTAAAATAATTGATTTAAGAGCATGCTATTCCGGTTTTAAGTCATATTCGGGAGAAGCATATGCACAAAGAGTTGCGGATTTAACCGGGAAGCCTACGATCGGATATACGGACGAGTATATGTATAGACTATTTGAAGGCATTCCAAATCAAGACCTTGGTTCCGTGATGGTTCCTTTCATTCCTAAAAAGCCAAAAATAAGTAAGGATATAAAATGAAATTTTTTCTCATCATAATTAGTATATTTCTTTATATTTATATTGTTCTTTCGGTGCTAAGTTTTTCACCTTGTGATATTAACGATATGTTGAGGCGAAACTACAATCGTATGGAGCAAAAATGCAGATTAAAATTGATACGACGGGCTAATAATGGCAACAGCGGGGCGCATAGGCGACTTTTCTATTTTTATGAATCTTATTTTTTAGATAGATATTGTGTAGATAAAAAGGCGCAGCAAGAATTAGACAAAGAGGAACTAAATTTTATTAAAAAATTTCATTCTGGAAATTTAGATCTATGCACAAATAACGGTTTTATAGTTGGTTTATTAAAAAAGTGCGTTTTGAAAGAGGGAAATTTTACATTGTGTACCAAGCGGATCGGAAAGGAAAAAGAGATTAACATGGATGAAGTCATACATCTATATTACACGGATAAAAAACCAAAAGAATAAGAGCTTTCATGAAAAATAAAATTTACTTTATTGCCGCTGCTATAATATTATTTGCGTGGATATTTTATCTATATAAAGAGCAAAGCGCCTCTTGCGATATAAAAGATCTTTTTATGGGCGATACTGAAATAACAAAAGAGTGCGAATTGCTATAATAAGGCAATTTGACAAGAATGGTAACCCTCGCGCATATAAAAGGTTGAGTTTGGTTTATGGAAAAATTTTAAGCGAAAGACCGACAGAGGAGGTTTTAGATGAGCTAGATCAAGAAGAGATAGAATTTTTAAAAAAATTGTATCCTGATTCAGAAATTCTATCTAAATTACCACGTAAAAAATAGGTGCGGCCATAAAAAGAGCGCGGAGGACGCCCTTACACTCACGTACCTCAATCGCCTATAAAACCGGAGCTAACGATCGGCGGCGGAGTTCAGGGTAGAGAAACGGGGTTTAGAGAAAATATTATTGGATATATACGTGAGCCAGAAACTAGTGAATTGAAGGGCTTCCCTGGATTAACCGAAGCAAAGCGAAAAACTCCGATACAGGGGGGCGGTGGATTAAGGAAGCGATGGAAAGACAAAAAGGGTAATATT
This sequence comes from Campylobacter gracilis, assembly GCF_001190745.1. NCBI lineage: Bacteria > Pseudomonadati > Campylobacterota > Epsilonproteobacteria > Campylobacterales > Campylobacteraceae > Campylobacter > Campylobacter gracilis. The sequence goes on from NZ_CP012196.1 coordinate 451,244, forward strand.
TATGAGTGGGATTATCGGCATGGGGAACTAGAAAAATATGATAAGCAGGGGCGGCATTTGGGTCAATTTAACCATATAACTGGCAAACAAACTAAACCCGCGGATAAAACAAGAAAGGTTGAAAAATGAAAAGTATAAAAGGTATTTTTCGCTATCTTTTTCCGGTAAGAGATGGACGAGAACTGTATTGGATTAAAATTCCAAAAGGGCAAAGCGATCGTTTCGGAAAAGAATTTATATTCGAGCCCGAATCGATTGCGAAATCGGACGCGCAAAAACTCGGTCTAAAAATAGATCCAAAGCTTTTAAGCGATAAGCGAATTAAATTTCATATACGCGATATGTATTATAAGACATATTATGATATAACATCTTTCGGTATCGATGAGAGCTACGCCGATTCGCGGCAAATAGATCTTGATTTGGAAGACATAAAACAAATTGTAAAATCGGATGCAGACGATCCTTATTATGTATATGGCTATAGCTTAAACATAGAGCAGATGAGATCTTTTGGATGCCTTGATATGGTTAAGCCCGGTTTTTCATACTTCTTTGGTTCCTCTGCCGGTCATGAAAGAATAATCAAAGCTCCAAATAGCAGCGATAAAAATATAAAAGGCTGCTATATAAATGTCTTTGATAGCGATACGGAAGCCTTTTACGTGGCATTATTGGACGTTAAGCTGCCTTTTAGCGAAGTTGCGAAAATAGTCCGCCCGCTGAGCGTAGAGGCAAATATCCACTATTCTTATAGCCTCTCCGAAGAGCAGATTATAAAATTGGGATTTCCTGAAATTTTAAAAGAAAATGGCGGCAAAATCGACGCTCAAATATCGGTAGAGATAGTATAATCTGATAATTTAAAATTTAGTCGTTAAATAGATGAATTATGTGAGCTCTGCGGGTTGTAAATTTATGAGGAGTATAGATGGCTACTATGTATGTTGGTTTTTGGTTATCTTCGGATAAATATAACTTTGATTTTTCGGACTTGATCCTAGACGAGAAGACCAATGAATATAAAATTAGTTATATAAAAAAATATAAAATTGGTGACATAAATAAAAGACGTGGCGAAGTCATAAATAGATGTAACTGGTCGTGTTGTACTGCCAAGAAAGAGTGTGTATTTACAAGCGATGCTTTAAAAGATTTGTATGAAATTTTAAAAACGAACTTCGGCGATATCAAAAAGAGGATATCGGAATTAAATTTAACCGTTAATATTTATGTAGCGGTAGATACGACGGAAAAGGACGATATATATTCCATCGACTTTAGTAAAGAAATGATAAAAATGTGTGCCGAACTAAATGCCGATGTATGCGTAGATGGGATATAACAAGTAGCAATGGCATCTATAATATATCGGAAAATAATTCCCATAGAGAAAGATGAAATGGCAAGCGAATTTCTAATACCCCGCTCAAAAGGTAAAAATGAATAAATTTATAAAGCGGCTTTCTTTCTTTGCCCTTTTTAATCTATACAAAAACAGGAAGATCTGTCGTTTTATATGGAACAAAGGGGGAATATGGCTACAGTCCTATATTTTTTCTACCAAACATTGCCGACGAAGGTATGGAGGAATTTAAACCAAATATACAAGGAGTAAAAAATGAAAAATAGTTTTCAACAGGTATTTTTAACACTAGTGACTTTGATCGCCGGGGCTTTGATGTATTGGGCATTGGATTATCGGTTTTCTCAAGATGCCGAAAGGAAAGATCCTTGTTACTATGCATATTTTAAGGTTTATGATAATAATAAAAGCAGATTCGCTTATTGCATAAATAAAGAACTAAGGAGGGCGGCTTCTCAGATAAAATATTACTTAAAATTTCTGCCCGAGGATATTAATTTTACATCAGAAGAAGAACACGTAATAGAAAAAGGCAGAATGTTTTCAAATTCGCTTAATGAATTGAGATAATATAGTAAAAGTAGATTTTATAGTAGACGGAAATGGCTTACACTAAATGTCAAGAAATTTAAAATGGCTGGCTAGACAGGAAACATCGACTAATGTAGGAGATTTTGCCGGCCTAACAGGCGCATCATTTGAAGAGATATTCTCAAGAGCGCCAAAAGACTGGAAAGTAATGCTACAAAATGACGGTAATGGAATAAAATTTGTAGAAATCGTAGATGGAAAAAAGATAGACAGAGTTAGAATACATGCGCCGGAAAATAATCCGGATTTACCAAGCACCGCAAACACTAATAATGGATGGGTTTTAAGAATTCATGCTAGTAGAAATAAGTATTTTGATGATTCCGGTAAAATATTAGGACGTAATACTAACGAAACCCATATCCCAATAAAAGGAAACCCAAATGCAAATTAACGGAAAAGAGATATTTGAGAAAGGCGGTCTTATGTTTTATTTAAGCCTAATGGCTTCTTTGGAATACCAGGATAAATATATCGTTCACCCTACAGCTAAATATTATGAAAGCCCATCTGAAATGGCAGATATTTTATATACCGAATGCGAAAATGCTTTATTGGAGCGGTTTGAATTTTGTTTCTTACCATACGAGAGGGATGCGCTAAGAGAACTTTTGGAGCTTATAGATAGATACTTTAAAGATCAAAGCTTGTTAGAAGGTATAGGTGAGTATTTGGTATATCACAATAAATCCTGGATAGAGGTTAGAGAGCTAGCTTTAAAGACCTTGCATATTTTCGGATATGATTTAGGTGACTTTGACTATGACTAAGTCCGAGAAACCATATACAATAAAAGGAAATTTAAATGCAAATTAACGGAAAAGAGATATTTGAGAAAGGCGGTCTTATGTTTAATTTAAGCCGAATGGCTTCTTTGGAATATCAGGATAAGTATCTAGTACATGCCACGGCTAAATATTATGAAGATCCATCGGAAATGGCGGAACTACTATGCGATGAATGCTGGCGTGCCCTTGACGAAAAATTTAGATTCTGTTTTTTGCCCTATGAAAGAGAGATCTTAAAAGAGCTTGCAGAACTTATTTATAAATACTTTAAAGATCAAAGCTTGTTAGAGGGAGATACTTATGACTATCTAGTCTATCAGAACAAATCCTGGGTAGAGGTCAGAGAATTAGCTTTAAAAACTTTACATATTTTCGGATATGATTTGGAAGACTTTGATCTGTATTAAGCTCACGGAGCAGCACTTAAATAAAAAGGAAACCCAAATGCAAATTAACGGAAAAGAGATATTTAAGAAAGGTACTCTTATGTGCCGCCTAAGCAGAATGGCGTCTTCGGAATATCAGGACAAGTATATCGTCCATCCCACAATCAATAAATATGAAGATCCATCGGAAATGGTAGAATTTTTATATACCGAATGCAAAAATGCCTTATTGGAGCAATTTGAATTTTGTTTCTTACCATACGAGAGAGATGCGCTAAGAGAGCTTATGGAGCTTATAGATAGATACTTTAAAGATCAAAGCCTGCTAGAAGGCGTATGTGAATATTTGATCTATCATAATAAATCATGGGTAGAAGTCAGAGAGTTAGCCTTAAAGACTTTGTATACCTTCGGATATGATTTGGAAGACTTCGACTATGATTAAACCCGGATTAGACCAGGCAGAATGAAATTTATCCTATATATCTTTAATCTGCTGCTATGCCTAAGCGCCTGGGCTTATATAGATATTAATGGTATAAGTGATAGCAAATCAAGCTCCATAGGGGCAGGTATAGGCATAAGCGGCAGTAAAACACAAAAACCAAGGGTTTTTATCCGTAAAATTCAAAAATTCCTAACAAGGCAATAAGATGAAATTTTTAAAACGATACAAAAATATTATTCTACTGCCGTTTATGCTAATTATTTCGTTTTTTGTTTTTCGTATGATTTATACGGAAATAATTAGCGAGTGCGCCCCAATAAGGCTTTTTTCAAAAAATTCTCTAAGCAACAGCGGTTATGTTGAGTTAAAAGCAAAATGTATAAGAAAAGCTTTGGAAAATAACGATAATTACCTTATTATGCAGTATTTTAAAAGAGAAACGAGCGAGTGTCTTAAAATTATTGATGAACCGTCAAAAATCCCACATAATTTGATTAGAGTTAATAGTTTTGAAGAGTGGAAAAAATTAAGACTTACAGATACCGACAATATAATTTGTCCTATCGGTAATGATAAAAAGAGCGATATTGGCAATGAAAGCAAATAAATTTACAAATTATTCAAATTCATGAAGTTGGGCTGCTCATCAAGCAAGACATTAGCCGCAATTTGAAGTGTAAATTTCAAAATTTACTATTTTGTGCCGCGCGTTTTTTGCGGCTGCATATCCGATAAATTTAGAAGAGCGTCGCAAAAGGCGCCGTCAAAAAAGCGAAATTTAACGCGAAATTTTATATAATCTCACGATTTAATGCGAGGAGATAGGATGAATAAAAAGGCGTATTTCGGGAGTTTCGGCGGGCAGTTCGTGCCCGAAACGGCGATGTTCGCGCTTGAGGAGTTGGAGGATGCGTACAACACCATAGCGCAGACTAGGGAATTTAAAGATGAGCTGGGTTGCTTGCTGCGCGAATACGCTGGGCGTCCGACGCCGTTATATCACGCCGCGCGCCTTAGCGAGTACTACGGGCATGAAATTTATCTAAAGCGCGAGGATCTTAATCACACGGGCGCTCATAAGATCAATAACGCCCTAGCGCAGGCGCTACTAGCAAAAAAAATGGGCAAAAAAAAGGTCATCGCCGAAACCGGCGCAGGCCAGCACGGCGTGGCGACGGCGACGGCAGCGGCGCTATTCGGGCTTGAGTGCGACGTGTATATGGGCGAGACCGACGCCGCGCGCCAACAGCTCAACGCCTTTAGGATGCAGCTTTTGGGTGCAAATTTAATCAAAATCGGCACCGGTTTAAAAACGCTCAAAGAGGCGACTACTGCGGCGATTCAGGCGTGGGTGAACGAGATTGAGAGCGTATTTTACGTCATCGGCTCGGCGGTCGGGCCGCATCCGTATCCTAAGATGGTTAGGGATTTTCAAAGCGTCATCGGCGCCGAGACCAGATCGCAGCTCGCAAGCAAGGGGATCAAAGCCGACTACGTCTTAGCTTGCGTGGGCGGCGGAAGCAATGCGATAGGAATTTTTAGCGCGTTCGTGGACGATCCCGCCGTACAACTCATCGGCGTCGAAGCAGGCGGCTTGGGCGCACAAACCCCTTATCACGCAGCGACCATCACTAACGGGCGCGCGGGCATCATCCACGGCATGAAAACGATCGTGCTGCAGGATAAATTCGGCATGATCGAGCCTGTTCACAGTATTTCAGCGGGGCTTGATTATCCTGGAGTAGGTCCGGAGCACGCGCATCTGCACGAGATAAGTCGCGCAAAATACGAAGCGGTAACCGACGATGAGTGCATCACGGCGCTTAAACTGCTCTGCAGGCTCGAAGGCATCATCCCCGCGATCGAAAGCGCGCACGCGTTAGCGTATTTGCAAAAGCTCTGCCCGCAGCTAAAGGGCAGAAAAACGATCGTCGTAAACGTAAGCGGTAGAGGCGATAAGGATATGGATACCGTGATGAATTACAAAAAAGGAACGATTTATGGATAAGATCAAGGCTGCCTTTGCCGGCAAAAAGGCAAACATCGGCTACATCGTGGCTGGCTACCCGAACCCCGCGCACACGAAGGAGTTTTTGTCAAATTTAGACGAAAGCGCGATCGATCTGCTTGAGATCGGCATCCCGTATTCCGACCCGCTCGCGGACGGCCCCGAAATTTTTAAAGCGAGCTTTTCCGCGGTGCAAAACGGCGTAAACGCGGAGAAGGTATTTGAAATTTTAAAAGGAGTGCAAACGCGCAAGCCGCTCGTGTTTTTGGTCTATTACAACGTGATCTTTGCCTACGGCGCGCGCGAGTTTGTATCCAAGGCGGCGCGCTACGGCATCAGCGGGCTAATAATCCCCGATCTGCCGTATGAGGAGAATGAAGAAATTTTCGCGCTTTGCGAAGAGCTTGGTATCGCGCTCATCCCGCTTATCAGTGTTACGAGCGAGCACCGCGCCGCACGAGTTTTGAGCCGCGCGCGAGGCTTCATCTACGGCGTGGGCGCTATCGGCGTGACAGGAAGTAAGCAAACTCCAATCTCGCGCCTAAAAAATATGGTCGCAGATCTTAAAAAGATGAGCGATCTGCCCATGGCGATCGGCTTTGGTATCCGCACTGCCGGCGACGTTCGCGCTACGAAAGAATACGCAGACGGCGCTATCATCGGCACTGCGATCGTAAATTTATGCGCGAACTACGGCGGGCGCGAGCTACAAAACAAGATCGCCGAACTTTTTAACTAACGGAATAAGCATGAAAAAGATATTTTTGATTTTAATCACAAATTTTTGCCTCGGCGCCAATCTGATGCAATACGATCTTTTCAACCACGACGACAGCGTCGACATCGCCTTAGCGTTTGACTCCGCATACAAACCTGACATCGTGCGCCGCGTCGACGGGCAGTCGATGAGTCTTATTTTAAAAGGGCTTGGCGGCGATGAGAAATTTAACGAAATGCGCACCAACCAAAAGGTCTTAAAAAGCTTTACGATAGCGCCTAAGGGCAAGGATATCGAGATAAATTTCCCCACCGGAGCCGATCTATCGGTCGATGCTCTTACTCAAGACGGCAATCTCAAGCTCATTTTGCGCGTAAAAAACCCCGCTTTCGATCAGAGCAAGATGAGCGTCAAAAGTGAGGCTAATGAGACGACGCAAAGCGGTAGCAGCGGGGTTTCCGTGATGCCGATAATCGTAGCGTTACTGCTTGCGGCTGCAGCTTTCGTCGGCGTGCGAAAATTTTTATCACACAAGCCGCAAAAAAGTATCGACGAGACATGGCGGGTTTTTGAAGACGACGCTAGCATGGAGGATGCCGATGTGGACGAAGCGAGCATAGATGAAATTTTAAACGACTCCTCCTTTAAAAATCAGAGCGGATCAAAAAACGCAAATTTTACCAATTATTCTGACGCGCAAGAGTTTGCGAAGAAAGATGAAGTCTCTGCTTTAAATTCCAAAAATTCTAACGACTCAAAAAACGTAGATAGCGCAGATTTTTTAAGAGGCGAGAGTGCGGACGATAAATTTTACGATGAAGTTGCGCGTGCCGAGCGTTTGGAAACTATGGAGGCGGACGAAAACTCTGAGAGCGCTGAGAATATAAGAGCAGCGGATAAAATTTCGCCGCTTAAAGTAAGCCCTGTCGAGAGTGGCACGATGGAATTTCGCGAGGGGGTAAAAGAAAGATCGGATACAAAAGAGCCCAAGATTTCGGCATTTAAAAGTATTTTAGAAAATGAGCTGCTTAGCTCGGATACTGCAAGACCTAGCGACGTGCGAGTAGAGCTTGTGCGCGAGATCGACGAAAATAATGCTGCCCTAGTGCTAAGCTTCGCGGGCAAAAAACATCTAGTGGTGTTAAAAAGCTCCAACGCTATCGATTGATGAGGCGTGGAATTTCGTAACTTGCGGGCTTTGCGACCCATAAAATTTTTGCAGTTTGTTAAATTTTCAAAATTATGGAATTTTATAGCGCTAGAAATTTATGCCACATTTAAGCCTCATCGCCAAAAGGTCGCGATGAGGTTAAAATTTAAGATGAGGTTTAAATTTGAAAAGAAAGAATGGCGAAAGCTCGGATAAGTTTTAAAATTTAACCCGCGCCTCGCCCGTATAAGCTTAATCTAAAATCTTACTTCCAAATCGACGTAGAAATTTCGTCCAGCACCCACCACCACAGTCTCGCGCGTGCGGTTTGCGTTGATGTAGTGGCGATCAAAAATATTATTTACGCCAAAGCTTATGTCCGCGCCGTCAAGGACCGGAATAACGCCGTTTTTGATCTTGTAGCTTCCTCTAAAATTAGCGATCGTAAAGGACTTATCTACATAAAAATACTCCCTCCCGCGTGCAAAATATGAAGCGGGTTTGGAGTGAGGTTTGAAATAATGGCTCACCTGAAATCCTAGACTCAAATCTTGCAGCGGCGAATAATCTATGTTCGCGCTTAACTTTTTGGCGTGGTTATTGATGTTTTCGTGCGTCTTTTATTGTAAATTCTAAGTCGCTCGAAGCTAGCGCCGAAATCAAAGTCCTCGGTTTGGTAGTTTGAGCTTATCTCAAAACCATGCCTTTTGGCCTGATCGATGTTTTGATGCTGTCCGTATTGCTGCGAGAAGCCGCCCGGCGGTACGCCTAGATGCGGTAGCGGCTTAACGTCGATCATATCTTCGATCTTGCCGTTGAAGTAGATAAATTTCATATCGAAGTGATCGTCGGTAAAAATTTGCTCTTTTTTAAAGCTAAATCCAAGCTCGTACTCTTTGACGGTTTCAGGCTTTAGATCGGGATTTGGGATGTAATAATAATGTATGTTCATCGGCCCTGATTGCGATGTTTCGTGCGGCGTAGGCGCGCGTAAACTCTCGCTGTATCCCGCTAAAAGCGTAAATTTATCGAAGAGCGTATAGGCAATCGCCGCGCGCGGAGAAAATCTCGAATCTTTAAATTTAGCCGATCTGCCTTTGATGTCGCGATCGAATCTATCGTATCTGCCGCCCAAGGTAAGCTCTAAATCATCGTGCAAGCGGATCAGATCCTGCGCGAAAAGCCCGTAACTATTGTATTCATTTGGGAAGGAGGCAAAATCCGATAGCACGCCGTTTAGGATATAGGTCGCATCCTCTTGCCGCTTTTCGTAATCGCCACCGAAAGCAAAGCTGTGATTTAAAAAGCCCGTATCAAATTCCGAGATATTTTTGATCTCCAGCCCCTTGCGATCATCTTTATTGGCGTAATCTAGCGTGCCCGTAGGTTGTTGATCTTTATAGCCGCGTTTGTACTCGGCTCTGCTTTTATAGGCCTTAAAAGACATATCCACTAGCGGGCTTTGCGGCGTGAAATTCCAATCAAAAACATAATCTCTCTGGCTTAAATTTCCGCTTACGAAGAGATCTGCATCATTTTGCCATAGTGTCTGCCACATCGTGTGTAAATTTTCGTCGTAATCAAAGGCGCTGAAGCTTATGCGGTGATCGTCCAAATTCGCGCCGATCTTAAAAAATCCAGTATCGATATGCTCGTTATTAAAGCTCTTGTCGTAGTCCGGGGCATAATGCGTGCCGCCGTCTGCGAACTTAACGTTGCCGTAGCTTGCGCGCTTGCCGTAGAGTAAAACGTCGATCGGAATCTCCTCACCCTTGCCGTAGACCGCGCCGCGCGTGCTATGCATATTGTTTGATTCGAGCCTCTGCCCTAGCATCAAACCTACGCTTTTGCCCTCGCTTAGATAATCGCTCGCGCTTTTAGTTTGCATATTTACGATACCGCCGATCGCGCCCGAGCCGTGAAGCACGGACGAGGCGCCCTTTATGACCTCGACGCGCTTTAAAATGTCGCTATCGGTGCGAAAGGATGAGATCATATTTGAGTACATTCCCGCGCTTCTGCGCACGCCGTCTTGCTTGATGATGACGCGCTCGTCGCTTTGATATCCGAATCCGCGGATCTGAAACTGCCTGCCGATCTGACGCCCCATATCCATGCTGCCGTCAACTCCCGGTATCTGCATAATCGAATCGATCACGTTGGTTTTGGCTTTCATATCCTTGGGGGTTAAAATTCCGGCCGAGCCTGCGTATTTTAGGTTATCGACCGCGCTTACCGTCGCTTGCACGACGATTTGGCCCAGATCTTGCGACTTCGTAGCGTTGTTTTCGGCTGCATTCACTCCGCCTATTGCGCCTATCGCAAGCGGCACCAATAAAATTTGCTTTTTCATGCCTCGACCTTTAAAATAAAATTGAAATACATTGTTATATATCTACATACTTAAATAAGGTTGAAATTTAATTTCAAAAATATTTGAAATTTGTTTTTATTGGCGGCAAGTATGCGCTCCGTCTGAGCTACTTCTGCGTTTTGGCTACGTCATGCCTGCACTCTATTTGCGCCGTTTCTGCCCCCTCCGCTCCGCTTGTATCCACCTACATCACGTCCGTGCTGCCTCTACGCTTTATCTTTTTGTTTCGATCTGTCTGCGCCGAAATCGAGCGGCTAAATTCGGCGTTTTTTATTGCAACAAAGAGTCTAAATTTAAACGTCCGCGATTTACTTGCGTCTAAATTTAGGGGCTGCTCTAGTGATTTAAATCTTTCGCTTTTCATAAATTTAGATCGGAATTTATTTGCTTTTTATTTTACAAAGGATAAAATCGCGCCTAAGAGATCGGTCGATCTAGATTATTTCAGGACTTTTTCATGAATAACGTTAAATGGTACATCATCGCAGGCGCCGTGCTAGGCGTGCCGGGTGCGACGCTGGTGCATTTCGGAAACCCGGGCAATATGGGCGTTTGCGTCGCTTGTTTTTTGCGCGATACCACGGGCGCGCTGGGCTTTCACCGAGCAGCCGCAGTGCAATACATCCGCCCGGAGATCATAGGGCTCGTGTTCGGCGGTTTTTTAGCAAGCGTGCTTTGGACGCGCGAGTTTGCGCCGGTTACCGGCAGTTCGCCGTTTGCGAAATTTTTCCTAGGGATTTTTGCGATGATCGGCTGCCTTGTATTTTTGGGATGCCCGTGGCGCGCGTTTTTGCGCCTAGGCGGCGGCGATTTGACCGCGCTAGCCGGGTTAGCGGGTCTGATCTGCGGCGTACTCATTGGGTTTTTGCTTAAAAAGCGCGGCTATGAGGCGAGTAAAGAGGCAAGGCTTAGCGGCGCGATCGGAATTTTGCCCGTGCTACTGGGCGCTGCGCTGCTTGCGGCCTTGGTTTTCGGACTCAAAACGGGCGAGGGCGGCGCGCTTTTTATCTCCGCTAAAGGCCCCGGCGCGCAACACGCCGCGATAGGCATCTCGCTGGCTGCGGGCATTATCGTGGGTGCCCTGATGCATAGAAGCAAATTTTGCAGCGTCGGCGCGTTCGGTAGAATTTTCCGCGGCGATTTTTCGATGTTTTGGGGCGTACTAAGCGTCATCGCGTTTGCAAGCATCGCAAATATCGCGTTTGGGCAATACAAACTCGGCTTTGAAGGCCAGCCTATCGCACATAACGATTTCGTTTGGAATTTCTTAGGCATGGTGCTCGCAGGACTTTGCTTCAGCCTCAGCGAGGGCTGCCCGGGCAAGCACCTGGTGCAGGCCGGCACGGGAAATTTAAGCTCGGGCGTCTTCGTCATCGGCATGGCGGCGGGCGCTGCGATCGCGCACAATTTCTTGCTCGCAAGTTCGGCCAAAGGTATCACCGAGTTCGCTCCTTACGCGGTCGCGATCGGTTTTGTTTTCGCGCTTTACGTAGGGATTTTTCAAAGACGCAGCGCTTAAGGATGATATTTAATTTCAGAGATCAATCGAATACAAAGGCGGCGTATCTAGCCAAGCTCCAGCAGCGTACTTATAAAGAAATACGCTGCTGGAGCAGAGTGCTCGCTGCAAGACTGGCGCAAGCAGCTGGAAGTGGAATTTAAGAATTTGTAGCCGTATTCATAACGCGATAAAGCAAATGATAAAAATATATTCCGCGCAAGAAAGATTACGATCAATTTTTAAGAGTCGCTCCTTTAAATTTTAAAATTTAAAGGCTTCGCCATTTGAGGCTTCTTTAATTTAAAAATCTTTAATTACTAATTAAAACCCAGCCACACGTGGTGCTGGACTTTATTTAAATCAATACCTTTTCTCTTTATAAAAAATTCTTTTATCCTGGCGTAGTCGTCCATAGCTTCTATCGTAAAGGCGATATCTTTATCCTTGCCTCGGATTATTATATTATCGTAGAATATAAATCTAAGTTGAAATTTAAAAACCAAAAAATATATAAATTTTGAGATGAATAAAAACAAAAACGTCAATATCAATATAAAAATTACTTTGGAACTACCTGTTTCTATATATTTTCTTACGCCGATAGCTAATACTAATATGCAGATCAATAAAAAAGCGATTATCGTAGCATACGGATCAAATTTTAAGAAAAATCTATAAAAAGCGCCTTGCCTCCTAAGCCACTCATTATCTCTTGCAAAATAGGCTCTTTTTACATCCTTAAGGTCATCTAAGAATATAGTTTTTTCGGGCATTTTGTTTGTACAATAAGTAACTCGATCATTATAAAATTTTACAAATTTCTTATTAAAAAAATTTGTAAAATATTCCATTATTATAGGCAATCCGAAAAATGGAAATACTATAAAAAGCTGATTATATCTAGTTTGATTGGGTTCGTATGAATACATAAAAATCATAATCGCAAGCGTGCATACCGTAGCAAGAACTATATAAAAATTCGTCCTATCTTTGAGCGCTAAAGGCTCTTTATTATAATCACGAGCGCAACTCGGATTTTGTCTGAACTTAGTAAGACTTATGCTTTCGTTTGAATTTGTAGCGAAGCCATTCGTGAGTTTTTCAAATTTAAAATTTTTACTATCAGAATTTTCGGCATCAAAATTCCGCCCTGAACCCTGCTCTAAATTTTGACGCCGTTCATTTAAAATTTTATTTAGCTCTTCGAGCCTCTGTTTTTTATTCATCTTTATTCTTTATAGCCTACACAAAAATTTGTGGCGGGATTTTATCTAAATTTTTCCCTGTTTTGAGTAGAAAATAGGCTTTTAACTCCCTGTATTCTTTACTTGTTAATATGCTTGCTTCGATATAATTACCGTTGCTCATAAAAATAAGGCTGTCGTTTCCTATGTCAAATCCCAAATTTTTCTTAAATCTAAATATGATTAAGGGTGCAAACGCCAAAAATAAGGAGATCGGCACAATTAAAATTCCATAAGAAATTTTATTTTTAAAAGTTACTACCAAAGATAAAAGGATTATCCACGCGAACGCGACAAAAAATGTTGAAATTTTACCTTTTTTCGTCATTTTTAAAGTAGACGGTCCAAAAGTGCGTTTTATTGCAATTATTTCGGATAAATTTATAGAGTCGCCCTCTTTTTCTCTGAATAATATTCGATAACTGAATTTTTAAATTTTATATAGCAGGTGCCAAATTTACCAGGAAGTTCTAGCCAGCGTTTAACGGATCTTGGCGAGTCTTGCCTTGTTCCAAAATCTATGAAATTAAGAAAATACAGAAATGGCGAATAAAATTTAATCATCTCTATTGAGTTATCTTTTATGATTATCGGCTCTTTATTGTAATCCCTTGCTTGAGTTTTAAAATTTTGCGAGGGTGTATCAGCGGCGCAAGAGAGATCGCTTTGCAATTTTTATTCAACGGCATTCGTAAAATTTCGTTCGCTGGCATTTATAGAATTTCGCCCGCCATCGCTCGTAAATTTTAGCCCGCTGCCCACTAAATTTTGCTTATCGCAATTTTTATTTTGTAAGAAATCCTTTATATTTTTATCATACCGCGTTTTGCTTATGCCAAACCTAGCAATTTCGTCGTTATGCATTTGGCTCCTCCTTATATACGCTTGATTTATATATAACTATCGCGCGAGTTTGCACGCAGAGATCAGCCTTGCGCATTTTTTAAAATTCGCAAAATTTCGCTTATCTTTTGTGGATCTTTAATGCCTCGCGCGTCCTCCACGCGGCTGTTTAGATCGATAGCGTATGGGCGCAGTGCGAGTGCCTCACGGATATTTTGCGCGCCGATGCCGCCTGCAAGAATAAAAGAGATCGCACCACCTTTGAAAGCGGTGTTACGCTTATCCGCGCTATCATCTTTTGTGGCACCCGGCTTGCTCGCTTCGCCGCCGTCATTTGAAATATTTGGCGCGCTCGCCTCATAGTCTCTTGCGCCTCGATCATTGACGCCTTCACTTGTGGGTCTTACACCACTCAGCCGCGCGGTAGCACACGCACTAAATTTGCACTCATCGTCATTCTTTGCGACGCGACGATCGGCGCTCGTTTCTTGTTTCGTATTGCCCGATCTAACAATATCATGTGCGCGCTCGCTCGCTTCATTGCTATTAGAGGCACAGCACACGTTGCTTACCATCTGGAGCTTCAAATTTCCGTTTTCGCTATGCTCCGCGCAGGAATTGTTGCAGTCGCCGTTTTTATCGCGCTTTAAATTCCCCTCGCTATATCCGCTACAGATCGCGCTATGTTTAAGATAGCTCCTTGCGCGGTCTGAGCCTTGAGCCGTGCCTGCTGCATAGCATTTTTCGTCGCTTGCTGCATCATTTTGCGTATCGCAGCGCCCGCTAGCCGAGTCACATTTTGTGTCGCCTATGCTTTGAATCGTGCTGCCCGCGCAGTATTTTTCATCACGCGTCGCGTCGTATTGTCCTTCGTAGCCAAGCCCAACGCGTCGCAGCAGATCCCAATTAAAACTCACGCCGTTACCGCCCAGGCTTGCTCCTTTGGCGTCGAATAAGATCCGATCGAAGCTCAAACCCTCAAGCGTAGGCATTTCGGCACCGATGCTTAGCACCTGCCACGCCTCTATGCCTGCCGCGTTAAGCCGCACTTTGAAATCCGCGCTTATGCATCCATAAATCTGAGCGCAGTCCAGCTCGCAAAGGCTGCAAATTTTTAAAATTTGCTCCTCGTCTAAAGCTTCCGTATCTAAAATTTCAGAATTTAGATCTTTTACCGAGGCGGACACAGCGCAGTTTGCGTTTAAATTTAAGCTCAAATCCTCGCGCTCGTTTTCGTAAAATTTTAAGCCGCCGCTCGTGCCTGCGTAAATTTTATCTTCACAAATTTTTTCGTCGCGAGTTTTGCTGCTAAAATTTTTACATTCGCATGCGGCGGCGCCGTGTTTTTTGGAGCTCAAAGCAAAGACTCCGACGCACTTTGCGCCGTTTTCATGCGCGATACGTGCGATCTCGCGCGCTGTTTCTACGCTGACGCGGCGTTTGGAGCTTGATACGAATATCACGCCTAAAAATTCCACGCGCACGCCCGAGCCGTCGCCTTGGCTTCGCAAATCGCTGCCAAAATTTTTATCGCAATCGGAATTTTGCTCGCACGTAAAATTTGCATAATTTTGTGCGCGGTAGGTAAAATTCTCGTCGTCCTGATTAAAATTTTGCGCGAAATTTTGGCCGTCAGAATTGAAATTTCGCGTAGCATTCTCGGCGCCCGAATTAAAATTCCGCTCAGAATTTTCGCCGCAAAAATTAGGAGTTTTTATCGAGCTCTCGCTACCCGATTGTGGTAAATTTTTAGCGTCGTCCGCGCGCTCTAAATTTGCGCATAAAGCCGAGCTGCACGCCAGCACCGCGTGGGCTTCGGCGGCGCTTTTGATGCCGCAAATTTTGATCTTACTTCTGTACGACATATAAAAATTCCGTCACGTAAAGCTCGCGCGCGCTTAAATTTCTGCTCGCGCGGTAGGTCGGATAGCGGATCTCTATCGTGCGCACGGAGCCGATTTTCGTGAGGTTTTTTAAAAATTCCGCCTTCGAGATAAAGCCCTCGGAATTAAAAGAGATTATTAAAAATTTCGCCGGAAATTTCGTCAGAAGCGCGAAAAATTCCTCAGCAGCACTTGATTTTTTATTATATGCCGAGCGGTTCCAGTCTGCGGGGATTCCAGAGACCTTGCTAAGCTCCGCAGCATTTGGGCACTTGCCATCGTTTATAAAATCCGTGATCAAATTTAGCATAAAATAGTTCGAGCCGTAGGGATGCTGATTGTAGGGCGGATCAAAATACGCGACGTCAAGCTGCGAAAAGCGCTCGCTCGCGCTCTGTGCAAAACGCGCGGCATCCTCTTGAAAGACCGCGCTTTCGCAGGCAAAATTTGAAAGCACGGGCAGGCGCAGGGAAATCTCGCCCATTATGCGAGCTAGCGCGTTTTCGCCGCTGCCGCCGAACTTGCCTACGCCCGCTTTGTCCTTGTAAAAGCCCTTAAAAACGCCGCCCGTGTTTGAGTGGATGCTCGACTCGCTAAGTAGCGGCGCGGTGAAAAAATCGCGAAATTTTTGCGGGATTTTACCGATCTGCTCGCAAAGCCCGCCCAAAATCAGGGCGTTTCGGCGCGTGTAAAAAGCGCGCTCGCCCGCCTTAATATTCTCATCGTCCTTCGGCGCGTACAGCTCGCTAAAAAAGCTCTCCTTCGGCGTAAAATTTCTTAAAATTTCGGCGTGCAGCTCGCTCAAATCTCGCCACAGCCCGTCGCTAAAATTTGAAAGATAGCAGGAGTTTATCGCGCGCGAGTAGCCCTCTAGGTCATTTGCGATAACGAGGTTTGAGTGCGCTTTAGCCAGGCGCGCGACGATGCCGCTGCCGCTGAAGACGTCTGCGAAGCTGATCTTGCCCTGCCCAAGCTCCGCCTTAATCTCGCAGATCGCCCGCTCTATCGGCGCTAGCAGCGAGCGCTTGTTGCCCAGATAGCTGATGAGCTGCTCGCTTAAAAACTCCCTCTTTTCGCCGCTAGTCATCTAAGCTCTCGCTCCTACGTAGTTTTCGTAAAATTCCCACGTTTTGCCAGATTTGATCGCCTCTAAAATTAGCGGCTTAGCCTCCGCGGGGCTTGACACGACATCGGCGCAGTATAGCGCAAACATCGCGTTTAGCACGACGATGTCAAATTTCGGCCCGCTAAGCTCGCCTTTTAAAATTTGCTTTAAAGTTTCGGCGTTAGCCTCGCCGTCGCCGCCCTCTATATCGCCGTGAAATGCCCGAGCTAAGCCGAACTGCTCGGGATTTACGCGGTATTCTAAAATTTTGCCGTCCTTGACCTCGTGGATTAGCGTTTCGTCACATAGGCTGATCTCGTCCATGCCGTCCATGCCGTGCACCACCAGAGCGTGCTTGCGCCCCAAAATCATCAACGTTTCGGCGATGAGCCCGTTTACTTCCTCCAGATAATTGCCTACGATCTGATTGCTTAGACTCAAATTTGGATTTAAAAGCGGCCCCATTATATTAAAGACGGTGCCGATTTTTAGGCGGTTTCGCACCTCTTTGACCTCGGCGGTGATCTTGTGAAAAAACGGCGCATGAAAAAACGCTAGCCCCGTGCGATCTAGCAGCACTCTAATCTGCGCCAGATCGCTAAGTAGCGGCACGCCCAGAGCATCGAGCGCATCGGAGCTGCCCGATCTGCTGGTGATCGCACGGTTGCCGTGCTTGGCGACACGCACGCCGAAGCTTGCCGCGATAAAGGCCACAGTCGTGGAGATATTGATCGTCTTTAGCCTATCGCCGCCGGTGCCCACGATGTCAAACATCGGGCTCGGATCGTCGTAGGTGATCGAGTATTTTAAGATACTGCGCACGAGCGCCGTGAGGCTGCTTGGGTAGAGCGATTTTTCGCTGATCAGCACGAGCAGCCCCGCAAGCTGCACGATGTCGTAATCCTGCTCGTAAAGCGCCTTACAAATGACGGCGTAATCGTCGCTATCTAGCGGGAAGCCCTTTTGTAGCTTCAACATAAACGGGGCGAAATTTACCACGAGTTTCTCCTTTAAAATTATCTTTTTGCCGTAATTGATGAAATTTTCGATGATCTTTTTGCCGTATTGAGTAAAAAAGCTCTCGGGATGAAATTGTATGCCAAAAACAGGCTTGCTTCGGTGCTTCATCGCCATTATAATGCCGTCGTTTTCGCTCTTTGCTAAAATTTCAAACTCGCTCGGCAGCGTAGCTTCATCCACATAAAGCGAGTGGTAGCGCATCACTTCAAATTTACGCGGCAGTCCGCTAAAAAGCACGCCGTCATTGAAAATTTCGATCGACGAGCTCTTGCCGTGCAGCGGCACCTCCAGCTGCTTTATCTGCGCGCCCGCCGCATATCCGATCGCCTGATGCCCCAAACACACGCCCAAAATCGGCACGTCCAAATCCGCGCGCAAAATCTCTAAGCAAACGCCACTATCTTTTGGGTGATTTGGCCCAGGGCTTAGGATTATGTGCGACGGGGCAAGCTCGCGCACCCGCTGCAGCGTTATCTCGTCGTTGCGGAAGTAGCGCACCTCCTCACCCGTGAGCTCCAAAATGTATTGATAAATATTAAAAACGAAGCTGTCGTAATTATCTATCATTAAAATCAAAATTTTATCCTTTTTTAGGGCGTTTGCGCCTCTTTCAAATTCTAAATAGTTTAAATTTAGCCGCTTTGCGGCGAGCAAATCCGATGCCACTTTAACGCCGCTAGCGGGCTAAATTTAAAATTCCGCTCGCGGCTACGACATTACCGCATCGCGACGTTGCGCGTTTTGCGTTGCCGAATGAAGCTTATCGTTAAATTTCAATGTCTATACGCTGAAAACTGCTTTTAAATTTAGCCGAATCAAACTCGCACCGAAAAGCGGCGCGCCCGGCTGGTTAAATTTAAAGCGTCTATACTTCCTCGCATAGCTCCTCGATCGCTTTAAGCGGGCTTTTGCGCTTTTTGCAGATCTCAGCGTATTCGCTCTTTGGCGAGCTGTCGTAAACGATGCCTGCGCCCGCGCCGATAAATACGAGATTGCTTAGCCCTTCGCAGCCGAAATTCTCCGCGTTAAATTTAGCAGCCTCAAACCGCATCGCGCGGCTAAAGCTCCCGTTTTCTAAATTTAGCGCCCCGCCGCCCGCGCAAGCTTTTAAATTTAATCTCGCGTCGCGCTCGCTTGCGCGAGCTAAATTTTGCGCCTCGCCGCTGCCCTTTTGCGCCGCAGCACCGCAAAACTCCGTTGTTTCGGGATTTTCGCCGTCGCAAAACTCTGTCGCTTCGGAATTTTCCTCGCTGCAAACAGCGTCTAAATTTAAACCGGAATTCCGCTTAGAGTTCTCGTCCGAGCAGGAATCTTGCGCGTCGCGATTTACAAAGATCGCCGAGCGAATCAAGATCGCCTGCATCACATCGCCGCTAAAGCGCCAAAATCCGATTCCGCCGCCGTAGATGCCGCGCTCGTAGCGCTCCAGCTCATTTATGATCTGCATCGCGCGAATCTTCGGGCTGCCGCTTAGCGTGCCCGCAGGAAAGATCGTGCTAAGCACCTCAAACGCGCTTACCCCGCGCGGCTTACTGCCATAGACCTCGCTTACGATGTGCATCACGCTTTCGTAGCGCACGACGCGCATCGCGTTTTGCACCCGCACCGAGGCGGGCGCGGCGAATTTGCCGATGTCGTTGCGAGCTAGATCGATCAGCATCCGATGCTCCGCAAGCTCCTTTTCGTCGCTTAAAAGCTCGCGCTCGAGCGCCGCGTCTGCTTCGGCATTCGCGCCTCTACTACGGGTGCCCGCGATGGGAGCTACGAAAATTTCGTCCTTTTTGATCTCCATGATCAGCTCGGGACTGGAGCCCGCAACGCAGCCGTACGGCGTCGGGAAGTGAAACATATAGGGGCTCGGATTGTTCTTTTTGAGTCGCTCGTAAAACTCCAGGCTGCCGAGATTCGTGCCGATTTTTAAAATTTCGCCCAGCACGACCTGAAAAACGTCGCCGCTTTTTATCTTTTCTTTTGCAGCTTCGACCATCGCGCTAAAATGAGACTCCTCGGCGCCCAGATCGGTTAAAATTTTAAATTTAAGCTCTTTTTTCTTAGGCTCGGACTTCGCCACGGCTTGCGATTTCGATCCGCCTTTTATAGCGGCGTCCGTTCTTGTGGCGCTCTGCGGCGCGCTTGTCGCTTTGGCGGAGCTTTGCTGCGAGGCTTGCGAACTAAGCCCGCGCAGGTTTTCGTAAATTTGGGCGTCTTTGCCGTAAAAATCGTAAATTTTGCTGATTTTATCGTAGTGCAGGTAGTTTGCGGCATCGGCGTAAAAAAACGGCGGGAAGTCATATAGTGCCTGTTTCGGCGAGCCGATATTTTCGAACGCGCGCACGATGTCGTAGCCCAAAACGCCGAAAAGCCCGGCAAAGCTCGCGTTTTTAAACTCGCTTGCGCCCGCTTTTGCGCTTTTTACCTCATCAAATTTAAGCTTTAGCGCCTCAAAGCTCATCTTAAATCCATCGAAATAATCGCAATCGATGCCGATGATGACCTGAGTGTCGTCCTCTGCGAGGTAGCTTTGCGGATGCGTCTTTAAAATTTCGCGGTAGTAAAAAAGCGGCTCTTCTAAAAGCATTTTCGTCCTTGGAATTTTTAGCGCCATTATACGCTGCTTAGCTTAAATTTGAGCGGGCGGCGCGAGCCTGGGCGGGCTTAATGCAAGCAAAATTTTAGTAAAATGAGCAAATTTTAAGGAGAGCGTATGAAAATTTTATTTTCCCCAAGCGAGATGAAAAGCGAGCTGGGCGGCGGCTCGCGCATTTGCGAGCGAAATTTTATCTTTGCAGAGCTTTACGAAAAGCGCCTGCAGATGCTGCGCGCCTACGCGGAGTTTACGGAGGGAGCGAGCGAAGCGGAGCTTTGCAAGCTTTTCGGGCTGAAAAAATGGGATGCGGCCCTGCGCGAAAATATCTTTGAAAAAGGCTGCGCGAAGGCGCTTTTGCGCTACACCGGCACCGCGTATCGCGCTCTAGGCTACGCGTCGCTAAGCCCCAGCGCGCAGGAGTTTGCGGAGCGAAATACGATAATTTTTTCAAACCTTTTCGGCCCCGTGCTGGGCGGCGACGCGCTGCCGAACTACAAGCTCAAGCAGGGCGAAAAATTTGGCGGCATAGACGTGGCGAAATTTTATCGCGACAGCTTCTCCGCCGCGCTGGATCGGTATCTGGCGGATGAGTGCGTCGTGGATCTGCGCGCGGGATTTTACGAGAAATTTTATGAGATGAAGCACGAATATTTGAGTTTTAGTTTCATCAAAGGCAGCAAGGTGCTGAGCCACTACGCCAAAGCCTGGCGCGGCAAGGTGTTGCGCGAAATCGCACAGGCCCGCGCTTGCAGCGAGGCGGAGGTGCTTGCGCTGCGTTTGGGTGGCGCTTCCGTGCTTGAGATCAAACAGATCGGGCTAAAAAAGGAGATCGTGCTGGAAATTTCATAAGGCGCGAAAACCGCTCGGAGAAATTTACGATAAATTTTGCAGGTTTAATGCGGATTTTTGCGTAAAATTTAGCCTTGGAAATTTGCCGCGAGTTCAAATCCAGCCCCATTCAAAGCAAAATTTTACTGAGAGAAATTTGCGGGCGAAATTTCATCGCGAGGATTTTGCGGCGGCGACTTTTTAGTCTTTTGGCACTCTTTTGGCGGGTCTTGGACGGCCTTAAACGAGCTTTTAGCGGTGAAATTTCGTCGTAAATTTTGCAAAAAATTCGCGCTCTTTGCGTTTGCCTGCTTCGTATAAAATTTTAAGGCGATCTTGTCGTGACTTTGCACCGATTTTGCGGCGATTTTTAGAATACGGAGCGCGGAAATTTTGCCGTAGAATTTTGACTGAAATTTTACCGTGCGGAATTTTGCCGCGATAGAATTCCATCGAAATTTAATCGCGGCAAAGATACGGCGCCGCGATCTAAACGTAAAATTTTATCTCAAATTTACGCTGAGCCGCAGTCTGGGCGCAGAATTTTAAAATCCGCTGCCAAGCCGCAATACGAACAAACGCAGGCGGGCTAATTTGCATAAAATTTCAAGCCGAAATTTCACTCCTTAAAATCCCGTAAATTTTAAAATTTTGCAAATCTCGCGCTTGAAATTTTGAGGCAAAATTTCGCGTATAAATTTCGCTTGTAAACTTTCAAGCCAAGCCAACTCCAGATAAAATTTCAAATCAAAATTTGGGGCATAAATTTCAAGCTGAAATTCTACAATCAAAATCCCTCGCCTCAAAATCCCGCAAATCCCCCGCTTCCAAATCAAAAATTTCGCAAATTTAGCAAGCTTTAAATTTTAAAGCTATAAACTTCACTTCAAATTTTAAGGATCAAAAATGCTAGAACTCCCCTTTGTCGGCGTCGTCGTGGGCTTCATATCGGGCTTTTTCGGTATCGGCGGCGGCACGGTCGTAATGCCCGTGATGATGGCTCTGGGATACGACGTCAAGACCGCCGCGGGCATCTCGGTGATGCAGATGTTCATCGTCTCGCTTTTTGGCTCATATCTGAACTACCGTGCGGGCAAGCTTCGCCTAGATAGCGGCATCGCGGTGGGGCTCGGAGGGCTGTGCGGCGCGAGCATATCGGGCTTCATCGTAAAATACTCGCCAGAAATCGTGCTTGAGATCGGTCTTTTGCTGACGCTTGCGATCTCATTTCTCAAGCTCTTTAGCACGAACGTAACAAGCGGCGGCAACGCCGATCCCCACGGCGCGGCGCTATTTTTCATCGGCTTTGTTATCGGCGCGATCGCGCTTAGCATGGGCGTGGGTGGCGCGGTATTTCTGACGCCCGTATTGGTCGGATTTTTGGGCGTCGATATCAAAAGAGCGGTCTGCATGGGGCTATTTTTCATCGTTTTCGGCTCATTTAGCGCGCTTTTGAGCCTTTCGTACAACGGCCATGTGGATTACGAACGCGGCGCGCTGCTAGCCGTGGGCGGGCTTTTGGGCGTATATTTCGGCACCTCTCAGGCTCGCCGTGCAAAGCGCGAAACTCAGAAAAAATGGCTGCTCGTCCTATACGTCGTGCTATTTGCGCTAGCGTTAAAAAAGGTGCTGCAGTAGCGCCTGCTGTAGTAGCGCTGCAGCGATTGCCGCGCTATTGTTTTGCTTTGCGATCGTTCCGCTACAAGCGCAGTTTAGGCGCCTGCTACGGGCACGTCAGAGCGATTTTAAGCGTTCGCGCTGTTTTACTACGCGCCCTTTTGCGTCTCGTAGTTTTTGCCTTGCCGTCCTCTTACACTGCGCGCGTTTGATCGCCGTCTTGCGGCGGCGCGTCAAACGTCGCGTTTCGTCGCGCGAGCAAAATTTAAAAGCGGAATTTTAACTAGCCGCGTTAAAATAGCAAAGTCGCACATCTTTCGTCCTATGAAGGCGAGATGGCGAAATAAAATTTACGAATTTTAAAAGGACTTGGATTGACGAACTTGATTTTAGCTGGGCTAGGCGGCTGTGTAGGCGCGATGGCACGAGTAGGCCTAAACGGAGCGATCGCGCGCGCAATGGACCGCGCCGGATTTTGGAGCGCATTTCCGATCGCTACTTTTTGCGTAAATGCGCTGGGAAGCCTGCTGATAGGGTTTTTACTCGCACTAAATTTAACGCAGAGCCTGCGGATATTTTTTGTCGCAGGCGCGCTGGGCGGCTTTACGACATTTTCTACGTTCAGCTACGATACGCTGCAATTGTTGCTGGCGCGAGAATTTGCTATCGGTGTGCTAAACGCGGTCTTAAGCGTATGCGCCTGTATGCTTTTTTGCTATGCTGGGCTGCTCGCGGGCAGAGCGCTTGCGGGCTAGCCGTGGAGCACGTGAGCTTTAAATTTAAACGCTTCTGTCTCTGCGCTTTTAAATCAAAATTTATTTAAAATACCTGCGCTACGGAATTTTATCGCGCGCATGTGCTGCAAAACCTGCGAGCGATGGGCACAATCCCACATGCCGCGCAGCTTTGCGAAAGGGCGCGCAGTAGCTTCGGCAAAGTGCAACATCAAGCAGGGTGAGTAAATCGTAAGACGAACGAAAAGTAAAGCGAGCAAGAGGGGTTGTAGTTAAATAATTGTGCTAGGCGTCGGGCAGGCGGGCAAAATCTAGATAAATTTGAAATTTGCGTGCATTCTCTGCGCATCTTGTTCGCCGCAGCTTTGTGAAATTTCACTATCTTGCACCTAGTTATCGCGACGCCCTAAAAATTTCGCTGTCTTGGCGTGGATAAAATAAACCTAAGCCGAGCGATAAATTTTAAAAGCTCCGCGGGCAAATTTTAAAGCTTGAAGCTTAGAATTTTAAAATTCTTGCGTAAATTTTAGAAGCTAAATTAAAGCGCGCCGAAATCACGACCTTATATATCAAATCCTGCGGCGCTATCTTAGATTTATCGCAAGCGACTGCGAGCCCTCTTAATTTCGTTTCTGCAGATTTCGTTGATCTGCTCACCCTCGCTATTTCGCAAGATAACCTCGTAGTCCGTGATTTCGCGATCTTTGTTATACCCCTTGATATATCTGAATCTCGATAAAACTATTTTAAAGGAATCCACGTCGTCTAAAGTGTATTTATCGCCGAGCTTAACGTAGTTAAAATTACTACTAGTAAGAGTATGAAAATTATTAAATTTTTGCTTTAAATTTAGCATATAAATTGCCGTATGAGGCGTATCGTTATCGCAACGATTAAATTCGCTTTCATCAAAGGCAAGCGCGAGGCAAATTTCATCTCCGCAGATTACCTTTATATCTTTGGCGCTGCTGTTTATACGTATGGTTTGTCGCCACCCGTCGCCAGGGACCTCAAAGATATTGCGAGTGAGCTTTTTGGCTATTTCATCTCCGACATAACCTTCAGCTTCGGACTGATCAGCCCAACCGAGCGCGGAGTAGTTCTGCTTTTGCGGAAAATCCGCAAGCGGAGTTTGAAGCTCGCTTATAGCGTTTAAATTTTCCTCGGTGCCTTGCGGAGCTGCAAAAGAGGTGCCCTCTATAGAATGTAGATTAAAGAAGCCGATAAATTTCCTCACGACCTTATACGCCGTTTGAGAAAATATCTTGGCTTCGTTTTCAAAAAGCGAAATATCGTAGATGCCGTAGCTATAATATCCAAGCTCTCTTTTTACCCAATCTAAATCCGGCGAACGATCAATCTCGTCGTATCCATAGTAGCGCTCTGGCATATCTTTTTGTAGCAAAAAGTCGTCGCTATCGCTGTCTTTATACCTAAGCCAGACCCCAAAATCGTCCTTAATGTATAGACAATAAAACTTCGCGCCTCCTGCGAATTTTTTCTCGCCTAGCCAAAATACGGGTCTTTTTTCTAAGTTCGGCAAAGCGGCGACTGGGGGCAAATTTGTATCTCTTTTTCAAATTTTTCATCGATATAATCGCAAGCGCTAGTGGGCATACTAGGATCGCAACCTTCGGGCGTATCGGATGAAAAAAGCAAATTTAAAATCACAAATATATACAGCACAAAAAGCACGCACGCAACGCTCACGACCAAGGCCGTAATTTTTAAAATTTTTATAAAAGTTTTCATATCTAAATTTTACCTCGTTGCACTTAAAAATCGTAAAATTTCGCTTTAAATTTGAAATCCTCCGCGCATTATCTGTACGCTTCGCCTATTGCTTCGCTAAGGCTTTTTAGTAGCTCGTCCGTGGCCTCCGTCTTATCGCGTGCGCTGCGATTTTTGCCGTTTGAAGCGTCGGATCCCGCCCCGCTGGCGCAGTCTTGCACGAAATACCACCAAAAACACCCGCCCATGTAGTTTTGCACGTATCGCGGCATCGTATAATATCGCCTCATCATCGCCTTTTTGCTCGCCTGCGTGGCGTCCGCCGCCGTGTTTCCGCACTCGCCGATGCCGAGCTTTGAAGCAGGGAAAGTGCTTTGCAGATCGGTAAAAATTTCGCTCCAATCAGGCGCAAAGCCCTCGTTATCGTCCTCGTAGTAGCTTACGAAAAGATAATCCAGCCCATCTTTCATATCCTGCGGCACGAATTTTTGCAGCCACTCGTGCATCTGCGTTTTCTGCGCTCCGCTCGGCGTATAATACGCCGTAAGCGCCGTCTTGGCGCCCTTTTTGTGGATGAGCTCGAAGGCTGCGATCATCTTGGCAGCGATGAAATTCGCATCGTCCCCCAGCCAGCCCTCGCCGTTTATTTCGTTGCCGACCTCCCAGATCTGCACGTAGGGCGCGAGCGCGGCGAAGGCGTCCGCGAACCTCTTTTCGTAGCTTTTCACGCTTTTGTACGAGCTCATCTCGTAGGAGTCCACGGGGCAGGCCATCACGTACGAGACCTCGCTAAGCCGCCTAAAAAGAGGCTCGTATTCGCGCGGGCTAATTTCTTTTGACATCACGACGCGCACGGTTGGCTTTACGGGTAGGGCTTGCAGGGCGCGCACGATGCTTTGCAGCTTCGCGCTTGAAGCGTCTTGCGCGTCCTCGTACCAGCCGTCGTCGATCGTAACGCCCCAAATGAAGTCGGATTTAAAATTTTGCTTTGAAATTTTATTTGGATTTTCACCGTAAAGTACGCCGCAAAACAGCGCTCCGCAAAATAGCGCGAGAAATATGTGTTTGAAATAGACCACGGCTTGTTCCTTGATTTTAAATTTTAAAAATTTAGCTCTTTGCTGGTCTTTCCACAACCGATCAAGCAATCAAAATTTATCTCTTGCCTCTAAGATCATAAGAATAATACGAACGAGAAAAACCCTCTACGCTGAACATAGCAAAAGCATTAAGTGCAAGTGCCGCTAAGCTGAGCAGCACCGTAGCGGGCAGCGAAAAACGCGCCAAAAATGCATTTGCAATAGCAGCAAATACAAGCGCGATAAAGCAATATGAAAATATAGCGACTCCGCTAGTATCGGCAAGCTCCTGATAAAATCTATAAAAAAACAGAAACGATGCGATGAATCCCAATGCAAGTAGTATTTGAGCGATGATGCCGCCCGCTAAAAATATAAATAACAATACGCCTATAAATATCGCCGAAAAGGCAATGGCTACGTTGCGCAAAAGGCTGCGGCTTACGGTAAGTTTAGAGATATTATAAATGCTAAAGATAAAAAGCACGAATGCCGCTGCGCTTAGTAGTACTCCTAATCCGCCGTAAATTCCTAATAGCAATAGCACCAGTTCGGCTATAGCTTTTAAGGCGCAGGCCGCGATGAAGGTGTATTTGATGAGTGCTACTTCTTTTTCTTGCGGGTTTGAGGGTTGCTGGTCTTGAGTGTGCAGGTAGTCGTTTAAATCCATATTCGCTCCTTGAAATTTATGCAAAAGTATATCTAAAAAACGAATAGGTAAAGATAAATTTCAAAATTTAGCGGCTCGCTGGCGGATATGTTGTATAAAGCAGGCGCCGCAAAAAGGCGGGTAAATTTTAAAATTTAGATCGGAATTTCGGCGCTGGCGCGGCGGGTAAATTTCAAGCAGGCTGTAAATTTAAAAAGATGTGAGATAAAATTTCGCGCAGATCTGCAAATTTAAAATCCGCAAATCCGCGCAGACTGCTACAAGCGTGACTCGTAGCGACGTAGCGTGTAAAGACGTTTAAGCATCTTTTTGCGAGCTGAAATTTTTTGCTTTTTGCGGACTTCCGTCATCGGCTCAAAAAATCGTCTCGCGCGAACCTCGGTAACGACTAGGTTACGATCAGTCTGCTTCTTAAAGCGTCTGTAAGCTTCGTCAAATGATTCGTTCGGATATACCTTTACTCCAGGCACTTTCCTCACCGCCTTTCAAAAAATGAATTGTGAGTTTAGCGAAAAATTCCTTAAATTTGCTTTTGAAGCGCTTTTTTATACTTCCACACGCTTTTGTTGTTGCGAGTATCTATCATCGAAAGTTCTAAAAGTAGGCCTTCGCTTGCTTGCGCGGTAGAATTTTTAGCTGCAGAATTTAAGCTTTTTGCTTTTTTAGATCCTGCCTTACCATCGTTTGCCGCAGCGGGACTTTGCGGTAAAATTTTACCTACCAAGATGTAATCCGGCGCGTAGATCGAGCCGCTTTCTACGGCGTGATAGCCACGGCTTACGCCATCGTTGCTAAATACGAGTTCGTCTTTGCTTGGAGCGTCTGTGACGACTGCTTTGCCTGAATGCAGCAGCGAAATTCTAATTTTTTTGCTCAAAAATTCCGCATCCACGCCGTGCGCGTTCGTCCCGTCCAGTGGTTCGATGCCGACGACGCTGAATCTACCGCCTCTCTTGCCGACGATACGCTTTGAGAGTAGATCAGCGATGCTTTCGCCTGCGATGCGCTCCAGATACGCGTTTGAATACCCAGCGTGGTCGATGCCTCCTGCAAGTGCCGAATTATCCGTGCTTTTAGAGCCTTTAAGCGCAGCGCAGCCCGCTAACAAGGCACATAGCAAGATCGCGAAAAAACTTATTTTAAAATTTTTCATAGCATTTCCAAATTTTATAAAATAAACTCCGCGATTATAGCGAGATTTGGTTAAATTTCGTTTTTTATAAGCAAAATTTGTAACGGATATTCCGCTCGTTCCTTTAATTTTGAGTTAAAGATTCCTTGATATACTTTCTGCCAATTTATTCAGAAAATTCTCGGGGTGCTTATGAAAAAAATCATTAAAAGAGACGGAAGTTTTCAAGAATTTCAATCCTACAAAATAAAAGATGCTATCAAAAAAGCCTACAAAAGCGTGGGTAGCGAGTTTGACGAAAAAGTCTTTGATAATGTAATGAGCGCGATCGTTTTTAAAGATAAATTAAGCGTCGAAGATATTCAGGATCTCATCGAGAAAAAGCTCTTTGAAGCGGGCGATTTCGCCGTTTTGAAAAGCTTCATGATCTACCGCCACACGCACAAGATGCAGCGCGAGCACATTTTGGGGCTTGAGGAGGATACGACCTACATCAACTGCACCCAGACGGTCAATGAATATATCAGCAAGCAGGATTGGCGAATTTTAGCAAATTCCAATACCAGCTACTCAAACGCGGGCCTGATCAATAACACCGCCGGCAAGGTCATCGCAAACTACTGGCTAGATAAAATTTACTCTCGCGAGGAGGGCGCGGCACACCGAAACGGCGACTATCATATCCACGATCTGGACTGCCTTACGGCGTATTGTGCGGGCTGGAGCTTGCGCGTGCTTCTAAACGAGGGCTTTAACGGCGTGCGCGGTCGCGTCGAGAGCAAGGCACCGAAGCATTTCCGCGAAGCGCTGTATCAGATGGCGAATTTTCTTGGAATTTTACAAAGCGAATGGGCGGGCGCACAGGCGTTTAGCAGCTTTGACACCTATCTGGCGCCATACGTTTTCCGCGATAAATTAAGCGACGATGAGGTCAAAAAGGCGATCACGAGCTTCGTGTTTAACCTAAATGTCCCGGCGCGCTGGGGGCAGAGCCCGTTTACCAACGTCACCATCGATATGACCTGCCCGGATGATCTAAAGACGCAGATTCCTACGCATAATAACGAGCATCTATTTAAAAATTTACACGACGAGGAGCTTTTGGCCGAGGCTAAAAGGCGCGGCAAGGACTCACTCGAGGCTTTGACTTACGGCGATTTCGAGCCCGAGATGAATCGCATCGTGATCGCGTTTTACGAGGTTTTAACCACGGGCGATAAGTGCGGCCAGCCCTTTACTTTCCCGATTCCTACAGTGAATTTAACGGAGGAGTTTGATTGGGATACTCCTGCGGCCGACGCGGTATTTGAAAACACCGCCAAAGTAGGCTCTAGCTATTTTCAAAATTTTATCGGTTCGCAATATATCACGAACGAAAAGGGCGAGCGCGTACCCAATCCAAAGGCGTATAAGCCTGGCGCTGTGCGCTCGATGTGCTGCCGTTTGCAGCTTGATCTGCGCGAGCTTCTTAAGCGCGGCGGCGGACTTTTCGGAAGCGCAGAGATGACGGGAAGCATCGGCGTCGTAACGATAAATTTAGCCCGCCTAGGCTATCTGTATAAAAATAACGAAGAGGCGCTGTATGCGAGGCTGGATGAGCTTTTGGAGCTTGCTAAATCGACGCTTGAAAAGAAGCGAAAATTTGTAACCGAGATGTTTGAGCGCGGTTTGTATCCATACACGAAGCGCTATCTGCCGGGCTTTAATAACCATTTTAGTACTATTGGCATTAACGGCGCAAACGAGATGATCCGAAATTTCAGCGGCAACAAAGAAGATATTACGACGGAATTCGGGCGTAAATTTGCCCTTAAAATGGTTGAATATCTGCGTGAGAAGATCCGCTCGTTTCAAGAGCAGACGGGCAACCTATACAATCTCGAAGCCACGCCTGCCGAGGGAACTACGTATCGCTTCGCTAAAGAGGATAAGAAGCGCTACGCAGATATCATCCAAGCGGGATTTGATAAAAACATATACTACACCAATTCGACGCAGCTTCCGGCAAATTTCGGAAGCGATCCGTTTGAGGCGCTGGCGATGCAGGACGAGCTGCAAAGCTCCTATACAGGCGGCACGGTGCTGCATCTGTATATGAAGGAGCGCATAAGCTCGGCTCAGGCGTGCAAACAGCTCGTAAAAAGCGTAGTGCAAAACTACAAGCTTCCTTATATCACGATCACGCCGATTTTCAGCGTATGTCATAAGCACGGCTACATCAGCGGCGAGCATGAATACTGCCCGAAATGCGACGAGGAGCTGCTGGCGGAATACAAAGCCAAGCAGAGCAAGGGCGCCTAAATAGCGATTTAAATTTTAATCTTAATGAAAGGATGGAGAATGGAATTTCCAAAAGAGTTAGAAGCAAAACGCACAAAATGCGTCGTTTACACAAGAGTGATGGGCTATTTGCGCCCAGTAGAGAGCTTTAATATCGGAAAGAAGGGCGAGCACAAAGAGCGCGTCTTTTTTGAAGAGAAAAAAGACAAAAAGCAGATCGCCTAGTCGCCGCTACCGGCCAAATGCAACAAACGCATACGAAGCCGCCGCAAGCCTTAAACCTGCGTAATGCGCAGATTTATGAAATCACGCCGTTTACGATGCTTGATTTTGCCGATCACATCGCCGCGATTGCGTGGTTTTGCGGCTGCAATATGCGCTGCAATTACTGCTACAACCCACAAATCGTTACTTCACGGGGTAAAATTTCAAACGAAGAGTTTCTGCGCTTTTTAGATGCGCGCGCGGGCAAGCTTCAGGGCATCGTATTTAGCGGCGGCGAATGCACCTGTGCGAGCGATTTTATCCCGCTGGCGCACGAAGTTAAGCAGCGCGGCTTTTTGCTCAAGGTTGACACCAACGGATCAAATCCGCAAAAGATCGAAGAGGCGCTAAACTTAGGGCTGATCGATTATATCGCGCTTGATTTTAAGGCGCCGCGGCAGGATTTTGAGCTCATCACGAAATCAAGCTTATACGATAAATTTCTACAAACTCTTAGGCTTTTGCTGCGGCGAAATTTTAAATTTGAGGTGCGCACGACCGTGCATGCGGATTTTTTAAATGAAGCGAAGATCGAGCAGATGGCGCAAATTCTATACAGCGAGGGTTATCGCGGCGTTTATTATCTGCAAAACTTTCTGCCCACCGGCGATAATTTCGGCAATTTAGACGCACCGCTTGCGAGCTTTGATCCGAGCAAAATCCACACCGATCTAAAGATCGAACTTCGAAATTTTGATTAAATTTGCGCTGCCACGAGCATCTTACCGCGATGAACGCGATGAAATTTTATTTAGCGCGCCGCGCATTGTCCGGCATATATTGAGCTGCGATAAAATTTCGTTCCGTCGAAAGCTTTAAAATTTGCCTTGCCGCCGCTTGCTATGTTTAAATTCGGCTCCGTCTGCGGCGTAAAATTTTATACCGTGCAGATTTAGCTTCACGTCAAATTTCACGCCGTGCAGGCAGCCGCTTCAAAACAAAAGGTAAATTTAGCTTGCTTTGGCTAAAATACGCCGAAATTTTTAAAAAGGCAAAAAATGGATAGGAAAAAAATCTACAACCCCTTCTCCGACGAGACGCTTACCGATCGCAAGGTCTTCGGCGGCAATCCGCAGGGTATTTTAAATTTTACCAAGGCGAAATATCAATGGGCGCTGAAGCTTTGGGATCTGATGGAGGCCAACACCTGGTTTCCTAAAGAGGTCGATACCACGGACGACGTGCGCGATTATAACTTCAATCTTACAAGCGCCGAGAAGCGGATGTATGATCTCGTGTGGAGCCAGCTGATATCGATGGATAGCTTTCAGACCAACAATCTCGCCGATAATATCAACCCCTACATCACGGCTCCGGAGATCAACGCCGTGCTCGCTCGCCAAGCCTACGAGGAGGCCAACCACAGCAAATCCTACGCCGTCATGGTCGAGGCGATCTGTGAAAACACCGATCTGATTTACGAGATGGAGAAGCACGACGATATGCTTCGTAGGAAAAATGACTACATCTCAAGCGTCTATGAGGAGCTCGCGGGCGAGGTTAGCGACGATAAGCTGCTACTAGCGATGGTGGCGAATCAAATTTTAGAGGGGATCTACTTCTACAGCGGCTTTACGTCGATCTATGCGCTTGCTCGCGCGGGCAAGATGCTAGGCAGCGCGCAGATGATCCGCTTCATACAGCGCGACGAGATCACGCATCTTCTACTCTTTCAAAACATGATAAATTCCGTCCGCAAGGAGCGCGCCGATCTGTTTAACAAACGCAACGTGGATAAAATTTACGAGATGTTCGAGACGGCGGGAAACTTAGAGATAGATTGGGGCAAATACATCACGGATAACCAAATCATGGGCTTTACGGACGACATCATCGAAGAATATATCCACTACCTGGTCGATCAGCGCCTGCTTGCCATCGGGCTTGAGAAGCGATACGACGCGAAACATCCGATAAAATGGGTCGATGATTTTTCTAAATTTAACGATCAAAAGAGCAACTTTTTCGAGAGCAAAGTCACGAACTACAGCAAAGGAAGTTTGAGTTTCGATGATTTTTAGCGGATTTTGCGGTTTGAAATTTTGCTCTGTTTTGGCGACGCGCGCCTATATGGCGAGTATTTTTAAAAGCGCATGCGCTCGTGCGGCGCGGCTTTGGTATGCGGTAGAGGCTTTAGCGGTGAAGCCTACGCGCGCTAGGAATGCTTTTTCGGCGCCGTCTCGGGGCGCGGCGGGCGCTTGTGCAGCAGAAGTTTTGCTTGTGCGGCTTGCGGATTCATCGCACGCTCTTTTACCCGAGCTCAAACGCACGCAACAAATTTTATTAGGACGCGCTTTTGCGGCAGGGTTCGGATACTCGGCGCAAATTTCATCGTTGCAGCGCGGAAGCAAAGCTCAAATTTTATCGGCCGAGTTCGGCAGCGCGGGAGAAATTTTTTCTGCGCGGCACGAAAGTGCGGCAGGCGCTTTATTGTCGCGGCACGGGCATGCGATGAGCGCTGCAAGTGCTCCATCGTCGGCAAAATTTTTAAAATTTAGCCGCGCTATGTACCGAAATGCGGCGTATGCTTTTTCGGTGCAGCGCGAACGCTTTGGCGGTATTTTTAAAAATTTTATCGACCCCGAATTTAAGCGAAGCGAAAATTTCCGCGGCTTTAAATTTAACGCCCGGCCGGGCGGGAGCGCGTTATGGTCTCGCTAGAGCGGCTTCGCTGCGAAAAGATGGCGAACGACATTGCCGAGCAGGTAAGTTTAAATCCGGCGCTTTTTGAGGCGTTTTGTAGCGTCGCTAGAAGCGAGTTCGCTCCGCTCGGCGCGCACGCTTTCAGCCTTAACGCGCAGCCCATTTTGGCCAGCCAGTGGATCAGCTCGCCGCTGACGGTCGCGCGCATGACGATGGCGCTAAACGTGGATCCGAAGGTCGAGAAAATTTTAGAGATCGGCTGCGGCAGCGGCTATCAAGCGGCGATTTTAAGCAGGATGGTTCACCGCGTCTTTGCCGTCGAGCGCGTCGAGCGGCTGGTGGGCGAGGCGAAAAGGCACTTTGCGAATCTCGGGATTTCAAATATCAGCCTGCGTCATGACGACGGCAACGCGGGATGGAAAAATTTTGCCCCTTTTGATAGGATCTTGCTCTCTGCGTGCGCCGAGCGGATCGACGAGCGGCTGTTTGCGCAGCTTGCGGACGGCGGAATTTTGGTCGCTCCGATGAATAGAGGCGGCTCGCAAAAGATCGTTAGATTTAGTAAAATTTCGCCAAGCGAGATCAAAGAAGAGGAACTTGGCGCCTGCGAATTCGTCCCGTTGGTGCAGGGTCGCGGATAGATCTAGCGCGCAGTAAATTTTAAAATTTCCTATCGCCCCGGGCGCGTAAATTTAATAAAATTTGCTTTCGCGCTCTGTCGCGAGATCAGAGTTTTATTAATTATTTATTTAAATTCAAGTACAATACACAATTTTAATCTTTCAAGGATGAGTCATGCAAGATTTTAGCAAGGAAAAGATAGAGTCGCTGGTCGTCAGCTGGAAAAATCACAACAAAAACCAATTCTGGCTTAAAAAACAAACCGCGATTTCAAAGTATTTAGGCGAGATCAAACGCTGTCTGGCGAGCTTTGATGAGGCCGAGAACGAGTTTTTGCAAACTCTGTATATAAATCTCAGTGACGGCAATCTTAGAAGCTGCAAAATTTTATCTTTGGGCGAGAAGTTCGCGCACGCCGAGTATTTCTTTATGGATCAGTTTTTTGATTCCAATATCAGCGCGTTTTATTACGATTTCGCTTTCAAAGACCGCATCGTCGGCAAAAAGGAGCTGTTTCCTAAAAATGCCGTAAAAAGCGTAGATAGCGTGCTTAGTGGCGAGGATAAAAATATCGTCTCGCTTTATGTTTTCATCGAAAATATCGTCAAAAATTTCAATAGCTATTCGCAGGAGCGCACTGCGCGCGATATTTTTAAACAAAAGCTAGTCAATTTCTACGATGAGCTTTACAGGCTTCTTACGGCGGTGGACAGCGCTTTGGCGATCGATTTTTTCGACGTCGCGCTGCATAATCAGCCTTTCGTGCTGATGGAATTTTTAAAATCCGCGATAAATGCCGATAATTTCTATCTGATCGACAGCTACTTAAGCGATGATGGGATGCTAAATTTAGGACTTGCCGAGGACGGCGATTTCGCGCAAATTTCGCGCGAGAAGCTCTATCTGCTAGCTAGCATATTTGCGCAGTGCAACGATGAGTTTCCGACTCTCATTTATCGCGATGAAACCGCGCAAATTTTATCCTTGCTCTACGACGAAAAGGTTGAAATTTTCGAAGAATTTTACGAAGTAAGTTCGCGATTTATCGCGGAATTTACCCCGTATCCGCAGGACGTCGTGGGAGCGGCTAGGATCGTGTATTCGTCGCTATTTTTCGAATACGTCAAAAACTACAAAAGCGAAGAGGTCGCGAAAAATACGATATTTTACGGCGCGATCGGCACCGGCAAGACCCGCAGGCTGCGATCTTTGATCACCGAAAAGAAACTTGCGACGAAAAATTTTCGCTACGTTTGCCTACATGAAGGCTTCGAATACTGCGATTTTATAGACGGATTTTACGGCGAAAGTTTCATCAATGGCGAGTTTAAAGCGCTTTGCAAAGAGGCGCTAAAAGATCCGAAGGGCGAGTATTATTTTCTGATTGACAATGCAGGTGCCGCGAGTTTGGATAAAATTTTAGGCGAGGCGGCGGTGCTTTTGGATCGTCGCTACGACGAGAATGATGAGCTCTCGCTGATCCGTACTAAAAACTCTCACATAATCGACAGCTTTGAAGAGGGCGAGAAAGCGCGCGCTAGCGTCGTTTTAAAGGACGGTCGCTCATATTTTGCGGTGCCTAAAAATTTATACGTCCTATGCACTCTTAATGAGTACAAATGCGTTTCGCCGTCGATTGCAAAGGCGTTTAGATGGATCAGATGCGAGTGCGATTACGGCGCGCTTGAGGATTATTTAAGGGATCGCGAGATCGTAAATGCAAGCGCGGTCGTTGCGGTTTGCAAGGCACTGAATAAATTTATCGCCGATGAGGCAAAGGGCTTGGGTGCGATCGGACACGGCGTATTTATGGGGCTTGCGCGCTATCAAAGTGGCGCGCAGATCATGCAGGAGGGGCTAAACGGCTTTTTCGCCGAGGTGCTTGAGCCGATCTTTAGGTGTGATTACGCAAATAAATCTATTGATTTTGCAATATCTAAAGAGCTCGTAGAGATTAAAGATATTTTTAAATTTTAAAATTTACAGGAGATTGGATTTCATAGAAAGAATCAATATATGAGTAATTTGATTTTTATGAATATTTATATTTCGTGTATGTATTAAATAATCGGCGCGTATAGCGTATTTGGATAAAGGGAATTTCATATGAAAAAAGATAATTTTATATCAATAGGTATCATTTTTTATGATGATTCCGACGTAAGAAAGATAATAGAGCTTCATTCTTTAATGGAGAGTGTTTATAATTATTTTGAAATTTTAATATTAGATTTTACTAGTGATGCAGAATGTAAAAAACGATGCGACGAGCTAATAAAAAGTATAACTAATACGCGAATTATTAAACTGTCAAATACCGTAGATATTGAAATAGCCCATACGATTTTGATAGAAAATTGCATAGGAGATTTTTGCTGTATTGCCGATTTGGAGCACGAGGATATAAAAGATGTAATCGGTATCCTTGATAAGGCAGAAGCTTTTGATATAGCCATGGGCAAGCGAGAGCAAAAAGTGCGAACTATTTTTGAATCAATGATGTCAAAACTATTTTATAAGATAGTATCTATATTTACCGGCGCAAAATTGAATAGTATGCATAGTGATTTTTTTGTTATAAATAAAAAGGTTATGAATCATATAACGAAAAATGAGGATAAAGTAAAATTTCTGAGGTTGATTCAATTAAATAACGGCTTTTCAAAATGTGATTACTCGTATATGCCTATCGGTAAAGAAAACTATAAAAGAACATTTTTACAAAATGTAAATTTTACTATAGATATTATAGTAAATTATTCAAATAGATTAATTAGGACAGCAACCATATTATCGCTATTCGCATCCACTTTAAATTTATTTTATATTTTGTATGTATTGATAAGCTATATCTTAAATAAAAATGTAGCAAGCGGATGGACTTCTTCAAATTTGTACACCTCTTTTACTTTCTTTATACTTTTTTTGGTATTGGCTATTTTGGGAGAACATATCAGAATAATAATTCAAAATCAAAAAAATACTCCATTATATGAAATTTCAGATGAAAAAAGTAGTTTGACGTTATTCTCGTCTAAAAAAAATGTAGATAAAGAGTAAAATAGGGATTTTGAAGCATATGAAAAAATATGATTGTATCGTCATAGGGGGGGGCTTCTTCGGTTCAACGCTAGGGATGTTTCTGAAAGAATATTTTGATGACGTCGTCGTAATAGAACAAGAAGACGATATATTAAAAAGAGCTAGCTATGTAAATCAAGCAAGAGTTCATATGGGTTACCATTATCCAAGGAGTTTGGTAACGGCTTTAAGATCAATGGCGAATTTTCCTAAATTTATAAGAGACTTTGCAAAGGCTATAAAAGACGACTTTGACAAATATTATGCCATTGCAAGAATCGGCTCCAAAGTAAGCTCTAAACAGTTTTATGAAATGTATAAAAAACTAGGGGCCCCAATCAAGGTAGCCCCTAGTAGTATTAAGGCGATGTTTGACGATAGGCTTATAGAGGATGTCTTTAGAGTAAAAGAATTTGCATTTGATGCAAAAATTTTAAAAGAAATTATACAAGAAAAATATATTGAAACAAAATGCGAGCTAAGACTAAATACTACCGTTTATAATATTGAAAATGGAAACGATGGATATATAAGCGTGAATTTAAAAGAAGATGAAAGCATCTGCGCAAAATTTGTATTTAATTGCACCTATTCCGGATTGAATACTATTTTGCAACGCTCTAACCTGCCATTATTAAATTTAAAACATGAAATTACGGAGATGTCTCTAATAGAGATGCCAGACGAATTAAAGAATTTTTCTATTACCGTTATGGACGGTCCATTTTTTTCAATTATGCCGTTTCCTTCAAAGGGTCTAAATACGTTTAGCCACGTAAGATATACTCCACACGGTAGTTGGATTGATCGCGAAGAATATCATAACGGATACGACGTTCTTAACTCGTATCATAAAAAATCAAATTTTAAATATATGATTAATGATGCGAAAAGATATATTCCGATGCTTGAAGATGTAATTTATAAAGATAGTATATTTGAGGTAAAGACGGTATTGGTTAAAAATGAGATGAATGACGGAAGGCCTATTTTATTTACTAAGGATTACGGGATAAAAAATTTTTCAAATATAATGGGCGGAAAGATAGATAATATTTATGATATACTTGATACTATAAAAGAAGCCAAAGATTTTTTGGGTGTTAAAAAAAGAGATTTTTGGAATATTTTTTCAAATATTTAAGATAGACCATGTTTGTACCCGATATAGAAATAACGATACCCGTTTTAAACGAAGAAAAGACTTTAAAAAATCAAATTCTGAAAATAATAGAATTTTTAGATAAGAATTGCGGTCGCTATGGACAAATAGGGCTTGTTATATCGGATAACGGCTCAAACGATAAAACAAGCCATATAGCGCGGGAATTTCAAGAAAATGACCCTAGGATAAGATATTTAAGGCTTGAAGAAAAGGGTGTCGGTAGGGCATTAAAAGCGTCGTGGTTAAGTAGCAAAGCCGGTATAATAGGCTACATGGATCTTGATCTGTCTACGGACATTAAGCATTTGCATCAAGTGTTTGATGCACTTTTAAGCGATAAATACGATATGGTCGCAGGAACGAGACTTGCAAAAGAATCTGTCGTCATAGGAAGGTCGATTATTAGAAATTTTACGAGTAGAATTTTTAATAAAATTGTAAATTTGAACTTTCGCGGCAATTTTACGGATGGAATGTGCGGGTTTAAATTTTTAAAAAGAGATATATTGGAAGCTTTGATAGAAAATGGAGCGAATAACGATGGCTGGTTCTTCTCTACAGAGCTTTTGGTCGTCGCCGATTATAAGAAATTTAAAATTTTAGATCTACCCATAAGATGGACGGACGATCCAAACTCTAAAGTAAAAATTATTAAACTAACCATAGAATATCTTAAAGCAATTTTTAATTTAAAAAAAAGACTCAAACAAAATGAAGACTAAAAAGCTTATTTTGGGGACTGCTTTGTGGGGTTGGGCGATCTCTAGGGCTGAGGCATTTTATATTTTAGATAGATTTGTAGAAGCAGGGAATTCCTATGTAGATTGTGCTACAAATTATCCTATCAATAAGAGCAAGAAAGATTATGGTCTAGCCTTACGATGGCTATCGCAATGGTGCAGTATGCATAGAAATTCCATTTTAGTATTAGTAAAGATCGGATCTGTCGATAATTTAGGCTCTTCTTCAATAAATTTGAGTAAAAAATATATTTTTAGTGAATACGATGATTTGCTACTGAATTTTGGTAACTCACTAGCTTGTATATCCGTGCATTGGGATAATAGAAAAAATTCTGATTTGATCAAAGAGACGGTATTTGCTTTAAATGAACTAAGGAGCCGAGATATCGATATCGGACTATCAGGGATAGAAAATCCGAAAGATTATTATGAATCGATGCCCGAGCTTGCCGATTGTTGGATTATTCAATGCAAAGAGAATTTATTAACAAATAATGCTAGATTAAAATATCAAAAATTCTTCCCAAAGGCACGCTACTGTGCTTATGGAATAAATATAGGCGGATTAAAAGTCGCGCGAGATGATAGCGTATCGGCTAAAATCCGAGGTATAGAGCATCCAAAT
The DNA here is from genome assembly GCF_001190745.1 of Campylobacter gracilis. Lineage (NCBI taxonomy): Bacteria > Pseudomonadati > Campylobacterota > Epsilonproteobacteria > Campylobacterales > Campylobacteraceae > Campylobacter > Campylobacter gracilis. Next base: position 490,469 of record NZ_CP012196.1, read on the forward strand.
AGATTGAGAAAGGTCTTCTACGACGCCTTAAACAATAATAATATTTTATCAGATATCGGTTTTAATACAATAAATGATATTAATATGTCTTTTATCTATACAAATCCTGCTTATGATGGAATAATCATAGGCCCAAGGAATTTAGAACAGTTAAATTCTACTCTTAAAACTTTTCATCTCTTAAATTCTTTAAGCTTAGATGATCGAGTTGACCTAATTGATTTTTTAAGAGGATTGCAAGAACAGATAAAACGCCTTGACTGAGCTATATCGTTTTTAAAAAAGTTAGACCGCTCCGGCTTCATATTTATCCAAAAGAATAGATTTATAAAGTATAAAGACAATTGCTCCAAGCAGAAAAATGGGATTTATCAGAACCTCCAATGAAGTATATGATTTAAAAATATAATTTTTCGGTATTAGTAAAAAGGCGCTTGCGATAACTATAGGCAAAGTAAATTTTGATCTTATATCAAATTTAAATAAAAGGAGCAAAAAAGTATAAAATATAGCCATATAGTATGTCGCAAAAACAGACGATGCAAGCGTATAAAGCGAACAGATTAAGAAAATAAAATCAAAGCTACTAATTTTATGCTTTGCGAATAGGTATAGAGATAAAAGTGCAATAAGGCCTAAAGAAACGGAAATTATCTTATTAATAATCTCTATGTTTTCAAATTTTAAAAATTTGAATGCTCCGAGCAAAGAATTATTAAAGCTATCTCCCCCATCTCCCAAAACTGAGAGTTTATAATATATTTCAACCCCTCTTTTGAAATTTTTAAAATTATAATCCGGATATAAATAGCTAGCTATATTTAAATACACTACAAATAGCGCGATACCAATCAGAGCGGAAAATATGATCCCCGCAAGACCTTTCTTAAAACCATAGTTAAAAAATAATAAACTTAAGAAAAATGAATTAGGACGCATATTAAACATTATGGCCATAAGCACGATCGGCACAATAATATTATTTTTCTTAAAAACACTATAAAAGAAAAATATTGTCATAAAATTTGTGATTATCGCATATATATGACCTCGAGTAAGAGTAAAAAGCATAGGGTAACTAAATAAAAGCATTATAAACAAAAACAGTCGCCTTTTGTCATTTCCGCCGAAAAATAAAGCTAAAATAAATATAGAACAAAATGCTATTGCATAAAATAAAATGAGGAGAAAATTTGGATCCGTGCATTGTAAAATCTTTGCGTTTATAAGTGCTATGATGGTAGTAAGAGGAGGGAGATGAAAGTTAGTAAGCTCCCCTGTTTGCAACTTGTCTAAATTGCCATATTCATTGTTTATATAGTAATTTTGAAACAGTTGCGGCCATTCATGATAGTCTATCTGCTTGTTTCGAAGATAGCTTAAAGCGACTTTGATTAAATCGGCATGCAAATCTCCTGGCGGGAACAAAAAAGTGTTATATGGATAGCTCTCCCCATAGGAAACTGCCAAAAAATTGAAAAAAGCATTCAAGAATATAAAAAATATTATTACGCAAAACCATGAGCTCGCTTTATTAAAATTTAGATCAATAACAAATTTATTCGTCACTATTTATATACCCCTTGCAAGATTTATCTGCACGCAACCGTTCTATAAAGCTCATCATAGTCTCCGGTCGCGCTTTCAAATTTAGCCCAAAAGCCCTGCGCCTTTTATCCTCTGCGAGCGATCCGCCGCGTAGATCCTCTTCCCGCCTACTACTTTGCCGCCCTCGATTTTGCCGCCCTTTACGTCGTATTTCCAGATCGGCGCGGCCGCCTTAAAATCCTCCACAAACTCGTTTATTAGCGCCAGAGCGACCTTACGCTGCGGACTTACGACACCTGCAACGTAGGAGCTTTCGTGGATAGGCACGCCCCCGTTTGCATGTGCAAAAAGCACAAATGCGCCCCGTGCCGCGGCCTTTTGCTGCCACGCTTCGAACCAAGTCCGCAAAATCGGCTCATAGATATCGAAGCTCAGCGCGCAGATGCCGCCCTCATCGCGCACGATGCCCACAAAAGTGATGAACGCGCCGCAATTTGCGTCTTTAAATTTAGCGTACCAGCGCGATAAAATCGCGTTCACGTCCAAGCTGCCCTCATAAATTTCAGGCTCGATCTTGCTTAAAATTTCCGGATTAAATTTAGCCTCGCTCATCGCCGCTTCCTAAGCTTAGCCGCCGCAAACGGGAGGCAGAAGGCTCACGCGATCGCCGGATTTAAGCGCGAAATTCGCATCATAAATCATCTTATCGTTTACCGCTACGGCGCAGTTTGCGAGCCACTCTCGCAGGCTTTCGTCCTTTTGCAGCTCCGCTTTTACCTCCTGCAAGGAGTTTGCGTTTAGGCACAGGGGCTCGCGCCCGATCGGCCCTAAAAATTCTACCTCTACCATTTTTGTCCTTTTTTTAAAGATTGGGCGATTTTAACCAAAAATTTATAAAATTTTATATAATTGCGTAAAAATTTAATGAGGAAAAACGATGAAAATCGATGAAATTTCGACCCCCGCTTACGTGTGCGAGGAGCAAAAACTGGTAAAAAATTTAGAAATTTTACGCGGCGTAGGCGAGCGAAGCGGAGCAAAAATTTTGTGCGCGCTAAAAGGCTTTGCGTTTAGCTTCGCGATGCCCTACGTAGACAGATACCTCTGGGGTGCCACTTGCAGCGGTCTGCACGAGGCAAAATTTGCCGCGGAATTTATCAAAAACGGCGAAATCCACACATACTCGCCCGCATTCAAAGAGGATGATTTGGATGAAATTTTAAAAATTTCAAACCACGTCGTATTCAATAGCGCCGCGCAGTGGCAAAAATACCGCGCAAAGGCGCTCGCTGCGGGAGCATCGTGCGGCTTGCGGCTAAATCCGCAGACCTCCTTCGCGCCCAAAGACGCTTATAATCCGTGCGGCAGCTTTAGTAGGCTTGGGATGAGCCTTGAAGCGCTGCAGCGGGCGATCTTGCAAGACGGCGAGTTTTTGCGCGGCATCTCGGGGCTGCATTTTCACGCGCTGTGCGAAGAAAGCGCTCAGAGCCTAGAGCGGGTGCTTGAGGTTTTCGAGGCGAAATTCGGCAAGTATTTTAGAGCCCTAAAGTGGCTAAATTTCGGCGGCGGGCATCATATCACGCGCGCAGGCTACGATGTGGAGCTGCTGATAGATCTGATTAAAAAATTTCGCGAAAAATACGAGGTCGAAATTTATCTTGAGCCCGGCGAGGCGGTAGGCTGGGAGTGCGGGTATTTGGTCGCTAGCGTGCTTGATATCGTAGAAAATGGCGCTAAAATCGCTATCTTGGACGCCTCTTCCGAAGCGCACATGCCAGATACCGTGCTAATGCCGTATCGTCCTACGGTGCGCGGCGAGAGCGAGAGCGGTAAATTTAGCTACCGCTTCGGCGGAAATACCTGCCTCGCAGGCGACGTCGCGGGGCTTGAGAGCGGACAGCCCGAGTATAAATTTGACGCGCCGCTAAACATCGGCGATCGGGTGATTTTCGAGGATCAGATCCACTACACTATCGTGAAAAATACGACCTTTAACGGCATCAAACTGCCCGATCTCGTCTTAGCGGACGAGCGTGGAGAGGTTTTAATGATCAAAAAATTCGGCTACGACGAGTATGCGCGGCGAAACTAGATGCGAGCTCTTAATACAAAAATGTAATTTTGCTTTCTAAGAAAATTTTTTGCAAAAAATGATATAATCGGCTTGAAATTTTATACTTAAGGAAATCCATGAAAAGATTGTTTCTTGCGCTTTTCGCCTGTATTTATGCGCAGGCCGAAGAGAAAAAATACGCCGATATCGTGCAGGGAAATAGCGATGTTTGGGGCAATGCAAGGCTTGAAAACATCGATAGCTACGGCAACGGCTTCGGTCCGATTTTTCTGCAATTTCAAGGACATCTGCAAAGCTCGGGCTTTTTTGCTTGGTTGGCACTGGGCGCGGTTTTGGGCGTAATCATAGCTTTTATTGGGCACTACGCGATCATAGGACCGAAGCACTTCGATCATCATGCAGGAAAGCCGATCTATGCGTTTAATAAATTTGAGCGACTATACCATCTTGTAGCGGCCGTCGCATGGGCGATTTTGGTTCCGACAGGCTTGATTATGATGTTTGGCGAGGAATTCGGCGGCGGCGCTTTCGTGAGGTTTTGTAAAAACGCTCACGGGCTAGCTACGATAGCGTTTGCGATTGCCGTTATACCTATGCTAGTGACATGGTTTTGGCGTATGTTACCGAGAACTTACGATATCAGATGGATGATGATCGTGGGCGGCTATCTAAACAAAAAGAAGCGCACGATTCCTGCGGGTAAATTTAACGCCGGGCAGAAAGCGTGGTTTTGGGTCGCGACTTTAGGCGGCATAGTAATGATAGCTACGGGCGCGTCGATGTTTTTCCTAGACTACGATATTCCCGCAATGAGAAGTGCGCTAGGTATGAGCCAGATCGAAATTTTAAGAGCAAGCGCGATTATTCATAATTTTTTGGGTGCGGTCTGCGCGGTGTTTTTGCTCGTGCATATCTACATGGCGGTCTTTGCGATCAGCGGCGCCATCCACTCGATGATCGACGGACACAAGCCGGAGGAGGAAGTTTACGTCCTTCACCACTACTGGTATCGCGAGCTGTTGGATAAGGGGCAGATCGCCAAATCGCAATTTGAAGCGAAGTACCCGCGCTTATAACTTGGGTAAATTTTATGCGGGCCTGCTTGCACGCGGCTCGCATTAGCTTTGAGGTTCAAAGAATTTTATTTTTAAGGATTACATATGCAACTAGATTGTCGCAATTTAAATTGCCCGGAACCGCTTTTGCGCACCAAAAAAGCCCTCGGTGAGCTAAAAATTGCAGAGAGTTTAGAAATTTTAGTAAACGACATAGCGCCCCGCGAAAACATAAAACGTTTTTTGGCTAAAAATGGCTTTGAGGCGCAAATTTCACAAGCGGGCGCCGACACTCTCATAAAAACCGTAAAAACTGACGAGCTGAAAGATGAAAGTATCGACGATATTTATTGTGACGTTGCGGCGCCAAAAAGAGGCAAGGTTATATTCCTAAACGAGGAACAGTGCGGAAGCGGCCCGATCGGAAAGAGCTTGCTTGCAAAATTTTTAGGCGCGGCGTTAAGCTTAGACGAAAAACCCGTAAAGCTCATCTGTGTAAACAACGCCGTGCTTATAACCACGAACCGCGGTCACGAATGCTTTGAGGCGATTAAAAAGCTAAACGAAGCGGGAGCTGAAATTTTAAGCTGCGGAAGCTGCCTAGAGGGCTACAAGCTAGTCGATAAGCTCGCAATCGGCGAGATTTCAAACGCATACGAAATCATGGACGTCCTATCAAAATACGAAGTAATCAAGCTATGATCTACAGAGATTTTAACCTCACGAAATTTATTGCAGCCGCCGGTTGAGCCGCCAAGCTTGACCCGGCGGGTCTAACCGAAAATCTTGGAAATTTAATCGAGCCCAATGCAAACCTGCTTTCGTCCACCTGCAGCAACGAAGATGCGAGCGTATTTCGCATAAGCGACGATCTTGCACTCGTGCAGACGCTCGATTTTATCACCCCTTTAGTGGACGATCCGTTTGTCTTCGGACAGATCGCGGCGGCAAACTCCCTAAGCGACGTATTTGCGATGGGCGGCGAAGTGATAAACGCCCTAAACATCGTGGGTTTTGATGATTGTCATTTCTCAAACGAAATTCTACGCGAAATTCTGCGCGGCGGCAAAGACAAGATCAAAGAGTGCGGAGGGGCCTTGGTAGGCGGTCACACCATCTCTACTCCCGAAATTTATTACGGACTTAGCGTCACGGGACGAGTGAATCCGCGTAAATTTTGGAGCAATAATACAGCGCGCGAAGGCGACCTGCTGATCCTAACAAAACCCCTCGGCACGGGCATTATCGCTACGGCTATAAAGGCGAAATTTCTTAAATTTGAAGAATTTCGTGACGCGATAGAGAGCATGATTTTGTTAAATTTTTATGCCGTGCGCGCGCTAGCAGGCTTAAAAATACATGCCGCGACCGACGTAACGGGCTTCGGGCTGCTTGGACACGCCCTTGAGATGATAAACGATAGCGTGAGCTTTAAAATTTATCCTAGCAAAATTCCGCTTCTAAAAAGCGCTCTCAAATGCCTTGATGAAGGACTGATCCCTGCCGGAAGCTATAAAAATTTAAAATTTATCGCGCCTGGTGTCGATTCCGAGCCAGACATAATGCTTTGCGATGCGCAAACCAGCGGCGGACTTCTGCTTGCCGTAGCGGAAAAGGACGCGGCGCGAGCGCTTGCGAATTTAAAAAACGCAGGCTACACTAGTAGCGCTATCATCGGCGAAGTGGTAGCGCGTGCCGAACATAAAATTTATTTAGTTTAAAATCTTTCCCATTCAGCCCCCTTTAAGCATCACTCTTGTATAATCACAATTCTGTTTCGCACCGAGCCGAACCTGCTTTCTTAACTCTTAAGTCCTAGTAGTTTTAGCCTTTTAGCGAACGCGTTTTTTAAAATTTTAACTGTTAAAAACAAATATCTTTAAGTCAATCTTTGAAATCTAAACAAGTGATCGATTGAGCCTATGGATTAGATCCATTAAAGGATTTAAGTTCATAAAAACAATGTTACAAACATAATGTTTTTAGATTAAAAACTTCATAATCGTATCTACCTGTATAAGTATAAAGAGTTTAAATCATAGATTAAATTTAAGACGCAGAATAAAACCTGAGCCAAACTCTGGTTTTTGATGCTATTCTTAGAAATTTATGATTTGTGAAAAACTTGTTTTTTGCAAATCTTTGTAGCTTTAGGTGGGTACAGGGAGCGAAAGCTCCCGCTCGCAGTAACGGCTTTGCCGTTGCGAGAAGTATAAATATGGAGAGTTTGATCCTGGCTCAGAGTGAACGCTGGCGGCGTGCCTAATACATGCAAGTCGAACGGAATTTAAGAGAGCTTGCTCTTTTAAATTTAGTGGCGCACGGGTGAGTAATATATAGCTAATCTGCCCCTTGCTGGAGGACAACAGTTAGAAATGACTGCTAATACTCCATACTCCTTTTTACCATAAGATAAATCGGGAAAGAATTTCGGCAAGGGATGAGACTATATCGTATCAGCTAGTCGGTGGGGTAACGGCCTACCGAGGCTATGACGCGTAACTGGTCTGAGAGGATGATCAGTCACATTGGAACTGAGACACGGTCCAAACTCCTACGGGAGGCAGCAGTAGGGAATATTGCGCAATGGGGGAAACCCTGACGCAGCAACGCCGCGTGGAGGATGACACTTTTCGGAGCGTAAACTCCTTTTGTTAGGGAAGAATAATGACGGTACCTAACGAATAAGCACCGGCTAACTCCGTGCCAGCAGCCGCGGTAATACGGAGGGTGCAAGCGTTACTCGGAATCACTGGGCGTAAAGGACGCGTAGGCGGATTATCAAGTCTCTTGTGAAATCTAACGGCTTAACCGTTAAACTGCTTGGGAAACTGATAATCTAGAGTAAGGGAGAGGCAGATGGAATTCTTGGTGTAGGGGTAAAATCCGTAGATATCAAGAAGAATACCTATTGCGAAGGCGATCTGCTGGAACTTAACTGACGCTAATGCGTGAAAGCGTGGGGAGCAAACAGGATTAGATACCCTGGTAGTCCACGCCCTAAACGATGTATACCGGTTGTTGCTGTGCTAGTCACGGCAGTAATCCACCTAACGGATTAAGTATACCGCCTGGGGAGTACGGTCGCAAGATTAAAACTCAAAGGAATAGACGGGGACCCGCACAAGCGGTGGAGCATGTGGTTTAATTCGAAGATACGCGAAGAACCTTACCCGGACTTGATATCTAACAAATCATCCAGAGATGGAAGAGTGTCTGCTTGCAGAAATGTTAAGACAGGTGCTGCACGGCTGTCGTCAGCTCGTGTCGTGAGATGTTGGGTTAAGTCCCGCAACGAGCGCAACCCACGTCATTAGTTGCTAACGGTTCGGCCGAGCACTCTAATGAGACTGCCTTCGTAAGGAGGAGGAAGGTGTGGACGACGTCAAGTCATCATGGCCCTTATGTCCGGGGCGACACACGTGCTACAATGGCATATACAATAAGACGCAATATCGTAAGATGGAGCAAATCTAAAAAATATGTCCCAGTTCGGATTGGAGTCTGCAACTCGACTCCATGAAGCCGGAATCGCTAGTAATCGTAGATCAGCCATGCTACGGTGAATACGTTCCCGGGTCTTGTACTCACCGCCCGTCACACCATGGGAGTTGATTTCACTCGAAGCGGGAATGCGAAATTCGCTACCCTCCACAGTGGAATCAGCGACTGGGGTGAAGTCGTAACAAGGTAACCGTAGGAGAACCTGCGGTTGGATCACCTCCTTTCTAGAGTACAAATAGATATCCTCTCACAAGGTATCTATCATAAAGTCTTAGCGCTAGCTTATGCTTAGCTCTAAGCATGCTCAATCGAGCTTGTTTAGGTTTGAGAGATTGACGGAATTTGTAAATTACGGGCCTATAGCTCAGCTGGTTAGAGTGCACCCCTGATAAGGGTGAGGTCACAAGTTCAAGTCTTGTTAGGCCCACCATTTAGATTTAATCAAAATTTCGAAATTTAGGCGGAATTTTGATTAGGTCTAAATTTCGATCTAAACGTTCTTTAAAGTACCATTGTTAAAGTCACAATCAAGTTTTAATAAAACAATTTTACAGGACTTGTTAAAGCTTTGATTATTCGAAGTGATGCCAAGCCTTTAGCTTTTTATGTTATCCAAAGCTAAAAGCTAAGATCAATACACGCTTATAGAGCTTAACTTACTTTATGAGTTTGATCTCTTTCCGTCTTAATTCGAGTTAATCAAATACTATAGAATAAATTTAACGCTTCGGCTTTAAAGATAGGGCATATTTAAAAGCTCTTATCCGTAAACTAAATGCCTAGTTAGATCGGTTTTATCTTTAGCAAGGAAGTAATGCGAATTAGAATATATAAATAAAAATAGTCTAAGTATTTTTTACGAATCTAATCCTAAATGATTTCTTTTATAGAAATTTTACGGCAACGCCGAAAGCGTTGCTGTGCTTTAGGTGGGTCGAGGGAGCGAAGCTCCCCGTCGCAAAGAGCGGCTTTGCCGGTCTGCGAAGTAAAAAATATATAAAAGGTAAGCTACTAAGAGCGAACGGTGGATGCCTTGGCTAGTAGAGGCGATGAAAGACGTGCCAGACTGCGATAAGTCTCGGGGAGCCGTCAAGGGGCTTTGATCCGGGAATTTCTGAATGGGGCAACCCAATACATAGCGATATGTGTTACCATTAATGGAGCCAACGCGGGGAACTGAAACATCTAAGTACCCGCAGGAAGAGAAATCAATAGAGATTACGCTAGTAGCGGCGAGCGAACGCGTAAGAGGGCAAACCACTAGTTTACTAGTGGGGTTGTAGGACCGCAACATAGACTAGGATCTGATAATAGAACAATCTGGAAAGGTTGGGCATAGAGGGTGATACTCCCGTATATGAAATCACATCCTTACTTAGCGGTATCCTGAGTAGGACGGGACACGTGAAATCCTGTCTGAAGCCGGGTCGACCACGATCCAACCCTAAATACTACTACTAGACCGATAGCGTACAAGTACCGTGAGGGAAAGGTGAAAAGAACGGCGGTGAGCCGAGTGAAATAGAACCTGAAACCGTTTGCTTACAATCATTCAGAGCACTATGCTATACTCTTTAAAATTAATCCAGCTTGGCTTTTTAGCCCTTTTTTATGAGACTGCGACTGCGGCAGCCAGATCCGGCTAGCCTTGTCTTGTTTCATAAAAAATCATCTAAAAATCCTGCGCATTTGAAATTTTAAATTTTGATCTGATAAAATTTCATCATAAATGACACAAACAGAGCTTTATGGTCTAAATTTAGAAGTAACGATTAACGATTAGTTTTAATGAGTATAGCAGTGTGATGGACTGCCTTTTGCATAATGAGCCTGCGAGTTGTGGTGTCTGGCGAGGTTAAGGAAACCCGGAGCCGTAGCGAAAGCGAGTCTTAATAGGGCGATTAGTCAGATGCTGCAGACCCGAAACGATGTGATCTATCCATGAGCAGGTTGAAGCCGGTGTAAGAGCCGGTGGAGGACCCAACCGACGGCCGTTGAAAAGGCTCCGGATGACTTGTGGATAGGGGTGAAAGGCCAATCAAACATCGTGATAGCTGGTTCTCTCCGAAATATATTGAGGTATAGCGTCGTGTAGTAGTTATAAGGGGTAGAGCACTGAATGGGCTAGGGCATACACCAATGTACCAAACCCTATCAAACTCCGAATACTTATAGCGTAACCACGGCAGTCAGGCGGCGAGTGATAAAATCCGTCGTCAAGAGGGAAACAACCCGGACTAACAGCTAAGGTCCCCAAATCTCATTTAAGTGGAAAACGATGTGAAGTTACTGAAACAACCAGGAGGTTGGCTTAGAAGCAGCCATCCTTTAAAGATAGCGTAATAGCTCACTGGTCTAGTGATTTTGCGCGGAAAATATAACGGGGCTAAAATGAGTACCGAAGCTTTAGATAGTGTCTATGATTATTTATACCAAGCTTGTCTCTTTGGCATCTTTAAATGAGCTTCATTTTTTCTCCTGCGGCAACCTACACGGTTAGCCTTAGTCGAAAAAATATCAGCAACATTTAAATCTGCTCAAAACAAGTGAAACGCTTTTTGCGAAAGCAAAAATGTTTCTTTGAAAGATACTTCGCTTCTTGCATTCAAATTTAAATGCAACGTCTTGATCTAAATTTTATAAATTTCAAAATTTCTTAGAATTTTAAAATTTAGCAACAAAAGCAAAAAGACAAGCCCAAGTAAAGTATAAATACTCATAGACACTGTGGTAGGAGAGCGTTCCAATCAGCGTCGAAGCCGTACCGGTAAGGAGCGGTGGAGCGGTTGGAAGTGAGCATGCAGGCATGAGTAGCGATAAAATACGTGAGAATCGTATTCGCCGTAAACCCAAGGTTTCCTACGCGATGCTCGTCATCGTAGGGTTAGTCGGGTCCTAAGCAAAGTCCGAAAGGGGTATGCGATGGAAAATCGGTTAATATTCCGATACCGATATCAGTGTGCGACGGAAGGACGCTTAAAGTTAGTGGAGCTAGCGGATGGAAGTGCTAGTCTAAGGAAGTAGGTTGAGTTATAGGCAAATCCGTAACTCTTTATCCGAGATCTGAAAGGCTTCTGACGCTCTTCGGAGTAGATGAAGAATCCATGATACTATCGAGCCGAGAAAAGTTTCTAAGTTTAGCTGATATCGCCCGTACCGTAAACCGACACAGGTGGGTGGGATGAGTATTCTAAGGCGCGTGGAAGAACTCTCTTTAAGGAACTCTGCAAAATAGCACCGTATCTTCGGTATAAGGTGTGCCTAGCTTCGTTAAGAATTTACTTCGTAAGCGAAGAAGGTTACAACAAAGAGTCCCTCCCGACTGTTTACCATAAACACAGCACTCTGCTAACTCGTAAGAGGATGTATAGGGTGTGACGCCTGCCCGGTGCTCGAAGGTTAATTGATGATGTTAGCTTACGCAAAGCATCTGATCGAAGCCCGAGTAAACGGCGGCCGTAACTATAACGGTCCTAAGGTAGCGAAATTCCTTGTCGGTTAAATACCGACCTGCATGAATGGCGTAACGAGATGGGAGCTGTCTCAAAGAGGGATCCAGTGAAATTGTAGTGGAGGTGAAAATTCCTCCTACCCGCGGCAAGACGGAAAGACCCCGTGGACCTTTACTATAGCTTGACACTGCTACTTGGATAAAGATGCGCAGGATAGGTGGGAGGCTTTGAGTCGTAGATCTCGGTTTACGATGAGCCATTGTTGAGATACCACTCTTCTTTATTCGGGTAGCTAACTAGCCTAAGTTATCCTTAGGTAGGACAATGTCTGGTGGGTAGTTTGACTGGGGCGGTCGCCTCCCAAAATGTAACGGAGGCTTACAAAGGTTGGCTCAAAGCGGTTGGAAATCGCTTGCAGAGTATAAAGGCAAAAGCCAGCTTAACTGCGAGACATACACGTCGAGCAGAGACGAAAGTCGGTCTTAGTGATCCGGTGGTTCTGTGTGGAAGGGCCATCGCTCAAAGGATAAAAGGTACCCCGGGGATAACAGGCTGATCTCCCCCAAGAGCTCACATCGACGGGGAGGTTTGGCACCTCGATGTCGGCTCATCGCATCCTGGGGCTGGAGCAGGTCCCAAGGGTATGGCTGTTCGCCATTTAAAGCGGTACGCGAGCTGGGTTCAGAACGTCGTGAGACAGTTCGGTCCCTATCTGCCGTGGGCGTAAGAAGATTGAGGAGAGTTGACCCTAGTACGAGAGGACCGGGTTGAACCGACCACTGGTGTACCGGTTGTTCTGCCAAGAGCACCGCCGGGTAGCTAAGTCGGGATGCGATAAGAGCTGAAAGCATCTAAGCTCGAAGCCGACTCCAAGATGAATCTTCTTTTAAGAGCTCTAGTAGACTACTAGTTTGATAGGCCGGATGTGTAATGGATGAAAGTCCTTTAGCTGACCGGTACTAATAGCTCGTTTGCTTATCTTTTAAGCATTACTTCCTTGTTAAGGATAAAATTGATTCCTAATTTTTCACTATGCTTCGTTAAACTTCGCTGCAGACTTCGGTCACATACCATACGTATGCTCCCTCGTCTTTGCTCGTTTGCCTCGCCTAGCAAAAAATTAGTTCTCAATTCGAAATAGTAAATTTTTACTATGCCTTATCAACCTTTGTTTTTATAAAACAAGATCTGACTTTAACGATGAACGCAGTGTTAAATAAGAGATTATAAAAGATATCCGTAATCTACGATTAATCCAAGTTAGATTACGAAGTATTTTTGATATGAGGCGAACAGGCAGGAGCGAGTAAGGCTCGTATACAACAGGGCTAAAGCTCGTAACGTATTCGCAAGATATTTACTATCAAACAATAAGACAATCCCTTATTTAACACTGCCTGTGGCTATACAGACGAGGAAACGCCTTGCTCCATCTCGAACCAAGAAGCTAAGCTCGTCCTGGCTGATGATACTATCCGTTACTCGGACGGGGAAAGTAGGTCGCTGCAGGCTTTGTTAAAATTCCATAACTTTCCATACAATTTTCAATTTAAATTCTATTCCGGCATCTTTAGTTTATCGCTTCTTTTAGCCAATAAATATTGCTTGATAAATTTAAAATTCTATAATATCTTTAGGATTTTAGAACCTTCTGTAAATACAAATTTTAAATCTAGCCCTCCATCAATACAAAATCTCAAAACTCTGCATTAAATTTGACTTATATTGAGTGAAAAATGATACGGATTGAAATTTTTCTATAATACTTGCTTGTTCGTATCGTTTTTTAATACTATCTGTTGCGTTTGCTTTTTAACTTCTATGGTGCGATCTTTATTCTAACCTCTCTTAGCCTCATTTATGATTTATACGTTCGTTCGTTTTTAATACATTGCTGCACTTTTATATCTAAATTATGAAGCCGCCGGCACTTATAAAGCTTTGTGTATGATTTAAACTAGATGCCAAATAAAGCTTTGGCAAGCATTGTTAATTAATATAATGAAACGTCCCATAAGCAGATAAAACCCTATTAAAAATCAAGCCCGTAAAAAGCATGCCACACAAAAGAAGCTTATGAATGCGGCTAAATTTTATGAAGATTGTTCGTCTAGCTTTGCACGTAAAGCATTCGTGCCTCTCATAACACCAGCATCCCTTCGCCGTATGCGTCTAACATCGCTCGTAAAGCCTCCGTGTGCGGTAAGGTAGGACTAAATTTCATAAATACCGCCGCTTAGCTTTTTACATGATTTAAATCCAAATCTCGTTTCAATGTTTGCAGTATAAATTTAATATATCTAGCTTTATCCAAGCTATAAAAAGCATGCTTCAAACCGATAGAGTCGTATAAATTTAATATATCTAGCTTTATCCGTTAGCGGTGGAGCGACTGCCAAAAAGCAACCCAGTATTAAATTTAATCTATCTAGCTTTATCGCCTATCCGCTTTTTAAGATCAAGCTAAAATTTAACGTATTTATTTAATAAAACGATCGGAGCAGATAAAATTTCAATATATCTCTTAAATTTTATCTCCCTTTAAGCCCGCTACAAATATAATCCTTACCGTATTGCAAGATAGCGTAATAGCTATATGGGCGGTATATCCATTCTAAAGCATAGACATGGGATAGGTATGTAAAAGCTCTCAATGCTAATAGAGACGTTTTATTTGGCAATACAAATATCTCAATCTTAAAGGACTTTTAATGAAAAACCTATTTAAATCCGCATTATTTCTATCGCTTCCTGCATTTATGCTAGCAGCCGTAAATTTAAACACCGCAAGCAAAGAGGAGCTTATGGCGCTTCCCGGTATCGGAGAGGCAAAAGCTCAGGCTATTATAGATTACCGCAAGGATAATAAATTTAAAGATATCGAGGATATCAAAAACATTAAAGGCATAGGCGATAAGAGATTTGAGCTTATTAAAGATGATCTTGCCGTAAGCGGCACTACTGATATAAGTGATCTAAAATCCGTAAAGCAAAAAGCAAGTAAAAAAGCTAAAGATACCGCCAAATCTGCTAAAGCTAAAGCAAATACCAAATCGGAAAAGATGCAAGAGAAAATGGATGATAGCATGGATAAAGCTATGAATGAGGATGGTAAAGTAAAAAACTCTACGGCTAAGTTGAAAGACGAAGCTAAAGAAGAGGGATCGTCTAAGGCTTCTGGTAGGAAGGTCAAAAAATCTAAGAAAGAACAATAAGAAAGAATATATAAAATAAAGGGAGGAGCGTAAATCGAGCTTCTCCCTTTGTTTATGAAATTTAATAAACTTTTTATAGTTGTATTCTTTTCTAATCATTTCTATTGCAAATTTTATAAACTTTATAGCCCCTTCTCTCTTATATAAATTCTATAAATTCCGTGTGCTTTGAAATTTTAACTTTTGTACTTTTTTCGGCTTTGATTTTGTTTTATTTTGTGTTTGATTTATTAGGTTTTAATTATAGGGTCTTTATAACAAGTCCTGCCATATCAACAAAAAGAAAGCAAAAGGAGAGGTTAAAAGATATAATCGATTAAGTGGTGGTTAGAGGCAGAATCGAACTGCGCTTAAAACGCGGGCGATTTAGAGGGCACAATAAAAAATATCGAGGCAATACCCACAGAGGGTTTAGACAGCGCGACTAAAGATGGATTGAATAAATTTGTAAAAGAGGTTATTCCTGAAATCAGGCAAATTTTAAAAACCCAAGAGGATGACGCCGTAAGGGCTAAATTTAACCCCGAGGAATTAAAAAAGGCGCTGATAGATCTAAATTTAACCATGCAAGAAAAGGTAAATCTAGTCGAAATGGCTAAAAAGCAGATCAAAGAGGAGCTAGACAAAAAGGCGGCCAAAGTAGCCAAGGGCGAGCTTGCCAAGCAGGGCGAAGGCTTTATGATGAAAGACAGCGGAGTGGCAAAGAGCGATCGATTATAATGTCAAATTTGAGCTAGCCCCAAATGTGAGAGATTTAGCGAAGCTGCAAACCGATGAAATTTCAGCAGATTTAGAATATTTGGCGAATAAACACCCCGAGATGTTTAGCGGCAGACCTACCAACGTGTTTAAGCTGATCCGAGAAATAAAAGAAAACCCGACGCATTTTTACGCCAATAACAGGCTAGATTATGGGTTGATAGTCAAACGATTAGATGGCAATAAAATAGGTAAGCTTGCGGTAGAAAAGCAAACGGGCGATGTTAAACACGCAACCAAAGTAAATGATAAGACCTAAAGAGGCTTGAGAAAATAAGCAAGGAAAAATCAGGAGATGCTGGTATTATCCAAACTTTCACCCAGCCAGGTAGCAAACTTGAAAATCAAGGCTTAGGCTACCAAACTACGAGTATTATACCCCAAAACTCCCAAAAAGTAAAGGAACTTCCGCCCGCCGATCTTAGAAAGGCGATAATAAACGCTAAAGACGACAAAGAGCGCCTAGCCATAATAGAAAATCAAAAGGCAGGGATTAGACAAAGGCTTAAAGAAGAGATGACAAGCGAGGTCAAAACTGCGAATAACAAAGAAGCAACACCGCTTTTGGATCAAAAACTAATTGAAAGAGCAAACGAAAATTCACAATTTAATAGAGGGAACATTATAGAGAGCAATTTAAGAAAAACTCTAAATTCGATCGATGATCTTGAAATTTCGGAAGCCAAAAAAGAGATGGCTAAGAAAAAGATAATCGTCGAAACACAAAGGGAACTTAAGGCGGCAGCAGATTTTATTCCCGCAAATGTTTTGGGCGCGGCGGGATTTAATGTCAAAAAGGCGGGAAAGCAGTTGGATAGAATAACAAAAGCCCAAGAAAAAAAGGCGGAAATTATAGAGCGCGCCGGAGAAAAGAATAGTCGTTTCAACTCATTTAATGCCGATATAGCTGATAGTGAATTTATTAAAATTGGGAATTACGTTACGCTTAGCGGTAAGCCAAAAATAGCCGTATCTTTTAGAACGATACCCGACGGGAGCGTAAGGCTAGCTCTCAAGAAAAAAGGATTTTTTTATGATAACGGCATAAGCGCGTGGAGTATCGAGCCTGAGAAATTTGATAAGAGTTGGATAAGCGGGAGATTATCACAACTTTTTAACAAAGATGAAAGCACTCTTAATTTAAAGGCGATGACAAAAAACGATGACCCTTTTGCGCTCTTACCTAACGCAACTGCAACTCGTTTAAGGAAAATGAGACGAGATGCGAGCGAAAAAGATATACCCGATCATCTAATAAACGATAAGAGCTGGTATGATAAATACGTAGTAAAATATAATAAAGACAGAAAAACGCTAGAGAAGGCGCTAAATATAGCTCCTATTGAGAAATTTGGCATTAATTATGCCGAGTTTTACCACGACGGAAGCGGTGCGGTAAAGAAACTACTAGCCGAAAGGCAAGGACAGGTAGCGGGCGCATTTTATCGCAAGGATTTGGGCGACGTAGATATAATATGGGGTGAGGCAAAACAAAACGCAAAAGGGGGATGGGACGGCTATGGCTTAGCCAAAATAGAAAAAAAGCACCCTGAAATTTCAGCCCAAATTTTAGAGATACGATAAAAAATGGCAAGCTAGAAAAAACACACAATGGGTATAATGTAAAAAGCGGCGGCTACGTAGTCGGACTAAACCGCGGATGGAACGAAAACGGCGTAAAGGTTGGGGATAATAAATGGATCGTAACTGCATTTGATGATAGCAAAGAGAAAGCTATCAGCAAAGCACCCGTTGATAGCTTTGACAGCAGAAACGCTGCTTTTGCCAATTCTGTTTCTAGTATACCACAAAATCTCAAAAATGCGTCAATGGCTCAGTGGCAAAGCGAAATTTCTAAAGCCAAAGACGACTGGAACGGGCTAAAACGCCTGATGGATCAGATCAAACAAAACGAAACACTAGGGAAAAACGAAAGAGCCAAGCTATACGTAGATATAAGCGATAGATTAAAAGAGCTAAGAGAGGCAGAGAGATAATTCAGGTGCGAGGTATAGCCCCGCGCCAATGGCTGCCCCCTCGGATCTTAACTAACAGACCACGCAATCGTATCTAAATTTATCAAAAATCCTTCAAATTTAATATAAAAATACCAAAGGGTGCGTTTTATGGGTAGATTACGCACCCGCACTTGCGCGAAAATTGCCTTAACTTTCAAAAGGAGAACGTTATGGCAATCACATCTACGGGCTTTCAAGCTCCAGCAACAAAAAGAGAGAAGTTTAAATTTTGCTCTAGCACCATCATTAGATATATAGCTAATCTTATTTTGCACCTGATTTTAATTCTGTTAAAAGACTATTTATTGGACATCTTCTTAAATAATTGAATCAAATTTATCATTATGTCGTATCTTTATTGAAAATTTATCAATAAAATTTTGCTTAAGAGCCAGCGGAATCATGTCCATGTCGATTATCGTAAGCTATTTGTAAAATTTATGGCTTATGCAGAATTAGATTATTGAAGATAGCGGTAGCATATTTCACAAAATAGCGTCTGCAGCGCATTATGATAAAATTTCAGGTAAGCTTTCGATATCAAAAGGTGTAATACACTCAGCTTATAAATTGGCATTGCCCGATAGGCTTTGCCGATTTGTAGCGCTTAACACCTATCTATAGTTTTCGTTAAAATACCCGACTGCATTAGACTGGAGGTGCTACCAAATTATAACGTAGCACAAGAACGCGGCGTTATTAAATTTAAAATGGAATTCCATGGGAGTTGGAATTATTGTGTCTAATCTTAAGCCGCAGGAATTTTGAATTGTATGGCTGGCGAGCTAGGACTTCGTGCATTAGGCGCAGGGGCGGACGCTTTGGGCTTTGATAATGCAGGCAAGAGCTTAAAAGATACCGCAGACGATCTGGGGCAAACCTTTTCTCAAAGCGCGGAAGCAGTAGGACAAACGGGAGGTGCAGGCACTACCCGCATAATAGGGCGAGGATTAAAAAACTTCGTAACGGGTCAAGCTGCAGCCAATCAAAAGCTAGCTAGAGGCATTAACAACGTTTTAGCAGATACCGCAGATTTTTACGGAGCGGACAGGGCTAGGGATTTCTTTAGGCAGAACTCAAATTTAGCAAGCTCGGCGATAAATAAAATTGAAAACTTCGGCGATAACGATATGAAAGGTTGGCAAGCAGCAGGCGAGATAGCAGACGCTACTGCACTAGCTCCTGCGATGCTAGGCCATAGCGCAAAGGCTGCCCGCCTAGCAAAAGCATTGGGTGCTAGCGAAAAGGTAGCTACTCGCATCGGCAACGCCGCAGGATCTGCAGCAAACGGCGCGATAATGGGAGGCTTTACCGGAGGGGCTAGAGCTTACGGGCAGGAAAAACCAGGTCTAAAGCAAGCGGGGCTTGAAAGCACTATTTGGGGTGGGGCAAATGCTATTTTAGGCGGACTTAGCCGCGCTCCTTTAGCTAAAATAGGGGCGCGGAAACTAGAGGAGGCAAGGGTAGCCGCGCAGGAGCTAAAACCCGAAGCTAGCCCCGCAAAAGCGGCGCAAGATATTCAAAGTGCGACCCCTGCAGGACAAACCGCGGGCGAGGGCTTTACTATGAACGGAGGCACGACACCTTATCAATATGCAGAACAGAAATTTAAGCCCGAGGAATGGGTGAATAATTTAAGCGGCGTTTTAAGCGATGAATGGGCGGCAAATTTAAAGAGCCTCGCGGTTAAACATCCTGAAATGTTTAAAAGCGAAGCGGACGTATTTAGAGTAATCAAGCAGATCAAAGATAATCCGACACATTTTTTAGAGAATACAAACGAAAATACAGCCCTAATAGCAAAAAGATTAGGTGAAAATAAGGCAGGAAATATTGGCATAGATAAAAGTAGCGGTAAAATTATACACGCAAATAAAACCGATGAGCATGATTTAGATAGGTTAATAAGACGAGCGAGAGGATTAGAACAAGACAGAGGAAAGGGCGTCCCGACGCCCGCTGGGACGACCGCTCCGCAAACGCGGGCGGATGGCGAATTATTAAGCCCCTCCTCCGATAACACTATTATACCACAAAATTCTATCGCAGAGGGAATTTTAAATAATCCTAATCTTTTCGGACTTGACGAAAACGTGATAAAGGCCATTCGCTCAGAGCTTGAGGAAGCAGCCGGGATTGCTCCAAAAAAGATGAGCGAAGCGGTAAAAGGGGCAGATAAGGCAGAGACCGCAGCAGCACAAGCACCTAATCCGTTTTTAGATGAGATTTTAAGAGCTACGAATCCCGCTAATAATAACGCATATTTGGATCAGATCTTAGCAATTACCAATCCTAAAGCCGTCATCGCTGCCAAAAAAGGAAGTCCGACAACCCAGACTATTACCTCAACCTTAAATGGAAGCGATGAAGCCGCCAAAAAGGGATTAAACCCAAATAGCAGCCTTTACAGCAAGGATAAATATATCAAAGGAAGCGGGACAAACTCCGCAATTACTTCAACCTCTGATATATTTGACGGAGGGGTGGGGTCCACAACCCACATTACTACAACCCCCGCCAATGATGAAATTATATCTCTTTCCTCTGATAAAAACCTTAATGCCCCCGCGGAGTTTAAGAATTCCGCAGGAGGAGGCATAGACCCCGCTGCAGTAGTCCGTAATATAGCGGAGCGCGGAGATTTGGCGCTAAGACTAGAGCCTAAAGCCGATGTGCTTTCGCTCGTCCGCGACTTTCAGGCTCCTATTAAAACTCCGATATTTGAGGCAAAAATTGCGATTGATAAGATGTTAAATCATTTGGCGGATAAAGCAGGCAGCGAGCGTAGGCTCGAATATGTAAATTTAATCAAACCTACATTAGAAAATCCATTATTCATCGCAAAAGATGGCGAACGATATAGATTTTTTAAAACTTTTATCGACGATCGCGATAAAACTTTAAAATTCTTAAGCGTGATAGAAAACGACAGAGGAGAATTTTTAGGCGTAACCGCGACGCCGCTAAAAAACACCGATTTAAAAAATCTAATAAGAAAAGGCAATATAGTTTGGGGTGGGGACACACTCTCTAGCCTAAGCACCCCACAAGCGATGAGAAATCAAGGGCTAGACACCGCTACAGATATTATACCACAAAACGGCGAGAATATGATTAAAGGTTTTAGCTCTAGCGCAATCCCTGCTAATATCGCAAGCGCTGGAGCTGGAGCAGCCACAGGTGCAGCGCTAGATGATAAAAATAGAGCAAGAGGCGCTTTTATCGGAGCGTTGGGCGGGCTTGGGCTAGTAAATGCACCAGCTCTTGTTTCAAAGCTAAAAGGAGGCGCTAAGGTAGGCGAGATAGCGCAGGATATAGAAGCTGCAGCAAAAGATAAGCCTAGCATCTTAAGCAATATGCGCTCCTATCTTAAAGCCGTAGGCGCAAACTCCGCTTCAGAGCTAAAGGATTTAAGCGGCAAGGATATAGGGCTAAGCTACGCAAGGCAAATGGCAAGCGAGCATATCAATAAAGAGTTTAAAAATATCGCTTATGAAATTTTATCCGGCTCTCAAAGCTTAGCGCAGAATTTAAAAAATGGCGCTATTAATGCAGCTCGCTTTGTAAGGCGCGCATTAAGCGAAACCAAAGGCGCGGATTATCTTTTGCGAAACGATGAGCTATTTAGCGCCAAAAGCGCATATAGCGCTAAAATGGAAAATCTACAATCCGCGCTTAGTGGATTAGACGATGCTGATCGCGTAGCTATGCATGAATATATGGTGGGTGAAGCAAATGCCATTAAGCCTGAGCTAAAGCCACTAGCAGACGCGCTAAGACGTCAGATTGACGATATGAGTGCTAAGCTCGTGGATCTAGGCGTTTTAGATAAGGCTAGCAGAGACGCGCTAGCGGGGCAATATCTTGCTCGCTCTTATGAAAAGCATCTAAAAGATCGCATCAACTCAGTGTTTTCAAGCGGTAAAAAGGTAGATGAAATTCACAGCAGAGGCTTTGCGTTTAAAGAGTTTAAAAATAGGGAAGCGATGGATAAGTTTCTATCTAAAAACCCGCAGATCGCAAAGTCTATGGATCAGGCTTACAATAAAGGCGGCGTGCGCGTAGTAGAAAAGCCTAATGGTAAAATTGAGCTTTGGAGGGATTATACCAAAGATGAGCGTTCGGCTATGGGGGAGATAAAAAGATTAGCTTTTTATCTCATTTACCTCACATAGTAGCCAGCCAAACGGCACGCACCCCGCTTCTATTTGGTCTTTAACCTTTGCAAGCCAGGTCGTAGTTTCGGCTTCTTTTATGATAGGATTTTTACCGACGCCTTGCTTTATGCTAATTTCTCTCTTGCCCTCTATCGTTACAGCACGTGCGCCGCTATGTCTACCTATGCGCAGTAAGAATTGATTTGGCGCCAAATTGCTTCTACCAAAATCCTTGTAGCTTTCATAAAATTTTTCGCTCAAGCATTCGAGCACTCCGTCGTCATTAAATAAAGAACGAAATATCGGCTCATAGTGATCGTTGCAAGCTTTGATTAGGCGATTAATATCTAGGGGCTCTTCCGTAGAATTTTGCTTAATGCTTAAAGGAATTTCGCATGTCACGTTTGAGACTATAGCTTCTAAGCGGGTGCTTAGCGAATCATTGTATTTTATATCATCATTTTTAAGCTCTCGTTTGACGTTTGCGGTGGAATAAATTTTACTTGCTAAACCACCGCTATCGCTAATGAGTAGATTTTTAAATGGATTTCCGTCGCTCGGACTTAGTAAAAGATCGCGCACATCATGATACTTTATTCCTTCTTTTACTAATAGCTCTTGGTATGCTGTAGAAATCGCTCCCTTTAAACTGCTGCCAGTTAGGATCGCCGAATCCCTTTTTTGATTTTTATTCGATACGCATTTATAAATTTCAAGCTGATTTATTACGTTATTTTTGCCACTTTCTTTTTGAACTACCTTGCCAATTTTATCGTAATATTCTTGCGCGGCATTCGGGCTTACTTTTACGATTTTATAAGCTACTTGTCTTCCTTGTTTTTTATGCGCGAATATAAAATTTTGCATTTTAATAAGCCCATTTTCATCGGACGCTTCCACTAGATCGAGGAATTTTTCCTTATCCGTTTCAGATAGAATTTCATATAGAGCCATTGTGTCAAATTCATAAAGTGCATCTATCTCTTTTCTGCTAGGTTGTAGAATTTTTTCTATTACATATCCGGTCGGTTCATAAATCTCGCCGCTTCCAATATGCACGGGGCTTAGAATTTTGATTTTTAATTTATAGTGTTTTACAAAGCTCATTTCCGCTCCATTTCGTAGGTATTAAAATAGCGTATCCTTGTTGCACGCTTTTTTTGTGGGTTGAAACACCGCGAATGCTTTTACCGATAAATTGTATATTGCTTTCATCTTCTAGCGCTATTAGGGCTGACGTTTGTGCCATTAATACGGGTTTTTTAGTCACATCTGACGATGAAGCCAGATCTCCGCCATGCTTTCCGAACCTAGTAAATGGCTCGTAAAAGCACTTCTTGATAGCCAAATCGGATCCTTGTAAAACAAAAGGGCTGAGCGCCATAAAGATTTTACTTGCAGGCGTATTTAAATTTTCAAATTTATCGATCTTAAATCGCCCTTTGCCAATACTTGCCTTTTTTCCGTAGCCGCATTCTCCTATATCATGCATGACGGCTTTTAATTCCTCTTGGCTAAAAGCATTTTCATCGATTAAAAAATATATATCAAGTGGCGGCAATGCAGTCTCGATTAGTGCAAACGGAGCGAATTCATCGGCATCGGTAGTAAAAGTAGCGTAGTTAATAGAATTCTTTATTGTGGCGTTTTGTTTGATTTTTGACTCTAATTCATCGCCTGCTAGGGCGTTTTGAAATTTGCCTTCGGCAAAATCGTCCGCTTTGAGCCAAATCTTTTTTCTTATAGCTTTCTTATCGATATTTTTTCCAAAAACGCTAAGCGGCAAGCAAGGCTTTGGCAAAAAACCTGATAAAAATCCATCGGAAGCGATCAAAAATGGCTCTTTATCATAATTTTCAAGAAGGCTTTCCAATCTTGCTTCGCCGTATCTATATCTTATTGCCCAACAAATTTGCCCCCATAAGGTATCGCCTTTTAGCGAGGTTGCAAAAGACGACGTGGGCGTAATCGTGGTTTTAAGGAGCTTCATTTTTCGACCCATTCGTCTTTGTTGCTAAATTCCACTCTTCCGTATCCGCGAGAACCGCTACCACCCAAATAATCATTTTCCAATAAATTTAAACCGCGCTTGATAAGCTTTTTAAAATCATCGATATCATCGCCTTCTAATACTTTGATTTTAAAATCGTAGCAAAATTTAATTCCTTCAGGTACTCGCTCGCTTTGACGCGGATGTTTGGCGGTACCTTTTTGTCGGTCGATTATGTTTTCATATTTTGCTTCGCTTAAAATTTTATCTTCACTCTCGGGGCTTATTCGGCAGTCGCTAAAACTAATTCTAGTGATGCCAAATTTATTTTCTTTGACATCGCTGTCCCCAAATAGCTTTAATAGAATTTCTGCAGATTTTCTATCTTTGGCTCTTTCTATATTTTTATAAGAAAATGGTGCACCTTTTTTATCTTGATCTAGTCCTACCAATCCTAAGTCCCATTCGAGCAAGCTTCTAATTTTGCCTTTGAGCGAGCTAGCTGGTATATAAGGCCTGCCAGAATTGGCGTCTTTTATAACTTGATTATCTATGCCGCCGATTTTCATAACGTCATCGCCACCGCCTATGTGAAGTCCACTTAAAAGCCTAATATCGCCTTTTAAAGAGTAAATTTTCATCTTTCTTCCTTATCTTTACTAAATCCTAAAACCGCTTCAAAAAACAGTTTAAACACCTCGAGCTTTTCTACGCTATCTACCTGCGAAACACAGTCTTTTATAAATTCTACAAAGTTTTTACTTACATTCTTTCTGCTTGAAGCATAGGCCACTTTAGAATTTAGCATTTTCACAAATGGTAAAATTTCAGAGGAATTTTTAGTTTTTGCTTTTTCGCATAGATCCAGCACGTAGTCGTAAAATCTTCTGATTTGCGATTGACTAGTTCTAATACTATTCGCCGTTTTCTTCGCGGTTTCATTAAAAAGTTCGCCGTCTTTGATATAATCTAGCGTGATCTTTTCATATAAAATTCCAGACTTATCGGCTTTGGAATTGTCGTAGCTTTTGCGTTGTTGGCCGTTATGGGCGTAGTTCATCTTGCTCTCCTTTTATAAATGAATTCACATAGTGCCATTTTTACCTGTTCGGGACTTTTTTCTAGTGCATTTTGCAGCTTTTGTATTAGCCATTGCGAGTCTTTGGATAAATTTCTTACTATTAAATAATTCAGCTTCGAAGCCCAGATATTGGATATTGCGTCATTAGCTTTAGCGCTTTTTGCCATATCGCAAAGCTCTAGCAGATGATATAAAAATGCTGTATTTAGCTCCTCTATGCTTTCAAGCGTATTTGTTATGAGCGCATACATCGTTTTGTACTCGCTCCATCTAGCCGTTTGTCCAAATAGAGTAATAGCGTCCTTTTTTATCCCTTTTTCATCTTTAAATTCCTTGGCAAGCTCGAGCTGGTTTTCGCTCAGTTCGGCTAGGTATTTAATAGGCACGGAAGGTTTTGCAATGCAAATCCCCATACTTAGGCTAAGTGTTTTGTCGCTAATAAATTTTTTGAACTCATCATCTATAAATCTAGCAATATCTAGCACCGTATCCCAAGCTCCCACCAATAGTAAATCATCTCCGCCTGAAAATACTATATAGGTATGTGGAAAATTTTGTTTTATTAAGCGCGGAATGTAAATGCTAAAAAAGCTATCAAGCCCCTTCGAAAACATATCAAAGCTATCAAAACTATTAGTAACATTACTATTTTTGATGAAATCTCCCATTCCATCGACATCGGCTTTCAGTACGGCTATAGCTTTTAATCCCGAAGGCTCATCCTCGTGCATTTTATTGCATGCGAGTTGCGCCAGTTCGTTAAAGCTTGCCGTTTGCCCATCTTTTTTAAATACATAAGATTTTATACGATCATCTAGTTCTAGCTCGCAATTAAAGCCTTCTAAATCGATTCCTAGCTCGTCGAGAGAAATTTTTGAAGTTTTTGTGTCTGCAAGCTTGGCTCCAAGCCTCTCAAAGCCGTTTTCTATTGCTATTATATCGGCATAATTTAGCACGATTGCGCTTTGATTTAAAAGATCGAATTTATTAAGTTTTTCTAGCTCGAAAGCATCGCTTACTCGCTCTCTAAACTCCTTGTAACTATCCATATCACTAAAATCACTTTTTTTACAATCAAGCGCCACTAAACTCATACCTGCAATAGCACTAAATTTATCGATAAAAAATTTATCCACGTTGCGTTTGATATAGTTAAACGTATCTTGGGTGAAATTTTGCTTCGGTATTAAAATTTCAAATTTTCCCGCGCTTATGCTTAGAATTTTACTTTCGTTTATTTTCAATTTAAAGCATATAAATTTAGCGATCGCTTTGGTGAAAAGCTGAACGTAAGCAGATTTGGCACGTAGAATTTTAGCCGCATTTTTAGTATTAATATTTTCAAAAATGAATTTTTGAATACCGTAGAAATCTCCGGCTATAAGATACATTTCATCATTTAAAATATTGTCTATATCGGTAATCCGAAAGCTTTGCTCAAGCTCTTTAAATTCGCTATTAAAGAAATCGCTAAATTTGCTCAAAGATACTCCTTTTTAAAATAAATCTTTATAATTTTAGTGTTTTTATAATTAAGCAACCATTAAAAAAATAAATCTGGAACTAAATTTTATTTTTTGGTTTTGCCTTGTTGCATAAATCCATAAATATTACAAATAAAAATTTTTATTATTTAAATGCTAGCATTATTACGCCTGCGCCGATTAGTGCTAGCGCAAGCCATTCACGCAGACTCGGGCGCTCGCCTAAAAAGATCACGGCGATGATTACAACGAGCACTACGCTTAGTTTATCGATCGGTGCTACTTGATAGGCTTTGCCGATTTGTAGGGCTTTGAAATATGCTAGCCACGATGCACCCGTCGCCAGCCCACTTAGTATCAAAAATACCCAGTTGCGAGGGGTTAGGCTCGATAACGGCTGCCAGGCTTTAGCGTAGCGCAAGAATATGGCGAGACACAGGGCGATGATGATCGTGCGAATAAAAGTCGCAAAGTGGGAGTTGATGCCTTCAAGCCCGATTTTTGCAAATATCGCGGTCAGCGCCGCAAAGAGTGCTGATGCAAGCGCCCAAGCCGCCCAAGTTTCCATGATCTTCCTTTAGAAAAATTACTAGATTATAGCTCTATTCGGATAAAATTTTCTTATAATTTCGCGAGCGTCGCAGTAAAAAGCTAAATCGCAAGCGAGCAATCCCACGAAGGCGACATTTAAATTTTAAAATTTTAGCCGCAAAATACGGCTAAATTTCAGTTCTGACAAGCAAAACTTGCCTCGCGCGCTACCGAATGAGTTTGGGCACCGTTTGAGTAGTATGCCGCAAGACACGGTTCGCAGGAGTTGCTATAAAATTTTGCTTTGGCAAGATAAAATTTTACCAAGGCAAGACGAGCTTTCCTTCGAATGCAAAATTCTATTTTAATTCAGCAAAAGCACGACCGAATACCCCTTTCGCAAATCCAAACGCGATATAAATTCCCCCGAGCAGAAAGATCTGAATTTAAAAAATATTTATCGTTTGTATATAGAACCTCAAAATTTCTACGAGGAGAGCTTATGAAAAAATTCCTACTCGCGCTCATTGCGATATTCGTTTTAGCGGGTTGCGGCAGCGATCCAAAAGGCGTCGCCGAAGACTTCGTAAGAGCCCTATATGAGGGAGATTCCAAGACTTTGGTAAATATCATCGATATACCCGATAAGGACAGATCGGACGACGGCGCGATGCAGATGATAAACGGCAAATTGATGCAAATGGCAGGTGCTGGCAAGGAGGAGGCCTCTAAGCGCGGCAGGCTAAAGAGCATCTCGGGCGAGCTGCAAAATAGCGACGAGAAATCGGTGCTCGTGAAAGTCGCCGTGTCTTTTAAAAACGGCACGAACCGCACCGAGGGCGTTAAGCTCGTCAAAAAAGACGGCAAGTGGAAAGTCTCGCTTTAGCGAAAAAGTTTCTCATCTGCCTGATCTTTGCCGCAGGCGGGCTCGGCGAGCTCTGGATGCTCACGCGCGCATCTGCCGCAAAAGAGCCGCTGCGGGTGCCGGATGAAATTTTATCAAATCTACGCACGGGCGATCTCGTCTTTCGCATGGGCGACGTCACCGACAGCCGCATAATCGCGACTGCGACGGATTTTAAATACTCGCACGTAGGCATGATCGTGCGCGAGCGCCCGCTTTTGGTGGTGCACGCGGTAACGGGCGAAGGCGAGCAAGACGGCGTCGCGACCGTTTCGATGCGGGAGTTCTTGGAGCATGTGCGAGACTTTGGCGCGGTGCGGATGAAATTTTTAAGCGAGGAGCAAAAGGCGCGCCTCGCTGACTCTCTGCTTAGGCGCGTCGGCGAAGATTTTACGCTAAGACCTCGCGGCGAAGCGAACCTCTACTGCACGACGCTACTCGAGCAGGAAATTTCAAAAATCACGGAATTTTCTCCGCAATATTTTAAGCTAAGCTTAGCCGTCCTGGGCGGCGAATACCTCGCGCCGAAGGCATTTTGGCACTACGGCGGCGTCGAAATTTTATATGAGCGGTAGGCGCGACTTAACTTGGGGCGGAATTTTGCGCGCTGTGTAAATTTAAATATAGCATCAATTTAAATCCTCGCATGAATAAAATTTGAGCTTAGAATTCTGCGCCGTAAAATTTTGGTCAAATTTCGCCTTGATGCTAAATTTTAAAATTCCGAACGGCGTAAAATTCTACGTAATATAGAATTTCGTGGAGTACTAAATTACAAAATTCCATTAATTACTAAATTTGCAAAATTTGGTAGGCATGGAATTTTATAGAGCGCGCAACCTGCAAAATTTTAAAAAGCGAAGTGCACTTCGCCTCTACAGCTCGCCGAAAAGCGCTTCGAGATTTTTAAGACCTTCTTCCTTGGAGACTTTTTTCTCACTCGCCGAGCCGGTTTCGATAAGCTCGATCTCGCAGCCGCACAGCATCGAGGCGAGGCGGATATTTAGGCCGTTTTTGCCGATCGCTTTGCTTTTTTGATCGGGGTTTACGTAGACGATCGCCTTGCCGTCCTGCGTTATTTTGACCGAGTTTACGATCGCGGGCGCCATCGCGCGAGTGATCAAAATTTCGGGGCTTGCGGAGTATTCAAACGCGTCGATGCTCTCGCCGCCGCTTCCGTCTTGCAAATTTTTGCTCAAAAATTTACTTACCGCGTCGATGCGCGCGCCTCCTTTGCCGACGGTAGCGCCTACCGGATCGACATTTGGCGAGACGACGCTAAGTGCGATCTTAGCGCGCCTACCCGGTATCCTCGCGCAAGCCTGGATAATGACGCTGCCGTCTTTGATCTCGGGGACTTCGGCGGCGAGCAGGGCTTCTAGAAATTTCGGGCTGGTGCGCGAAAGCTCCAGTCTGATACCGTGGGATTTGTCGATGGCTACGTTTTTGATGACGGCTTGCAGCACGTCGCCCACTTTGAAATTTTCACCCTTGATGCGGTTTTTAAGCGGCATAAAGGCCTTCGTATCCTCGATCTCTACGTAGGTCGTGCCGTCGTGATCGATCTTGGTGACCGTGCCGTGGGTGAGGGTGCCCACCTTGCTTT
Source organism: Campylobacter gracilis (assembly GCF_001190745.1). Lineage (NCBI taxonomy): Bacteria > Pseudomonadati > Campylobacterota > Epsilonproteobacteria > Campylobacterales > Campylobacteraceae > Campylobacter > Campylobacter gracilis. The sequence continues at coordinate 519,847 of NZ_CP012196.1, forward strand.
TATAGTTTTCAAAAATTTTCTCTTCAAGCAGCCTTTGGATGTGGAAATTTAGCTCTCTAGCCAGCACGCCGGAAGCCGTGCGACCGAGGTTTTCTATATTTATTTCGTAGCTTAGCTCATCTCCGATCTCCGCGTTTTCGCCTATTTTTTTGGCTTCGCTTAGCGCGATGAAGTTATGATCGCCGAGCCGCTCATCATCATCCGCGACGACGTGGACTTTTTGGTAAAGCTTGACGCGCTTGGTTTGCGGATCGACTTCGCTGTCGTAGAGATACTCCTCGCCGAAAAGTCTTTTTGCGGTCTGGATGAACGCCGTTTTGACGCGCTCTTTGACGTCCGCGGGCTCAAGCCCCTTTTCATTTGCAATCGACTCGATGATGTCAGTGATTTTTTCCATAAATTTTCCTTAAGATTTGATTTCGTGCTACTAAATTTGGATTTTAAATTTTGAAGTGCGGTATTATATGGAATTTTGACTTTATTTTTATTTAAACGAATTATTATCTAAATTTCGCTAAACTCGCGGGTTTAAAAAGATAAATGAAAGGATAGATCATGCAGCTAAAACTTGCCAGAACGGAGCTCGCCTCTAAGCCAAAAAGCGTTAAGATCGAGGATTTGCAAGCCCAAGTAGAAAAGAGCGGACAGAAAATATTTTATCTGGATAGAGAAAATTCTCAAAAAGATTTAGCCGCTTTGGTAGATTTTTTCGATACTAAGGGTTTTAGTGTGTATCAGCGCATAGTGCGATACGGGCTAAACGAAAACGAGTATATGTACGAGGTGCATATCCTTTGAGTAAACTCCTCTTCATCCAGACCCTAGGTTGCGCGATGAACGTGCGCGATAGCGAGCATATTATTGCGCAGCTAAAAGAACAAGATTACGAGATTACCGACGACGTAAATATCGCGGATCTAATCTTAATAAATACCTGCTCCGTGCGCGAAAAGCCCGTGCATAAGCTCTTCAGCGAGATCGGCGCATTCGATAAAGCTAGAAAAAAAGGCTCCAAAATCGGCGTTTGCGGCTGCACCGCAAGCCATCTGGGCGGAGAAATTTTTAAGCGCGCGCCTTTTGTGGATTTCGTACTCGGTGCTAGAAACGTATCTAAAATTTCGCAAGCCGTTCGTACTCCTAAATTTATTAGCACTGACATAAACTACGACGAGAGCGAGTTTGCATTCGGCGATTTTGCGAGCTCGCCATATAAATCCTTCATAAACATAATGATCGGCTGCGACAAAAAGTGCTCCTACTGCATCGTGCCGCAAACTAGAGGCGATGAAATTTCGATCCCCGCTCAAATCATCTTGCGCGAAGCCGAAAGATCCGCAGCTCGCGGCGCCAAAGAGATATTTTTGCTCGGCCAAAACGTCAACAATTACGGCAAGCGCTTTTCTAATGCGCACGAAAAAATCGACTTCAGCGACCTGCTCATGCGGCTTAGCAAGATAGAGGGCATCGAGCGCATCCGTTTTACTAGCCCGCATCCGCTGCATATGGACGATAAATTTTTGGACGTTTTTTGCAATAATCCTAAAATTTGCAAATCGATGCATATGCCGCTGCAAAGCGGCTCTAGCAAGGTTTTGCGCGATATGAAGCGCGGATATACCAAGCAGTGGTATCTGGACCGCGCGCTTAAACTGCGCCAAAGCTGCCCGGGCGTGGCGATTAGCACCGACATCATCGTGGGCTATCCGAGCGAGAGCGAGGATGATTTTGCTGAGACGATGGAAGTATTGGAGGCGGTGAGATTTGAGCAGGTTTTTTCCTTTAAATTTAGCCCGCGACCGCTCACGCCGGCGGCAAGCTTAAAGCCGCTGGATGATGAAATTTCAAGCGAAAGATTAAGCAGGCTGCAGAACGCTCACGCTAAAATTTTAGATGAAATCGCAAGGGCGCAAAAAGATAAAATTTTCGACGTATATTTTGAGGAGCTGCGCGAGGGCGGCACCGCGTGCGGTAGAAGCTTTTCAAATTTTTTAATCTGCGCGCAAGGCGGCGAAGAGCTTTTAGGAAAAACGCGCGGAGTGCGTATCGAAAAGACCGCCAGAATGGCGCTTTATGGAAAAGTTATCGCTTAAAAAGCGGTTGTTTTTCCGCGTCGCCGAATATCTCATTTTTATCCTGATTTGGTGTATTTTTTTAACGTGCAGGGTTAAATTTACCCCTACGAAGCTGCCAGAAAAGCCCTGCGTCGTCGTGTTTTGGCATGGAAGATTAGCGATGATGAGCTTTGCGTATAGGCGCTGGTGGCTGCGGGATTTCGGCAAGAGGCGCGCCAAGGTTATCATCTCAGATCACAAAGACGGCGAGATCATTACGCGTGTGATCTCACATTTTGGTATCGGTGCGATCCGCGGCAGTAGCTTTAAGGGTGGCGCACGCGCACTTATGGGTGCGATCAAAGAGATAAAAAACGGCACAGACGTCATCATCACTCCCGATGGGCCACGCGGCCCGTTTCATAGCGTCGCCGACGGAGCCGTGATCCTTGCGCAGCGACTAAACTTAGACATTTACGCGCTAAATTATGAAGCAAGCAGTTTTTGGAAATTTCGCAGCTGGGACGAGATGTTATTGCCAAAGCCGTTTTCGCGCATAAATTACAGCCTCAGCGCGCCGCTAAATTTGGCGGGGCTTAGCCTCGATGCGGGCAAAGAGGCGATCAGGCAACTGCTTTTTGCAAGCGCTGAGCAGGACATTAAATTTTAGTTTGAAATAATAGTGTTTCGATATAATTGCAATTTTAGGAGAAAAAATGGCACTATTTAAAGCAAAATCATTCCTCGGCGTCGCTAAAAGTGTCGACGCATGCGAGTTTTTTTATAGAAAATTGGGCTTTGGTAAAAGAATTTTGGATGAGAAATCCGATCGCTTTCCTATAGCGCAAGAAAATGATCTGGCTACCTCGCTGGCGGGCTTTGCGGATCTGAGTGATAAAAATTTAATCTCTTGCGTGCTGATAGACGACGAAAATCAAAGAGTGCATTTTAACGAGGATTATATGATTAAAGAAAATAGCATTTATCAAAAAGTCGATGATAGCTTCATAGTGGAATTTCCTCGCGCAAGTGCACAGGCGGCGGATGAGACTTTTGGAATAGAATTTAACTCGCACGCCAGTTTATTTAAAATTTTATACTTCTTGCTAAAAAATCAAAGCGATTTTGAAAACATGGCGATGTTCGCACTGAAATTTAATAACCGCGCATGTTTCGTCGTCGCCAACCAAGAGCGCGTGCTCTACGCCGACATAATGCGCATCGATGAGGAGATGCAGGCGGCGATGAGCGACGCGGACGAGCTTTTTTACGAGCTTTTAAATTTTCAGATCGAGACCTTCTACAAATCCGAAAATAGCGAGTTTCTCACTAATGTTTTCATCTACTCAGATGGTACGCTTAGCAACGAGATCGGCTACGTGATTTTCACGCGCATCTTCATCAAAACAAATCTGATAAATCTAAATTTTGCCGATTATATCAACAAAATTGCGATGCTGGAAGCCCGCTAGATCAATTTTTTCGCTCTGCACCTAGGCAGAATTTTAAAATTTTATCTTTGCAATATTGCGCTTGCTCGGTACGATTTGGTTGCTCGTTCGCGGCTACGTTTTATTAAATTTATTTTGCGTTGCAGAATGGAATTTTGACTGGGCAAAATCATCCGTATTTAAGTGGCTCGCTTTTAAATTTAAGCTTATTTGCCGCAAAGGGTCCGTCTTGCGCCGTAAATTTTGTCTTTTTCATGAATCCCGATTAATTTTGCGTAAAAAATTTTCTATCAAAGCTCGCCTTTGCTCCATGTCGTCGTTCTCGCTAATGCCCTCTAGCTCGCTTGCGTGATGGGCCTTGGGCGGGATATCTTTCAGATACGACCACACCTCGTCTTCGCTTAAAATTTTGCCGTGCAGATCAAAGCCCACGTTTAGCGCCCTGCCCGAAACTTCAGCCATATCTGCGTGCAGGTGACCGTAGAGCATCAGCGCGCCATAATGGCAGTTTGCCCACTCGATCATCGGGTAGTGAGACAGAGCCGCTCTCTTATGCGATAGACGCACAAAGGCATATCCCACGATCTGCTCAAACATAAAATTACCGTCCGCCTTGCGTCCGCTTAGCAGTTCGTTTTTCATTGCGGCGATGCGCCCATCGTGGTTGCCGAGCACCAAAAAATGTCGCCCGTTTAGTCTGCGAAGTAACTCGCAAGTGTGCGCAAAATCCTTGTGAAAGGAGACGTCGCCGAGATTATAGACAAGATCCTCGGGTGTAACAAGCGCATTCCAAGCGGCGATGAGATTTTCATCCATCTCGGCTACGTTCGCGCCTTTTCTAAAATTCGGGTATTTTTTCAGCACCAGCTCGTGGCCGAAGTGTAGATCGGAGGTAAAATAAACGCTCATAAAAGCTCCTCAAATAGCGCAAGATCCGCTCCCGCGGCAAATAAAAATCCACGGTTTATCGGCGGGATTTTTAAGGTGCGGCACGCTTCTTTAAATTTCTTGTCCATCGTCGCTTTGATATATGGCGTCACAAAAATAAAATTTTCGCCCGCACCCACGGCTACCTTGCCGCCTAGCACGCAGTCGGCGCCATTTTCTAGGCAGCGAGCGCATTCGTTTCGCTGCGCCGAGCTTAGCACGAGCCCTAGCCGCTTGCAGGTAAGACTCACGCCGCGAAGCTCGCTTGTGCCTCGTTTTACAAGATAAATTTTAGGTGCGGGGTTAGAAATTTCAGGAGTTAAGCTTAACGCGTCGGTCGCCAAAAACTCAAAGCTTTTTTTCACGCCGCCAAAGCACTCGTTTAAAAATGGCTCGCTAAATTTCGCGCGAATAAAGCCGCGTTTAAACCGGTCCGTCAAATTCGTCTCGTCGGTGAAGTATTTTAGGTTTCGCTCACGCAAAAACCGCTCCAGCTCGCACTTTCGCACGCCTAGAAGCGGACGAGCGATCACGTAGTCCTCGCTGGCTTCGAGCTCTTGCATGCCAAGTAGCTCGCTAAGCCCTGCACCGCGCCCAAGTTGCATCAAAAACCACTCGAATTTATCGTCAAACTGATGCGCCAAAATCAAATTTTCATATCCCCGCTCGCGGCAAATCTCGGCGAAAAAATCATATCTGGCTGCGCGTGCCTCGTGCTCGAAATTTGACGCGCCTAGCCGCACGCTTTTTACGTAGATTTGTTTGTTAAATTTGACCGCCAAATACCTTGCCGAGGCGACTTCGTCCTTGCTCTGCGCGCGGACGTTATAATCCACGATCGCAAGGTCAAATTTCACGCCAGCCTCGTCCAGAAGGTAAAAAAGCGCCGTGCTATCGACGCCGTGCGAAAAAGCAAGCAGATTTTTGCCAGCCCGCAGCAAGGCTAGAATTTTGCTTGGAATTTCGGGCGGATTTTTCATCTCTCTTACGAGCTTCTTAGTACTCGCGCGAGCAGCCTATCGCCCGCAAATTCCGTGATTTCGCACTCGTATAGACCGCCTACTTTTAGATTTTGCACGTAGCTTTCATTGATTAAAATTTCGCCGTCGATGTCCTTGTCCCATGCAAGAGGCTTGGCGCCGTAAAAAAACTCGCCCTCGCTGCTGGCGCCTTCGATTATTAGGGGCATCTTTTTGCCTACGAGCGCGCGCATGCTATTATCTATCGCCTCGCGCGTGATTTTTTCGATTTTATTTAGGCGGCGGCTAATTGTCCGTGCGAGGATTTGCGGCATCGCAAAGCTCGCCGTATCCTCCTCCTTGCTGTAGGCAAAAGCTGAAATTCTATCAAATTTAAACTCCCGCAAAAATGCGCAAAGCTCGTCAAATTCGGCTTCGCCTTCGCCCGGGTGCCCCACTATGACGCCCGTGCGGAGGAATGAATTAGGCGCTTCACGCATTAAGCTTAAAAGCTCTTTGATCCGCGCCGCGCCTGCGCCGCGCTTCATCAAGCTTAGCATTTTGTCGTTTATGTGCTGGATCGGCATGTCGAAGTAGTTTGCGAAAACGGGTGAGCTCACGATCGTGCGGATGAGTCGCTCGTCGGTGCTGGTGGGGTAAAGATACAGCACGCGCGCGACCTTGACGCCCTTTATTTTTTCGATGCGTTTTATCAGCGCGACTAAATCTATGTCCTGCTCGTGGACTCTTTCGTCGTCCGCGTCCGCACTCTCGCCGCCAGAGTCCTTATCGCAGACGAGCCTACTTTGAGCGGAAATTCCATCTGCCGCGTCGCCGTTTGAGCTATTGGGGTTTTGCTCGCAGCAAGAGGCGTTAAAATTCTCTCCGTCGCGAAGGCCCGCAAAATTTAACTCGTCTTCGGAGCCATTAAAATTTGCTCCGTCCTTTTTGCTGCGTCTTAGATCGCGGCCGTAGCTGCTAGAATCCTGCGCGATAAAGCTGAAATCGTAAAATCCGCGCGCTACCAAGCCGCGCACCTCTGCTTCGATGTCGTCGATGCTGCGGCTTTTTAGGCGGCCTTTGAAGCTCGGAATGGCGCAGAAAGAGCATTTTTGATTACAGCCTTCCGAAATTTTAACGTAAGCGTGGTAGTTTGAGCCCGTTATCACGCGTGAAGAAGTAAGCGCGGGACTTTGCAGATAGGTTTGCGGGCTGAATAAATTCTGCTTTTTTAAGATCATTTCGTCGATCTTGTCGTAGTCGCCGACGCCGCTGAAAATATCGACCTCGGGCAGCTCTCGCATAAGCTCGTCTTTGTAGCGCTGCATCAAACAGCCCGTGACGACCAGCAGCGCGCCGCTTTTTTTCTGCTCGCTAAGCTTCAAAATTGCACGGATACTCTCTTGCTTAGCGCTTGCGATGAAGCCGCAGGTGTTTACGATCATCACATCCGCGCTCGCAGGCTCATCCGTGAGCTCGTAGTTTTGCAGACGCCCGAGCATGATCTCGGAATCAACTAAATTCTTATTGCAGCCCAGCGAGACGAGATGGAGTTTTGCCATTTTACAGCCAGATATTATCGATCAGGCGGGTTGTGCCGACCTTTGCGGCAAGCAGGATTATCGTATCGCCTTGCTTGATCTGCGAAATTTCATTAAATTTATAATCCACGAACGCTATGTAATCGACCGCCAGCGGCTCAAGTACGTTAAGCATCTTTTCGCGGACGATATTTATGCTGATCTCGCCTTTTTTAATAAGCGAGCTGGCATTTAGCAAGGAGCGCGAAAGCTTAAGCGCCATAAGCTTTCCCTCCTCGTCCAAGTAGGCGTTGCGCGAGCTAAGCGCGAGCCCATCACTCTCGCGCACGATCTCACAAGGGACGATATTTATAGGCATAAAAAAGCTCTTTACCATCTTCTGCACTATGAAAAGCTGCTGGGTGTCCTTTTTGCCCATATAAACGTTGCTAGGACGAGTTAGATTAAAAAGCTTATTTAGCACTTTAAGTACGCCGTCGAAGTGCCCGGGGCGCGTTTTGCCTTCTAAAATTTCACTTATCGGCTTAGGCGCTATGATCGCTGGCTCCTCCGTGCTGTAAATTTCATCCGCGGTCGGGATAAAAAACGCGTTCACATCGAGGCTTTCGCAAATTTTAATATCGCCCGCTTCATTTTTTGGGTAGCTGTTTAGATCCTCGCCGGGCAAAAACTGCGCCGGATTGAGGAACGCCGAGACGATTACGATGTCGTTTTCGTTCCGCGCTCTTTTTATGAGGCTCGCATGCCCCGCGTGCAAAGCCCCCATAGTAGGCACAAAGCCCACGCTGCCGCTTGCCGCCGCTCTGAAGCTTTTTAGCTCCTCTACGCTTCTAATGATCTGCATTATTCTCTCTTTTCAATATAAAATATTAAGGTTGGCAATTATATCAAAAAATATTAAAGGTATAAATTAAGCGCGAAAGGGCAATCTATTTAGCGAGCGTTAATCAATAAGTACTAAAATCTATCACGAGCTTTAGCTCTAAAATAAACTTCAAAAGGAGCGAAAATGGCTACTCAAGAGACAAATTTAGATTCTTTGAAAAAGGATATCGACTCTTTAAAAGCGGATTTTAAAGAGATTATGAAGTCCATCAAAAATATAGGCGCAGAGCGTGCGGAGTCTGCTAAAGATAAAATTCTAGATCAGCTAAATAGCAATGAGATCAAAAAATATATAGATGATCTAAGGCTCAAAGGCAAAGACGGCATAGAAAGCGTAAATGACACGATAAAACAAGACCCGATAAAAAGCATCGCTATCGCTGCTGGCGTCGGATTTTTGCTCGCTTGGTTGCTGAAAAAATAATGGCCGGCATATCTGAATTTATAGTTTCGGTAGTAGAGCTCGTAGACGCTCAAGCTAGCGATATTAGGCGCTCTTTTTTAAAGAGCGCCAATTCGGTTTTATTAAATATAATTACGGGCGTGATTTGCATTATAGGCTTAGTATTCTTTTTGTTAGGACTGCACGCGCTTCTTGAAAAAACTATCGGAGAAATTTGGGCGTATTTTGCTTGCTCTCTCGCAGCTTTTTTATGCTCTATTATCGTGTATAAGGTGCTTTCGTGCAAAGCGAAATGACAAAAGAAAAGCTAAGACTAGTGGTGTCTATGCTTGAAGACAAAAAAGCCGATTGCAAAAAGTTAAAGCTAGAAGAAGCAAAGCTAAAACTGCTACTAAACGACCCTTTGCCCGATCTCTCGACGGAGCTTAAACTGATTAATCATGGCAATATCAAGCAGGTTTTGATATCCCTAATAGATAAATGCTTCATAATACCCGCCTTAAATAAAATTTTATAAACAACCTTAATCCAAAATATGTTATAATCACGCCAAAAGCATAAAAAGGTCTTAAATTTTGGATAATTATGAATACACGGAACTTTTAAAAACCCTAAGTATTAAAGTCGAAAATATTGCAGGCGTCGTAAAACCGGAGAATATTAAAGCGCGTCTAAAAGAGATCGAGGAGCTTGAAAACGATCAAAATCTCTGGCAGGACATCGCAAAAGCAGGCGCCATCGGCAAGGAAAAAACTAAAATTTCAAATATCTTAAATAAATTTCTAAACGCTAAAAATGCCGTAGACGACGCAAAAGCTCTATATGAGCTGGCAAACTCGGAAAACGACGAGGAGACGATAAACTCGCTTTTTGCCGAGGCGGACGAGCTAGAGGACAAGATCATAAATTTAGAAATTTCTATGATGCTTAGCGGAGAAAACGACGATAAAAACGCTATCGTCAGCATTCATCCGGGCGCGGGCGGTACGGAGAGCAACGACTGGGCGAGTATGCTATACCGCATGTATCTGCGCTTTTGCGAGCGAGAGGGCTTTAAGATCGAGGTTTTGGACTTTCAAGAGGGCGAGGAAGCGGGTCTTAAGGACGTTAGCTTCATCGTGCGTGGCGAGAACGCCTACGGATATCTGAAAGCCGAAAACGGTATCCATCGCCTGGTGCGCGTAAGCCCGTTTGATAGTGCAGGGCGCAGACACACGAGCTTTTCAAGCGTGATGGTAAGTCCTGAGTTAAATGACGATATAGAGATAAATATCGAAGAGAAGGATATCCGCGTCGATGTGTTTCGCGCAAGCGGCGCAGGCGGGCAGCATATCAATAAAACCGAAAGTGCCGTGCGCATCACGCATATCCCGACGGGCATCGTAGTAAACTGCCAAAACGACAGAAGCCAGCACAAAAACAAAGAAACGGCGATGAAGGTGCTAAAGTCGCGCCTTTACGAGCTTGAGCTGATGAAGCAGCGCGAGAAGGACGAAAACGCGCCTAAGAGCGAGATCGGCTGGGGGCATCAGATCCGCTCCTACGTGCTTTTCCCGTATCAGCAGGTCAAGGATAACCGCAGCGGCGAGGCGTATAGCCAGACCGATGCGATTTTAGACGGCGATATAAAAAGCATAATCGAAGGCGTTTTGATTTCACAAGCGAACAGATAAATTTTTTTGAAAGGATGAGAATGAGTGAAGATGGAATTTTGCTAGCGCTAGGATATAGCGTAAACGACGCGACGGTCGCGCAGCTGCGAGGAATTTTATCGAAGTGCGATTTTGAGGATAATGAGCTTGATCGCATCGTGGGGCTGAACGATAAGCTTAAAATTTACGGCGCGCATGTGGCGATGTCTAATTCAAACCCGTATTTTAAGATCAAAAACGACGCTACAAATGAGGAGCGCAAGACCGCTGCGGAGGAGATTATCCGCTCTTGGTCGGAAAAATTTAAGCTCAAGCTGCAAAAGGTCGCAGGCAAAGAGACCTATTACGTTTTGGGTCGCCAAATTTCAAAAAATTAAGGAGCAAAATATGAAAAAAATTCTAGCTTTGATCGCCGCCGGGGTATTTTTAGCAGGCTGCGTTAGCAACGCGCCAAAGAGCGCAGTCGATGCGCCTAAGAGCGGTAAATATTCTTTCGCCGACGTTCAAGACGGTATCCGTGCGATGAACCTACAAGGCAGCGTCGTGCAAAGCGATGCGTGCAAAAACGGCAATGGCGCGATGTGTTTAAATTTCGCCGATTCTATGTATTCCAAGCACGACTATGCTTCTGCCGCCAACGCCTACAACGCCGCATGCACGCTCTCTCAAAATTTCCCTGCTTGCCAGAAGCTCGCAGCGATGTTTGAAAAAGGTGAAGGCGTAGAGCAGAATAAATTTAACGCCATTGATCTATACCGCATCTCGTGCTATTACGGCTACAAGGACGCGTGCGCAAATATGCGCCGCTTAGGATACAACGGCTAGCGTTTTTGGGATTTAAATTTTAAAATTCTGTTTAGATTTACTCGCTACGAATGAGCTGCTTTTAAATTCCATTCCGCCGTATCGCGGGATGGAATTTGATGCATTAAAAATTCTGCATCATATATTTTGATAAAATTTTGTGTCACTTATAGCTAGAGATAAATTTTATCTACATCGTTGATATTTATATTATGTCTAGTTAAGAAATATTCTTTCAATTCAAAATATATAGAATTTCTAAATATCGGTATTAAATAATATCTAGAGCAAGCAAATAAGCCGATATGTCCATAATGCGGTTCGCCAACTCTCAATGCAGGAAAAAGCGAAAATCTCCTATCGCCGCTCTTTCCCAAAACAAGGCAAAAGATAAATTTTACTAATATATTGCCCGCAAACTGAAACAAAGCAAAGCTCAAAAACCAACGAGCAGCTACAAGATCAATCGTCATGAAAACCAAGCATAGCAATACCGCCATAAACATATATAGCAATCCTCTTTTTCCTTTAAAATTTCCTATAAAAAAGGACCAATCCATATTATGCTGCAAATTTTCACATTGCTCGACATACGCGATTTTATCTTTTTCGTAAAATTCTATTTGGTTGTTTTTAAGCCGTATCGTCGGTCTCTTTTTTCTATAATCTATAAGCTCCGGCAATATAATAAATAGTGATAAAAATGATAGAAACAAAATCATGTATATACTGTCCTTGACGCTATAATCCACTGCGTCGCTGGTTTTCCAATCGAAATTTACGATTATGGCAAATACGCCGCCTATAAAAAGAGAGAAAACCATTAATAGCTTTTGATATAGATATTCGTAGTTTTTAAGAATTATCGGATCTTTGTCGTAATCTCTTGTTTGCTGTTTATTAAAATTTTCCATTTATCAGTACTTTTTATAAAATCAGCTTATTTCCTTGCTTTTTAATTTGCCTTATGATATCTCTTTTTAAATTTAAATTTTCTAAATTTTACCTTTTTGCTAAATACCGATAAGGTGCGCGGGACGGTATCTAAATCTATATGCGTTTTGCGCATAAAATACTCTCTTAATTCCAGATACTCTTTTTCGCTATAAATCAAAACATTTATAATTCTAAGACGCCCGTTTCGCCGTATATCACAAGCCGGTCATAGACGCCTAGGCATCTGAAACTGCCATTTTTAAGATGCATCAATATACCCGCTCCGAATAGGCTAATTGCTATCATCGAAATTAGCGCGATCATTGCATGCATTCCGCGCATAACTTATGCGCCCAAAGGCCAAAGCGACAAAAACATCATTTCAGGTATGCTTATCCTCTGCCGCCGGTCCCAGCGCGGATCAAAACTGATCGCAACGGCGCCGATTTGTTCAAGTTTCAAAGATTTATAAGCTTTATCTTCTTTGTAATATTTGATATCCGAATCGTTAAATACGAAATAGACGCCCTTTTGTTGCTTTCGCCTGATAAAAAACATTACCAAAGCGAAAGGAAGTAATCTAAAATTTTTGGGCTCAATGGGGTTTACTACGGTAACGACCGAGATGAAGAATAAGCATCCTATAAGCGTGGCAATCATGGAATATTTCATATAGTCGTAAAAAGCATAGTCTTTTATTATTATCGGATTTTTGTCGTAATCTCTGGCTTGGACTTCGGAGCTTTTGTTAATAGCGGTATCATCAGAATTTAAAGTCTTAGAGCTTGCATCTTCTAATTTTAAATTTTTGAAGTCGAAAGCGTTAAAATTTTTGGGATAAAGACCTTCTGTTAGATTTTGCTTTGCATCGCTGTGCTGATTATTTAGGAGTTTTCTTAATTCCTCAAGCCTGCTTTGATCCATTTATCGCCTTTAAATTTGATGGACGCACCATTTTATATTCTCATCACTTAAAGCTCAGTAAATTTTATCGCTCATTCGCTGTCCTACAATAAGGCAAAGACTCTAGAAATTTTAAGCTATACGTAAAATCTACCATAAATCCAAAAAATTCTAATCAAGCGTATAAATTTCCTTATTTTTAAATCCGCCTTATACTCAACTTTTTAAATTTTAAAGCAACCCTCGTGTCTTATAGTAAATTTCTCTCTTAGCAAATCACCTCTTTCTTAGATCAAGTAGCTATATAGCCCGATGCCCTGTCGTAAGTTACTTTCTAGCGCTTCACGGAGCTGCGCTAAATACGCATCAGGAATTTTAGATGTAGAAACAACCTGTATGGTATGATACTACTAGATGTAAAATATATATAAGAAATCTAAAATATAATCTTTAAAGAATTTTTATTAAATTCTATATTTCAAATTTAAGAAATTTCCGCGGAATTTTGACTAAATTTCGCATTTTATAATTTTATTATGTCATGGAATTTTCGAGGTAAAATTCCAACCAATTCCGCGGAATTTTAATTTGCGTCTGTGTCAGTCAAACTAGCTAAAAAGCTTTTTCATCGCCTTAAAAAACATTGCGGTGAGCGGATTTGATTTACCTGAGACCTTTGCGATCCAGCTCTCGTAGGTCTCGCCTTTGCTTTTTAAAAAGTCCACGAGCGCCTTTTGGCTAGCCTGCATACCGCCGTTTCTTTCAGCATCCAGTAGCGCCCTATAAATTGGCTCTATAGTTTCGATCGCGGATCTTGGCGGAGCCTTGCGAAATGCCGTGTATTCGGTGATCTGCCCTGTTACAGGATCTTTTTTAGAAGTAAATTCCGTAATGACCCAATAAAAGCGCCCATCTTTGGCTAAATTTTTTACCACGGCGGTAAAATCCTTGCCCTGCTGTATCGTATCCCACATAAGCTTAAACGCTATGCGCGGCATATCCGGATGCCTGATGATGTTATGCGGCTGCCCCAAAAGCTCAAGCTCACTATAGCCGCAAATCATACAAAAATACGGATTTGCAAACGTGATAATGCCCTTCGGATCGGTTTTGGAAACGATATAGCGCTTCTCATCGAGTTTGATTTCCTGATTAATCGGAGTCGGTCTTTGCATTTTTAATCCTTTGCTTAAAAATTTATTGCAGAGTATATAAAATTTTTCTTTTCAGAAATATTAAATTTTCGTTAAATTTTTATAAATGTTAAATCTTTAAGTGAATTTTTAAAATTTAATGTATAATCTCAAATCAAAATTTCAAAAGGCAGTGCGTTGAAAAATCCCTTCCTATCGCTTAAATACTCAAATTTTAGAATTTATTGGATCGGGATGAACCTCTCGCTGATCGGCTCTTGGATGCAAAGCGTCGCGCTGCCGTGGCTAGTGCTAAGCATAACCGCAGACGCTTTTAAGGTCAGCCTCGTAGCTGCGGCGAGGTTCTTGCCCGCGCTACTTTGCACGCCGTTTTCCGGTGTACTGCTCGATAAGTTTAATCGCAAAAAGATCCTTCTGCTCGCTCAAATAGGCATGGCGGTGACCGCTTCAATTTTCGCGGTTATGAGCTTTTGCGAGCTATATTCTTTCGGCAAAATTTTATTTTGTGCTTTTGCAAGCGGCATCTTTACCAGCATGGATGCCCCAAGCCGCCAGTCGATGGTAAAAGACCTCATCGACTCGCCCCGCGATCTAGCCAACGCCATAGCGTTAAATTCTATGTCCTTCAACGTCGCTCGTATCGCAGGACCCGCACTTGCGGGGATAGTGATGGCGCTGTGGGGCGTGGGCTTTTGCTTTTTATTCAACGCGCTTAGCTTTTTAGGCATCATCGTTTCGCTGTTTTTCATAAAAATTCCGCCATCCGCTACTACGCTATCTAGCAGAAGCGGAGGCGTTTTTGCCTCGATTGGTGCCGGAATTTCGTATGTCTTGCACAAAAAAATTCTAAGCGAGCTAATGATAATAGTGCTTATTGTAGCGACGTTGGTGCCAAATTACAACGTAACGATCTCGGCGCTTGTTAAGCTTAGCCTGGGTGCGGATGAGCGAAGCTTTGGATATTTGATGTCGGCTCTAGGCGTGGGAGCCTTTTGCGGCGCACTTTTCGTAGCAGTCTTTGATAAACTCGGCATCCGCAAAATCAGATCGTGCGCGATCGCTATGGGGGTGAGCTTAGCTCTTACTGGGGCTGCGAATTCCTTTACATGGGCTGCGGCAGGGCTTGCCGTAACTGGGTTTCTTTTCGTAATCACAAACTCAAGCATCAACTCCACCGTGCAGATGCACGTAAGCAACGAATTCCGCGGGCGCGTGCTTAGCTTATACGCGCTATTTTTAATAGGTAGTACGCCATTTGGAGCGCTCATATCGGGCTTTTTTACCGAGTTATTAGGCGCTCGCGTAGCCCTTGCGATCTGCGGCGCAATTAGCATTTTGCTACTGCTGGCGCTATTTTACGGCTTTAAAATACAGCGCAGGACGCATTTTATCTTTTGAGATAAAGTCTAAGCCAAAAGCTGCATTATCAAAATTAACCTTATTTTTACGATGAATCCTTAGAATTCCTACCGAAATTTAAAGGTAAGGAGTTTTTATGAATAGACGAAATTTCTTAAAAAGCACCGCCGCGATCGGCACGCTAGCGACGCTAAATCTAAATTTAAACGCTAGCGCGGTCACCGGCGGGACGGAAAAGAAAGTCGCCAGCGTCTGCGAGATGTGCTCCTCGCGCTGTCCTATCGAGGTGACCGTCAAAAACGGTCGCGGCGCTCTCATCGAGGGCAACCATCGCTTTTCGAACAAAACCTCAGTCTGCGCTCGCGGAGGCGCGGGCATCAATCAGCTCTACGACGATCAAAGGCTCATTAAGCCGCTCATTCGCGTAGGCGAGCGCGGCGAGGGCAAATTTAAAGAGGCGAGCTGGGACGAGGCGCTTAAAATTTGCGCGCAGAAGCTTGGCGAGATTTCGCAAAAATACGGCCCACAAAGCGTAGTTTTTACATCCAAAACGGGCGAACACCACACCCAGATGATGAATTTCGCCTGTGCATACGGCAGTCCGAACATCTACTCGCACTGGTCCTGTTGCCCGGTCACCTACAATATCGCCGTGCCGCACACTTTCGGCACTAACATGCAAAGAGACTACGGCGACGCAAAATACATCGTAAATTTCGGCCACAATCTCTTTGAGGGCATCGACATCTCAAAAACAAAAAAGCTCGCAAAAGCCGCAAGCAGAGAGGACGTAAAGCTTTTGGTGCTCGATCCGCGCTTTAGCGTCGTAGCTTCTAAAGCCGACGAGTGGCTGCCGATAAAGCCGGGAACCGACGCGGCGTTTTTGATGGCGCTGATTCACGTCTGGCTACGCGATAACAAATACGATAAAAAATTTATCGAACAATACGCCGTGGGGCTAGAGGAGTTAAGGCAGTCCGTGAAAGATACGACTCCGCTTTGGCAAGAGGGTATCACGGGCATCAAAGCGGATAAGCTCGAGCGCATCGCAAATGAAATTTACGCCGCAGCTCCCGCAGTCATAATCGATTGGGGTCATAAAACCACGACCGCCAAAGCCGAATACGTCCGCACGCGCGCCATCGCGATCGCAAACGCGCTGATGGGAAACGTCGAGAGAAAGGGCGGAATTTACTTCTCGAAGGACTCCAAAACCTTCAACGCGCTTTGCAAAGAGGATCTATTCCCTACTATCTCAAACCCCGATAAGGAGTTTAAAATTCCAAAGACCGCGCGCATCGACGGCTGCGGCGAAGAAGGTAGCGAAAATTTCTTCGTGCCGCGTAAACACGGCGTTTTGATGCAGATCGCGCCTACGATTTTAAGCGAAAAGCCTTACCCCGTAAAAGGCTGGGTCAGCACGCGCTTTAACCACCTTATCAACGTTGCGGGCGTGGATAAGAGCGTAGAAGCGATCAAAAAGCTAGACTTCGTGCTCGCAATAGACGTGTATATGAGCGACTTTGCGTGCCTAGCCGATGTGATCTTGCCCGAATCCACGTATTTGGAGCGCGACGAGTCGATTCAAAACAAAGGCGGCACCGCGCCGGGATTTGTGATGCGAAACAAAGCCGTCGAGCCGGTGGGCGATACGAAGTGCGGCTATGAAATTTTTAGAGAGCTTGCGAGGGTGATGAAGATCGATAAGGACTACACCTGGAACAATATCGACGAATACCGCATGCAGCAAGCCAAAGGCAACGCCGAGCTAATCGCAAATTTAATCAAAAACGGCTACGTAAGCTACAAAGTGCCGAAGCTATATTACCGAGAGCCGAAGCTCGTGGCTAAATTTATCGATAAATATCCTGCCGCGGCGGAGTTCGTGGACGAAAACGGCGAGATGAGCTCGCAGATGAAATTTAAAACCCCAAGCGGTAAGATCGAACTTTTCGCGCCGAAAGTGGAGGAGCTTTTCGCAGGATACGGCTGCTTAAATACCGAGGGTATGGACGTATTCGGCGGGCACAAATACTGCCTCATGACCGGCAAGACCGCGCTTCACACCAACGGCCACACTCAAAATGTCAAAATTTTAAACGATATGATGAGCGAATCGCCGGTTTGGATCAGCCCGGCTTCCGCAAAAGCGGAAGGGCTAAAGACGGGCGATATCGTGAAGCTCAAAAATAAATTCGGCGAGCAAAAAGCTAAAATTTTCGTCACGCAAGGCATCAGAGACGACTGCCTGTTTTTATACCACGGCTTCGGGCACGTAAGCCCGGGACTAAAGCGCACGAACGGCATAGGCACAAACCAAAGCGTCCTTCTCGATCCGGCTGCGGGTCCTGTGGTAAGCACGATGGTAACCAACGTCGGCGTCGATATAGTTAAAATTTGAAAGGGGCGGTTATGAAAAAACTCATAATGATTCACGACGAAAATTTATGTATAGGTTGCCAAGCCTGTTCGGTTGCGTGCAGGAATGAAAACGGCGTACCGAGCGGCGTTTATAGGCTGCAAGTGCACGGCAAAACAAGCGGCGTTTTTCCAAATTTAAAACTTGATTATTCGCGCGCCAGCTGCGTTATGTGCGAGGATAGCCCCTGCGTGGACGTCTGCCCTACGGGAGCGAGCTTTAAAACCAAAGACGGCGTAACGCTCATAGACGAGAGACTTTGCGTCAGCTGCAAATACTGCATCCTAGCCTGTCCTTACGACGCGAGGTTTGTAGATCCCGTCACGCACGCTATCGGCAAATGCACCTTTTGCTACACGAACCGCACTAGCAAAGGCTTACAGCCTGCCTGCGTAAGCGTGTGCCCAACGGATGCTTTAACTTTCGGCGACGTAAATGACGTAAATTCCGAGGTAAGCAAGCTGCTAGCCAAAACAAGCGTAGAATATCCAAAAGCATATCTAAACACCAAGCCGCGCCTAGCGAATATCAAAAACAAAAAAGGAGGACGCTATGAATAATATGTGGGGCGATATGAGCCAATACTCTGAAATTTACTGGCCTTGGCCGATTGCGATTTATCTATTTTTGGCGGGTCTTAGCGCGGGAGCGACGATGGTGGCGCTTTTAGTCAAATGGAATCGCCACGAAAGCGAGCAAAATTCCATCTGGGACGCGATGATTAGAGCGGGTGCGATCACGGCGCCGCTTACGATCTGCGCGGGGCTTTTGCTTTTGATCTTTGATCTGGGCAAGCCTCTTACCTTCTATCTTTTGCTGATCAAATTTAACTTCGGCTCGGTGATGAGCCTCGGCGTTTTGGCGCTTTTGATCTACGTGCCGTTTAGCTTTGTATTTGCGCTATGCGTATTCGGCGAAGAAATTTGTAAATTTAAACTACTTGCATTCCTACGCCCTATCGTAAATTTACTAAGCTCGTTCGCCAAAGCTTCCAAACTATTCGAGCGAGTTTTATTTATCCTTGCTCTTTGCGTGGGCGCATATACGGGCTTTTTGTTAAGCGCGGTGATGAAAATTCCGCTTTGGAATACTCCGGTGCTGCCGATTTTATTTCTGCTATCCGGCTTTTCCAGCGGCATCGCGGCGAGCATTTTAGTTGGACTTCTGTTTTTTAAAGGCTCGTTAAACAAAGATAGCATAAAATACCTTTTGGTGCTTGATCTGCGCGCGATACTCTTTGAGATTCCGCTTTTATTCATTCTGTTTGTCGGTATGTATTTTGAGGGCGGCACTAGCGCGCTTGCGGCACAGCAGGCTTTGACGCACGAGGTTTACGGTAAAATTTTCTGGATCGGCGTTTTAGGCACGGGGCTCATCGCTCCGATCATCATCGCCTTTACGGCGCTGAAAAACCACGCCTACAAGCCTGCGTTTATAGTTTTAAATTCTTTCGTCGTGCTTTGCGGCGTCATTCTGCTTCGCTACTATATCGTATATGCGGGGCAAATTTGCACGGGAGCGTAGCCTCGCTCCCGATTTAGGGAGTGAGTTTGAAAATTTTACTTTTAGAAGACGATTTTGAATACAGAAGCAGCGTAAGCGAGTATCTCACGGAGCTCGGCTACGAGGTGGACGAATGCGAAAGCGGCGACGCAGCCTGCGATAAGATCGCCGCGAATGCATACCACTTGCTGATTTTAGACATCAAAGTGCCGGAGGTTTCGGGAGAAGAGGTGCTTAGATATGCGCGAAGCCTCGGCCTCAACACCCCCGTGATGATGATGACCTCGCTCGGCGACATCGACGATTTGAGCCAGTGCTACGAGCTAGGCTGCAACGAATACCTAAAAAAGCCCTTTCACCTAGCTGAGCTTAAATTTAGAGTAAGCGAGCTGATGCGAAAGTATTTCGGCGACGAAAAGGGCGCCGTCAAGATCGCGGATAAATTTCACTACTTCGCAAATTTAAAAATTTTAAAGCGCGCAGACGAAGAGATATCGCTAAGCGCCAAAGAGATCAAAATCATAGAATTTCTGCTCGCCAATATCAAAAGATTCGTTAGCGTCGATGAGCTCATCGCCGACGTATGGGACGGCGAGGCGGGTAGCGTCGATGTGCGCGTGCATATCAGCAACCTCCGCTCCAAAACGAGCAACGATTTCATCCTCTCCAGCCGCGGACTCGGATATAAGATCAATGCTTAAAGGGTTTAAATTTACGCTTTTTAGCGCGATTTTTATCATCGGCGCCTTTATAAGCGAGAGTCTTTATATCATCTATTTAAACTCCAAAATCGAGGAGAGCGCCGACGTCGCCGAGCTGATGCAAAAAAGCAGCGAAGCTCTAGCCGGCGCGTATCCCGATCTAAAAGACGAGCTCATCTACGACTATGCGATCCTAAACGCAAACGGCGAAATTTTAAGATCAAACCTCAGCGTGCAACCGCCCGATTTTGCGTTTATCACGCTGAAATTCGG
Source organism: Campylobacter gracilis (assembly GCF_001190745.1). Classification (NCBI taxonomy): domain Bacteria; kingdom Pseudomonadati; phylum Campylobacterota; class Epsilonproteobacteria; order Campylobacterales; family Campylobacteraceae; genus Campylobacter; species Campylobacter gracilis. The sequence continues at coordinate 539,768 of NZ_CP012196.1, forward strand.
CGGGCGAGTATTTTTTAAGCGCCATTTTCTACATGAGGGCAAGCTGCATTTTTTCGTCATCTCAAAAAAGATAAGCTACGCCAAGATAGAATTTATCGCGATCTCTACGATCTTTATCACGATTTTCGTAGCGCTCATCATCGCGCTGTTTAACTACAAAATCATTAAAAATTTCTACGCGCAGCAAAGCAACCTCATCAAGGCGTTTTTCAACGACGCGATGCACGAGCTAAAGACCCCTCTGGGCGTCGCGCTCATCAACACCGAGATGCTTGGGCTGCGCGACAAACACACTGCGCGTATCAAATCCGCACTCAAGCAGATGGTAATTACTTACGAGGACGTGGAGTACTTCATCAAAAGCGGTAAGATGAGCTTCAAAAGCCGCCGCATCGATATGAGCGAGTTTTTGGGCGCTAGGATAAATTTTATCTATCTGGTCGCAAAAAGTAAAAACATAAGCCTGCAATCGCGAATAGCGCCCGATGTGAGCGTTTTTATGGACGAGACCTCGCTGATGCGCCTCATCGACAACACGCTAAGCAACGCCATAAAATACTCGCGTCCCGGCGGCAAAGTCATCATCGCACTGGAAAAGGGGGTGAGCATAGCGGTATTTAGCGTGCAGGACTTCGGCATCGGCATAAAAGATACGAGCGCGATCTGGGAGAGATACTCGCGCGAAAACGCGGCTCTTGGCGGATTCGGCCTCGGGCTAAACATAATCGATAAAATTTGCAAGCGCTACGGAATCGCAAAAAGCGTCAGCTCAAAACCGAACGAGGGCAGCACCTTTTGCTACAAAATCCCGCTGTTTAAGCAGAAGCTTTTGGACTAAAGGCGCGTTAAATTTAGGCGCAAATTTTAAAATTTAGAAGTAGAATTCGCGCGGCTAGGGCTTTTTAAAATTTTGTTTTAGCGCGGCTTTTCAGCCACCTTTAAACATACTTTCTCTTACCAAGCGATTCGCTATTTCCTCGATATTACTTTCATAAACTTCAAAATCACTATTACCGCATGTGTCGATTTTTAAATAATACTTCTTCTCGCGCGAGCCGTTTTCTATAGTCTCATCATAATGTTGCTTCGCTTCAGATAAATCTTTTATAGTGTCTCCCACATATATTTTAACCACGGCATCTCTAAATTTAAAATTATCATACAATATAAAGCTTTTATCGAAGTATAAAATATACTCGCGCAAACCGCCGTATTCTACTATAGGCTCCTCAAAACCGGCTGATCTGCCATCTAAATTTATTTTTAACTTTTCTGCGATATTTACGGGCTTCATTTGAAATTTCTCGACAAAAATACTTCTATACGGCCAAGCGACTTGATTTTCACGTTTTTGTATCTCATATTCTTTAGATAGAACTTCCAGCCAATCATTGTTATTAAATTTATCCGTTTCGTAAAAGCCTACTTTAACGGCAAATTCTCTATTGCCGTAGTTGCAAGTTTCACTGCCATATACATAATAGCATTTATCGGTAACGAGGGTTTGAAACAGCATACGCCTCTTTAAAAGATCTAAAATTCCGCGCTTAAATCGCTCCTCTTTGGGTAAAATTCTATCCTCTTTGAGGCAGTATCCTTGCTTGTATTTATTGTAATCGGGGAGGGAAACTACGGCGAAGCCTCGCGAGGTGGAATAGTCTGGCACGATGCGGATAAATGCGGCGCAGAGTATTATTATAAGAAGCAGCACTGCGGCTAGCGCTTTAAATTTAGCGGATTTATAAAATTTCATACCGACGCTCCTTTTAAAATTTAAAATTTCAGCGCAAATTTCCGCGATCTTGCGATTAAATTTAAAACGCTGCACCGCTGCGATAAAGCAGGCAAGCGACAGTCGCCTAAATTTAAATCCCGCCGCTAGCCTTCGCGGTGCAAAATTATATAGCCCAGCTTCGTGCCGTTTTCGTCCGAAAACGCCCTCACGTAAAAATAGTGGCCATCTTTTTTGATAAAACTCTGCGCCCCAAAATCAAGCGTCGCCAAAATCGACAAAACGTCGTAATCCGGCGCGCTGTTTACGACGATAAAGTCCTTGATAACGCCTATTTTATCGTAGAAGCAGTCGGTTTCAAACCTCTTATCGACTAAGATAAAAATATCGTTTCCTATGCGGTTGATCTGCGCAATGACGTGCTCGAAATCGAGCATTATCTCGGCGCTTCCGATAAATTTGCCCTCGCTAAAAACGGGGGAAATTCCGCGCATGAAAACCCCGCACCGCCCCATCTCGACGAGCGCTTTAGGAAGCAGGCTTTGACGGATCTGCAAAAGCGAATGGCGAAAGGAGCTCAGATCGTCGTTGTAAAATTCGTCGCTCCAGCTCCTAGCCAGGCTTCTGGCGCTTTGCGTATGAAAATGTATCTTCACGCCCGTATAGAATGGTACTGCGCTTAAGATGTCTTTGTATTTTTTCGTCACGTCCATACACTCGCCGTGTTTGCCGCTCTCAAAGCAGCGCACCACGTCGCTATTCTGCGACAAAATCAGCGAGATCGCAAAGGCGTTTAGCTTCTCTTCGTCCACGATCTTTTCAAACAGGCTCGCGCTAAAATCGAACTGCTGCTTGATTTTTATCTCGTTTTCCTCGCTTTTAAAGCGCAGATAAAACGCAAAGGTAGCGACGCAGCAAGCAAGCGCAAAAAGGCTTAGGTATTTTTTAGAGCGCGCGCCTATCATCTGAATTCCATCTTTAAATTTGCTGCTAAAACCTCTGCGAATTCGCTAAATTCCGGCAGATCGAGCTTGCCATTTCGCATCTTTTTACCCCAGACGGACTCCGGGAAAAAGCTGTCGTTTTTAAAGCGCGCTTGGACGTGAAAATGCACGCGCGGCACGTAGTTGGCGAAGCTTGCGATGTTGATCTTATCGGGTGCGTAAAACTCCCGCAGGCTCTTTTCGCACTGAAGCACGGCGCGCCACAGATGCGCCAGCGTCGCCTCGTCGCAGTCGCTGAGCTCCTTAAATTTCGCCTTCGTAAAGACCTTCACCCACGGCACTTCGTGCTCCTCGCGCTCCACATAAATCATCTCATCTTCGTAAATCATCGCTTCTCCTTGAAAATGGAATTTTAATGCAAAGCCCATTAAAGCTCGGTAAATTCCTCCTACATAAATAATATACTAAAATACATTAATTAAATATATCTATAAAATCTCGGTATATTCGTGATTTTTATGCTATAATTCTATTTTTTAAAAGGAATATATATGAAATCAGTTTGGATAATGATCCTATGCGCCGCGGCGATTTTGATGATTACGATGGGCATTCGTATGTCATTAGGTCTTTTCATGCAGCCTATAATGCAAGCAAATTCCCTATCCATCGCGCAAGTAAGCTTTGCGATGGCAACTACGCAGCTGGTATGGGGCTTTTCGCAACCGCTTAGCGGGATACTTGCAGACAAGCTCGGTGCCTACGTCGTGCTGTTTTGGGGCAGCGTGCTTTTGGCGATTAGCTGCACTCTTGTGCCGTTATTTAGCAGCGAAAGCTCGCTTGTATTAACGATGGGTTTTGGGCTTGCGCTGGGGCTTGGCGCGGGTAGTTTTCCGATTCTAATGAGCCTAATGGCAAAGCGCCTGCCATTTTCTATCCGCTCGGTTGCTAGCGGAGTGCTAAATGCAGGCGGCTCGTTCGGGCAGTTTTTATTTGCGCCAATGATTGGGTTTTGTATCGCAACGCCTGCTTTAGGATACGGCGGCGCATTTTTTACGCTTGCAGGGCTTAGCTTGCTAATTCTGCCGCTTGCGAGGCTTTTAGCAGGCGGCAAAATTCTATTCGGCGAGCAAACCAGCCTGCATGAAGAAGATAAGCGCAGCTTAGGCGAAGTGCTGCGTTTGGCGCTGCGTGATAAAAGCTATATTTTGATAAATTTAAGCTTTGCTACGTGCGGTTTTCACGTAGCGTTTTTAGTGACGCATCTGCCTAGCGAAGTAGCACTAAGCGGGCATGGCGCGCAGGTAGCATCCTTTTCGCTCGCACTGATTGGCATCGCAAACATCGTAGGCAGCTTATTCGTAGGCTGGTGTGTTTGCAAAGTGCGATGTAAAGTCATTTTATTTTGCATATATGCCCTGCGTATCGCTCTTATTGGTGCTTATGTGCTCTCGCCCAAAGATAGCCTTACGTTTTATATCTTCAGCGTGGGATTAGGATTTACCTGGCTAGCGACCGTGCCGCCTACTGCGGCTGCCGTTGGTAAGCTATTAGGGACGCGATATTTAGCAAGCCTATTTGGATTTACGATGCTTTCGCATCAAATCGGCGGATTTTTTGGCGCATATATCGGAGGTCTTGCGGTGCGAGCATACGGCGCGTATGATTATATGTGGTATTTGGATATGACGCTAGCGGCTATTGCAGCTCTGCTAAGCCTGCCTGTGCGTGAAGCTAAGATGAAGCACGTGAAATTTTAAAGATTTTATGGGATTTTGAAATTTACGGACGGAATTTTTGCGTGATTTTGCAAGCTAAATTACGACAGAATTTTGAAATTCTTAAAATTTTAAAATTTATTGGATTTTATGTTTCGCACGATAAAATTTCACTTTAGCTTTAAAATTCCGCTACTATAAAATGCAAAATCCGCTTATGCTTTCAAATTTAGCCGAGACGAGCTTTTAAATTTTATAGAATTTTGGAATTTTAAAATTCCGGCTCGTGCAGCATTTTAAGAGCCGGCGCGAGAGCATCTGCAAAGCCTTTAAATTTTTCAAATTCCTCCGCGCTAAACTCTGCGCTAAACTCCGCTCCCGCAGCACCGAAGCTCGCCTCATAAACAAAACCCGATTTTTTTAAAAAATGTTCGAATTTCGCCACCGCCGCAAACGGCACGAAAAACGCGCAATGCCTTTTAAGAAAAAAGTCGGTTAAAGCACCACTGCTTGCGGCAGCCTCGATAGCGAGATTTGCGCTACTAGCGTATGCGCGCACTAGCCCGCCGGTACCCAGCTTGATGCCGCCGAAGTAGCGCACCACGAGCACTGCGGCGTTAATCAATTCGGCACCGCGAAGCGCGTTTAGGCACGGCGCGCCCGCGGTCGATTTGGGCTCGCCGTCGTCGCTTGAGTTTTCTACGATCTGCCCGGGCTCACCGAGCGCGCGATACGCCCAGACGATATGGCGCGCCTTTGGGTGTTGCTGCCGCAACTGCGCACGCAGCGTCTCAAAGCTCGCTAGCGGCGCTAGATAGGCGATGAAGCTTGATTTTTTGATCTCCTGCGCGGCGCTGATCTCTTTTTCAATCGTTTTCAAGGCTTTCCTTTGCGGAATTTTATCTTTTTTGCATTATAATAAAAGTTCAAAAAAAGATCAAAGGAGCTTCATGATCCAGACTTGTTTATTTCCCGCGGCGGGCTACGGTACGCGCTTTTTGCCCGCGACCAAATCGCTACCAAAAGAGATGCTTCCGATCCTTACCAAGCCGCTCATTCACTACGGCGTGGACGAGGCGCTGGAGGCGGGCATGGACAATATGGCGTTTGTCACGGGTCGCGGCAAACGCGCGCTGGAGGATTATTTCGACCGCAGCTACGAGCTGGAGGATCAAATTTCAGGCAGCAGCAAAGAGTATCTGCTCGACGAAATCAGGGCGCTTATGAAGCGCTGCACCTTCTCTTTCACACGCCAAGAGCAGATGAAGGGGCTCGGTAACGCGATTTATACGGGTAAAATTTTAATCCGCGACGAGCCTTTCGGCGTAGTGCTCGCAGACGATCTGTGCGTGAACGAAAACGGCGAGGGCGTGCTTGCGCAGATGGTTAAAATTTACGAAAAATACCGCTGCAGCGTCGTTGCGGTGATGGAAGTGCCGCCGCAGGACGTAAATAAATACGGCATCGTCGCGGGAAAGAGCATCAGCGACGATCTGATAATGGTCTCGGATATGATTGAAAAGCCCGAGGCTAGCGAGGCTCCCTCAAGCTTAGCCATCATCGGGCGCTACATCCTAACGCCTAATATTTTCGATCTCATCGAGCAGACGGCGCCGGGTAAAAACGGCGAGGTGCAGATCACCGACGCGCTTTTGAAGCAGGCTCAAAACGGCGTGGTGATCGCGTATAAATTTAAAGGCACTCGCTTCGACTGCGGCTCAGTAAAAGGCTACGTGGAGGCGATCAAATATTTCTACGAGCGAGAATTCGGCGATGGTAAAAAATGAGCTGTTTTTCCCGCTGGCAAAAGATGGCGCACTAGAGGAGGTAGCGGCAAAGATCCGCGCCGAATACGAAAGCGGCGAGATAGGCTACTACTGCCTGCCGCAGCAAGGCGCAGACGAAATAGCGCAGGCGGAGGAATTTTTTAGCGCGCGAAACTACGATGCGATCGTGCTTATAGGTATCGGCGGCTCCAGCGTGGGCGTGCGGGCGCTTTATGAAATGCTACGCCCACGCGTAAGAAAGAGTTTGCGCTTTGAAATTTTGGATAATCTCGACGGGCACAGTGTAAACCGCGCGCTTGAAGGGTTAAATTTTGCTCGCACGATCTTCATTATATCGTCCAAATCGGGCGGTACGATCGAGACGATCTCGCTTTTTAAGGTCGTTTTGCAGCGTTTTGGAATTTCAAATTTAAAAGCGCTAGCAAAAAATTTCATCTTTATCACCGATGCGGGCTCGCCGCTTGATATCTTCGCGCGCGAGCACGACGCCTGCGTGATAAATATGCCCGCTAACGTAGGCGGGCGCTTTAGCGTGTTAAGTGCGGTAGGGCTAGTGCCCGCAGTTGGGCTAGGCCTTGATGCAAGCGCGATGCTATGCGGAGCCGCCGCCGCAAAAGAGCGGTATCTGGATGAAATTTTAGCATGCGATCCCGCTAAAATCGCGGAGAATAAAATTCTACGAAAAGCCCATCACTACGCCACACACAAAAGTGCGAAAATCAACGTCCTTTTTAGCTATGGCGACGCGTTGCGCGCATTGGACGAGTGGTACGTACAGCTATGGGCGGAAAGCCTAGGTAAAAAGATCGGCTTTAGCCGCGAGGGGCTTACTCCTGTGGGGCTTGTAGGCTCACGCGATCAGCACAGCTTCCTTCAGCTCATAATGGACGGCGTAAAGGATAAGACCGTGACTTTCTTAAAGCTCACGGACAACGGCATTGCGGATGCGGTGCCCGGTATCAGTCTGCAAGGTCTTGAGGGCTGCGACTTCGTAAACGGCATGCGACTGGATGAGGTGCTAAATCTTCAGTGCGATGCTACGCTGCAAGCCGTGCTAAACGAGGGTATCAGCGTCGATCTAATCGAGGTTTCGCGGCTTTGTGAACAGAGCGTGGGCGAGCTATTTTACTACTTTGAGCTGCTAACTAGCGCTACTGGAGCGATACTGGGCGTCAGCACTTACGATCAGCCGGGCGTCGAGGTAGGCAAGAGAATTTTAAAATCGCTAGTTTTAAAATCGCGAGATTAGAATTTGCGGCGCTAGCTAGACGGAATTTTGCTGGGTCAAATTTTACTAAAGCCAGGTTCTACTTGCATCCCATTTTGCTTAGGCTAAATTTTAGAATTTTAAAATTGTAGCCGCGGAATTCTGCGCGTAAAATTGTCGCTGCGGAATTTTGATTTTTTGCTACTAGCATTTGGAATTTTGTCGCAAAATTTCACGGTAGAATTCCAAAATCGTACCGCGAGGCGTAAAAATTTTACGACTTGCGAGCGCACAAGGAGGCAAAATGAAAATCGCAAAGATCGATCACTTCGTCCTAGTTACGGACGATTTGCAAAAATGCGTGGAATTTTACGAAAGAATTTTAGGGCTAGAGCATGTTTGCGAGGGCGGCAAACACAGCCTGCGTTTCGGCTCCTCAAAGATCAACATCCACACTCGCGCGGGCGAGTTTGCGCCGTTTGCGGCGCGTCCTGGCACGGGCTCGGCGGATTTTTGCCTCATCTGCGAAGGGCAAAGCACGCAGCAGCTTAAAACGGAGCTGGAAAGCAAAGGGGCGCAAATAGAGCTTGGCGTCGTGCCTCGCACCGGCGCGCGCGGCGCTATGCAAAGTATCTATCTGCGCGATCCTGACGGCAATCTCGTAGAGCTCGGCGTATATGAAGGCAGCGATGATAGCGCGTAAATTTAAAAGCAAAATTTTAAGCGGAATGTTAGAATTTAAATTTTCTAAATTTTACCTTTTTGCTAAATACCGATAAGGTGCGCGGGACGGTATCTAAATCTATATGCGTTTTGCGCATAAAATACTCTCTTAATTCCAGATACTCTTTTTCGCTATAAATCAAAACATTTATAATTCTAAGACGCCCGTTTCGCCGTATATCACAAGCCGGTCATAGACGCCTAGGCATCTGAAACTGCCATTTTTAAGATGCATCAATATACCCGCTCCGAATAGGCTAATTGCTATCATCGAAATTAGCGCGATCATTGCATGCATTCCGCGCATAACTTATGCGCCCAAAGGCCAAAGCGACAAAAACATCATTTCAGGTATGCTTATCCTCTGCCGCCGGTCCCAGCGCGGATCAAAACTGATCGCAACGGCGCCGATTTGTTCAAGTTTCAAAGATTTATAAGCTTTATCTTCTTTGTAATATTTGATATCCGAATCGTTAAATACGAAATAGACGCCCTTTTGTTGCTTTCGCCTGATAAAAAACATTACCAAAGCGAAAGGAAGTAATCTAAAATTTTTGGGCTCAATGGGGTTTACTACGGTAACGACCGAGATGAAGAATAAGCATCCTATAAGCGTGGCAATCATGGAATATTTCATATAGTCGTAAAAAGCATAGTCTTTTATTATTATCGGATTTTTGTCGTAATCTCTGGCTTTTTGTTTATTATAATTTTCCATTATTTCAAGCACCTTTTTAAAAATAGATATAAATTTATAATAGCTTAATTTGACAAAAGACTTTTATACGCGTTGCCTGGCTTCTTTCTTAGCAACCTCTTCCCTCATCATTTTATCCTCCTCATTAGATAAACAAATAATCTTTCTTAACGTTATTTATATTTACGTTTTTCAGCAAAAAATATTCTTTAATTTCATCATAAATTTTTTGATTATAGAGATAAACGAGATAATATCTTGGATAAACGGGTTTGTTCCTAAACCATCTGCCGTATGAGGGGCATGCGATCCTAATAAACGGCAGAGCCCTAAACCCTTTTAAATTCCTATTTATAAATAGATAAAGTATAAAATTTAATAAAAATCCAAATAAATATGTAAAGAATACTGCTATAAAAAATATATCCCACCATGTTACGCATATAAAAATAGCGATAAAGTACAAAAATATCTTTTCAGATTTTCCTATCTCATATGAACTTGCCAAAATTCCGATAGAGAAATTTAAAGATAAAGCGTTTTCGTCAATTTCGCAGCGTTTTTCAACCAGACCGTCGTTAATAAATTCTATATACTTGTTTGTAAATTTTATCTCTTGTCTAGGGCGGATTATGGTAAATATGGATATTATAACTGTAGATAGTAAAATAATGAATAAAATAGCGAAATACTGAACTATATCAATATCTTCATGATTTATAAAATTTATAATTAAAAATGCATGTAGCGTAGAGATCGGCAACAATAGGACTAAAAACGAATATACAAAAAACTTTTCATAATTTTTTATTACTATCGGATCTTTGTCGTAATCTCTAGCTTTGGAATTTTGCGGCAAGGCGTCGCTATCATCCGAGATAAAATTTTGCTGCTCTGCGTTGTTTTCACAGGCGGAATTCTGATCCGCTTCGGTTTCTAAATTTAAAGCGTCAGAATCGGAATTTAGGGTTTCAGAATTTGAAGCTTCAAAATTCGGGGCTCTAGAATTCAGGGATTCAAAATTTGAAGCTTCGGAATTCTGGATTTCAGAATTTGGGGCCTTAAAATTTTCGCCGTTAAAATTTTGTTCCAAGCCCCGCTTTGGCTCCTGATGCCGCTTTTGTAGTAGCCTTTTTAATTCTTCAAGCCTGCTTTTATCCATTCGTCGCCTTTAAATTTGATGGATGCGCCATTTTATAGCGCCGCCACTTAAAGCTCATTAAATTTTACCGCTCGCCCGTCGCGCACCGTTTGATCAAAATTTAGCCCTCGTATCTTTGCAGCGATTTTTTATATGTTTTCGCGGCAGCGCAGCCCGCGCTCAGATATGCCTCAAACTCCTTGCTAGTAAGCCTGCGCGGCTCATTCGCAAGCTTCGCCGCACCCGCCGCGCCGTTTGGCGTATTTGCGTCCAGATTCGCTTCATTTACGATCTCGCTCCGTCGGATTCGGTTGCTAAAGCCCGCTGCGCGCGCTGTTTTCGGCGCATACTTTAAAGAAAAGCTTAAATTTTGCGTTTGCAGATTTAAAATTTTACCCATGCATTTGCGCGGACCCGCTATAAAATCGCCATTTTGTATGAGCGGGGCGGCGGAGCCGAGCGAATCACTCTCCGTCAAGCCGTGCAAGTCGCCTGCCAAGCCGGGTAAGCAGCCCGTTGAATCCGGTAAGCTACCCGCCAAAAACTCTGCGCCGCTTAGGACGCGCAGGCTTCGCACCAAAATCCCGCCGCCGCTTTGCGGGACGCTGCGAAACGAAATGTCAAAGCCGAAATTGTGAAAAAATATCTCGCCCGCCCGCGACGTGCGCTTGTAGGTGTTGCGGTCCGCGCACGTGAAATACGCCTCGATCTCCGCGAAGGCGAATTCCGCGCCGCTTACGCAAAGCACATAGTTTTGCAGCAAATCGCGCATGAAATTTTGGATCTTTGTCTGCGCTCGCTCGGCATCAAACGGCGCCTGCGGCAGCTCGGCATCAAACGCAAGCGCTTGTCTGACGCCCGGCTCCAGCTGCGATGGACGGACGTTAAATTTTAAGTGTGCTTGCTCCGTATCAAGACGCGCTTGCTCGGCGTCAAACGGCGGCTTGGCATTAAATTTTAAAATTTCATCTTGCTGCGCGCCGCTAAAATATGGCTGTTCGCCGCGAAATTCCGCGCCGCCTTGTGATTTTAAGGGCTTGTCGCCGCTCCCATCTCTAGTGCTTCCTGCAAGTTTGGGATTTTTTGAAGCAAGCTTTGAACCTGCCGAAATCCCAAACTCCGCCGCGTCGATTTTTGAGAAAAATTTTTCTAAATTTTCATCGCCCAGCATTTTGCTCTTCCGTAGAATTTCCTTTGCGCTTCGTCTTGTCCACCTTGCTGCCCGTAGTGTCGGCTTCGCCGTTATTTGCCTCGGCGCGCGTTAAATTTCTCTCGCCGTCAGTCGCGTTCGTATCGCCTCGCGCTAAATTACCGCCGCCGCTCGTCGTATTTGCTTCGTTATCTCTAAAATTTGGAGCTTCGCAACGATCTACACCTAAACGCTCGAAATAATATCTCTCTCGCTCGCCTAAGTTTTCTACTCCCCTTTCGCATACGCGCTTGATATACGCCTTGCTAGGGTATCTAAGCCGATTGAGCGCCAATTCACTGCCTGCGTCTGCGCGCTTTATCAGCTTGGCGATACAGGCATCATCCTCTTCACTATTTGCGATATAATCCCATATGCCACAGTATCTATCACCGCCCAGCGTCGTAATCAAAAAATAAACCCAAAGCAGGATTATGGCAATCGATATGCTTCCTTTTATTTTTAAAGATCTCTTTTTTACCATGTTTTTCCTTGAGTAATAAATTTTAACTCATTTTTTCATAGATTTGACCAACGGCATAAAATTTACGATATCGCCCTCAAGGCTAATCTTATCGCCCAGTATTTTGTTCTTCCGTAGAATTTCCTTCGCGCTTCGTCTTGTCTGCCTTGCTGCCCGTAGTGCGGGCTTCGCCGTTGTTTGCCTCGGCGCGTGTTAAATTTCTCTCACCGCTCGTTACGTTCGTATCGTCGCTCGTCGTATTTGCTTCGCCGCCTTTTGATTTGGGCGTTTTAAAGCCCCAAATCTCGCAGCGATCCCCGCCAAAGCCCTGGAAATAATATCTCTCGCGCTCGCTCAAGTTTTCCACTCCCTTTTCGCACACTCGCTTGATATATTCCATAGTTGGGTATCTAAGCCTACTTTCTGCAAAACTATTTCCGTCGTCCGCTCGCTTTACCAGCTTGGCGATGCAGGCATCATCTTCTTCATCATGCCTGCCTGAAAAAAATTCTCTCGCGCTACAATACCCGCCGCTACCGCTTATAAACGCGGCATAAATAATAATAAGCGCCAAAATTAGCACAAAAACATGACTTTTACCGATTTTCAAGTTCGCCCCCTTCGCGGTTAAATTTTGATTTTTTCCGCAGATTTACGATTTGCGGGCGGATCGTAAACTCGCTCACGTTGGACTTCGTGCGCAGAATTTGCAGCGTAAAATTTGCGATCTCCCCTGTATCCACGAAGCTCGCCTCATCATATGCGGGCTCGAAGCTCAAATCCTCGTAAAAGGGCGTTTTGGTGACGTCAGGGTTGATGCAGCTTACTCTGATCTGCTTGCGCGCCTCTTCGAAAAGGCAGAGCAGAAACGCCCGCAGCCCCGCTTTGCTCGCGCTATAAACCGCGCTAAAGCGGCTAGATCGCAGCGCCTCGATCGAGCTAATGCCGATGATATGGGCGCGGTTGCGCTTTAAATTCGGCAAAAGCGTGCGCGTGATGATGATGTTTGCGGCAAGATTCACGTTTAAAATTTTTGAAATTTCGCTCTCGCTCATCGCCTCAAGCGGCGCAAATTTCGCCGTACCCGCGCATAAAATCAGCGCGTCGACCTCGCATGCCGCAGCCAGCGCGCGGCACTCCTTCGCTAGCGCGTCCGTATCCTCAAAGCGCGAGGCTAGCGTTAAAATTTCATAGCCGTTTTGTCGCAAAAGCTCCGCAACCGCGCTGCCGATACCGCCGCTTGCGCCCGTGATCAATGCTTTCATCTTTTCTCCTTTAAATTTTCATGCCGCTTCGGCGCGATAAATTTCACGCGCCCGGTGAATTTCGCTGCGCTAAAATTTTCTTTGCTCGCGCCGTATCTGCCGTCCACCGTGCCGCCGCTAAATTTACGCGATTGGACAATCCGCGCCGCCGACCTGCGTTGGATAAAATTTTAAATTTAGCCCGCGGATGTTTTGCTGCGCCGCTGCTTTGTAAAATTTCATCGCCGCTCGCTGTGCCCGCCCCGCACGATTTATAAAATTCAATTTTATAGAGCCGGGCGTGCCGTTAAATTTTAATTGCTCGTTCGCCGCTAAATTTCGCGCTGTGTCCTTGACGCCGCATGCGAGCCGGCACAGGCCGCGACATCTGCGACAAACAGCGCGTCTAGCACTGCCGTATCTTTGCAAAATACGCCGCTTTCATCGCCTCCTCAAACGCGTCGTTACTTTCGTACTCGTGCCCCAAGACCTCGCGCCACAGGCTCGCATCCTCCATGCAGAGGTAGAAAAATACCCGCTCGCGCCAAGACGAAAGCGCGTCCGCGGCAAATTTAAAAAGCTCGCGTTTGATCTGCAGCGGATAGGACAGCTTGCCGTTCGCGTCCGCAAGGGGCATCTGCAGAATTTTACTCCGCAGCCCGCGAGAGCGCAGTTTTTTGACGACGGGCTTGATGAAGGTAAGCGTGCCGAGCGAGACCATCGCGACGCCGCTTGGATCGAAGCTACGCAGCAGCCGCTCAAAAAGCGCGCCGTAATCACTCTGCCAGCCCTCGTACCAAACCATCGGGTGGAGGTGAAAGCCCACCAAAATGCCGCGCTCCGCGAGCGCTTCGGCTGCCGCCAGCCGCGCATCCAGGCTCGCGCTTAGATGCTCCTCGTTCGCTATGATCGCGGGGGTATTTAGCGAAAAGGTGACGATGAGGTTGCGCGGGATCTCGCGCTGCAGGAAAAACCGGATATTATTCGACTTGCTTTTAAGCTCCAAAATCACGTTTTCATGCCGCGCCGCAAAATCGCATAATGCGCTTAAAATGCCGAAGCGATCGCCCCACATGAGCGAGTCGGAGCTCTGCCCTGTGCCGATGTGGTAGCTGCGCGCGGGATCGAGCCGCAAGCGCGCTAAATTTGCCGCGAAATTCTCGTCAAAGCCGATTTTCCCCTGCTTGTAAAAGGAGCCGATCGCGCAATAGGAGCAGTCAAAGCCGCACGAATTGACCGCATCGAGCGTCAGCAGATTGCAGCAGCGCGTGTTTTCGCTCGCCACCGGGCAGCGCCCCAAAGCGATGCGGTCCGCGCGAAAGGAGGAAATTTCAAATTTTCTCGGCGCGTAATCGCTTTTGAAGCTCGCGTACGAGTGCGGGCGCGACTTGAGATCCAGCCAAACCTCGCGCACGAAATTAAAAATTTGCTCGCCGCTCGGGTTTTTCCCTGCGTTATTAAATTTGGCTTTATTAAAATTTAGCCCGCACCGCTCGTCCGCAAGCAGCTCATAAACGGGCGTCTCGTCCCACGCCTCAAAATCGCTCGCAAACTCCGCAAGCTGCTTTCGTTGCTGAAATGAAAAGTGAAATTTATCAAATAGCGCGCCCAAAAACGCGCTTGATCGCTCGTCCAGATTCACGCCAAACTGCGCGCCCGGCTCTTTTTTCGCCTCCGTCATCTTGCTCCGCTTCGTTTAAATTTTGCAAATTATACTTAAATTTCGCGCGTCGTCACTGAAAATCGTTGAAATTTCAGATCGCGTCATAGAATAGTCGCTCGAAATAGAAGGCGTAAGCTAGCGTAATAGCGACATTTAGGATCAAAATTCCGCCGAGTATGAGCTTTTGCGGGATTTTTTTGACGCCCGTTCGGTAGTAATACGGTAGGGCGCAGAAAAACGCGGGCAGCACGAGCAGAGCGATACCTAGCGGTATGCCCGCACCGCCCACGCCTATCTCGGCACTGCGCACAAACTGCGCCATGGCGGGAAATTTATGAACGGCGAATATGACCGCTACAAAGAGCAGCTGTACGCAGACGCAGTAAAATAGGTAACGCGCGCCTATTAGGGTATCTTTTAGCCATAGCCCGATACAGGCAAATGCGAGCAAAAGGGCTAAAAAGACTAGCGAGGGCGGATCCGCGAACAGATCTGCCACGGCATACGCGCAAGCCGCGACGCATGCGCACGCTAAGAGGGCAAAATACAGATAAGAGCCTTTTATTTTCATCGTTTCTCCTGCGACTCCGCAATACCTTAAAATTCCGCGTCGTATTCGGCGTATGAGGCTAAAATTTCATCTCTCGGCTCGGTTTTTTGCATACGCCCTCGTGGTTAAATTTCGCCCTTTATCGCGGCGCGGATTTGCGGCAGGCGCGCCTTTACGAGCTCATAGACGAAGCTTTTGCTAAGCCGCTCGCCGCGCAGATGATCGCTTACGATCTTCATCATCGCCCACGGCACGCCCGCGCGCTCGCAAGCACCCACGAAAAGCGCGCTCTCCATATCGTAAAGCGTAACGCCGCGATTTGCACGCTCGCAAGTAGCGCCTTTTGCCGTGCATAGCGTATTTTGTGTTGCTCGTGCTGCGGTATTCGTCGCGATGCTGTGCCTGCCTACCGCGATTTGTGAGGGTTTTACGCTCGCTAAATTTTGCGTCTCGACTTGCGTTACGCCTTGTATTGTAGCCCGCGTCGCCTCGCGCGTGAAATTTTTTGTATTTGCTGCGCCGTTCGCCCCTTGCGTTGGGGTTTGTGCGTTTATCTCGCCGCACGCTTCAATCGCTGCGATATTTGCCTCATCGGTTTGCTCCGCTGCGTTTAAAATTTTAGGCTCGCTTACGCAGATCAAATTTGCCCGCAGCTTGTCGCCTAAACTCGCGCCGCAAAATTCACGCTCGCAAACGTTTTGAAATTTTAGAGCTCGCGCGCTGTGTTCCCGAACCTGCGAGCTATAAAATTTCGATCCGTCCTCGCCGCAAAATTCCTGAGCTGCCGTGCCGTCAAAGTAAAACGCCTCGCCGATTTGCACGCCTTTATCCGCGCAGCCGCAGACGCCTATGTTTAGCGCAAAGTCTACGCGCCGCGAAAGTAAAATTTCACCGAAGCGCTCTGAATTTTGCGCGGAGCCAAGATCTAAAATTTTAAAATTTTTGATCGCATTTTGCGCGGAGCCGGTCTCTGCATCGCCGCCGCAGAGCGCGTCCGCATCCGAACGGTGCTCAAATTTCACGTCCGCACCGAGCCGATCCCTGCGGAGCTCGCGCCCGAATTCTGCGTCTGTATCGGCACGGCGAACAAATTTTGCGCCGGGTTCGCTCTTAAATTCTATTTCTATGTCGCCTGCAGCATCTGCTTCAAATTTAGCCCCAAACCTCACGCCGCATATGTATAGAAGCATCTGCTCGCCTGCGAACAGATCGCCGCTACGAGTAAGTTTAAAACTCTCGATTATCGCTTGGGCTTCGCAGCGCAAAGCCGTGCAGATTAGTATCATCGCCGCCCCTTCCAAAAGCACAATTTTAACAATTTGAGCTATAATGTAAGATTAATTTGGCACAAAAGGGCGAAAATGAACGATCTCATCACCATCACGGGCGCGCGCGAGCACAATCTGAAAAATATAAATTTGCAAATTCCAAAGGACAAACTCGTCGTTTTTACCGGTCTTAGCGGCAGCGGCAAGAGCACGCTGGCGTTTGATACGCTATATGCCGAGGGACAGCGCAGATACGTCGAGAGCCTAAGCAGCTACGCGAGGCAGTTTTTAGACCGCGTAGGCAAGCCCGACGTCGATAAGATTGACGGTCTGACGCCTGCGATCGCGATTGATCAAAAAACGACGTCGAAAAACCCGCGCTCGACGGTGGGCACGATCACCGAAATTTACGACTATCTGCGCCTCTTATATGCGCGCGTTGGGGTGCAGCACTGCCACAAATGCGGCAAGCCGATCTCAAAGATGAGCTCCAGCGACATCATCGCTGAGATTATGAAGCTGCCGCGCGGCGCAAAGGTGATCTTGGGCGCGCCCTTGGTGCGCGAGAAAAAGGGCAGCTTCGCCGATATGCTACAGAGCCTACGCGAGCAGGGCTACGTGCGCGCTCAGATCGACGGCGTGCTGGTGCGGCTGGATGAGGAGATCGAGCTAAGCAAGACGAAAAAGCACTCGATCAAGGTCATCATCGACCGCACGATCATCGACGAGGAAAATTCCATCCGTATCGCAAGCGACGTCGAAAAGGCGCTCAAGCTCAGCTTCGGCGAGCTTGAGGTGGAGATCGCAAACGCCGCTGAACTGGGGCTTGCGCAGAGCCTGATCCACTACAGCGAGCATATGGCGTGCTTTGATTGTAAAATTTCATTCAAGCCGCTCGAGCCGCTCGCGTTTAGCTTCAACTCTCCAAAGGGCGCGTGCGAGAGCTGCGACGGGCTGGGGATAAAATTTAGCCTCGATCTGGGCAAGATCATCAACGAAAATGCCTCGATCGAGGGCGGCGCGATCAAGGTGATGTCGGGCTTTAACAAGAGCTATTATTATAAATTTCTACTCGGATTTTGCGAAGCAAACGGCATAAACGTCAAAATCCCGTACGCAAACTTAAGCGAGGAGCAAAAAAAACTGATCCTCTACGGCAGCGTCAAAGAGATCGATTTTTACTGGAAAAAACATAAGCTCGTGCGAAAATTTGAGGGCGCGATCAAATACGCCTACGATCTGCTCAAGAACGAAAGCGATCTGGACGATTATATGAGCGAAAAAATTTGTCCCGACTGCGGCGGGTTGCGCCTGCGCCCCGAAAGCCTAGCCGTAAAGGTCGCGGGGAAAGGCATCGGCGACGTGATAAATATGAGTATCGCAGACTGCGTGGAATTTTTCAGCGACGAGAAGCGGTTTTCAAATTTAAGCGAAAAGGACGCACAGATCGCTGCGCCGATCCTAAAAGAGATCAACGAGAGGCTGTTTTTCTTAAAGGACGTGGGACTTGGATACCTCACGCTGGGGCGCGATGCGCGCACCATTAGCGGCGGCGAGGCGCAGCGTATCCGTATCGCAAGCCAGATCGGTTCGGGTCTTAGCGGCGTGATGTATGTGCTCGACGAGCCTAGCATCGGGCTTCACGAGCGCGATACGCAAAAGCTCATCAAGACGCTACGAAATTTACAGGAAAAGGGAAATTCCGTAATCGTCGTCGAGCACGATAAAAAGACGATCGAGGCGGCGGACTTCGTCGTGGATATCGGCCCTGGGGCGGGTAATCTAGGCGGCGAGGTCGTATTTGCAGGAGATGTGGCGCATCTGCTTAAAAGCAACACGCAAACTGCGCTGTATCTGAATAACCAAAAGGAGATAAACTACCAAAAGCACCGCAAGCAAGAGCTTTGGCTAAGTATCAAAAACGTAAATATCAATAACATCCACGGCCTTTGCGCAAAATTTCCGCTGCGAAATTTAGTCGGTATCACGGGCGTTAGCGGCAGCGGCAAGAGCTCCTTGGTGCTGCAAACCATACTGCCTACCGCGCTTGAGGAGCTAAATCGCGCTAGAAAGGTGCACGCGGTAAAGGACGCTAAAATTTCGGGGCTTGATAGCCTGGATAAAGTGATCTATCTGGATCAAACCCCGATCGGACGCACCCCGCGCAGCAATCCCGCGACCTACACGGGGGTGATGGACGAGATCCGCGCGCTTTTTGCCGCGACGAAAGAAGCGCAGCTGCGCGGATATAAGATCGGCCGCTTCAGCTTCAACGTCAAAGGCGGGCGCTGCGAAAAATGCGCGGGCGAGGGCGAGATCACGATCGAGATGCACTTCCTACCCGATATCAGCGTCGTCTGCGACGTCTGCCACGGCACGAGATACAATGCGCAGACGCTTGAAATTTTATACAAAAACAAAAGCATAGCCGACGTTTTGGCGATGAGTATCGACGAGGCGCTCGAGTTTTTCAAAGCCGTGCCTAAAATTTATCAAAAGCTAAAGACGCTCGCGGACGTCGGGCTCGGCTACGTTTCGCTAGGCCAGCCCGCCACGACGCTTAGCGGCGGCGAGGCACAGCGCGTCAAGCTCGCCAAGGAGCTAAGCCGCACCGACACGGGCAACACGCTCTATATCCTAGACGAGCCCACGACGGGGCTACATTTTGCAGACGTAGATCGCTTGGTAGCGGTGCTGCATCATTTGGTTGATCTGGGAAATTCCGTCTTTGTGATCGAGCATAATTTGGACGTCATCAAAAACTGCGATTATATCATCGACATGGGACCCGAGGGCGGCGAGGGCGGCGGACAGATCGTCGCTTGCGGCACCCCCGAAAAGCTCGCAAAAGATTTCAAAAAGACCGGTAGCTACACGGGGGAATTTTTGGCGCAGGAGCTAGCGGCGATGAAGAGCGCAAGCAAAAATAAGCGAGGTTAAAGCGCCTTACCGGGGGCAAGAATGGATCAAAATAGGCTTGAGGAATTAAGAAAGCTACTACAGAAGCGGCATCAGGAGCCAAGGCAGGGCTTGGAGCAAAATTCTAACGGCGACAATTTTAAAGCCTCAAATTCTGAAACCAAAAATTCCGAAGTTTCAAATTCTGAAACCAAAAATTCCGATCCTGACACTTTAAATTTAAAAGCCGAATTAGAAGCCGAAGCGGACCATAATTCTGCCTGTGAAAACAGCGCAGAGCCGCAAAATTTTATATCGGATGACGGCGGCTCTTTGCAGCAGAATTCCAAGACTAGAGATTACGACAAAAATCCGTTAATCATAAAAGATCATACTTATTATGACTATATGAAATACTCTATAATTCCTACTATGGTAGGCTTGTTAGTAGCGCTTGCATTTGCCACTATCGTAAATCCTATAAACATTGAAATGTTTCGCCTCGTTCCTTTGGTCTTGGTAATATTCGTAACAAATTTTATGAATAGAGACGGCGCATACTTCGTGTTTTATAACGATAAAATTTTATATTACAATAAAAATAAGATTCGTAAAACGTTCGAGTTAAATAAGATCGGCGCTATGGTTTTGAGCTTTGACTGGAGATGGAGCTGGAAGCAAAAAATCCCAATTTTTATAAAAATCTTTCTTGTTATTTGGTTTTTGCTCGGTTGGCTTGCGACGGGAGAGCCGATCAACGGCGTGGCGATAATTTTTACTTTTTGCTTTTCCATTTTAACCACCAAAGCCTATATGCATCTGCTTAACGGTAGCCTCGGCTTTTTCGGTCTTCACGATCAGCTTGTGCTTTATGATAAATCTCATATAAAAGGTAAAAAAAGTGAGATTGATAAAAAATGCGGAGCGAATAGCGATTTGGGCGATATTTGTAAGCATATAGGGGTGAGGTAAAAAATGAGAAACTAAAATGCGAATTTTGCAATTTTCGCGCATTTTTTTCACATTTTTGAAAACGAGCCCTAGGGGGCTTCAAAATAGCTTCAAAGTTCTTTCAAAAAGCTTCAAAATCCCTAAAAATAGGCTTCAAATCACGCAGCGCAAAACCTTACCGACGATTTGTACTCGGACCTCGTCATTCGGTCCTATCTCATAGCTGCGGTATTCTTGATTGACGCTATTGACAAAAAGCGTACCGTTTGGGTGCTTTTGTAGCAATTTCACCATAAAATTTCCGCCGAAATCTATGATATAAAGTCCATCCCCATCGAAGCTCGGCCCCATGCGTGCTATAACCCAGCTATCCGGATAGAGCATCGGTATCATCGAATATCCGACGACTTTGAGGCAGCGGATATTATGCTCGTTTACGGGTAAATTAAAAAGCATCCGAGAAAAAGGCACGAGCACGTCCGTATCGTATACTTCGACGCCTTCGATATCGACGCTCTCGCCCGCACCAACGGCCGAGCTCAGCTTACGGATGAAAATTTGATCCTCTGCGATCTGCTCTTTTTGTGACTTTTTAAGGTTTGCGGGACTTACGACAGAATTTTTATTACTTACGAACGACTTACGAAGCACTAACGAACTTTTGTCTTTTGTAAAAAAATCAATATCGACATCCAAAACCTTTGAGATGTCTGATAATTTTTTAACCGGAATTTCAACTTTATCTGCTTCGTATAGTTGAATACTCGCTCTTGATATTCCGCTTAAATTTGCTAATTCTAGTTGAGTTAATCCGCGCTCTTCTCTTAAATTTTTAATTCTTAAGCCCAAATTCATATGCTTATCCTTGATAAAGCATAATATCTTATGCTATAATTCAAAATATCTTTAGAAAAATAATACCTATAAAAAGGTTAAGGTTTTCTAAAAGTTCTTTGAAATTTTATTGTTAAACCTATTTAAGGAGGATACGATGAGTAAGATAGATGAGCTACATAAAGAGTATCTTAGACAAAGAGACGAGCTGATCGCAAAGATGTTTATGGAAGAAGATGCCAAGGCGGCATTGTCGAGAGAAAAAAGAGGGCTACAGGGTATGATTTTACCCCCGTAGTGATAATTTTATCTAATGAGATTTGCAGACTTCGTCGATCATCTCAAGAGCGGCAATGTAACGATTAGTAATATACTCTACGCTGTCTTCGGGTAGCCCGTGGGGTTCTAGATGCGCTTTGGACGCTATGCGTTTAGCTTCATCAAAGCATCCGAGCTTTTCTAGAATACTTAGGGCTAGCCGCTCTTTTGCGACTTGGCTTAAACTTTCCATTTTAACGACTCCTTTCTATAAGATATGTGCAAAAAAATTATAGCAAAAGGGGTCTTTAAAGTCGAAAAATCGGTTTACCAATAAAATTTTAAAAAGGAGCGGCTTTGAAAGCGAAAAGAAAAGAGAGCCTAGCAAGGCAAATAAAGGCTAAAACAAAGTATGTATGATCTAAAGGCATACTGCGAGATTAGAGGGCTTAGCGTTACGAGCCTTTATAAGGGCTTTATTAGTAAAAAGAGCAAAAAGATACTCGAAAAAGACGGTATAGCGGTAAGTAGGGTAGCCTAAGGCTTAGATATGTGGGTAAATTCCAAGTGCGCGGCTGAAATTTTGGGTGTAAGTGACAGAGCTTTGCAAAAATCTACTAAACTAGCATCTCAAAAAGGCAAAAAAATTTGTTCTGTAAAGCATAATATATTATGCTTTACCTACACCGATGGCATCGGTCGCGGTGGTAAAACCCTTCAAATTTGGATTGATGATAATCTGATAAACGGCGAAAACGGCGAAATTTCACAGCAAAGCGCGCCCGCCGCCATTAAAAATAGCGCAGAGAGCGAAGATAAATACCAGGAACCCGCGCTCTCCGCAGAGCAAAACGAGCGTAGCGACGCAGGGCGAGGCGGCGTTTCTTGCGAGCGCAGCGAAGCAGAGCAAAACGCTCCGAGCCTAAAGATTAAGGATATAGAAAAGATGAATAAGTTAAAGGCGGTAAACGAGCTAAAAAGCTGCCCTGCGGGAATGAGTAAGACGCTATGGGGCAAGGGGGTAGCGGCGAAATACGAAGTGAGCTTAAAAACGCTTTATTCGTGGGCTAAGCTATTTAAGCAAAGCGAAGTAGAGGTAAAAAACGATGAGCTAAGCATTGATTTCAAAGCTAAATTTAAAAGCTCCAGCTTTTAGATGAGCGCTTTAGAGTGGGCGGTGGGCTTTATGCTGCACAATCCGCTAGCTAGCAAGAGCTTTACTTACGAGCAGCTGCAATCCTATGCGAAAGATAACGCCCTTAAAATCGGCTCATATCAAAGCTTTGCCCGCCTAACCGCGGCGCCCGAGATTAAAGCGATGTTACTTCGTGCAAGCTGCGGCGATCGCGGCGTACGAAACGAGTGGGCTATGCATATCATCCGCGATCTAAACTGCTATGAAAGTATGGAGATGATCTGCGGCGATCAGATAGTATTTGATTTCGATGCGGTAGGCCCCGCAGGAGAGGTAGTTAATCCTAACGCTTATGTTTGGATCGATATGGGAAGCGGAGCGATAATAGGCATAGATATAGTGCTTGGAAAATATAACCGCCTAAGCGTAGGCAATAGTCTAAAGATGGCTTTGCGCTTTGGCATCCCCGATGCCATCTATACTGATAACGGAAAGCCCGAGCTAAGCGAGTATATCGCAGGCGTCAGATCTCAGCTAGGCGGGATCAAATTTAGAGATTTTGACGATTTGGCGCCAAATCTACTTCATAAAAAAGCGAAGGTAAGGAATTCCCGCGCGAAACCTATCGAAAATATCTTTAATCACGTCCAGCGCCGCATGGGCGAGATGGTAATAGCCGAGCGCGGCGGAGCGGGATACCATAAAGACGGCGATAGACAAAGCGAAATCGTAGCTAAATATATGAAGCAAAACCCGCTTAATTTTACCGATTTCATCTCATATTTCGAGCGGGCGGTGAGGTGGTGGAACGAGCACTATAACGCATCTCGTAAGATCCATCCTCTAAAAAGCTTCTTAGATAAGTTGGAGGCTAAGCCTCGGGCGGTATTTGATGAGACGACGCTTGAGTATATCTTTAGCGAGCGCAGATCTATCAGGGTGAGAAATAGCTGCATAGCTCTATCGGTAATGGGGCAGAGGCGGACATATTCGCATCCTGCGCTTTGCAAACTCGTAGGGCAAAACGTAGAGGTAAGGATAAACAGAGGCGAGGTAGAAAGCGTATTCGTCGTAGATATGAAAAATAATCGCCCTATCTGCGAGGCTCATTTGATAGATCGTATAGATCCGCGCGATCATGCCGCGCTTAGCGCGCAGCTAGCTAAAAATGAGGCGGTAGTAAGCGCCGTTAGGCAGGCGTTTGGCTATTACGCAAACCTTTATAAACGTCCTAATACTATCAGCTCCTATGCGAGTACGGCGTTTGAAGTCGAGGCCCAAAGACAAAACAGCAGGCGTCTGCACTCCAAAATTGCTATGAGCAACGAGGAGCTTTTGGCGGCGATGTAAAGCGCCTTTAAAATCCGCTAGCGGGCAGATTTTATAAGCGTTTGCTTAAATTTAGCCTACGGGCAAAGGAAAGAGCGATGAGTTTAAAAGAAAAATTCGAGGTATGCAAGGCTTACGGCATAACCTTAGGCAAGATCGCAGATGCGATCGGCAAGAGAGAAGGCACCGTTAGCGGCGTGCTAAACGGCAAATATGACTCCTCTAAAAGCGAGCTATATGCCGCTGCGATCGAGGCGTTTTTAGATAAGGTAATTGCCGCTAATACTCCCAAAAAAGAGGCGCGAAATGGGGGCGAATGGCTAAGCCTGGCACAGCAAAAGATCAAGGAGCGCATCTATAAGATGGAGCAGACGAAGCTTAGCTTTTTTGAGCTCATTTTGGGCGAAAGCGGCATGGGGAAAACCTACCTGCTTCAAAAGCTTACGGGCGATCTCGGCGGTATCTACGTAAAGGCTAGAAAGAGCCTAAGCGCCAGCGCATTTATGAGTTTGCTGCTGCGAGCCGTGGGTGAAAAGCCTAAGGGCAATACGGATGATAAATTCGAGCAGTTTTGCGAGGCGATCTCGAACTTAAAAACACGTCTGATAGTAATCGACGAAGCCGATCTTTTCGTGCGCGATAACGATCTGACTTTTGAACGGAAATTTGAGCTTTTGCGCGAGATCTATGAGTTTAGTAAACGCGAAAACCTAGGCATAGCCGTAATTGCCGTAGGTATCGGAGTGCTTAAAAAGCGTATCGATAGGCTAGGAGGCTATCTGCAAAGTAGGCTTACCTACTCGCCAGAGATGACGCTAAGCAGGGATGAGCTTATTAAAATCGGCAAGCTGGCAGGTATTGATACGGAAGTGGCGGAGTTTTTAGCCGAGGGGCAAAACGCAAGGTTATATGAAAAGACGGCGCTAAATTTAGCCCTAGGCTACGAGCAAAAAGTAGCCGCTAATTTAGTTTATCACGTACGAAAAAGATAAGGGGTAAAAAATGAAAATTTCAAAAGATATGAAAATGAGCGATCTAAAGGCCTGCAGAGATGAGATCATCATCGCGCACTCATTCATTCTATTTCACACCCCGCGGGGCTGGATCGCAAAGATGAGAAAGCGCGAGAGCATAGTAGTGCCGATGCCTAGATTTCGTCGCGGGCTAGGAACGATTTGGAGCTAAGGCTTTGATTTTAAATAGCGCCCTGCGCGGGCGTCTTATAAAGTCAAATTTAAAAGGAGCGGATATGAAATTTCCAAAAGAGCTTGAAGCAAAACGCACCAAGTGCATAGTATATACCCGTGTGATGGGCTACTTACGCCCGGTAGAGAGCTTTAATATCGGTAAGATAGGCGAGCATAAGCAGCGCGTGCTATTTGAAGAGAAAAAAAGATGTCGCCCGCACTAAGTAGGCGCAATAAGCGGAAGCAAAAGGAAGGGTGAAATGCAAAGAATTCAAGGCTACCGCACGGACAAGGTATGCGCCGAGCGGGTGAGGATGCTAAAGGGCGATGCGGATGTAGCTTACCACGAGCTTGCGGCGATGCTAGGTATCAGCGTCGAGCGCGTCGCGATGATAGAGCGCACGGCGCTTGCGAAGCTTAGGCACCCGAAAAACCGCAAGAAGTGGATGGAGATATTTGAAACCATCGCCGAGCTTGAGCGCTGCGAAGCTCAAAGGCTCGGTAGTGGCTGGAGCCTGAAAGGAACAAAAAGTTGAAACTTAAGGATTTGATAAACCTAAACACGCAGGATTATAGCGCCACAGCTCTGCGCGAACTACACGCAAAGATGAGCGCCACCATGCCCTCGATGGTAAGCGTAGGTTTGCGCTCGGTGCGTCGCGACGAAATAAGAGGCGGGTTGCTCGTAAAGGGCTGGGCATTTTATGTGAGCTTTTGGTGCAAAAGCAAAAAGGAGTGTGCGGAAATCGCATGCTTTGGTAGGCTTCATATTTGCGCCGATGAGACGATGGCGGCAGATCCGTATATAGAAAAGATTTTAAGGCATTTAAAAGAGCCTTAATAACGCCCAAAGCTTTTAATGGAGCTTTTAAATTTAAAAATTCCATTAAGCGCTTAATGAGCTCAAAGTGCGGCAGAGGAGTTATATCAATAGCTCAAGGTGGGTAAAGCCCTGAAAAATCAAAAGAAAGGTCGAAGAAATGACGATAGTAAATAGCGATATAGATGTCTTAGTTGACGCCTTGCGAAGCTTAGGTGCAGGAGCGCTTTTAGGCGCAGCCGCAGAAAATTTAAAAGAAGCCATAAGGGCGGTGCAGATTACGGGGAAAACGGCGGGGGTCACGATAAAAATAAGTGTGAAATCCGATCCAAATTCCGAAGGAGAGGTACTCGTTTTCGGAACTACGAGCGCAAGCCTTCCAAAAGAGCCCGTAAAAGCTAGATTTTATGTGTCAAACGAGCTATTACCGGTACGAAATGCGCCTAATCAGCTCGTAATGAAAATGTAAATTTTAAAAAGGATAGAAAATGCAAGAAAAAGAGAGTAAATACGTAGTACCTAGCGTAGTGCTGGACGAAGACAAAAGAGCCATACTAAGGCACCAAGACTACGGAATATCCGAGGTTTTACTAAAAGAGCCTCTAAGAAACAAATATACCGTAGACGCTCTTGACGTAGATAGCTTCGTTGATCTAGTCAATGAATATAAAGAGCCTAGCTCAAAGCTATTTTTCGACGATAAAAGCATAAAGTGCATCGTCGATTTTAATTCTAAAGATAAGGCTGAGTTTTGTGAAAAGCGCATAAATCTGGGCTTAGGCTACACGCCGTTTTATGAAACCTTTGCCGCCAGCGTAGGCAAAAATCTAGGTCAGCGCGATTTCGTATTTTTGCTAAAAAGCCTATTTATGTTTATTTCAGACATTGACGGCAAGGCAAACGACGATATGGATGTGATCGAGTTAGCAGAAAGCCTGCAAGCGGTTAAGAAATTTGACAGCGTGCAGAAAAACACTAGCTCAAAAATTAGCCTAGACGTCGAGATCAAATCGGGAGCGAAAGAGACCATCTCTATACCAAAGACGATCACTTTTACATTACCCGTTTACGAGGCCGATACGGAGATTAGAGGGAAATTCGAGTGCGAGCTTTTCGTAAGTATCGATGAGGAGAGGTTCGGTCTAAAGCTAGTGTGCTATACGGCGGAGGTTTCAAGGCGTGAGGTGCTAAGCAAGATAGTATCAAAGATCAGCGAGCGCTGCGAAGGGGTGAAAGCCTATAAAGCCAGCATAAATTAATTTTACAGAGCCCTTTTTTGAGGGCTCGATAAAGTTAAATTTAAAAAGAAAGGAGCAAAAGACAATGGACAAACGAACGGCAAGGCTTTGTTTCGTAAGCTCGCCGTATGCAAGTATCAAATGCAAGCATGATCGAGATCGCGACTACTACGCCCGCAAGCTTGCCGAGCAGGCCTGCGCCATCGTGCGAGCTAACGGCTACGAACCCATAAGCCCGGTGCTTGCATGGCTAGGCGTATACAGCGAACTGGAGCGAGATCGCATAATGAAAAACTGCGAGGAGCTTCTAAGCGTTTGCAGCTATTACTATTTCTTTCCGTGTGAATACTCGGAAAATAGTAAGGGTATGGCTTACGAGCGAGAGCTTGCAAGGCAGCTCGGCGTAAATGAGCTGAAATTTAGCCTTTTTGACTAAAGGGCATGCGGTGCGGATCGTAAAGAAGAATAAAAATCACCTTCCGATCTGCCTACGATACGGCTACGTCATAAAATACGGACTAGCTAAACGCCTAAAGTTAGAATATCGGCGACAAAAACCGATAAAAAAAGCGGCGATAGCCGCCGTAACTTTAGCGGGGTGCGGGGTAGAACCCCGCTCGCAGGCTCGGACTTGTTTGAGCCGAGAAATAAAAATATAAAGGAAAAACTATGGAGATCAAAAACTTCGCAGACGTCGATAACGCGCTAAAGAGAGTGTGTGAGCTGGAGGTGGCTCTTGCGGACATTAACGGCGAAATAACGCTGAAGTGCAATGAGATCAAAGACGCGCAAAAAGCTAAGGTAGAAAAGCTCGATAGCGAAAAGAAATATATCGAAGCCCAAATCACGGCTTTTTGCGAAAGCAATAAGGCGGAGTTTGCCGAAAAGCGCAGCAAGGATTTTACTTTTGGCAAGATCGGATACAAACTAAGCAAGAGCGTAAGCTTGCCGCGCATCAAAGAAAAGGTCGAAAAGCTCATCAAAGCGCTAAAGAGCTATAAGCTTGATGATTGCATATCCTACGAAGAGACTATAAAACAAAGAAGCGATCTGCGAGCTCGATGACGCAAGCCTCGTTAAGCTTGGGCTAAAGCGTACGGTAAAGGATAACTTCCGCATAGAGACTAAGATAGAAAATTTGCAAAGCGCAAATATTTAAAGCTTTAACAAAAAGCCCTATTCAAGGGCTTTTGATTAAGGTTTTACGAAGCGAAATTTTGGTAGAATATCGCATCTTTTAAAGGAGAGAAAATGGCAGAAGCAAGCGACAATCTGATTAAGCGAACCTGCAAACAGCTTGGGCTTACTTATAAGCAGCTCGGGGAGCTGATAGGGTATTCCGAGAGCGCGCTAAATAACGCCGCAAGGCAAGATAAAATTAGCGAACCGCTTACATTTGCCATAAATTTATATCTTGAGAATTTAAAACTCAAAGAGGAACTTAAAGATTTCAGGACTTTAAAAGACATTCTCTCAAAAACACTTTAAAAGTGCCAATTCTTAATTATAAACATAAAATATCGCTTCAAAACCTTGACAATAATACTGTAAAAGTGTTATAATCCTTTCATCAAGCACTAATAAAGTGCTTTAGCTTTTACCGACGGCTTAATTTTAAGCCATCGAGCGAAGCACGGATTATAGCCTAAGGTTTGTCGAAAGACTTCAATCGTTTAAAATTTTACCAAAGGAGTAAAAGATGAACGCTGTCGTAAATTTTAACGGCTTGGATTTAGAGGTGCTTGAGTTTAATGATACTTGGGCTTTATCAAACAAACAAGTTGCAGATGGCTTTGGGGTAAGTGAAGAGGCTATCAGGCAACAAAAATCGCGCGGAGAATACCGAAATAATGTGCATTTTTACACTGTGACAAATTGTAACGGTGGTGCATATAAGACTTTTTGGACTAAAAAAGGCGTCATCACGTTGGGTTTCAAGCTACGCGAGACGCCTCAAACTATCGCCTTTAGAGATTGGGCGAGCGACTTTATATTAAAATCGAATGATATTATATCTAAATCCAACCCATATTTAGATAAACTAGTTGATAATATGGGCATCCTAAACGAAAAGATAGATAAGCTTCAGGCTAAAAACTCCGCCCTTGCAGGTGAGCTGATCGAAGCTAGCCGCAAATACACCGCCGCACTCGAGCGCGAAAACGCCCTATTGCGTCGTGATGCCGAAGGAGCCGGGCGGCTGCTTAAGAAGTCCACCAAGCTAAGCGAAGCGGAAAGAGATGAAGTAGCAAGGCTGTATGAAAGCGGGCTATCGCAGGCACAGATATGCCGCAGGCTCGGTCGCAGCGATACGGCGGTGCGAAACGCGATAAGATCTCGCAGCTTGGGCAGCGCGGGCGGACTTTTCGAAGGTGCGCTATGAGGGAGGTAAGTATTGCCTATATCGATGCGGCGGATAGGGCAAGGGATATGCTTTTATGCCTAGGCGTTTTAATGCAAGGTCTTGGCTTAGTATGCGAGAATTACGAAAGCCCCAGCGGGCTAAAAGAGGCTCTATATCTTTTAAGCAGATCCTGCGACGACGCAAGCGACGATATGGCTCGGGCGAAAGCTGAGGGATTGCCGCCTGCTAAGGCATAAAATAACTTCATCGGGGCGAGAGATCGCCCCTGTTAAAAATTCCGCCCGTTTTTGCTACAATCGCAGCGTCTTTAAACCGCAGGAGCGAAATCATGACCAAATCCCAAGAAATCTATCGCAAAAAGCTTCTAGCGATGATCCATCTGCACCCGTTTCATAAGCACGCCGTGCAAGAAGGGGCGTGGGATGTATTTTTGCAAAGCTGGGGTGTGGGCAGCTGTGCCGAGCTAAACGTAAAAGAGCTCGTAAACGTGCTAGCGGTAATGGACGGCAAGGCTGCCCCTCGCAGATTTGAGGACGCAGCGACCGCTCCGCAAGTGTTTGCTATAAGAAACGCATGGCAAAGAGTAGCGGTAAACGTAAGCGAAACTGCGCTGCTAGCCTTTGTAGGGCGCATCATTAAGCAGCCTTGCACCGATGTGTCAAAGCTAAGTAAAAAGCAAGCATCCTGGGTTATTGCCGCTCTTAGGAAAATGAGGGAGGCTAGATAGTGTTTTGCCCGAAGTGCGCACACGAAAAAACCGCCGTGCTAAAAACCATAAAGGGGCTAAAAAATATCCGTATGCGCCGCTGCGAAAAATGCGGATATACCTGGATTACTGAAGAAAAACCGCTTAAAGATAAAGATCTGGCGGGTTACGTAGAGTATATTGACGAGATAGATAAAAAAGTTTAAAAATAATATCTCTTTTCGCGAAGTTAAACCGCTGAAAATTCCAAAATTTTGCGTAGCAAAATTTCTGAAACTTTAGCGGGGCGCGGGGTAGAACCCCGCTCGCAGGGCGGGCTTGGCTCGCCCAAGAAGTAAAAGCAAATAAAAGGTAAAAAATGAGAAATTTAGCTAGATCTTTAATAAGATTTAAAATTTTAAAAGCAAAGGGCGAGGTAGAAGCCTTGTTACAAAACTACTCACAGACGCAAAGACAGAGGCTGGAGCAGATCTTAGATGAAATCGTAGCTCTTAGCACGCAAGAAACGGATGCGTCTACGTTAAAAAAGCTACTCTTAGATAAGGCTGCAAGTGCAAATATCGAGGTTAGCCCGCAGGATTTAGAAAGCATATATATCATCCTTGCGCAAAAGGTGAGCAAAAAGCTTGCCGTAGCGGCTGCGGGGCACATTAAAGAAGCCGTTAAATTTAGCTTTGACACCGTCGATGCCGAAGCGATCGAGGCTATGCGCAAGGGATTTTATTGGATGGGCAAAGAATACAACGAAAGGCTGCAGAATAGGCTAAAAGATATTATCGAGCGGGTTTTTAAAGCAGAGATTGCAAACGAGGAGGTAGGCTCCGCACTAAAAGAGGAGTTCGGCTCCATTATAAACGCAGATGAGAGCTATTTTAAAGGAGTAGCCGATCATATTGCGCTTCAGGCGCAAAACGTAGCCGCCGTGACGCAAGGAAGCAAATACGGCGTGCAATTTTACAAAGTGCTTGCGATCTTGGACGATCGTACTACAAAAATTTGCCGCAGCATGCACGGGCGCATAATACCCGCCGAGCATCTAAGCGCACAGGCGGATAAAATTTTAAACGCTCATAGTTTAGCCGATAAAAAAGCCGCCGCCGCGTGGCGGGATCAGGCCTTTTTCGGCAAGAGTTTGCCTAAAAACTTCGGTCTGCCTCCGTATCACTTCCGTTGCCGCACGGAGGTAACGCCCGTGTGGGTGGATGAAGAGGAAGAAGATGGAGTGATGATGCGAAACACGCAGCCGCTAAGCAATGATGAGATAATCAGGCATATCGATAAAATCGGCGTGGAGCGCGTGCTAGATCTAAAAGCGGCGAATGGCGAGCACGGGTTAAAAAATAGATTAAAACGAAACGAAAAGCTAAAAAGCGATATAATAAAAGCGTTAAATTCGATAATTGCTATAGCCCCTAAAAAGGATGAGGAAAACTTAAGCAATGCCGTAAGCAGCAATGGCTATTTTATGGTGTTTGATGGCAATAGGATAGTAACGGCATACAAGCCAGGCAAAGGTGCGCAGACGTATTTTAAGGAAAAAAGCCTAGCGTTGCAACAAGAAATAATTAAGAGATGGTGGCAAAAATGAGGGATTTTATTTTATACATTGATGAGCCCGAATGGGGCGTATACCAAAAGGGCTATAACCTTTGGGCGGGGGAGGATTACGATAAAAAGCTTGCGGACAGATATCCCTTTGCTACGCTTTGCGTAAAAGACGGCCTAATTATGGGATTTTTTGATATATCTGTCTCGGACAAAGTCATAAAAATATCTCAAAATGACGAGATGATGAGGGAAGTTTGCAACTTCAGAGTACTAATTCATAATAAATTTAAAGAGATTTTTAAAGGTTCATTTATTGACGCGCTTAAATATATAAAGGAGCATTCGGCTAAATGAAAAATTTAGATAAAGCTTTACGAAATTTCATCTACCGTGTGGGTGCGGAGACCGTGAATGTAGCTAAAGAGCATACCGCACCCATTAAAACGGGTGCGCTGAAGCGGAATATAAAAGTAATAAGGATAGATGCAAGAAGCGTAACTATAGGCAATACTGCAGGGGTTGGTTATGCTAAGTTCGTCCATGAAGGCACGGGGCTTTACGGAGCCAAAAAGCGTAAGATAACGCCTAAAAAAGCTCGCGCGCTAAAGACGCCGTATGGATACAGAAAATCGATAAAAGGACAAAAGCCGAATCCATATTTGCTTAGGGCGTGGAACGAATACAAGCTTAAAGGGCTTGCTAAGGCCCACGTGGCACTCACTAAAGACATCGGGCAAGAGTTGGCGGCGGAGATAAAGGCGAGCTTACAAAAAATGACTCCGTAAACGCGATAAAAATTTTTAAAATCGCAAACTCTCGTATATTGTTGAATTTGACATCGGACTTTAAACGATTTATAATTTAAAGAAAATTTTAAAGGCGCATCGGTGTTTCAAATTTTCATCATCTTATTAGGGTTGTTTGCGATTCTCTTATTAATTTCAATTATAAATAGGAAGAAATGGAGCAAAATTTTAGGCTACGAGCCCACATTGGACGAGATGAGTATTATACTTGAGCTTAGAGCGGCTGGATGTTCTCAAGAAAAAGTAATTGAAATTTTACACGCATTTAATTCAAAAATGCTTGATAAAAAGGCCATTGACGCCATTATAAAAGACAAAAAACAAAGATTAAAGTTTCAAACGAAACGGCAGGAGTTGCAAAATAGACCTACGGAAATTACGGCATACGAACAGGAATCAGAAGAATCGGCGGATGTTATAGACATAGACCCAAGCGATGAGCAGATGATCTATAGTACCGATATCTGTGCCAATAGATATGCCGATATCGTATATCAAAGCCTTCATATAGCCATAAATAGTAAAAAACTAGACACGATAGAAAGCAGGATCGGCGTAGCCGAAGATGACTTTGAAAAAATCATACAATATGATAGCTATTTTGCCAAAGCTATAGAAAATAAATATAAAGACCTTTTAAAAAGAGCATACACGGCCAAATATATCAATGTAGCGCAAGCTTATTATGAAAAATACCAAACATTAAAATCGCAAAAAGCCAAAGATAAGTATTTTGATATGGCAAAAGAGCATTTAGAAAAAGGGATGGAGGATTTTGCCGCGGATCAAGACACAATACGCGGGAAATATAGAGAACTGTTTGACGAAAATTTTAAAGTTTTGCCGCAAATTTTAGAGGCAGAGGTGATCGACTCAGACGAATATCCAGCTGGAACGACTAATGAAATGATCAAACTTTTTAAAATGGGTAGCTTCGATGAGTTAAGAATGTTGATAAGCCAGATGGCCTATAAATTTGCTAGCACGCCGCAAAGCGATGCCGTAAAAAAGATAGGTATGTTTTTCGTAAAGCACGATCCGATATATATAGACATATTATCAAAGGTACAAAAGATAGTTTCTAAAAGTCAAGGCGTAAAACAATCAACAATATATAACGACGTAAGCCCCGATGAAGTTTATTCTGTTGAGGATATACGATACGTACTTTATTATGCAGCAGAATACGGAGATATTATAAGAAAACCGTTCGGCAATAGCTACAAACTATACACGAAAGAATATCCGCAAGATAACCTACTTATCTCAGGTAGCTAGTTTTACGTTTACGATGCCTGAAATTTCAAATTATATACGCCTTGTTCCTTCTCTCGCGTACCTTTTCAAAGTAGCTAAGCGCTAAAGCCAACGCCCAAAACCTATCGGCATGGCCGTGCTCGTTTCGATCGCTATCGTATAAAAAGCTCTTTTGCCCCGCTTTACGCTTAATGGCGTGCAGGTCTGCGATAAGCAAAGGATCGTTAGGGATAGATATGCTTTTGTCCTCAAAGTGCTTCTTTAAATTTAAAGCCAAAGCCTCCTTGACGCTAGCGGTAAAATATACTCCGCTCACGCGAGAGGTAAAGCGCGATTTAAGCCGCTCTGCTACCGGCATACCGATGCCCGTTTTATCGATCTTAAGGTAAGCTAGTAAATTTAGTCTCAAAAAATCCGTTAATAGATTTTCTTGCGCCTCAAAGCTTGCTTTTGCTATCACATCGTAAAGACATAGCCTTTTGATGCCCTCCCCGGCGTCATAAACCCCCATATGCACGCTTCTGTCCTTGGTGCGTCCTACGTCATAACCTGAAAATACGGGTATATTTTTTGGCGGCAATGTGGGGGTAAAATCGCTTACGCAAGATTTGATAAGATCGATACCTAAAAGTGCGCTTTCATCATCTACAAATTGACATTCATAGGCGCTAGCCCAGGTATCGGCATCAAATAATGCCCTCATCGTCTCAAGATCAAATTTCAATCCCCCCGCCATAGCCCGGTAAATATCTACGCGGTGGCGGCTAAACATATAAAATTTAAGCTCGTCGCCAAATAGCTCGGCAAAAAAACTATTCTCTTCAAAAGGTGTAGAGAGAATGGTAAGCCTACCGGCTACGGCGCCGATAGAGGGCACGAAGGCGTGCCAGATACGCTTTTGATTGGGATACCAAGCAA
Source organism: Campylobacter gracilis (assembly GCF_001190745.1). Lineage (NCBI taxonomy): Bacteria > Pseudomonadati > Campylobacterota > Epsilonproteobacteria > Campylobacterales > Campylobacteraceae > Campylobacter > Campylobacter gracilis. The sequence continues at coordinate 574,344 of NZ_CP012196.1, forward strand.
ACTCATCCATCCAAATATCGCCGGTAAAGCCTTGAACGGTGCGAAAATTATGTGCCATGACGCGGATGGTAGCGCCGTTATCAAGGCTCTTTTCATATTCGCTATCCTTGGCAAAGGATACGCCTAGCTTTTTCGCCCACATTTGCGAATAATTCATTAAAATTCGGGCCTGCTCCTCGCTGGCGCTTAAAAATAGTTGATTACGCCCCGCTACGGCGCCAAGGAGCGCATCGAGGCTCGAGACATAGGAAAATCCTATCTGACGGGATTTTAATACGATGCGAAATTGCGAAGCGTCGTTTAAAAAATCCTTTTGATAATCGAATAGCTCGCCGCTTTTAAGCGCTATTTCTTTTAGGCTTTCATATGCTCCGTTCATTAGCGCAATGGGTTTTTTCTTATTTTTTACCTTTTGTTCTTTTGCTTTGGCGCCCTGCAGCCTAGAAAGCGAAGCTGTAAGCATGGCGATCTGCTTTGCCTTGGAGTCGCTGCTTTTGCCCTTGCTAAGCGTAGCTATTTGAGCTTTTAGATTTTGGATCGTCATCGCGCCGCCCTCTTCCGCACCTTTCTTACGCCAGCGCGCGATCGTAGCGGCATTTACTCCGTAAGATTTAGCTAACTCGGAGGCGGCATAACCCGAGTGCAAAAGATTTAGGATAAGCTCTTTCGTCTTTTTGCTATACATCACTCATCCAGACTAGCCATAGCCAAAAAATCTAGGGTAAAGGTGAAATTTAATATGTCCACGCCACGCTCATCCGTAGCATCTACGCTAGAGCCCGTAAAGCTTAGTAGCGGAGTTAGTCGCATCAGCTCTTTTAGCACCGTCTCTCCGCTTGCGATAGGTACTATTACGCTAAGATTGACGCGGTATTGCGTGAGATTTAGCGCCGATCTTTCGGATACAAAAACTTTATAATCGTCCTCATGTTTTAAGATAAGTTCTTCGCAAAGTGCAATAAGCGCTTTTTCAGTAGTGATTTTTTCGCCCAGATCCATTTTTACTCCTTAAACCGCGGCATAGAAGTAGCCGTTAGTGTTCTTTTTAGTCGTTAGCTTATAAAATTTATCCATCCAGTACTCCTCCCATTGCTTTACGTCCTTGAAAGTCTCCAGGCTTTCGTCGTATTCGTTCGCACGCTGCTGGATCTTTAGCCAAAGCTTTTGCCCCAAAAGAGCAAGGCTCATATAGGCTTTAGCCTTAATCAAGTTTAGCCCGCTAATGTCATATTTTTTTATCTCATATTCTGCCATCTCGATATATGGGATAATCTCTTCGTCGCTTATCATCTTTAATTTGTTATATCTGCGAATTTCGTTTAAAATTTCATCCATGTTTTTTTATCCTCTGTGCTCATAATTTAAAACCCCCTTCAAAAAGCTTCAAAACGCTTTCAATTTTGCCGCAAAACTTTTTCCCGTATGTTTTATCGTCTTAAGCCATAAAACGAGCGTAGCGACGCGAGGCGTAGCCGAAGCGACGTTTCTTGCAAGCGCAGCGAAGCAGAGTAAAACGGCTTAAACGCTTTTATTTGTCGTATCCTAAAATTCCACGGGCCTCGGCGAGCGATAAGATACCGCTAGCAACCAAAGAACTCATTAGCTCGCCGTCGTCCTTAAAGCTGCTAACATCGATCGGATTTAGTTTGATCTTAAAACCCAAAGAATCGAAAAACCACTCTATCTGTTTCTGCTTAGGTATAATAGTAAGCTCATTAAAGCTATGTAGCTGCTGGGCGACCTCGCCGCCGCCACCGAGTTGAGAAGCGTTTATTATGCCCATCATCCGAGGCGGTACGCCATGAGCGGCAATAATCTCGTCTCGATTTAAATTCTTAAGTTTTTCAAAACTTATATCTTCTACTTTGCTGAGATCTTCTATGCGTACCTTAGCGTTTTCGCCGTTTGCCGTAAGCACCAAAGTTTTATGGGCCTTCTGATGGCCTTTAAAATTTACTCCAAAAAAATCTCTAAAAGCATTAAGCTGCGCCTCGTCGGGTTCGGAGTTTTCAAATATGATCGCAGTATCGGCTCTAGCTGAGTTTTCAAAAAAGGCGTTATTGAAGCTATCGGCTTTTTGATTAGTCATTATGGCTAAAAGCGCGCCTAAATAATCAGGCTCGCCGTAGTATCTGCTCATCGGCGAATAATATGCTAACTGCCTCGCATTTAGCGCGATCTTACGCCCGTTTTTTACCTGAAAAACCTCTTTGTTTTTGTCCACTCGCGCTTCTACGGAGGGCAAGATATAAAGATTTCGCCCGGCGATCTCCAAATAAGCATTGCCGAAGATTTCTAAATTTAATATGAAGGCGTATAAAAAATCCTTAGGCGTGCCTGCCATACCTTCTAATGCTTTGCCGTCTTGCACGTTTGAAAGCAAAGAGGCCTTTAGCTGGATCGCTCTACGGTGATAGGTATTGGCATAAAATAATCCAAGCAAGTGTTCCGGAGCGCAAAACGGCTCTATAATACCGTCCGCACCTACAGTTTCATCTTTTATTTGCGCGCTGGCTTCCGCGGCAGCTTTAAAAATCCTATCCATATTACACCTTAAATTTTTAGCGACATTGTATAGAAAAATTTTATAAAAGTTAAGCTAAATAGCGCGTATAGCGCTTATATGGGTTTTAATTTTTTCATATTTTTGTAAAAATAACGCAACTTTTTGAGCTTATGGCAATAACCCATCGCGAGAAATTAAAACAAAGGAGGTACAAAGGTGGCAAAAGAGATCACGGATCTACAAATTCATCTGATCTCGCTCGTAAATGCAGGGGCGAATAATAAAACCGTCATCTATAAGGATAAAAATTTCGAGGAGCTTTTGCGGGTAAGTTTCAGTAAGGACTCAGCAGGGGAGGAAGGGATCGTATACGGCATAGTTTATGCTCCGGACGAGGTGGATAGCCAAGGCGAGTTTGCAAATGCCGCCGAGATTAAAAAGGCGGCATACGACTTTATGAAAAGAGCCGATCTTAGCTATTGCGTCGACGTAAATCACGACTTGCGCCCGGCGCCTGCGTATATCTGCGAGAGCTGGATAGTCAAGGAAAAGGATGCGTTTTTCAGCGAAACGGGCGCTTGGGCCGTAGGCATCAAGCTTGAGGACGAAGATCTGCGCGCTCGCGTAAAAAGCGGCGAGCTTTCGGGGTTATCGATGTACGGCTCCGGAGTCATCAAGTCGGGTGACGGCACGGGCAAGGAAGGCGGTATGTTAGAGGCGGTCAGGCAGGGCCTGAGGGAGTTTTTTAGCAAGAAAGATGAAAGCGGAGCGACCCCGCAAGGGGTGGTTTCTAATAAAACCGAAAAAGGAGAGGAAATTACCGAGCTAATTAAGGCCAAAACGGCGGCGAGCGACGAAAAGATGGCGAACTTGGAAAAATCGCTAGAGGATTTAGGAGTGAAGCTCGGAGCTTTGCAGGAGCAGATCAATAAGTCCGCTCAAGATACGAGCGTTTCAAAACAAAAAACTTCAGGTAGCGAGGGGATACTATGAATAATCTAAGTGAAATTTTAAAAGGTTCAATAAATGCGCAAAACGTTACGTTAAGCGGATCGCTAACGCCGGCACAAGCGCACAACTTCGTAGATGCGATCAAAAACAATAACGGCTTTTTAAGCAAGATCCATACCGAAAAGATGGGAAGGCTTACCAAGGAGCTTGATGCATGGGATGTAGCCAAAGGGATCTTGGTGCGCGTAGCAAGTGGCGAAAAGCCTACTGAGGCGCAAAGAGCGGCACTCGGTAAGGTAGGTACGAAGCTCGATGCCAAAGGCGTGCAGCTATTTGCTAGGATTTTACAAGACGCGCTGGAGGACAATGCCGATAATCCAAATTTTGAGACCGAGACCCTAAACGCCTTTACGAAAGCTTTCGGCAACGATCTTGCCCTACTTGGTTTCATAGGTGAGAGCGACACCTACGACGGCACCTTTAAAAAGCTGCATAAAGGCTGGATCCAAGTCGCCAAAGACGCTAGCGATACTACGAAGCTAACCTATGCAAGCTCGGATAAGGTATCGGATAGACTAGGCGCGCTCGTAGGCTCCATTAATTCCGACATCTTGGGCGAAAGCGTGGTGCTGATCAACCCCGCCGACGCACAGGCTTACAACAAAGAGCTAAGCGCGCTAAATTCTCCGATTCACTTGATCCAAGGAGGCGCGGACAAAATTTTAGGCGTACCTTTGGAGATTACCCCACTAATGCCAAAAGGCGTATATATGGCTACTCCACTTAAAAATCTCGTGCTGGGAATGGGGCTTGACGTGCGCCGCAACCGCTGGTACGACGCGGAGGAGCGGGCATTAAAATATGTCTTTGATCTTTATACTGATTATGAGATCGTAATCAAAAGGTGGGTCAGCCTAGCGACCGCTGCATAAGGATGCGATATGAAATATTTTGCACTAAAAAACATCTGCGCGGGCGGAAATTTCGTCCGCGAGGGTGAATATGTGGAGCTAGGGGGAGAGGTTGCCGCGGAGTATCTAAGCGTGGGTGCGATAGAGCAGGCAGAGTCTTTAGAGCTGGATAAAACCCAAACGGACGAGCCTCAGGCGGAAGGAGCAGCGCAAGAGCTGCAACCGGATATTGATAAGGCCTCGTCTGAAGTCGCGGGGCAGCAGCCTACCGAGTCCGAATCGCAGGCAGGGCAGGCGGAAAAGACTGCGCCTGATGAGGCTGCCGCCAAAAAGAACAAAGGTAAAAAATGAGATTTATTGCCGCAAAAGTTTTAGACGAGCAAAGGAGCGAAGAATGAGCCTAATCGCAAACATCAAAGAAAACGAAGGCTTTTGCGGTGAAATTTATGAGGACACAAGGGGCTACAAGACTATCGGTTACGGCTTTTTGGTCGCAGCTCTTAGCAAGAACGAACTAGCGCTAAACGGCGGAAAAGTAGAGCCGATGAGCCGCGAGGCGGCGGATCAAATTTTAGAGCTGAAATTAAAAAAGTTAAAGCCTAGGGTATTTGAAGCCTTTGCCTGGCTTCAAGACAAACCGCAAAACGTGCAGGACGTAGTGATAGAGATGTGCTATCAGATGGGTGTTGTGAAAGTGCAAAAATTCGTTACGACGCTTCATCATATCCGCATGGGCGAATATGAAAAGGCTATCACAAACGGGCTTCGCAGCCTTTGGGCGCAGCAGACTCCAAACAGAGCGAAGAAGGTGTTAAATGGGCTTCTTGCTAAACATTAAATTTATACTGGCGGCTTTCGCGGTAATAGCGGTATTGTGCGGAGCCGAGATTTTAAGCCTTAAAAGCGATGTTTCGCAGCTAAGCACCGAAAATGCAGGGCTAAAGGCGAAGTTGCAGCAATGCGAGCTAAATCTAAGCTTGCAAAACGCCGCGATCAAATCCCTTGAGGTGAACGCAAGCCGCCGCAACGAGGATAAGATCCAAAGCGTTTCTAAAATTTATGTCAAAGATAAAAGTTGTGAGGCACAATTAAATGCATATAAAAAACTTCTTGATAGCGCTTTTTAGCGTGCTTTGTCTATTTGGTTGCAGCACAAAGGAACCACAGATAAAGCAAGTCTATGTGCCTGTGCGCTGCAATCTGAAAATGCCGCTTAAACCTGCGGCAAACGGCAACTTTGAAGCGCATAAAGAGCTTGTGAGGTATTTTTTAAAATGCGAAGAGATAGCCAAAGACTGCACAAGGAGCGAGTAATGAAAGCTTTGATTTGTCTGCTTAGAGCTTTTGTCTTGGTGGTATTTAACCTTGAGCTTTACGTAGTCTTTGACAACTTTATACGAAGCGAAAATTTAGTACTCCTTCTTTGGTCGCTTTGTATAGGTATTGCAGGCGCTCTTTTTTCGCCTACATTGCTATATAAAACCTTTAGAGTATGAGTCATGGAGTATCTGCTCTATATATTAGCTGCAGGCGTTGCGGGCAGCGTAACGGCCTTTTTGAAGTATGGCGAGCGTGGCGCGGGTAATTTTATCAAACGAGTATTGGACGGCTGTTTTAGCGCATACATCGTTTATGAGATATCTTTCTTTTTCTGCAAAGATATGCGCCTTAGCCTTGCGATCTGCGGGATTGGCGCTTTTAAAGGCAGCGGGATTTTAGATTTAGCGGTCGGATTTATAAGAAATAAATTTGATCTAGATGATAGAAACAAGGACGAACAATATGAGCAATAATCTAAATGAGATTGGCATCGTAAGCGAAGTAAGCGGGGATCGCGCAAGGGTTGCGATCGGTCTACTCGTGACCGATTTTTTGCCCGTATTTCAGCCTTTTGCCAATTCTTTCGCCACGGGCTTTGCTCCGATCCGAGTGGGCGAGCAGGTGCTTGTGCTGCCGGTACGAGGTGAGCTCAACGTAGGCGTGATCCTGCGCGGTATCTATCAGAGCGCCCATCGAGCAGCCGCGACCGATAAGAAGATCCACGCAAGTTTTGAGGATGGGGTAAGCTTTTCGTATGATACGGCTAGCTCCACTCTTGAAATTTCAAGCCCGAAGCAGATCAATATCACCTGCGAAAACGCAAGCTTGAACGCAAAAAGCGTAAACGTAAAAGCGGATGATACTACCATACAAAGCGGCAATATCAAGCTTTTGGGAAATACGCTCATTCAAGGCTCAATCTCTACCGCAGGAAGCGACGGGGGTAGTGGTAGCTTTTCTATCAACGGAGATCTAAATATCACAGGATCGCTTAAGACAAGCGGAGATATAAGCGACGGCAGAGGCTCACTTTCTAGCCATACCAACGGCGGAGTAGCGAGGGATTGAGATGAGCAAATACCTAATAAGCATTGAAGATAGCATAAAAGATATACTTTCTACCCCTATCGGCTCTAGGGTAATGCTGCCGCAGTACGGCAGCCGCCTTTTTGAGCTGATAGATAGGCGGGTCAATGATGAGTTTAGAGCCGATCTTAGCTACTTTGTCATCGAAGCGGTGCAAAGATGGGAAAAACGGGTGCAGATCGACGAAGTCAAATTAATATCGTTGAGAGATCACAAGCTAAGCTTTAAAATTTTGCTTACTAACGGCAAAGAGATCGGAGTGGAAATATGAGCTTTTTAAAAAATTTGCCCTATCCAAACGTCATCGAACAGCTTAGCTACGATGAAATTTTAAAAGCCGTTAAAGGGCTTTTTAAAGGTCATTTAAACGATGACGAGATCGCTTTGCTTGAGAGCGACCGTTTTTCGGCTCTGCTTGAAACGTTAGCTTACCGCGAGCTGTTTTTAAGAGCTCGCATCAATAGCACCGTAAAATCTATGCTGCTACCTTTCGCGCAAGGGGCTGATCTTGACAATATCGTTGCGATGTATGGAATTGCACGCAAAAAGGGCGAAAGACCCGTAGCGGAAGTAGAATTCACCTTGAGTATGGCGCGCGATTCGGACGTACTAATCCCAAAAGGCACTATCTTGTGCGCAAGCTCCGGCGAGCTTGCCGCTATCAAAGATGACATCACGATCGCAGCGGGGCAGCTAAAGGGTACAGGCCATAGTGTCCTACAGACCTTCGTCAAACAAAGCGATCTAAAATGCGAGCTCATCCAAACGCCTTTTTCATTCGTGCTTAAAGCGCGCCAAACATCGCGCTTTGAAGGCGGTGCAGATGAAGAGAGCGACGAGAGACTGCGCGATCGCGCCGTGCTTTCGCTGGAGCGATTTTCTACGGCGGGAAGCAGGAAAGCCTATATCTATCACGCTCTGAGTGCCAACGCCAAAGTGGAGGAAGTGAGCGTGATAAACGGAGGACCCGGTATTGTGAAGCTCTATCTAAAAACTGCCGATATGAGCGAAGAGACGAGAGTGAGCGTGCAAAGCTATATAGGCGGCGAGCGGGTGCGGCCGCTTTGCGATACCGTAGTCGTAGAGAATGCCAAAATTATTAATGCCGTAATAAAAGCCGAACTTGAGCTAAAAGATATGCTTTTGCAGGCTAGTATTCAAAGCGAAATCGAAGCCGGCAGGACCAGTCTAAGCCTCGGCGAGGATCTAAATCTAAGCTATATCTATTCTACTCTGCACCGCGAGGGGGTGTATCGGGTAAATCTAAAACAACCCGCCGCCGACATAAAAGCGGACGTAGATAGTTTTGTGAAAATCAAATTTGAACTAAGCTTTGCAAAGGCCGTATTATGAGTATTTTACCAAGCGGAAAGCCAAAATTTGACAAGAAGCTCGACGATCTTTTTGGCCTCAGCTTAGCAGGGCTTGATATAGGAGTGATAAACACCTTGGCGGATAGTTGCCCCGCTTCGCTTCTTGGGATTTTGGCAGATAGCCTGGACATAAATATAGATGGGCTAAATGAGACTGGCGCAAGGCTGCTTATTAAAGAGGCCTTTAAAATTCATTATTATTCAGGCACCTTTTACGCAGTCAAAAAGGCGGTGAATGCGATCGATAGCGGAGCGATCATAGTAGAGGGAAATTTAGGGCAGAAATATGACGGCTCTATAAAACATGATAGAAGCAGATTTTACGGCTCAAACTCGCATTGGGCCGAATATAGCATCATAAGCAGCGTTCCTCTTTCAAAGAGTAGGGCGGCGGCGATAGCGACCGCGGCAAAAGCGGCGGCGCCCGCAAAGTGTGTGCTAGCTCTGATCGAGCATCAGGCTAGCCAAATCACATATAACGGGCAAATAAAATATAACGAGCAATTCAACTATGGAGCATACAATGGCTAATATCAAAGAAGAAAAAACCTGGGAAGAAGGGATATATCAGCTCGAAGTAACCGATCCGGTAGTAGGCGGAATAGACGGCATAAGCAACAAGCAAGCTAAGCAGCTGGCAAACCGCACGAGATACCTAAAAGAGCAGATCAAAAACAATAAAAGCAGTATGGATACCGCCCTTGCTACAAAACGAAATGTCACAGATAGCTACTCAAAAACCCAAACCGATGAAAAATTCCTAAAAATTGGGGACTATGGCTTGGGCGGGGTGGACAATATGCCCATCCTAAATAATCTAGATGATTTTACAACAAAGACAGGTATTTATAGGACAGTAGAAGATAGGACTACTGGAACTCCTCCCGCTACTTGGTCAAAAATTAGACACTCTTCAGTAATAGTGGAAAGAGTAGACCAAAACTGGATAAAACAAACAATGACCTATATAGACAGTGAACATATACCGCTTGTATGGTATAGGACAAACAAGAGCAATACCATATGGCATTCTTGGACTTGTCTAAACCCTCTCGGAGTAGGTCAAACTTGGCAAGAGGTTACAAGCCAGAGGCTAAAGGGCGTTATTTATACTAATACAACAGGACGTCCAATTCTTGTATGTGCTACTGACTACAACGGAAACGGTGGAGGAAGTTCTGTCATAGAAATAGACGGAGCAGATAGAGGAGTGATTATGGGGGGTACCGCCACACAGACTTCCTGCACAGTAATAGTACCTGTAGGGTCAACTTATAAGGTAAAAGACAATGTTCCAACTCCTGGCAGTGAAAACTATTACAGATGCCACGAACTACGATAACGAAAGGACAAAACAATGAGATACTTCTTAAAAAACAATGACGTCTACGCATACGACGACGAGCAAATAGCTTTAGGCTATGCAGAGGGACTTAAAGAGCTTACAGAGGAGGAGCTACAAGAAAAATTAGCTCCATCAATCGACCAACTAAAAGAGGGCAAGACAGCAGCTCTTAACGAATGGTACAAGAATATGACTGAAAACTTCAAAGTCAATATCAAAGACTTCGGAGTAGTCGAGGGTGGGTACAAAGCACTCGTACAGATACAAGCTATTATAGACACATCAGACGACTTAGCAGTACGAGCATATCCTCTAGCTAACGGTAAAATGGCTAAGGTTAGCGGAGTAGAAGACATCAAGAAAATTAAGAAAGCTTTGCAGAGAGCAATTACAGGACTCAATGCCCTTAAAACAATCTACGAAGCTAAAATCAGTAAAGCAAAAAACAGCGCAGATATCGAAAAAATCGTATTTGCAGATACAGTACAGGAGACCTTATAATGAGCTACGTAATCATTACAGTACTATCGTTAGTAGTTGGCATCATTGCTTGCCCTTTCATCATCTTTTTACGTGCAAGAAAATGCGACCAGTGGGACAAAAGCAATATGATGAACATACTTCGCGTATTTGCTCATCTAGCTACTCATCCAGACGACTTCGCTAAGATGCAGTATGCAGACGGTAAAAAGCCTTTCTGGTACTTAAGCGGAGACGAATTCGCTGACGTAGTTAAGACACGACCAGAGGACAAGTAAAGCTATGTTTTGGCTGCTAAATAGACTACGCGGGAGCTACAACTACTTTGCTAAGGTAAATGCAATCTACCTAGCAGCCATAATCTATTTATCTACAAAAAACATATATGCATCAATACTCTGCGGACTAGGATACATTCTTGGTGAGAGCTTCGGCTGGGGCGTATGGGTCGGTGCGCTCATCACGCATAGCGGATTCAAAGATGAGCGCGAAAATAGGCTCATCGAGCGCGGCGCCGCTAGGCTTTTCGAGCCCAAAACTCATTGGCTGGCGTATTGCAGGCTTTGCCTCTTTCTGCGCGGGCTACTTTGGTGGCTGCCGGTATTCGTGCCGCTAGTCTTTGCGGGTCTTTACGGCGCGCCGCTTCTAGCCGTGCTACTCGCAGCAGGCTTCCCGCTTGCTTGTGAGCTGGGATACCGCACGCATTTCAAATTTAGGCTCAAGAAATTTGAGGTAAACACGGCATGGGCTAGGCAGGAGCTCTTTTACGGTGCAATGCAGGACTTGGCGTTTACCGCCATATATTTGATATCAAAATTTTAAACCGATGAAAGGTGCGGGCGATAGCCCGCTGTAACTTTAGGTGGGTGCAGGGAGTGCCTGCACTCCCGCTCGCAGGGCGGGCTTGGCTCGCCCGAGAAATCAAACAAAGGAGTAAGAAAGATGGCTGCAAAATTTGGAGTAAACATAACCGTTTCGGCAGAGGCGGCAAGGCCGATAAGCGTAGAAAGTACTACGCCCATCGGGATCGCAGGATATGAAGAGGTGCTGGGAAACGGCCTACATTTTTACATGACGACAGACAAGGCGATCACCGCACTCGAGGAAATTTACGAGGCAAAAAAGAAGGCAAGCGAGCAATTTAAAAAAGGCTCGATCTATCGCGCACTGAAAGCCATCAGCGATCAAAGCGTGCAAACGCAGATCATCCTATCGGTTTTTAGCCGTACCGATAATAATGACGATAGCGATGATATCACGGCTTGCAAGGCTGCGATAGAAGCTTTCAAAAATGCGAAGTCCGCCACCGGCTATCGTCCAAATTTGCTAATCGCCCCCGAATATAGCGGTGAGGACGCAATCAAAGCAGCACTCGAAGCTATGGCCACAAGGCTCAAAGCCACCGGTATCGTCGATCTCAAGGCAAGCGCCGCAAATGAGGCTATCGCAAAGATGAAAGATTTTGGCACGGCACGGCTGATTGCGGCATACCCCTATGTCAAAATTTGGGATGATGAAACAAACGGCTACGTTATGAGCCCGCAAAGCGCTCGTATTGCCGGAATGATCGCCTATGTGGACGGTCTTAGCGAATTCGGGTACTCCGATAGCTATTCCAACAGGGTGATGGGTGGTATCAGCGGCACGGCAATAGACGTAGACTTCGAGCCGGGGGAAACCTGCACGGCAGATGAGCTTAGGGCGGCTCATATCAGCACGGTCATTCGCGAACAAGGCTTCAGGGCTTGGGGTGGAGAGACTAGCGATGTCGATAGCATTTGGCAGGATCTTGCCAGGGTGCGCATTTTTGATCGTATCTCGCAGGCTTGTCAAAGGGGGGTATTTTTCGCGATAGATCGCAAAGCCGATCAACTCTATCACGCAAAAAGAAGCGTAGATGAGCTACTGCGGGCTCTCGTAGGAGCTAGAGTACTGCTCGGGTATGAGCTTAGCTGGAGCGCAAAGAACACCCTTGCAAATATCACGGCAGGTAAATTTTATCTTGACGTCAGAATGCAGAACAATCCGATAGTTAAGCAATTGACATTAGATTTTATCTATGTCGATTCTTATGGCAAAGCATTAATGGATTCGCTTAATGCATAACAAAACCAATAAGAAAAATTAAGGAGATAAAAATGCTTAGAAGACAAGTACCTCAGGCAATCCAGGAAGGAAACGTTTTTATTAACGGACAAGGTTATTTAGGGGTCACTAAAAAACTTAAAATCCCTATGATCGAGTTTGAAACGATAGAGGCGAAAGGTGCGATAAGCGCAAATTATTCGGCAGGTATAATCAAACCGATGGAGGTTGAGTTTACGATCTCCGTACTCGATAAGAATATGCTTGCCGCGATTGGCCTTAATAGCTTTACAAGCCGCATCCCGTTTCTTTTTAAGGCGTCTATCCACCAAAGTGGAAAGGATGGCCCCGTGCCTTTTAGCGCCGCTTTTACGGGCGATATCACGAGTTATGAAGTCAAGGAGTTTGAAAGCGGTAATGAAATGGAGATAACAATCAAACTAGCAGCAAATTTCGTTGACATTAATGTCGATAGTGTGCCGATGGTGCTAATTGATGTCGAAAATATGATATGTCGCATTAGCGGGATAGATTACATGGCAAGCGTCAGGTCGAATTTGGGCGAATAATTTTAAAGGAGAAAAAAATGGCAAAAGCAAAATCAAATGTCGTTGAAGAAAACGGCAACCAGTATACCGTAATAGCACTTAGTGATGGTAGGGAGATAAAAATCCGTCACCCAAAAGGTAAAGATCTACGCTTCGCGATGAACGGTAGCGGCGGAAACGATGCCGACATCGTTTTTAAACTCTCATCAACACTTACGTGCCTTAGTTTGGATGAGCTTGACGAGCTACAAGCAAAAGACTGTTCGCTAATCATCAAAGAGGTGGCCGCTTTTTTAGCATAGCCCACACCTTTGAAGGTGTGGCTTTGGTTGCGCATGTACTTCATTTTTCATTCAGCGAAATAATGGATCTGAATGTTAATGAGTACCACAGATTTTTGAAAATTTCGCAAGAAATTTTAAAGGCTAGTGCGGGTAGCTTTAATTAGTTTTTAAAGCGTCGTAAATAGAGGCGATTGTGACAGAAATAAAAATTACGGCAAAAGGATTTACATCTGCTGTGGCATATAAGATACCGCCTATTACGGCAGAGACGCCCAAAGCAGCGGCTATTATGTCGGTCTGATATGATGCTTTCGTTTTCATATTATGATTTTAGCATTTACAAGTAAAAAATTCAAGACCGACTGAAAATCCTAAAATCAGGTGGACGAGAGCAGTATAATTTCCACCCGCAGGCTTGACTTTGCTAAAACAAGGAGTAAAAAAAGAAAATGGATAGCACGCAAATCGGAATTTCAATATCGCTGATTACCAAAGGTTTTTCCGTACTTAGCGGCGATGTGAAAAGGCTAAACGCCCTTTCAGAAAGCCTAAAAAAAGCGGGGCGGGACGTAACGGAGCTAAATCAAAAAATATCCAAAATCAAGTCCTTTAAAGAGAAGATCGGTATCAACCAGGATAAAATTCTAGGTGAATTTTCACATTTTCAAAGCAGGCTAGCGGCCGTCGGCTCTTTCGGGCTGCCGTTAAAACTTGCGATAGATTACGAGGATGCATTCGCAGATATCAAAAAGGTAGTGGATTTCAAGGATGAAGCCGAAAAAGAGGCGTTTTCAAATGAGCTTTTAAGGCTAACTCAGATAATACCGCTTACCGCGAAAGAGCTTACCCAAATTGCTGCTGCAGGCGGCCAAATGGGTATTTCAAAAGATGAGCTTTTGGATTTTACGCAGATGGTAGCAAAAGTTGCGACCGCTTTTGATATGTCTGCGGATAGCGCCGGAGAGAGCATTGGAAAGATCAAAAATATTTTAAATTTGGATCTTAGCGGTACAAAAGATCTGATGGATGTCATAAACGGGCTTTCAAATTCGAATCCAGCAAAGGCTGGCGAGCTTGTCGACGTGATGAAACGAATCGGTGCCCAAGGAAAACAAATCGGACTTACAAAAGAGCAAACCGTTGCTTTGGGCTCGGCATTTATTTCGCTCGGAAAAGTGCCCGAAACTGCATCTAACGCGGCCAATAAGCTGATGAAAACATTAGGAAATATCTCAACTTCGAGCGAGAAAGAGAAAAAGGCTCTTGCCGAGCTAGGGTTTGATGTGGATTTTATCCAAGCCGGGATGAAGACGGATTCTAAAAAAATGATGATGGATTTTTTGCGCGCAGTGAAAAACATCGAGGACAGTAAGCGCGGAGCTATACTTAATACGCTTTTTGGCGATAATTACGATACCGATATCGCCACGTTAGTCGGCGGTTTGGATACCCTCGAAAAAGCCATGAACGATGTTACGGATCCAGCAAAATTTAAAAATAGCTCGGATACGGAATTTCAAAATAAAGCAAACACCACTCTCGCAGCACTTAAACGTTTTAGGGGAGCATGGACGGCTATCGGTATTCAGATCGGAAATGCATTTTTACCTGTGCTAAACACCGTTACATCATTTTTTAGCGCAGTAGCTAAATTTATAAGTTATTTTTTAAAGGAATTCCCAAGACTTTCAAAAGTAATTTTTGGCATTGTAGGTGGGTTTTTAGCAATCGTTACGCTTGCGCCGATGTTTAGAATCTTGGGCTGGAGTATTGGAATTTTAATCAATCAAGCTCGTATTTTAGGTACGGCTTTTTCATTCTTAATTAAAGTCTTTAGATTAAAGTGGTTAGCCACTCTCAAGCTTAACCTGGCGTATATCGCCGTTACGGCACAAACTAAAGCCACCGCCGCCGCTACGTGGATAGCGAATACGGCAAGTAAGGCCTATGCATTTACTACGGGAATTTTAAGCAAAGCACTAGCTGCGTTAAAGGCGGGATTTGCTGCTGCGGGATTAGGGGCAAAAATACTTCGTATCGCGCTAATCAGTACCGGTATCGGCGCCATAGCGGTCGGTATCGGCATAGCCGCCGCATATATTATAGAGCACTGGGATGAGGTAAAAGCCTTCTTTATGGGCTTTTGGCAAAAAATTCAGCCGTATTGGGAAAGTATTGCAGCCTGGTTTGAAAAGGTCTGGAGCACGGTGGCTAACTTTTTTAGCTCCGTTTGGGATAGCGCAAAGGCTTTATTTAGCGGATCGTGGGACGGGATAGAGACGAGATTTAGCGCCGCGGTAGAGACAATTAAAGCCTTTTTTTCTCCACTTACAGATTTTTTCAGCGATATCGCTAAAAGTATTTCGGCTGCGTTTGATTGGGTAATAGATTTTTGGAAAAATACTTTTGGCAGCTTTTTTGATTGGATAGGCGAGAAAGTGAATTGGATGAAAGATATGGCACGTAGCGTCAAGGAATTTTTTGGCTTCGGCGAGGATATGGATACTCCGCAAAAAAGCGCGATTAATCTATTTGGGCAGAACGCAAGAGGCGAACTTGCGGACATAAATAAAACCTATGCCGGGCAAACTCGCTCCGCTGTTTTAAAAACGGCGGATGGTCGCGAAGTGAATGTAAATTTCAGCGGGAATTTCAACCTGCATTCAAATGACGGGAAATTTGATTTACAAAGCTTTAAATCTCAAGTTACTCGCGGCGTACAAGACGCTCTCAGGCGCGACGAACTTAACTCCCAAAATACGGACGTAAGGGGTTAGAATGGTCTTAAATATCGGTGGCTTTAAATTTGAATGGAAGCAGACACTTGGTATCGACATGCAGACTGATTTTAGTATTGAATCGATAGATAGAATCGAAAATCACCCGACTTTATTATCCGCTGCGCTGGAAAGTCAGACTATTAGCGTATCTGCACAGACATTGCCGTTTAGAAACGACGGGCAAAATGCGTTAAAGGCACTTTACATATTAGCGGCGACACGACAAAGTTATCCTTTGGTAGGCGGTAACGGTAGATATTTCGGTAGGTTCGCAATCATCAAAATCAGTGAAAAGAGGGCTATTTTTACGCCAAACGGAGCATTTTTAACACAAAATTTCACAATGGAGCTGAAAAGAGATTATGATATATAAAGCGAAAGATGGCGAACGGCTAGATCAAGTCGTTTATAAATATTACGGCCATTTGAAGTATTTTGAGCAGGTTTTGGAGCTAAACGCTAAACTAGATCCGATATTAAAGGCCGGGGATATCGTATTGTTGCCAGAAATTGAGAAAGCGACGAAAGAGCAGGCAAAGCTATGGTGAGAAAACCGAGTTTCAAGCTTGAAGCAAATGGCAAAAACATCACAGATGCCATCAAAAGAAACCTTTTAAACCTAAATTTCGACGATAAAGAGGGATTCAAAAGCGACGAGATAAGCTTTCAAGTATTTGGGATCTACGCCAAGCCTGCGTTCGGCGACAAATTAAAGCTTTGGCTTGGTTGGGCGAATGATCTTTCATCCGCAAATCAAGAAAGCGGGCTTTATTTTTGCGGCTCTTTCAGCGTACAAACGGTAAGTAGGGACTATAAAGCTAAAACAACCGAAGTGCGCGCAACCGCTGTAAATTTTGCCAGCCCCCAAAAGGATAAAAAGCGATGTAGCTGGGAAAATACTTCAGTTTTTGCGATCGCAGGCAAAATAGCCGAACAAAATAATCTAAACTTAAAAACTACTGGAGCCGATCAGCCTGTTATGTCTGAGCTACAAGACGGGATCAGCGATATAGAATTCCTCTACACGCTTTGTTTTAAACTGGGCTATAAAGCATTTATTAAAAATGATACTGTGATCGTAACTCCCAAAGAAGCAAAGGGTGATGAGACTCAAACAAGCGGGACGTCAAAAAATAATAACCTACCCGAATTCAGTATAAATCTAACCGATCTAAGCTCCCTTGAAATTACGGAAGCAAATCGAAATAGCTACACTGCGGTAATTTTAGAGTGGCAAGATATCTCAAGCGGAAAAACTAAAAGTATTAAAGTAGGCAAAGGCGAGCAGGTTTATAAAATGCAAATTCCTGAGCCAAAAAGCGATAATGAGGCTTTTAAGCACGGCGAGGCTAAATTAAACGAGCTTCAACGAGGCGGCATTAGTGGCAGGTGTGAGACTTTGGGCGCAAATATAGTAGCCGGGGGAAAGCTGAAATTTAAAGACGCTTTAGGGCTTGAAAAAAGCGAATTTACCATAAAGTCCGTATCGCATAAATTGAGTGTTGAAAATTACAGTGTAGAGATAGAATTTGAAGGGTAAAGGAATAAAAAATGGTCTTAGAAATCGTTAGATTTAAAGAGATTGATGATATGACGCTAGGGCGCTTCGTATTGCGCGATGGCGAAAGAGAGGTGCTAAAGGGTTATACCTGCGAGCCTGCGGGCCCTGATACCACGCAGAGCGGCATGGATAGACGCATACCGCAAGGGCAGTATCAAATAGCCTGGCACGAGAGCTCGAAATTTAGAGCTCGTCTGCCGCTGCTATATAACGAGCAGGTGCCTAAAAGCCGCTGCATTCTGATCCACGCCGGCAATACCGGAAGCAATACCGAGGGTTGCGTGCTACTGGGTTCATCTTTGGGCACGCACGGAGTGAAAGACTCCCGTGCGGCTTTGAGCGCACTACTCGCCACCGTCAAGGGGCAAGAATTCATCGTGAAAATAAAAAATGAGATAGAGAGGTAGAAATGAGCGTTTTAAAAGATATAAATAATACCCCAAAAATGGGGGGGGGGGGGGTAAATAAACCCCTCCACGCTCCCTTTGCCTGGATAGGCGGCAAGAGCAAGCTAGCGGCGCAGATCATACCCCTAATGGCTCCACATCAAAAATATATTGAGGTATTCGGCGGGGCCCTATCGGTTTTTTACCGAAAGGAGCCAAGTAAAATTGAAATTTTAAACGATATAAACGGCGACCTCATAAACCTACACCGAATAATCCAAACTAGACCGCAGAGCTTAAACTCGTGTATTAACGGGCTCTTAAGAAGCAGAGAGATCTTTTATGCTATCAAGCACAGAACCATTAAACCGCGCAATAAGATAGAAGCGGCGACGTTTTTCTACTTCCAAATTGCGGCAAGCTTCGGCGCAAAGGGCGATCACTTCGCTATGCCAAAAGGCCGCAGCGCTAAGAATATATATAGGGATTTTTGCGTTTATTCGCGCAGGCTTAAGCGCGCTACGATTGAGAATCTGAGTTACGAAAAGCTCATCAAAGAGTATGACGGCGAGGATAGCCTTTTTTACTTAGATCCTCCGTATGTCGGCACCGAAAATTATTACAAAACGGCAGATGGATTTAGCAGGCAAGATCACGAAAGCTTGGCTGAAATTTTACGAAGTATCAAGGGCAAATTTATGCTTAGTTACAACGATTGCGAGCTAGTGCGAGAGCTTTATAAGGGCTTTAATATGAAAGAGCTAAAGATTAGCTATAGCCTCAATAACGCAGCAGAGCGAAAGAACAGTAAGGAGCTTTTGATTATGAATTATTGAATTAATTATGCCCCCCTAAAATTTTCTCATTTTTCACTTAAGAGTAAAAAATGAGATTTTTTTTACGAAAAATGTGAGAAGTGTTATTTATAAGGAAAATGCAGAGGTCGAGATACTAAATATCTTGATGGCAAATAAAGAGGAATATCTGCAGCTAAGAGATTATTTTATGCAGACGATGCAAAAAGATATAAGCAACCTGCAACGCACGATGTCGATCTTTAATGAAAAGATAGAATTTAGAAAGTTTAAATTTTAAAATTCCGTACTAGTTTGCTTTTTTTGAGATTAAAATCCCTCTGCTACAATGTCGTAAAGATATCCTACTGTTTCGTCGTTTAAATTTAGCGTCTTTTTGCTTCGTAAAAATTCTAAAATTTCATCCTGCGCAAAGCCCGCTCTTTGCGCGCAATGCTCGTGCGCAGGCAAAAAGCCGCGGCATAGCGCGATATTTTCTAAAATTTCCTCATCGCATAAAAAACAATATGGCTCGTCGTGCAATCGCCCCTCAAATTTTAAAATTTCAGCGTAGCTTTCTACGATTATGCGGCGCGGATTTTGTTTGCCAAAGCGCGCAGCAGCCCGGCTTAGCAGCTCGTAATAGAATTTATCCAGATGCTCGGCATCTTTTAGATGCGCGTGTAAAAGTCGCATAAATTGCTGCCAAAACAAGAGCTTCTCGCGGTTTCCAAGCCACGCGTATCCCAGATGCATTACTCCGCTAAGACGAGGGAGGAAGTTTTGATTTTGCGAGAGCTCAAAGTCGATTTTATAGCCCTGGATGATGTTTGAATGGCGCGCGCCGTAAAAGCGGTACGCACGTACGAGCGCACTTTCGCTTAGCACGTCTACGATGCAGTCCTCATCCCTAACCTTGGTCGTTTTTAATATAAATCCTTGCATTTTCCTATTTTATCGAAATTCACATATAAATTTAAATAAAGAATTTTAGGTTATAATCAGAAGTTTCATTTCATAGAATTTAAAGGAAATCATATGAATTTTGGAGATCTATTTTCAAAAATACGCAGGACGCAACCTGCGCCGAGCGAAGCTCCTACGCACTGGATAAAGTGCCCGGGATGCGGTGCGCTGATGTATAGCAAAGAGGTCGAGCAAAATCATAGCGTTTGCCCCAAGTGTAACTATCACCTTCGTTTTGACGCGCAGGCTCGCATCGATCTGATCTGCGACGAGGGCTCGTTCGTGGAGTACGATCAAAATTTGCAGCCCGTCGATCCGCTAAAATTCGTCGATAAAAAATCCTACAAAAAGCGCATCTCCGAGAGCAAGGAAAAAACGGGCAGGTTTAGCGCGGTGATCGCGGGCGAGGGCGCTATAAGTCGCCAAAAAATTCAGCTCGTGGTGTTTGATTTTAACTTTATGGGCGGAAGCCTGGGTTCTGTAGAGGGCGAGAAGATCGTGCGTGCCGTAAAACGCAGTCTGGATAAAAACGAGCCGCTAATCATCGTAAGCGCAAGTGGAGGCGCAAGGATGCAAGAAAGCACCTTTTCGCTGATGCAAATGAGCAAAACCTCCGCCGCGCTTAAAATTTTATCCGAGCATAAAATTCCTTTCATCTCCGTTCTTACCGATCCTACGATGGGCGGCGTAAGCGCGTCCTTTGCGTGGCTTGGAGATATCATCATCGCAGAGCCCGGCGCTCTCATCGGCTTTGCCGGGCAGCGCGTCATCAAGCAAACTATAGGCGCAGATCTGCCGGAAGGCTTTCAGAGATCGGAATTTCTGCTCGAGCATGGATTAATTGATGCGATCGTGCCTAGAGCCGAGATGAGGCAGTATCTAAGCGATATAATCAACGTGCTTAGCAAAAACGCCGTGCAGATTGACGACACGAGCGATAAGTCGCTACACGAAGAGGGAAGCGAAGAGTAGTGCAGATAACGGTAAATTCCATCCAAAAGGGCGCGGACGAGTTCGCAGGCGCGATAAGCGATTATAAAAAAATGGCGGCTAAATTTGCCGCGGTGCGAGATGAGACGTTTTTTAATGCTAATATCGCTCGCGCCCAAGCAGCGTCCCGCGAGCTCGCTCTTAGGGCGTATGATGAAGCTTATCTACCACGCCTTAGCGGATACGTCGTAGCTCTGGATGAGCGCGGGCAGGCACTAGACAGCGTGGAATTTGCGAGTATGCTAAAGGATAAAAGCGCCGTGTCGTTTTTCATCGGCGGCGCTTATGGGCTTAGTGAAAATTTTAAGGCAAAAGCCGATAAAATAATCAGTCTTAGCAGGCTTACGTTAGCGCATAAAATCGCTAAACTTTTGCTTTTTGAGCAAATTTTTCGTGCACTGTGCATTAACGCAAACCATCCATATCACAAATAAAGGGAAGTAATGAAGAAAAACGAGTTGAAATTTTACAAGAAAATTCTAGAAGAAAAAAGAGAGCAACTCATCGCCAATATCAATAGCTCTGTAAATGAAATTTCGGAATTGCGCGAAAATAAAGCTGCGGATGATTTTGACGTAGCGAGTATGAATACGGATTTAAGCATCGAATACTCGCTCAATGTTAATCAACAAAAGGCGTTTTTAGAGATCGAAAGCGCGCTTAAACGCATCGAAAACGGCACTTATGGGCTTTGCGAGAGCTGCGGCGAGCAGATAAGCTTAGAGCGTCTTAAGGTAAATCCGGAGGCGAGATTGTGCATTTCGTGCAAGGAACAGGCGGAAAAGCAAAATAGGAGTTAGCTATGAAAACCAAGCAATTCTTTTTATATTCGATCGTCTATATCGCAATCGTCGCGATTTTAGTTTTTACGCAGCAAAGCAGTAGCTATACGCTGGGGCTTTTCGGTTTTACGCTTACGCTTCCTGTGGCAGTGTGGATCGTGCTGCCGTTAATTTTATATATGATTTTGGCGATTTTTCATATCGTTTTTCATAGCTTTGCGTTTTACCGTACAAAAAGGGCGATCGCAAAGGATCTAAGCGCATACGATGCGATGAGTAAAGAGGTTTTGCTGGGTCTTGATACCAATAAAGACTTTAAAACCGAGTATTTTAAAGACCCGAGTGAGCTTACTAAAATTTTATCTCCGTGGTACGATAGCACCGGCATAGACGTCAAAAATGAGGATCTAAAAGAGGTCATAGGCGTTATCGAGAAGGTTAAAAACGGCGAAGTGGCGGATCTGCGAAAATATAAACTCCCTAAAGATAACGGACTATTTTTGCAAAATGAGCTCAATCGCCTCGACGCCGAGCCTGCGTATGCGTATGAAATTTTAAAAACTAAGGGCGTTTATAGCGAAAATATCACTAAAAAAGCCTATGCCGTAGCGCTTGCCAAAGGAAGCTACGATAAGATCAAGGCCTATAAAATTCCTCAAGATATAGCCGAGGTAAATATTTTAGTGGATCGCGCGGTGAATGACGCGAGCTTTGAGATCAGTAGCGAGGAGCTTTTCGATCTCGTAAATAATGAAAAATTTAACGAGCAGGATTTTATCGGCTTTGCCAAAAAGCTAAAAAATCATCTCGCTCCAGAGCAATACAAAGCCTTTTTCGAGCGGCTCAAAAACGAGAATCAAGAAGCGACCGAGGCATATCTGTACGCGCTATATGAGCTTGGCATGATCGACGAGTTTAGAGAACAGCTAAGCCTTGCCGACGGCGACGAGTTTGAGAAGTTTAAAATTCTGCTATTTTTGCGTGACAACGGCAAAAACGTTCCTGCGTCGCTGTTATTTTAGCTCAGTAATTTTACGAGTTCGTTTTGTGCGAATAAAGGAAGTCACCTTTTAGGCTCTTTGCGGCTATCAAAAACAGCCTGCGCGATAAATTTTAAAATGCGGATAAAATTTTAACTCGCGCAAATTTGAAATTTCAAAATTTATCGAAAGATCAATGCGCGCAAGCGGTAAAATTTAAAAGATTTGCTTGCGTAGTGCGCGCTTAAACGGATTTTGCATTTACGCGATGAAATTTAAAATTTAAACATAAAGCACAAGACTTGCTAGCTGAATAAAGTGCTGAAATTTTAAAATCCGCGCGGCGTTTTGCAAGCTGCTTGCTTCGTATCGCCACGCAAATAAAATTTGGTGGTGATCATCCTTGCTGCCGTTTTGCCGCCATGCAAATTAGCTAAGCTTAAAAATAAAATTCGCGCCTAAATGCGAATACGTAGCCTATGAAATTTAAAATTTTAAAGCTCGTGGCAAAACCTGCTGCAAGCGCTGCGGCGTTAAATTTAAAGGTTTAAATTCAAACGAAATCAAAATGAGAAATTTAAAATGACGGAAGATTTTTTTAAAAAGGACCCTCTATTTTTAGCGCCTTTGGCGGGCTTTTCGGATCCGCCGCTACGGGGCGTAGTGAAAAAATTCGGCTGCGACGCGACCGTAAGCGAGATGATAAGCGCAAACGCCCTTGTTTTCGAGGGCGAAAAGACGCTAAAGATGCTCGAAAAAAACGCCGCCGAAACCCCTTTTTTCGTGCAGATCGCAGGCAGCGATGCGGAAATTATCAAAAAGGCGGTTTTGCTCATCAATAAATTTGACGGCATCGACGGCATCGATCTAAACTGCGGCTGCCCCGTCCCCAAGGTCGTAAAGCAGGGAGCTGGCTCGGCGTTGCTGCTTGATCTGCCTCGTCTATCACGCTTGGTTGAGACTATAAAAAAGTATTCGAACAAAAAATTTACGAGCGCGAAGGTGCGGCTGGGCTTTAGTGCCGTGGATATCGAAAATATCGCGCGCGCCGTACAAAGTGCAGGAGCCGATTTTATCGCGATTCACGGGCGCACCAGAGCGGGCGGATACAGCGCGGCGGTGGATTACGGCGCGATCGCAAGAGCCGGGCGCGTGCTGCAAATCCCAGTGATCGCAAACGGCGACATAAACTCCGCCAATGCGCCCGCAGTGCGAGATCTTAGCGGTGCAGATGCGCTGATGATCGGTCGCGCGGTAATCGGCAGGCCGTGGATATTTCGCGAGATCAAAACGGGCGAGCAGGCAAGCGACGCACTAAAAAAAGAGGTCGTGCTCTATCATTTCGCTCAAATGCTAAGCCATTACGGCGTGCGCGGCGTAGCGATATTTCGCAAGCATCTGCACGAATACTCCAAGGGGCGCGAAAACGCCGCAAGCTTTCGCGAGCAGATCAACCACGTCGCCGCCGAGAGCGAAACGACTCGGCTAATCGAGGAATTTTTTAGTTAAATTTAGAATTTTAGGAACTCTGATGATTATTTTAAAAATTATAGCCTGTGCATTTTCGATGAGTTTTTGCTTGATGAATATTTCGAGCTTGGGCGATTTTGTGGTATGGCGGATTTTTGACACGTCTAGCGTCTGGGATGACGATCCCATAGAATGGCTACAGCAGAAGTGCGTATATTTCATATTTTTGTGGATATCTTTTTGCGGGGTTTGCGCGGTGCTTGCCGTAAAGTTAAAGGATTTTGGTAAGCTCGCGGATTTTTTCGTAAATCTGTTTTTGCCGATCGTGGCGATTTGGATACTATCGCCATATTTAGGGATAATAATTGCGGCTGTTTGCATTTCGGATACAAACCTTGTTGACTTCTATTCCGCATTACTTAGCGCATTAATATCTATCGTTCTTTTTATGATTGTCGTAGCTGAGGTCCTAAAGCAGATTTATCCGCCCAAGTCCTAGCGCGCGAAATTTTAAAATTTAGTGCAGAGCTTTGCCGCGAAATTCTCGCCTGCCGCCTATAATCATAGCCTGCGCGTTAAAAGGCGAGGGCGTTAAAATTTAAGGAGAAATTATGGAAAATATCTACATCATCGGTGATGTGCATGGCTGCTACAGATCGCTTTTGGCGTTAATAGAACAGCTGCCGCATAAATTTGATAGTAAAATTTGCTTCGTGGGTGATCTGATCGATCGAGGTCCTGCGAGCGCGGATGTGGTGGAGCTAGTGAGCACTCGCGGATATGACGCGGTGATGGGCAATCACGAAAAGCGCTTTGTGGGCAACGCAAAAACCGCTCTGAGGTGTGCAAAGACGGGCAAATTTACGAACTCAAACGACCCTTACGCATTTTTTAGCTTGGACGAAAGCTGGCTGTTTAACAATGGCGGTGAAGCGACGCTAGCGTCGTATTATCGTCACGGAGGCGTGAAGCAATGCAAGGAGCATCTGCGGTTTGTCTCGCGGCTGCCGATTTACCTAGAGTATGATTTGCGTGATGAAAGCGGTCGCGCGCTCGTCGTATCGCACTCCGCAGTGGGTCGCGCGTGGGGGATCAGACACGATGCAGAGCGTGCGAAAAGCTTCGCCGCTCACGTGCTAAGCGGGCGCGGAGACGATAGCGCAAATGACGGGATTTTTAACGTCTACGGGCATACTCCGGTGAAAAAGCCCGTCATTACGGAATTTAGCGCAAATATCGATCTGGGCTGTGTTTATAAAAAGCATTGGGGCGAGAAGGCGAGGCTTTGCGCGCTGGAGTTTCCCTCAAAGAAAATTTTTACGCAAGAATGCATAGATTTTTGAGTTCGCATCCATGCTCGCACGTATTAAAATTTAAATTTGCGCAGGCTGTTTGAAAGCGAAATTTTAGAATTTAAGGCGCGTTCTTAAAGCACCCGTCGCGCTGAAATTTTAAATAATATCCCTTAGTTTGCGCGCTTCATACATCCACGCCTCAAGCTCATCCCAGCGCTCGTCACGAATCATCCCCACGCAAAGATCAAGCTCGTTTTTAAAAGCATCGATCGCGCCCAGTAGGTTCGTGCGGTTTTGCTTGAAAATATCGACCCACATCTGCGGCGAGCTTTTGGCGATACGGCTCATGCCCGAGAAGCTGCCGCCGGCTAAATTTATGATGTTGCGGCGATTTTCCTCTTTTAGCACGCTGTTTACGAGCGAATAGCTGATCGCGTGGGGCAGGTGCGAGATGAGCGCCACGTGGTGATCGTGGCTTTTTGCGTCCATAAATACGATCTTCATCCCCGCGAACGAAAAAATTTCGACCGCTCGTTTGATATGCACTTCGTCCGCACCGTGATCGTCACAGATGACGACTACTGCGCCGTTTAAAAGCTCTTTAAACGCCGCTTGCGGACCGGAGTTTTCGGTACCAGCCATTGGGTGAGCCGCAATGAAATTTCGTCTGATCTGCGGCGGGCAGTTTTGCAAAATTTTAAATTTCGTGCTTCCCAGATCGATGATCGTCGTCTCGCTTCTGCAGTCGCTTAGTTTTTGCAACGTCTCAATAATTGCCTCCACGGGGATTGCAAGAAATATCGCGTCGCAGCTTTGCTTCATCTGCTCCAGACTTAAAATTTCATGCACTAGTCCGAGCCGCAGAGCTTCTTTTTCATTTTCACGGCTGATGTCGCAGCCATAGACGGCGCTAATTATTTTGGTGCTTTTTAGACATAGCCCAAGAGAGCCGCCGATGAGACCCAAGCCGATAATTCCTATCTTCATAAAATTCCTTTTTGATATATGCAAGTTTTAATTTTAATGTGGTATTATACGCAAATTATTTTCGTTTTTAGGTAAAATTTTATGAAAAAAAGCGTTTTTTTACTCTTAGTAGGCGGGATTTCCGTGGCGTGCGCCGCGCAGATCAAATCCATTAAATTTGAAGGTCTTAGGCATCTCTCTCCACAGGTCGCACAGCAAATTTCAGGACTTAAGGTAGGCGATGAGCTTAACGGAGAAAACACCAATGCTGCGATTTCAAAGCTATTTGAGCAGGGCTATTTCAGCGACGTTTATATCAGCGAACAAGGCGGCGCGGTCACTATCAATGTAACCGAAAAACCGACTATCGCTAAGGTCGAGATCAAAAACGTAGTTACCAACGACCGCGACAAGATCAATGAGCTCATCGGCTTGCGTCCGGGTCAGGTTTACGACGAGGTGGCTGCTAAAAAAGCGGAGACCCGTATCAAGCAATACTACGAAGTCAAGGGCTTTTTTGACACCGTGGTGGAATTTTATCCAAAGCCGATAAACGACGATAAATCTGTCATCTTGCTAACGATCGAGGTAAATCGCGGCGAAAATATCATCATCGATAAGGTAAATTTGGTGGGCGCGGACAAGCTCGACTATGACGATATTGAGCCATCCGTCGCCAATAAAGAACGCGAGACGCTGGGCTGGATGTGGGGCTTTAACGATGGCAAGGTAAAAACCGCCGAGCTTCCTAACGACGCAAATAGAATTCAAGAAGAATATTATAAAAAAGGCTACTTAGACGCGCAGGTTTCGGCGCCGCTACTTAATGCCGATATGGATAATTACACTGCTGATCTTACCTACTATATCAGCGAGGGCGAGCAATACACCGTAAGCTCCGTAGATATCGAGTATCCTGCAGATATAATCAAGCTTGATAAAGAAAAGGTTCTGGACGATTTTAAGCTTCAAAAGGGTGATACAATGAATTCCGAGCGTTTGCGCCGCGATATGAATACGCTAGAGACTTTAGTCGCCGATCAGGGATACGCCTATGTGCGCATCGTGCCTAAGACTAAGCAGGACAAAGAAGCTCGCACGGTCGCTATCACGTATCAAGTCATCCCGGAGGATAAAGTCTATATTAGAAACGTAACGATCTCGGGTAACGATAAGACCGAGGATAAGGTCATCCGTCGCGAGATGTATCTGACCGAGGGAAATTTATATAGCAAAACCGACTACAACGATTCGTTAAATTCTTTAAAACGCACGGGGTATTTCGATGAGGTGGAGATTAAAGAAAACCGCGTTTCTAACGATCAGATCGATCTTGAAGTCGCAGTTAAAGAAGCTCCTACGGGCTCTATCACGGGTGGTATCGGATATGGCAGCGAGGATGGAATTTTACTTAGCGGTGGTATCAGCGATCGTAATGTATTCGGCACCGGCTTGCACGGCGCATTCTCGGTTGAAAAGAGCGACGATCAGTTAAGCGGACGTTTGAGCTTAACCAATCCTAGAGTGTTTGATTCTGAGTATAGCTTGGGCGGATCGATCTTCGCCAATGATTACGACTGGGACGACTACGATGAGAAATCTTACGGATTTTCAATCACGGGCGGTCGCAAGATCGGACGCAATACCGATGTAAGCCTTACATATTATCTAGAAAAAAGCGAGATTAAGGGCTTAAACGAATATTACGCCAAAGCAGGCTATCTAGATGGTAAGAATTTAAAAAGCTCGATTATCCCGTCTATTACATACAACAGCACCGATGATTATTACTTACCAAGAAGCGGTATGATCGCAAGTGCTAGCTTAGAATACGCGGGTCTTGGCGGCGATATGGACTACACCAAGGCGCGAGGATCATTTAACTACTACTTTGGCTTGCGAGATTATATCGATCACGACATTATCTTTAGATACAAAGCTGCAACGGGCTATATGTGGGAAGGTAATAAAAAGATCCCGATCAACGAAAAACTATTCCTAGGCGGAATGAAAAGCATTAGAGGCTACGAAGGTCGCAGTATCCCGAAAAAAGAGATCTGCTTAAATGCAAATAATTGCCGCTATATCGAAACAGGCGGTATGCAGAGCTTCAATAACTCCTTTGAGCTAAGCTTTCCGGTGGTAGATAGGCTTAAAATGCGCTTTGTAACGTTTTTTGACTACGGAATGATCGGCGATCATGACTGGAATGAAGAGGAGCGCTACAGCACGGGTGCTGGTATCGAGTGGATGACGCCGATGGGGCCTTTGCAACTATACTTCGTTAAGCCGCTTAATAAAAAGCCGCACGATGACACAAATAGCTTCGAATTTAGTATCGGTGCTAGATTTAATTAAACGCGACGACTTGCGAACGCTGTGGCGTGCGTAGAATTTTCTACCGCACGCCTTAAATTTAATAATGCTCGCAATTTTAGCTTTTTGTGTAGCGCTTATTTGCAGCTATTGTAGGCGGTTTGAGCTAAATTTAATTGGGATTCTGCTCGGCTTAGGATGAAATTTAAACGCGTAGCTTGCTTTGAATTTTTTAGAATTTTATTTATCAAGATAGTTTAGAATTTCATTCGTATGGCAAAATTTTAGGCATAAGAGTTTTAAAAAAGTCAATACAAGCAATTAGCAGAATTTAAAGAAATTCTATATTGAAATTTTAAAGATTACGATATAGACGATAAACGCCGCTTTGTTGTGCGCGGAATTTCACTGCATAGGATTTAGCGCGCCACTGAATTTTAAAGCTCATAAATTTTGAGATTCTAAAATCGCTAGAATTTAAAATTTTAAATCGCCTTGTAAATCGCTAAACATTTGCGTTAAATTTTACCTCGCTTTACCGATAATTTAAGTTAAGCTTGTAAAATCGCGCTCTAAAATCATATCAAAGGCTCTTTTATGCGTAGAAATGGCAATGGAACGAAGCTTAAAATTTTAATATTTCTTATTATAATATGCGCTTTGGTTTATGGAATTTTTAGAATTTTCACCTCGCCGAAATTTGAAAAAAATCCTCCGCAAATTGCGCTGGAAAATGAAATTTATTGGAATTTAACCTCGCCCTTGAAGATTAAAATTTCAGACGATACCGGCATTAAGGTTGTCCGCGTAAACTTAAACGACGGAGCCAGCACGATACCTCTACTAAATGAGGAGCTAAACGTTCCGCAAACGACGCTAGAGCTTGCCGTGCAATTTCCTAAAAATTTGATGCTTAATAAAGATAAAAACTACAAGCTCGAAGTTTTCGCAAATGACATTAGCTCGTGGAATTTTGCGCAAGGAAATAAGAGCGTAAAAACGGCAAATATAATAATAGACGACAAAAAGCCCCTCATAAATATCATCAATCAATCCTATAAAATCACCAAAGGTGGTAGCGCTGTAGTTGTATTCTCAGCTAAAGACGAGCGCCTAAATGAAGTCTATGTCAAAACCAACTATGGCAAAATTTTTAAAGCGATTCCTTTCGTAAAAGAGGGTTATTATGCGTCTCTCGTAGCATGGCCTGCAAATTTAGAGGAATTTCGCGCAGAAGCGGTCGCCACCGATCGTGCAGGCAACGAAAGCATTTCGCAGATCAAGTATTTTTATCAGGACAAAAAATACAAAGTCTCTACTATCAAGCTAAATTCTGGTTTTATTAACGGCAAGGTAAGCGATCTGGCTAGTCAATACGCGCAGAATTTTAACTCAATGAGCGATCTGGAGAAATTTAAATTCGTAAATGAAACTTTACGTAAGAAAAACGGAGACGATCTGCACGCTGCTACTAGCGCGGTGCACGAAGATAAAATAAATGGATTTGAGCTAAAGCCTTTTTATCCGCTTGCTAAAGGCGCAGCGGTAGCAAGCTTTGCCGATCATCGGATATTTTTTATGAACGACGAACAAGTAAGCGAGTCATGGCATATGGGGCTCGATCTAGCAAGCGTTGCAAACGCCGATATCAAAGAGAGCAACTATGGCAAAGTAGTTTTTGCGCAGGAAAATGGAATTTTCGGATTAAATTTGGGAATTTACTATGGCTTTGGATTATACGGCATCTACGGACACTGCTCGGCGACGCAGTTAAGTGTGGGCAGCGATGTAAAGCCGGGCGACATTCTAGCACAGACGGGCTCAAGCGGTTTTGCTTTCGGAGATCATCTGCATTTTGGCATCGTAGTTCAGGGCGTGGACGTAAGACCCGAGGAGTGGATGGATCCTAAGTGGATGAAAGATAACATTACCGACGTCTTAGAATCGTCCAAAAAAGTAATAGAAAAAGGTAAGTAAATTCTAAAATTTTCGCTATAATGCGCGGGTTAATGAAAACGAGGATAGAAATGAGACAGACAACGATAGCTAAGAAAGTCCATAACGTCGGCATCGGGCTGCACAAAGGTGAGCCTATCAGACTTACGTTAGAGCCTTTAGAGGCAGGCAGTGGAATCGTATTTTATAGAAGCGATCTTGGCGTTAGTTTTAAAGCCGAGCCGAAAAATGTCATAAATACGCAAATGGCAACTGTCGTAGGAAATGAGAAGGGCTATATATCAACGATAGAGCATCTAATGAGCGCTATTAATGCCTATGGCATCGATAATATCCGTATTATCGTCGATGCTAATGAAATTCCTGTGATGGACGGAAGCTCCGCGAGCTTTTGTATGCTTTTGGACGAAGCGGGAGTAAGAGAGCTCGACGCTAATAAAAAAGCTCTCATTATCAAGCGTGCCGTGGAGATTCGTGAGGGCGATAAGCTCGTACGGCTAAGTCCTAGCAAGAGCCCGAAATTTGATTATACGATTAAATTTAGCCATCCGCTCATCGGCACTCAGCACCATGTTTTTGAATTTAGCAAAAAAGCCTATCTTAAAGAAATTTCGCGCGCCAGAACTTTTGGATTTTTAAAAGATGTACAGGCGCTACGCTCCATGGGGTTAGCTCTAGGCGGCAGCTTGGAAAACGCCGTCGTAATCGATGAGAATAAAATTTTAAATCCCGAGGGTTTGCGCTTTGAAAATGAGTTTGTCCGCCATAAAATTTTAGACGCGATCGGCGATCTTGCGCTCGTGGGTGCTCCGATTTTGGGCGATTATACGGCATTCGCGGGAAGCCACGATCTAAATCATAAGCTCACTTTGGCGGTCCTTGCCGATGCGAAAAATTTCGAGCTAGTAGATCTTACCGCCGAGGTCGTGCGCGAGTATCAAAAAGTCTTTGCTTAAGGGCGCAAAATCAAAGAGGTTGAAATTCTAATCGCTGCTCTTAGCGCTCCATGCCTACTCGGCGTGTATGAAAACGGCGCCAAGATAGCGGAATTTGCAAGCGCCGAAGGCGAAAAAGCCGATAAATTTCTGGTCGCTAAATTTAGCGAAATTTTAAAAACTTATAAAATCAAAGAGCTCATCTACGCAAATACTCCCGGCAGCTTCATGGGCATGAAGGTAAGCTACGTGATATTGCGCACGCTTAGCATAGCTCTTGATGTGCCGCTGTACGCGATCAGCGGCTTTGAGCTAAGTGGCTTCGGGCCGATCAGAGCGAATAAAAACTTCAGCTACGTTTATGAGAACGGCGAAATCAAAATGAAAAAATGCGCTCCCGCCGCGCTGTCTTTGCCGCAGGATTTATCGGTTTTAAATAAAAGCGATGATATACTTCCAAATTACATCATAGAAGCGGTTTAGGAGAGAGCTTGATTATAAGAATTCCTGCGACGAGCGCAAATTTAGGTCCCGGTTTCGACGCGCTCGGCCTTAGCCTAGGGCTATTTAACGAAGTAGAGATTACCGAGCAGAAGTTTTTTTGCGTATCGCTTAGCGGTGAGGGCAGCGACAGAGCGTGGCTTAAGAAGGGCAACGCTTTTTTGAATATTTTCAATGAAATTTACAGAAAACTAGGCGGCAGGCAAGAGATAAATTTTAAATTTGCTTTTCACAACAACATCCCGTTTTCGCGCGGGCTGGGCAGCAGCTCAGCCGTGATCGTAGGCGCTATCGCAAGCGCTTATAAAATTTGCGGTTTTGAGATCGATCGCGCTAAAATTTTAAACACGGCGCTGGAATATGAAAATCACCCCGATAATATCGCGCCCGCGACGCTCGGCGGCTTTGTCAGTAGCGTCGTGGACGGCAAGACGGTTCGCACGCAAAAATGCGAAATTTCGCAAGATCTGCAAGCGGTCGTCGTTATCCCCGATACGCCGATGCCTACGAACGAATCGCGCGGCAGGCTGCCTAAGAGCTTTTCGATCAAAGATTGCGTTAGCAACCTTTCGCACGCGGCGTTTCTGAGTGCTTGCTTTATGCGACGCGACTACGACAGCTTGCGCTATGCCTGTATCGATAAGATGCACGAGCAGATGCGCATGGGCGTGCTTCCGCAGCTTTTTGAGGTGCGCGAGATCGCTTATGCAAACGGCGCGCTTATGAGCTCGCTATCGGGAAGCGGCTCAAGCTTTTTAAATTTAGCCTATAGATCCGACGCTGCAAAGCTTAAAGCCTGCCTTAGCGAAAATTTTAAAAACTTCCGCGTCGAAATTTTAGATATCGACAACGGCGGCTTTAATATTGACTAAGAAAAATAAAGATATAATCGCATGAGCGAACCGATTAGGATGTGCGTTATTTGCAAGGGGCGCTTCGCCAAGCGCGAGCTCCACGCCTTTTTGCAAAATTTTAAAAATATAAGCTCAAACAGACAATTTTATATTTGCGACGGTTGCATAAATCAAAAAGAGAAAATTTCAAAATATCTATCTAAATTTGCGTCTAGCGCAGATTTGGGACATATCAAGGAGAGGGTTTTAAATGGGTGTTCTGATTAAAGATATCGCGGACGAGCTTGGATACGCAAGCAAAGAGATAATCGAAAAAGCGCAGGAGATGGGCTTTAAAAAGGTAAAAACCGCGTCTAATAAAGTAAGCGAAGAGGAAGCTGCCGCTATTTACGATTATATTCAGACGGGAATTTTGCCGGGGAAAAAGTCAAAGCCTGCGAAAAAAAGTTCCGAAAAAGCGCAAGAAGACGAGAATAAGCCCGCTAAAAAACAGAGCGAAACTAAAAAAACCGCTAAAAAAGAGAGTCCTAAAAAGGCGGAAAGTTTAAAAGCTTCCGGATCCAAAGAGTCCGCGCAGAGTGCCAAAGAGCCTAGCGATGAAAAAACGCGTACGCAAGAGCCCGAGGTAAAGACCGAAAAATCTCAAAATCAAAAAGAAGAAATTTCCTCCGCCCCGCAGGAGAAAGAGGAGAAGCAAAACGCTGCCTCAAAGCCTGCGCCGGTGCAGATAAACAGCGGCGATAGCATCGCTAACGAGAGCCTGCAAAAGCGCCGAGGCTTAGTCATCGTCAAAAAGAAAAAGGAAGTTCAAGTCCCGGCGGCACAAGATAGGACCGAGCCTAGGCGCGAAAAGATAAGTGCGAGCTTGGAGGCGATCTTTTCAAATGCCGAACTAAATTTGAAAAAGAAAAAGATCGAAAAGAAAAAAGCTCCCGCGGCTAAAAAAGAGGACGCCCTCAAAATCGACATCATTCCTGATCACGAGATGGCGGATATCGTCATTGAGGACGAGGACGTCGTGGTAATGCCCGATTTCACCGTCAAACCAATTCAGACCGAAAACCGCACCAAAAGTAAAAACCAACCTAATATTTATCGCGCCTCGCAGAATCAAATTTTTAGCAGTGAGGGCGGTATAAGTCGCGGCGGTCGCAAAAAGCATAAAAAAGCCCCTCGCGAGCAGGGTAGCGAAATCGTAAGTTCTGTAAATATCCCAAAAGAGATCCGCGTTTACGAGTTTGCCGATAAGATTAAAAAGCAGCCTAGCGAAATCATCGGCAAGTTATTTGCGCTCGGGATGATGACGACGAAAAACGACTTTTTGGACGAGGATGCGATAGAAATTTTAGCAAGCGAATTCGGCATTGAGGTAAATATCATCGATGAGGCGCAGGAGTTTGATTACATCAAGGCCTACGAGGACAGCGAAGGCGAAGAAAATTTAATCGCTAGAGCGCCTGTCATTACCATCATGGGGCACGTCGATCACGGTAAAACGAGCCTGCTCGATTACATCCGAAACTCGCGCGTAGCAAGCGGCGAAGCGGGCGGCATCACGCAGCACGTAGGCGCGTATATGGTCGAGAAAAACGGCAGGAAGATCACCTTCATAGATACCCCGGGCCACGAAGCCTTTACTTCGATGCGCGCGCGCGGAGCCGAGGTTACCGATATCGTAATTATCGTAGTGGCTGCAGACGACGGCGTCAAGCCTCAGACTAAGGAGGCTATAGCGCACGCCAAGGCCGCAAACGTGCCGATCATCATCGCGATAAATAAGATGGACAAGCCTAACGCCAATCCCGATCTCGTAAAAACCGGGCTTGCAGAGCTTGACATCATGCCTACCGAGTGGGGTGGCAGCTACGAGTTCGTGCCGATCTCCGCAAAAACGGGCGACGGAATTGAAAATTTATTAGAGATCGTGCTTTTGCAAGCCGATCTTTTGGAGCTCAAAGCTGATCCTAGCAAGCAGGCTAAGGCAACCATCATCGAAAGCTCCCTTCAAAAAGGCCGCGGCGCCGTTGCTACTGTCATCGTGCAAAACGGCACCCTGCACGTCGGAGACACCGTCGTAGCGGGCATTGCATACGGCAAGGTGCGCGCGCTTAGCGACGATAAGGGCAGGGCGCTAAAGCAAATTTTACCAGGCGAATGCGGCGTTATCATAGGCCTTAGCGAGGTTCCGGGCGCGGGCGAGACGCTGATCGGCGTTTCAAGCGATAAAGAAGCGCGCGAGTACGCGAGTAAAATTTATGAGCATCAGCGCCAAAAAGAGCTTAGCAAATCGACCAAGGTCACCATCGACGAGCTAAGCGCCAAGATTGCCGAAGGCTCGCTAAAAAGCCTGCCCGTGATCGTTAAAGCCGACGTTGCGGGCTCGCTGGAGGCTATCAAAGCAAGCCTTGAGAAGCTTCGTAACGACGAGGTCAAGGTCGATATCATCCACAGCGGCATCGGCGGTATCACGCAAAACGACATCGCCTTGGCAAGCGCTAGCGAAAACTGCGTGATCTTGGGCTTCAACGTCCGTCCTACAGGCGAGATCAAAGAGCTTGCCAAGGAGCGCGGCGCGCAGATTAAGACCTACAACGTCATCTACAATCTAATCGACGATATCAAGGCGCTTTTGGGCGGCCTTATGAGCCCGATCATCAGCGAGGAGGCCTTGGGCCAGGCCGAGATCCGCCAGGTCATCAACGTGCCTAAGATCGGGCAGATCGCGGGCTGCATGGTTACCGACGGGCTCATCGCTCGCGGCGCGAAGATCCGCGTCATCAGAGAGGGCGTCATCATTTTCGAGGGCAACGTCAGCTCGCTCAAGCGCTTCAAAGACGACGCCAAGGAAGTCGCCAAAGGCTTAGAGTGCGGCGTAGGCATCGAGGGCTACGACGATATGCGCGTGGGCGATTTTATCGAAAGCTACAAGCAAAAAGAGGAGCAGGCTACGATCGATTAATGCTCGCGGAATTCCGCGTAGGCATTGGCTTCGTTTGCACGGCTTGCGGCTAAATTTTAAGCCTCGATCGCGCTTTGAAATTTTATGCTCGTAAAATTTCGCCTTTTAAATTTAGTGGCGGAATGCGCGAGCAAAGCTTTAGATTTTGTCCGTTTCTGCGCGAGGCTCTGCCGCGTAGCGCTAGTTTTGAAATTTTAATGTTTAGACTTTTCTTGCAGTGCGTCTTTGCGATCAAATTTTAAATTTACGCTGCTTATAGGTTGCGAATTTTCTGTGCGACTTAAATTTTAAATTTAATCGCAAAGTCGGAATTTTAAAGCGGCAAAATTTAGATTTCGCGCGGCATCGAAGCGCTTTTAAAATTTAAGATAAATTTCGAAGCGGCGCAGTGTGGGAAAAACAGCAGCGCGGAGAATAGCGCGGTGCAGGCGGCGCAAAATGAGACCGCAACGGCGCGTGGTGTCATCGCGGCGCTGCCAAAAGACGGCAGCGCGGATATCGTAAATAGCGACGCAGTAAGCGAGCGTAGCGCAAAGAGGATGCCGCCGCGCGCTGTGGCGGCGCCAAGACGGGCAGCGCGGCAGCGAACATAACGCGCCGTGGCGAGCAGAGCACGGCACAGAATAGCATTGCGCCTCAGTGCGGAAATAATTTCTGCGGTAGCGGCGCAATTATGCGACGAGCTTTTGTATGCGAGCCATGAAATTCTCGCGCAATCTGCGTTTAAAATTTAAGCGCAAAAGCGCGCGGACTAAAATTTAAAAGTAAAATTTCAAAGCCGAACTTACGTCTTTTAAAATTTAAAAGCGAAATTTTAAAAGGCGCAGTCGCTGTCCGCAATACCTGCGCGCAGCAAACCGCTCAGGATTTAAATGGACACTCCGGCGCATCGCAAGCCGCGTCAAATTTAAACAGACCGCATCGTCGCAGGACGGATATTTCGCAACGCCGAAGTGGAATAGAATTCCGCATCGTCATGCCCAAGCGAAATAAAATTTCGCGTCGCTGAAAGACGCGAGATAAAACTCCGTGGCGGAGCAATAAAATTCCATCGCCGCGCAATCTGCGGCGATTTAAGATAGCGAGGTAAAGATGAATCCGACCGAACTCAGAAGACTGCGCACGCAAAGCGTGCTAAAGCAGCTCATCCCCGAAGCGCTCGCAAGCCTTGAGGACGAGCTTTTGCGCGGGTTGTGCGTCACCGACGTGGAGTGCAAGCGCGGGCGCTACGACGCGTTCGTGTATCTGGATAAAAACGCCTTCGACGAGCGCGAGCAGGAATTCGTGCTCGAAAAGCTCGGCCGCGTGGCGAGATATTTGCAAAACTTCTGCGCCGAGGCGGAGGGCTGGTACCGCTGCCCCGCGTTTCACTTCAAATTTGACGATCGCTTGGAGTATCAAAACAAAATGGACGATCTTTTTGACAAAATAGAGGAGGAGCTGCGCAAAAATGGTTGATTTAGAGGCTTTGGCGCGCGAGTGCGGCGTGCAGCTTTACGACGTGGAGACGGTGAGCGAAAACGGCAGAACGATCTATCGCATCAGTATCACGAAAGCGGGAGGCGTGGGCCTAGACGACTG
The DNA here is from genome assembly GCF_001190745.1 of Campylobacter gracilis. Taxonomy (NCBI): domain Bacteria; kingdom Pseudomonadati; phylum Campylobacterota; class Epsilonproteobacteria; order Campylobacterales; family Campylobacteraceae; genus Campylobacter; species Campylobacter gracilis. Next base: position 611,305 of record NZ_CP012196.1, read on the forward strand.
CGAGCGACTATCGCGGCTGCTTTCGCCGATTTACGACGTGGAGCCGCCGCTTGAAGGCGAGTGGACGCTGGAGGTCGGCTCGCCCGGGCTTGAGCGCAAGCTAAGCAAGCCGCAGCATTTCGCAAACTCCGTGGGCGAGCTGGTGCGCCTAAGCTGCACGGACGGGCAGAAGCTAAGCGGCGAGGTGCTAGACTGCGAAGGCGGTGTGCTTAGGCTGCGCACGGACGGCGGCGAGGTAAGCGTGCGACTTGACGAGATCAAAAAGGCGCGAACCTACGTGCAGTGGTAGCGGCGGAGATTTAAAGCTCTGCGCGCAGCTTTGAAATTTTGCGAATGAGGCTTTAAAATTTGCCGCGCAAGATTTGCTGGTTTGAAATTTTGGCTTGGAATTTTGAGGTTTAAATTTTAAAATCGCTTTTGAAATTTACGGCTTCTAACTGTTCTTAGCCGCTCTTGATCTCTCGCGGCGCTCGGCGCAAAATTTTAAAATTCCGGCGCCGCTCGCCTGTTTTAAAATTTACGTCGCGCCGATAAAAGGTAATTTTCACGCCACCGGGCGGCGCTTTGAAATTTCAGATCGTACCGCTAAAAAGCAAGCTTCGTGGCGATTTCTGCTGCGTAAATTTTAATTCCCATGCCGCGCGTGCCGTTTTGAAATTTCACACTGCACCGCTAAATGATAAGTTTTGTGTGACGATTGCGCGTTGTTTTGGAATTTCGCGTCGCGCCCGAAAGCGGCTAAATTTAAAATTTACGCGCTGTTTTTGGGTGCAGTAAAATTTCACGCTAAAATTCTGCTTGCGAAATTACAAAATTCCTGTGTCAAATTTTGCTTTAAAATTTTGTCCGCAAAATTTTAAGAGGTTAAATTCCGCCCATAAATTTACGCTTTAAAACTCTGCGGGCGGAGGTTTGCGCGCGCTCGGCAGGAGTTTAATTATCCGCCGACGAATAATTGTTTGCCCGGCGAGATTTTATATGCCGGGTGAGCGTGCGGGTATTTGCGGCTACGAAGCGGAGATGCCGATTGTGGCTAGCAGCACGGGCGAGGTCATGAGCCCCACGATCGTAAGGATCCACGCTAATATCGCTATTACGAGCGAGGCTTGCTTTTTGACGGCTTGATAGGTCGCGGCGATTGCGCACAAAAACGCAAGCGGAACGAAAACGATTCCTAGGAAAAAGATCCCTAAAATTGCGAAGACTATGGAGAGTATCCCAAGCACGTTTGATTGGGGTTGAACGGTCGGTTGTTCAGACATTTTAATCCTTTGAAGAAAATTCGTGTAATTCTACCCCCCCCCCCCTGAATTTGAGCTGAAATCAAGCCGCGACTTTTGAAATTTAATATTCGCGCCCGATTGCGATTTTGTCCTAGCACTCCATTAAAATTTTACTTCGCAAAATCCGCGTTTGCGCGCTATCGGTAGACGCTCGTTCGCGCGATAGGCGAAAATTCTTGGCGCGCGAAACGGACGCCGCAAAATTTACGATTTAGGATAAAATTCTAAAACCTGTGGTAAGATTTCGCAGTTTTGTTCCCGCGCGGAATCTTGCTCCTACACATACGGCGCGTCGCTTGCACTCTGATAAATTTTGCGCTTAAAGCGAGGCTTGTAGCAGCAAATGTATTTGGAACGCAAGTCGGCGAACCGGTACGGCACGGGCGAGCGTAGGCGGGCAAGCGGGTTGCGTCCGAGGCGTAATCCGTTGCGGGCATACTAGGTTGCCGACTAGCCGCAAAATCGGCTAAGCGATCGCGGCGGAGCAGGACAATTTAAATTTTGGATATTTTATGAACGACGAATTTTACATGGATTTGGCGCTGCGGGCTGCGTGGCGCTATCAGGCTCTGACGCTACCCAACCCCGCCGTGGGCTGCGTGCTTCTGGATAGGGGCGGCAGGGTTCTTGGCATAGGCGCGCACAAAAAGGCGGGCTTTTTGCATGCCGAGGCAAATGCCGTTTTCGCCGCGCTGTGCGATCTGGACGTAAATTTTGCGCAGGATTTTGCTTGCGAATATGCCCGCGAATTCGGCGTTAAATTTCAAAACTTAGAGGCTCTAAAAAGTGCACTTTTGCAGCCGAGCTTTGCTTATGATTTCATCTTAAACCGCCACGGCGGGCTTTTGCGCGGCGCTTGCGCCTACGTTACGCTCGAGCCCTGCGCGCATCGCGGCAAGACCCCGTCTTGTGCCGAGCTTTTGGCACAGCTCGGACTATCGCGCGTGGTAATCGGCGCGCGTGATACGAACGCGCAGGCTGCGGGCGGCGCGGAAATTTTACGCCGCGGGAGCATAGAGATAAAATTTGACGTTTGCCATGCCGCGGCGGAAGAGCTTGCAGAGCCGTTTTATCTGGCGCGCGAGAGCGGCTTTTGCTTCATCAAAATCAACGCCACGCTAAACGGCGCGGCGCATGGGCGGATCGGCAGCGAGAAGCAGCGTGTGTTCGTGCATGAGCTGCGCAGCGTATGCGATTACGTAGGCGTGGGCGGGCAGACCGTGCGTGCCGATAGACCGACGCTGGACGTGCGTGCGGCTAAATTTGATGAAATTAGCGCTTTGGTGGGCAGCGTCGATAAGCCATTGCTAGATACTCGCGTCGCTAAACTCGGCGAAATTGGTACTTTAACAAACAGCACCGACAAGCTGATAAACACGTCGTGTACCGCGCCGCGAAATCTAAAGCTGCGCGCACCCGATGTGTGGATCCGCTCGCGCCGCGCACTTTCGGATTTTGATGCGAGCATCCCGCTTTTCGGCGTCGCAGGGCGCAAGGTGGAGGTCTCGCGCTCGCTGCCTGCGGACGCAAAAATCACGATGATAGAGGCGGGGGCGAGTTCGTTTGACGAGTTCGCGCAGTTTGCGAGCCACGCGCTTATTTTTTACAGCGCGCAGATGAGGAACGCGGGAAATTTTAGAGCAAATGCCGCGCTACGGCCGCTTTTTATATCTCGCGCGGGCGATCCGCACCTAGAAGCGAACGAATTCTACGGCTGGTTTAAAATTTTAAAGTAGAGCAAAACAGTACTGTAGCTGCAGAAATAGTATTTTAATCAAAATTTTGTGTTTGCCTGGCAAAAAACAGTAGCGACTTTAATACCTAAAAACTCTTTGCTATTATCGGTATAATTACTAAGAGCGCGATTATAAGCAGTACTATCAATAGTGCTTTGTCAATTTTGTAGTGTCTTTTGCTACTGCAATTTTGCAAAAATTTCCCCAGCTCATATTCGCTGCTCTTGAATAGCCAAGCTGTCCAAATTATCCCTAAAAATAGACACATTGCTGAAAATGCCGCATTTGACTTTTGCCATACGATCGTACCGAAAATCATAAATAAAGATAGTATGTTTACGATGAATATACCTATCGTCGCAAATGCGATGAAAAATATGAAATTTAGCTTGCGATCGATACCTTTGACGTAAAAATCGCTCAAACTACTGCTGATGTAAAAGGCGAATAGCTCAAGAATCGCCGTCGTAAAAGGCAGGCGAATATCGCCCGGAAATAAAAAATAGCCCTTCAAAAAACCTATTACATCGAGGCCCGAGAGCATTGTAAGGTGCCACGAAGCAACGTAAAATGAAATCAAAAAAACTGCCAAAAAGACATTGCCTAAAAGAAACTTGTAAATTAGGTATTTTATGTTTTTGCGCACCTTGGCTCCCTGAAATTTCGCGAGATTATACGGCAAATTTGCTTTTAACAGGCTCAAATCGGCAGGAAAATTTGATGAGTGAAATTTAGCCAAAATTTTGATGCGTAGTTTAAATTTGCGGCTCTATTTACAGCTCAATTCGCGGCGCGAAATTTTAAATTTTAGCGGCGCGATGCACTTGGCTAAATTTAAAAATGTAGCGCGCGTTGTGTCGTTTCCACGCTATTAAAATAGAAGGCGTTTGGCTAAATTTAAAACCACTCCGTATGTTCGATAAATTTCGCTGCATTTGCCAGTGCGGGTATGCTATAAGTCCAAAGCTCTGGCTTTTCAAAAGGGGTGTAGATATTATTCAAATACAAAGCTAAATTTACGACAAGCAGTAGAAAAATATATAATTCTTTTTCATAAAAGGAAAAACGGCGCAAACCAAGACTACTATCAAATTTAATGCGATAAGAAAACCTATGTAATTAATATCTATAAAGGCGCAAAGTAAGCCTAAAATCGCGATTAATATATGTTTTTTCATATCCAATTGTCGTCCTTTTTAATTCCTGCAATTATAATGCGTAGGTTTAAATTTTGATAAAAATATTTCGTGCTTAAAATTTTGTCGCGCCGTGCGGGCGATTCGCACTTATGAAATTTAGCGCAGACGGACGAAATTTAAACGGGGTGCTTAGCTTTATTTAGATTCAAAAACGATAAAGTTTAGCCATATTATTACGCCTATAAGCAATAAAATAGACGATAGTGTTTCGTTGGCATTCCAGCGCCTTTTTAGACTAACGATTTGTAAAAATTTACTGAGCTCGTAATTACTTTTGCGAAATGAAAATGCCGTAGAATAGGTGCCTATGAATAATATCGCGGCGGATAATATTGCTACTAGTTTTTTATCCAGATCCAGACCGAATAGCATAAAACCGAATACTATGATATAAGTAACGGCGGTAAGCGCCAAAATTCCTATCGTCGCAAAGGCGATGAAAAATATAAAATTTAGCTTGCGATCAACCTCTTTGACGTAAAAATCGCTCAAACTGCTGCTGACGTAAAAGGCGAATAGCTCAAGAATCGCCGTCGTAAAAGGCAGGCGAATATCGCCCGGAAATAAAAAATATCCCTTCAAAAGGCTCATAACATCGATATTTGAAATATTTTCAATATGCCACGAAACAACGTAAAATGAAATCACAAAAATGGCTAAAAATACGTTACCCAAAAAGAACTTGTAAATTAGGTATTTTATGTTTTTGCGCACCTTGGCTCCCTGAAATTTCGCGAGATTATACGTCAAATTTGCTTTTAACCGCCTCAAATCGGCAGGAAAATAATGAGTGAAATTTGACAGAATTTTGATGCGTAGTTTAAATTTACGGTTTTATTTACAGCTCAATTCGCGGTGCTGAATTTTTAAATTTAGAGGCGCGGTATGCTGGCTAAATTAAAATGTAGCGCGTTATGTCATTTCAGCGCTATTAAAATGGAAGGCGTTTAACTAATTTTAAACCATTCCAAGCTTCTGCCAAATTTCACCGCATTTGCCAGCCTGCCGTTTCCGTCAAATTTAAAATTCTACAAACGCGTATAGGCGCCGTTTTGAATGATACAGCGATCTGCTGCGTAAAATTCTACTATTTTGCGCGTACAGCGCCCGATTTTTAAATGGCGTCCGCGGGGCGAAATTTTAAAATTCCGCCACGCGAAAGGATTTAAAATTCACAACGAGCGTAAAATTTTAAAATTTAAAATCTCGAAATTCAAAATTCCGGAATTCCACGGCGCGGGCAAAATTAAAATTTAAAACTCAAGCCAAATTTTAAATTTCAAACCGAGCGGAATTCTAAATTCTAAATTGAGCGGAATTTTAAATCCAAAAATTTAATGACTATGCCCCAAATGCACGCCTGCGGCATTTGATCTTACTTCGCAGATGAGCTCGCCGCCACACTCGTTTTCGCTGCTTTCAAGTTGTAGCGTCGTGTGCGTGATGCCCAGATGCTCCATTTCGTGCGATATTTCGGCCATGATCTGCTCCGCCTCGCGTACGCTCAGCTCGCCGCTAACCACGATGTGAGCCGTGAGCGCGTTTGCGCCGCTTGTTATGCTCCAGACGTGCAGGTCGTGCACCGAAAGCACGCCGTCTACGCCCCTGATCTGCGCGACGAGCCCGTCCAGGCACACGCCCTTTGGCGAGCCTTCCATGAGGATGTTTAGGCTGTCTTTTAGCACGCCCCAGCCGCTTTTTACGATGAGCGCGGCCACGAGCACGCTAGCTGCCGCGTCCGCCCAGCCCCAACCAAAGCACATCATCAGCAGTGCCGCCGTGATCGCGCCCACCGAGCCTAAAGCGTCGCCCAGCACGTGCGCATAGGCGCCGCGCATATTGACGTTTTCTCTCACGTCGCCGCCGCGCAGCATATAATAGGCCACGACGATATTTACGACAAGTCCCAGCGTGCTGATGGCGAGCATGCCCGTGGTGGCTACTTCTGGCGGGTTTTGCAGGCGCCGCGTCGCTTCGATAACGATAAAAACGGCGATGACGATGAGCATGACGGCGTTTATCGTCGCGGCTAAAATTTCGATCCGCCTGTAGCCGAAGGTATTTTGCAGATTGCCCTTGCGTTCGCCGAATTTAAACGCAAATAGCGAAAGCCCGAGTGCTGCGGCGTCTGATAGCATGTGTCCGGCGTCGGAGAGTAGGGCGAGCGAGTTCGTCGCGAAGCTGCCCGCGACCTCGACTAGCATATAAGCGAATATTATAAGGAAAGAATTTCTCAAAACGACCTTGTTTGACGCGTGCGAATGCGCGCAGTGGGCGTGATTTTCGTGCATTTTGACCTCGCTTTTGGACAAATTTTAGTTAAATTATACCCAAAAAAGCGCCTAAATTTTATCTATTTCGCCCTCTAGCTCGATGTTTACGCGCTTGCCGATGTCTTTAACTTGCTAAACTCTTCCACTAGCCTCGGCGCGTCATCAAGACTGATCGCAAATGTCCATAGATAGGTAAGCACCGAGTAGATGTGACCCGCATTTGCATGATTGCTCGAGAGTAAAAATATCGCCAAGCTAAAAATCGCCGCCGCACTCGCGCCGATGATAAAAAAACTCATTGCCTCTCTGTTTGAAATGCGGATACGAAGCTTTGAAAGTACGTCGTAGTGGCGATTTAGCGTGTTTTCGTCGCCTACGCTTATGCGTCCTGCTTCGCGCTCCAGCTGGTTGTTTAGCTTTAGATACAAGCGGTCGTTTTTAGTGATGTATTTTGGTAGCAAAATGCCAAAAACCGCGAGCAGAGCAAAAACGGCCAAACCTACGTAGAACTCGATAAACAAAAGCATGATCGCCGAGCCGAAAATCGAGACGACCGAGGTGAAAAATACGGGAAAGTGCTGCTCGAAAAAATCCACGAATTCGCGAGATAAATTTGCCCTTGCGATTATGACGCTTTCGTCTTTTGCGGCTCTTTTTTCGTTCATTATCACGCTTACGGCAAGTCCTGCATATATCCTAGTAAATACCTGCGTATCCACACGCCGCCTAATCGAGCCGAGTCCCCAGCCGACAAACACTAAGCCCGAGTAGCTAAGCGCTAAAATCGTATCGCCCGCTACGATGGCGTTTATGGCTATGCCGGCTAGTACGGGATAGGCGAGAAATAGCCCGTTTTCCGCCAAAACTAGACTAAACGTTAAAAACAGTCTTTTAAAGTTTTTCTTTGCTATGAGCGTTAGCGTCTTAAATGCGCTATTTTGCATAAAAATCCTTCGGTTAAAATCGCGCGGATTTTAGCTGATTTTAAAATTCGCGTCAAATTTTTTGAAATTTTTGCTGTAACTCTTGACATTACAACAAAATTTGACTATACTTCGCTCATCGGTTGTAAGTTATAACATTACAACAAAAAATATAAGGAGACAAAGATGTCAAACTTCAAGATCGTTTCAACGAAAAGCGAACCGAGAGTCGAGCTAAAAGAAGCTCTAGGCTTGAGCGGCTGTGAGCTTTCTATCAACGAGCTTCCCGCAAACGCGAGCGTGCCGTTCGTGCATTCGCACAAGCAAAACGAGGAGCTTTACTTGGTGCTAAAAGGCGGCGGCGCGCTCTTTATCGACGGCGAGGAGAAGGCGGTCAAGGAGGGCGATGCGATCCGTATCGATCCGGCAGGCAAAAGATGTTTCAAAGCGGGCGCGCAAGGGATGAAATTTATCTGTATCCAGACTAAACGCGGAAGCCTGGAGCAGTACACTAACGGCGACGGCGTGATAAACGACGATGTAAAGCCAAGCTGGCTGTAAAATTTCGCAAGACAAGCGCGCGGCAAAGCGCGGGAGTAAATTTTAAACTGCGTAGCGCGGCAAGACGCCCCTGCGTAGCGGGTGCATCGGCCGCCACAGCGATAGACAGTCGCATGAGAGAGTGCATTAGCCGCGATGGCAACTAAATTGGCTTGCAGCGGCGATAAGCGGCTGCGCAAGCAAACAAAATCTAAATTTAAAGGATATAAAATGAAAAAAGTAGCAATCATCGGAGCAAACGGGAAATCAGGTAGCGCGCTAGTCGCGGAGGCGCTAAAGCAGGGCTACGACGTAACGGGTTTCGCGCGAAACAAAGAGTATAAAAACGGCGCCATCAAGCTCGTGCATAAGGACGTTTTTGAGCTTAGTAAAGCCGATTTGGCGGGCTTTGACGTCGTCATCAGCGCGATCGCTACATGGACGCCGCAGACCTTCCCGCTTCACGCGAAAATGACGCAGCACATCGCAGAGCTGCTAAGCGGCACGCAGACGAGGCTTTTCGTCATCGGCGGCGCGGGCGTGTTATACACAGACGCTTCACGCAAGACGCGCCTGATGGATACTCCGAGCTTCCCGGCTGAGTATATGGGCGTAGCGGGGGCGACTGCGGCGAGCTACGAGGTGCTAAAAGCGAGCAAAGATTTGATCTGGACCTATGTGATTCCCGCCGCGGAATACGACGCAAACGCCGCTCGCACGGGCTCATACGTCCTAGGAGGCGACGAGCTGATCCTAAACGGCAAGGGCAAAAGCTACATCGGCTACGCAGACCTCGCGCTCGCCGTAATAGACGAGATCAAGGCGCAAAAATTTATCGGCAAGCCGTTCACGGCGGTCGGCGAATAATGGGCGTTGCCACGCGTAAATTTTAAACCGTGCGGCACGGCAAAATTCTAACGTAAATTTTAAATCGTTTAGCACGGTAAAATTCGAACGCAAATTTAAAATTTAGCGAAAAAGTAAGCTAGAGCTTTAAATCAAAATTTAGCGCCAGGACAGAGCCTATGTTTGAATTAAAATTTAGAGCTAGCTACGGCTTGAAATTAAATTTAGCGGCGGAGCCGAACTCAAGCTAAAATTTAAAATTTAACGGAGACGGCAACGCCGCTGCGGTGCTAATGACGGCTGCGATTGTATTGCAGAACATCGGTAGCGATTGTATTTGAATAATAGCGGCGATTGTATTTGCGACAACGGCATCAGAAGTAATGAACAGCGGTAGCGGCTGCAACGGCGGTGTAGGCGACAGCGGCGTGTACGGCGGCATTAGTAGCAGCCGTATCGCAGCGGGCGGCAGCGAGAATATAATGAACGGGTTGGCGGCGCCCGCAACAACGGCGTAAAGATAATGAGCGATGGTAGCGTAACGACAAGCAGCAATAGCAATCTGCTGTAAATATAATGAATTGGTAGCGGCAGCAGCGACAGCGACAATTGGAGACAAAGATAATGTAGTAATAGCGACGATAGCGGCAGTTGCGGCGACGAGGTTGGGATAGTCGCGCTATCAGTATCGGCGGCGCGCGGTTCGCTATGTCGCGGATAAAATTTAGGCGTGATTAAAATTAATATCTAAATTTTAAAAAAATCGCCTAACAGATGAAATTTCGGAACGATTAAAATTTAATATCCGAATTTTATAAAGATCGTTTGGCTGATAAAATTTAGACACGATTAAATTTAAGATTAGAATTTTAAGAAAATCGTCTAGCGGATGAAATTTTAGCGCGATCTGAAATTTAGCGGTCGAATTTAAGGAAAATTTCGCTTAAATTCTAAAACTCAGATCCAAATCAAGGAGCGGAATGCAGGTAGGTATCAAATTTTCACTCGCGGTTCACATCATGCTTTGCGTCGCGTATTTTCGCGAGGAGAAGGTCACGGGCGATTTCGTCGCCGCAAGCTCGGGGATAAACCCCGCCATCGCGCGCAAGCTGATCTCGCAGCTGAAAAACGCGGCCCTAGTGCTCACGACCGCGGGCGTGGGCGGCATCACGCTGGCTCGCGACGCGCGGCTCATCACGCTTTTAGACATTTACGAGGCGGTGAGCGAGGAGGACGCGATGTTTCGCCTACACAAAGGCTCGCCTAGCGCCTGCCCCGTGGGCGGAAAGATCGAGGCGGTACTCGCGCCGCGCTTTGCTCGCATTCAGAATGATTTTAAAAAATCCCTATCAAGCGTGAGCTTGGCGGATCTTTTGAGCGATCTGGGATAGAGCTATTAAAATTCTAAATACGCATTTATCTTCTAAATTTGCTCGAATTTCAAGGCTTGCGGGCTAAATTTATATAAAATTTTACCCGCCCGCCATGTAAAATTTCGGTTTAATTTGATTTAAGATATAATCCTCCCAATTAATTCTAAGGGGAAATTTTGAAATATCTAAAAGCCATATTGCAATTCATCGCAGTTTTTGCTTGCCTTATTTTGTATCTATTCATAAGCGGAAGAGTAGGACTTCATAAATCTCAATCTCACTACACTATTACGATAGGCTCTGATGCTACTAAAGAAGCGGGTCTTGATAAGTATGTAAGCGAAGCGGAGATGCAAAGTTTTGCATTTAGACATTGGGATATAGATTATAATTCAAACCCGAAAAACGTATTTAAAGAACCTGCCACAGACGTAGAGCTAAAAAGGCTTTTAAAAAGCAAGCAAACGGATAAAATTTTAAAATTTATGAAAGATAACAATCTAACCGTCGATCATACTATGCACGGAGGGGTAACGCCCGTGATGTATTCTAGCTTTTGGGATGATACAAATACTACTCAAGAGCTTATAAAGCTAGGTGCGGATATACACAAAAAAGACGAATACAAACTATCCGCTATGGCTTATGCGATAGAAAATAATGCTACCAAAGCGGTAAGACTGCTTTTAGACAACGGGGTTAAATTTGAAGAGGCGGAAGTCGTTAGAAATAGACTGCTTCCGCCGAATTATAATCATATAAAATCCCTACAAATAAGTGATGACGGAAATTTTACGTTGATTTATGATACCGACTATCCTATGATTAGTATAGGAGAGCCGAATTATTTCTTTTCATATCTTACGAATACGAATATGTATGAGATAGCGAAGATGGCATTAGAAAGCGGCTATAAGCCATATATTTGGAAATTTCAAAACTCTACGGTAGGTTTAAGGTACGGAAACGATATTAAAAAGGTCGTGCCTGAAGGAATATTAAATGATAAAGCGGAACCGACGGACGGATTTGATATTACCGAATATGATTTTTCATTGTATGATACATTTCCGGGCACTCCAAATTACGAACCGATTTTAAAGCTGCTTATGCAGTATAACGTAGGCGGACAACCGAGTCCGGAATTTCTAAAACGAAAATATGATGATTGTCATAGAAACTATATATATAGTTTGGATAGTTATTATAAAATAAACTACGATGCAACTTATTATATACCTAAAAGTGAAATTTCTCTTATAATGACGGTATATCGCAAATATTGCAAAGATAAAAATTTTACATTTAAAGATGTTTATGAATATACGAAATTTACAAGCAAGTTAAATGAAATGAAAGCTGTATCTATCCATATGTATACCAGAGATAAAGACGGTCGCAAGCTTGATCAGCCGTATAAAGATAATTTAAAAAAGCTAGATAAATATATAGACGAGATCTCATCCGATGAGATAAAAAATGCAATAAAAGAATCTTATGAAAACTAACCCCTCAAGCTACAATTTTATCTTCCTAACTTCCAGTTCGCCGCCAAAAAAGTTCGCGTAGTAAAGCAGGTCTTTTTCGACCTCAAGCCCCGCTAGGTAGCGCAGAGCGAGGTTTGCCTCAAAGCTTGCCGCAAACATCACGATCGCAGCCGTTATGCCCGCAGGCGTCGCGTTTAGACTCGGGAAAAATTTAAAATCCGCATTCTGCACGAAGCATACTTGGCACTGCCAGCTATCCACCGACGCAAACACCCACGGCACGCCTATTTGCTTAGCAAAGGCATCGATCTGCGCGCGCGTAGCGAGATTATCGGTCGCATCCAAAATCAGATCAAATTTCTCGCCCGAGGCGGTCGCGCTGGTGAAAAATTCATCCGCACGGCTTTTGTGCACCTCCACGCTCACTCCGTCGTAGCGAGCCTCCGTACGGCTTTTAAAAACATCCGCTTTAAATTTGCCCTCGTCTGCGAGAGTGAATAAAATTTGCCTGTGGATGTTGTGAAGCGCCACCGTGTCGAAATCCACGACGCTGATCCGCCCGATGCCGCTTGCGCCCAGAGCGTAAGAAAGGCTGCTTCCAAGCCCGCCCGCGCCGATGATTAGGATGCGCTTGTCCGAAAGCGCGCGCTGCGTCTGCTCGCCCCAAAGCTGGATCTGTCTGTGAAAGTAGTTCATAAAAGCCCCCTGCTGACTAGATTTTTGCGGAATTTCCACAGCCCGCGCGCTGCAGCGATCTCGTCCGCGTCCACTTCGCACATCAGCACGCCCTCTTCGTTTTTCAGCTCGTTTGCGATCTCGCCGCCGGGGGTTGCGACGAAGCTCTCGCCGTAAAATTTAAACTCGCTTTCGCCGAATTTCGCCTCGCCGATGCGGTTGGCGCGGATGACGTAGAGCGAGTTCGTAAACGCGCGCATCTTCAAAAGTTCGCGCCAGCGCCCGCCGCTTTCAAAGGTCGAAGCGCACGGCACGAGCACGCAACCGACGTTTTTCTGCATAAAATAGCGCCAAAATATGTCAAAATGCGCCTCGTAGCCGAAGCAGACGCCGAATTTTACGCCACCCTCGCTAAAGATCATCGGGGAAATTTTACCGATTTTGCGGCTTTTGCGGTTGGCGAAAAAGCCCTCCTCGTTCCAGTGCGGATAGTCCATCAGGATATTTTGATCGTAAAATTTCACCTCCGAGGGCGAAAATTTCGCGCAGGATTTCACCCAGATGGGCTCGTTTTCGCTCGCGCAAAAGATCTCCTCTTCGCTCGCGTCTTTTTGGCTTTCGGCTTTTAAATTTGAAGCGTTCGAGTTACTTGGGATCGAAGCGCTTAAATTTAAACCGTCTGCAGAATTTGCGGCTTTGAAATTTAAAGCGTGCGCGCCGCAGGAGCTTAAGCCGCCTTTGCAATTCTGCTCGTTTTTGGAATTTAAAGCGCCTTTAGAATTTGAACCATCGTTGGAATTTAAATCGCTCTTGGAATTTAGCTCGCCCTTGCGACCTTGCTCGCTTTTAAGGCTTGCGGAATTTTCGCCGCCGCAGCGCGCGCTTTTTTGAGCTGCGCCGCCGAAAATGCCCGCCTGCCTTAAAATCGCGCCGCTTGCGGCTCTGATTATCGGCGCTACGATATGCAGGTCGTATTTGGCGGCCAGCCGCGCCATCAGCTCCTGCTTGTGCTCGCTCTGTTCGCACGCGATGGAGCGGGGCATCTTTTTAAGCTCGCTAAAGAAGGAATTTAGCTCATATTCGCCCAGCAGCACGATCCGCGCGCCGTTATCTTTGGCGACCTTCATATAGTAATCAATCCGATTTTCGCTCATCGAAAGCGTCGGTAGTTGCAAAACGCATACGTTTATCATCGCCGCCTCCTAAGCCTGCTCGGGCGCGTTTATTTCGGCAACCTCGAGTTTGGCGTTTTCTAAAATTTCCTTTGCCTCCTTTAGCAGCGCGACGCCCTGTTTATACAGCTTCACGCTCTCCTCTAGGCTCAGATCTTTATCGTTTAAGCTTTTTAAAAGCGCGTTAATCTTTTCCATTTTTTCCTCAAAACTCATCCAAAATCCTTTTTATGATGTAATCAAATTTTTCTATCTCGACCAAAAACGCGTCGTGTCCGTAGTCGCTGTCGATCTGCGCGTAGCTCGTGCGATCCTTTTTGCCCAGATCGCTCATCGCATCGTAAATTTCTTTCATTAGCCCCGGCGGAAAGAGCACGTCGCCTTTGAAAGAGATGAGGTGCAGGCGCGATTTGATCTGCGCGCAAGCGTTTTTGAGATTGCCGTAGTGGCGCGTGCAATCAAATATATTCATCATCTTAGCGATGTAGAGATAGCACAGCGGATCGAACCTGCGCGCGAAATTTTCGCCGTTGTATTCAAGGTAGCGATCGACCTGAAAGCGCCCGTTAATCTCGTAAAGACCGTCGGTTTCGACGTAGTTGCGCCCAAATTTTTCCTGCATCGAGCTTGGGCTTAAAAAACTTATATGCCCCGCCATGCGCCCCACCGCCATGCCGTCAAGTCCGTGCTCGGCGATCAGATTTTTATCGTAGTTGCCGCCTTTGAAATTTGGATCGCGCAAGATGGCCTCGGTCGCGATCTTATTAAACGCGATCGCCCAAGGCTGCGTAGCGTATGTGCTTGCGAGTACGAAAATTTCATCCGCAAATTCCGGATATTCGATCGCGTAGCACAGCGCCTGCATGCCGCCCAGGCTACCGCCGATAACGGCGCGAGCGCGAGCGATGCCTAGGCGCTTTAAAAGCATCATCTGCGCGCGCACGACGTCCGAGACGACCACTACGGGAAAGCGCAAGCGGTACTCGCGGCCGCTGCTTTCATCGACATCGAGCGGGCATGTCGAGCCGAACGGTGAAGCTAAAATGTTTATACAGATGACGAAAAATTTTGTCGTATCGACCGCTTTATGATCGCCGATGAGCCCGTCCCACCAGCCGGGCTTAACGTCGCCCTCGTAGAGCCCTGCGGCGTGCGCGGAGCCCGTTAGGGCGTGGCAGATTACGATGACGTTGGATTTATCCGGATTTAGTTCGCCGTATGTTTCATAGACGAGCTTGAAGTTGGAAAAGACGCGGCCGCTCTCCAGATAGAGCGGCTCGTCGAAATTTTGAATTTTGCTCTGAAGGATCACTGATTTACTCGGTAATTCGGCGCTTCCTGCGTGATGATGACGTCGTGGACGTGGCTTTCTTTAAGACCTGCGCTCGTGATCTCGACGAATTCCGCCTTTTGCTGAAAGGTCGCGATATCCTTGCTGCCGCAGTATCCCATCGAGCTTCGTAAGCCGCCTAATAGCTGAAAGATCACGTCTTTTAACATACCCGCGTACGGCACGCGTCCCTCGACGCCCTCGGGCACGAGCTTTTCTTTTGCGGTGCCGTCTTGAAAGTAGCGATCCGAGCTTCCCTTATGCATCGCCGCTAAAGAACCCATGCCGCGGTAGGTTTTGTACTGGCGACCCTGAAACGTAATGAGTTCGCCCGGGGTCTCGTAGCAGCCTGCAAGCAGGCTTCCCATCATCACCGAGCTTGCGCCCGCGGCTAGAGCTTTGGCGATGTCACCCGAGTATTTGATGCCGCCGTCTGCGATGATCGGAATTCCAAATTTAGCCGCCTCGATCGCACAATCGTTGATCGCGGTAAACTGCGGCACGCCCACGCCCGCTACGATGCGCGTAGTGCAGATCGAGCCCGGGCCGATGCCTACTTTAATCGCGTCCGCTCCCGCGTTTGCGATGTCTTTTATGCTGGCGGGGTTTGCGACGTTTCCGACCACTACGTCGACGTCAAAATTTCGCTTCAGCTCCTTAAGCGTGTCGATAATGCCTTTGGAGTGTCCGTGCGCAGAGTCCATCACAAGCGCATCGACGCCCGCCTTTACGAGAGCTTCGGCTCTTTGCAGATGACCTACGCCAATCGCCGCGGCGACGCGAAGGCGGCCGAATTTGTCTTTATTGGCGCTTGGATATTCGATACGCTTTTTAAGGTCTTTAATCGTAATAAGTCCCTCTAAGTGGCCGTTTGCGTCGATTATCGGAAGCTTTTCTACCTTATTGTTTCTAAAAATTTTCTCCGCATCATCAAGCGTGCAGCCTTTTGGAGCGGTAATTAGCGGAGCCTTGGTCATCTTTTCGCCTACGAGCGCGGCGGTATCGGTTTCAAAGCGCAGATCGCGATTGGTCAAAATTCCAATCAGCACGCCGTTGTTGTCGATAACAGGAATGCCGCTGATGTGGTACTCGCCCATCAGATCGAGAGCGTCTTTGATCGTGGCGTCCGCCTTGATCGAGATAGGGTCTATAATGACGCCGCTTTCACTCTTTTTTACGCGGCGAACCATCTTGGCTTGGGAATCCTCGTCCATATTTTTATGGATCACGCCGATGCCGCCGAGGCGCGCCATCATTATCGCCGTGCGGTACTCGGTGACCGTATCCATCGCAGCACTCACAAGAGGGGTATTTAGCGTGATATTTTTCGTAAAACTCGTGCTGATATCGACCTCTTTGGGTAAAATTTCAGAGTATTGCGGTACCAACAAAACATCCTCGAAGGTCAGAGCCTTTTTGACGATCTTCATACTTATCCTTTCACGATTTTTTCTAAACTCAAGCCGCCGTCCAGCACCGTTTGTTCGTCGTAGGCGCGCCCGATGAGCTGCGCGCTGATATTAAGAGCCTCTTTGTTTTTCGCTACCGGCACGGAGATTGCGGGAAGCCCCGCTAAATTTACACCGATCGTGTAGATATCACTAAGATACGCGCGAAGCGGATCGCTAAGCTCGCCGAATTTATACGCCACGCCCGGCGCGATCGGCATAAAGATCAAATCGGCGTCTTTTAAAATTTCCTCATATTCGCTTTTGATGAAGGCTCTTGCCTTCTGTGCCTTGATGTAATATGCGTCGTAGTAGCCGCTGCTTAGTACGAAGGTGCCTAGAAGCATCCTTCTTTTGACCTCGTCGCCGAAACCCTCGCCGCGGGTGTTGGCGTAGAGCTCTTTTAAATTTAGAGCCTTCGCGCGGTTTCCGTAGCGTACGCCGTCGTAGCGGCTTAAATTTGCGCTAGCCTCGGCGGTGGCGATGATGTAGTAGGTCGCGATGTCGTATTTGGAGCTGCAAAGATCGCGGTAAACGATCTCATGCCCGAAGGATTTTAGCTTTTCTATGCTTAAGCTTAAAGCCTCTTTGACCTGCTGCGAGGCCTCGTCGATATAATTTTTTATAACGGCGATCTTAAGCTTGCGATCCGCGTTTAGCTTATCCGCGGTGCTTTCGTAAGCGCCTGCGTAGCTAGTGCTGTCCATCTCGTCGCGGCCTGCGATGATGTCGTATAAAATCGCCGCGTCCTCGACGCTACGCGTGATCGGTCCTATCTGATCGAGGCTGCTCGAATACGCCGCGAGCCCGTAGCGGCTGACCCTGCCGTAGCTCGGCTTAAAGCCTACGCAGCCGCAAAATGCCGCCGGCTGGCGGATCGAGCCGCCCGTATCGCTTCCGAGTGCGGCTACGGCGATATTTGCCGCTACGGCAGCCGCGCTTCCGCCGCTACTGCCGCCGGGTACGCGCGAGTGATCGGTCGGATTGAGAGTTTTGCCGTAGAATGAGCTTTCGGTCGTGCTTCCCATCGCAAACTCATCCATATTCGTTCGCCCAAACGGGGCCAAACCGCGCTCGCGTAGCTTTTTAATTACCGTCGCGTCGTATGGCGCAACGTATCCTTGCAAAATTTTACTCGCTGAAGTGACGTTCCAATTTTTTACCTGAATGTTATCTTTGATCGCGATCGGCACGCCCTCACCGCTGACGTTTAAAGCCTCGCCCGTAAGCTGCTCGACGTAGGCGCCGAGCTCTTTGGTTTTTAAAATTTTATCCTTTAGCTCCGCTCTAAGCGCCGAAATTTCATCCGCGCTCAGCTTTAGAGCCTCTTTTAAACTTATCATCTGCCATCCTTAAATTTATTCACGAAATAGATCCCTACGCCCGTCGCTACGCAGATCAGCGCGATCGTAAAAAATACGAAGCCAAGACTTATGGGGCTAGCGAGCATGCATGACCTTCGCGCAGCGCGGGCAGAGCTCATCGGGCTCTTTTGCGTTAAATTTCCAGCATCTAGGGCATTTATGTTTAGAGGATTTTACGAGGCGGAAAATTTCGTCGTTTATCTTAAACTCCGCCAGAGCCTCCTCGCTTTGCAGAGTATCCACGTCGCTTACCATGAACCAATCCGCCACGCCTAGGATGTCGTTTGATAAAATTTCGTTCGAGCTCGTCTGCAAAACCAGCTCAAGCGTCGATTTGATGATCTTGTCCTTTTTAAGCGCATCGATAAGCTCGAAAAATTTCTCCCTCGATTTGATTAAAATTTCGTCGAATTCTAGAAAATCGTCAAATTCTATCGGCTTGTAGATCAGATCAAAAGCGTCCTGCTTGCCCTCTTTGATGATATGCGGCGCAAACTGCATTACTTCGTCGATCGTGTAAGTTAGCGTAGGCGCGATCAGAGGCAGCAGCGCTCGCGTAATCAGCGCGATCGCGCTTTGCGCGCTTCTACGGCGCGGCTCGTCCGACTCGTCGCAGTAGAGCCTGTCTTTGCAGATATCAAGATAAATTCCGCTCAAATCGGCGCTTAAGAAATTTAATAAGGCGTTGAAGCCCTTTGAAAAATCGTAGTTTCTAAACGCGGCTTCCGCGCTCGAAAAGGCGTTTGCCGCGCGCGTTAGGATCCAGCGGTCAAGCCGCGTAAAATTGCTCGTCTCGATCTCATTTAAATCGCTCGTGCTTGCGAGCAGAAATCTTATAGTATTTCGGATCTTGCGGTACTGCTCGCTTACCTGCTTTAGGATATTGTCGCTGATCTTTAGATCGGTCGAATAATCGCTCATCGCGACCCACAGGCGTAAAATTTCAACGCCGTGGCTCTTTGCGACCTCTTGCGGATAGACGACGTTTCCGACGGACTTGCTCATCTTCTGACCCTTCTCATCGACGGTAAATCCGTGCGTGAGTATGCTTTTGTACGGTGCGCATTCGTTGATCGCGCAGCTTAGAAGCAGAGAGCTTTGAAACCAGCCGCGGTGTTGGTCGCTGCCCTCAAGATACATATCCGCGGGGAATTTGCCCGCATCGTAGGCGCCGCTTTGTAGCACCGCTTTCCACGTCGAGCCGCTATCGAACCAAACGTCTAAGATGTCCATCACCTTTTCTAAATTTTCGGGCCTATAGCCGCTGTCTTGCGGCAAAAGCTCCGAAATTTCCATCTGCCACCAAGCATCCGCGCCCTTAGCCTTAAAAATTTCGTAGATATTATTTAAAATTTTCTCATCAAAGATCGGCTCTTTGGTGCTTTTATCGCGGAAAAACGCGATCGGCACGCCCCAATCCCTTTGGCGCGAGATGCACCAATCTGGGCGGTTTTCTATCATCGAGGTAAGGCGGTTGATGCCGCTTTGCGGGTAAAATTTAACCTTGCCGATCTGCTCTAGCGCCACCTGACGCAGCGTCTTGCCGCTAGGCATTGGCTCATCCATCGCGATAAACCACTGCTTCGTCGCGCGGTAGATCACCGGCTTGTGCGTGCGCCAGCAGTGCGGATAGGAGTGGACAAATTTGCCGGATTTGATAAGCGCGGGGCCTAGAAGCTCTAAAATTTTCTCGTTTGCTTTGAAAATATGCATCCCCACGAGCTCATCTACGACGTCTGCGCGGAAGAGTTTTTTGGTTTTAAGAGTTTGATCGAAACAGCCGCCCTCATCCACGGGCATAATCACCTCGATGCCGTATTTAAGCCCTACGAAATAATCGTCCTCGCCGTGTCCGGGAGCCGTATGCACGAGCCCGGTGCCGCCGTCCATTAAAACGTGCTCGCCGAGGATAAGCTTTGAAGCTCTATCGTTTAGCGGATTGATCGCGTTTAGGCCTTCAAGCTCGGTAGCCTTAAATTCTTTTACGATCTTGCCCTCGGTGATGCCTAGGCTTACGAGGCTTTCGACCAAAGGTTTTGCAAGGATTAAATTTTCGCTCGTCAGCGCATAAATTTCATTCGGGTTCAAAGATATCGCGCCGTTTGCGGGCAGCGTCCAAGGCGTGGTCGTCCAGATGACCGCTTTAGCGCCTTTCGCGCCGATTTTAGCGTTCGCTTCATCGCTTAGATCGAACGCCACGAAGATCGAGTAGTCCTCTTTGTCTTTGTACTCGACCTCGGCTTCTGCGAGCGCGCTTTTTGCCGCCCAGCTCCAAAACACGGGCTTACTTCGCTCGATCAGAATTCCTTTTTTAGCGATCTGGCAGAGCGCTTTGTAAATTTCAGCCTCAAACTCAAATTTTAGCGTCAGATACGGATCGTCCCAGTCGCCCAAAATCCCCATATCTTTAAATTCATTGCGCTGCACGTCGATGAACTCTTTGGCGTGCTGTCTGCAAAGCTCGCGGATCTGCACTTTTGAAAGCGATTTTTTCCGCTCGCCTAGCTTGATCTCTACTTGCTGCTCGATCGGCAGACCGTGGCAGTCCCAGCCGGGCACGTAGCGGATATCCTCGCCGAAGAAATAATGGGTTTTGGTGATGATGTCTTTTAAAATTTTATTCAGCGCGTGGCCGATGTGGAGGTGTCCGTTAGCATACGGCGGGCCGTCGTGGATATTGAAGCTGACGCTTGCGCCCTTGCGCCTAGCTTTCATCTTTTCGTAAATTTTACGCTCGTCGTACCACGCCCTAAATCGTGCAGGTTCGTTTTGCGGTAGCGCGCCTCGCATCGCAAAGTCCGTCGTAGGAAGAAAGAGAGTATCTTTGTAGTCCATATTTGTACCTTTTCGTGTCTTAAAAAATTTGTGAAGTTTATCCAAAACGCCATTAAAAAGCTCTGAAAGAGCAATCTGCGTTTATGCTATAATGTGCGAAAATTTAATGAGGGGCTTTATGAAAAATATCATCCTTGTAATCGGCGAGGAGATCCGCTACGACGCGGCTTTGATGAGCTATATTTCTCGCAGCTACGAACGAGTTTTTGGGCGGATGGACGATCTGAAATTCTTAAGCGAAAACGATAAAGTTTTGCCCTTCGCGCTTGAAAAGATGATCGATTCGTACGATTTTATCACGATCTTTGCGGCAAACTCCGCCTACGCGGTCGTCGGAAAAATTTTATCGACGCTCTCTTTCGATTCGCTCGAGTTGAAAAACGGAGAAACCTTAGCGCCCTCGATGGCGCGCGCGGTGGCGAAAAACAGCTTCCTGCTAAACGTCAGAGGCTGCTCGGTAAACGTGATCAAGGCACTTTGCTTGCAAAGCTTGCCGCCGATCCTTCAAGACGCGCCGAACGCGGGCGAGAGCTTTTATCTATTCGATTGCGAATACGAAAGCGTAAAGCAGCGCCTAGAGAGCCTTGCGATCAGTTATAAAATTTCGCTTACGATCAGCAGGCCCAGCTCCTTTTTGCTACTCGTGCGCGCCAGTGCGATGAAATTCGGAGCGCTGGACGCGTTTTTGCAAAGCGTCGGCAAGTATTATGAGAGCTGCTATATCGAAGGCGGCGATTTTATGGGCTTTGTGGTAGATAGACTGCGCGAAATAGGCGCCAAGATCACCTTTGCCGAAAGCTGTACCGCAGGGCTAATCGCCGCAAAATTCGGTGCGGTCGCGGGCGTGAGCGACGTTTTTGACGGCTCGCTCGTAAGCTACGCCAACGAGATAAAAAATCTCTGGCTAAACGTAGGCGAAGATACGCTCGCTCGCTACGGCGCGGTAAGCGCGCAGACCGTGGGCGAGATGCTGGAGGGCGCGCTGCAAAGCAGCGGGGCGAGCTTCGCTCTTGCAGTAAGCGGTATCGCAGGCCCCGGCGGCGGAAGCGCGCAAAAGCCCGTAGGGACGGTCTTTATCGGCGCAAAGGAGCAGGGCGGCAAACAGATCGTCGGGGAATTTCATCTAAAGGGTGATCGAAACTACATCCGCGAGCAAAGCGCCGATATCGCTATCTGCTTGCTTTTGAAGCTTAGAAGCGATCTGTTTTTCGGGCGGCTTCCAAGCGCGATTGCAAGGGATGAAATTTAAAGGAGCGGATTTTGAAAAGACGAATTTTGAAAGGATGCGGACGCGATTTAGCGCATAATTTTATCCGAGCAAGCGGCGAGCAGGGCTTTGGACGGCTGCGAAATTCCGTTTCAGCCGGCGGCGGGCAAAATTTTACTTCGGCGTACGTTGGGCAGAATTTTATCAAGATCGGCAGCGAGCAAAATTTTATTTCGGCGGATCGCGCTAGAAATTTTAATTTTATAAACGATTTTAGCTTTATAAGCGCGGCGCGAAATTTTACTTTGGCGCTAGCCGCGACGTGCGTTTTGAGCGGCTGCGACGGCGGGTCGGACGCGCAAGATCGCGAGCAAAGCGCACGCTCGGAGCAGAATTTTAGCGCGGGCAATCAAGGGCGAAATTTTAATAAAAGCACGGATAGCTCTGAGCAAAATTCCGCGCAAAATTATACGCAAGGCTCCGCGCAAAATTCCGCGCCGCAGGGCTTTGAGAGTAAGAAAAAATCCGATCTGAACTCCACGATAGACGAGCTTGCAAACGATGCTAAAGTTTTGGGCGAGGCCTTGCAAAATTTGCAGAAAAAGGCGCCCGAAGTCTTGAACGATTTCGCCACTCGCAACGCAGACAGGACCAAGGATCTGCTAAAGCAGGGCGAGGCGGCGGCACGCGAGGCGGGCAAAAACCTTGATCAGATGGGGCAGAGCCTGCAAGGAATTATAAAAGATGCGAACGAGAGCCTAGGCAAGGTCTTGGAGGGCTTTGGCGTGCAGCCTAGACAGGAGCCGCGCGGCGGGCGCTCGCAGGAGCGCGATGATAATTCAGATCCTGAAGAGGCGGCTGGTAGGCAAAGCTTTAGAATTTAAATTACGCTAAATTCTACTCAAAATTTTTTTGCAACTACCACCCACAGGAAAGGGGCAAGCCTCCAAAAGAGCGCGACGAGCCTGCACGAAAGCGTGATGGGCACTCATAAGAGCGCGATGATCGTTCGGATCAGAGAGACTACGCTGGCAGGCAAAGCTTTAGAATTTAAACGCGGCTAGATTTCATCTAAATTTTATTTGTTGTGGCGAATGCTCGCAGAGAAACGATGCTAAATTTTATTAAAATTTCCCCTGCGCGGCGGTTTCGTTAAAATTTTACTCGCGCGAGCCTCCGCAATGGAATATGAATATTTGCAAAGAAACAGTAAACCTCTGTAAAACGCGACGAGTGCCCCAAGGGCGAGCATTTCTAAATAAAGCGCGAGTAGTGGATGAAAGTTTAGAATTTAAAACTTGCACTCTTTGAGGCTGCTGTAAAGATAAGCAGGTGGCGGCCGGTAAAGCTTTAGAATTTAAGGCTGCTTGCGATAAAACAAGAAAAATTTTACGAAGTAGGGCTATAATGCGCCCCGCAATTTCAAATTTAAAGGATAGAAATGAAAACTCTCATTATTTTGGCTCACCCAAATATCGCAAACTCGCTCGTAAACCGCCACTGGAGGGATGCCGTGCTAGCGCATCCCGATAAGTTCGAGCTTCACGATCTTTACGCGCTTTATGCGGATTTTAAAATCGATGTGGAAAAGGAGCAAAAACTGCTCGAAAGCCACGATAAAATCGTGCTTCAGTTTCCGTTTCGTTTTTCAAACTGCACGCCGCTTCTTAAGCAGTGGTTTGAGGACGTTTTTACGCGCGGCTGGGCTTACGGCGGAGAGGATGGCGGCAAACTTAAGGGCAAAAAATTTGCGCTTGCGATCTCGCTTGGCGCGACCGAGGCAAACTACTCTAAAAACGGCATCGTAGGCTTTAGCGTAGATGAGGTGCTAGCGCCATTTAAGGCTACATTTAATTTCGTCGGCGCGATTGCGCTACCAAATTTCGTATCATACGGCTTTACTTACGATAAAAGCGAGCAAGCCGTAGAAAATAGTGCAAAAAATTATATAAAGTATTTAAATAAGCTTTAGATTCTTTATTTTTCTAGCCGCCTGCCGCGCGTAAAGCTTTAAAATTTTACGTAAGCGGCGTGGCGGATTTTTTAAAATTTTCGCTCAAGAAGCTTAAGTTTAATCTAAAAATTTTTAAATTTTACCCCAAAATTCCGCTCGCGCTTCGTATGCGAACTCAAATGAAA
The DNA here is from genome assembly GCF_001190745.1 of Campylobacter gracilis. Classification (NCBI taxonomy): domain Bacteria; kingdom Pseudomonadati; phylum Campylobacterota; class Epsilonproteobacteria; order Campylobacterales; family Campylobacteraceae; genus Campylobacter; species Campylobacter gracilis. Next base: position 635,135 of record NZ_CP012196.1, read on the forward strand.
TTCCAAGCAAAATTCCGCGTCTAAATTTGAGCCCCGCTCTTAAATTTTAAAATTTTATCAGAGATTTTTTTATACAATTACGGCTGAAATTCGGCCCAAAAAAGGAGAGGGAATGTATAAGCTAAAGCATCTTCTTAGCGCGCAGGATCTGAGCCGCGAGGACATCTACGACTTTATAGATCTGGCGCGCGAGTTTAAAGCGCTCAACCGCTCTGACGTCAAAAAATCCGACTCGCTTCGCGGCAAGACGGTCATCAACGCGTTTTTCGAAAACTCCACCCGCACCCGCACGAGCTTTGAGATCGCAGCCAAGCGTCTGGGCGCGGACAGCGTAAATTTCACCGCCGCGGACAGCAGCACGAAAAAGGGCGAGACGCTGATTGACACCATTAGAAATATGCAGGCGATGCGCACCGATATCTTCGTGTTGCGCCACAGCTGCTCGGGCGCGGCGAAATTCGTCGCGGCCAACTGCGACGCATCGATCGTAAATGCGGGCGACGGGCTGAACGAGCATCCGAGCCAGGCGCTGCTGGATCTTTTTACGATCAGCGAGCGCAAGGGCAGGATCGAGAATTTAAACGTCGCGATCATCGGCGATATATTTCGCTCGCGCGTAGCTAGAAGCGACATCTGGGCGATGAAAAAGCTTGGCATAAACGTGCGGCTCTTCGGCCCTCCGATGATGCTGCGCGACTGCGACGCGTTCGGTTGTCCGATATGCAAAAGCGTGGAGGAGGCGATCGAGGGCGCCGACGTCATCATCATGCTTAGAATCCAGCTTGAGCGGCAAGACGGCGAGCCGAGCTTCCCGAGCGTGCGCGAATACTCGAAATTTTTCGGACTTACCGCAAGGCGCATGCAGGCGGCGAAGGAGGGCGTCATGATAATGCATCCGGGCCCGATCAATCGCGGCGTGGAGATCAACTCCGACGTAGCCGACGATCCGCGCTATAGCTGCGTTTTAGATCAGGTAGAAAACGGCGAGGCGATGCGAATGGCGATACTTCATACGATAAATTTAAACAGGAGCGCACGATGAAAATTTTAATAAAAAACGGCACGATCGTTAATTGGGGCGGCAGCGAGGAGGCGAACGTCCTGATCGAGGGCGATAAAATTTCAAAGATCACGCGCGAGTGTCCCGCCGCAGATCGCGTCATAGACGCTGCAGGCAAGCTTGTGATGCCGGGGCTTATCGATATGCACGTGCATTTTAGAGACCCGGGGCTCGAATACAAAGACGACGTCATTAGCGGCAGCGAAACCGCGGTCGCAGGCGGCGTGACGACCTGCCTCCCGATGGCGAATACCAGGCCCGTAAACGATAACTCAAGCATCACGCGCGCGATGATCGCCAAGGCCAAGGCGCGCGGGCTTATCGATCTACTGCCCATAGGCGCGATCTCACAGGACTGCAAGGGCGCAAAGATCGTCGAGATGGGCGATATGCTTGAGGCGGGCTGCGTGGCTTTCAGCGACGACGGGCTGCCAGTGACCGACAGCTCCGTGATGCGACAGGCGCTCGAATACTCCGCACACTTCGGCTCGTTCGTGATAAATCACAGCGAGGATTGCTCGCTATGCCACGGCGGCGTGATGAACGAGGGCAAGATAAGCGCGATCCTCGGTCTAAAGGGGATGGCGAGCGAAAAAGAGGAGATCATGATCGCGCGCGATCTACTGCTTGCCAAAAAGACGGGCGGGCACATCCACATCGCGCACGTGAGCTCGGCGTGGTCGCTAAAGCTCATAAAGCAGGCTAAGCGCGAGGGCATCCGCGTCACCTGCGAGGCTACGCCGCATCATTTTACCTTCGACGAGCGCGAGCTGATGGGATACGATACGAATTTTAAAATGTCGCCGCCGCTTCGCACACAAAGCGACGTGCAGGCGATCAGAGAGGCGCTTAAAAGCGGTTTGATCGACGCCATCGTGACCGATCACGCTCCGCACAACACCGACGATAAATTCGTCGAATTCGACCACGCGCCGTTTGGAATTTTGGGGCTTCAAACCCTCGTGCCGCTTACGTTGCGACTCGTAAACGAGGGCGTCATCAGCCTTGAAGACATGGTGCGGCTGTGCTCGTTTAACCCGGCTAAAATTCTAAATTTGAAAGACAAGGGCGAGATTAAAGAGGGTTTTTTGGCCGACGTCGCGATCATCGATCCGCAGATTTCTTACGTTTACGATGAGGCGCTAAATAAGTCCAAATCGCGCAATTCGCCGCTTTTCGGCAAGCAGCTTACGGGCGCTGCGGTATGCACGATCAAAAGCGGCCGCGTGGTCTATGAGTTTCCAAACGTCGTAGCGTAGGGCGCTTGCGGCGTAAGACTTGCGATCGGCGGCTTGCAGATGAGCGGTATTCGTAGCGCAAATGGCGCTATTTCTTAATTTTAAATTTAGCTAGTTTGGGCATAACGGCTTGCTTTTAAAATTTTGCGGTGCGATCGGTTCATTTTAAATTTGGCGGCAGCGCAGGCGTAGCGACTTGTCTTTGAAATTTCATAGCGCGTTTTGCTCGGTATCGGCGCGATCTTTGATCCAGTAGCGCGATCGCCTTGCTTAAATTTAATGGTAGTCCGGATATAGCAAACTACGTTTAAAATTTTGCGGCGCGATTTTTTTGGTCTAATTATGCGGAGCTCTGCGACTAATTCGCTTTAAATTTTGCGGTAGCTCGGCGCGGCATCACTTTTAAAATTTCATAGTGCGAGCGCGATTGAATTTTTTAAAGCGGTTTGTCATTTTGGAGTGCAAAAATCCGCGTCCATAGCCGCACATAGCAGGGTTTTTATACAGCTTTAAAGACTAAAATCTAAAATCGAAATTTCAAAAAAGGCCGCACGAAGCATGGATAAATTTCGTCCGCGCGACCTTAAGAGCCCTAAATTTATAGCCTTCAAAACCAAAATTCCGGCTCACTCAAAGAAAGTAATGTCTAAACCTCTATCGTCGCAGGTCTATCAAACGCCGTTACGCTCGGCAGTTGGCCTTTAAATTTCTCGATCTGCACCATGCTCGTGTGCGCGGTGTTGCTTTGCGAGAGCTGCGAGCTCGGCACGTCCCTCGTTAGCACGTTTATGTTGCCGTGCTTGCATAGGCTGCGCTCGCCCCAGACGGCGGGATCGTACCACGCGCCCTCGCTCACGATCACGACGTTATCTTGCGCGGTATCGCTTACTAGCGCGCCGCAGAGGATCTCGCCTCGGTCGTTATAGATCCTTACCACGTCGCCCGTTTTGATGCCGCGTGCCTTTGCCGTGGCGAGGCTAATGAGCGCGGGTTCGCGGCCCGCGATCTCGGCGTAGTTGCGGATGAGCGAGCTATTTAGCTGCGAGTGGAGCCTAAATTTAGAGTGCGCACCGCTGATAGCGATAGGATACTTGCTCACGTCGCCGCCCAGCCACTCAAAGGGCTCCATCCACGTCGCGTGCGGCGGACAGTCGGCATAGCCTAGCTTTTCGACCGCTTCGGAGTAGAGCTCGATCTTGCCCGACGGCGTTTTTAGAGCGTTTTTCTCGGGATCGGCGCGGAAGTCCGCGTAGTTTGTGAAGTACCGCTTTTTCTCGTCTACTTGATCAAATTTAACGTAACCTTTTTGCCAAAACTCCTCAAATTTAGGCATCGCTATGCCCATGCCTTCGGCTTTTTGGACTGCATCGGCGTAGATTTCCTTCACCCACTCAAGCTCCGTTTTACTCTCGCTAAAGGCCTGCTCGTACTCCTCGCCCCACTGTGCGCAGATGAGCCGCGCGATCTCAAAGTCGCTCTTGCTCTCGCCTGCGGGCTTTACTAGCGGCTTAATCGCAAAAAGGTACTCGCTAGTGGAATTTGCAAACTCGATATCCGTGCGCTCGCACTCAAGAGCCGACGGCAGTACGATGTCGCTGAGCCTCGCCGTACTCGTCCAAAAGGGCTCCGTGGTGATGATCGCTTCTATTTTACGCATCGCCGCGACCGCGCGGTTGGTATCGGGGTGGCGGGTGAAGGTCGAGCCATTGGCGTTAAACATCACGCGGATGTGCGGCATGACGTATTTTTTGCCGTTGCGCTCGATTTGCTTGCCCGGCTCCATGATCGCGTCTATGAGCCTGCTGTTTGGTATCTCGTGATATTTGGCCTTGGCTAGCTTGCCTTGCGGGGCGATGTATTTTTCGTTTACCGCGGGATTAAAGGCCTGAAGCTTTGGCGCGATGAAGCTAATATCGGCGTTTTTATGCATCTGATCGTTCATCACGTAGCCACGCCCGGTCTTGCCGATGTCGCCTAGCATCGCAGCTAGCGCGATGAGCGCCCAGTACGCCATCTCGCCGTGGTGCTGACGCTGTATCGCGTAGCCCGTGACTATGAGCGTATCTTTTTTAGCTAGCGTGTCGGCTAGGCTTTTTAGCTCTTTTTCGCTCACGCCGCAAATTTTACTCGCCCACGCAAGATCTTTTTTCACGCCGTCTTTCGCGCCCGTGAAATACTCTTTAAATTTATTAAATCCGACCGTGTAGCGCTCAATAAATTCTTTGTCGTAAAGCCCGTTTTCGTAAAGATATTCGCAAAGCCCGATCAGCATCGCCGTATCGGTGCAAGGGCGCACGGCGAGATAGTGCGCGCCGAAATACTCCGCCGTTTCGTTGCGGTAAACGTCCACGCTGTAAATTTTCATCTCGCCTTTTTTAAATTTCTCTTTCATGATCTCGTAGTAGGCGTAGGAGTTATGCATCGGCACGGAGGTAGCGATCTTGTTTGAGACGACTGGGTTCGTGCCCCAAAACACGATCGTTTTAGCCTCCTTTACCACGCCCTCCCAGCGCGTAGGATTATGCGTCGGATCGATAGAACCGGTCACGTGAGGCAAAAACGCCGTCGCCGCGCCGTATGAGTAGCCGCCAAGCTCGCTCACGTAGCCTCCTAGCGCGTTTAGCATGCGTTTTGCGGTGCGCTGCGAGTGGCCGACCTTGCCTAGGCTACCCCACTGATAAAGCTGCCCGTAAATGGCCTGCGAGCCGTATTTATCGAAGTTTTCTTTTAAAATTTTTGCGCTTAGCTTTATCGCCTCGTCCCAGCTAACGCGCACGAAGGGCTCTTTACCGCGAAGCTGCGGCTTTGGATTTGAGGGATCGGCTAGGAAGATTTTGCGCACGTATGGGTATTTCACGCGCGTTTCGTTTTGGATATGATCGCTTAGAGCGTTGTTTAGCACCGTAGGCATCGCGTCGCCCTCGAATGGCTCGGTACCCACGACCCTACCGCCGATGGTTTGGACGTAAAACGCGCCGAATTTATTCGCGCAAAGCCCCATCTGCTCGTCAAATATCGCCTGTGCTAGCGCGTTAAATTGCTTTGCCTGCGCCGATGCTGCCGCCAGCGCGCCTAGTTTTAAAAAATCTCGTCTTTTCATGGTTGTCTCCGTTAAATTTAAATTTGTTGGTTGATTTAGTTTAAATTTAGCGGGATTTATGGAGTTAAACTTTGCATCGTTTGCCTTTAAACGTATTACGCGACCTCGCGTCTTGGCGATGATTTTACGAAATTTAGGCTTAATTTGCCATTTATTTATCGCGTCGCGATGGAATTCTATTAGAGCTAAGCACTAGACAAATTCCGCCGCGACTATTTGGGTCAAAAGCTATACGTAAGGCTTAGATTGAAGGTGCGCGGATCGCCGTAGATCATTCGATTAGAACCGATGCCCTCAAAATAGCGCTTATCGGTTATGTTATCGACGTTTAGCTGCACATCTAGGTTTTTACTCGCTTTGTAGCCTAGCATTACGTTTGCAATCGTGTAGGCTTTCTGCTCGATCCTGCCGTATGGCGAGTCGGAATAAATCTTTGAGCGATACATCGCGCCTGCGCCGATTCTAAATGTGCCGATCTCATATTTTGCAAAAAGATTTGCGCTGGTACGGGAGGAGTCGCTGGCGTAAATATTGCCGTCAGCGTCTTTGGCTTTGTAGTGCGCTAGCCCCATGCTTAGGCTTAGCGCATCGGTAATTTTACCGTTTACATCCGCTTCAAAGCCCCTGCTGGTTACTCCGCGACCCTGCCTGTAAGCGTAGGAATTTGTGCCAGTGATATACTCGTCGGTGCGGATGCCGAGCTTATCTTGGATGATCTTAAAAACGCCCAGGCTTGCTTGCAGATCGCCGTCAAAGTACTCGCCTTTGATGCCCGCTTCGTAGTCCTTGCCTTGGATGGGATCAAGATATTTATTGTTTTTGTCCTTGTAGGTTTGAGGTTTAAAAATACTCGTATAACTTGCATAAAGGGTATGATGATCGTCTAAATCATAGGTGATCCCTGTATATGGAGTAATTTCGCGGGTAAAATTTCTATTATCCGCTCCACCTGTAATTTTATATTTATAGTAACTCATCCGCGTTCCTAATAAGAGCTTTAAATCCTCGGTGATTGAGAGTTTATTCGCGGCATAAATTGCTTTTTGAATAGTTCGATCGGCATTATTTTGATCTACATACGGTAAGCGTGGATCTTCAATATGAAGGTCGTTAAAATTTATTCTAGTACGCGCGGCATAAGCAAGGCCTGCTGGAGTATTTCGGTTATTCCAGTAGCTACTTACGTTATCAGATCCTTTTTTGTAAAGATTATACATCACACCAAATACAAATTCATGATCTTGTCCGAAAAGCTCATACGGGATATTTGCGTAGGCGTCGATGTTGTGGATATTCTCTTCGCGCTTGTTAGCATAAACGCTAAGATCGGCGACGTTTCCGATGCCGCCAGGGCCTACCCTGCCGCCATAATAGAGCAAATTTGAATCGGTATGAGCGCGACGAAACGAATAACTCAAGCTTAAACTCGCCTCGTTTGAGAAATATTGTTTAAAATCGGCATAAAAATCAAGCGTAGAGATGTCGTATCGCGTCCAAGGCTGAGAGAAAATTTTGTTTTTGCCGAAGTGCGTGCGCGTACCATCCGAGTTAAACGCGGGCATTCCGCCCCAGCGCGTGCCATGTCGGCGTAGAGTCTGATAAAATGAGCCAAAGCTCAGCCTTGAATCGTCTGTTACATCGATATCTAATACGCCATAAACGGCAGTATTGCGACGATTGTAATAGTCCATATAAGAGTGCGATCGTTCATGCATAAACGCTAGGCGTCCGCGCACCGAACCGCTTTGATTGAGCGGGCTTTGCACATCGGTTTTAAGCCCGTATTTGTCGTATGAGCCGCCGTTTAGACTTATATAACCTTTTGGGATGGTGGAATCTGCGTGCTTACGGATAAAATTTAAACTCGCGGCGGGATTTCCCGCGCCCGCCAATAATCCGTTCGCACCCTTTACTACCTCAACGCGCTCATATGGCAGTAAATTTAAATCGTTCGCCCCGAGGCTAAAACCTCCGAAGCTAGGCATCGAATCAAGCAGATAATAATCTATGCTAAATCCGCGCGCCGTAGGATAGAGCCTCTCATCCATACGCCCGCTCGTAATGCCCGCTATATTTCGCATCAGCACCTGATAATCGGTTATCCCCATATCTTTTAGCTTGGCTTCGGTCACCACGGTAAGAGACTGGGGTGTTTCTCTCGCCGTAAGATCGAGCCTGGTGGTACTTTTAACGAGCTTTCTAGCCTCATAATCTCTGTCGTCGCGACGGAGCTTTTGGGTATCTTGCACTTCTATGGTGCCTAAGTCCTCCGGGGTGCTCGCAGTGGCGTTATTTTCCGCATAAAGTGAAGTTAGCATATTTAATACGACTACGAGCGAAAGAGATACTTTCTTCATAACTTTCTCCTTTTAGAATTTCTATTTTTTAGGGTTATGTAAAATCCGCAAATGCTTAAAAATAGGGGCGCAAGCCCCGTTAAAAACCATATAAGCTTCGTTATTGCGCCGTATGAGCCCGCATGGGCGCGACGAAAGCCGTCTTGAAGTTTGTCCGAAAAATCCGCATCGTTTATAAAGTCCGCTTTTAAAATTTCGCCTGCATCTGATATCGTGATACGGCTCGCGTAAGGGCTTTGCAGCGGGTTTTGCCCCGCCTCGAAGCCGTATACGGTAAAAGCGCCGCCCGGACAGAGCGGAAAGGCGATATAGGTGGAGCGAAATTCTTTAAATTTAACCGCTATCTTCGCCAAAGCTTCATCTAGCGTCGCAAGATTTTGCGCCGTTTTCATGCTTACCGTTCCGTTTGATGCCGCGACGGTGGAATTTCGCTCGGTCTTAAAATTCTGCAAGACCGCGCCGCATGGATTTGCGAGCGGCTTGTAAGTTACCGCCCTTAGCTCCCACCATGCTCCGCTTATAGTTATAGCAAACATTACGGGAGTGCTCGCGACTCCGATTAGGCGGTGAGCGCCGCGCATAAAATATATGGCCCGATCTAGCCTCAGCGAGAATAAGTTTTGCCAAAATTTTTTGTAGATAAAAAAGCCGCTAATGCCGATAAGTAGCGCGCTAAGCCCCACGATACCCGTAAAAATTCTACCGCCGCGACCTAAAAACAGCTCCGCGTGCAGCTTATTTATCGCGCCGATAAAGCCCTCATCTCGCGGCATGGGCGCGCCTTTAATCTCGCCGCTAAAGGCGTCCAGGTAAATTAGGGCTTGCTTTTGTAGCTTCTGCGAAGAAAGTCTGATTTTATCGGTCTTTGAAGCATCTTGCGCGATGCTCCAGCCTATGATTGCATACTCTTTAAATTTGGAATTTATCTCGGATTGCAGGGTACTAAATTTCATTCTAACGGGGAATTTCGCTATGCTTTCTTGCGTCCTAAACACCTTGTCTTTTAGCAAAACTTCATTGATCTGCTCCGCGTAAACTAAAACCGAGCCGCTTATAGAAATGATTATAAGGGGTAGGCAAAATATCAAAGATAGCCACAAATGAAATTTGCGCGAGATTTTGCGAAAGGATTTAGACAAAATTTTCCTTTTTTTTGAAAATTATTTTAATTAAGACGGCGTGATTTTAGTGAAAATTGTATTAAAGCATCTTGAAAGTCGTTATAATTTTTTAGCTAAAATTTTACGGCGTAAAATTTGCTTAAATGATTTATCTATAGAAATTTTAAAAGCTATTTTAAAATTTTAAGAGCCGAGCGAATATTAAAATTTTCGCGCACAGGAGAGTTTAAATTTAAAGCAAATTTCGGATTTTAAAATTTCAATATCACGCAGGGTCGTGTTTGGGTTGCAGGCGTGGACGATCAACGACTCAAGTGGCTTGCAAATTCCGCACTCGCCAAAAAAACTCTGCGTTGCAGCGATTTAAATCTTTAATCGCGAAATTTGCAATTACGCGATTAAAAGAATTTACCGATAAACGCATATCCCCACAGCGCGGCGTTGAGAAATAGGCTCATCATCACGGCCGTGCTTGCGGTGTCTTTGGCGCCCTTGGCTAGCGGGTGGATTTCGCTCGTGGCAAGATCGACCGCGCGCTCTATGGCGGAGTTTACGCACTCAAGCGCGATGGTAAAGACCGTGCCGAAGATCAAAAATAGATTTAGAGTCGCGCTAAAATTCCAAAAAAATAGCGACAGCAGAAGCGGAACGAACACGCAAAGCTCGAGTCTAAAGCTACGCTCGCTACGCAGCATCTCGCAAAGACCCGCCATCGCGTAGCTCCAGTTGGCAAAAAATCGGTATTTGGGCTGATTACGCATAATTTTCCTTTAAATTTAGTCAAAATTTCGTATAATCATACCAAAATTTTCAGGCCAAAGGCTAAATTTGAAACTGATTAGTTGGAACGTAAACGGACTGCGCGCAGTGCTGGGCAAAGACGGCTTCGCGTGGCTCGCGGAGCAAAACCCCGATTTTTTGGGCTTGCAAGAGATTAAGGTGAGCGAAAAGGACGCTCCGAAAGGGCTTTATGAGCTAGGATTTTCTCAGATCGATCTAAATTCCGCCGCTCGCGCGGGCTATTCGGGCGTGGCGAGCCTGGCGAAATTTAAAAGCGAGACGAGCAAGGCGCTGTTTTTCCCCGACGACGAAGGGCGCGTGCTGCAGCACCGCTTCGGCGACGTCGTGCTTTTTAATATCTACTTTCCAAACGGCCAAAAGGACGAGGCGCGGCTAGCCTATAAGATGGAATTTTACGCGAAATTCCTAGCCTACGCGCGCAGCCTCGCGGAGCAGGGGCTCGGGGTGATATTTTGCGGCGACGTAAATACCGCGCACCGCGAGATCGATCTTGCAAACCCCAAAGCAAACTCCAAAACCTCGGGCTTTTTGCCGATCGAGCGCGCGTGGCTCGATGAGGTGGAGGCGGCGGGCTTCGTAGACACTTTCCGTGCCGTGCACGGCGAGTTGCGAGACGCCTACTCGTGGTGGAGCTACCGCTTTAACGCGCGCGCAAAAAACGTAGGTTGGCGGATCGATTATTTTTTCATCTCGGCTAATTTGCGCTCGCAGCTAAAAGACGCTTTCATCCTAAGCGACGTGATGGGTAGCGACCATTGCCCCGTGGGTATCGAGATCGAAATTTAGCCGGGTTGAATTTCACGCCTGCAAGCTTTGATTTGCGCGGTTTGCGGGCAAAGTGCGCGTAGCTTTGCAAGCTAATGCGCGGATTTAAAGAGGCGGTGCGTAAATGCTGCGCGATAAAATTTTAAATTTAAGGAGAGAAGATGTTGAGCGATATCGAAATAGCAAATGCGGCGAAGCCGGATAAAATTTCAAACGTTGCAAAAAATTTGGGGCTTAGCGAGGATGAGATCGAGCTGTACGGACACTACAAAGCCAAGCTAAATATCAAGCCGCGCTCGCGCGCTTCGAAGCTTATTTTGGTCACGGCGACCAATCCGACGCCGTTTGGCGAGGGCAAGACTACGACCTCCATCGGCCTAGCCGACGCGCTAAAACGCCTGGGCAAAAGCGTCTGCCTTGCGCTACGCGAGCCGTCGCTAGGACCGGTTTTCGGTATCAAAGGAGGGGCTGCCGGCGGCGGGTATTCGCAGCTGGTGCCGATGGACGATCTAAATTTACATTTTAACGGCGATTTTCACGCAATCACCTCCGCAAACAATCTCATTTCGGCGGTCATCGACAACTCGCTGTATCAAGAAAACCCGCTAAAGATCGATAAAATTTTATGGAAGCGTTGCATGGATATGAATGATCGCGCGCTGCGCCATATCACCGTAGGACAGGGTGGGCGCACCGACGGAGTGCAGCGCGAGGACGGCTTTAATATCACCGCAGCTAGCGAGATAATGGCGGTGCTGTGCCTCTCAAACGATCTTGCCGAGCTTAAGGAAAACATCGCAAACATCATGGTCGCCTACGATACGCAGGGAGAGCCGATATATGTGCGCGATCTGGGTTGCGCGGATGCCGTGGCGATCCTGCTAAAAGACGCGATGAAGCCTAATCTCATCCAAAGCCTTGAGCACACGCCCACGCTCGTGCACGGAGGACCCTTTGCAAATATCGCGCACGGCTGCAACTCCATAATGGCGAGCAAGTTAGCGCTCTCGCTTGCTGATTACGCCGTGACGGAGGCGGGCTTCGGAAGCGAGCTGGGGGCTGAAAAATTTATCGACATCAAGTGTCGCCGCGCAGGCATCGCTCCGGATGCCGCGGTGTTAGTCAGCACGATCCGCTCGCTTAAATACAACGGCGGCGCGGATAAAGAAAATATCGCGAGCCCGGATCTTGCCGCGCTTCAAAGAGGCATCGTAAATTTAGGCGGGCATATCGAAATTTTACAAAATTTCGGGCTAAATCCGGTCGTGGCGCTTAACCGCTTTAGCTTCGATAGCGACGGCGAGATCGCCTTCGTGCGCGATTACTGCAAGCAGCGCGGCGTGCAGATGGCGATTTGCGAAAATTTCGCCAAAGGAGGCGAGGGCGCGCTTGAGCTAGCCCGTCTCGTAGTAGATGAGTGCGAGCGTGCTAAGGAGCTGAAATTCGCCTACGAGCTTAGCGATGATACGGCGAGCAAGATCGAAAAGATCGCTACTAAAATTTACGGCGCGAGCGAGGTCATTTTCGAGCCGGAAGCGCAAAAGGCGCTGCAGCATATCAAGGCCTTGGGGCTTGAGCGGCTAAACGTCTGCATCGCAAAGACGCAGTATAGCTTCAGCGACGATGCCAAGGCGCTTGGGCGGGCGCGCGACTTTAAGCTCAGCGTCAAAGATCTTCAAATTCGCACGGGAGCAGGCTTCATCGTCGCCGTCTGCGGTAAGATAATGCTTATGCCGGGGCTACCGAAGGTTCCTAACGCGCTAAATATGAGGATCACTAGCGAGGGCGTAATAAGCGGACTGGCGTGATTTTAAAATTTTATTTTTTGCGCCCGAAGCCAAAGCCGAGAATTCCGCGCTTGGGCGGTAAAATTTAGCTGCGGACTTCGGCGGCGATAAATTTTTTCCTAAAGCTTCGGTAGCAATAAATCTTGCCTTCAAGCTTCGGCGAGTTTATCGCGCCGGGTTTTGATTGGTCGGATTGGTCGGATTTCGGCCCGCGAAATTTCGTTAAATTTCGCGCAAGATCTATGTAGAAATTCGGCGCAAAACCCGCGCGGGTTTGGCATTTGAAATTTCGCTCGCAAAATTCCGCGCAAAAACCGAGCCGTCCGCGAGCTTGCGAACTCATCGCGGCGAGATTAAAATTTCATGCCGCATAAGCTCGTCGTGAGATTTAAAATTTCACGCGGCCGCGCACAGTGTCATGTGTCGCTACGAGATTCTAAATTTCATGTCGAGCGCACCGTGAAATTAATCCGTCGGTCGCGCAGCAGATCGCCGCACGATCTAAAATTCGCGCTTGCGCCGCGACATGCACCGCCGCGAGTTAAATTATGCGGTATAGCAAGCTAAATTTTACGCTCATGCAGATCAGTCATGTTGTCGGAGGTTTGCAGTGCCCAGATCAAATTTTACGTACTGCTGTGTAGTGCTTGCAGTGGGCACGGATGCTTGATCCGCTCTGCTTGCAAATGCGCAGGCGGCTATAGTTGCGCGGTAACAGGATTAAATTTTACGAGCCGCCGTGTCGCAGTATGAAATTCTATGCCGAAGCTGTCCGCTGCGAACTGAATTTGCGCGACGACTATATGCCGCTGCGTGCTTATAAATTAAATTGCACTACACGCGCCCGTCGCCTGATTGTCGCGCGGGATTGAAATTTGCGCGATGCTGCTTGTCGCAGAATTTTAGATCGCTGCACGCCGCGCCATAGCTGTCGTAAAATTTTAAATTTCATGCTGTGCGTACGTACGAGTTAGCTGTGAAATTTAAAATTTATGCGGGCGTGAAATTTACTTCGCGTTATGCTGTGTCGTACATCGTCGCGAGCCAAATTATGCGCTGCTGCAGAATTAAAGTCTTGCATGCCCGCTGCTACCGCTCGGGCGCCATATGCCGGGCGGCTCCGTTTTGCGATCCGTTCGCGCCGTATTTGTTGCGATCAGTTACGCGCGTCGCCGTCGCAGTGCGAGATTTCGCGTCGAGCTATATTTTAGAGCTTTGATTTGCAGTGAGATTTTACGGCGTGCAATGGCGCTAAATTCCATCCTGCGTGAGATTTTGGAATTTTAAAATTCCCTTTCGCGGTATAATTGTATGAAATGCAAAATTTGCAGGATTTTAATAAAGGAATTTTAAAATTTATGCGGCGCGGCTTTGTGGCGCGTCCGCAAGAAAGGAGCGATCATGGACAAGCTGGATAAAGAGGGGCTTGCAGAGGCGTTTGTCGCTAGGCTCAAGGCTTTAGCGCGTAGCGGTGGCGCCGATCTGCGTGAGCTTGATCGCGAGTTTTACGGATTTAGCGTGAGGCTTGGCGTGCGTTATGACTTTGACGGCAAGTTTAGCGTCTCGCAGATAAGTGGCGGCGAGCGCGCTCAGCTGCATTTCGCAGATATCGCGCAGTTCGAGGCTCATGCGCGCGAGTGCCTACGCGCGGCAAGCACTGATGCGGAGCTAAGCGAGACCTTTATGCTGCGCCTGCGCGCAGACCCCCAAAAAGCCGCTATGAATGCGGATCAAATCATAAAATTCCACGATTTTAAGCCCTTTAGCGTTCAGCTGCGTTGCGAGCATTGCGGCGGATCGGGCAGGAGGCGCTGCAAAGCCTGCGAAGGCGCAGGCAAGACGCCGTGCGCTAACTGCGGCGGACGCGGGCGCTTGATCTGCTCCACTTGCAAGGGCGCCGGTGGCTATAGCCGTGCGGCGTTAAGCTCTACGGACGCTCACGTGCGCGGTCTTTCTGGAGGTGACTCTGCAGGCTCTGCGTCAAATTCTATGGGCTATCGCTTCATCTCCTGCGCTAGCTGCGGCGGTAGCGGCTCGCGCATTTGTCCCGCTTGCGGCGGCGCAGGCAGATTGCGCTGCGAAAAGTGCGGCGGTGCGGGTGATTTTCGCTGCGAGCATTGCGATGGGCGCGGGTATTTCACTCGCACTGGCAAAGTATCCGTTTATGCCCGCCCTAGCGTCAGCATAGGCGCTAGCTCGCAGGTTTTCGGGCGCGAGCTGCTGGAGTTTTTATGCAGCAAGGGCGTAGGTTTTGCGGCGCGCAGACTTTTGTTTCGTCTAAGCTCGCTGCGAGCGGCGCAGGGCGGCTGTGAAGCGGTATTTAGCGCGGAGGATGATTTTTTGCGCTTGAGTTTTGCCGTCTGCGGTAAGGCTTACGATGCGGCGTGCTTCGGTGGCGTGACATTCGTAAGACCCAACTTTTTTGACGAAGTTTTTGCGTCGGAGCTTGCGGCGGCACGTGGTGCGCCCGCTAGACTAGGGCGGAACGATGCGCAAAGCCTTTTTACGCTATTTCGCGCAAAGCCTGCGCTGGATGCGGCGATGCGCCTAGCTAGTGCTAAGCTGCGCGGCGAGACGCTAAATCTCGATCAGTTGCGCGGCTCGGACGGATATTTTAACTCTGTAAATTCTACCTGCGGCACGGCTGATCGCGACGCTTTGAGCCTTGCAAAAGACGCTTCTCGCAAAGAAAATCTCGAGGGCGGCGCGAGCGTAAAATTTGCGGGCATGAAATTCGCGAGCGCTCCGGCAAATTCTATGGGCGCGGAAGATAATCACCTGGGGTTGCGCGGAGAGCAAGGCAGGTTCGCAGGAGGAGTGGGCGGCGGCATAAAATTTGCCGGGGCGGATCTTTTGGAAGGTGGAGAGAATTCTGCCGGCGATTTTGAGGCTAGGCAGCAAAGCAGCGAAGCTCTCGCGCAGAATAGACCTAATTTTGCCGGCTTGCAAGAGGGCTTAGGCGGCACTTCTGATTGTGCCGCAGAGGATCTTTACAAATTACGCAGCAAGCGAGATTACCGAGGTTTAAGCGCCTTGGGTGCTGAAAATTCCACAAATTCCATAGACTCCTCCGCGATAAATTCTGCAAATTCCAAAAACTTCGCCGCTGCAAAATTTAAAAATCGCGCGAATACGCAAAGCCCTGCCGCGTCAAATTCTAAAATTTCGCTCTTTGCCCGATTGAAGAAATTCTTTTTCCCGCGTTCTTTGCGCGAGGATTGCGCGCAGAGTTTCGCCGCGGCGATTATGCGCGTTTGCGAGGGCTTTATTTCGCAGCAATGCGCTCGCGATTTGGGTAGCGCGATGGCTGGGGCGCTTGGCGTGCTAAGCCCACGCTATGACCGCGCGGTGTGGTGCATAGGCGGAGGCGCGCTCATCGCAGCGGCTGCGCTGGCGTGCGAGGGCTGCTTCGAGATGATCTTTGCGGAGCATTATTTTTGGGCACTTGCATGCGGCGTGGCAATCGCTGCTGCGGGGCTGTTGGGCGGTGTGGCGCTGTGGCTGGCAAGCGTAGTGCAGTGTACCGTAAAAGCTCGTAAAATTCCGCGAGAGTATCGCTGCGGCAGAGGCGGCGCGGCGTTTGCTCGCTTTTGCAAAGCTCTGCTCTGCGCCGTTTTGGCTAGCGCAATCTACGGAGGCGCGGCAAATACGGGCTACGTACCAAAAACTGGCGCAGCAGGGCTGCTGCGAGGGTGGATGCCTACATTTTTTGAGGACGAAAATTCCACTTCCGCGAGTGATGGCGTAAATTCTGTAGACGAAAATTCTACGAGTGCAAGCTCTAACGGCTCTGAAAGCCCTGCTTCAAATTCCGCTTCCGGGGCGACTAAGGATTCCGCTGCGATGCAAAAGGATAAAATTTTATATATCCAAAAAAGCATCGGAGTGAGGCAGGATGGGATTTTTGGCGCACGCACGCTAAAAAAGGCGAGAGAGGTTTTGGATCAGAATCTAAGCGGCGTCGATGAAATTTACGAGGCTCTAAAAAGCAAAGAGCAGGCGAGATCGAACCCGAACTCTAGCGATCAAACTGCGCCTTAACGATAAATCCGCGCCTTAGGCTTGGCAGGCGATCTTAAAAACCAAAAAGGACGAAAATGAAAAATAAAATTTTAATTCTAGCGCTTATCGCGACGCTTGCTGCAAATTTCGCGCTTGCCGAAAATTTTGAAATCACCGCAGACGATATAAGCCGGGCTACAAAATCCTGCGATAAGGGCGATATGAAGTCGTGCGGGGCGTTGGCACAGATTTATAATTATGGCTGGGGCGTGCCGCAAGATCTGCTAAAGGCTGCGCCGTTATACGTCAAAGCTTGCAAAGGCGGCGATGCGGAGTCGTGCGTAAATTTAGGCATTTTGTATCAAAGCGGAGAGGGGATGCCGCGCGATGAGGCGAAGGCGGCGGAGCTGTTCGACAAAGCCTGCGATGACGGGCACGCGATAGGCTGCAGTAACGCAGGCTCTGCGTATATCAGAGGCAGAGGCGTGCGCAAAGACGCTATAAAGGGCGTAGGTTACTATGTGCGCGGTTGCGATATGGATATCGCAGACAGCTGGCTTGCGTGTTTAAATTTAGCGCGTCTTTACGAGGGCAGCGATAATGTTAAAGCCGTAGAGTACTACAAAAAGGCCTGCGAGCTAGGCGGTAAAGATAGATTTATGAGCTCGGTAGCGGAGCATGAGCAGATATGGAAAAGCTCATGCGAAAGCTACGAAAGGCTTAAATAGCCCGCAAATCTATGCATTGAAGCAGACTCTCGCGCTCGCCGTGGCTACGGAGCAAGAACCCTAGCGGATTTCGCATAAATAGCGCAAATCTAAACATCAAGTATCCTGTAGGAGCGGGAACATAACGGCGCAAGCTCTTAGCGGGCTCGTATTTTAGGAGGCAAGATAATGACGCTAGCGCTGATCCGCCACGTTACGCCGCTGATCGATCGCGGCGTATGCGACGCCGCAGAAGCGGCACGGCGCGCGATCCTATATGACGCTACGCTAAGCTTAGCTTTGTGGCAAACCGATAAATTTAAAAGCAGCGCCGCATACGAAAAGCTCGCTCGCATAAGCCGAGTATGTTCCTCTCCGCTGCCGCGCGAAACGGCGCTAAATTTTAACCTTCTCCCACGGCTCGATTCCGCCCTCGACCTCTTTAAAAATGCTCGCGATTTCTACATTTTTTACGCTTAAATTTCGCTCGTAAGCCTTGACATCGCGCGATTTTAGCTTCTTTTGTAAAAAGGCGAATTCATACTCGATCTGACCGCGAGCGACGCTGATTTGAGCCAAATTTCGCGCGTCAAATTCGCCCACCTTCGCGGCGTCAAATTTATACCCGCGAGCGCAGGCCTGCGCGTAAACCTCCGCCAAATACGCATTTACCGCCTCTAGCGCGTTTTCATGCGCGTAAAAGCGGTCGAGCTGCGGGTGATTTTTGTAGCCCTTAGTAAGCTCAGCCAGCACGTTTTTAGCTAGCAGCGCCTCGCGCCACAGCGCCACGAGCCCCTTTGCGTCGAGATATTTAAAGCTTATCGTCCAAAGTCTCATTTTCGCCTTTCGTTAAATTTCGTCGTTAAATTCGGCACGCTTTGCGCCGCAGCCTGAGCCGCGATAAATTCGCGTCTTAAATTTAGCCGCGCCCTAGATTAGAGGCTAAATTTTATCTCGCTGTGCATTTAAAATTTGTCCGCTCATTGCAGCTTGCCTCTGCATAGCACAGCGATCTTTTCTACGACCTCGCCGCCGCTAACGAGATAGGCGAACTCGTGTAAATTTACGACGGGGCAGATGTGGTTTGGATAAATTTCGAGCCGATCGCCTACGCGCACGGCGTCTCGCAGCGCTCTGTCGTAGATGATCGCGTGCTCGTCGTAAACGCCATTTATCCACACCTCCGTGCCCTTTATGCGCCCGAGCCCGGGCGTGGCGGTGAAACCCTCGGTGCGCCTCTGCTGCGTGAGCCCCTTGGCGCCGACGTCGGTGATGATGCGGTCCGCCGTAGGCCTGCTGATGACGGTCGTAAGGATACTCGCCGCATTCATCGAATAATCGCCGTACGCCTGCGCCTGCGAGGCGTCCATAAAGATATATGTGCCCGGGCGGATCTCGGTGATACCTTTTAAAATTTCAAAATCATTTATGAGCGATGGCGTCGAGCCGATACTAACGACGCGTGCGGGCAGAGCCAGCTCGCGCGCGATATCCGCAAACTCCAGCGTGCGGCGCTGCGCGGCTAGGTGGATGCGCTCGCATTCGCTCTTATCGGCGGCTTTGTAGGAGTGTCCGTCGTGGGAGAATACGCCGCGGAATTCGATATTTTTACAGCCTTTTATAAATTTTATAAACGCCGCGAAATCCTGCTTTTCCACGAAGCCCGAGCGGTTTTCGCCCACTTCGATCTCGGCAAGCACGCAGGCCTTCGTGCCGCTACGCTCAAAGGCGCGTTCTATCAGGCCCGCCTGCTCTATGCTATCTGTGCCGAAGCTTAAGTTTATCCCCGCGCGCAAAAGCGCGATGATGCGCCGAAATTTCAACTCGCCCACGATCTCGTTTGCGATAAATATATCTTTTAGCCCGTTTGCCGCCATGATCTCGGCTTCGCCCGTTTTGGCGACCGTGATGCCCGCAGCGCCGAGGCTTTTTTGCAGCTTCGCGAAATAGGGCATTTTGTGCGTTTTGGTGTGCGGGCGCAGGCTCACGCCCGCGGCGTCCGCGTAGCTTTGCATCTTTTGCAGGTTGCGAAGCACGATTTCGCGATCAATCAGCAGCGCCGGCGTGTCGATGTCGGATACACTCATAAGCTTCCTCTTAGTTAAATTTGCGAAATTTTAATGCAGCCGCGCTTGGTAGCTGTGTCCGTTTTGCGGCGGCAAAATTTTAAAATTTAGCGCCGCTTGCAAAGGACAAAATTTATCTATCGCCTCCAAAAAGCGGAATTTACGCGCTTCTCGCAAAATATGGAATTTGCGCGCCGTAAATTTAGCTTTCTCTGCGAAATAGTGGTTTGCTCGCCGTAAATCGGCTCCCTTCGCGAAGCGTCTAAATTTGGCGAGCAAAATTTATGATTCGGCGCCGTATATTTTCACATCGCTGCCTATTTTAGTGCCGCCGCTCGTTTCCGCAGCAGCACTTAATTTTAGCGCGCCTCGCTATTTTTTGTCCTGAAGCACCTTGTCGCGCCATTTCGAGTTTGCTTTGTTGTCGGTCGCTACGTCTTTGGATATCTCGGCCGCCGCTTCGAAATTTTTACTTACGCCCTCTTTGGAATTCTCGTATTTTAGGGCGTTTTCGCTTTTGATGCCGATACTTTGCGCTTCGCTTGCGGCGTCGATATTAGCGCCCAAAAAGATAAACTCCCAGTCGTATTTCTCCTGCTTGTCGCTAATCATCTTTTTGATCTGCGCTTTGGAGTATTCGCGGCTCGAGTTCTCCATCCCGTCGGTGATGATGACGAAAAGCACGCGATTGTTTTTGGCATAGATGTCGGGCACTCGCTCGATACGCGCTATCGTGCTGCCGACGGCGTCTAGTAGCGCGGTATTGCCGCCGGCGTAGTACTCTTTGGACGTTAGGTTTTCGACCTTTTTAAGCGGCGTGCGGTCGTGGATGACATTAAATTTCGTATCGAAAAGCACGGTCGTGACGCTCGCGTCGATGCCCTCTTTGCGCTCCTTTTCTATCATCGAGTTAAATCCGCCGATCGTATCGCTCTCAAGCCCGCTCATCGAGCCTGATTTATCTAGGATCAGCACTAGTTCTAGGTGATTTACGCCGTCTTTATGATCGGCCGGTGTGGCGAGCTCTACACTTTTGGCAAACATTATGCCCGCAAGCGCGGCTACAAGAAGGATGATTTTTTTCATAGGGGCTCCTTTGTTAAAATTTCGTTATTGTACTATTGTACCGCT
This sequence comes from Campylobacter gracilis, assembly GCF_001190745.1. NCBI lineage: Bacteria > Pseudomonadati > Campylobacterota > Epsilonproteobacteria > Campylobacterales > Campylobacteraceae > Campylobacter > Campylobacter gracilis. Next base: position 655,270 of record NZ_CP012196.1, read on the forward strand.
TAATCAATGAAATTTTATCGCTAAAGCTTCGTCGCCAGGTTCCGCTTCGTAAAATTTTAAAATGGAATTTCACTGCGGAATTTTAACGTATTCTCGCGCACGGCGCCGCAAAGTTCGGCGCGACATAGAATTCTGTATGGCACGGAATTTCGCTGCGAAATTTTAAGGCGTAGAATTTTATACAGCATGGAATTTTGCATGTAAATTTTATGCAGCACGGAATTTTATGGCGCAAAATTCCACGCGGCCACGCGGCATGGAATTTATGGAATTTGCGCTGCCGTAAAATCAAACGTCTGCGGATCTGCTCCGTCTTGCGCTGAGGTAGTTTCCGATCTCGCTTATTAGGACGCCTGCGAGGATGAGCGCCGCGCCTAAAATTTGCATCGCGCTTAGCCTCTCTCCGCCCACGAATACGCCCATAATACCCGCCGTTACGGGTTCGAGCGTGAAAAACAGAGCGGTTTTTACGGGCGTCGTGTATTTTTGCATCAAGGCCTGCGCAAAAAAGCCAAAAACCGTTCCTAGCAGGCAGATCACCGCCATCGCGACGAAAAAGCTTCTATCCATCACCGGCACGATGCTGACTCTTTCAAAAAAGATCGCCGCAAAGCAGCAAAGCACGCTTAAGCAGAGGATCTGCACGTAGGCGATGCCCGCTACGTCGCAGCTTTGCACGAAACGGTTGGTCAGCACGATGTGAAACGAATACGCGCACGCGCAGACTAGCGCCAGCGCTTCGCCCTTGCCGAGCCCAAGCTGCGTGTCGCCGATGAGATATAGCCCTATGACCGCAAGCGCGATGCCCGCGTAGGCGTAGGAGTAAATTTTGTGTCTAAACAGCGCCGCGGCGATGAAGGGCACGAGCGCGACGTTTAGGCCGATGATGAACGCCACGGAGGAGCTTTGCGCAAATTTAAAGGCGAAGGTTTGCGACGTAAAGCCCGCGAATAAAAACAGGCTAAGCACCGCGCCGTGCTTGATCTCGCGCGAAGTTATGGCTTTGAGCTTGGGGAAAAATATCGCGCCTGCGATGATACTTGCGGCAAAAAAGCGCCAAAATAGCAGCACGAAGGCGTTGTTACTCGCAAGCGCCTGCGAGGTGGGCAGATACCCGAGCCCAAAAGCGATCGCCACGAAGAGCATTCCGATGTCGGCTCTGAATTCCAAACTTTTATTCATCAGTGTCCTTTTTGAAAATTTAAAGTGGTAATTTTACGAAATTTTAGGTAAAAAATAGGCTAAATTTTGACGCAGCGGTTTGGAATTTTGGTTTTTAAAATTGCGAGTTAAATTTTAAGCGCCCGGCTCGTTTTAAGCTTTCGGCTCGTCTTTTTAGGCTTGCGTTGGGATTGCTCGCGCACTTGTTGCCGCCGCTTCGCCGCAACTTGTCATAAATACAGCTGCTACTCGCGTGATCATTATGCTGCTTTGCTACGGCTTGTCATAAATTTTCATAGCTATTGCTAGCGCGTGGCTAAATTTAAAATTTAATCGCCCGCGCCCTCTTTGTCGTTTTTTAGAATTTCTATGTTTGCGCGCTCATTCGCGTCTTTTAAGCTTATAGTTTTTCTGAGCGCGGATTTAAGGGGAGTCTTTGCCTCTTTTGATTTCATCATCTTATAGCGCCTCTTTCTTATCTCTGCTTCGATAAATTTTATATCTTGCTGTGTGTATGGGAATGAGAGCGTGAAATTTTTTCCGCTTTGCCCGTCTTTTATTTTTAAAATCGGCATCTCGCCCTTCATCCCTTTTTCCATAAGGGCATTTTCTATATCGATCTTTGTGCTAAATTTAAACGGCGAGCATTCCCATTCTCTCCTTATACTGCGGCTATCTATGATGACCCCTTTTTCGGTTAATAGCCATAGCGATATAAGTATCAAAACAATGCCCATCGCGATCACAAGTGCAGTTTCGTCGCCACTTCTGTGCAAGAAGCCGTCTATACATAAAGGGTCGTTTGCGTCAAAGCATGTAACTTTACCTTTACCTTTTATCCTCTTTATCCAGGGCTCGTCAAACGCCACTATCGACCCCCAAGATAAAAGGAATATGACGAGTGTAAATTTGGCTACAGGGCTAGGCGGTATGAGCCAGGCGCCATTTTGTACGGTTTTATAAGAAGCGCTGCTTTTAAACAGAAAGTTTTTTAAACCGCAAAGTACAAATAGCACTACATTTGCAAAAAGCACAAAATATAAAAGCCTCATGCGGCTCCTTTCACTTCGGATATTTTACGACGATATATTTAAATTTAGGCATTTCGCTCGACTGCTTTAGCTTTTGAAATTTCAGCTAGCTTTTCGGATATAAAATTTTGCAAAAAATCTATATCCCTTCGTGCATATAAAAATCCCGCCCCGAATTTAACGCTGCTAATTTTGCCTCGTATGCTGATTATTTTTACGCCTCTTATAAACCCTACGGCGTAGCTCATCTCGTCAAAGTATATCTTTTCCGTATGCCTAAACGGCAGAACCTCCCATTCTTTGCAGATGCCGCTTTTATCTATTCTAATTCCTTTTTGAATTAGATACGATAAATGAAAAAATTATGGCACAAACAGATATGATTTTGCTAAGTATTAGTCTGGGCTCGCTTATTTGCAGATACCCATCCACGCATCTGGGATCGCCTTCTTCGAAGTATCTTAAATTTATGCCCGCCGCTTTGTACTCTTGCGAGCAAACTTTATCGTGGGTGTAAAAGCAGGGTATCGGATTGCCGTTATGTTTTGCTACGTGCGGGCTGGATAGAGTGACTACGCCGAAGCTTAGGCATATTATAAACATAGGTATCTTTAAAAGCGGATCGGTTGGGATAAACAATGTCCCGCGATACACGGTTTTATACGATCTGTTTGTCTGAAGCAATGAAACAATAAGGCAAAAGCCTATCGTAACATAAAGGATTATCGTAGCAAACTCGACTATACTTTGCGACATAATAATGACCTCGTTTTTTGGATTACGCAAGCTCGCGTCTTTGGCAATTTTAGCGCAAAATTTCTAAATTTACGAGATTTTGAGCGCGATTTACGAAAGGGGCGCGTTAATTAAAGCTTTATTTTACCAGCGTGATCTTGCCGCGCAAAAGGCAGATTAAATTTTTAGCTTTTAGATCTTGCAGCACGCGGTTTATTACATTTCGCGAAGTACCTAGACGCTCTTGTGATACCATAACGCGCCTTAAATTTCGCAGCCTAAATCTTAATGATAATTATCTAAATATTTAAAATCGCACAATATAATTGCGAACCTCAATCAAATAAAGATTAAATTTATCTCGCAAGGATATACAATGAGCTCGCTTTTGAAGCGCAATAAAATTTTGTTTAACGTCCATCTTATTTTGTCGATCGTTTTTTCTATCCCGCTACTTATTATAGGCGTGACGGGCGCGATTTTGTCGTATCAGTACGAGCTTGAGGCGCTAATAAACGCGGGCTCTAAAAAGGTCGAAAAAACAGGCGAAATGCAAAGCATAGAGAAAATTCTGCAAAGCTTTAGCGAGCAAACAGGCGCTAAGCAGCCCGTAAGGCTCGTCGTGCCCAAAAGCGATGACGAAGCCTTCGTCGTTTACGCAAACAGAAATGATGCGTATCTAGTCGATCCGTACACTGCGCAGATCATCGGCAAGGACCGCGGCACGAGCTTTGTGCTAACGGTGATGTCTCTGCATCGAAATTTGGGCCTAGCGCTAAGTGGCAATAAAACCGCAGCCGAGGTTGGCAAACAGATCGTGGGTGCGAGCGCCGTGGCGATGATACTGCTCGTAATAAGCGGCGTCTGGCTGCATTTCCCAAGGCTTAGGCGTAAATTTATCGAAGCGATAAAGCCGAATTTTAAACTCAAAAAATACGCTCTTTTTTATAACCTACACACAAGCCTAGGCTCGCTAAGTGCGGTGATTTACCTGCTTATCTGCTTAACCGGGCTTAATTGGTCGTATAGCTGGTATAACGATGCTGTGATGAAGCTTTTTGTAAGCTCGCAAAATTTGCCGCAAGCTAGCGCGCCTAAAGCCGCCGCTTCTAAAGATCACGCCGCCGCACCTGCTAAAGAGGAGAGCAAAAAGCCCGCTACGTATAAATTTAGCGACGCGCAGAGGGCTTATGAGATATTCAGATCAAGCGGCATAGAGTATAAAGAATTTATCCTAATGCTCGCAGCCGGAGATAAGATCGGCGTCAGATACTACGAGCCCGACGCGCCCGCTACCGCCCGTCCAAAAGGCGCGAGCGTGAAGCTAAAAGAGGGAAAGGTCGCGGAGCAGAAGCAGACGGACGGTATCACCGTGGGCGAGTTTAAAGACGCGAACTACCAGCTTCACACGGGCTATTTTTTCGGGCTTGCGGGTAAAATTTTATGGTCGATTGTCTCGCTTTGCATGGCACTTTTCATCTTTAGCGGCTTTTATATGACGGTAAAAAGGGCGTTTAAGTCAGAAAAGCTCGGCTAAATTTTACTTTGGCGATAGAGGTGCGACGAGCGGCGAAAGAGGGCTAAATATCTACAAAACATTGAGATGAAATTTGCCGAAGCGGATCAAGAAAAGCCCTGATTTAACGATATTTGAGACATTCTAAAATTATCGCAGATTAAGTCTTGAGGTATATCGCTTTCGTATATTTTACTTTAGTTCGCTTTCAAATTTTGCGATTTCGGCTTAATGGGTTCGGATAGACATGATTTTATTTAGCTTCGTTTCATTCGCCTGAGCAAAACAAGCTTTGTCGATTCTGCCTTTTTGGAAATCTTGGTCTAATTTCGTTTTTAAACGTTTAAAAATTTCTTCTTTTGAGCCGATACTGATTAATTTGTAGATCTCTTTTTCATCGGTTAAAATTTTATTCCTATCGCTATTTCTATCAATGGCGATAATATTAATTTTATCCCCGAAATGCTCTTTTAGCTTTTTTAAACCGCTCGGCAAGTTGCCTTGGATACTAGACATAACTTCAATGCTCCCGCCGCGCCCATATTCGTTAAAGCGCTTAAAAGTATTGTCTAAAGCTTTTTCTGGCTCTATATGCACCGCAGCAATTGTAACGTCTAATCTCTTTTGCAAGCATTGCTCTATTTTTGGGATAGTTGGCGTCGGGTTTGCCAACTGCCCTTCAAAAATAAGTTTAACTTTATCATCGCTCATAAAATTTTTTACCGAGGTTGTTTTTCCGGCTCCAGGAATTCCGGTGATGAAAATTGCTTTGGTTTTATTAGGCTCATCGCGTTTCAGAACTTCTTCAAACTGCGTCGCTGCCAAAACAGCAGAGGAATTATGTATCGCATCATTTACTAGAGCCCTATTTTCTTTTGCCTCAAAGCAAGGAAAAAGCTCTTTGAAGGTATCGGAACAAATATAACGACCACCCGAGGTATTAGGGTGCTCATTATATTCTTTTAAAAAATTTTTTAAAGAATTTTCAGCAAGGACAATCGCTTCGTCTTGAATTTTTACCAATTCGGCATTAGAGCTGAAATCAATCTTTTTTATTGCGCTTACCAACTTTGATTGGCTATTTTTTATACCTGCTTGTCGTATTCTTTCAATACTCTTTTTTGGCGCACCGCGATAAAGTTGCTTTTCTATTTCCTTGTGATATTCAGCGTCGTTTTCCATTCGCGTCAAATGATCGCTTACGCCTTGCCACATTTTCATGTCTTCTTCTGTTAAAGCCATTTCAAGTCCTTTCTAAGAAATTTGCAGTATTTTAATACATTCTAATTATAGCATTTATCTTTCTTATAATTATGCAACAAATGTATCTTGGGCTGCAGAAATATACTTTTGAGTTATATGGGATATTACTACGATGAAAAAGAGAAAACAATAAAACAAATATCGAATAATGAGCGATAAATGGAGAATATAACTAAATTTTACCTTCACGGCAAGGGCAGTAAATTTATAAAATTTTACCTCGGTAGCGAAGATGATAAAATTAAAATTTATCCGCCGCGCCTGCTTAAAATTTCTTGCTTAGCGCTATTTACCTCTTGCACCGCGAGTGATCATCAAGGACTGCTCGTAGAAAATTAGCAGCGTTATTGAAACGCCCGTGCCGAGTGCCAGCGAGATCGAAACCGTGGCGAGGGCGTTGTCGAAAAACGAGATGAGGTGGGCGAGTTTATGCTCTGCGCCCGCGGCTCTGATATAAGAAAACAGCGCCAAAACCGCCTTGTAGGCGTAGATGCCAGGTATCATCGGAAGCAGTGCGGGAAAGGCGATGATCTCTGCGGGCACCTTGAGGCGCTTGGCGCAGAGCATCCCCAAAACGCCGATCAGAAACGACGCAAAAAGCGTCGCAGCGGCGATCGAAAAAATTTGGCTCTGTATCAGCAAAAACCTGCACGAATGTGCAACTGCCGCAAGCAGCGCCGAGAAAATGAGCGTCTTTTTAGGCGGCATGCACGCATATGCAAATCCCAGCCCCGCCGCAGCGGCAAAGCAAGCATCCTTAAATACCGAAAACGCGAGATCAAACATTTACAAGCCCCAAATTTGAGATGCTAAGCGTCAGAAAGAGCCCGATCGCGATGCAGATGATCAAAAGCCCGGTGTTCAGCCCTCTGCTGATGCCTACGAGCATATTTTCGTTTAGGATGTCAAATACCGAGTTGATCAGCCAGACGCCCGGGATCAAAAAGAGTATGCTCGATCCTACGGCTACGTCGGGCGTGGCGCTAAGCCCGTAGCGAGCGCCTAGCGAGACGATGAATGAGACTGCGAACGAAACCGCGATGTATTGGATTTTTAGATTGATTTTGAGCTTGCTAAGTAGATAGCGGGCGCAAATTCCAAAAGCCGTAGCCGCAAAAACTAACGCCATTGCGCCGCCATCGCCGCCGAAAAGCTCGCAGAACGCGGCATTTGCGACGCTGAGCAAAATGAGAGTTTTGGCAAAGCTTTTCTTCTGTGAGGCTAAAATTTCGGCAAATGAGGCTCTGGCGCGCGCAAGGGGGATTTTTTCGTCGTAAATTTCCCAGCTAAGCGCGCTTAGCTCCGAGATCAGATCGAAGCTGATCTGCGCCGCAGCGCCCGTTTTGACGTAGGTGCGGCGGATAGAGTTGTCCGCAGGATCCATCACGCTGATGATGAAGTGGCGCACAAAGATCATCAGGCTAGCCTCATAGTCATAAGCGTCCGCTATCCTGCGCACGCAGCGCTCGATGCGCGCGGTGTAAGTGCCGATACTAAGCATCTTGGCGGTGTATTCGCTAAGAAAATTGGTGAGCTCTTGGATTTGCGGTCTCGCCTCTTCTACTTCTTTTGTCGGTGCCATCTCTGCTATCATTATTTCCTCCGCTACTCTTGTAATCTCAATATCGTTTTGCGCTGTTTTCGTCGTTTTTACTTCTACGACGCTCGTTGTAGCTTCCTGTTTTTGCGGCGCCCGCCATCGTTTTTGATGTCGCTATGATGTCCGCCGTCGCGGAATTTTTATTTTTAAAATTTAATGCAGTGGCTCCCGTGGCGGAATTCTCGCTATCTAAATTTGACGTAGAGGCAATATCTATGGCGGCAGAGCTTTGATCGTTTAAATTTAACGTCGCCGCAGAATTTTCATCGCTCAAATTTAACTCGCAGTCCGAGCTTTGCTCGCTTAAATTTAGACTTTCGGCATCCTCGCAAGATTCGCCAAATTTAGGATTTTCCCTGCTCACGGCTTACCTCAAGCTGATTAGATCGAGCGGGTTGATGTGGTAGTTCTGCTGCGTCACTTCAAAGGTCAGATCCGAGCCGATGCGCCCGATGATGTAGCCCTTTTTGACGTTGGAGCCGACGCGCACGGTAGGCGGGATCTGATTTAGATGCGCGTAGATCGTGTGGATGCCGCCGCTGTGCTCTAGGATCACGACTTTATCGAGCACGGCGGTTTCTTTAGCAAAGACCACTTTACCCGGTAGCACCGCCTTAACCTGCGTATCGCCGCTGTTTGAGCCTAGCACGATATTTTCGTTGAAAAGCTTGATGTTATACACGGGATCGTTGTAGTTGCCGAATTTTCGCTTCAAATACGCGCCGTTTAAAGGCGCTGTCGTCTTGGCTCCGCCGTATTTTTTAACGCGCGAGGACTGATAGCTAGAGCCGTACTGCTTGACCTTTTGGTTGATCTTGCTTACGCGCTCATCCGCTGGCTCGCTCACTTCTGGCTCGGGCTCGCTAGGAGGCGCAGGCTCGGGCTTGCCCGCTTTTTTGGCAGCTACCTTTGCTTTGGCGTACTCTTTTTCGCGCGCCTGACGCTCCTTTTGCTTCTGCGCTTCAAGCTTTGCTTGGCGCGCCGCTTCCTCCTTCTGCGCTTTGGCTTTCTCCTCGGCGTCGTCGATGATCTTAAGCTCCTGCAGGGTCTTAGATATGGCGTCTTGCTCGTCGTTTATCTTCTCCAGCTTCGCGATGTAGTCCTCTTTGTCCTTTTTCATCTGCGCGAGCTTCTCTTTTTGGGTGGTTTGCTTGGCGTCAAGATCGGTTTTTTTCTTGTCATAGCCCGCCATGCTCGCCTGGATCGATTTGATCTTTTTGTTCTGCTCGTTGATAAAATTTTGATTATTTTCGTAGTCTTTGATTAGCCCTTTCAGCTCGTCGTTCATAACGACGCCAAGAGCTTCTAAAATTTCGCTAGCCATGATAGAATCGGGCGTGGTGGTGGAATTTACGTCGGTGATGAGATCAAACGATAGCTCTTGTGAGATTACGCTTACGATCTTGCTTTCCAGATCGTTTTGTACGCTAAGAAGAGTGACTTTTTGGCTATTGAGCTTCTCAAGCTCCTGCGCTTCAGTGGCGTATTGATCTTTTAAGCCCTCGATCGTGTCGCTTAGCTGCTTGATCTCGCCTTCGCGCTTTTTAAAGCCCTCCTGCTCCTTTACGATCTGGCCTGCGATCTCGTCGATCTTTTGCGAGAGTTGCATCCCCTCCTTTTGCGAGCTTTTGAGCTCTTGACCCGCTTTGGCGATTTTATCTTTCGTGCTTTGTCCCTTTGCGGGCGCGGCATAAGTAAGAGCCGCGGCAAGCCCCAGCGTAAGAAGCGGCGCTAAAAAAGCCTTTTTCATGCTCGTTTATTTCCGATTTGCAGCATCACAAAACTTACCGCGATGATAGATAGTGCTAAAGCCACGCCTAAAAGGATCAGCGCGTCGTAAGGCAGCACTATGGCGGTGCGCAGATCGCCGATACCTTTAAGCGTTGTCGAAAACATCTCCCAAGAGGGAAGCGCAATGTAAAAGCAGGTCACGATCAGCGTGGCGATGAAGGAGTCTATTATCGCCATTCGGTAGAGTTTGCCGCTTTTTATCAGAAACGACGCGCCGAAAAGCTCCATGATCTCGATGCGCTCTTTGTGTTCGTAAACCCAGATACGCATCTGACGGTGAATTAACATCACGCCTAAAAGCACGATGAGAAACGCAAAGCCGTAAACGAGGCTTTTGATAAGCAGTAAAATTTTAAAAATTTCATCGTGGGTCTTTTTAAAAATTTCAACCCGCGTAAGCGAGCCTATGGATTTTAGATCTTGCTCGATCTTTGCAAGCTGTGCGGCGTCGGGGAAGCTCTCGAGCTTGACGCTATAAAATTTAGGCAAATTTTTACTAAGCTCGGCAAAGGCGTTTTGTGAAATTTTACCCTTCAGTCGCTCGGTGATGCCCGCTGTGGAAATTTCGCTAAGCGAGCTGATCTTCGGCACCGCTTTTTGCGCGTCTTGCAGGCTGAGCGGGGTTTTGGAGACTAGCACGATGTTGTATTCATTTTGGATCGAGCGCTCGTAGCTTTTGGTTAGGTTACTCATAAAAATTCCAAACTGCACGGAGAAAAGCAGCGCGACGAGCGAAAAGATCACGCCGAAATGGGTTTTAATCGATTTCATTTACTTTAGCGTCCTTAATCTCAAAATGTCGGTGCCTAAAACGAAGCGTGGAGGGCATTTTGTGCGTTACGATGACGACGCAGGCGTTCCACGACTCGCACGCCGAGCGCAGCAAATTCCAAATAATGGCGCTGGAGTAGTCGTCCAAATTTCCCGTAGGCTCGTCGCACAGCAGCAGGCGCGGATTATGCGCCATCGCACGCGCCAAAGCCACGCGCTGCTGCTCGCCGCCGCTAAGCTCGAGCGGATACTTACCCATCTTATGCCCGAGCTCGACGTGGCGCAGTAGCTTTTTGGCTTGGTCTTGGCAGACCTGTTGATTGTAGCCCATTATCATTAACGGAAGCATTATGTTGCGCTCGATCGTCCATTCGTTGATCAGGCGGTAGTTTTGAAAGATAATGCCGATGCGCTGGCGCAGGGTGCGCAGATCGGAGTTTGTGATGCCCTTTAGATCGCACAGGCAGACGTTTAGCTCGCCGCCGATGATGTCGATACCGCCGTAGAAGGACTTAAGCAGCGTGGATTTGCCGCTGCCGCTCTTGCCCGTGATGATGACGAAGTCCTTCGCACCGATGCCGAAGCTCGCGTCTTGGATGACTGCGCCCGCCTTTTCGTAGCCTAGCGTGAGGCCCGCTGCGGTGATGATGTTGTAATCGTCCGTTATCTCTGCCATTGTGAAAATATCTCCGAAATTTTTTGATGTGCCGCGTGGTTTTCGCGCGTAGGAAGCGGGCGGCGGATGAAGTAGCGCGTGCCGCTTGCGTTTGCGCGGATGAAACACTGCTGCGGAAAGTCGAATGCACCGAGCGAAAGCAGGATTAGCACGTCTTGCGGCTCGGCGGCGCCCGACTTGCTTTGCCGTTCGTTTTGCGGCTCGGTGCAGCACGGCTTGCTTTGCTGTTTATCTTGCTGCTCGGCACGGTTTAATTTGCCTTGGTGTTCGGCTTGTAGCTCGTCATGGCTTGGCTCGCTTCGGCGCCCGACTTGCGACTTGATAGAGTTTGATTTATTTTGTAATTCGGCTTGCGGTTCAGCAGCGTGGTTTAGCTCGTTTTTTAGTTCGGTTTGCAATTCATTTTTGCAAAGTATGGCGCTCGCTTTTTTTAGAATTTGCGTAACGTTCGCTTCGTCTGTGTGGGTTGCATTTGATGTGGCGTTTGCTTCCGCTGCACGGGTCGCCGCGAATGAGCCGTCCAAATTCGGCATATTGCTTGCATCTATTGTGCCGATCGCTGCGGGTGTAGTGCTCGCACCTGTCGCGTCGATAGCTGCAAGCGCACCCTCCGTGCCGCTAGCATTTAGCGCGCTGCTTGTTGCGATCTGTTCGCAGGCTAAAGCGCGCTTTTCGCTCGAGGCGGGGCGGTTAAATTTAGCGCTCGTTGCGGCGCCTGTGCTTATCGTATTTCTCGCACTCGCTACGCCGCCGCCTGTTAAATTTACGCCGTTTGTGCTCAAGCGATCCTCTTTTAAATTTACGCCGTCTTTTGCACTCGTCTTATCCGCGCGGTTTGTATTCAGTGCGCCGCTTGCTTTTTTTAGAATTTGTGTAGCGTTCTCGCAAGCTGAAATTTTATCGCTCGCTGTCGTAGCTAAAATTTTGCCGCCGCCTGACGAAATTTCATCCATGCTTGCGCGCTTAGTTAAATTTTTTCCTCGCATTGCGTTTAAATTTATGGCTTCGGACATGCCGTCGGCGCCTGCTTCGTACGAGATAAAACCGCCATCTAGGTTTGCACAAGGATTTGAGTTCGTTTTTGAGGTAAAATTTGAGTCACTGCCTGCATCAAAATTTACGCCACCATCCGCGGTGCAAGCCCAGTCCGCATCCAAGCTTTTTTGCGCGTCAAAATAAAAAATTTCCTCAAAATGCACGAAAAAATCCTCGCCTTTGAAGGTAGAATTTTTAAAATTTCGTGCGATTGCCGCCGCGTCAAATTTTAAAAATTCCATCTCAAATTGCTGCGGCTCGCCCAGACCCGCGGTTTTGTTCTCATAGATCAGATCGTAGATGTCTTTGTCCATCTTGCGCCATCTATCCTCGTATTTGCTCGCTACGGCGGCGTCGCGGTTTTTAAAATGCGAAATTTCGCCCGCTTTTCGCTGAACGTAGGGCGAGAGCTTTTGCATCGCATAGAGGAAGTACTCCTCGCTGTCGGTGCGAAGCTCGAAGCGGCCGCCGAGCTCGAGCGTGCGTGCGATCTGCGAGGCGAACTCGTCGCTTATGACGCGGCGGTGCGGCGCATCGTCCCACGGCACGGGGAAGTGCAAAAACACGCGCTGCAAGCAACCCGCGGGAAGCAGGCTTAGTAAAATCCGCGCGTCGGTGGCTATGAGAGCGATGTTTTGCAGCCCCTCGCGGATCGCTAGCTTTGCGACCTGTTCGATTGCTGGCTTGTAAATTTCGATACCGATTAGCAGCGCGTCTTGATTTGAGTGCGCTTGATGAAGCAGGTGTCGGCCTGAGCCGAAGCCGATCTCGATGAAAATTTTATTAAATTTAGAGCTTTTTACGAGGGATAAAATTTCATTCTCGTCCAAAATCAGCGGCGTTTTTTCGGTGAGCGAGCTGTCTTTGTAAGCAAACGCCTGCGAGATGATCGACCCGCAGAAGCGCTCTTTAAAAATTTCGAGCGCTCGCTGCAGATGACCGATCTTGGCGGGCTTAGTGATCTTTTCGCCCTTTACTATTACTTTGCCGTCGCTGGGCTTTAGGGTGATAAAAAACTCGCTATCAAAGCTCTTAGTTCGCACGAGCGTTAAATTTCTGCCGCGCGCCGTTTCTAAAAATTCGACCTCGCCGAATCTAGCAGGCAGCGGCGGCAGGCTCACGCTTTGGGTTATGAAATTCGGCAAACTTTATTCTGCCTGCGCTGCGGCAATGACTGCACTAGGCTTGGACAGCTCTCCGTTTTCGGTTTTGACGGTAATGCGGTATTCGTATCCTTCGCCGTAATCGATATTGTCGATATATTCGGCGCTAAGTCTGCCGCGAACCTCTTTAATCGTGCTCCATGACTCGCCTCCCTTAGGACGGCGCTCGATTAGATAAGAGCTTACGCGAAGATCTGGATGCGGGCGCCAGATGATCTTAACGCGGCCCGGAAGCCCGTAGATCGCCTGCGCAAACGGCACGGACTCTAGCATCTTTGCTGTGCTTGCGATAGCGACCGGAGAAGGAGCCGAAACGCCCTTGGCGCCGTATGTGCGCACGGTGTATTTATACGAAGTGCCCGGCTGCAGCCTCGTATCTACGTAGTGTGTGGAGTATGGATCTGCGATAGTGGCGATTTTTTTGGCTTCGCCGCCGCTTGCAGGCGCTCGGTAAACGACAAAGCCAAGTACGGCGGTATTGCTGTCGTATCTTGGCCACTCAAGTCCGATCTCATTGTCGCTCGTGATCGTCCTAATGCTCTCCACGCGCGGCAGGCTTTCGTCGCTTGCGCTAGGCGCGCTAGACGTAGCGCAGCCAGCCACTAATATCGCTAAAGTAGCGCTCAACGTTAGTCGGTAAAATTTTTTCATAAATTTCATCCTTTACCTTTTGATTTGTCGTAAAATTTAGAAATTCGCTCGGCAAGCCCGCGCATATTTTCACCTCTTTGCCGCTTCGCGGATGGATGAAATAGAGCAAATAGGCATGGAGCAAAATCCTGCTAATTTTAGCGTTTTCGCTCTTAAATCCGTATAAATGATCGCCCAAAATGTGCCGATTTATCGAGCTTAAATGCACGCGGATCTGATGCGTGCGACCCGTGAAGAGCTTCGCCGCGACGAGATTAAAGCTCTTTAAGTTTATCGGCGGCAGCTTATAGTTTTGAGCGGGATTTTTAAAATTTAAAGCCTTATTCTCGGCGAGACGGGCGGTTTGGGTTTGATCCGCGCTCATATCGGCGGTTAAAATTTTATCTGCGTTATCCGCGCGGTTATTTGGAATTTTATCTGCGCTTTGAATTAAAATTTTATCCGCGCTCTGCATGCAATTATTTGAAATTTCATCCACGTTATCCGCACGATTATTTAAAATTTTATCCGTGCCTGCGTTGGGATTCGCGCTTGCGTGGGTCGCTAAAATTTTACTCGCATCTGCGTCCCTGCTAGCGTTTAAAATTTTATCCTTGCCTGTGGATACAGCCGAAATTTTATTCGCATCACCAGTTGAAATTTTATCCATAGCGTCGCCCAAAATTTTCTCTTCAGTGGAAATTCTACTTGCGCTTGCGTTCGCAGCCGTACCGTCGCCTGCGCCTAAAATTTCATCGCACCTCTCGGCGGAGTTTTGAAGTTCCGTTAATTCCGCTCCGCTTAAAATTTCATAAAACGCGCTCTTTGCGCTACGTCCGCCGGGCACGATCCCCATTTTTAGACGGTTTGCGGGGTTGCGAGAGATCGGTCGCTCGATCACGCAGGGCTCTTTCAGCGGCAGGTCGATGAGCGCGAGGTATATCCGCCCCATGCTTTTATCGCTTAACTGCGCCGAGAGCGCGGCGTGCGCGGCGTTGTTTTTGGCGACGAGCAGGGCGCCGCTGGTGAGCTTATCCAGGCGGTGCACGATGCCTGCGCGAAGCTCGCCGCCGAGCGTGGAGAGCAGATAGCCGCGAGACTTGAGCCAGTCCACGAGCGTCGGTTCTTTGACGCTTGCGGCGGGGTGGACGGTAAGGCCCGCGGGCTTATTTACCACGAGCAGATCATCGTCCTCGTATAAAATTTCAACGTCGAAGTTTAGCCTCTCCGCGCTTGTTTGCTGCGGCGCGGACGCGGGGTAGTCGATACGTACGAGCTCGCCCGCAGATAGCTTGTAGCCGGGCTTAGTTTGCACCGCGCCGTTCACTCTGACCGCTGCGGATTTGATTAAATTTGATATTTGGTTGCGCGAAATTCCAAGCTGCGAGCTTAAAAAAACGTCGAGCCTTTCGCTGCATTGTGCTATTAGATTATCCAAATTTATACCTTTTTTGGCTATTCTTACGTCAAAATTTTAATAGGATTAAGCGTTGTTTAAAATTGACAAAAAGATTTTAGCATATTTTGATTTCATTCAACCTTTTTTGATCGTGCCGATAGTGGTTTTTTCATACGTTTTAATAAGCGAGGCAAACGACGTGCTGTCCTCGAAGCAGGTGGTTTATTTCGGCGTCGGATTTGCCGTTTTTACGCTGTTTTTTCTCTTTCCGATACGCAAATTTTTATATCTGATCCCGATATTTTATTGGACCAACATCATATTGCTGCTCAGCGTCGATTTTTTCGGCGTTAGCAAGCTAGGAGCTAGGCGCTGGCTAGAGATTCCTTTCGTGCATTTTACGCTGCAGCCCAGCGAGGTAATGAAGCCCGCATTTATCCTGATGCTGATGTATCTGATACACAAAAATCCGCCGCCGAAAAACGGCTACGGGCTGAAGGATTTTTTGCGCCTTAGCTTTTACATACTTCTGCCTTTCGTTCTGATCGCGAAAGAGCCCGATCTAGGCACCGCCGCGATACTTTTTTTGACGGGATTTGCGATCCTTTTCATCATCGGCGTCGATAAAAAAATTTGGCTTACGCTGATCATCGTTTTTGTGGCCAGCTCGCCGATTTTGTACGAAAACATGCACGATTATCAAAAAAAGCGCATCGCCGATTTCATCAGCGAGGAGCCCAATTACCAGGTCAAGCAGGCGATCATCGCTATCGGAAACGGCGGCATCTACGGCAAGGATAAGGATGAAGCGACGCAGACGCACTTTAAATTCTTGCCGATTGCGACGAGCGATTTTATCTTCGCTTATACGATCGAGCGCTTCGGCTTCGTGGGGGCTGCCGCGCTGATCGCGCTGTATGCGCTGCTGATACTGCATCTGCTGAGCCTGAACTACGATTTCAAAAGCGATTATCTGATACGGGTCTTTACGAGCGCGCTTGCCTCGCTCATTTTCATCTACACGGGCGTCAATATCTCGATGGTGGTGGGCTTCGCGCCCGTCGTGGGCGTGCCGCTGCCGTTTTTCAGCTATGGCGGCAGCAGCTTCATCACCTTTATGATCCTTTTTGGAATTTTGCAAAATTTGCTGACGTTTAGGATGAAGGATAACTACAAGACCTACAAGATTAGGATGTAAATTTAGCCCGTGCGGATAAATTTTGAAATTTTACGAAATCGCGCGAGACTTGTTTTTAAGTCGGCGGTGAAATCTTAAGCAGGGCGCTAAATTTTTAAAGCTCGCTACAAAATCACGCCGATGCCGAGCGTAAAGACCACCGCGAAAAAGGCGTATGTAAAGGCAAATTCCAAAGTTTGCGAATTAAAAAATCCGTAGTACAAAACGCTTGTGAAAAATCCGCCCACGAAGGCTACGGCAAAGATCCCAATCCGCGCCGCGACTGGCTTTGCGCCGCAAAATTTGTATAGGTAAAAAACCCCGCAGAAACTGATCGCAAACCAGATCATCGCAGGCACCGGCCCGCTTATGCCTATCATGCCGAAAAGATTGGCTAAATTTAAAAGCAGTAAAAATATCACCGCAAGCGCGATCAGCGCGGATTTGATCATCTGTCGCGCCTTGCGTCGGGCACGGAATTTTCGCCGCCCTGATTGAAATTTTGCGCGGAATTTTTGCTCTCGTCGCCTTCATCTGTGCCGTCGTTTAAAATTTTAAAATTTTCGTCGGAATTTTCATCGGCGCCGCTTGCGAAATTTTCATCGAGATCGCCACTGGAGTTTAAAATTTCATCCTCGTTTTGAGAATTTGAAATTTCGCCGCTTTCTTTGAAATTTTCGCTCTCGTTGCCGTCTAAATTTTTAGAGCCTGCGTCCGCAGAATTTTTATAAATTTTATTTGAAAATCTTTTGTGCCTTATCTGCAGATAAAAGACGAAGGCGACGAACGCCACCGCGGTGATCGCGATGTAGTAGCGGTTTTCGAAGAGCAGCACGCCCTCTACCAGCCCCGAAAACAGCGCGAGCAGCGAGGCGGTAAGAAACGGAAAGCGCACTACGTCTTTTTCGCCGATTGCTAAGGCGATGAGCGCGACGCCGAAGATCGTGGCGTTTAGCAGCGCGCCTAGGACTTTGATCTCGGCAAAAAGGCTCGGATTGACGCGCGAAGTGACGTAGAGCGCGAGCGCGACGGCGGCGAAAAGCAGGATCAAAAATACGATTTTTTTCATTTCAGACCTTTTAAAATTTATCTTTAATTTACGATTCAGCTGCGCCTTTTATGCGCATAGAGCACAGGCATCGGCGCGTTGCAACTGCCATGTCTGAAGCATTACGCAAATATCGTGCGTCTTGCGGACATAGCACGGAATTTCAGGACGCGACCGCGCTGTTTTAAACGCGATTGGCGCAATATACACGCTCATAACTTAAAGTGCAATCCTAATTGCGCGGACGGCGGTTTGAAACGCGATTCGCATTAGCGCGACAAAATCGCTATTTTTGCGCGACTTAAATGCGATTTTGTCGGTAAATTTTACCGCCAGCCGCACTCTGCTGAGCAAGTGGTGCCAAGTCTGTGCTTTAAAATTTTACGCCGAGCCGCGTTAAAATTCCGCGTCTAAGCCGTTATATATCCCCAGCTCGTGGCGCCGCAAGACGCCCCGCAAAATTTACCTGCCCGTAGTAAATATTTGGCATGCGAGCGAAATTTGCATGCAAGCGCCCGCGCGTTTTGCTTTAAATTTAGCGCGGCGGATTTTAAATTTTAAATTTACCGCCTCTCGCTCTGTTTATCGCAAGATCTGTGCCGCTCGCCAAACTATATCTGCGGAGCAAATCTTGGCGCCAAAATAAAATTTCATCTCGCTCGCAAAATGCGTGGCGCGTAAAATTTCATCACTTGTTTTTCTGAAAGTACGCGTCCACGCCGTTTGCGATACCTTGGGCGATGCGGTCTTGATAGGCGCTTTTGCCTAAATTTTTACCCTCCTGCGGGTGCGTGATGTAGCCGATCTCCACGAGTACCGCGGGCATCGTAGCGCCCACCAGCACCCAAAACGGCGCCTCGCGCACGCCGCCGTCCTTGCTTGAAAAGCTCTTTTTGACCGAGCTTAGCATATAGCTTTGAATGTCGATGGCAAGCTTGTTTGAGGAGATTATCTTCTCGCGATTTAAGAAATTTAGGAAGGTCTGCTTCGAGAAGGTGTTCATATCCTCCAAATCGCCCCTGTTTTCGAGCGCGGCGGCGTTTTTACTGCGCTCGCTTCTAGCCGGGCTTAAGAAAAAGGTTTCCACACCGCTCATTTTAAGTGCTGAGCTAGCGTTAGGAGCAGCGTTTGCGTGGATCGAGATAAACATATCGGCGTTTTTTTTAGCGGCGAAAGCGGTGCGCGACCTTAAATTTATAAACACGTCGGTGCTACGCGTATAAAGAACCTTGTATCCGCGCTTGGTAAGCAGCGCACCGAGCTTTTTGGATGTGGCCAGCACGACATTTTTTTCCTTCAGCCCGTTTCCGACCGCGCCCGAATCGCTACCGCCGTGCCCCGGATCGATTACGATGAGCTTGCCTTTGGTCGATTTGTAAATTTTACCGGCAGCCACGGATACGGTTTTGGCGCCTTGAGTTTCATCTATAGTGCTGACTTGCGGCTCGCTATCTTGCTCTCGTCCGCGCTTGCGCCCTGATTTTTGATCCTTGTTTTTTTCTGCGCGCGCAGATTTTGCAGCTTTTAAGCCTTCAGCCGTACTTAAAATCATCATATTGCCGTTAATTTCTACGTTTGCGTTGAATTCTTTCGGGTCGCTAAGTACGATGCGCACGGTCTTGTCGTTGTATTGCGAGACGCGTACATCGCTAACAAAGCTATCTTTAAGCCGCGTTTTTTGTGACTTTTGTCGCGCGCTAAAATCAATCACGAAGCGAAAATGATCGTTGCTTGCAATGGTGAAATCCTTGTAATCGCTCTGGCTTAGATCGCGGTTAAACTCAAGCACGATCTCGTTTTTATCGCCGCGCAGAGAATTTAACGCAAGCTGGGCGTTTTTGTCCGCTTTTTTGACGCTGCTTTTTCTAAGCTCGCTACTTTGATCTGCGGCCTCTTCCTCATCCTCGTTTTGCGCGATTGCGTCCTCACCGCCATCGTCCTCTTGGGAGTCTACGGCCTCGTCCGCGCCGATCGGTCTAGTCGAGCGTAAAAATTCCAAATCCTCTTTAGATAGCGAGCTTAGATCGGCGTTTTTCGCAGCTTGCGTTTTTTTGGCGGAGGAGTTTTTGGATGTAGAGGCTTTAGAATTTTCCGAGGCGGAAGCTTTGGGATTTTTATCCGCTAAATTTGAAGAGCTTTTGGAATTTTCCGCTTCGGAGCTTTTTTTGCTTTTTGTGGATTTTGTTTTGGAGCTGCTCGAAGCTTGAGAGTCCTCATTGCTAGCAGAGCTTGTTTTTTTGGAATTTTTCGAGCTTTTCTTTTCAGCGGAGCTTGAGCTTTGTTTGCTTTCGTCGCTAGAGCTTTTGGATTTCGTTTTATCCGCGTCCTTTGTATTTATGCGCGCGAGCTCCTTTTCGTAGGCGGAGGAGTCAAGCCCTAAATTTTTCGAGCTGTAAACCAGCCTCTTTAGCGCTTTGATGCGGACCTCTTTATCGGACGCGCCTTGGTAGAGCGATTTTAGCTCTTTGTGCAGCGAGCGCTTGTAATTCGGCGTCGCTACGATGAAATCCTTGTCGAATTTCGCAAAAAACGCCTCGCTGGAAGCTCCAAACGCCAATACGCAGCTAAAAGCCGCGATTAGAAAAATTTTAACTATCTTCGCCATTTACAAGTTTTTCTATCAATTCCTTCACGGATATTATCTCGTTTAATCGCCATCCGTTCGCACCGGTAAAAAACAGGCCGCTTTGCGTTTTGCCCAGATATGCGTCGCTTAGGCGGTCGGCGATGCAGTATCCTACGGCGTTAGCGCCTTTGCCGCGCTCGCAAGGGCTTACGCAGTTGCTGATACAGCGGATCTTAGGCGCGCTGCCCGCGGCGATCATATCTTGCAGATTGGTATGAATTCCGCGCGCGGGATAGCCTACGGGCGATTTTAGAAGCTGGATGTCTTCTTTTTTGGCGTTAAGAAGTACCTGCTTAAATTCCTCCGCGGCGTCGCATTCAAAGGTGCCGATGAAGCGCGTACCCATCTGCACGCCATCCGCGCCCAAAGATTTCACGCGATCAATGTCGGTTTTATCCCAAATTCCGCCTGCGACAAATAGCGGGAAGCTGCCCCATTGTGCGATTTCTGCTTTTACTTGCGGGATTAGATTATCTAGCGCAAACGCTGGATCGCCGCACTGCTCGTAGGTAAAGCCCTGATGTCCGCCGCTAAGAGGGCCTTCGAGCACTACAGCGTCGGGAATTCTGTCGTAGCGCTGCTTCCAGCGCTTGGCGATGATCTTAAGAGCCTTAGCGGAGGAGACGATGGGCACGAGCGCGACGTCCGGAAAATCGGCCGTAAATTCCGGCAGATTGGTAGGAAGCCCGGCGCCGCTAATTATGATGTCGATACCTGCTTCGCACGTGTCGCGCACGATGTGCTCGTAGTCGTTCGCCGCACACATTACGTTCATCCCCAAAGGCGCATCGCCACAAATTTTACGAGCGTTTTGCACGATGGCAAAAAGCGCCTCTTTGCTATAAAAATTCTCGCTTTGATATGGTCTGCCATCGAGCGATTTTTTGGCAAATTTAAGATTCTCGTAATAGCCGGTGCCGACCGAGCTAATGACGCCTAGACAGCCGTTTAGGCTGACATTGCCGGCAAGATTATCCCAGCTGATACCAAGTCCCATGCCGCCTTGAATTATCGGGTGCGCAATCTCGTGTTTGCCTATTTTTATACTCATTAATCCACCTTTAATTTAGCGAATTTTTTCTTTCCTACTTGGAGTGTATATTCGCCCGAGCTAAGCTGAAGCTGCTCATCTAAAATTTTATTTTGATCGATACTTACGGCGTTTGATTTTATCAATCTGCGCGCATCCGAGCTAGAGACTGCGAGCTTGCAGCTAATTAGCGCCTTTACTATCCATGCAGGCGAGCTTACGTGGTACTCCTTGATCTCGCTAGGAAGCTCGCCGGCGCCGTGGACGCGGTCAAATTCCTGCTTGGCTTCAAAGGCGGTGTTTTCGTCATAAAATTGCGTTACGATCTCGGAGGCAAGCTCCTCCTTAACCGCCTTAGGATGGATCGAGCCATCGGCCACAAAGCCTTTTATTAGCTCGATATCTTCGCTGCTTTTTTGGCTTAGCAGATTATACCAATCCCACATTAACGCGTCACTAATGCTCATCACCTTGCCGTACATATCATGCGGCGTATCGGTTACGCCGATGTAGTTACCAAGGCTTTTGCTCATTTTGTTTGTGCCGTCGGTACCTACCAAAAGCGGCATCATCACGACGCTTTGCTCTTTACCGATATCGTAAATTCTTTGCAGCTGGCGACCCATTAAAAGATTAAATTTCTGATCGGTGCCGCCAAATTCTATATCGCATTTCATGCAAACGCTGTCGTATCCTTGCAGTAGCGGATACATAAACTCGCTGATGCTGATCGGCTGCTCGGCCTTGTAGCGCTTCTCGAAGTCGTCGCGCTCGAGCATCCTGGCAACATTAAAAGTGCTTGATAGCTCGATCATACCGCTAGCACCCAGGCGGTTGGTCCATTCGGAATTAAACATCACCTTGGTTTTGGCGGGATTTAAAATTTTAAACACCTGCTGCTCGTAGGTTTTGGCGTTTTGAAGCACGATTTCGCGCGCTAGCTTTTTGCGAGTCTCGCTCTTACCCGTAGGATCGCCGATTTGAGCGGTAAAATCGCCGATTAGAAACTGCACGATCGCGCCGTGGTTTTGCAAAAATGCAAGTTTATTTAGAACGACGGCGTGTCCTAGGTGTAGATCCGCAGCAGTGGGATCCATGCCGACTTTGACGTAAAAGACCTCGCCGCTGTCGTAATAGCGCCTAATCAGCGCCTCGATCTGCTCTTCGCCGATGATCTCCGCGACGCCGCGCTTAAAATTTTCCATAATGCCTTGAATGTCAGCCATTTGCTCTCCCTTATTTAGTTTTTATATACGTCCGTAAGTGATACGAAATCCACGATTTTAAAGCGGTTTTTGAGTTTGTCTTTAATCTCCGTGGAGTCTAAATTTTCGTTCAGCTCGATGATGATCTCAAAATAATCTGACGTCGTTTCGCTATTTTCGTTGAGGCTTATCGATACCAGATCGATCTCGAGCTTGACTAAATAGTTCAAAAACGTCGCCAGCGAGCCGCGCTTATTTTCTAAATTTAATATGATCTTGTAGCGGTGCGGCGCATTACGCGTCCATTTTACGAAGATCATCTCATCGGTTTTGATTAGCTCGCTTGCACGTTCGCACAGCTTATGATGCACCGTCACGCCGTGTCCGTTGCGAAAGCCGATGATGTCGTCGCCGCGCTTTGGGTTGCAGCAGTAATCAAACTCAACCTCGTCGATTTTAAAATTTGAATACACCACGATGTTGTCAAATTTTTGCTTCTCGATCTCATACTTGCTGCGAAATTTCATATTGAAAAATTTCTCTTTGAGCGGGTATTTTTTAAGCGCGTTTACGACGTCTTTTAAAAATACCGAGTCATAGGCTGCTTTGTCGATCTTTTTGCTTAAATTTTCTTTTTCAAGCCAGCTTAAAATGCTCTCCTTGCTCGTCGTAAAGATCGCGCATAAAATTTTAATCGCTACTTCAAAATTTATATCTCTGATCTTTTGCTTGCAAAACGCCTTGATCGTCGCGCGCGCCTTGCCGGTTTTGACCGAGCTTAGCCAACTGCAGCGGTAGTGTGGCTCGCTTCCGGTGATGATATGAACGATATCTCCGTTTTTTAGCTCCGTAAGAAGTGGCACCTTGACGCGATTTATAAAGGCCTCGGTCGCTTTTAAGCCCACTTGAGAGTGTATCTCGTAGGCGTAATCAAGCGCTGTAGCACCGCGCGGCAATGTAAAAATTCCGCCCTTGGGCGAATATACGGCGATATCCTCGACGTAGAGGCTGTCTTTAGCGTATTCGTAAAGATCCTCGGCGTTGGCGTCGTCCTCTTCCTGCATGCCGATGTCGTTTAGCCAATCAAGCTTCGGATTGATCGAGCCGCTATATTTATATTTCCAGTGCGCTGCGACGCCGAATTCCGCGGTGTTGTGCATATCGAAGGTGCGGATCTGCACCTCTACGATCATACTTTCGTTAAAGACAGTCGTGTGGATCGTCTGATATCCGTTTTGCTTCGGAAGTGCGATATAATCCTTAAAGCGCGATATGAGCGGATTAAATTTAGTATGTATTATACCCAGAGCCAAGTAGCAATCCATCGGCTTTTGCACGATGATGCGGATAGCCAAAAGATCGAGCACCTCCTCGATCGAAATTCCTTTGCGCTGCATTTTTAAAAAGATCGAGTAGTAGTGTTTCATCCGCTTTTGGATCTCAAAGCTGCCCTCACTAAAGCCGTTTGAGAGCATATACTCTTTGATCTTTTCGCTAAATTTGCTCAAGCTCATCTGAAGCTGCTGCTTATGCTCTTCGACGTAATCGGCAATCGCCGAATACTCTTTAGGCATAACGTATTTGAAGCTAAGATCTTCAAGCACGTTTTTGATCGATGAAATTCCAAGCTTGTGCGCGATCGGCGCGTAAACCAAAAGCGTCTCCTCGCCGATACGTTTTTGCTTATCTGGGCGAAGTGCGTCTAGGGTTAGCATATTGTGCAGCCTATCGCAGAGTTTGACTACCAAAACGCGCTGATCGTTAATGGAAATCATCAGCATCCTGCGGAAGGTAAGCGCGGTAGTTCGCAGCTTGGCGTTGCTATCGCCGGATGGGGCTAATTTATCCTCCCTGATGTTTACGATTTTAGTAAGCCCTTCTACGATTTTGGCTACTTCGTCGCCGAATCTTTGTCTAACCTGCTCGATGCTGTAATCTGTATCCTCTACTACGTCATGCAATAGCGCAGATATTACCATCGCGTCGTCTCCGCCCATAAAAGATACGAAGCAAGCTACCAAAATCGGATGGATCGCATATGGCTCGCCGCTTTTGCGAAACTGCCCGTCATGCTGCGCGATGCATAAATTTATAGCATCTACCAGCAGCGGAGTGGGCTCTTTTAGATTATAAAGCAGCTGCTTGGCGCTTTGGATGTCTTTGGTATCGACGACATCGTCGATAAGACTTTCTAAGAAGTTATCATTAATCCTTGTCAACGATTCCATCTAATGCGATCTTACCTTCGGCTAGTTCTAAGATTGCTATATCGGCAAATTTCATTCTGCGAGTATCTACGTTATCTATTAACGGCGGTTCGCCTGCAGCTAGCTGCTCGGCGCGTTTGCTTATCATCAAAGATAGCTTATATCGGTCTCCGCCCGTTACTTTTAAAGCCTTGGCTACAATTTGTTCGGTTCTCATCAATTCTCCTTAAATTTAAAATTTCAGTTTTTTACGATCGAGCAGGAGCTTAGATCTCCGCCATCGACGATTTTGTATAAATTTCCGCTCTTAAACATATTGCATACGATGATCGGAAGTGCATTGTCCTTAGCAAGCGCGATAGCTGTATCGTCCATCACCCTGATGTTGTCGTGCAGGGCTTGATCGTAAGTGACTTTGGAAAGCAATTTGGCGTCTTTAAATTTTTGCGGATCTTTGTCGTAGATCCCCATTACCTTGGTGGCTTTTATGATAGCGTCTGCTCCGATCTCGATCGCGCGGAGAGTGCCCGCAGTATCGGTAGTAAAGAATGGATTTCCGGTGCCCGCGGCAAAGATCACGACGCGACCTTTTTCGAGGTGCCTTTTAGCGCGACCGATAATGAAGGTCTCGCAGATCGCTTCCATCTTTATCGCGCTTTGCACGCGTACGTCCATGCCTGCGTATTCTAGCGCTTCTCTCATCGCGATTGCGTTGATGACGGTCGCTAGCATGCCCATATGATCGCCGCTGGTGCGTTTGATGATACCGCTAGCTGCGGCGCTTACGCCTCTTATGATGTTGCCGCCGCCGATTACGATGCCTACTTCGATGCCGCCCTCTACGAGCTGCTTGATCTCTTTGGCGATAAATTTTAAAATTTCGCTGTCAATCCCAAAGCCGTTCTCTCCCGCTAGCGCTTCACCCGAAAATTTTACGAGTATGCGATTGTATTTAGCCATAAATTTAGCTCCTAATAAAATTTTAAAATATTACCTAAAAGTCGTTTAAAAATAACTTTTTAGGCTATTTTAGATGATCTTTAAGGCGGTTTATCCAGATCTTTTTCGGAGCGATTATTTCGCTAGCGCTGCCGTTTACGGCGTGATAGACCAATGTGCCGTGCAAGCTCGCGTAGTAGCGGATTATGAGGCGCTGCAAATAGGGCTCGTAGCTCGGCACGAACCAGCCGTTATTACTGATCGCTACGACGTATTTGGGCGAGCCTTCGTAAAGCTCTGCGCGCGTAGCCTCGTAGCAAACCGCGCTTCTTACGCTTCGCCCGCCAAGCTCGTAGTCGCTAAAGCCACTAGCCGTCGAAAAATCGGTCGCACCGCCTAGCAGCACGCGGTTGATAAAATTTCGCGCGAATTCCGGCAGCGGCACCATTTCGCCAAACGGCACCAAAATGTGCTTATCGAAGCGCTTCATTTCCCCGTTCGCAAAAAGATAGGCGCTGTTGTAAAATTTCCCGTCCTCATACGCTTCCGCGCCCGCTACGATAGTAATTGCGCGCGATTTTTCCTTTAGAGCTTCAACTAGCGCGTTTTCTAGATTTAGCGGCATCGCAAAGGCGCTCTCGGGCAGGATTATCGCGTCTTGTCCCTCTGCGATCGCCTCATCAATCCGAGCCAAATTTGCCAACGCGGCGGATAAAATTTTATCCTTCGCCCAGATGTCATGCTGCGAAATATCGGTGTTTGCGAGTGAAATTTTAATCGGTAGCGGCTCGGGCTCTTTTTGGCTGAATTGCAGCGCGCAGATCAAAAATACCGCAAAGATCGTGGCATTAAGCTTAGCCCGGGCGCCTCGTCCGCGCAGATACAAAACCGTGCAAAGCCCCGCTAAAATCAGAGCCAGCGCGCTAAGATCGGCTCTGAAAATTCCATGGCTTAGCAGCAGTTCAAAATTTAGCCAATCAAAGCCGAAAGGATGGATAAATTTTAGAATCAAAAGGCACGCAGCGCGCAAAACCGGCGCGTCAAAGATCACAAAGATGCGGAAAATAAAGGCGTAAACGAGGCAAATTCCAAGAATTTCAATCGGGATCAAAAATGCAAGATCGAAATAGATCAGGCTGAAGCTGATCCAGTGCATCCATAGCGCGCCGATAAAAAATCCGCACCAAAACCACTCCGCCTTGCTTGCTTTTAGCAGATAAAAAAGTGCTGCTATCGCGATCAGGGGCGAGAAAAATTCTGCCGCCAAAGCGCCTAAGCCGTCAAATTTAGAGCTTAAAATTTCTACGAAAATAAAATTTGAAAGCGCAAGGGCAAGAACAAAGCCTTTATTTATGTAACTTAATGTAAAATAGCTACTTTTTAAATTTCTAATGAAGGAAACACATGGAACAAGGAAACTTCTTTGCATCAATCCTGCCTATCGTCGTAATCTTTGCGATTATGTATTTTTTGATTATCAGACCGCAGCAAAAGCAGGCCAAGGATCATAAAGCGATGGTCGATGCGCTCGGCAAAGGCGATAAGATCATAACTAGCGGTGGCATAAAATGCACGGTCGTGAAAACAAACAATGATTTTATCACAGTTAAGCTTAACGATGAGGTCATGGTTGAGCTGGATAAACAATTTGTGGCAAGAAAATTAGATGAGCAGTAAAATTTCATACCGCCTGCTGATCTTTTTGGCTGCGGTTATTTTTTCGGCGATTTTTGCCGCGCCTTCGATCTTTCAGACCGAAAAGGGAAGCAAGATAAACTTGGGTTTGGATCTGCAAGGCGGCCTACATATGCTTTTGGAAGTTCAAAGCGACGAGGCGGTCGTTTCAAAGATCAAATCGATCGCTGCGAGCGTCAATTACGCCGCCAAGCGCGATGATCTGCTGATGGACGGGCTAAAATTGGAAGGTGATTCGTTCGAGTTTGAAATTTTAGACGCGGACGAGGCTTCTAAATTTGATGCAATTTTGCATAGTGCGGCAAGCGGATTAGACATTCAAAAATCTGGCGAAAAATACCGCGTCACGCTAACGCCTGAGGAGGTCGAAGCGACTAAAAAGTACGCGATCGAACAGGCCGTAGAAACTATCCGAAACCGCTTGGATCAATTCGGACTTGCGGAGCCGACGGTAGCAAAGCAGGGCGAGAGCTATATTTTGGTTGAGCTTCCTGGTGTCAAAAGTGCAGCGGATGAGCAGCGCGCCAAGGATCTGATCGCCAAAGCGGCTCACTTGCAGCTTATGGCAGTGGACGACGTGCGCCAAGACCGCGCGCAGACTATCAGCGCAGCGGATGCTAGAGCTTACGGAGACGTGATCTACCCGGACGTTAAAAATCCGAATTACAAGTATCTCATAAACGAAATTCCGGTGCTTGATGGCGCGATGCTAGTTGATGCGAAGGTTGCTTTCGATCAACACACCAATCAGCCGATCATAAATTTTACGCTGAATTCTCAAGGCGCTCAAATTTTTGGTGATTTTACTGGCAAAAATGTCGGTAAGCGCCTTGCGATCGTGCTTGATGGCAAGGTTTACTCCGCGCCGCGCATAAACGAGCGTATCGGCGGCGGTAGCGGTCAGATCAGCGGCGGATTTAACGTCGAAGAGGCGCACGACGTAGCGATCGCGCTTAGAAGCGGCGCGCTTTTGGCTCCGGTTAAAGTCTCAGAAACGCGCAGCATCGGTCCTAGCCTAGGACAAGATAGCATCGATAAAAGTATGGCAGCGCTTAGTCTTGCGGCGGTTGCAATTTTAATCTTTATGATTTTCTACTACGGCGTGGCGGGACTTTTTGCCGACATAGCGCTTGTAGTAAATATTTTATTTCTAATCGCTTGTATGGCGCTTTTTGGTGCAACATTAACGCTTCCTGGAATGGCGGGAATCGTGCTAACTATCGGAATGGCGGTGGATGCGAACGTTATCATTAATGAGCGCGTTAGAGAGGTGCTAAGGACGGGAGTTTCGATCCGACAAAGCATAAATAAAGGCTATGAAAATGCGATGAGCGCGATCGTGGATTCAAATATCACTACGCTAATTACTTCTGCTGCGCTTTATGCTTATGGCACGGGTCCGGTGAAGGGCTTTGCCGTCACGATGAGTATCGGTATCGTAGCGTCGATGATAACGGCGATTTTGGGCACTCATGGAATGTTTGAGTTAGTAATGGATAAGATGGAAAAGAGCAAAAATACCGCGCTTTGGCTCGGTTATAAAGTAAGAGGAGGCGCAAATGCAAGTGTTTGATAAGGGCAAAATTTATGATTTTATGAAATTTAGATATTTTACCTTTACGCTTTCTGCAGTTTTGATAATAGGCTCTATTGCGCTGTTTTTCATTAAAGGTGTCAGCTACGGCATCGATTTTAGCGGCGGTACGCTCATTCAGGTTAAATACGACGTCAAAGCACCGCTTGATGAGATCAGAAAGCGCTTCGAAGCAGCAAATTTAGGTAATATCAACGTTACGGAATTTGGTAGCGATCAAGAAGTCACGATTAGATATTCAGGCGCTGCGAGTGAACTGGGTGATAATCCAGCTTTAGCGGCGCAAAAAATTTTGCAAGGCAGCGGAAACTTCGACATTCGCAAGGTCGATATCGTAGGTCCTAAAGTCGGCGAGGAGCTTCGCACAAACGGAATTTTAGCGGTATGTGTGTCGTTTGCGCTCATTTTGGTTTATATCACCCTGCGGTTTGAATGGAGATTTGCGGTCGCCGCAGTGCTATCGGATCTGCACGACGTCGTAGTTGCCGTAGGTGCGATGATTTTAGCCGGCGTGGATTTCAACCTTGAAATTTTAGCTGCGCTTCTAACTATAATGGGCTATTCGCTAAACGATACCATCGTTGTTTTCGATAGAATTCGAGAGGGTGTAAAAGATAGTAAATCGATTAAGCTTGACGAGGTTATAAACGAATCGATCTCTCACACGCTATCGCGCACGCTGCTTACTTCGCTTACGACTCTCATCGTCATTGTGATTTTATTCGTCTGGGGCGGCGAGATGATCCACGGCTTTAGCTTCGTGATGCTAATAGGCGTCGTAGCAGGAACTTTCAGCTCTGTATTTGTAGCTGCTCCGATGCTGATTTTGTTTAAATTTAATGTCGAGAAATACCGCGCGTTTTTAGCCGAAAAACAGCGCCGTATCAAAGAGAAAGAAAAGAATCGCGCCATGTATGAAAAAGGCACGGTGTAAGGATAGAAGATGAACTGGGGAAGGGTAATTTACATATTTTTTGCGCTTATGAGTATGACTACGATAGGCGGGTTTTTGTATGAGAAGAATGAAATTTTACTTTTCATAGCAACCAGCGTAAATGCGGTCTCGACGCTTTTGAAGGTAGGCGTGCGAAATATGCTAGCAGCCGAGCTTTTTGCAAGCTCGCTCGTAGCGGATCTGCATCTCATACCGGCGTTCGTTTTGATTGTAGTAGCGCCGGGAGATCTATCGATCGTGACCTCGCTTGCCATCGGCGCGCTACTTGCAAACTTTTTCTCGCTAATTTTAATAGCGATCGAGTCGGCAAAAACTAAAGACGAATTCTAGGAGCGCAAAATGCCTTACGATAGTAAAAGTATTGAGCTTAAATGGCAGAAAATTTGGGACGAAGAGGGAGTTTTCGAGCCTAAGGACGATTATAGCCTGCCTAAAAAATATATCCTTTCGATGTTTCCCTACCCAAGCGGCCGCATCCACATGGGGCACGTGCGAAACTACAGCATCGGCGACGCGCTGAGCCGCTACTACAGGCTTCGCGGATACAACGTGCTTCAGCCGATCGGCTTTGACAGCTTCGGCATGCCTGCAGAAAACGCGGCGATCAAACATGGCATTCACCCTAAAACTTGGACCTACGAAAATATCGATTATATGAAAAACGAGCTGCACCGCCTGGGCTTTAGCTTTTCGGCTCGCCGTATGCTCGCTACCTCCGATCCGCTTTATACGCGCTGGGAGCAGGAATTTTTCATCAAACTTTTTGAAAAAGGACTCATCTACAGAAAAAGCGCCGTGGTAAACTGGTGCGAGCACGATCAGACAGTGCTTGCCAATGAGCAGGTCGAGGAGGGCAGGTGTTGGCGCTGCGGCAACGAGGTCGTGCAAAAGCAGATGCCTGGCTACTACCTAAAAATCACCGCCTACGCGCAGGAGCTTTTGGATTGCCTAAAACAGCTTGAGGGCAAGTGGCCCGCTCAGGTGCTTACGATGCAGGAAAACTGGATCGGACGCAGCGAGGGTTTGGAATTTAGCTTTAAATTTGACGAGCAAAGCAGCGCCAAACTTGGCGGCATCGAGGGCTTCAGGGTTTTTACGACGCGCCCCGATACGATCTACGGCATGAGCTACGCGGCACTTGCGCCGGAGCACGAGGTGGTAAAGAGGCTTTTGGATAATAATTTACTAGGCGCCGAAGCTGCGGCGAAGGTGAGAGAAATTTTAAATCAAAGCCCGCGCGAGCGCCAAGCAAGCGATAAAGACGGCGTGAGCCTCGGAATCAGCGTGCTTCATCCGCTAAGCGGCAAAAAAATCCCCGTTTGGACCGCAAATTTCGTCCTAGCAGAATACGGCGGCGGCGCGGTCATGGCGGTGCCTGCGCACGATGAGAGAGACTTCGAGTTCGCGAAGAAATTTAACCTGCCGATCATTCAAAGCATCGCTCCAAAAAGCGGCGATTACGACGCTAGCAAAGCCTACGTAGAGAGCGGAGTTTTGATAAATTCCGCGGAATTTAGCGGTATGGATAGCGAAAAAGCAAAAAGCGCCGTCATTTCAAAATTTGAGGAGCTAGGGCTCGGACGCCGCGTGGTAAATTTTAAACTGCGCGATTGGGGAGTGAGCCGCCAGCGCTACTGGGGCGCGCCGATTCCGATGATCCACTGCCCAAAATGCGGGCTGGTAAGCGAGGAAATTTCAAATCTGCCCGTAGAGCTTCCGCAGGATGTCAAGATCACCGGCAAAGGCAATCCGCTCGACGCGCATCCTAGCTGGAAGTTTTGCAAATGCCCTAAATGCGGCGGCGACGGGGTACGCGAGACCGACACGCTCGACACCTTTTTTGAAAGCTCGTGGTATTTCGCGCGCTATGCAAGCGACGAGCGAACGTGGCAGCAGCGGGCGTTTGACGAGCAAAGCGTGAACTACTGGATGAACGTCGATCAGTATATCGGCGGCATCGAGCACGCGATCTTGCACCTTTTATACGCGAGATTTTTCCAAAAGGCTCTTCGCGACATAGGCTATCTGCGCGATAGCGAGCCGTTTGAGCGGCTGCTAACTCAGGGTATGGTGCTAAAAGATGGCGCAAAGATGAGTAAAAGCAAAGGAAACACCGTCGATCCGGATGATATCATCGAGACCTATGGCGCCGATACGGCGAGACTTTTTATGCTTTTTGCCGCGCCTCCTCAAAAAGAGCTTGAGTGGAATGACAGCGCGGTAGAGGGCGCGTATAAATTTCTTAGCCGCCTCTACGATCGCGCCGAAAATGCCTACGCTACTGATAAAATTCCTCAGATCGATCACGCTGCTTTAAATAAAGAGGAAAAATACGCCCGCCTTAAAGTCTACGAGGCGCTTAAGAAATCACAGCAGGTTTATGAGAGCAGCTTTGCTTTCAATACCCTAATCGCTGCGTGTATGGAGGCGCTAAACGCGCTAAATGCGCAGAGTAACAAAGACGTATTCACCGAGGGCTACTTCGTGATCTTGTGCCTGCTCGAGCCTATTGTGCCGCACATCTGCGCCGAGCTTAGCGAGCGGCTGTTTAAGAGGCAGAATTTCGGCGAGCTGCGAGTTTGCGAAGAGGTCTTTGAGAGCGATACGATCAAGCTTGCCGTCACGATTAACGGCAAAAAGCGCGCCGAGTTTGAAGCGGGCGCAAGCCTAAGCGAGGGCGAAATTTTAAGCCTTGCGAAGCAGAACTGCGCCAAATGGTTAGAGGGCAAGAGCATCGTAAAAGAAATTTATGTCAAAAACAAGCTTGTAAATTTGGTGATAAAGTAGGCAAAGATGAGAAAAGCTTTAACCGTTTTTTGTTTGATTTTTTTAATCGGCTGCGGCTACAAACCCGTTTCAAGGATTGCAAAAGAGACGATGAGCGGAAGTGTATTTGTGGATGTGATGATGAGCAAGACCGATCCGCAAAACACCGTCGCGATCAAAGACGCGATCAGGCAGGGTATAGTCCAGCGCCTAGGGATGAGCCTTTCGGATAAAAACTCGGCGCAGACGATTGTAGTAGCAAGCATAAAAAGCCTAAGCTTTAGCGAGCTTTCATACGATCAGTTCGGCTATGTCACTAGCTACCGCGCAAATCTCATCGTAAATTTTAGCACCAAGCTTAAAAACGGCGAGGTTTTCAGCAAGGATTGCGTGGGCGATTACGATTTTAAAGTTAGCCGCCTAGTCAAAAATAGCTACGATACGAGCTCGATCATTAGCGATAAGGACCGCTACAAGGCGATCGAAAATGCCTCCGCGCAGGCGTTTGACGAGTTTATTTCGGCGCTTGCGATTAGGGGATTCAGACTTGAGCGGGCGCAGCATTAAAGAATTTTTGCAAAATCGCCCGATTTATTACAAAAAAATCGACTATGAGCGCTTCCCGCGGGCGTATGCCGCCATTAAAGATAAAATTCCGCTTAAAAACGTCATTCAGATCATCGGCACCAATGGCAAGGGCAGCACCGGGCGGTTTTTGGCTAACGCGATCGCCGCAGCGGGCTTTAGCGTCGGGCACTACACCAGCCCGCACGTTTTTAAGCTCAACGAGCGCATCTATCTAGGCGGACGCATCGCGCAAAGCCCTGTTTTTGCGTTAAATTCAGGCGCTTCAAATTTTAAAAACGAGCAAAATTCCGCTTCGGCGTCAAATTTTACGGAAAAACAAAATTCCGCAAAGATGCAAAATTTTGCGAATAGAGAGAATTCCGCCTCACAAATTTCTATTTCTAATTTGCAAAATTCCGCCACGCAGAATTTACATAGCGAGCAGAATTCCGCCCTGCAAAGTTTCGTTTCTACCACACGAAATTTTTGTAGCGAGCATAATTTCATCGCGCGAAATTCGATCGATACGCAAAATTATGCTTCTACACAAAATTTATGGAATTCGCAAGATCTCAAATCGCCGTCTGAGCAAAATTTTAAATCCGCTCAAAGCTCGCTTCCCATTTCGCTAGGTCGTGATGCTACGGATGAGGAGCTTGATTTCGCGCATGAGTTTTTGCAAGAGAGCTTGCCTGCGGAGTTTAAAGATAGCCTGTCGTATTTCGAGTATCTCACGCTTGCGGCGGCAGTGATCTTTAAAGATTGCGATTACTGCGTGATCGAGGCTGGGATGGGCGGCGAGTTTGACGCTACGTCGAGCTTCGGGCGCACGCTGTCGCTTTTTACACCGATCGGCACCGATCATTTGGGCATGCTAGGACAAAATCTAGAGCAGATCGCCCACACTAAGCTCATTACGATGGATAAGGAAGCGATTTTAAGCGACGAGATGAGCGAGGTTCCGCTTCGTATCGCGCAGCAGATCGCAGAGCAAAAAGGAACTCATTTGAGGTTTGCAACAGAGCTTTTAAGCAAGAGCGAGCAAGCGCAGATCGCGGAGTTTTGCGCGCACAATAATCTGCCTAAATTTCAAATTTCAAATTTAGCCCTAGCGCTTGCCGCGATGAAATTTTTAAATTTGAAATTTGAAATTTCACAGCTGCCGCCTCTAAATTTACGCGGCAGGATGGAAGTTTTGGCGCCAAATTTACGCGTGGATGTCGGACACAACGAGCTTGCGGCACAGCAAGTCGCCCGCGAAATTACCGAAATCTACGGAGGCAAAAAGATCGTGCTGATTTATAACGCCTTTGCCGATAAAGACGTAGCCGCGGTGCTACGGACTTTAGCACCCGTGGTAGAGCGCGTGGAGATCTTTAACTACGAGGTTGCGGATCGCGAAATGGCAGCAGAGGCGATAACCCGTGCGCTTGACGCGCTTAAAATTCCGCATTCGCCGTTTCGCGGCGAGCTTAGAGCGGACGAGGAGTATTTGGTTTTCGGCTCGTTTCATTTGGTAGAAAATTTCATTTTATGGCTTGAGGCACGCCGTGGCTAAAACTAAACTCACCCTAAGCGATCACTTTGGCACCAAGACGCTGTATTTTGGCGAAAATTTTAGATTTCAACTTAAAATTTTATCTGCGTTTTTCGTAATTTTTCTGCTCGTTCTGTTTTTTGCGATATTTAAACTCGCGAGCGACCGATCAAATTTAAAGGAGCTAAACAAAACCCTCTACGCCGAAAATCTCGCGCTTAAAGAGCAAAATATCGCGCTTGAGGGCAAAAATGAGGAGGTGCTTGCCAAGCTGGACGGACGCGAAGACGATGGAGGCGGGCTGGATAGTGATATCCAGGTAATGCTCGCGATGAACGAGATGAAAAAGGAGCGCAAAAAGGGCTCCGGCGCGCATATCGCAGCTAGCGAAAAAACGGCGAGCGCGATTCTTAGCGCTGTACCTAACGGACTTCCGATGCAGTATCGTGGCGTCACTAGCCCTTTTGGGATGCGCACTCATCCAATCAGCGGCGTTATGAGGATGCACCACGGCATCGACTTGCGAGCAAGCGAGGGCACTCCGGTGTTTGCGACAGCAGAGGGCTTTGTGCAGTTTGCAGGCGGCAGTGGTAGCGGATATGGAATTTTAGTGATTCTATCGCACAATTACGGTTTTGAGACCCGCTACGGCCACCTTAGCTCCGCGGTCGTAACGCCCGGTTCTTGGGTTAAAAAGGGCGATCTTATCGGCTATAGCGGCAACACCGGCTACAGCACCGGCCCACACCTGCATTACGAAGTTAGGTTTTTGGCTCAAAGCGTCGATCCTGCAAATTTTATGAGCTGGAACGCGCAGAATTTCAAAAATATCTCGACCTTGGAGCCTAACGTATCGTGGCAGGAGATCGCAAATGTCGTGCAGCACCAGATCGAAAGGTTTAAATAATGCAAGCCGAGGTTTACGAATACTTTTTGCAAAACCAAAAAGAGCTTTTGATCTGCGAGGACGATAAAGAGGCTGCGGCGTGCGAGCAGGTGCTTAAATTTATGGGCTACGCGGCCTTTTGCCTGCCAGATTTTAGAGCGAGCTTCGGCGAGGATCTGCGTAGCTACATGGGTGAGCTAGCAGGCATCAGCACCGCTCTTAGCGCGTTTTACAAAGCAAGCGGTAAAAAAATTTTAATCTCGCCCGTCCGCACGATCTTAAATAAACTCCCCGCCGCAAGCCATCTGCGCCCGTTAAATATAAAATTTGGAAGCGAATTAAACTTAGGCGGGCTGAAAGAGGAAATTTTGCGCCTTGGATACGACGTGCGCGACATCGTCGAAAGCGTGGGCGAGGTGAGCTTCCGTGGCGAGATCGTCGATATTTTTTCGGTAGGGAGCGAAAGCGCGGTTAGAATTCTACTCGAAGGCGAGACGGTCGAGAGTATCAGGCGCTTTGACGTCGCGACGCAAAAAAGCGAAAAAGATGAACTTGCGCAAGCCGAGATAGCGCCGTTTTTGGCAAATTTAAGCGAGGACGAGTTTGAGAGCGTGAGCGAAAAGATATCGCGCGCGGATAGCGACGCGTTAGCGCGCGATCTGGGCTCGCTCGGGTTTTGGTTCATCGATGGCTTCGTCGATTACGCGGAGGCGTTTGATTGCGTCTTGCTGCACGAGATCAAAAAGGATGAAATTTTTTCCGAGCGCAATTTGGATTTTTTAGACGCGATCGAGGTACTGCCTGCGGCGCGTAAATTTAAAGACCTCACCGTGACGCCGTCGCAGGAATTTTTTGAATTCCACCGCAGCGAGGCTATCACGCTCATCGCGCGAAACGACGCTCTGCTAGCGCCGTTTGATCTCGGCGGATTTAGCAATATCGAAATTTTACGCGAGGATTTCGTCGTAAATTTAATAAGTGCCGAGCGGATCATCCTTTCGCTAAACAA
Organism: Campylobacter gracilis; assembly: GCF_001190745.1. Classification (NCBI taxonomy): domain Bacteria; kingdom Pseudomonadati; phylum Campylobacterota; class Epsilonproteobacteria; order Campylobacterales; family Campylobacteraceae; genus Campylobacter; species Campylobacter gracilis. The sequence goes on from NZ_CP012196.1 coordinate 691,282, forward strand.
AGCGGCGCCTAAAAAGCGCGTGCGAAGATCGAGCCTAGCTCTGGATGAGCTAAACGTGGGCGATTTTGTCGTGCACGAAGATCACGGTATCGCTAAATTTAACGGGCTCGAGCTCATCGAGGTGATGGGACACAGCAAGGAGTTCGTATCCCTGCTCTACGAGGGCGGCGACAAGCTGCTGCTGCCGGTCGAGTATCTAAACAAGATCGATCGCTACGTCGCAAGCGGCGGCGCGGTAAGCTTGGATCATCTGGGCAGAGCGAGCTTTTCAAAAATCAAAGAGCGAGTGCGCGAAAAGCTCTTTGCGATCGCTTCAAATATCATCGCGCTGGCTGCCAAGCGCGAGCTGGTGCGAGGGCTCGTCATCAAAAACGAAAGCGCGGATTATGCGAAATTTTTAAGCGCAAGCGGCTTTAGCTACACGAGCGATCAGCAAAAGGCGGTGGGCGCGATTTTAGCGGATCTGCAAAGCGGCAAGGTGATGGATCGCCTACTTAGCGGCGACGTGGGCTTTGGAAAGACCGAGGTTGCGATGAATGCGATTTTTGCCTGCATCCGTAGCGGCCATTCGGTGCTGTTTTTCGTACCCACTACGCTGCTTAGCTCACAGCATTACGCTACGCTTAGCGAGCGCTTTAGGGAGTTTGAAATTCCCGTTTTCAAGCTCGATCGCTTTAGCAGCGCGAGGCAAAAGAGTGAAATTTTAAAGCGCCTGCAAAGCGGCGAGGCGATCGTCGTGGTCGGCACGCACTCACTTTTAAATTTAAATCCCGCAAATTTAGGGCTTATAATCATCGATGAGGAGCATAAATTCGGCGTTAAGCAAAAGGAGCGGCTCAAAGAGAAAAGCGCCGCCTCGCACCTGCTTAGTATGTCCGCGACGCCGATACCGCGCAGCCTAAATATGGCGCTAAGCTCGATTAAAAGCTACTCCACGCTGCTTAGCCCGCCGCAGGACCGCCTGGACGTGCGCACCTTCGTCAAGCAGTGGGACGAAAAGATCGTAAAAGAGGCGATCTCGCGCGAGCTGCGACGCGGCGGGCAGATTTTTTACGTCCATAACCACATCGCGACGATGCAAAGCGCCAAAAAGAAGCTGCTTGAAATTTTGCCGAGCCTTAAAATTTTAATTCTACACTCCAAGATCGATGCTAAGACGACGGAGGATGAAATTCTAAAATTTGTGGCGGGTGGATACGATCTGCTGCTTTGCACCAGCATCGTAGAAAGCGGCATTCATATGCCGCGCGTAAATACAATCATCGTCGAAAACGCTGATAAATTCGGTATCGCCGATCTGCACCAGCTGCGCGGTCGCGTCGGGCGCAGCAACAAACAGGGCTTTTGCTACTTTTTGATCGAGGATAAAACCGCTCTTACGCAGGACGCGCTAAAACGGCTCGTAGCGCTTGAGAGCAACTCATTTTTGGGTAGCGGCTCGGTGCTAGCGTATCACGATCTGGAGATTCGTGGCGGCGGAAACCTACTCGGAGAGGCGCAGAGCGGGCATATCGAAGCGATCGGCTACTCGCTTTATCTAAAGATGCTCGAAGAGGAGATCGGCAAGCTGCTAAGCAGAAAGAGCGCCGCTGCGAGCGTGGAGCTTAAAATTTCCGTAAACGCCTTTTTAAACTCGGAATTTATCAGAGAGGATCGCCTGCGCTTGGATCTTTACAGGCGGCTTAGCAAGTGCGCCGAGGCGAGCGAAGTGCTTGAAATTTTCGGTGAGATCGAGGATCGCTTCGGGCGCGCGGATATCTACACCAAGCAATTCATCGACGTGATGATGATTAAGGTTTTGGCTACGAAGCTTGGCTTGCGCGTGATTTCGAGCATGGACGAAAATATCTTGATCACCCTTGCAAACGGCGATAAGGTGCGATTAAAGGCGCAGACGCGCGATGATGACGACGTGATAAACGAAATTTTAATCTATCTGCGAAGGGAGCTAAAAAATGCGAACTTGCGATGAAAATATCAAAAAAAGCGCGAGCAAAAGTAGAAGTGAAGAGTTGAATTTAGCCGCGGCGAGCGGTTTAAATTTAGCGCCGCAAGCCGTCCTAAAAAGCGCGCAGAGCGACGCCAGTGAGCAAATTTATTTCAGCGATTTTAGCGCGATTGATTGGCGCACGGCGCAGGTCGCCGTCTTTCGCGCGAGCAAAAAGGCGCTAAAGATCGTCCGTGACATCGATTTTACCGATCTTGACGCGCTCGTGGGGCTAGAGAGCCAAAAATCGGCTCTTATAAAAAACACGGGCGCTTTCCTGCGCGACTGCAGCGCCAACCACGTACTTTTGTGGGGCGAGAGCGGCTGCGGCAAATCAAGCCTTGCGAAGGCGGTTTTTTCTAAATTTATCCCGCAAGGCCTTAAGATCATCGAGATCGGCAGGGACGATCTGGGCTATCTCGTGGATATAATCGACGCGATCCGCGAAAGGAATTTTAAATTTATCATCTTTTGCGACGATTTGAGTTTTGAGCTTGGCGAGAGCGGCTACAAGCACCTTAAGCCGCTGCTAGAAGGATCCTTAGAGCGCGCGCCGCGCAACGTGCTGATGTATGCGACGTCCAACCGCCGCCACATCGTAGGCGAATGCACAAGCGATAATGACGCCGCGCAGATCAGCCGCGGCGAGCTGCACCTAAGCGACGCGGCGAACGAGCGAATCAGCCTGAGCGAGCGCTTCGGGCTGCAACTAAGCTTTTACGGCGGGAGCATGCGGGAGTATTTAGGGATCGTAGATGCCTATTTTGCGGCTGCGCAAGGTATGAGCGCGGCAGAATTTCGCTTGAGCTTTGCCGCAAATTTAGATGCGCTGCACGCAAAGGCAAGGGAGTTTGCGATGCTTCGCGCAAGCCGCAGCGGCCGCGCGGCAAAGCAGTTTTTCTTGAGCTTTGGCGAGGAATTTTTTGCAAATTTAAAAGGCGGCGACAGATGAATACGGCGCGCGAATTTAAATTTGGCGTAAATTTTATCGCCGTGCTAGAGTGCATGCGGAAAATCGCCGCCGCCGCGCAAAATTTTAGAAACGATGCCAGAAATTTAGGAGAAGCGAAATGAGCGCGACCGAGCTTTTTATCGCGCTTTTTCGCGCCGTGGAAATTAAGGATTTTCGCTGGTGGCCCGAGTTTGGAAGCTTTGAGGTGGTCGTGGGGGCGATTTTGATCCAAAATACGGCGTGGCGTAATGCCGATGCGGCACTGCAAAACCTGCGTAGCAAGGGGCTTTTGAGCCTAGATGGGATCGCTGGGCTAGATAAAGCGGAGCTTGCGGAGATCATTAAAGTGAGCGGATTTTATAATCAAAAAGCGAGACGCCTAAGCTTGCTTTGCAAAGCGATAATCGCGGATTTTGGGGATTTTGAGAGCTTCAAGGCGGGCGTTAGCCGTGAGTGGCTGCTAGCGCGCAAGGGGATCGGTGCGGAGAGCTGCGATGCGATCTTGTGCTATGCGTGCGAGCGCGCGGTGATGGTCGCAGATAGCTATTCGGCGCGGCTGCTCGAGGCTTTGGACTATGAGTTTGAAAGCTACGACGAGCTTAGCGCATGGCTTAGTGAGCTGGAATTTGAGCGGATCTATGAGCTTGTAAATTCTGCTAATCTTCCCTGCGATGCGGTGGCAAAAGTAGATAAGCTGGAGAACGAAAACGGCGCGTATGCGTTATTTCATGGGCTCATCGTGGAATTTTGCAAAGCACATTTGAAAGGTAAAATTTTCGACGAGAGCGCGAAAATAATTTTAAATGATTTGAGGTAGATATGTTTAACACTAAAATTTTAGAAAATTTAATGGTTGCTTTTTGCTTTTGTATAACGCTTGCGTTACATTTACTGATATTTAACCATTACTTCTCACTCCAAGAAGGCTGGTGGGAAACCTATGCTTATTTAGTAAATAGGGGAGAGGTGATAAATAAAGATTTTTATCTAGCATGGACTCCGTTATTTGTATATATAAACGCCTTTTATCAAAAAATATTTGGGATAAATTTTTTTGCTTTTGCCTGCATCGGTGTAGTAGCTGCAATGATACAGGTGATCTTGCTTTATGCTGTTTTGAGGGAGTTTTTTTCTAAAGTAAGTAGCGCTGTAGCAGCAATTTTTGCGAGCTTGCTATGGATCGTTGGTGGGTCGTATATCGCCAAAGACTATCATACCTACGTCTTCATCATAGAATTTTCTACTCTATTATTTCTAGTAAGATCCATAAAGAACGAGAATTCTAAAAAAGGTATCATATATCAAATACTTGGAATCTTATTTCTAGTCCTACTTTTTTTTATAAAACAAAATGTGGGATTAGTTCTTTTTGCAAGTCTTTTTGTATCTTATGCTTTTATATCTAGTAGCGTAAAAGATTATTTAAAAAGAATAGGATTTTTACTACTCTTTACTATTATATTCTTTGCATCCATAAATTTCATCATGCCTTTTGATCCTTCATCAATAATAGATAATGATTCAAAAGGAAGTCTATGGACGATAGCGACGAGGTTTTGGACAAATAATGTAAATTTTGAGACTTTATTAAATGGATTTTATGTCTTTTGTATCATTCTAATCCTTTTTTACCTTAGAAACTATATAAAGGATTTTTATGCAAAAATTTTATTAAAAATTATATCTGTTACTACTAAAGAATTTCGCATATTTATTCTTATTTTAATTTATATATTTCCAATTTATGGCTTTATTTATATTATTAATAACTTTGGAATTTCAATGTATCGTTTTATATCAGCCGCAATAGGTCTAATTCTCTTTATTATGTATGCTTTTTTTATAAAAAATAATCGATTCTACAATTCACAAAAATATGTATTTATAACTTTATCGATGACGGCTATTTCCTACGCAGGGACCTTTGCAGATTTATTTACGGCTAATTCAAATATGATTTGCATAGCTTTTTTATGTGCTTTTATAATAAATTATACAAGAATTAAACATATTAAAAATATATTAGTGTGTTTTTTATTAATTTCTATATATTTTAATATCGAATCTGTTTTATATACACCATATCAATGGAATTACAATTATCAAACTAATGTATTTAATGCTAGAACTCAAAGTACTTATCCGCAACTTAAAGGCATCTATATGGATGAAAGGACTGCAAATATTTATAATTATTTTATGATTTATGTTAATGAAAAATCAAAATCCAAAGATGATTTTTACTTTTTTAATTTGCCTATAATGTATTTATTAAATAATAAAATTCCACCATATAGGCTAGTAACACATTGGTTTGATGTATCATCATCTAAAGCCATAGAAGAGGAGTATAATGAATTTATAAAGTCACCTACGCGAAACATTGTAATGTATCAATACCAAACTTACTTTTCTTTGGCACATAAACGTTTTCAAGGTAAAAGTTCTTTTAAACAGGCTGATTTTTATGAAATAATGAACAAATGGGTAAAAGAAGGAAAGTATAAATTTATAGGATCTATTATAGTACCGTATGACGACGCCTCTTTGGAAGAAGAGAAAAATCATATACTTAAGAATTTATTAATTATACTTCAGAATGATAAATTTTTTGGTATGAGTCGCGATGAGTTTACGAACTGGCTTAAAGACAACGGTATAACACTTACATATGTTAAGCATGAAGAAGTAAAAGCTGATGATCAAAATCCTAAACAGTTGGATGAGAATAAGCAAGATTTGATGCAAAATGGTGATATATTACAAATGGACGGAAGCGTAGCTGATTTAAGTAGGATATTTCCGCAATTGGGAGTGGCACCCATCGAATCTACCTTTTTTAATACGATAAATATTTATGAAAGACAAGAAGACTAACTATGAATGATATACGTCTAGAAAAATTTATAATAGCTTTATCTCTTATAACAGTTTTAATCCTACATCTCCTCATCTTTAACCATTACTTCTCACTCCAAGAAGGATGGTGGGAAACCTATGCTTATTTAGTAAATAAAGGAGAAGTGATCAATAAAGATTTTTATCTAGCATGGACTCCGTTATTTGTATATATAAACGCCTTTTATCAAAAAATATTCGGGATAAATTTCTTTGCCTTTGCCTGCATCGGCGTAGTAGCCGCAATGATACAGGTAATTTTATTGTATTTGGTTTTGAGAGAATTTTTTTCTAGGGTAAGTAGTATTTTGGGGGCTACATTCGCTAGTTTTTTATGGTTTGGTATGGAGACGTATATCGCCAAAGACTACCATACCTACGTCTTCATCATAGAATTTTCTACTCTATTATTTCTAGTAAAATCCATAAAAAATGAAAATTCTAAAAAAGGCATCATATATCAAATACTTGGAATCTTATTTTTAGTCCTGCTTTTTTTCATAAAGCAAAATGTAGGTTTGGTTCTTTTCGCTAGTCTTTTTGTATCTTATGCTTTTATATCTAGTAACGTAAAAGATTATTTAAAAAGAATAGGATTTTTACTGCTCTTTACTGCTATATTCTTTGCATCCATAAATTTCATAATGCCTTTTGATCTTTCATCAATAACAGATAACGACTCAAAAGGAAGTCTATGGACGATAGCGACGAGGTTTATTTTTGAGCCATTATTATTTAAGAATTTAATTGTGGCATTTACTATATTTATTTTTATACTAGTATTAAAAAGATACTTTGATTGTATTTGTTGTATATATGATAAAACTATGATGAAAATAATGCATGATGTTGCTAGTCCTATAAGATTCGCAATGGTGGGTGCAATTTTTATAGTGCTTGGATATTTTATAATTCATTTTACTAGCAAGCATATCTATATCGGCTTTTCTATATCTATAATACTATTTATAATTACCATGGTATTTATTATTAAAAATGCTAAAATTTATAAATCTAAAGAATATAAATTTATGACGCTAGCCATTACGGCCATAGTATATAGTGGTACCTTAACTTCGTATGCGCTAGACATGAATACTATATTGCTTTGCCTGAGCTTTGCCTTTGCATATATATTAAATCAAAATTTAAGAAATTTTGTAAGGGCGATATTTTTATTCTGGATGCTTTTTATAATGGCTTTAATATTTTATAGTAAGCTATTAAATCCATATAATTGGTTAGAGAATTATCAACCAAGTATATTTCGGGCAGATAGCGAGGCTTCTTATCCGCAATTAAAGGGTATAAAAATGGATAAGAAAATTTCTGAAATTTTAGATTTTTTTCATGAATATGTTGGTAAAAAATCCAAGTCTGATAAAGATTTTTACTTTTTCAACTTTCCTATAATGTATCTATTAAACGATAAAATTCCACCATATAAATTGATGACGCAGTGGTTTGATGTAGTGCCTACAAAGCTGGCAAATAAGGAATACGAAGATTTTATAAATAACCCAAGTGATAACGTGGTATTGTATCAATATTCTGCTTTAGCATTTGATGTTCACAAGAGATTTTTACAAAAAGATCATTTTATGCAAGAAGAATTTCATAAAACTATGAATGAGTGGGTTAAAGAGGGTAAATATAAATTTATTAGATCTTTTATAGTGCCTAGTTATTTAGAATACGCTCCAAGGTATCAAAATGGAGCTATCAAAATGGAAGTAATAATACAAAATAGTGCTTTGATCGTTGAAAATTATAAAAAATTAAAAATTTGGCTTGATGCGAATGGAATAATTTTAGAGAAAGTAAAACGAGATGGTGCGAATATATATAGTAGCGATGATTTGGATGATGTATCGCAAAGTATAAGTATAGGTGATGTTGTTGTTATTGAGGGGCCGATAAAGTATGTTTTTGCCATCTTTCCTCAAATAGGTGTCATGCCAATTGATAGATCAGGGAGACTAAATTCGATAAATATATATGAAAGGATCAAATAGTGAAGAGAATTACTTTAATAAAGATATTCGTCTATTATATTTTAATAAATGCTCTAATTTATTTATTTCTCTTTCCGGCAGAGAAATTTAGCGACCATAAGTATGCTTATAACGACTATGGTTTATCGTTTTTAGCAAAAAGCAATAATGTTTTATTTTTTTATCTATTTTATATATTTATTACATCGATAGTATTTACTATTCTGCTTTGGTTCATAAGATATAAATCTGGAGGAAGCGATGAATAATGCTATAAAGTATGCAATCAATTTCTTTGTTGCGTTATTGGTTGTAGTACAAGTTATATTTTTTGTATATGGAATTTTTACAGATTTTAAACTAATTAATGAATTTAAAAATATAGATGAAGAGACACTAGTGGGTGACAAATTTGTTAAAAATAGTGAATATATAAAACAGAATTTAATCTTTGAACCTCTAAAATCATCTATGTATCAATATAATTCTTATAACGATATAGTTTCAAAATGTAAATCCATATCTAGCGGTTGTAAATATAGTGTAATTCATGGCGATGCTCATAATTCACAATTTGCTACTTTATATAATAGAGATTATAATATAACCATGTTTGATGCCCTAATAAATCCTAGTAGTAATAGTTCTGCCAATGCTATAGTTAATACTTTGATGAATTATAATGATAGAACAAAAAACCAAGATACTGGCGCTTGGGATGCGTATCCTTTATTTTGGGCAGACTCTCTGGACAAGCTGCAGGAAAAAGTAGATTTTATTGCAAACAATCTTTATGAGCAGCAAACACAACTTATAAATCGCTATTTTTGGCATGAAGCCCCCTTTATGTTGAATGCCGTAAATGAACTAAATCTAGGTAGAGATAAATCTGAAATTTTTTCTCAGTATGGATTTTTGAGTGCCTACACGGTAAAATTTATTATGCAAAGCTTGGGAGGCATAAACGTAGAGAATTTTGACAAGGCAAAGAATATAATTAATTTAATATATTATATTATTTCTATAGTATTTATAATTTTATTTACTAAAAATTATTTTATTAGATTTATTTTTATAATTCTCTTTAGCATATATTTTTTTAGCATAGGGTTTCATTCTTATCATTTTGCTCCAACGCATGTCTATATTAGGCATTTCTTTGATATTTTAATAGCATTAATGCTTTTTTGGTCTATGGAATTTAAAGAATTGAGATTGTATTACGTAGCTATAGTCTTTGCATTGGGGATTTTATCTATACTTTTAGTAAAGGATTTTGGACTATTCCTATTTTTATCTATAGTTGGTACTTTTATAATAAAATATGTATTAGAATTTATCGAGCGCAGAAGGGTTGATCTAAAAGAACTTTGGATCTTTATAATTTTTATATTATTTAGCATAATTGCTTGTATAAAATATCCACTCATGGATAATCCATCTACGAAATACTTTTTAGATGGCTTTTATTCTCTCCCTATCAGTATGCCAATTTACATGCTATTATTATTTGCTATATCTCTGCTTTGGCTCGGGCTTATATGGTTTTATGTGGAGCTTAAAAGATCGAATTATCTTTTAAGCTATATATTTTTACTTTTCTATACTGAATTTTTATGTGTTTTTTTTGTATGGAAAGGGAATTTTGATAATATAAATTTTGCTATCATTACTTTGCCTATGTTGATACTATTTCATTTCATAGTTAAAAGAGTTAGAGATATTTTATATATTATAATAGTACCTATACTCATATTTGCTTATGCCAAATACTGCTATGAATATATATCCCAAATGACACTATATGAAAATACTTTTGCCACACACAGAAATTATAAATGGGATCATGAAAGAGCAGGTGGTATTATTACTACCTATTCATTTGAGCGCTTTGATGATGCTTTAAGACTTATAAACAAGTACTCTAAAAATTCAAATGAGTTATATATGATATCCAAATATGACAATATGTTACAATTCTTTAGTAAAAAATATAGTGGATTAAAGTATTTTGAACTAAAATCCTTTATAGTCACAGATAATGAATACAATGAAGTTTTAGATCTCATAAATTCCAAAGCCGATATCTTATATGTTGATACTGACATTTTTAATGTATATTATAAAGAGCTAAAAGAGAGACGTTTTTTCGATGTTTATAATAATCAATGGCTACCAAACGATGTTATGCGGCGAATTATACAATTAAAAATATTACTAAATCTTTTTGATGATGTTCGCGATAAATATGAGCTGGTAGAGCACGGTAAATTAATAGATGTGTATAAAAGGAAAAAAGAATAATTTTAATATGTAGTTTGTAGTTAATCGATTTTGGTTAAAAAGATATCGATATTTGGAAGGATTCCATGACGAAAAGAAAAATTTTAATAGTATTTGGAACGCGTCCGGAGGCCATTAAGATGGCTCTGTTGATAAAGGAATTTCAAAAGCACGCGGAATTTGAAGTGAAGGTTTGCGTCACGGCGCAGCACAGACAGATGCTTGATCAGGTTCTGGAATTCTTTGAGATAAAGCCTGATTTTGATCTAAATTTAATGAAGCAAGGGCAGGATCTGTACGATATTACGTCAGGCGTTTTGCTTGGTATGCGCAATGTATTTAGCAAATATTCCCCGGACATCGTGTTTGTGCATGGAGATACGACTACTACTTATGCCGTTTCTTTGGCGGCGTATTATCAAAAAATAGATGTTGCTCACGTAGAAGCTGGACTTAGGACGCATAATATCTATTCACCGTTTCCTGAAGAGATAAATAGGCAGATGACGGGGCTCATAGCTAAATATCACTTCGCGCCGACTGCCGATGCGAGAGACAATCTCTTAAAAGAAGGCAAAGATTCAAGAAATATAGTTGTTAGTGGCAACACCGTTATAGACGCGCTTTTGTGGACGATAGATAAAATCGAAAACGACGAGCTGCTAAAAAATAAAATTTTATCCTTTATAAATTCCAAATATAAGCTTAGTGATAGAAAATTTATTCTCGTTACAGGACACAGACGAGAGAATTTCGGAGAAGGCTTTGTTAATATTTGTGAGGCTTTACGTGAAATAGCGCTAAAAAATGAAAATATCGACATCGTTTATCCCGTGCATCTAAATCCAAATGTAAGAAAGCCTGTGGGAGAAATTTTATCGGGTATTCCGAATATATTTTTAATTGATCCGCTAGAGTATGATAGTTTTGTCTATCTTATGAGCAAGTCATATATGATAGTAACAGATAGCGGCGGCATCCAGGAGGAGGCACCGAGCCTTTGCAAGCCCGTTTTAGTTATCAGAGAAACTACCGAAAGACCTGAAGGGATAAGGGCAGGATGCGTTAAGCTTATCGGCACCAAGCGCGAAAATATCATAAAAGAGGTGCAAAAATTATTAAATTTAAAAGATGAATATGATAAAATGAGTAAAAGTGTAAGCCCGTATGGCGACGGTAAAGCTTGCAAAAAAATACTAGAATTTTTAAAAGGAATATTGTGAAAAAAGTTTGCATCTTAGGTCTTGGATATATAGGGCTACCGACGGCGGCACTTTTGGCAAATAGGGGATATAAAATCCATGGCGTTGATGTGGTGCAGAGCGTCGTAGATACGATCAATGAGGGTAAAATTCATATCGTAGAGCAAGGGCTCGGGGAGCTTGTAAAAAAATCAGTAGAAAGCGGAAATTTAAAAGCAGACGTTAAGCCTGATTTCGCAGACGTTTTTATCATAGCTGTTCCGACGCCGTTTCGAGACGGATACGTGCCAAATATCGATTATGTCATAAGTGCGGCAAAATCTATAATACCATACGTAAAAGACGATAATATGGTCGTTTTAGAATCCACTTCACCAGTAGGTACTACCGAAAAGATAGGTGAAATTTTAAAAAATGGCGGTATTGATATTTCTAAAATTTATATCGCTCACTGCCCTGAGAGAGTTTTGCCGGGTAAAATTTTAAAAGAGCTTACGCAAAACGATAGAATCGTGGGTGGAACTACAAAAATTGCTACTAAAAAAATAGCGGAATTTTACGCAGAATTCGTAGAAGGTGAAATTTTACAGACTGACTCAAAGACTGCAGAGATGTCAAAGCTTACAGAGAATTCTTTCCGCGACGTAAACATAGCCTTTGCAAACGAGCTTAGTATTTTGTGCGATAAATTTGGCATCAATGTTTGGGAGCTTATCTCGCTAGCAAACCGTCATCCGCGAGTTAATATTTTAAACCCAGGCTGCGGCGTAGGCGGGCACTGCATAGCGGTCGATCCATGGTTTATAGTGCATGCGGGCGGCTACGAAGCAAGGCTGATCAAATCTGCAAGGGAGGTCAATGATCACAAAGCTGAGTGGTGTATTGAAAAAATCAAAAACGCCGCTTTGAAATTTGAGCTGCAAAATGGCAAAAAGCCTAAAGTTGCGTGCATGGGACTTGCTTTTAAGCCCGACATCGACGATTTGCGGGAGTCACCTGCGCTAAATATAACCAGACGCCTGATCGCAGACGGCGTCGATGTGGTCGCCGTGGAGCCCAATATCAAGGCTCACAAGGATTTTGAGATAGCGGATTACAAAAAGGCTATTGAAATTTCGGACATTATCGTATTTTTAGTCGGACATAAGGAATTTAAAGGACTAAAAATAGAAAAAGAAGTTTTGGATTTTTGCGGCGTACGAAATACTAATATTTAATATTTTTTAAGGTATGATTAATGATACAAGCAATAGTTAAAAAAGGTAAAGTTTTAGCAGAGCAGATCCCGGCTCCGAGCGTTTCAAAAGGATGCGTTCTTATAAAAGTAGTAAATAGCTGCATATCGGCGGGCACCGAGATAAGCGGCGTATCAAATAGCGGAAAGAGTCTGATAAAGCGAGCCTTAGAACAGCCCGAAAACGTAAAAAAAGTCATCAATATGATAAAATCAGACGGCATCGCAAACGCCTATGCGAAGGTAAAGGGCAAGCTTGATAGCGGTAGCCCGACCGGCTATTCGCTTAGCGGCGTCGTCATAGCAGTCGGAGAGGGCGTTTTAAATTTTAAAATCGGAGATCGCGTCACCGCAGCCGGTGCAGGGCTTGCGAACCACGCAGAATACGTAGACGTGCCCAAAAATTTAGTTATGAAAATGCCGCAGAACATGGACTTTGAGCGGGCTTGCACCGTGACGCTGGGCGGTATAGCGATGCAAGGCGTTAGGCGGATCGATCTAAGGTTGGGCGAGACCTGCGTAGTGGTCGGTGCGGGGATCTTAGGGCTTCTTGCGGTGCAGATGCTTAAAATTTCAGGCGTAAGGGTTGCGGTCAGCGATTTTGACGATAGGCGCTTGCAGATAGCTAAAGAATACGGCGCCGAGCTCGTTATAAACCCGTCAAGAGATGATTTGCTGGGCGTCGTTTCGTCTTGGAGCGGCGGATACGGCGCTGACGGCGTGCTATTTACCGCCGCTACGAGCAGTAGCGAGCCGCTATCGCAAAGTTTTCAGATGTGCAAGAAAAAGGGCAGAGTGGTGCTCGTAGGCGTTGCCGGCATGCAGATAAATAGAGAGGATATGTATAAAAAGGAGCTTGATTTTCTTATCTCCACCTCCTATGGGCCGGGCCGCTACGATAAGAGCTACGAAGAGGGAGGGCTTGATTATCCGTTTAGTTACGTCAGATGGACCGAAAACCGAAATATGAGCGAGTATCTAAGGCTGGTAAATGAAAATTTGATCAAGCTAGATAAGCTCATAGACGCAAAATACCCTATCGAGCAGGTAACGGAGGCGTTTGAGTCGCTACAGACTTCGCAGAATAAGCCGCTTATGGTTTTGCTTGACTATGGCGAGGCAAATTTAACCGAGCTTGATAACTATCTAAATCACGATAAAAAAATCATCATAAGTTCCGCGCCAGTAAACAGGGATGTGATAAACGTTGCGTTCGTCGGAGTCGGCGGATTTGCCACTGGTATGCACTTGCCTAATATCTCAAAGCTTATGGATAAGTATAAAATTTACGCGATAATGAACCGAAGCGGACATAAAGCAAAGGCGGTGGCGCAGCAATACGGAGCGAACTACGCTACTTCAAATTTAGACGATATTTTAAACGACAAAAATGTCGATCTTGTGATCATCTCCACAAGGCACGATAGCCATGCGGAGCTTACTTTAAAGGCGCTTGAAGCGGGCAAAAACGTATTTGTAGAAAAGCCGCTTGCGACAAATAAAGATGAGCTTGAAAAGATAAAGAAATTTTACGAAGTGGGAGGCGACAAGCCCGTTTTATTCGTGGGATTTAATAGGCGATTTAGCGCATACGCGCAGGAGATAAAAAAGCACACGAGCGCTAGAATAAATCCGATGATAATCAGATACAGGATGAATGCCGGCTACATACCGATGGATCACTGGGTGCATGAAAACGGCGGCAGGATGGTGGGCGAAGCGTGCCATATAATAGATCTGATGACGGCACTAACGGGCAGCGAGATACAGAGCGTATTTTCGCAGTCCATCACGCCGAGTAACGAAAAATATAGCGCCGAGGATAACAAATCCATCGTCTTAAAATACAAAGACGGCTCGGTAGCAAATATCGAATATTTCGCAAACGGTAGCAAGGAGCTAAGCAAGGAATTTATGGAGATCCACTTTGACGGCAAGAGCATCGTTTTGGATGACTATAAAAGTCTTAAAGGATACGGGGTGAGGGTGAAAGAAATTTCAACGAACGTAAGCCAGAAAGGGCAGCTTGAGGAGCTTGAGGTGTTATTTGAGACTCTAAAAAAAGGCAAAGGCTGGCCGATAGAGCTTTGGGATATGGTGCAGACGACGGAGATTTCGTTTTTGATATAAAAGGCTAAATTTATGACCGGTCAAATTTGCAAAAAGATAAAAAGCAAAATCAAAAATTATATTTTTATCAAAAGAAATTTTAGCGAATATGATAAATTTCAGTGGAGAAGCGCAGAAGAGATAGAGCGTATCAGGACTAAGAAGCTAAAAGATATAGTAAAAAAGGCGGTTGATTTCGTGCCTTTTTATAAAAATTTGGATTTAAAAATAGATTTTGAAAATTTTAGCTTAGACGAATTGAAAAAATTTCCGGTTATAAATAAGCAATTAATCAAAGAGAATTTTAAAGATTTTTGCTCTATCAAATTTAACGGAAAAGCATCTCATACGTCAGGATCTACTGGGGCTCCGTTTGAATTTAAAGTCCCATATGAAAGCGATGCAATAGAAAAAATTGTAGCGAATAGGGCTTGGGGTATGGGTAAAGATTATGCTTATAAAAGCGGTGATCCGATAATCGTTTTAAGGACGTATTCGCCAAAAGCAGGCGAGCCGCTTTATAAAATTTCGGGCGATTATTGGTATTTATCCCCGTTTCATATTAACGAGTCAAATTTGGCTTTATATTTATCCGTTATCAAAAAGTCAAAAGCCAAAATAATAAGAGGATACGCAAGCTCCATATATATTTTTACGCTACTTTTAAAGCAAAAAAACATAAAAATACCTCAAATAAAAACTATAGTAACTTCATCTGAGACGTTACTGCCTGCATATAGAAGCGCGATTGAGGAGTATTGGGGGTTATCCGTTTTAGACTGGTACGGGCAAAATGAAAGAACTGTAACCGTCCAGCAGTGTTGGGCGGGTAACTATCATAACAATGATGATTACGGGATAATAGAACTTAGCGATAAAAATGAAATCATAGCTACTTCTTTAAATAACTACGTAATGCCTTTTATTAGATATAATACCGGCGATAAGGCTATACCTTTAGACGGTAAAGCGCCGATTTGTCCTTGCGGTAGGCATTTGTCTATTCCTTTTAAAGGGATAGAGGGTAGAAGCGACGATATATTGATTAAAGATGACGGAACTAAAGTGCCTTCTATAAATATCTATACCATTATGCATGAGCTAGAGTTTATAAAGCAGTTTCAAATTATCCAATTCAAAAATACTGATATTGTAATAAATGCAATTGGTAACCTAGATGATGTAAAAGAGCTATTATTGTGTGATAATATTAGAAATAGACTTGGAAATGTGGCTATTAAAATAAATGTTGTTGACGAGATCGAAAGAGACTTATCGACTGGAAAGATTAAAACCATAATTAGGAAATAAAATGTTTGAAAATAAATATATTGCTAAGCTTAAGCCATATAAATTAGCATCTCATAAGGTATGGGAACTAAATGATGATGAAATTTTAAAATTGGATTGGAATGAAGCTACTATCCAGCCTTCGCCGAGGGTTAAAGAAACTCTTATTGAGTTCATAAAAAATGGGCATATTAATTGGTATCCCGATACGAATAATACTTTACTTTTGAAGGAGTTATCGTTGTATTGCGATATCTCGGTTGATAATATTCAATATTTTGGCAGTTCTGATTATTTGCACGAATATATTGCTAAAACATTTATTCAAGATAATGACAAAGTACTCATTGTCGCACCAACGTATGATAATTTTAGATCTACTATGGAGAGCTGCGGAGGCATAGTAGAATCTTTTTATCTCAATAAAGATTTTACTTTTAGTAATAATTTATTTTGCGCTACTTTAAATAAGTTTGAGCCTAAAATTGTTTATATATGCAACCCAAATAATCCAACTGGTACCGTTTATAATAATGATTTAATCGAAGGATTGGTGGCTAGATTTCAAAATATTTTATTTATCATAGATGAGGCATATTGGGAATTTACGAGTATTACTTGTAAAGATTTGGCTAAAAAATATAATAATATTTTGATTTGTAGGACTTTCTCTAAGGCATTTGCCTTGGCTAGTTTTAGAATAGGATATGTTATATCGTCGGCGGGCAATATAAATATGATCTCAAAAATTAGGAATCCAAAAAATATTACTGCTCTTTCCCAAATAGCTGCTATAGCCGCTTTGCAAAATAAGGAATATATGAAAAAATATGTAAAAGAAGTCAATGATGCAAAATTATTTTTTGATAAGGGACTTAGAGAGTTAGGATATAATGTATTTGGCATAGGAGGAAATTTTAGTTTAATAAAATTTCAAGATAAAACCTCAAAAAATAAATTTATAGAATTCTTGGAGATGAATAAGATTTTTATTAGAGATTATGGGCATATACCAAATATGGAAAATTGTGTGAGGATTACTATTGGGACTACTAGGCAAATGGAAAAGGTGTTGAATATTATTAGAGGTTTGAGGATTGAAAAATAAGCCCATATTAGCTATTTTTGACTTTTGCGATACTATTTTTGATGGTCAATCAGTTACATTTTTTTTGAATTTTCTAGAGTCTAAATTACCACTATATAAGAGAATATATGCAAAGGTTATGAAAAAAATCAATAAAATACCGCCATCAAATAGCAAAGAATATAAAGAAAATTTAATGCAGGTATTTTATGGTATTGAAGAAGAGACAATCAATAAATATTGCTCTGAATTTTATAGTAAGGTTATTTTAAATAGACTACATAAATGTGTCATTGAAGCACTTTTATATCATAAAAAAGAGAGGCATATAATCGCAATTGTGTCTGGTGGATTTGATATATATTTGAAATATTTTGCAAGAGATTATGGCATAGATTATTTAATATGCACAAAATTAGAATTTAAAAGTGGTATTTTTGTTTCAAAAATACTTGGCGATGAGTGCCTAGGGAATGGGAAATTAGAATTATTAAGTAAAAATTTAAATCTGAGCGACTACGATTTACTTAATTCTTTTTGTTATAGTGATAGTCGGAGCGATTTACCATTATTTTCTTTAGTGGGAAATAAAGTAATCGTAAAAAATAATCAAGATATCAGTTGGGCGAATGATAGCTTTCAAATTTTAGAGGTAGACAGAAAATATGCTTAAAAAGATACTTGGCTCAAAAGTCGCTCATCAAACGCTATTTCTATTTACGGCACAGATATTTGGCATGGTTGTGGGTTTTGTGTCTAACATGCTTTTGGCAAAGCAGATGGGAGCGGTTGATTTTGGGATATATTCTTTGTCTCTCGCTATTATCATATTTATTTCCATATTTTTTGAGTTCGGATATTTTTCTAGCGCTTCAAAGATGCTGGCAAACAACCATGATATAAATTTGGAAAAAAAGATATTTGGAGCGTCAATCATTATAGTTTGTGTGATTGCAACTCTATTTTTATTGTTTACTCTGATTGTTTCTTTTTTAATGGATATAGTTTTTAATGATAAGGTTGGTCATATTATCAGGCTTTCTTCTTTTATAAGCTGGAGTTTTGTAATTCCATTTTTTATGGAACTAATATTAAAAGGCAGTAATCACATAGGATATTTAGCTGGTTTTAATATATTTTCTAAAATTTTATTTGTAGTATTTTTATTCATTTTGTTTATTTTTGAGCGCTTAAATCCGTTAAATGCGCTTTTATCATTTTCCTTGTCTTATGCGTTTGCATTTGTGATATATGGGTGTATATTACGACCAAATTTCGGTGGTTTTTCTGAAATTTTGAGAACTATAAATTTAGAAAATAAACGGTACGGTATACACGTGTATATAGGCAGAGTAATTGATGTTTCGACATACAATATAGATAGACTTTTAATAGGATATTTTATAGGTGCAAAGGATGTCGGTTTTTATGGGCTGGCAAATTCTATGGCAACTCCGATAAATTCGTTATCTAATGCTATGAGTAGTACTATGTTTAAAACGCTGGCAAATAGCAACAAAATACCCACTGCTGTTTTAAAGGCAAATTTAGCTTGGGTATTTTTAGCGTTTATTTTGGCTAATATGCTGGGCAATTTAATTATAAATTTTTACCTAAAAGAAGAATATAGCGATGTTTCTTTATTATTGCTTTTAATGTCTATCGCGGTTTGCTTTCAGGCTCTTTGTCAACCTTACAATGCTTGGATTAGTGGGCATGGATATGGAAAAGAGCTAAAGAATGCTAATATAAAAATGACTATCGTGACTGCTGCGTCTAGCGTTTTATTGGTTCCTTTTATGGGGGCTGTCGGTGCCTGCATTTCTAGTCTGATATCAAATTTATATTCGCTATTTTTATATGTAAAGATTTATTATGCCAAAATATAAAATATATACGAGTTATGCGAGAACTGCGATATACTTAGCTTTATTGTCTATAGGCGCAAAAGGCAAAAAAGTTTTATTGCCGGCTTTTATTTGCGCTACGACATTACCGGATGCGATGGTGCAGGCCGGCGGGATTCCGGTGTTCGTGGATATCGATGTGCATAGTTTAGAAATGATTCAAGATGATATAAAAAGTAAAATTTCATCCGATACGGTAGCAATAATATCTCATCATTATTACTGCGCCTATATGGACTATGTCGTAAAAATACAAGATATCTCAAAAAAATACAACCTTATTCACATAGAAGATAGGGCTCATTGTTATGGCTTAAAGAAAGATTTGATCGGAGATGCCGCTATATATTCTTTTTCAAAGAATATGATTTCTCCTGGCGGGGGATTAATAGTTACAAAAGATCATAAGATATGGCAAGAATGTCTAAGCATTCAAGATAAAAATAAGAGTATTTTTCATACATTCATTTTAAACACTGAAGCCTTTAGTTATATGGAGGCCATTAAAAACGATAGGTCTTGCAAAGGATATAAAAAATGGGGACTTCTAAAATTTATTAAAATGAGTGCCTCCAAGCTGCTCAAAATTCTTGGTTTTTATCAAAAAAACTATTTTTATAAAATAACCAGCAATGACATTGGAAAAAATTTTCATATATTTGATACCAGGATGACTTCAGAGCAATTGAAATATATCTTGATAGCCATAAGAAAGTTAAGGCTTGCGATTAATACTAGGAAAAAAGTTGCATCCAGGCTTAATGAAATTTTACCATCCTTTTTGAACGTAGACAATAATATATTTACAAATTATGTAATATATAGCGATGAGCTTGAGAAGCTAGAGCCTATTTTTGGCGATCTTAATATTAAAACTAGAAGAGTATGGCCGTATTTTCAAAAATATTGGCATCAACAAAAAACTGCAAGTGTCGAAGAACTATCTAAAAAACTATTGTTAATAGACTTGGATTGCTTTAATGAAGAGAAAATAGGTAAGTTAAGAGGGGTGCTTAATGGAAATTAGAATTCTTGCAAAAGATTTAATTGACCCGATAGAGTGGAATATTGATATAAAGAATCCAACACAACTATTTGAATTTGCAAATACTAGTGGTAAATTTTCAATTCCGTATTTTCTAATCATAAAAGATAAAGATATTATTTTTAAATGGCAGTTTTTTGTAGTAGGTTTTAGATATTTTAGATATATCAATATTATTTCAGAACCGAACATTCAAACTACTGAATTGACAAATATCGCCTTTAAAGAGATTTTAAGAGTCTTTAATCCCTTTAAGGTAGTTTTTTACTCTATCACATTATCAAAATTTACAAATATGGATTTTTTAGAACTAAATAATTTTAATGAAATATATAGATACGGCTCATCTGTTTTAGATTTAACTCAAAATGAAGACGTAATATTTTCTAATATACATAGTAAACACCGTAATGTTATAAAAAAGGCGCAAAAAGAGGATGTTGAGGTATTTGAGGATACGAGCGAACAGGGAATATACGATTTTTATAAAATAGGCGTTGAAACATATGCCAGATCAAATAAGGAGGCTTTAGAAGTTGAATATTTACTAAAGTATTTTTTTGCGCTAAATAAAACGGGCAATATTAAAATATTTTTTGCAAAAAAAGATAACGTCATCCAAGCCGGAGCAATTTTTCTCGTTTCTAAACATATGTCTATATATTGGCACGGTGCATCTATAAATAATTGTGCTACCGGCTCTTCAAATTTGTTGCAGTGGGAGGCAATAAAATATTTTAAGCAAAACGGCACAAAGATATATGATTTTGGAGGCTGCTCTGATTTGGACGAGAAAGCTAAATCTATCAGTAGATTTAAAGGTAGATTCGGCGGTATGACGTTTAATTATATAGGGTTTATAAAAATAAACAATATTTTAAAAAATATGTTATTTATCTTTATAAAAAATTTTACTAATAAAGGCTAAATATGACTACGCAAGAGAAAATTTTGGACCGATATAAAGAAATAAGAGGCGATTTTATAGATACTAAAGACGAGAAGCTCAGGCAAGAGTTTTTTGATAATCTCTTAAAATACAACTATTTAAAATTCATAAATCCATATATAAACGGCAAAATTTTAGAGATCGGTTGCAATAAAGGCTATATGTTAAAAGCATTGCAAGGTTTGGGTTTTAAAAATTTACACGGTATAGATTTGTCTAATTCCGACTTGTCGATAGCTAAAAATAGGACCGGGCTAGATACGCTAAAACAAGAAAATGCTTTTGATAATTTAAAATATAATAAATACGACCTTATACTGTGTAAAGACGTTATGGAGCATATACAAAAAGATAAGCAAGAGGAATTCGTAAAAGGGATATATAACTCGTTAAATATCGGCGGAACGGCAATTATCCAGGTTCCAAATATGGACTGGATGATGTCTAATCATGAAAGATATATGGACTTTACTCATGAAATAGGCTATACTAGAGAGAGCCTTGCGGATATTTTTAGGCTATATTTTGCCGAAGTAGAGGTGCTTCCAGCCTCATATATATTTAAAAATAGCAAGAAAAAGATCGTCGTTTCGCTAGTAAGAAGCATTATGATTAAATGTATAAGATTTGCTTTAAGGATACTTGGAGAAGGCGCAAGCGATGTTTGGTTTGAACACAGAGAGATAATGGTTGTAGCAAAAAAAGACAAATAATGAAGCAAATTTTAATAACCTGCGATACCGAGGTCGGAGAACTGCATGCAAATAGAGCCGATGCGTTTGAGATTTTTATAAAAGGCGAGACTGACGGCAAGGAAGTCGGCGTAAAGCTCATAAACGATTTAGCAAACGAGTACGGCGGCGTAGCGGAGCATTTTATAGACGTATATCCGTATGAAAGATACGGCGAGGATAAATTTAAAAGGCTGTGTCGCCAAATCGTTAAGAGCGGACACGGCGTAAATTTACATACCCATCCGTCCGGAAAATACGATAAAAATAGAAAATTTATGCGCCAATATAGTCTAGACGAGCAAATAAAAATTATAAATTTCGGTAAGCAAAAGATAAAAGAGTGGATAGGCGTGGACGTTATAGCTCATAGAGCCGGAGGATACGGCGCAAACGACGACACGCTAAGAGCCCTTAGGATAAACGATATTTTTATAGACAGCTCGTTTTTTTATAAAAATATAAATTGCGCTATAAACTATGACTACGTAAATAAAACTAGCAAAAAATGCGGCGTGTTGCAGTTGCCCGTTAGCGTTTACGAAAAGCAAAAGCGCTATGGTTTTTTAAAAGCCAAAAGCGTTTTTCAAAAATTTGATTTTAGATACGGCTCTAGCGCGGATGAAATATTAAGAGCGATTGATTTAATGCCCAAAGATTGCATAATAACGCTTTTTTTGCATAGTTTTAATTTTTTAAATTTAAAATATAATTTTAAAAGCGGGCGGTATGTCGATATAAGCATAAACGAGGGTTTAATAGGCGAGTACAAAAAACTTTTAGAGAAAATCGCGGGCAATAAAGAGTGTAAATTTACGTCGATAAAAGATTTAAATTTAAGCTCTTTAAGCTACTCGGACTATATGCCAAAGATTAGCGTAAACGCCGAAATACTAAAGCCCGCGATGGATAAATTTAGGCTAAAATTTATGCAGATAGGCGATATATGATGAAAATACTTTATCTAAGGACGCTTTATTGGTTTGGGCTAAAAGCGGGCGGCTCGGTGGGGCACACGGCAGGCGTTATAAACGCTATGGATAAAAAGGTACGGCTAAGCGTCGTTTCAAATGACGAACTTTGGGGGGTTGATAAAGAAATAACCGTCGTAAAGCCTATAAAATTTCCTTTTATACCAAAAGACGTTCTTGAGTTTTTTTATAATTTTAAAATAATAAAGCATTGCTCCGATTTGGAGGCTGATGCGATATACCAGAGATATAGCGGATTTAGCTTTTGCGGGGCGTATATCGCAAAGAGAAAAAAGATACCGTTTGTTTTAGAATTTAACTCGTCTGATGTTTGGAAAATTAAAAATTGGAAAAACAACGACGCTCTTTTTAAGCGAATTTTCAAGACTATTTACTACAAAATTTTTAAGTTACCTATCGTTTGCGCGATAGAAAGTTATAATCTAAAAAATGCTAAATGCGTAGTTGCCGTATCGGAGGCGTTAAAAGATATCCTTTTAAATTTAGGCGTAGACGAGGGCAAAATAATCGTAAATCCAAACGGAATAGACGAAAATAAATATAACCCGCAGGTAAGCTGCGAGGACGTAAAGCAAAAATACGGTCTTGAAAATAAAATCGTAATCGGCTTTATAGGAACGTTTGGGCAGTGGCACGGGGCCGAAAACATAGCTCTGGCTTTTGGCGGGTTGCTAAAAAAATATCCTGAGTATAAAAATAAAGCAAAGCTCTTTATGATAGGCGACGGCGTTAGAATGTCTGCCGTAAAAAAATATATTTTGGAATTTGACTTGCAAGAAAACGTCGTATTAACGGGCCTGATTCCACAAGAGCAAGGAGCAAAATTTCTAAACGCTTGCGATATTTTAATCAATGCCACTGTGCCAAATCCAGACGGAAGCGAGTTTTTCGGAAGCCCCACTAAGCTTTTTGAGTATATGGCTATGGGTAAGGCCATAATATGCAGCAATATGGCTCAGATGTCTGAAATTTTAGAACACGGCAAAACCGCCTATATGGTAGAGCCTGGGAATATAGACGAGCTGGAGATTGCCATGAAGAAGCTTGTGGATGATGGTGAGCTAAGACAGCGCCTGGGCGATAGCGTGAGAGATGAGGTCGTCCAAAAATACACGTGGGATAAGCATGTGGATAAAATTTTAAAGGCCGTGGGTAATGAGTAGAATTTCTTATTATCTTAAAAAAGCTAGATCAATGCCGTTTGATGAGTTGGCCATAAAAATAGCTGATAAAATTTTAAATACCGCAAAGAATAAATTTCAAAAAATGTGCGATGTGCTAGGCAATACTCACATAAATTTTAACGTTTCTATTATCAAAACTAGCTATATAAATACAAAAGAGCTAGACCTGTCAAATATCGATCCGGATGTCGCAAAATATCTATCCAAAATGTACATCGAGCATAAATTTGATCTGCTCGGTAGTGGGTGGGTAAAAAATAGCTATGATAGCGCGGCGCTCGGGCTTGAGGGTTATAAGTACGATATGAATGTCGCCGCGCCCGCCAGTGCGCCCGAAGACTACGAGCCGATCGATTGGCAAAAGGATTTTAAAAGCGGCTTTCGGTGGGATGAAAAAAAATGCTACAAAGACCAGCGCATAGCCCATAAGCCCGGCAGCGATATAAAGGTGCCGTGGGAGCTTGCTAGGTTTCAGCACTTGCCGCAGCTTGCTATTTTTGCGATGGCGGATCCGAGTCTGAAAGAGCAAAATTTAAAAGAATTTAAAAACCAAATTTTAGATTTTGTCCACAATAATCCGCCCCGAATGGGCGTAAATTGGACCTGCACGATGGATGTGGGTATCAGGGTCGCCAACATGCTGGCGGCTTATGATATGTTTCGCCAGATGGACGAGGGCGGAATTTTAGATCAAAATTTTAAGCAGACCTTTTCAAATAGCGTCTACGAGCATGCGCTTCATATCGTAAATAATCTGGAGTATTCGCCGCATCTTACGTCAAATCACTATCTAAGCGACATCGTGGGCCTGCTGTTTGCGTGCGCGTATCTAGACGGCGGCTGCGAGACGGACGCGTGGCTAGCATTTGCCGTGCAAGAGATAACCTGCGAAATGAAAAAGGAATTTTACGAAGACGGTGGAAATTTTGAGAGTTCTACGAGCTACCACCGCCTAAGCGGCGAGCTAATGGCGTATAGCGCGGCTTTGATACTGGGTCTAAAAAGCGAGAAAATTTTATCTTTGCAAAATTACGACGCAAAGCTTTGGCGCAAAAAGCCGAAACTTTTGCCTCCGGATGAGCAGGAATTTAAAATTTTAAACGGACAAATATCGCTGCCGCAGTGGTTCGTGCACAGGTTGTATAAAATCGGCAGATTTACCGCGGATATTACAAAACCAAACGGCGAAGTACCGCAATTCGGCGATAACGACAGCGGCAGGTTTTTTAAATTTAGCCCAAACGGCGAGTTCTTGAGCAACGAACAAGCCGTGCGAAAATATCTAAATTTAAGCGGCTTTGAGGGCGGCGACGAGCCGTTTTGGGATGAGAATATCTTAAATCACTCCACGCTAATTAGCTGCATGGGCGGAATTTTTGACGATGAGATATTTAAAAACGATATGCGCTTTGAGCGGAGTTTTACGAGAGCTCTTGCGGGGCGCACGCTGCAAGTAGGCGATAAAGCATACAGACGCCCGATCGCCTCGGGCGTGAAATTTAGCGAACTGCCGCATCGAAAAAGCATAGAATTTAAAATTCCAAATTCGCAAGAGATCAAAAATATATTTTATCCGGACAGCGGAATTTTTATTTTCAAATCAGATAAATTTTACCTTGCTATCTGCACTACGCCGCTTGGGCAAAAGGGTCACGGCGGACATACGCACAATGATAAGTTGGGCTACGAGCTGTGGATAGACGGGCTGGATATAGCAAGAGATCCCGGCACCTATCTTTATACTCCGATCCCCCGCAGGAGAAATGAATTTAGAAGCGTCGGAGCACACAATGTGCCGATTGTGGGCGATCTAGAGCAAAATAGTTGGGGCGAAGGAGCGATAGGACTATTTGGAATGTTTGCGGAATGCAGATGCGAAGTGGCGGATTTTGGAGAGAATTTTATAAGCCTCGCTGCAGAATACAAAGGCGTAAAGATAATTAGGAAATTTGAGATAAAAGAGGACAAATTGGAGATTATCGATATGGCAAATAGGGAATTTTATTATAGTAAATTTGAATTATATTCAAATGGATATGGGAAGTTGATGAAAAATGTCTAAAAAAGTTTTAATGGCCGTTGCAAATTACTATACTTCGCCGTTTCAGGTCGGCAGTCATCATTATGCTAGAGCGTTTGAAAAGCTAGGATATGAGGTGCTTTTTATCTCAAATCCCATCTCGCCGATACATAAAATTTTTGCAAATAGTAACGAATTAAAAGAGCGGGAAAGAATTTATAAAAAAGGCGGCGAAAGTGCGGGAAGCATTTTTTATTATGTTCCACGCTCCATTTTTACTCCTCAAAATAAGCCGTTTTTATCGTCAAATTTTGTTTTAAATAATTGGCAAAATTTTATGTATCCAAATTTATTAAATTTTATAAAGGAGTGTGGTTTTGGCGAGGTTGATATATTGTGGTTTGATAGCCCGTTGTTCGGCTTTTTGCTGGATACCATAACTTATAAAAAATCGATTTTAAGGATAGCTGATTATTCAAAAGGTTTTAATGCAGTTTCTGATACGCAGTTTAAAGCCGAGATAAATATCGCGAATAAGGTAGATGCAGTCATTTATACGGCCAAAAATTTAAAGGAAAAATACAATCAAATAAAAGATAAATCTAAAATGAAATATGTACCAAATGGCATTGATCTTGATTTCTTTAAAGAGGCAGATAGGTCTTTGCCGCAGGAGCTTGAAGATATTCCTGAGCCTAGGGTAATTTACGTAGGCGCAATACATGATTGGTTTGATGTGGATTTAGTATATTACTGTGCTAAAAATTTGCCAAATTATAATTTTATTATAATAGGTCCGGAGCAAAAAGATCTATCTTTACTTAAAAAGCTAAAAAATGTCCATATTTTAGGCTCTGTTCCATATGCTAAGATCCCTGCGTTTTTATATAATTCGCAGGTGGGTATTATTCCTTTTAATGTTAAAGATTATCCTGATCTCGTAAATAGTATAAATCCTTTAAAAATGTATGAGTATCTTGCCTGCGGATTAAAGGTTGTTAGCGTGGAGTGGGAGCAGATTAAAGATATGGCTGATTATGTGTATTTCGCGGAAGATAAAGAGGAGTTTTTGAGCTGTATTTCAAACAAAGAAGAGAGGAGACCTCTTGATCTGGAAAAAATGACGTGGCTGGGCAGACTTAAGGAATTGCTTGCCGGTTCGTCATTAAAAAAAGAAAAATGAAAATTTTATTTATCACGCTTAGGGCCGATCACGGCGGTGGACCAAAACACATCGATCTGCTTATAAATAATTTATCTAGCGAGATAGAGATATATCTTGCTTGTCCGCAAGATAGGCCCTACTATGATCTGTGGAACGAGTCAAAAAAGATTAAAGACATATTTATCTTGCCGCATAGAAAATTTAGTGTGAAAAAACTCCTTGGGCTGAATAAATTTATAAAAGATAATGATATAGAGATAGTCCATTCCCATGGTAAGGGCGCAGGCATCTATTCTCGGATACTTAAAATTTTAAATCAAAGGCTAAAAATAGTCCACACTTTGCACGGCGTCCATATCGGAGAATACGGCTTTTTTAAAAAGAGCGCATATATTTTTTTGGAGCGATTTTTAACGCTATTTACCGATAAATTTATAAATGTCTCAATGAACGAAAATAGCCTTTGCTTAAAGCTTAAATTATTCAAAAAAAGCAAGAGCGAGGTCGTGCATAACGGCGTAAAAGCTCTTTTAAAAGACGATGATGCCAAGATAAAATTTAATCTATCGGGGAAAAGGATGGTTACGACTATTTCGAGATTTGATTATGCGAAAAATATGTCCTTGGCGTACGAGATAGCTCAAAATTTTAAAGACAACTCAGACATCGTTTTTTTGTGGCTCGGAGACGGCGACGATAGGGCAAAATTTGAATCTATGGCGCAAAAAGACGGCGTAAATATAATCTTTACGGGCTTTACCGACGAAGTGCCCGCGTATCTATCCGCTACGGACATATACCTGTCTACATCCAGGTGGGAGGGGCTGCCTTATGCGCTCATAGAGGCGCAGTCGCTCGGTATCCCGGTAGTAGCGACAAACGTAGTGGGAAATAACGAAGTCGTAGAAAACGGCAAAAGCGGATTTTTGTTTGAGAACGCACAGCAGGCGTGCCGGGATATAGAAATTTTATTAAATGATGAGAAAATATACGGTAAAATGCAAAGCGAAGCGTTGCTAAATTTTAAAGATAAATTTGATATCGGCATCGCGATTCGTAAAGTGGAAAAAATTTACGAGCAAATATTTGAAAATAGATCAACTAGGGAGCTGCAATGAAAAAAGCCCTTATCCACGACTGGTTTAGCACCTACGCAGGCGCGGAGAAATGCGTCGAGAGTTTTACCGATATCTGGGATGATTTTGAAATTTACAGCCTCATCGACTTTTTAAGCGATGCCGACAGAAATAAAATTTTAAAAGGTAAGCGCGCCCACACGAGCTTTATCCAGAAGCTGCCCTTTGCGAAGGACAAATATCGCAACTACCTGCCGCTATTTCCGCTCGCGATAGAGCAGTTTGATCTAAGCGGCTACGATGTCGTGCTATCCAGCTCGCATGCCGTCGCAAAGGGGGTGCTGACGCACTCAAATCAGCTTCACATCGCTTATGTACATACGCCGATCCGCTACGCGTGGGATCTATATTATCAGTACTTGCGCGAAAGTGGGCTGGATCGCGGTTTAAAGGGCATGCTGGCGAAGTATTTTTTGCATAAAATTAGGCTTTGGGACGCGAGCACCGCAAACCGCGTGGATCACTACGTCGCAAACAGCCGCTACATCGCGCGCCGTATAAAAAAAACCTACGGTAAGCCTAGCGATGTCATCTACCCGCCCGTGGATGTGGATAAATTTACGCTGCGCGAAGCCAAAGAGGACTTCTACCTCACTGCCTCGCGCATGGTGCCGTACAAAAAGATCGATCTCATTGTAGAGGCGTTTTCGCAGACGGATAAAAAGTTGCTCGTTATTGGCGATGGCCCCGATATGGCCAAAATAAAATCAAAAGCGGGCAAAAACGTCGAGCTTTTGGGCTTTACAGACGATGAGACGATGGCGGATCTCATGGGGCGAGCCAAGGCGTTCGTTTTTGCCGCAGAGGAGGACTTTGGCATTACGCCCGTAGAGGCACAGGCATGCGGCACGCCGGTGATTTGCTTCGGGCGCGGCGGCGCTCGCGAGACGGTGCTTGACGGCGAGAGCGGACTGTATTTTATGGAGCAAAATACAAAGGAGCTGCTCGCCGCCGTAGCTAAATTTGAGCAAAATTATGATAAATTTGAGCCTGTAAAAATCAGAGAAAATTCTTTAAAATTTTCGCGCGCGCGCTTTGAAGCCGAGATCAAAAGCTACGTCGAGAAAAAATATGAGGAATTTAAGGACGGCTTAAATGACTAATATAATCCTAAGCGGCGGCAGCGGTACGAGGCTGTGGCCCATCAGCCGCACGCTTATGCCAAAGCAGTTCGTACGCCTCTTTGACGACCGCTCGCTTTTTATGATGAGCTACGAGCGAAACTCCCCGCTATGCGAGCGCACGCTCGTCGTCTCGAACGAGCAGCAGTATTTTTTGGCGCTCGATCAGCTTGAGATTTTAGGCGCGCGCGGCGTAAAATTTCTGCTCGAGCCCGTCGGCAGAAACACGGCTCCTGCGATCGCGCTTGCGTGCTTGAGCCTAAAGGCCGAGGAGATCGTTTTCGTAACGCCGAGTGATCATCTAATTAGAGATGAGGCGGCGTATAAAAACAGCGTCTTGCGCGCACGCGAGCTTGCGAAGCAGGGATTTTTGGTGACGTTTGGTATTAGGCCCGCGGATGCAAATACGGGCTACGGCTATATCGAAGCAAGCGGCGAGGACGTGTTAAAATTTCACGAAAAGCCCGGGCTTGCGGCAGCGCAAAGCTACATAGCGGCGGGGAATTTTTACTGGAACAGCGGCATGTTTATGTTTAAAGCTGGCGTATTTTTAAGCGAGCTAAAGGCGCAGAGCCCTGAAATTTACGAAGCCTGCGTCCGTGCGTACGAAAATTCTAACGCAGAAAATCCGCTTAGAATTAAACTAG
The DNA here is from genome assembly GCF_001190745.1 of Campylobacter gracilis. NCBI lineage: Bacteria > Pseudomonadati > Campylobacterota > Epsilonproteobacteria > Campylobacterales > Campylobacteraceae > Campylobacter > Campylobacter gracilis. The sequence continues at coordinate 721,215 of NZ_CP012196.1, forward strand.
ACGATATGCAAGAAATCCCAGCAGATAGCATCGATTACGCAGTTATGGAGCACACGAGCCTTGCTAAGGTCGTACCTGCAGACATCGGCTGGAGCGATCTGGGAAGCTTCGATAGCTTAGACGCCGAGCTACCTAAAGACGCGAACGGCAACACCGCAAGCGAGCAAAATATCGCTCTAAATTCTAAAAACAATCTCATCATCGGCTCGGGCCGCACGATAGCCGCCATAGACATCGAGGATCTCGCTATCGTCGATACCAAAGACGCCCTACTCGTATGTAAAAAAGGCTCTACTCAAAAGGTAAAGCAGGTAGTGGAGCGGCTCGGAGATAGCGATCTAGCGCGCGTGCACGTAACGACGCACCGCCCATGGGGCAGCTACACGGTGCTCGAAGATGAGCGCGGCTATAAGATCAAGCGTATCGTCGTTAAGCCCGGCAAGCGGCTATCGCTGCAGAAGCACTACCATCGCAACGAGCACTGGATCGTCGTTAGTGGCACCGCGACCGTGACTGTGGGCGAGCGAAATTTCTTGTTGCGCGAGAACGAATCGACGTTCATTAGGATGGGCGAGGTTCATCGCCTCGCAAACGAGGGCAAAATCCCCGTCGTACTAATCGAAGCTCAAGTTGGCAGCTACACCGGCGAGGACGATATCGTGCGCCTACAAGATGATTTTAATAGGAGCTAGGATGAAAAAGCAACTCTGCGTTTTGATAATCTTGGCGGTCGATATTTTCGGCATCTGGCTTTGCTTCGGACTTGCCGTGGTGCTTAAAAATCTGCTCTACGGCGATAGCGTGTTGCTAGACATCGGTAGGTATCAGGGCTTCGCGCCTTCCTATGTCATAATGATATTTTTGTTTTTCTATCAAGGGATCTATTCGAGGCGATATGATTTTTGGCACGAGAGTAGAATTTTGGTGAGAAGCTGCTTTTTTGGGCTTTTACTCAGCCTAGCGCTACTTGCTTTAATCAAAGTCAATTACGAATTTTCGCGCGCCAGCTTTATTCTGAGCTTTGCCTTTATGGCGGTAGTTTTGCCGCTTTTTAAGCTCATAACGAAAAGGGAGCTTTTTAAATTTGGATTATGGCGAAAGAGGGCGAAAATTTTAGGCGAGGGCGAGGAGTTTGAAAGCGCCGTCTTAGAAAGCGCGTATTTGGGATATGTTAGAGCTCTTGGCAACGATTACGACGTGCTGTTTATCGGCGGAAGTAGGCTTGGTGCGAAAGCCTTGAACGAGCTTATTGAACATAATATCAAAAAAAACAAAGAAATTTTATTTACCCCCGTGCTGCGCTCATACGATTTTACGCAGGTAGATATTTACAGCGTTTTTGCCTCGCGTACCAGCCTCTTTGCGATACGAAATTCTCTGAAAAGCCCTTTAAATTTAGCGCTTAAACGCGGGCTTGATTTGGCGCTAATTTTCTTAGCACTTCCTTTGCTGGTGCCGATTTTTGGCGTAATCGCGCTGATGATGAAGCTAAAAGAGCCCACGGGGCGCATATTTTTTTCGCACCAAAGGATGGGATTTGGTGGCAAGCCATTTGGGTGTCTGAAATTCCGCTCGATGAAAGAAAACGGTGATGAAATTTTAGCTCAGTATCTAAAGCAAAATCCGCAAGAGGTGGAGTATTTTGAAAAATATCACAAATACGAGCACGATCCGCGCATCACGACGCTGGGTGATTTTTTGCGCAAAAGCTCGCTCGATGAGCTTCCTCAGCTGATCAACGTCCTAAAGGGCGAAATGAGCATCGTAGGTCCTCGCCCGTGCGCGCAATACGAGCGCAAGGATATGGGTGAATATGCAGATCTTATACTCGCCGTCAAGCCCGGTATCACGGGGCTTTGGCAGGTGAGCGGGCGCAGCGATGTGGATTTTGCGACCAGGGCGGGCATGGATACGTGGTATATGAAAAACTGGTCTATCTGGAACGACATCGTAATTATTTTAAAAACTTTCAAAGTCGTTTTAGCGCGCGAAGGGGCAAGCTGATAGTTTATAGAGTTTAAGACGGGGCTGCCTCTTGAGATAAATTTTAATTTAATACAAGCGCTTCGATCGAGATATTAGAATCGCTTGAGGCTAAATTTGCACTATTTAAAATCATATATATAACAATACAATCGCGCGGTAATAGCTAGTAATTTGTGGCGCAAAATTTGAAGTTCTGAAATTTTATTTCGTACCTGCATGGAAATAAGACTACGCGAAAATGGTGCGAATTTAATGCGGACGACCAAGATTATGTAGTATCGCGGGAAAATTATTAGCGCGAATCGTATTGCTTAAGCACACATAAAAATGGCGCTACCCGATAAATTTTACTGCCGTTTTCCGCTTTTGCGCGAATACTGCTACGTAAAATTTGCACAACGCGGATAAATTTTATCCTCGCTTCCGCGTTGACGCATTTTAAAATTTTAAATTGCCTATCTCGCAAAAGCGGCAGCTATTTTAAAATTTAGGGAATTTACAGATAAAATTTTGATCTGTTTGAGGGATAGGGGGACGGTGTCTGGTAAAATAGACAATGGAAATGAACTATTCGTAAATCATACTATTTCAAATACCGCTCGGATATACCGATAAAAAAGCGACCAACGGCTATGAAGCCCTAAAAGCCTATGATCTAAATGGCGACAACGTAATAGATGAAAAGGATGAGATATTTAATAAGCTTAAAATTTGAAAGGTACGAATTCTAACGGCATTACCGACAAAGGAGAGCCAAGCTCGCTTGCGGATAATAATATCAAAAGCATTGATCTAAACTACAAAGAGATAACGATAGACGAGAATTCTAACACCGTAAAGCAAGGCTTTAAGGCTACTCTTATCAATGAGCTGATCTACGAATGGGCTGGAGTGAGTGAAGCGGCTAAAGACTCACGGGGAATTTATAGCTGCTTAAGTAAGGTGGATATAGAATTCGCAAAAGCAATCAAATTAAAGGCAAGAAGAGGACTGAGATTTTATAACATTCACTGTCGGCAGATTGCTTCGCTTGTAAAGTTCACCCGTAATGACGAGAAAAGCAAAGAAAACGGAAGGATAAAATTTGGAAAATTTTGAAAACTGGAATAAAAATGTTAAAAAACGGGATTTAAACTCAAACGAAAATGCAAATTTAAATGATTTCAATCAAAGAGACTACGATAAAGAACCGATAGTAATTAAAAATCCTTATGAATTCTTTCTTAAAAATTTGGATTTATTTTGTTTTATAGGAGCGTTTGTGATTTTATCAACTGCCTGTATTGATTACACGGACAATATACACAAAAAAGAAATTAAAATTTTATTATACTTTCCTTTTGCGTTTGTAATTTTACATATTATTTGGGCCTTTTATTACTACATTATCAAAAACAAATGCGAAACCAAATTTACAAATAAAACGATAGAATTTATCATAAATGGAGAAGTTAAAAGGGTTAAAAATTTGATAGATTTAGAGCCTATTACAAGAAATTTTAAGCTTTCGTATTCTCTTGGAGTATATTTTCATTTGTTTCTATTTTTTTTGATTATTTTAATTTCAATTAGTGAAAAATCATTGCTATATGTTTTTATAATAATGGTCTATTATATACTTTGGTTTCTTTTAAATTTTTTATTTAAACTTATTTTTCATTTGATTTTAGGCGGAAAATTAAAAGATTTTTCGTTGTATCCAGCTATTATTTTTGATTATCCGCAATATATTGGTGGACGCTTGTGGAGATTAGCTACAATTGATATGCGACCATATAATGGAAAGTTTCATATGGTTTATATAATTCATAAGCAAGATTATTTAGATTTACAAAAATATTTTTCTGATAAGAAACATATAAATTTAAACTTGGTTGAAAAGAAATTTTAATCTAAAAAGGAGAAAAACATGAGTAGAGAATTAGTTGCTAAACAAGAATTAGACAAAGCAGAAGTAAGACTTAGAAAAAATAGTGATTTGGTTAGACAATTAACTGAATTATTGAAAGATGCACTTTCTGGTGCCGATATGTCGCTAAATGGCTTACAAAGATATATAGAAATAAATGGCAAAAAATATACAAAAGCACAATTAGACGAATTGGGTAAAAAACCAAGATATGCAGGAATTGGTAAAGCATTAGCTGGTATAGCCGATGATTATGCTGACGGTCAAAGCTTCGGTCATACCGTCGTGGGCGCAGCTGTGGATTTCGGGCTTATTGCAATTACTAAATTTATCCATGTTGTCGGTTGGATAACATTATGGTATGACATAGGAAATTTATTAGATAAGTTGGACGGAAAAGATAGCGGCATATTTGATTTACGTAAACAGGTACAAAATTTATGGGACAAAATAACGGGCGACGGATTATCAGATATTGATATGAACGCTTTGCAAAAAGGTATTCTAAAAGTAACAATGCCCGATAAAACAGCCTATGCAAGACCGCTATCATCTATATTTTTCCCATACGAAGTAACCCCAAGCGGACTTTTAACGGGCGACTACAAAGACGATGTTTTATTGGGCGGATATGGCGATGATACGCTAATGGGTAAAGGCAGCGGCGATTTACTAATAGGTGGATATGAAAATGGTAAGACAAATTATAAAAGTTTCCAAAGAGTTTAACAAGCTTAAGAGCTACTATACATTTTTTTAATATACAGGTAGTTTCTCTTAAACTACCTGTATAATCTAGTGTTTTTAGCATTTGAGATTTTTTTGATAAAATTTTAAAAACCCGTAAAACAGGGCTTTCAAAAAAATCAAAAAACTAAAAATAGGGGGAATTTGGGTTGGTGGTGTCCCGTGTAGGATTCGAACCTACGGCCGCCTGATTAAGAGTCAGATGCTCTACCAACTGAGCTAACGAGACAAGAACTGTAATTGTAGTGATAAAAATATAAAAAACTGATTAAATTTTATAAAAATTTCGTTAAATTTCATAAAATTATATCGATCTTTATATATCCAATGACTCATAAAAATTAAATAAAATACTTTAGTCAAGAATCAATAAATCTTTTTAAAAATAACCTATGCACTTCGATTTCACGTCTAAGCGCTCTTGCACAAACTCAACGCAAAGCCAAAGCAAGAAGCCCCATAAACGGGGCTTGGCTCGATAATTTATTTTGCTTTTTTAGCCTTTTTGCTTCGCGTAGCCTTAGCATGAGTTCTAGGAGAGCGGTTTGAGATGATTGGCTTACCATCAGGGTATTTTTTCTGCACGTGATTTACAGGTATCGCCGCGCTGCTGCTAGCGCCGTATTTCTCGCCGTTTGTAAAATATTTCCTCATCACTTCTTTCCATCTTTTTGCGTATTTATTCGCGCGTGGAGAGTCATTTAAGATGTCCTCGTAGTCGTAAATTCTCTCGTAGAAGTCGTTAGTTAGCTGATCGTCGATAGTGATTCTGCCGTTGTCGATCGATACGCCTAGGTAGACGCCTGTTTGCTCGCCCGGGCTTACCATCCATGCAGAAATATCAGGCAGATCAGTTGCGCGACCTGTTCTTCTACCTACGCCGCCTGCCGCAGCACCTACATTAATCTCAAGGGTGTCTGTGCCGGTAAAAATGTCTTGATATGACTTCGTAGTATGAAAGATCATCACGATGTCGCTCGTCTCGTAGCCTGCCTGTAAGCCCACGCCGTAGCCTTTATATTTGATAAAAATCGGCGAACTCCACTCGCCGTTCTCGCCTTTGACGCTAAAAATTCCATCGCCGTATTGTAGCGATGCGCCCGCAGCTAAACGTTTTACGTCGGTTAGGATTGCGACGGCTTTGGCGCTGGTTAGATAGCGCTCATCGGTGCCGAAGTTATTAGCCGCTACGAAAGATCTAACGACGTTAGTCGCCGCTATAACCTCTTGATTTGCCACGACGTCCGCGTGCAAAAGACCGCAAAGTGCAACAGATGCTAGAAGCAAAAACTTTTTCATCATTTAATCCTTTTAAAATTGAATTTTCGTTATTATAACAGCAATTTCATTTGTTTTAGCTAATTTTTAACAAAAAATTGATGAAAAATAACGAATTTTGGAAAATTTATGAAATTTCTAGCTATTTTTGCACTTTTGGCGATCAAAATTTTCGCTTTAGACATAGTAAACGGTGATGTTGTTATCTTAAAATTAGATAAAAGCACAACCGAGTTGAGCTTTGGCTCAAAGCAAATTCCTCTCATCACAGCTCCAAATTCTAGCGATAAAATCGCCGTTTTAGCGGCGAATTACCGTGCTAAGGGAGATTTCGCGCTGCGAATAGTAGATCAAAGCGGCAGTCACGAGCAGATCGTCGCTTTGAAAAAGGGCGAGTATAAAAAAGAGGCTCTAAGTGTCGCTCCAGGCAAGGTTAAACCACCCAAAGAAGCCGCCACGCGTATCAAAAAAGAGCTCGACGAAGCCAACGCGATCTATGCGATCACCACGCCGCGCTATCTTTTTTCCACGCCGTTTGAGCTGCCTTTAAACTCCAAAATAACCTCTGCATTCGGCAATGCTCGCACCTTCAACGGCGAGCTTAAAAGCTATCACAGCGGCACCGATTATCGTGCCGCGGTAGGTACTGCGGTGCGCGCCGCCAACGACGGCGTCGTAGTCATCGCCAAAGACCGCTACTACGCGGGCGGTTCGGTCGTGATCGATCACGGCGGCGGCATCTATTCGCAGTACTATCATCTAAGCGAGATCAAGGTAACGCTTGGCGATCACGTTCGCAAAGGCGATGAAATCGCGCTTTCGGGCGAGAGCGGTAGAGTCAGCGGCCCGCATCTGCACTTCGGCATCGCGATCAACGGCGTGAGCGTCAATCCGCTAAGCTTCGTCGCTAAATTTAATGAAGTGGTTTTTGGCGAGCGCTAAAATGTCCTACAATCCGAAGGAATTAATGAAAAAAATTCTCGCAGGCAGCGATTTTAAGCTAAAAGGCTCGGTCAAAGGCCGCGTGCGCGTCGCGAGTAGGGACGGAGCGATCGTAAATTTTACCGCTGCAGACTTCGGCGTGCAGAGCCTAAACGATAAAATTTCGCTCAGTGGCGAGCAGTTCGAGCGTTTTAGAGCTAGAATTTTTGGGATTTTAAACTCCGGCGGACGCGAGCTTACAGGCAGGCTCACGCTCTCTTCTACGCCCAAAAAGAAAGCCCGCGCAGATCGTCTCCGCACGGCAGATGGCTATGCGGAGTTTGACGGCGCCTTCGATTTTGGTAGCTTTTGCGGCGGAGATTCGGGCGCGGTTTCGTCCGAAGCTGGTGGCAGCTTGGCGAAGACCTCGTATGCCACAAATGCAAGGCGCGGCGAGCGAGATTTTTCTGCGCGCAGCGCTCAGAGTGCGCAAGGCTTTACTTCGCAGGCAGAATTTCAAGATGTTTCGCAAGCAGAATTTTATGGTGCGGCTCAGGCGGAATTTTGCGCAGATACCGCGTGGGATACAGCGCGCGAGAATTGTATTTTGCAAAATGACGCCGCGCAGGATGATATGAGCGTGGGGCTTGCTGCTAGTTTCGAAGAGAGCGCAAATGCGAGGAGTAAAAATTTTATGCCGCAAAGCTCTGTGTCTGCGAATTCTGCTAAAGGGCAAAGCTTCATTCCTGCATCGCGAAATTTTATTTCCGCGCAAAGCTCTGCGCTCGTGAGAGATTCCGCATTTGAGGCGCAAAATTCTAATTTTACGGCGCAAGCGGAGAATTTTGTGGCTGAAAATTCGTTTGTAGCAGAGCAGGACGCGGACTTACGAAGTAAAAATTCTACGGCGCAAAGCTCTGCATCAAAAAATTCCACTTTCGCAAATTCTGCGCTTGATATAAAGTGCGCAAATGATTGCAAGCCTCAAGGCTCCGAGTTTTCCAAGGGGCAAAGCGCTAAATTTGCTAGCTGCCGTGCCGCAAATTTTGCCTTAGAAAATGCCTTGGAATTCGCGCCTCAAGATGAGAATTTAGTCGGTGAGGATTCAATATTTTTGGCAAAAGGGCAAAATTACGCGCTAAAAAATTCCGACGAGCAAAATTTAGCACAGAAAAGCTCCACACAAGAGTGGCAGCCTTTAAATTTGCCACCGCAATCGGGAAATGAATTTGCGCTCGAATTTGAGCGATCAGCGCAGCCCGCGTTAACGGGTGAGAATTCTACGGTTGCTTCTTCTATGGCGGAGGGGGCGCTTGGTGATGAGCCCGCGTCTGCTGCTTTTGGGAGCGAATCAACTTTTGCGACTAAGCCCGTAAATTTCTATGGCAAGCCTGCGCACAAAGCGCCTACAAAAGAGCGCGCACGCCTGCCGGGGCGTCCGCAGGCTCTGCCTATTGTAAGCGCTTCGCGTCCTATCTCGCCATCGCAAGCGCCTAGAGCTAGGCTCATCGAGCTTAAGCCGCGCTTCATAGGTATCGCGCACAGGATTAAAATTTCGTTTTTGAAAAAGAGCGCGAGCGAGCCGGGCGAAGGGGTTTTGGCGCGCGTTCGTATTCCACTTTTGATGGAGAATTTCGGTCTTAATGATATTTTGTCGTCCACGGCGAGCTACCAAATGGCGAAAAAGATGGTGCGAACGATCGCTGATCTTTACATCGCCAAGGACCTGCGCGGCGTACATATAGACGTGCCGGTGCGCCTTGAAATGGGCTTTAAAAGCGGTATCTCCGACGTCAGCAACCACGCCTTTATCTTTAAGCTCATCGAGGACAGCCTCGTTAAAAACGGCGTCATCGACGATGATAATGCAGATATCGTGCGGGAGATCAAACTCTTTAAGCAAGACGTTTTCGATGGGGTTTTAGTAAACCTCGTGCGGTTTGAGTAGAGACTTTGCGATGCTTTGCGTATAAATTTAAAATTTTGCGTTACCGCATGAAATTTCGCCGTTTTCGAGCTTTAGCTTACACTGGCAGCAAGCGCTTTTTAAAATTTTTTTGATCAAACCAGTAAAAATTTGAAAGGATTGAGATGCAAAAAGCCTTTTTTAATTCGCCCATTGGAATGCTTGAAATTTGGGATGACGAGATCGGGATCTGCAGCATCGACTGGGTCAAAAGCTCTGTCTACGGGCCCAATGATGAGATCTTTAAAAAACACGACGCAGGGCTTATCGGCTTTGTGCGTGCTACGGATGATAAAGGACGCGATTTAAGGCTTAGCGATTTAAGAAAGAATTTAGCTCTTTGCACCGATGAGCTTAGCGCCTATTTTAGGGGAGAGCTTGAGAGCTTCAGCGTTAAACTGAGCCAAAATGGCACGCAGTTTCAAAAGTCCGTGTGGAGCGCGCTTTTAGATACCCCTTACGGCGAGGTCGTAACATACGGCGAGCTAGCCCGGGCTATCGGCAGACCGCACGCAAGCCGAGCAGTAGGCAGCGCAAATGGCAAAAACAAAATCCCCATCATCGTGCCGTGCCACCGCGTCGTAGCTTCGGGCGGGCTCGGAGGATACAGCGGCGCGGGCGGCGTAGCGACCAAAGCGTGGCTGCTAAACTTTGAAAGAGAAAATTTAGCCAAATTGGGCAAGTAAAATTCCGTTAAATTATGCCCTGCAGGCGCGACGCTGATTTTAAAATTTTACCGCGCGACGCTGCGAAATTTTATAAAGCGATTTTGTAAATTTCTAGTTTTTGTGGCGACCAAGATAGTTGAAATTTTGCAAGAAGCGAAGCCTGCTTTCAAGTCCTAACTTTAAATTTATCGCACCGCAGACGCTTGCTATGAGCGGTTGAAATTTTTCGCAGTGATAAATTTAGCCTCGCGAAATTCTGCGCTGAAGTCCTTCGATAAATTTCATCTTGCGTGCATTTAGTGCGGCAGCGTGCGAGGCAGTAAAATTTTGAGCCCTTTTCGTAGAAATGAGGCAAGGATAGCAAGTTTTGAGGCGGAATTTTGCAGAGGTTAAAATTTTATGTCCCTACGCCGTACGGGCAAAATTTCACATTGCCGTATCAAAGCAAAGTAAAATTTTAATCGCGCTTGTCAGGCGGGGTTAAAATCCGCGCAGAAGCGGTAAGCGGGGCAGAATTTATCTCAGCGGCAACGCTACTAAGTAAAATTCTATAAACCCACGAAGCGGGCGGTATCCCGGCAGAAGCGGCATCGTCTTAGCCAAGCTCTTGCGTAAGCGGCGGATGTACCAAAGATAAAATTTTGCAAAGACGGCAAAGTGCAGCAGCATCCTGATAGCAACGCTAGGCAAGAATGAAATTCCATGCGAAGAGAGCGAGGGGAATTTTGCGCAAAGACCGCACTATTTGCTGAAATTCGCGCAAAAGCAGTATTCTTTTAAAAAATTCCTAGCAGCGGTAGCGTTCGTTGTCAAAGCTCGTCTTCGAGGCGGCAATGTTTTGCTAGAGTTTCTTGCGAAAGCGACGTTGCATAGCAAAGTAATTGTAAAAGCGGCGAGCGTGCTGTAGATAAAATTTCTTGGCAAAAGCGACGTAGCAGGGCAAAATTTCTACGCAATACGCACGGCAAAGATAAAATTTGCCAAGCAGCTACGAGCGAAAACCCTGGCAAATTTGGCGAAGCTTGGTAGAACGCAGAATTTTTATCAAATCTACGTAGCTTTGCCAAATTTCTAAATTAGCCAAAATTTTCTATCAGATCGATAAAAATTTTAGCTAAATTTTCGACGTCGCTAATCTCTACTCGTTCATTGATCTGATGGATAGTGTCGTTTCGCACGCCAAACTCCGCCGTCTCCACGCCAAACTCCGCGAAGTATCTCGCATCGCTCGTGCCGCCTGCGGTGTTTAGCTCGGCTGCTGCGCCGCAGATCTTCTGCACGCTAGCGCTTAGTTTTTGCACGATTTTGGAGTTTCGCTGAGTTAAAAAAGGCTTTGAGGAGCTTTTTAACGCAAGGTGTAGCGACGCGCCTGCTCGTAGCTGCGCGGTGCAGCTCATTTCTAGCTTGCCGCAGGATTCGCTTTCGCTGCACAGCGCGTCTTTTGCATCTAACTCAAATAACCTCAGTACGTAGTCTCGCACGTCTTTTAGCCCCAGTCCTACGCCGCCGCGGACGTTAAACATCACGCGCACATCCTTGGGTGTTACGTTTACGACCTGCGAACCGCCGCGAATGTCGGTGATGACTATCTTGGCTGGAGCGAAATCCTCGCTACCTGCGTCCAGATCATGCCCCGCGAGGCTTGCTAGCACCGGCGCTAAAATGTGGACAGGATTGATGCATTTATCTGGGTAGGCCGCGTGCCCGCCGATACCCGTGAGTGTGAGGATGCCGTTAATCGAGCCGCGACGGCCGATCTTAATGGTATCGCCGAAGCGCACTTCGCATGTAGGCTCCGCAACGACTGCGAAGTCGGGTAGGGCACCTTGCTCGCGCAATTTAGAGAGCATTTCGCGCGTGCCGTAGATACCCTCGCCCTCCTCATCGCTGGTTAGCAGTAGGCTTAGCGTGCCCTTAAAATCGCGTGCCGCCGCTAGCGCGCAGATCGCCGCTGCGATGCCACTTTTCATATCCTGTGCGCCGCGCCCGTATAAAAAGCCGTCCGCTTCCACCGGCTTAAACGGATCGCTCGCCCAGCCCTCGCCCGGAGGGACTACGTCGATGTGCCCGGCAAAGCACAGATGCGGACCCTGTCCGAAGCGCTTGGTAAAAATCGCGTTAGTTACGCCGTTTAGCTCGAATCTATCCTCGCTAAAGTCTGCCAGCAGCATCGAGACGTAGTTGAAAGCTCCGTCGTCGCTAGGCGTGAGCGAGCGGAATTTGATGAGCTCTTTTAGAATTTCAATCGGTTTCATAAGCCATCCTTCGGTTTAAATTTTAGCGAAAATTATAGCGTATAAAAGCTTTAGTGCGAAAAATACCAAAATAAACGCCGAGATATATGCAAATGCCCGCACTACTATGTTTGGAAGCTTGCTGCGGGCTAGATATATCGCAAGCGGAAAAAGCGTAATCCAAGCTAAAATTCCGCTTACAAGCCCCGCGAGGGCAAGCGCAAAATCTGCTCGCGCGGTGCCGGCAGAGACGCTGAGCCAAAACATAATGACGTATGGATTTAGTAAATTTATCAAAAAGCCTTTGCCGTAAAGCGCCACGCCTGAGGAAGCCTCGACGCTTGCAGGCTGCACCGAGCTAGCCGCACCATGCCAGATCGCGTACGCCGTGTAGAGTAAAAAGCATGCGCCAAATACCGATATGCAGGCAAAAACGATCGGGATTTTGGCTAGCTGCGATATGCCAAACGCCGATAGCACCAGATAGAGCATATCCGCGCTCATAGCGCCGAGGCCCAAGCACAGCGCCTTGGTGTAGCTTCGCAGCGCGTAGGACATTATCAGCACGTTTACCGGGCCGATCGGCACACTAACGCCCAGCCCCATCAAAACCCCTTGTACGAACGATTGCATCCCTCTATTTATATCCCCCAAATCTGCTCTAAAATTTCGGCGTGCGGCGCTGCGAAAAAACCTATGGACGCGGCTTTGCGAATAGACCGATGACGCACAGCTTCGCGAATAGATCGATCTGAAATTCCGCCCGCCCGCCGATCGGTTTTAAATTTAACGCAATCGCCGCCGTATGCGCTCTGGCTCTAAAATTTTGACGCGTGCGGTCGCATACGCTTCGGCTTTGAAATTTTAACGAGCGCTTCGCACGGCACGCACGCTTTCCGAGCTTTAAATTTAGCTTTTAAATTTTAACGCACGGATCACGGCATAAATTTACGATTTAAATTTATGGCTCAAATTTGGTGAGGCAAAATCCGCCGTCTCGCCTGCGCCGCTAAGTTTGTTAGCTAAATTTCGCAAGGCAAAATTTAAACTAGCAAAGATTGGCGACGAACGGCGGCTCGCGCAAGTCGGTAAGTTTTAGTCGCGTAAATTTTAAGATCGCGGCGGTAAAATTTAGACCGCCGGGGCTCTGTGTAATTTCAGACATTTGCGTATCCGCGCTCGTAAATCGCGGCTGAAATTTTGCTTTGCGTAATTTTGCGCCTTAAAATTTTATCCGCAAATTTAAAATCCTGCCGCAGCACTTGAAATTTAATCGTGCACCCGCTTCAAATTTAGCCGCCCCTCACAATTAGGTTGCGCCATATTTAAATTTTATCGGCCGCCGCAAAACCTGGCCCACAAAACAGATGCGCCGCACAGCAAGTCCCGCCGCGAGGCTAAACGCGCCGTAAATTTTATCATTTCGCAGTGGGGCAAATTCCGTGCTGCAAAGCAAAAACCTACGCGCCGCGCCGTATTAAATCTGGACCGCAGAGCAAATTCCACGCCGCAGCTTGGTTTACAGAGATCTTGCGCGCAAAGCCCGCTTCATAAAAATTACGCGCCCGCAAGAGGAAGGTGGCTGAGTGTATTTATGCCAAAGTCCGTCAAAAATCCCATCACGCCGCAAAAGTACGTTTTAAAACGAAAAATCCCCCGTCGCGCCGTGCGACATGCTCTCATAAACCGCCTTGACGTATTTATCGCGCACTGCGCAATCTAGCAGCTTCTCGCACTCCAGGCAGCTGGTGAGATTGTGCTCGGCTTGGCACGCTTGTAGCGCGGCTAAGCTTTTATCTAAAATTTCGTCGTAAACGTCGCGCGGCGCGGCGACCTCGGTATCCGCCATCAATTTTTCTCGCCGTAAATTTCATGCATCTTCGCGATCTCGTACTTCGAGCCGAAAAAGCAAGGGCTGCTTTGGTGGATTTTCTCGATTTTAAGCTGCAAAAGCGAGCCGTTCGCGCCGTCGCTGGTGGCGCCTCCCGCGCGCTCGAAGATGAACGCAAACGGCAGCACTTCGAATGTTACGCGAAGCTTGCCTTGCGGATGATCGCTGGTAGCGGGGTAGCTGAAAAGTCCGCCGCCTTTTAATAAAATTTGATGCAGGTCGCTTACCATCGCGCCGCTGTATCGCAGGCGGTAGCCCTCATCAAACAGCGCCCGCACGAGCTTTCGGTGCGGTTCGCTCCAGCCCTTTTGCGTCGCACCGGTGGCGTTTAGTTTGCCTTTTTGCTGTAGGCGCAGGTCTTTTACGAAGCTAAATTTGCCCTCGCGATTTAGGCGGTAGAGCTTCGGAGCATCCTCGCAAACGACCATCTCAAGGCGCGGCCCGTAGATGCAATAGATCGCCGCCTTTAAGTTTGTGGGCGAAATTTCATCCTCGTAGATGCCAAAAATCGAGCCCACGGCGAAATTTACGTCCACTAAGCTCGAGCCGTCGAGCGGATCGTAAGCGACGATTAGGCGCGCGTCCTCTCGCAGCGTTAAAATTTCATCTTTCTCCTCGCTGATTAGGGCGCGTACGAGCGGATTTTTACGAAATTCCGCTTCGATTATGGCGTCGCTTTTTACGTCGAGTTTGAGCTGCGTATCGCCCGTGCTGTTGTGATGATCTGTGTAGCCGAAGTCCGCGTATTTCAGCTCCTCGGCGATTTGTAGCGCGATATTTTGGATTGATTTTACGATCTCTTGCATTTTATTCCTTTACATTTTTTTGGCGTTTTTTAAGATCCATTCGCTAATGCCCGCAGCGTCGTCGATGTCGAAATTTACGCAGCAAAACTTATCCATCTGCTCGCCGCTTAAATTTGAAGCGATCGCGTCCGAAAATGGCAGATACGCCGGATCGATCTTGTCGCGAAACAGGCTTATACGCGGCAGCGGCAGTGTCTTTAGCCCCTCTACGAGCAAGATATCAAACTCGCCTAGCATCCGCACGACCTCGTCAATTTGCATACAGCGCTGCGAAAAATAACTCGTTCGCGTCGGACTCATCACGACGGTTTCGGCGCCGAGCTCGCTAAATTTGGCGCTGTCCTTGCCCTCTACGTCAAAGCGCGCCTTATCGCCGGGATCGTGCTTTACGATCGCGATCCGTAGTCCGCTAGCGATAAAAATTTTAGCGATCTTGCAAATTAGCGTCGTTTTGCCGCTGTTGGAAGGGCCTGAAAATGCGATAACAAGTCTTTTCATTTTTAAAATCCGGCTTTTTAAGATGAGCAGATTGTAGCGAATTTAGCCTTTTAAAAAGCAAAATTCGTTAAAATGCGCCTAAAATTTCAAAGGAAGATCGATGAAGAAATTTTATTTTGGCGGCGCGCTAAACGGCCTGCTGAAGGGCTCGCTCTTAGCCGCGCTAGCGCTATTTTTAAACTCCTGCTCCGCAAACGATCCCCGTCACGATCCGCTTAAAAACGAGTTTCTGGCTTACACGCAAAAATTTGAATCGGTGCGCGCGGGCGATCGCTATTTAAGCGTCGCTACGTATCTAAATCCCGTCGCGCCCGAGCTTAGAAACGCCGCAGAGGACGAGGTGTTTTTGCTCACCTCTTATCCTAAAGAGATTCAGATCCTCGCGGTGCAGATCAACGGCGCAAACGCAAACGTAACGCCGTTGCACGACGGGGATCCGCTTTTACAAAAGGAGCTTTTTAAGATCGCGTGGGCGAGCCGCTACAAGATCACTGCGCCTAAGAGTGATAAGGACGAGCTGATGCTTAGCTACCGCACCTCAAATGGTCTGGATGCCACGATGAAATTTCGTAAAATTTCAAAGTCGCTGTATTGGCAGCCGCAGATCGATCTGAAAGATTAAAGGGGAGAGGGTGGGTTACGACATAAGCTATCACGCGATCGGCAAAGATGAAATTTCGCAGTGGTATTTTAAGCCGCTAAAGCTTGCGCAAAAGGGAGATTTTGAGGCTATCGCTAAAATCGCGCGCGAAGCGGGGATGGATGAATTTTATGTAGAAAAATACGCGGACGGCTTCCGCTCGGCGCTGCAGTACGGCACGGGGGGCATTTTTAATAAAACGCACGGATTTCACCTGGCCGTGGCGCAGGGCTATTTTAGAGAGTATTTTTACACGCGCGGCACGGCGTTTAGCTTTTTGGCGGCGCAAAATTCTAAATTTAAACCCTACATAAGCGATTGGCGCGAGGTTTTACCGGCGGAATTTCTAGCGGAATTTAGCGGCGAAATTCATAACGAGATCATCGAAAACTACTGCTGCGGCGCGTATCTTGGCGCTGCTGACGTGCAAAATTTATTGCGCGATTATGAAGCGGACGGCGAGATAAAAGAGGCGATAGATGAGTTTTACGCGCAGAATTTACCCGTGTTTTTAAATGCGCTAAATTTCGCCGCAGAGCTCGGAGTAGGGCTGCTTGAAGCTACCGAGGTGGTTGAGCCCAATCCGATCGATCTGAATAGGTCCGAGTCGTTTTCAAATCTTTTTAATTGCGATACTCAGGGCGCGCTAATATATGCGGAAATCGCCGCGCAGCAGATCGGCGAGGCGATAGAGCGCAGCAAGGCAGGCGGAGGCGTTAGGATGGTCAGAGAGAATTTTACCTTGCGCAGCGCCAATGCGACGGGTGGCAGCAGTGCAATGGAAACAGACGGCGGCGAAATGAAAGCAAGCGGCGAGAATTCCGTCCCGCGCAGCGGCGATACGATAGAAGATGGCAGTGAGAATTCCGCCGCGGAAGATCGTGAAGACGCAACCTCCGCAGGCGGCGAAAAGTCGCTTTTCGGCAAGATTAAAGGGCTTTTTAAATAGAATTTGATCGCTAAATTTTATTCCGCCGAAGCTCGCGCGGAGTTAAGGTCGTAAAATAAATCATTTCGCATCCGCAAGTTCTGCGCCACGCGGTTAAATTTAGCTAAAACGGCGCGGCGGCAGGCGTAGATTTAAAATTTGAAACTTGCCGAAATTTTAAAACGGCGGCTTGCATATCCAAAGCTTTAAAGCGTCGCAAATAGGCCGCAAAAGAGGCTAAATTTAAACCCGCCGCAGCCTTTGCGGCGGGTACCTGCGAATAGGCTATCTGTTTAAATTCCATAGCCGAAAGCGCCCGATTTTGATTTCATGCCACTTAAAATTCTACGCTCGGGCGCTAATTTAATTGCTCACAAAACGCCGCGATAAAATTTCAATGAATTTTGAATTTTAAAGCTCGTCGCCCCAGAAATAAAGCTCGAAAAAAGCAAGCGCAAAGATAAAAAAGACTATCAGCGCCGCGCCGCCCGCTCGGACGTAGCTCTCGTCCCCTACGCCGAATTGCACGCAATACGTAAACGCCATAAAAACAAGCAAGCCGCTAAATTTGCGGTGCGTTTCTTTTTGTATTTAAACGACGATACGCACAAAATGGCGGCTACTATGAGAACTACGGTCGCAAAAATTTGCATAGCGCGCCGCCTTTCGTGTAGGGCAGAAATAACCTTTGGCTAGCATCAAGAGATAAAATTTTGTCACTGAAACCAAAATAAATTCCGCACGATTTTATAGCGCATTGCCTATTCGCGTGGTAAAATTTTGCGTTTTGATCTGCCCGTCTAAGCCCTTAGCGGGCAAATTTCGCCCTTTTGTTGAAGCGACGGCTTTTAAAATTCCTCGCTCGCCGCCTCTTAAAATCATTCTCCGAGCTCGCCGCCAGCTTAGCGGAAGTCGTCGCTTCTGTTTGGTATCAGTAGGTCTTGTAACTCCTGTTGCACCGAGATTTTCGCGCGCGGATCGAGGATCTGCGAGTAGATGATAAAATTTGCAAGCACCTTTTTGCCGTAGTCCCTGCTCTCGGCATACGGCACGAGCTCCATGCTAAGCCACGGCTCAAATTTACCCTTATTAAACATATCGCCGCGCTGAAGCATCTTTTTGACGAGTCCGAGCCCGCCGTTGTAAGCGTATGCGATGAAAACCGGGCTGTAAATTTTGCGCTCCAGCCAGTCGATATGGATGTTAGCGAAGCGGTAGGCGACTTCGGGGCGGAACATATCGTCTTGATCGAAGCCATCGATTTTGAGTTGCTTTTTGCCGATCTCGTTAGCCAAAAACGGCATAAACTGCATCATTCCAAGCGCATACGACGTAGATACCGATGCGGGCACGAAGCGGCTTTCTTGGCGGGCGAGCGCCAAAATTAGCGCCTTGCGGCGGTTGTCGCCGTCGCCGATATATTCCATAAACGGCGTTGGATAGAAGTTGTCCTTGCCGCCGCTTGCTTTATTCATGATGTATGAGTACTCGCCGATGCTTTGCTTGGTGTCGAATTTTTTAGCAAATTCCAAAAGCTGCGGGCGCGACATCCGATCAGCGCTATTTTTCGTGCGAACCCAAGCGAAAGGATCGGTGATATCGTAGCCTTCGATGGAATTTTTAGCGGGATTTGGGATGATTATGTTTAAATTCCTATCCCCTAAGACCTCCTTGGCATAAAGCGCGTAGAGGCTGTAATAATCACTGCTAGCAAGCTGGCGCAAGACGTTTTGATCTCCATTTAGCAGGTAGATCCAAAATTTCGCATTGTGCACGTCGTGAGGTTTCTCAAAGCTCGCAGCCGCGCGGTTAAAAAACGCAAGCGCAGCCCCTTCATCGCCCTGCATGACGGCATTTACGCCCAGCATAAACGCTACATCCTTTTCTACGGCCGACGGATCGACGCCCGTGAGCGAGCGGCGCAAGTGCGGGTATTTGCGGTTGATTAGCGCATCGTTAAGAACCGCTTTGAAGCCTTTTTGCGAAGCTAGTTCGCTTACGAAGGCTGCGTCGGCGTCGATGTCGATCAGAGCGTCTTTGCCCGCGCCTTTTAAGTAGTCGTAATATAAAAAGTAGTTTTGCGCATTGCGGCTCTGCATAAAATACTCGCTCGGATTTTCGTCGTTAAATCCGCGCAGTAAATTTACAGCGTTTTTACTTGCTGCGTCTTGGTACTTTTCAAGCTGCGAAGCGAGCATCTCGCGCACCGACGGGCTTAGCTTGGCGATAAAATTTGGATAGGAGCGCGCCTTTTTGCAGGTTAAATTTGCATCTAAAATATTTGCCGCCGTTACTCCTGCGCAGCGATCCGGACGCTTAGGAGGGCGAATGGCGCCGAAAATTCTATCTAGCTTCTCTTTTAGTTTGCCTTTGTAGCGAAAGATGCTCTGTTTTAAAGCTCTAATCTCCGCTTTGTTGTATTTTGTCTCATCAATTAGGCGATAGATATAATAGTCCTTGGCTAGGGATTTGGGCTCGTCTTTGATCTGTTCGTAGCTTAAAATTTTACCGCTACTTGCGGTGCACAGCAAAGTTAAAATAAGGCAAAATTTACAGATGGCTCTCAAAGAACGCTCCTATTTAGAATATAAATTATCATATTATCAAAAAACATTAAAACAAATAAAATCACTAACGGCGAAAGATCAAAGCCGCCGAAAGTCGTAGGCAGATAGCGACGCACCAGCGCAAACGCAGGCTCGGTAAGCGCAGAGATGACGCGGACGATTTTATAAAATTTACCGAACGGATTTGGGCGGATGAAACTTAAAACGCAGGCGACGAAAATTAGCATCATATAAGCTTGAATCACGTAGTGAATACTCACTAAAATGCCGTAAAATACGCTATTTAGTAGCATCGAGTATCTCCTTTAAATCGGCGCGGATCAGCGGATACAGTTCGCTAAGCTCCGGTCCGTGAGGCGCGCCGGTTAGTAAAAACCTAAGCGGCATAAACAGGCTCTTACCTTTTAAATTTGTAGCCTGCGAAAGCGCCGCTTTGAAATCATTAAATTCCGCGCTTGCGCCGTTTGAGCTTAATAAATTTAAGATCGCCTCTCGTAGCGCCTGCGCCTGCGTCGCCCACTCCTGCGGGATATCTTTCATGCCGTAGATCGCTGCGATCTTCTCTTTGATACGTGGGATCAAGCTCGCTTC
The DNA here is from genome assembly GCF_001190745.1 of Campylobacter gracilis. Taxonomy (NCBI): domain Bacteria; kingdom Pseudomonadati; phylum Campylobacterota; class Epsilonproteobacteria; order Campylobacterales; family Campylobacteraceae; genus Campylobacter; species Campylobacter gracilis. Next base: position 740,845 of record NZ_CP012196.1, read on the forward strand.
TTGAGTGTAAAATTTTATCAAAGGCGCAAATTTCGGCTCGAGCTCAAAAAGCTCCGCCAGGCGCTGCTTGCTCGCTCTTTTGATATGCTCGCGGTTTATAAAGGCGAGTTTGTCCTCGTCAAATTTCGCCGGGCTTTTTGAAATTTTAGCGATATCGAAAAACTCCACCGCCTCATCCATGCTAAAGACCTCGCGCGGCGTTTTATTGCCCAGCAGGATCAGATAATTCGCGATCGCCTCGGGCAGGTAGCCGCTTTGAAGCAGCCATTTCACCGAGGAGCTATCCTCCCGCTTGCTCATCTTTTTGCCTTCGGAATTTAATATGATCGGCAGGTGCGCGTATTTGATCTCGCCGTCGTAGCCGAGGCTTTGGCGGATCCAGTTTTGCTTTGGCGTGTTTGAGACGTGATCCTCGCCGCGGATTACGAAGCTCACGCCCTGCATCATATCGTCGCAGGCGCAGGCGAAGTTATAAGTTGGCGTCTTGTCCGCGCGCATAATGACGAAGCTGTCGATATTCTGCGGCTCAAATGCGATACGCCCCTTGATCGCGTCGGTAAATTCCAGCGCGTGATCGGGCTTTTTAAGGCGAATAGTAAAGGGCTTGCCGCAGTTTAGAACCTCTTCGTCGCTTAAATGCTCGCAGTGCCCATCGTAGCGATACGCCTCGCCTGCGTCTTTGGCGGCTTGCTTTTTCGCCTCAAGCTCCTCCTCGCTGCAAAAACAGCAAAACGCCTTTTTCTCGGAGAGTAGCTTGGCTGCGAATTGCTGATGAAATTTTAAATTTTTGCTTTGATAATACAGACTCTGCCATGAGATGCCGAAGCGCTTTAAAATTTCGATGATCTCTTGATCTTTACCTTCGATATTGCGCGCAGTGTCGGTATCCTCGATGCGTAAGATGAAGCCGCTTTTATCCTGCAGCGAGCAGATGTAGTTAAAAATAGCCGCGCGTAAATTTCCGATATGCATATCGCCGGTGGGCGACGGAGCGAAGCGATACAATTTAGGTCCTTTGGGTTTAAATTTAAGCTGGGATTATACTTTTTACTTCCTAATAAAAAGCAAAAACAAAGCAAAAATAGGCTAATATCGGCGCATTTTATTTAAGGAGACAATATGAGTTTCATTCAGGAATTCAAAGAATTTGCGATGAAAGGCAACGTCATCGATATGGCGGTGGGCGTCGTCATCGGTGGAGCTTTCGGCAAGATCGTAACCTCGCTCGTAAGCGACATCATGATGCCGGTTTTAGGACTTCTTACGGGAGGTATGAATTTTACCGATCTTAAGATCGTGCTAAAAGAAGCGGTGGGGCAGACCCCAGCCGTTACGATAAACTACGGATCGTTTATCCAGGTAACGGTCGATTTTATCATCATCGCGTTTTGTATATTCTGCGCAATCAAGGCGATCAATAAGCTTAAAAAGCCTGCTCCTGCGCCGGAACCTGCCGCACCTGCCGAGCCTAGCGAAGAGATTAAACTTCTTACCGAGATAAGAGACTTGCTCAAAAAATAGGTTACGGCGATGCTTGAGAGAATTCCTTATTTTAAAGCTCTAAGCGCAGCGCAAATCAATCGTTTGGAGCAGATTAGCATCCATAAAAGCTACAAAAAGGGCGAAATTTTATTTTTCGAGGGCGAGCGCTCGCAGTATCTATTAATCCTGCTAAAAGGAATTTTAAAAATCTATAAAACCTCCGCAAAGGGGCGTGAGATCCATATGCGCGAGATCCGCCCCATCTCGCTCGTGGCAGAGATGGTAAATTTCGAAGAGACGAGCTATCCTGCAAGCGGCGTGTTTTCGACAAACGGTGAGGTGCTAAAGATCGATTATGAAAAATTTAAAAACGAGTTTATGAGCGATCCAAAGATTTGCCTGGAGCTTTTAAAATCGATGTCTGAGAAGATCCGAGCGCTAAATGCAGTCTTTGATAATCAAGTCGTGCTTAACTGCGACGGCAAGATCGCTAAGTTTATCAGCGAGAATTTTGATATTTTTATGAGCACGAAATACACCAGAATAGCTAAAATTCTAAACGTAACCCCCGAGACCTTCTCGCGCACCATCACTAAATTTAAAAAGAGCGGCGCGTTAATTTTAGACGATAAACAAGAAATCACGGGCTTTGATAAAGATAAGCTGGACGAGTATATCCAAGGCTAGAGTTTGAAAAGCGCCTATATTTTCCCGATTGTCGGCACGGTTTTATTCCTGTTTTTTAATCTTTACATCTACAGATCGATCAGCGCGCGATTTACGCCATATAAAGGCTTCGCTACGTTTCTCCCCGCCCTGATTTTGCTTTGCGTAGCTTTAGCGATTTTAGATGCAATATTTTTTGTGGGTTTTGGGCTTAATGGAAGCTTTAAAAACGAGCTACTCTATAAGCTATGCGTATTTTGCATGGCAGCGTCCTTTTCGCTCTTTTTTATCTGCCTTGCTTACGACGTGCTAAGCGCCGCTGCGCATGTGGTTAAATTTAGCCAAAACAGGCGAAAATTTTTAAAAACCTTTATCGACGTAACCTTCGTAATAATGGCGTTTAGCTATATTTTTAAGGGGCTTTATAATGCACTAAAAATTCCAAAAATCACCGAGCGCGAAATAAAAATCAAAAACTTAGCTCGCGAGCTAAACTTTGCCGTCATCTCAGACGTGCATCTGGGCGAGTTTTTGAAAAAGGAGTTTTTACAAGGCGTCGTAGCGCAGATAAACTCGCTAAATTACGATGCGCTACTGATCGTGGGTGATATGTTTGATCTGCGCTCGGATGAGCTCGGGGATATTTTGCAGCCTCTTGAGGTGATAAAAAAGCCCATCTTTTTCGTCACGGGCAACCATGAGTATTACCGCGACGACGCAAGCGGACTTATAAAAGCGATGCAAAAAGCGGGCGTGCGGGTGCTGCAAAACGAAAGCGTGGAATTTGAAGGGCTAAATTTAATGGGAGTGCACGATCTTAGCGGCTTTCGCTTCGGATACATGCAGCCCGATCTAAGCGCTGTGCTAGCGCAGGCAGATCCCGATAAACCAAAAATTTTACTCGCACATCAGCCAAAATACGTCGTGGATTTCGTGCGCGACGAGGTCGATCTGTGTATCTGCGGACACACGCACGCGGGGCAAATTTTCCCGTGGACGCTTTTGGTGCTGCTTAGCCAGAAGTATCTTTACGGGCTGTATAACGACGGGCTGAAGCAAATTTACGTAAGCAGCGGCGTAGGGTTTTGGGGCCCGCCGATAAGGGTCTTTGCGGATGCCGAGATCGCGCTGCTTAAGCTTAGAAAGGCATAGATGAGAAGTTTTATTTCGAGGATTTTCGGGGTTATCGCCGCGGTGAAATTCCCTAAATTTATACAAAATTTTATCAACCGCAAATATGTGGAATTTTTCAAAATCGATATGAGCGAATTTGATCCGCCGCAAAGCTACGCAAGCCTAAACGCTCTTTTTACTCGCCGCTTGCTGCGCCCGCGCGAGATAGCGGCAGACGAGCGAGCTTTTATAAGCCCTAGCGACGGCGTGATCTTTGAGAGCGGAACCTGCGCCGATCTGCGGGCTTTTAGCGTAAAGGGCTGCGAATATAGCCTTAGCGAGCTGCTGGGGCGCACGTTTACCGCAAGCGAAAGCGGCGGAGCGGTTAAAAATTTAGATGACGGGGCGGTTACTACGAACGGGAGCGGCGAGGCTGGAACCGGATGCGCAAAAGATGCCGGCACATGGATGAAATTTCGCGCCGCGCAAGCAAAAATCATGGACGGCGAAAGCGGCGCAACTTATGCTGCAAGCGGCGTGCGAGCTAAAATTTATAGCGATGAAAGCGGTGTGAGCCGCGAAACGAGCACAATCGGTGCCCGAAGCAGCGAAAATACAAAGGGCGTAAATTTAAGCTACGCAAACATCTATCTAAGCCCGCGCGATTATCATCATTATCACGCGCCGTGCGACTTGAGCGTGACGGAGGCGCTTTACATACCCGCTGATCTTTACAGCGTGGCGAAGAAATTTTTACTTAAAATTCCAAACCTCTACGCCAAAAACGAGCGCGTGATTTTAAAGTGCAAAATGCCTAACGGCGGGATTTTGTGGATGGTTTTCGTGGGTGCTTTAAACGTAGGTAAGATGAAATTTGATTTCGATGCACGAATACAGACGAATGCGTGTGCAAGCAGAGCTGAGGCGCTTTACGAATATGAAAATTTAAACTTCAAAAAAGGCGATCATTTGGGAAATTTCGAGCTGGGCTCAACGATCGTGCTCGTAGCGCAAAGCGAGTTTTTGAAATTTGAAACCCCGACTGATACGTCCGTAAAATTCGGACAAAAAATCGCAGAATTTAATGAAATTTCACAAAATTCCATTTAAAATGCAGGATTTTTTCTTTAACTAAAATTAATTTTATTTAAATTTAGCTATAATCATCTCACTTTAAATCAAAGGATTTAACATGAAAAATTTAAAAGCTTTTACGATGATAGAGCTTGTTTTCGTCATCGTCGTTTTAGGTATTTTGGCGGGCATCGCAGTGCCTAGATTAGCCGCTACGCGTGATGATGCTACGATCGCTAAGATGCGCGGGGATATCGCTGCTATTAGAAGCGGACTTTCGCTAGTTAGAAGCGAGAATATGATGAGGGGCGTGACTACGTGGCCCGCTTTGGAGGGTTCGGACAATGCCACTCTTTTTGAAGGCGTTTTGCAGCAACCTATCTATCCTATGAGAGATGGCGGTAGGAACGGCTGGACTTTGGTTACGAACGGCAATGCCAATGCAACATCTACATATATCGCTAGAGTGGCAGGAAAAAGAACTACTTTTGATTACTATCCGACATCGGCTTTGGCTACGGCAGCGGGTAGAAACGTAGGTTCATTTGACTGCGATCACAAAGACGAGCTTTGTCAATCCTTAGCTCAATAGCTAAATGCTCTATTATGAAGTTGCGGTTTTGGGCGCCAGCCTAAAGCCGCTTACTTATAGTTCAAATTTTAAAATCCTATCCTATCAAATCGTATTCGTTCCCGTAAAATCGAGCGTTAAATCCGCCGTGATCCTGCGCGAGGTTGCAAAGCCTGCCTTTAAAACTAAAGCAATCGCCGAAATCTCGCAGCTTAAATTTACTCCGTTTCAGATCGCACTTGCAAATTTTATCGCGTACTACTATGTCTGCGAAAATGGCGTTGCATTTGGGATTTTCGAGCCTGCAAGCGATACGGCGCAGGATTTGCGGAATTCGCAGGAGGATCCTACGACTGAGCAGAATCGCGCTTGCAAGCAAATTCCCGTTAGTAAGCCAACCTCCGCTTGCAAGCAAACTTCTACATGCGAACAAAAATTTATTTCCGAGCAGAATTCCATCACCGCACAAAATTCTACGCTCGATGGGAATTTTAATGCCACACAAAATTCCATTTCAATCCAAAATTCTGCATTGACGAAAAATTCTACTACCACAGAAAATTCTGTTACCGTCATAAATTCCGCCATCGCGCCAAATTCCATGCAAAGGCAAAATTTAAAGCAGGCGCCAAATTCTACCTCGCAAAATTTGGCGTTAAATTCTACCCTCACGCAGAATTCTATCCAAGAGCGGGACTTTGTCGATGAGCAAAATTCCGCCTCAATTCAAAATTTCGCATTGATTCAAAATTCCGCCGCCATGAAGACCGCCATAAATTTTGCTGCCGCGCCGGGTTCGGCATACAAACAAAATTTCGCCATCGCGCAAAATTCGATCCAAGAGCGGGATTTTGCCGAGGGAGAGAATTACGTTTCGATTCAGAATTCCGCTTCAGCGCAAAATTCCGTCCTAATTCAAAATTTCGACGCTACCGCGCAAAACCCCATTTCGCAGCCGCTATCTCCGCTTCAAATAGGTAAAATTCCAAACCTTACCCCCGCGCAGGAACAAGCGCGTAAATTTGCCGAAGCCAATGAGACGTCTCTGATTTTCGGCGATACGGGCAGCGGCAAGAGCGAAATTTATATCGCGCTGATCGCGCAGGCGCTCGCTGCGGGCAAGCAGGCGCTGTTTTTGATGCCCGAGATTTCGCTCACGCCGCAGATGACGAAGCGGCTACAGAGCTATTTTGGCGAGCGGCTCGGCGTCTGGCACTCCAAAATTTCGCCGAAAAAAAAGCGTGAAATTTTAGCGAAATTTAACGCAGGCGAGATTCGGCTCATCGCGGGTGCCCGCTCGGCGCTGTTTTTGCCCTTTAGCGATCTGGGCCTCATCGTCGTGGACGAGGAGCACGACGACAGCTACAAATCCGCCGCCGCGCCGCGTCTAAATGCCCGCGACGCCGCGATTTTCGTCGGCAAGAAGCTCGGCATCCGCGTGGTTTTGGGCTCTGCGACGCCCGCGCTTAGCACCTATGCGAAGCAGCCGCACTTCCGCCTGCGCGGCACCTACTTTAGCAGCGCCAAGCGCTTCATTTTCGATGAGAGCGAGACGGGGCTGAGCCCTAAAATTTTAACCGAGATCGGGCGCAGTCTCGAAGCCGGCAAGCAGGCGGTCGTGTTTTTGCCGACGCGCGCGAACTACAAATATATGGTCTGCGAAAACTGCGGGCAGATCGTGCGCTGCCCGTTTTGCGCCGTCGGGATGAGCTATCACGCGGACGCTGCGGCGCTGAAGTGCCATTACTGCGGCTTTAGCACGTTTTACAAGGCATCTTGCGAAAACTGCGGCGGCGAGGTGATGCAGGCGCGCAAGATCGGCACCGGCGAGCTTGCCGCACAGCTTGCGGCGCGTTTCCCTAGCGCTCGCATCGCAAAATTTGATCGCGACGAGATCACCACGCAGCGCAAGCTCGAGGCGCTGCTAAATAACTTCAATGCCCATAAAATCGACATTCTGGTAGGCACGCAGATGCTTAGTAAGGGGCACGATTACCACGGCGTGGATCTTGCGGTGATAATGGGGATCGACGAGCATCTGAGCTATCCCGATTTTAGGGCGCGCGAAAAGACGCTGGCGCTTGCGATGCAGGTGGCTGGCCGCGCCGGCCGCTCGGGGCAGGGCAGGGTCGTCATACAGACGCGCCAGAGCGGCTTTTTTAGGGATTATATCGAAAACTACGATGATTTTTTGCGCGATGAGGCGGAGTTTCGAGAGGGGCTCTATCCGCCCTATATGCGGCTTTTGCGCGTGCTGATCTCGCATAAAAACGAAAACGCGGCGAGCGAGATAATGAACATAGCGCTTGAGCTTTTACGCCGCAAACAGGCGGGAGGTAGCGCGTTTGTATTGCATGACGGGCTGGACGCGGGGCAAATAAATTTAAGCGCTTTGAATTTACAAAATTTTGCACAGCAGGGCGGTAAGCAGATGTCAAATTCTAAATTTCAAAGCCCGGATCTGCGCGCGAGCAATGCAAAATTAAGCCCCCAAAAAAACGCTTCAAATTTGAAAAATAATGCGCAAATTACAGCTTGCGACGGGGACGCGGATAGCGTAAATTTAAAGCCTAAAAGAAACGGCGCCGCACAAAATTTTATAAATTTAGAGACCGAAAACCCTGCCGAAAATTCCGCGCAGTATTTGAAAGAGAAAGCGAGCGAGAGCTTCGAGATTATCGGCTACGGTAAGGCGGGTATCGCCTATATCGCGTCGAAATTTCGCTTTGAAATTCTGTTGCGAGCTAGTTCGCACGTGCCGTTGATCAACGCCGCGCGCGCGCTTGAGCATCTGCCCGTCGAGATCGATATGGATCCCGTAAACTTCGGCTAGACGCGATTTATAAAATTTTACCGGCATAAGCTTCACCCGCAAAATTTTGCGCAACGGGGCGATGAATTAATGCTAGAAAATAGATTTTGGCGGCGATAGGCCTTGCTACTTGTATAATCAAATGCAGCGATGCCATAATAAACGGCGAAAATGGTCATTGCAAGATTTATTATAACCTCGATTTTGACTATATCCATTTTTACGACGGGCGAAATCAAGATATCGCGCTGGGCTACGACTTTGATAACGAAAGCATCGAATTTTATAAAAAGCTATCAGATCACTATGATTACAAAGGCAAAAAATGCAGATCGCGCAGGGTATACAGCGAGCACCATGCGACATTTGCTCTTGATAATTTTGAGTACGTGACGTTTTGGTTGGGAGATCATGGCGAATTTACCCTAAAAGATCCATATATTCATGAATGTGAATAAAATTGATCGATGTTTTAACGCTGGAAGCCTGCCGTATAGATCGGCGGTATATGCATAAATTCATATTTGTGCGGATATGATAATGTATTTTATACTTTAGATTAAGTAATTGTATTGTATAAGTTTATACAACCGATAACAAAAAAATGCTTTTAGGATTCCAAAATCCCATTTTAAGGAGCAAGGGATGCAAATTCGTGCTTTTATTTTAGCGATCTTGTTTGCCGTATCGTTCGCAAAAGCGGACGATATAAAGCATCCATCGATGCCATGGCAACTGGAACCTATTTTATGGAAAATTCAAGATAAAAAAGTTGTAAGAAAAACCCTCCACGAACCTATGATTCGGGGTGCAACTACCTTTAATGGCAAGAGTTTTTATTTTTTTACGATAGAAGATAATGCAACGCTCAAAAAAGAGTATGAAGAGCATTTATCAAAAGAAAGAGACTTCTGCAACGACTTTTACGATGATCTGTTTGAGTGGAAAAATATAAATATAATCAAACCTCTGGTTTTTGATACGACGGATTACAATAACCCAGTTTTAAAGAAAAATATGGGCGATTGCTGGTATATGGATATGAATAAAACGATTAAAGACGGCTTTAGCGGGCGAGGATTTACGTTATATAAATTTGATAATAAGCTTTTGTATATTATGATTTACAAAACCACTCCTTATATATATCAGACGGATGATTTCGCAAATCTTGCTTACATTTTAGATCCGCAAGAATGTAGTAAAATCATAAAAGATCCTCGTAGTAGGGTAAATTTAGAAATTCTGGGCAATATCATATATAAACCGCGTCTGTTTTATGCCGAACCGATACGTTATAAAGATATAGACTATCTACTTTTCATAGATTTTGACAATACGGATAGCGGACAACTATTCAACGTCACAATCAGGAAATTTAAAGACGGTATTTTACAAATGCCTGTTTGTAGTAATTCATATTTAAACACGAAGCTTTATCGATAGGAGCGACTATGCGGATTCATATTCTTATTCTAATGATCGCATTTGCACTATTTGCGAATGCAAACGATGTAAGCGATACGGAAATTCCTTTTGATTTAAAAATAGCTTTATGGAAAGCTAATGATAGGAAAGTAGTAAGAAACAATCCTTCCGGTATGGTAGAAGGAGAAACCACTTTCAACGGAAAAACCGTTAGCTTTTGGCAAATAGATAGAAATGCAACGCTCAAAAAAGAGTATGAAGAGCATTTATCAAAAGAAAGAGACTTCTGCAACGACTTTTACGATGATCTATTCGAATGGAAAAATATAAGCGTAATCAAGCCTCTGGTTTTTGATACGACGGATTACAATAACCCCGTTTTAAAGAAAAATATGGGCGATTGCTGGTATATGGATATGAATACAACGATTAGAGACGGCTTTAGCGGGCGCGGATTTACGTTATATAAATTTGATAATAAGCTTTTGTATATTATGACGTATAGAGATTTTCGGCAATACGAGATGTCTTTTGCAAATTTTATGTATATTCTAGATCCGCAAGAGTGCAGTAAAATTATAAAAGACCCCTCATACGATTCATATTATAGCAGGGCAGATTTTGAGGATTATCGAAACAAGATCGCAGGAGATACCCTGATTTATTTCGGACCGATAAAATATAAGAGCGAAGATTATCTACTTTTTATCGATTCCGTAAATTTAATAAACGGTCTTAAAGCGGTTTTTATTAAAATTAGCAAATTTAAAGACAAAGTTTCGCAAACATCCGTTTGTAGAAATTTGTATTTAAATACAAAAATTTATCGTTAAGGAGTAAAACATGCAACGCATTCAGTTGCGATTGATAACTTTAAGTATGCAAATTTTGGCTGGGAGATCATGGCGAATTTACCCTAAAAGATCCATACATTCATGAATGTGAATAAAATCTATTATGCTTAAAGCGAAAGGATAAATCCGCTAAAATGCCTATAAATGGAGCAATATGAGAGTATTAAAATTTATTTTTATAATAGCGGCGTCTATTTTGTTTTGTTATGTGGCGGAGGAGCTTATAAATTATTTGATAATTAAGCCGCGCATTCCTATGGAATTTACCGATATAAATTTAACTAAAGCCGGCAATAAAGCGGAATTATATATAAATAACAAAGATGATAAAATTTGTAGATATTTTACTTTGGATTTTGTCTCATACGATTACGATAGAGATATGAAGCTCTTGGATGATGAGTTCGCAAATACGTATATAGGAGGGGAATACGACGTGAACGAAACGCTGCTGCGCGGTACCAAAATACCGCTAAGTCTAAAGATATACAAAATAGATAATGAGCCGAATAAATTTGGACGCGGAAAGGAGTATTTTTATTATAAGTTAAAACCCGTGTTTGCAGAGGTGAGGAATTTACGCCCCGCGTATATGCAAACGAGTATTTATAGGGGCGAGAAACACTATGACGCATATAGTGCGACGATAGCCTGCACGCCCTTACAAAAAGGTATGTATAAGGTAGAACTAGAGAATTTACAAGATTTGCCTATTTTTTCGAATGTAAAAATTTATTTTACTACGAAAGATAGCGGCCTTAAATATTAAGAAGACCGCAAGAAAATGTATTTGATAATTGCGACGTAGAAGCTAGCTCGTACAAACCTTTGTTTCTAGGCTTTTTATTTCGCGTTTGTAATAAAAATATTAAGCAGCATTTAATCCGCCGCACAATACAATACATCAATGTATCGTTCGAAATTTAATGAAAGTGCAGTTGGATTTTGTACGCCCATTCGCACTTTGCGGATATCGAGGGTAGCCGTTAAGTCTAATTACCGAACTTGCGATAGCGTGCGCTTTTTGGGCTACCATCTATGTTTATCTAAAGGAACACAATGAAAAATCCGCTTCGTTACGTGGATTATTGTAATGATCTAATCAAATTCGGCTTTGCTAAAAAGCATAATTTTTTAGCTATGATTGCCGTATTTTCTATGGTTCTTATGCCTATATGTTTTTCAGCCGCTTATGCAGTTGCACCCAGTGAGAAGTCCTTACAGAATCCATATATTTTCTCCGGAACAGTAGAGAAATTTTTTAGATTTCATAGCTATAAAAGCGGTAATGGTTGCAAGATATCCGTAGCGGGAAATGGCAAAATATTTTCTTGGGAATTTATCGACTTTCATATTGATACAAATAAATACGACTATGAAGAAAAATACTTTTGTGATTTTATATTTAGCAGATACATTAATAATAAATGCGTAATCTTAAAAATGATCAATCTTCATATCGTAGAATTTGGAGATTGTGATAATAAAGTAATTATCGAAGTTGATCTTAGGCAAAATTTCTTTGAACAAAAACTCTTTTTATGCAGTGGAATTATTTTGGCGCTAATTTTATTTTTGATATTTTTTAAACTAAATAAAGCATATAAAAATCTATTAAAAGGGGTATAAATATTCCGCAATGTCTGATGCGATAAGAATTCTACTTAAAAATACGCGCAGGAATTCATTCCACTCACGCCAAAATAAACTTTTTTCAATAAATCGCAAAATTTCTTGTCACTCATGTTTTGGCACTTCAAATTTATTGTTCATATATAAACTTTACTTCGCGATCCATATAGAGCTTACCGCGCAGCTTGCTATCCGCAGCGCCTACTCCTCATTTCCTTCCGTTCGTACGATTAGGCTTTTTGGAAGGCGGAATTTCTCGATGATCTCGCACTCTTTGGCGCGCATCTGTCCGTCGTCACTTTCGTGATCGTAACCTAGCACGTGCAGCAGACCGTGCGTAAAAAGCAGCGCCGTCTCGTCATCTCTGCCGTGCCCAAGCTGCGCGGCTTTTAACTCCACGAGGTCTAAATTTATCACGACCGAGCCGAGTAGCGCAGGGGCGAAATTCCCGCCGTCAAAATTCTCATTCTTTAAATTTTCATCATTAGGACTTTCGCCCTCGGAATTTTCGGAATTCATGGTATTGGAATTTTTACTCGCAGAATTTGCGGCGCCTGTATTTTCACTAGCGGAATTCGCGGCGTTTAGAATTTTATCGCCGCTGTTTTCATGCGCGGAGCTCTCTTCGCTCAAATCCTCGCCGAAGCCCGCAAATGCCGCAGGATCGAGCGGAAAGCTCAGCACGTCGGTCGCCTTATCGATGCCGCGCGTTTGCGCATTTAGCTGCCGCATCTCCTCGCCGCGCACGAAAATTAACTCGACGCTCTCGCCGCCCAGCTCCGCCGCGATTGCGTCCAAAATTTCGGGATAGGGCTGCTCGCAAAGTATCATTTTTACCCCTCTTTTATAAAATTTTCGTATAATTTTAGCAAAAAAAGGACGAAAATGAGAGCTTTATGCGTGATCAGCGGCGGCATGGACAGCGCGACCTGCGCCTATATCGCGAGGCGCGAAGGTTACGAGATCGTAGCGCTGCACTTTGACTACGATCAGCGCACGATGGGCAAGGAGCGCGAGTGCTTTGGTAAAATTTGCGACGATTTGGGGGTCGCAAAAAGGCTGATTTTAGACGCTCGCTTCATCGCGCAAATCGGCGGAAGCGCCCTTACGGACGGTACTTTGCCGATCAGAAAAGGTGCTGCGGAGCTTTGCGGCGCAGCAAATACTACCGGCGCCGAGATTGACAGCGCGGCAAATTCCAAGAGCGCCGAGCTTGGAGAGCTAAATTTTATCGAGACAAATTCCATCGCCGAAGTAAACGGGCAAAATTCTATCGCAGCAAATTCTACTAATGCCGAGACTGGCGGGCAAAATTTTACTGCGTCAAATTTCATGGCGAGCTCCGCGGACGCTACGCTCGGTGCAGATTCGGCGCGAGACAGCCGCTTGCAGAGCGGTGAAATTTTAATTCAAGACGCTGAAATTTTACTAGGGGGCGATGAGTTTTCGCCGCAAGGCAGTAAAATTTTAGCCTGCGACGACAAAATTTCATCGCAAGGCAGCAAAATTCTGGTTCAAGAAGGTGAAATTTCATCTCAAAGCGGAGCCCAGCCGCAGCAGGGCGATAAAATTTCATCGAAGCGCGCAGAGGGTGAAATTCCATCGCAAAGTCAAAGCGATAAAATTTCACCGTCAAGCGGCGAGAGCGCGTTTTCGGATCTGCCGAGCACCTACGTGCCGTTTCGCAACGGCGTGTTTTTGAGCATCGCCGCCGCGCTCGCCGAGAAGGAGCGCTGCGACGCGATTTTCATCGGCGTGGTGCAGGAGGACAGCAGCGGCTACCCCGACTGCGGCGCGAGCTTCATCGCCGCGTTCGAGCGAGCGCTTGAGCTGGGCACGAGCCGCGACTTTCATCCGCGCATCAAAACCCCGCTCGTGCACCTTAGCAAGGCGCAGATCGTCTCGCTAGCGCTTGAGATCGGCGTGCCGCTGGAGCTTACGTGGAGCTGCTACGAGCGCGAGGACGCTGCGTGCGGGCTTTGCGACAGCTGCCTGCTGCGACTTAAAGGCTTTGCGGGCGCCGGCGCGAAAGATAAAATCCCCTACGCGATAGAAGCTTAGGCGAGCCGCGACGAAATTTATCGAGCCCGCGCGACTCGGCGTGTCATCGCAGCGCTTGATATGCGCGGGTTTTGAATACGTAGCGCCGCATGATTTGTGGCGGGATTTAAACATACGGCGGCGGCCTGCGCTTTAGCGCTCGCCGAGCCGCGGCTGTAAATTTAAACTGCGCTTTGAAATTTTAAAAATTTTCTGAGAGCGTTGCGCGCGGTTCAAAGCAAAATCAATTATAAATTTGACTCCTATGCTATTTATGATCGTATAGACGGATATAAACATATCGCAGTATAATCCGATAATTAAAATTTTAAGGAGGAGAGAATGGCGTTTGAAAATGCGATCATCACTAAAGAGGATGATGAGAAGTACGGATTGAGTAAAATTTACTACAAGTATAATCCATATTATAAAATTTTTGTCGGTAGACTGGATTGGACTATTGACAGAGTAAGAAACTGTTGGTTATGGAAAGTTTATAATTTTCCAGACTATGAATATGATCATAATACGCTTGAAAAAGCTATTTGGATTTTATATTATAATGGAGATTTTATAGAAGTTGTTCTTGATTATGAAATTGATAAAACAGTAGGGCCAAAGCGACTTCATAGAATTTGGCAATTATTAGGTTTAAGTCCAATGCATACAAAAACACTTTCAACTGATGAAGTAATTTCAATTTTAAATGAAAGCCTGGAAACATATGGAGAATATGGCTATACTGAAACTATGCAGTCATCATATAGCTACTCCATGGAAATACAAAATTTAATCAAAGAAAAATAGAATGGCGTTAAAAATACAATCGTCACAAAAAGGGACGGCAGTGAACTAATTGAAAATTTCACTCAAACGCCGAGCGTAGATTTAGATGCGGGATGATCTCAAGCTCTGCGGGCGCCGTAAATTCCTTTTTACGCAGCTTTTCTATCGCCGCGCGCGCGATCATAGCGGCGTTGTCGGAGCAAAATTTCATCGGCGCGAAAAGTATCTCGCAGCCCGCCCGCTCGCACAAATCCGTCAAAAGCCCGCGCAGATGCAGGTTTGCGCTCGCTCCGCCCACGACGCCGAAGCGCGCAAAGCGGCGCAGCTCAAAGATCCGCTGCAATTTATCCAGTATGTGTGCGCACGCCGCGTCCTCAAAGCAGCGCGCCAGATCGCGCATCGCCCGCTCGTCTAGCTCGCCCGCCTCTTTTAGCTTCTCTATCTGCACGCGCACGGCGTTTTTAAGCCCCGAAAAGCTATACTCCAGCCGCCTGTCGCCCTTTAGCGGCACGGGCAGCTCAAACCTCGGCTCGCCGTCTTTGGCAAGCTCCTCGATGAGTGCGCCGCCCGGGTAGCCGAGGCCCAGCATCTTTGCGACCTTATCGAAGCTCTCGCCGAAGCTGTCGTCGCCGGTGGTCGCTAAAATTTCGATACCCCCCGCAGCGCCGATATCCAAAACCATCGTATGCCCGCCGCTAACGAGCAAAACACCCATCGGAAATCGCGCCTCGCTGCCTAAAAACAGCGAGTAGACGTGGCCTATGAGATGATTTACGCCGATGAGCGGCAGATTTAGCGCGAGCGCGAGCGCTTTTGCCATATTCACGCCGCCGATCAGGCTCACGCTGAGCCCCGGTGTATTGGTCGCTGCGACGGCGCTAAGCTCGCTAAAATAGGGTTTTGCGCGCTGTAAAATCCGCGGCAGCGCCTCAGTATGCAGCCTCGCGGCAAGCTCGGGCACGACGCCGCCGTATTTGGCGTGATCAGCCTCCTGACTTATTTTTTCGTAAAATTTCAGCTCGAAACTGCGCTCATCCATCACCGCGACCGAGCTGTCGTCGCAACTGCTCTCAATAGCAAGTATCACACAAAATCCTTAAAATTTTTCGCTCATTATACTCAAAAATAGGCTTTGCGGCGCAGATGAAATTTTAAAATTTAAAACGGCGCGCTTTAAATTTTTGTCTTTGTCGTGATATGTTCGCGCTCGCGGGGCAAAATTTTAAAATGCGCCGTTCGGCTCGGTGCGCTAACGGAATTAAATTTAAAACGCGTGCCACCGCACCATGTTTGCCGCTACGATGCGCTCCGTATCTGCCGCAGCGTGTAAAATTTTAAATAGATGAAATTTTGGCAGTCGAAATTTAGCGGGCAAATTTAAAAAGGCCTTTGGATTTTAAAGCTCCAAAGGCCATTGCGATTAAATTTAGCGCTAAATTTAAAGGCTAAATTTCGGGCTCTTGCTCCTGCTTTTTCTCGCCGCTTGGGATTGCCGTATCGTACCAGTCGAGCTTGCGCGTAAAATACATAACGAGCGAAATCACCGCGAATATCATCAGACTTCCCATTAATAGGGCGTAGTCTTCGGAATTTAAGATGACATAGAGGATCGCATATGAAACGAGCTGAACGCAAGTGATGAAAATGCCCCAGCGCGCGCCTTTGAAAATCGCGCTTGCGTAGAAAAATACTATCGCGCTTACCGCGATCGCCGAAGCAGCATAGCTAAGCGCAAAGCCCATGTGTTCGGAGAGTGAAAGTACCAGCAGGTAGAAAACGACGTCCTCAAGCCCGATGAGTAGATATTGGATCGGGTGGATGCGCTCGTGAGTATAAACCTCGCACAAAAAGATCGCCAAAAACGGCACCGCTAAGAATAACAGAGCGTAATCCGTGCAGCGCTTAATCAGCGAGTAGTTGTTCACAGGCTCGATGAAGCCGATGCTTACGGCGTCATTTCTATCGTCGTTGCTGCGCCAGTTCGTCATAGCGACGCGGTCATCTTGATCTGCAAGCCACGCAGGAGCAATGCCTGCGGCTAAGCCTGTAACTTCCCACGAAGCTTTAAAACCGCTAGCGCTTACTTCGCGCGATTTGGCGATAAAGCCGCCGCCAAAGCTAGGCGATGCCCAAGTAGAGCTAATTTCAAAACGGCTATTTTGCGCGATCGGAGCTAGATGAAGTGCCTCGCCGCCTTGGATTTTAAGCGTGCCGCTGATGCTAAAATCAGACGAAAGCGCGGAAGCGGGGAGCTTGTAGATTAGGCTTCGATCGAAAATTTTAGCTTCGGTGTTGCCGTGATATTGCTTAAGCTC
This sequence comes from Campylobacter gracilis, assembly GCF_001190745.1. Taxonomy (NCBI): domain Bacteria; kingdom Pseudomonadati; phylum Campylobacterota; class Epsilonproteobacteria; order Campylobacterales; family Campylobacteraceae; genus Campylobacter; species Campylobacter gracilis. Next base: position 757,618 of record NZ_CP012196.1, read on the forward strand.
CTTGCCGTTTAAGCTTAAAGCGGGAGAAGCGGTGAAGGATTTTTGATTGCCTACGCCGAGCACTAGCACGGCTTCGTCGAAATTTAGCCGCGCAGGATCGACGCCGAGCTCGGTATAGTTTATCGCCTCAAAGTCCGCCTTAAGCGCAAAATCGCCGTTATATATCGGAACGCGAAAAATCCCGCGCTTTAGATAGGTGGGGTCGATCTCCGCCGCGAGGGAGTAGTTTTTAGGCACGATGATGAAATTTTTCTCTACGCGCCTTTTTACGAGCTCGTTGTTGCTTTTGTCTATCGCTTCGATTATCTCTGCGTAGGGCACTACGATCGCAAGGCCCTGGATTTGTAGCTCGCCGCCCACCGGTGTGAGGATCGAATCCTGCGCGAGCTGCTTGGTTTCGGAGCGGGAGTAGGTGAGGTTATCAATAAAGCTTAGCGGAATTAACAGCAGCAAAAGCAGCACTAAAACTATGAACGGTTTCGTCCAAAACGCGCCACGAATGGCGTTTTTAGTAGAATTTAACAAAGGCTCTCCTTTTAAGTAGAATTTAAAATAGAATTTTAACGATGAAGAGTAAACGGACGGCGCTTTAAGCGGGAGGAATTTTATAAATTCTAAACGAGTTTCGGATGTGAAGCGCTGCGGATATCGCTTTGAATTTTTGGAATTCCGCTGCACGCTAGAATTCCATTTTGAATGAGAATTTTGCTATTCGCAAAAATTTTATGAGAAAATTTCTGTTAGTAGAATTTAAAGGCTTGAAATTCAAAGCCCTTGGAATTTCAAATTTCCAAAGCCCTAGGAATTTTGAAATTCCAAGGGCTTTGAATTTTTAAAATTTCGCTGCTTTAGCGTGCAAAATTTCGTGCGGTCTCTCACGTAAGCTTTAAAATTTATACGCCACGCTTAGCTTGAAATTTCGTCCAGGCTCCCAGTCGATAGCATTTGAATCTCCAGTAAAATCGGCGCTGCGCTGCGAGTGCGATGCGTAGGCTTTATCAAAGAGATTGTAAACGCCCGCGTTGATCTCAAGCCCTTTAAATCGCCCACTATCCGGAGCGTAGGTAACGTATAGATCGTGAACTGCGTAGCTAGGCACTTTTGTTTTTTCGTCGCTAGCTGCGGAGGCTACGTTTTTGGAGTCGAAAAAGAGCAAGTTATAGCCCAGCAGTAGATCCGCCGCAGAGATTGCGTATTCGGCATTGAAGGTGTATTTATCACCGTAGTCGCGGTAGCCGATGATGTTTGAGCTTAGATAGCCCGAGCCGCTGCGCACGCGGTCTTTATATTCTACGTGCTGGTGGGTGTAACCCGCAGCAAGGCTCAAATCATCTAATATTAATCTTGCGTAAAGCTCGACGCCGTCAATATCCGCGCCGCCTGCGTTAGCTCTGCATAAGGTGCCCTGCGCGCCTCCCGGGCAGCCGACGATTCCGCCCGCCGCATTGTTATCTACGATGAGATTTTTATATTCCGTTCTGAAATACTTCGCAGTTAGGCTTACTGAGGAATTTTCTGCCAGATCGCTTTTGTAGCGACCGCCTATTTCGTAGGCGTTGCCCGTAGTGGCTTTTAAATTTTCGTTAGCCATCCAGCTTAGCGGTCTGCCACGGCTAGTGCCCGCAGCCATCATGCTCTCTATTACGTCAGGTCCTCTAAATACTCGCGCATAGCTCGCAAACGCTCCAAATCCCGCGCCAATCTCGTAATCAAGCGCCAAGGCGGGGCTTACTTCGTCAAATTTATATTTGTAGCTAGAGATATTAGCGCCTCTGCCGTTGTAAGTCTTTAGCTCGTGCCTTTCGTAGCGCACGCCAGGAGTTACCGTAAGCCCGCCGTAGCGCATAGCATCCTCTAAATAGACGCTGTAGTTATCGACCCTTTCCGGACGCAAATTACCGGGTTTTACGTAGTTTTCGGAGCGGTAGTAATCAAAGCCGTAGCGCAACGTATGCGCTAAATCGCTCGTTTCAAATTTACTCTTAGCACCGATTTTGCCGCCTTTGGTTTCGACGCCCCATTTTACATTTGTCGAGGTTGATCCGATGCGTTGATGCTTTGTGTAGTATCCAGTGATGTCGAGTTCTAGCAAGTCGCTTGGATTATACGTGTATTTGATCGTATGTGTATCGCGCTCGTATTTGCGGTTATCTAGCTGTCCGTTCAGCCAGGAGCCGAATTCCGGTCGCAGCGGATAGAGACCTTTATACTGCATATGCTCGGTAGATAGCGAAATTTTATGAAAATCCAAAAAGCTATAGCCTACTTTGAATAAATAATTTATATCGTTGCCATCGCCGCCCGTAGGTTTGCCGTTGCCAGATTCACCGAAGCCGTATCCGTAGTGCTTGAATGCAGCAAGCATATCTAGGCTATCAAATGCCCTGCCGTAGAGCATCGCGCTTTGCGAGTAGCCCTCGTTATTGCTCGTATAGCCCGCTTTGAGCTTCGCGCCGATATCCTGTCCGTCCTCAAGCAGATCAGAAGCGTCCACAGTCTTAAAAGCTACCGAGCCGCCCAAGGCGCCCGAGCCGTTCACGACCGAGCGCGCTCCTACATCGACCTCTACGGCTTTGATAAGATCCGGATCGATTAGTAAATCGGCGTTGTGGTGAAAGGTATTGCCGTTTTGCTTCGCGCCGTCAATCGTGATATTTAGACCGCGATCGCTCACGCCACGCATATAAATTTTTTGATTCATGCCGTTGGTGCCGCCCACATACACGCCCGGAATGTCGCGAAATACGTCTTTTACGAGCGTGGCGTTGCGAGTGTTGATTTTGACATCATCCACGGTGCTAGGCGTGCTAGAATCACTAGTAACTTCGATTACGCCTAGGCTTTGCGTATTTGAATCCTTGCTTTTGGATGCGTCCGTAGCGCTTGATTTCTCGTCTGCTTGTGCGCTTAAGCAAAAAACCGCGCACAAAGACAAAGCCAGATGAAATTTTTTCATATGAAACTCCTAAATGATAATGAGAGTAAAAAATGTGAAATAGTATAAAATTAATCCTTTATTTTATATTAATTATCAAGAGATTTTAAAATCATTAGAATTTTATCTCCGAATGCTTTATTATCATTAAATAAAGTTAAATGATAAAATATAATTTAAATATCGATCATCAAAATTTTAGTAAAAATTAAATCTACTTTTGATAAAATCGCTCATTTTTTGGCAAGGCGATTTGCTGAATTTATAAAAATTTTTAAAATTTTTAAGGAGAGCTTATGGGCATTATGGAATTTTTGGCGCATTACGTGGATTACATTATCTTTGCGATCCTCGGATTTATGAGCTTTTTAGTCGTGTGGTTTACTATCGAAAGGCTGCTTTTTTATTCGAAGGTTAAGGCGAGCGATTACAAAAGCAAGGCGCTATATGAAGAGGCTCTGACAAAAAATTTAACGACGCTTTATATTGTTTATTCAAATGCTCCGTACATCGGTCTTTTAGGTACTGTTATTGGCATTATGATCACATTTTTTGATATGAGTACTGCAAGCGGTATCGATACCAAGGCTATCATGCAGGGTCTTTCGCTTGCGCTTAAAGCTACGGCTACCGGTCTAGTAGTCGCCGTGCCTACGCTCATCATCTACAACGGTTTCGTCCGCAAGGTCGATGTGCTTCTAAACCGCTACGATGAGGTTAAATAAATGAGCATTCCTAGACGAGACGGGCTAAATATCGTCCCGTTCATCGACATTATGCTGGTGCTGTTAGCGATCGTGCTTAGTGTCTCAACTTTCATCGCGCAGGGTCATATCAAGGTAAATCTTCCATCTTCTTCAAGCTCGCAAAATCCGCAAGAGGATAAAAAAGTTACCATCAAAGTGGATAGCGAATCTAAAATTTATCTAGACGATGTCGCAATAAGCGAGGATGAGCTTGAGAAAAAAATTGCCGCGCTCGATAAAAACGATCTTGTCGTGCTAAAAAACGATAAAGACTCGAAATTTTCCTCTTTCATTTCGATCATGGATGTCCTAAAAAAGGCGGGCCATGAAAAATTTGCGATCGTGACCGAAAAAGAGCAATGAATAAAGATAGCGCAATAGGCTTCATCGTATCTTTGGTGCTGCATTGCATCATCGCTGTGGGTGTTTTTGCTCTTTTATCGTCGGCACCAAAGCCGCCTAGCATGCCCGATATGATAGCCTTTTCCATCGATAGCATAATGGATGATGCCAAGCAGGGCGATATCTCCGATGAGCCCAATATCCCGCCTCCTTCTGATCAGTCCGAACCGGAGCCTATACCAGAGCCCGAGCCCGAACCGGAACCGGAACCAACTCCGCCTGAGCCGGAGCCGATACCTGAGCCAGAGCCGATTCCTGAACCGGAGCCTATACCAGAGCCTGTAGTCGAAAAACCAAAGCCGGTCGAAAAGCCCAAGCCAAAGCCGGTAGAAAAACCAAAACCGGTCGAAAAACCGAAGCCTAAAAAAGAGCATAAAGTTCAAAGCAGCGATAGGAATTTAACGGCGAAGTTTGACCCGACAAAGCCTATTTCGCTAGGTAGCGGCGGGGGCGGCGGCTCCAGCGCAGCAGGTGGCGGTAGCGACGCCATTACAAGCCGCGGCGATCCTAGCAATAGCGATGTCGGTAAGAAAATTTTCGCCATCATTTCTCGCTACGCGCAGTCGCATTATCCTAAAAATGCCCAGCGTATGCGTAAAATCGGCGTCGTAGGCGTGCACTTTACCTATACGGCAAGCGGCGATGTTAAGGGTCTTCGCGTTACGTCTTCTTCGAATGTCGATTCGCTTGATGAGGGTGCATTAAGCGCAGTCGAGCGCACAAAAGGCAGCTTTCCGAAGGTCGAAAAAGATATGGAATTTAACTTTAGCATAAAGTATACGCTAAATTTCAACTAGCCTTAAAGCTTCTACTAAAAACTCCTGCTCGGGCGGTGAAATTTTAAAATTTCACCGCTCTTGCCGCTTTATCTTAGCTCGCAAAATTCTATCTAGGCAAAGTGAAATTTTAAAATTTACTGCTCTTGCTGCCGCTTCTGCCGCGCTAGTTTTTACAAACGGATTTTGGCGCCTTGAAATTTAAAATTTAAACGGAGAAAATTATGTCTTTTCAAATTTAGCCAAGCAAGCATCTTAAAGCGTTAAAATTTTAAATTAAAGCTGCGAAATTGCTAGGAAATTCCACTGATTTTAATGGAATTTTTACTATAATTTTGTATGAAATTTAAAAGATTAAAGGAAATTTATGATAGACGTTTACGACTTGGCGGTGATCGGCGGCGGTCCTTGCGGCATCGCTTCCGTAGTAGAAGCCAAAAGAAACGGGCTCGCGCACGTGCTTCTGCTTGAAAAAGGCGACAACCACTCTCAAACGATTAGGCAGTTTTACAAAGATAAAAAGCGCGTCGATAAAGAATATAAGGGCTTTGATAGCGAGACGCGCGGCTCTATTTCATTTGAAACCGGCACAAAAGAGAGCGTGCTAAATTATTTCGACGAGCTCTTAGATAGCGACGAAATCGATACGAATTTCAAAAGCGAGGTCGAAAAGATCGAAAAGCACGCAGATGAGTTTTATATCACGACTAGCTCGGCTGGATACCGCGCGCGCAATGTCATCGTCGCAATTGGCAGGATGGGCAAGCCCAATAAGCCCGCTTATAAAATTCCGCCTTCGATCACGCAACGGGTAAATTTCAATCTTGATAAATGCACGATCAATGAAAAAATTCTAGTCGTCGGAGGCGGTAACTCAGCTGCGGAATACGCTATAGCGCTATGCAAGACCAATGTCGTGACGCTTTGCTATCGCAAGCCTAAATTTACCCGCCTAAACGAGACAAACGAAAGCGACGTAATGCGCGAGACCAAATACGGCAACATCATCTTGCGCTTAGGTATCGATATAGAGGCTCTTGAGAATGAAAACGGCAAGGTGCTGGTAAAATTTGATGATGGTACCGAGCTCGTATTTGACCGCGTGATCTATGCGATCGGCGGCACGAGCCCGATTGATTTTCTTAAAAAATGCGGCATCGCTTACGATGAAAACGGCGTGCCGATCGTGGATGAAAATCTTCAAACTGCCACTAGCGGGCTTTACGTCGGCGGAGATCTCATCAGTAGAAGCGGCGGATCGATCGTAGTGGCGATAAATCACGCCCATACCATCATCAAAAATATCCGCAGATGAGGCTTTATCAGCCAAAAAAGGGTTATCGCTACACGAGCGATACGATTTTTTTGTGGAATTTTATAAGAAGCTCAGGCGTGCGTAAAGCTGACGTAGCGTCACAAAATGACTCTTGGGCGCTGGGCTGTGGCGCGGAATTTAAAGGCGCGACAGATGGAGGCTTTAATGCAAAATTTTGCGCCGCGGATTACGTAGGCGACGAGGTGGAATTTTGCGCCGAGGATTGCGCTTTTAGCAAAGAAGAGTCGTATGCCGCTAACCATAGCGTGGGGGATGATCGTGATTTTGGAGGTAAAGGCTGCGCCGAATTCCAGGCGGAATTTAAAATGGAATTTCAAGCGGAATTTTGGGAGAAATTTCAAAGCGGGCGCTATAAAAATTCCTATTTTCAAAACGACGAAGCCCGGCATGCTTTAAAGCCCGGTAGTGCAAGCGGTGAAAATTTTAAATTTTGTGACGAGCAAATCGCGCAGTCTTTAGAATCTCAAAAGACGCACGATAAAGATTTCGCAAGCAAATTTGAAGACGCCAAGGCGCGCGCGGATTTTGCTGCGGAGCGCTTGTGTGACGGCGGGTTTGCAGTTTGCGATGAGCGTAGCCCTAAAGGCGCGCTAAATCCACGAGCGATATACGGCGACGTGCTGGATGTGGGCGCAGGATGTGGAATTCTAGGGCTTTTGCTAAAGCGCGATTTTAAGAGCATTAATCTAAGTTTGCTAGAAATCCAGGAGCGAAATTTAGAGATTTTAAAGCTAAATTCGTCACAAAACGGCCTGGCTGCCGAGATTTTGCACGCGGATTTTGCGGAGTTTAAAAGCGAGAAGCGTTTTGACTTTATCGTCTCAAATCCGCCCTTTTATCGAGAGCGCATTTCGCTTAGCAAAGAGCCTCATATGGCGCTTAGTAAGAGCACAGCAAGCCTTAGCCTACGGGATTTTGTGCGATCTGCGAACGCTCATCTTAAGCCTGGTGGTACGCTTATTTTTTGCTATGAGGCGGGCAAGCTAGCTAAAATCTGCGAGCTTTTAGGCGAGTTTAGGCTAAATTTAACGAGGCTTGGTTTTGTCTATCCCGACATTTCAAAGCCCGCTAAACTCGCGCTTTTGCAGGCTCGTAAGAACTCGCGCTCGCCCTGTGAGATCGTCCTTCCGATCTATGCTAGCGCGCACGGAAGGCGCACCGCACAAGCCCACGCGATCTATAAAAGCGCGGATTTAACGAGCGTGGATTATGAGTGAGTTCGGCTTTAGCTTTGATGCGAGCGCGTGTGAGCGCTGCGGCGGTAAGTGCTGCACCGGAGAGAGCGGCTACATCTGGATAGATGAGAGCGAGATCGCGGCGTTAGCGGTAAAATTTAAAATTTTGTCCGCAAGGCTTAAAGAAATTTATTTACAAAAAATAGGCGCTAGATTTAGCGTAAAAGAAAAGCCCTTTGAAGGCGGCTTAGCGTGCGTGTTTTTTGACGAGACGCAGCGCAACTGCGGGATTTACGAGCTGCGTCCGAAGCAGTGTCGTAGCTTTCCATTTTGGGAATATTTTAAAACGCATACTAAAGAATTGGAGGAAGAATGTATCGGGGTAAGGTTTTTGGCGGAATTTTAATCGCGGCGATGATTTTAGCGCCGCAGTATCTAAGTGCGGAGAGGGGGACGAATGCTGCAGCAGCGAAGCAGTCCGTTACGGATAAAAAGGCGTCTGATCGGAATTCCAGCATTGGCACAAAAAACGGTGCAAAAGATGCAATTAAAAAGAGCTTGATAAATCGTGGCGTAAGCGCTAAAAGTATAACCAAAGAAAAGCTAAATCACGCGATGCGAGCGCAAGAGGACGCCGAGCTAAATTTCGATTTGCTTACAGCTTTGGAGCTACTGCATAAAGATCCCGTCGCATCGATGTTTTTATACGAAAAGGCCTACAATAAAACGGGCTCGTCCGTTTATCTGCTAGAAGCGCTAAAGACCGCTTTTGCGATTAAAGATCGCAAAAATACGGCGCGCTATTTAAAGCTCGGCGAAAAGAGCCTAAGCTCAGACTCCGAGTATCTGCGAGTAAAGATCGGCTACTACTTAGGCATTAAAGATAATCTAAACGCTAATACCGCTGCTCTTAAGCTAGTCACCGTAGATCCCGTTTCGCGTAGTTATGCGATTTTAGCGGCGACATATTATGCGATGGAGAATTTTACTTTAGCCAAAACCTACTTCGAAAAAGCCTATGAGCTAGACAAAACCGACGAAAATCTCATTAGATTATGCGACGTGCTGCTAAATAAACTCGATGATTCGGACGGAGCTATCCGCATTATAGAGACGCACAGGCGCATCTACGGCTGCGTCCAGGGTATGGCATGCGAGCTGCTAGCTGATGTGTATCGCGCGAATAAGCGCTATTTAGATGTCGCTAAGATCGATGAAGCGCTGTATGAGGCTAAAGGAGATAATAAATTCTTAGACGATATGATAGCGATTTATTACTACTCAAACGACTTTGATAAAATAATCGAGCTTTTGAAAAAATACGACTACAAGCGCGAGCTTCTAATCGATGCCTACGCGCATAAAAAAGACTATAAAACCGCGATTAAAATGGCGCGCGATGAGTTTATGAAGACCAAAAATTACGACTTTTTAGCGATCGAGGCGATCTACGAATATGAAAGTGCGGGCAAAAACGTAGATGCCAAAACCCTATCTAGCGTAGTGGCAAAATTTGAAAATATCGCGCCGCAGCTCAAAGACCCCGTGCATCTAAACTACTACGGCTACATCCTAATAGATCACGATTTGGACGTTCGCAAGGGTATCGAGCTCGTCCGCCGCGCCCTACAAAAAGACCCCGACTCGCCGTATTATCTGGACTCGCTTGCTTGGGGATACTACAAGCTTGGCGAGTGCGACAAGGCTAAAAATGAAATGGCTAAAATCAAAGATGCAGAATTTTTTAATTCCCCTGAAGGCAAAGAGCATTTAGAGGCGATCGATGCGTGCGTCGCAGGCACAGGCGTAGCGCCTCAGAATTCTATATCGCAAAATCCCACTACGATAAAAGGCTCTGCGCCAAAAGATCAGGCGCCGCAAAGCCCGGCAATAAAAACTCCTGCGCCTGATTCCATAAAATCTACGGCGCCCGAAAGCTCCGCGTTAGATTCTGCACGTCCAGGTCCCGCTGCAACGCGTGATTTAACGCCAAAAGACTCCGCTTCGCAAAATTCTGCTGGGTCTGCAAATTCCGCAGTTCAAAATCAGACACCAAATTCCGCGACTTCTGAAAATTTCGCGATGCCCATAAATTCCGCCGCGCAGAATTCTGCCTCGTCAAGACAAAATTCCATATCGAGGCAGGGTTTTATGCCAGAGCAAAATTCTACGTCGAAAGAGCCTACCGGCTCTAAAATCCAGACGCCAAGGCAGTAGAGATGATTTTAGACGAAATTTTAAAGCGCACTCGCGAGGATCTGGCGCTTCGCAAAGAAAGGCTACCCGAGGATCTGCTCGGCCGCTCGCTAAGCGCCAATCCCTACGAGCCGCGTGACGTCATAAGCGCGCTTAGAAGCGATGAGAAGGACCCGCTTCGCATCATCGCCGAGATCAAAAAGGCAAGCCCGAGCAAGGGGATCATCCGCGAGGATTTTGAGCCGCTAAGCCTTGCCGTGGAGTATGAAAATGCAGGTGCGAGCGCCTTTTCGGTGCTTACCGAGCCGCATTATTTCAGAGGCGATTTGGAGTTCATCCCGCAGATCCGCCGCTATACCCGCACGCCCATTTTGCGCAAGGATTTCATCGTCGATCGCTATCAGATCCTCGAGGCGCTGGTTTACGGCGCGGATTTTATCCTGCTGATCGCCAAAGCGCTGGAAGGTAAACAGCTAAGAGAGCTGCTTGAGTTTGCCCGTAGGCTGGGGCTTGAGGCGCTGTGCGAGATCCACGATAAGGACGATCTGAAAAAAGTGGTCTTCGCAGGGGCTGATATTATCGGCATCAACCATCGAAATTTAGAGACTTTTGAGGTCGATACGAGCCTGAGCGAGCGGCTAATCCCGCTGATTCCAAACGGCAAGATCATCGTCGCCGAAAGCGGCCTGCACTCGCACGAGCAGCTTTTAAGCTTGCACGAGGCGGGCGTCGATGCGTTTTTGATCGGCGAGTATTTTATGCGCCAAAATGACGTCGGCGCGGCACTGCGCGAGATAAAGCTCGGCGCGGGCGGCGAAATTTAAACCGACTTGTTTGATCGCGCAAGATCAGATCGGAACGAGAAGTTAGATTTAGCGAAGAGAGCGAAATTTTAAGGCGGTAAATTTTAAAATTCGTAGAATTCGACGGACTTTAAAATTTAACGGCTCTTTAAATTTAGCGGCTGCGACGTGATCAAATATCGCACGCGGCGTAAGCATCCGCGCTGCACTTTGGCGTCGTGAGTTTATTATCACGCGCTGCGAGAGCGGCTGCGGAGCGAGGTTTAAATTTACGCCTTTCGTTTGTATAGCTTTCCGTCGTATCACGAGCTGGTGCAAAAAGCGTGGGTTTAAATTTAGCTTTACGTTTGCGAAGCTTCGCGCGCGCGGGGTTGCGCTTGTAGCATTAAGCGCCGATAATTGCGCGTCTATCGTAACGCCTTGTATGCCTAGCGCGCTCTCAAGCCCGGTTTTGGCGATTATATACGGCGTCGTAAATTTAATCACAGCTCGCGACCTAAGTCGCCCAGAGGAGCTGTGCTTACGATAACTGCGCAAAGCGATCTACCACAAAAGCAGACGGCGTAGGGGCTTAGCAGGGCTACGATACCCTGCGATACTATGCGATTAAGCCGCAGCTGCAATACAGTTACGCTATGACCGCGCCGCGTTAAATTTTACCGCGTGTTGCGATGGTGATTGCAGCGCAGGTTTGGCACCGCGTACCGTGCCTGTGAGTGCGTCAAAGTTTTGTTATAATGCGCCGCGCAAACGACTGCGTAGATTTGATATCGTATGCCGTGCAAGCATCCACGCTGCGCTTTGGCATCGCGAGCTTATTATCGCACGCCGCGCAAACGGCTACGGTGCGGACTTAGACGCTATGTTTGCCGCGCGATGAGTGTCCGTCAAATGCGCACCAATGCCCGCCGCGGGTTTCGATCCGCAGAGTGCGTATTGCGCCGAAGCGCCCCGCGATTGCAAAGTATGTCGCGCCTGCCGCGCGCATAACTTTGCGTCGTTTGAGCAAGCGCGAGCTGCGTAAATAAAATTTTATGAAATTTAGAAGTTTTAAATTCCAAATTTCATAGAATTTTGCGAAACGCAAATTTTAAAATTCCATAGAATTTTGGAATTTCGGAAAGGAAAAGAGATGGATTATCTTTGCGCCCCTTGGCGAAGCGAGTATTTTACCGAAAAAAGAAGCGGCTGTCCCTTCTGCGACGCGGCGGCGGATGCGGCGTTTGATGATCGCAACGGCGTGCTTTTTCGCGCGCGGCACTGCTTCGGGGTGATGAACCTCTACCCCTACAGCCCGGGCGCGTTTATGGTCATACCTTACGAGCATGTCGATAATATCGAGTGTCTTAGCGACGATACGTGGGCGGAGATGAGTCGCTACGTGCGCGCCGGAGTGGGGATCTTAAAGCGCACTCTGGGCGCAAACGGTGTAAATATCGGCATGAACCTCGGCGCCGCCGCGGGTGCTGGTATCGCCGAGCACGTGCACTATCATCTCGTGCCGCGGTGGCAGCGCGATACGAATTTCATCACGACGATCGCAAACGTCCGCGTAAACGGCGTTTCGTTCGCCCCGCTTTTTGAGAAGCTAAAGGCGGCATTTGTAGAATTAAATTTAAAGGAGAGATAATGATCAGCGTAGAGCAGGCGATCGAGGATCTGAAAAATGGCAAAATGCTCGTTATGGTCGATGACGTCGATCGCGAGAACGAGGGTGATTTAGTGTTTGCGAGCACATTTAGCAGCGCACAGAAGGTAAATTTTGCTATCACGCACGCTCGCGGAGTACTATGCGTGGCGCTTAGTCCGCAGATAGCGCAGCAGCTGGGTTTAAGCTTAATGGTCGATAAAAACACTTCAAGCCACGAGACCGCCTTTACCGTTACGATCGACGCAAAGGATGCCAAGACCGGCGTAAGCGCGTATGAGCGCAATATGACGATCGAGCTGATGTCGCGCGTGGGCGCTCGCGCGGATGATTTCGTCCGCCCGGGACATATATTCCCGCTCATCGCCAAAAGCGGCGGCGTGCTCGCTCGCACGGGGCACACTGAGGGTTCAACGGATCTGTGCCGCTTGGCGGGGCTTTCGCAAAGCGCCGTGATCTGCGAGATCGTCAAAGACGACGGCGATATGGCGCGCAGGGACGATCTGGAAAAATTCTGCGCGCAGCACGGCATCAATATGATCTCGGTCGCGCAGATCGTGCAGTACCGCCTAAAGCACGAAACTCTCGTTAAATTTAGCGAGCCGCGCGAGGGCATGCTGTGCGGCGAGGCGGCGAAATTTTACGACGTGAGCGATCACGAGGGCAACGAGCACCGCGCATATATTTTCGGCGAACCCGAAAAGAGCGCGCAGACGAACGTGAAATTTCATAAAATTTCAAGCGATCTGGAATTTTTAAGCGATACGAAATTTAACGATTTCATGCGCGATCTGGACGTTTTGCGCAAAGAGGGCGGCGTGCTTTTGATGCTAAAATCCGCGCAAAATCGCGCCGATTTTAAGAGCTTTGGCATCGGAGCGCAAATTTTAGCGCATCTAGGCGTGAAAAAAATCAAAATTTTAAGCAAGAGCGAGCCGAAAGATTACGCGGGGCTTAGCGGTTTTGGGATCGACATAGTTTGATAGCTCACATCGATTTGGACAGCTTCTTCGTCTCGGTTGCGAGGCTTGCCGATCCCGTGCTTGTGGGCAAAAAGATCGCAGTCGTCGGAGGCGGCGACGAGGAGATTTTCGGCGGCAAGAGCGAGCTTGGCAGCGTGATTTTAAGTGCGAGCTACGAGGCCAGAGCGGACGGCGTGCACTCGGCTCAGCCCGTTAAAATCGCGCTCGGACTCTGCCCGCAGCTCATTTTGGTGCGCGCCAGACATGGCGAATACCGAAAAGCTTCACGCGAAATTTATGAGTTTTTACTAAGCTTTACGCCCGAGATCGAAAAATTTAGCATCGACGAGTTTTTTCTAAATTTACGCGGTACTCCCTACGATGCGGACGCGCTGGGCTTTGCCGCGTTTTTACAGAGCGAGATTATGCGCCGCTTTAGCCTTCCGTGCAGCGTCGGTCTTAGCGAAGCAAAACTCATCGCAAAGCTCGCCACGAGCCTTACCAAACCCTTCGGCGTGCGGCAAATTTTAAAATCGCAAATCGCGCGCGAGCTATCCTCCGTGCCGGTAGCGAAATTCCCAGGCATCGGCAAAGCGGCGCAAAAAACGCTCGGCAAATACGGCATCGTAAGCTTCGGCGACGCGCTAGGGCACAGAGAAATTTTTGAAAAGATGGGCGCAAACGGCAGGAAAATTTTCGCAGCCCTTAGCGGCGAGGATGAGGGCCGGGTCGTCTCAAAGCGCGAGCGCAAAAGTATCGGCTTTGGGCGCAGCTTCGCGCCGTGCGCCGATCGGGACGAGCTGCGGCGTAAAATTTTAATTTTGGCGCGCCATTTGGCAGGCGAAGTGCTCGCAAGGGGCCTAAAGCCCGCGACATATGATCTAAAGATCCGCTACAAATCGCGCGAGGAGTTTTCGCATCAGATCAGCCAGGATAGGGCGTTTAGTCTAAGCTTGCTGAGCGAGACCGCGCTTGAGCTGTTTAAGCTCTGCGACGTGAAAAAAGGCGCGCAGATAATCCACGTAGCGCTAAATCTTTCAAATTTTAGCGGCAAATCGGGCAGCTCGCTGCTCTTTTGCGAAATCGATAAAAAGCAGCAGAGCTTAGATCGATCTTTAAGTAGGATTTGGGAAAAATTCGGCATCGAAAAGCTAAAAAAGGCGAGCGAAATTTGATTAAATTTAAAGGAAAAAGATGAAACTAGGCGAGCTATACTCGGTGATCTGCATAATCTTTGCGACGAATTTTAAAGGCGTGATAGATGAGCAGAAGTTGCGCGGCTTGGGCAAAAACTGGATCATCGTAAATAAAAATATCGAGAACAAAAACGGCCACGAGCTTTGGCAAAAGGTTCAGGGCGAGGACTACGCGGCGCTAGGGCGCGATTTTGAGGCGCTAAAAGGGGCGTTTGAGATGGATTTTTTCAAGCTCATAAGCGAAAGCGAAGTGGAGCTGTTTTATGAAAAATGCCGTTTCAAAAAGCCTTTTGCGGAGCTTAAAAGCGCTCACGCGGCCAATATGCTAGCGCTGCTTGCCATGATCTTTAAGCAAAACACGGACGCGAAATCGCATAAAATTTTGACGCTATATCTGGCGCAATTTATCATTCCTAGCTTTTCCGCGCTTGCTACGCACGTGCAGATAAACGCCAAAAGCAGCTACTACAAGGCGCTCGGGTGGTTTTTGGCGGATTTTTGCCGCGTGATGAAAGAGACGCCGGGGCTTGGAATTTAAAATTTAGAATTTAGAACGCGCACTCGGTCTTTTTTTTGCGTGTTCGACACGGAGAGTGCTGCGTAGAGATAGGTTTGGAGCTAATTCCCTGCACTGTAGTCGGTACAGCTCCTGCGGGCGCGATAAGCTAAGCAAGATGGGCGAATTATATCTGCATTATCTGCGTGGATGCAAAGTAGCTGCCTTGCTGTTTTGTGCGTCGGTGCTTGATACATAGCGCGCGTCGTTTTAAATTCTGCGCGGCATTCGGTATTTTGCATATGTGCCGCCTGATGTTTGTTTTGCGCGCACTGCGAGTTTTGCTCGGCGTCCGGCGTTCTTGTTTTACACTGCCTGTATTAGGGCACTGCGCGCTTTGTCCGCGTTGCGCTGCTTTGCGCTTCGGCGTCTTGCGTGTCGCTTCGTATGTCGTCTGGTATCGCCGCTCGGTGCTTTACGTGTAGCGCTTTGCGCCCCATCTGGCGCCACCGCTTGAAATTTCATGCGAGGCGCCCTGCGCATCGTTTGACGCTATCGCTAAGCATCCGCGCATTACGTGTTTCGCGCGTTCGAAAACTGAGATTTAGTGCCTGCGTATGCGCCGCTTTGCGTCTTTTGTCGAACGTGCGCTACGCAGCGTCCTATGGGCGCTGCTAAATTTTAAAATTTAAAATAAAGGAAAAATTTGAATTACTGGAACGAAATTTACGCCCACTTTGATCCCGTGGCATTCAGCGCGTTTGGCATAAACGTGCACTGGTACGGCATTATGTATGTTTTGGCGCTGCTTACGGCACTATTTGTCGCCAAATATTTCGTGCGAAAAGATGGCCTTGGCTTTAGCGATAAGATGCTTGATCGCTACTTTATCTGGGTCGAGGTTGGCGTCATTTTGGGCGCGCGGCTTGGATACATCGCGATTTATTCGGGCGAGGCGGCGTGGTATTTCAGCCATCCGTGGCAAATTTTTAACCCATTTCATAACGGCGAGTTCGTGGGCATTCGCGGTATGAGCTATCACGGCGCGGTCGTCGGATTCGTGATCGCGACGGTTTGGTTTTGCAAAAAATTTAAAACCGACATGTGGGTGCTGCTCGATCTCGTGGCACTTAGCGTGCCGCTTGGATATTTTTTCGGACGCGTGGGAAATTTTTTAAATCAGGAGCTTTTCGGGCGCGAGACGAGCGAGCCGTGGGGGATCTTGGTGGGCGGCACGTTGCGCCATCCAAGCCAGCTTTACGAAGCGGTTTTGGAAGGGCTGGTAATTTTCGTGATTTTATTTTTCTACCGCAAACGCAAGAAATTTAACGGCGAACTGATATGTTTATACGCGATGCTATATACGGCGTTTAGATTTTTCGTAGAATTTTTTAGGCAGCCGGACGACGGACTCGGTTTTATATTTTTAAATTTATCGATGGGGCAAATTTTATCTTTAGTTATGTTTTTGATAGCAGTTTTCTTAAAGCAGTCTTTGAAGAAAAAACTAATTTGCAGAAATTAAATTAATCTAAAGTTAAAAAGTAATATAATCTCTTTACAAAAATGTAAATTTTCGTTTAGCGGGGATTTATAATCATCTTTTTTAAGGAGAACCTATGCTAGGTCGCATTGAAGGCTTTACGGGCAGATCCATAGACGGCAAAAAAAGCCGCATTATGGCTTTGCAAGACGTGGCGCAAAGCATCAGCGGGCTGATTTTGGCCTGTTTTATGCTGTGTCATATGATATTTACCGGCACGATTTTGATCGGTAAGGGCGCGTTTGAAGGCGTCGTACATTTCGCCGAACCTGGCGGAATTTATTTCGTTACAAACATCGTCGCTTTTGTAATTTTCGTGATTTTCGTAGTTCACGCGTTTTTGGCGATGAGAAAATTTCCAGCTAACTACGCCGCTTACAGAGCGTTTAAAGCGCACAAAATGCGAATGAAGCATTGCGACACGACGCTTTGGTGGTTTCAGTTTTGGACGGGATTTTTACTATTTTTCTTTGCGGCGGCGCATATTTTAACGATCGTATTTGGTCCGAAGATCACCGCAGATCTTGCTATCGCGCGATTCGGACAGCTTCATCTATTTTATTTCGTTTTATTGATTTTCGTAGTAACCCACGCTAGCATCGGAATTTATAGATTATATATGAAATGGATCAGCATAGACGGCACGAAGGCGGAAATTCAAAGGAAAAGAGCCCTCATCAAAAAGACGGTTTTCATCGTTTGGGGTGCATTTTTCTTGCTTTCGATAATCGCCGATTTCAAATGGTTAAGTTTAGAATAGGGAGCTTAGGATGAATGTAATATATTGCGATTCTTTAGTTATTGGCGGCGGTTTGGCGGGCTTAAGAGCTGCGATCGCTACCGGCGAAAAAGGGCTTAGCACCATCGTTTTGAGTCTGATCCCCGTTAAGCGCTCGCACTCTGCGGCAGCCCAAGGCGGCATGCAGGCGTCTCTGGGAAATTCCAAAATGAGCGAGGGTGACAACGAGGACGTGCACTTTGCCGATACCGTAAAAGGAAGCGACTGGGGCTGTGATCAAGACGTCGCTAGGATGTTTGCGCAAACGGCGCCTAAGGCGATCCGCGAGCTTGCTGGCTGGGGCGTTCCTTGGACCAGGATTACTAGAGGCGAGCGAAGCGCTATTATCAACGCTCAAAAAACCACAATTACCGAAAAAGACGAGGTTCACGGGCTTATCCACAGCCGCGACTTCGGTGGCACGAAAAAATGGCGAACCTGCTATACCGCCGATGCTACGGGACATACTATGCTTTTTGCCGTTGCAAACGAAGCGCTAAAGCACAACGTCGATATCCACGACCGCAAGGAAGCGATCGCGCTAATTCATGCAAATAACCGCTGCTACGGCGCAATCGTGCGCGATTTGGTTACCGGCGAGCTGATTGCATACGTTTCAAAGGGCACGCTAATCGCTACCGGCGGCTATGGCAGAGTATATAAGCACACCACAAACGCCGTCGTCTGCGAGGGTATAGGTGCTGCTATCGCGCTTGAGACGGGCGTCGCGCAGCTTGGAAATATGGAAGCGGTGCAGTTTCACCCGACCCCTATCGTTCCGAGCGGAATTTTGCTTACCGAGGGTTGCCGCGGCGACGGCGGAATTTTACGCGATGTGGACGGCTATCGCTTTATGCCCGATTATGAGCCCGAGAAAAAGGAACTTGCTAGCCGTGATGTCGTAAGCCGCCGTATAATGGAGCATATAAGAAAAGGTAAGGGCGTCAAAAGCCCTTACGGCGAGCACGTTTGGCTTGACATATCGATCCTCGGACGCGAGCATATCGAGAAAAATTTACGCGACGTGCAAGAAATTTGCGAAATTTTCAACGGCATCGATCCTGCCGACACCGAGGTAATAACCGACGAGCAGGGCAGAAAGCGCGGTAAAGGCTGGGCTCCGATCCTTCCTATGCAGCATTACTCGATGGGTGGCATCAAAACAAAAGCTACGGGCGAGAGCCCAACGCTAGAGGGGCTTTTTAGCGCCGGCGAGGCTGCGTGCTGGGATATGCACGGCTTTAACCGCTTGGGCGGAAATTCCGTCGCCGAAACCGTCGTCGCAGGAATGATCGTGGGCGAGTATTTTGCAGAGTATTGCCAAGGACACGACGTCGATATCAATACGCACGATATACAAAAATTCGTAGATAAAGAGCAAAACTACATGAAAAGCCTGCTTGAAAAAGAGGGTAAATTTAACGTATTTGAGATCAAAAACAAGATGAAAGACGTGATGTGGGAGCACTGCGCGATCTTCCGCACCGGCGATGGGCTAGCCAAAGCCGTAAAAGAGCTCGAGGAGCTTTACAAGCAGTCCTTGGACGTCAAAGTAAGCAATAAAGAGCTTTTCGGAAACCCGGAGCTTGAGGAGGCTTATCGCGTACCGAAAATGCTAAAACTCGCGCTTTGTATTGCTAAGGGCGCGCTTGATCGCACAGAAAGCCGCGGCGCGCACTTCCGCGAGGATTATCCGAAACGCGACGATCTAAACTGGCTAAAACGAACGCTTGCGAGCTGGAAGGAGGGCGATACTATGCCTACTCTAAGCTACGAGCCGCTTGATATTATGAAGATGGAGATGCCGCCTGCGTTCCGCGGATACGGCGCCAAAGGCAATATCATCGAGCATCCGGACAGCGCCGTGCGCCAAAAAGAGGTTGATGAAATTCGCGAGAAAATGCAAGCCGAGGGCAAGGGCAGATATGAAATTCAAGAGGCATTGATGCATTATGAATTGCAGCCAAAATATAAAGCACCTAACGAAAGAGCAGGTATAGGATATGAGTAGAAAAATAACAATAAAGGCATTTAAGTATAATCCGCTAAGCAAAATTTCAAAGCCGCACTTCGCTACTTACGAGCTCGAAGAGACCGACGGAATGACGCTGTTTATCGCGCTTAACGTGATTCGTGAGAAATTTGATCCCGAGCTAAGCTTCGACTTCGTTTGCCGCGCGGGTATCTGCGGTAGCTGCGGTATGCTCGTAAACGGCAAGCCGCAGCTTGCGTGCCGCACGCTTACCAAGGACTATCCGGATGGCGTGATCGAGCTTATGCCTCTTCCGGTTTTCAAGCTGCTAAAAGACCTCAGCGTCGATACGGGCAACTGGATGAATGCGATGAGCAAACGCGTAGAGAGCTGGATCCACACCGATCACGAGACCGATATCTCAAAGCTTGAGGAGAAGGTCGAACCGGAGGTCGCGCAGGAGGTTTTCGAGCTGGATCGCTGCATCGAGTGCGGTATCTGCGTAGCTGCATGCGGCGTAGCGATAATGCGAAAAGACTACATCGGCGCCGTCGGCATCAACCGCGTGGCACGCTTTCAGATCGATGCGCTGGATAAACGCAGCGACGAGGATTTTTACGAGCTAATCGGCGATGATGACGGAGTATTCGGCTGTATGACGCTGTTAGGCTGCGAGGACAACTGCCCTAAGCACCTTCCGCTTCAAAGCAAAATCGCCTATATCCGCCGCAAGCTTGCCGCTCAGGGCAAATGCGGCTGCGGCAAATAAAATTTAAGCGGGTTTTTCCCGCTTAAATTTATCTTCCAATTTTATAAATTTTACCTCGATAGACGAATTCCAAAATGCTTGAGTCAGACAAGCGAAGTAGCTTTAAATTTAATACTATCCCAAGCGATAAAGAAGTAAAATACGAAATCGCTTAAGATCGCTAGCGAGGGATAAGGATGAACGAAGCAAAGCCCAAAGAGTTAAAGAAAATTCTAAATGAACGGCGTCAAAATGTGGAGCAAGGCTCGCAAGAAAATTCTGACGCTCAAAATTTTGATGTTTCAAAATCCGATAACTCAAATTTAAACATAGAAGGAAATCTAAAATTTCAAAATTCAAATTCTGATGATGCCGCTTCTAATAAAAATTCTAAAACTGGGGCTAGAGACTACGATAAGGATCCGATAGTTATAAAAAATTACAGCATTATGCACTTGCTATTTTATATCATCATAGCAATCATTATTCCGTCTATTTTCATAAAAATTTTGTATAACAAAGGTTTGATAGATTTATATTATGGCGGTAGAACATATTTGCTATATAATCAAAATTCAACTTTTATTTTAAGTGTTTTATTTTTGTGCCTGTTTGCCTTGTATTGCTATTTTGCAAAAGAAAACGATATTATTATCAACAATTCGCACATAACATATTTTAAAAACATATCAAGCGGGTTGGAAATTTTTAAAATAAACAATGATAGCTTTATTAAGAAAAACTATAAATTGAAAATAAATGTTTTATGTTTTATTTTGTGTTTGATTTCTCTATTGTCAGGTTTTGGCTATCAAGAAATTATTTTTGTCATTTCTATACTTGTCGTTAGATTTTTGCCAATATTCCTATTTTCGATACTTCAAAATAAAAAATTTGAATTTTATAATCCAGGATATTTATGCATTAAAACAAGAACTGGAAAACAGATAGTTCCTTTGGTTTCAAAAAAAGATACAAAAGAGGTAAGAGAATATTTTTTAAATAAACTCGATATCGATATTAGCGATAAAGTAAATTATTTTATGTAGTCAAATCCCCCAATAAAAGAGATATAAATGAGTGGAAAAAGCATTGGTAAAGGTGCACCTATTACAGGTAGTCTTAAATTGTTATAAGAATATTTTTCTGATTTGCCAAAAATGTCAGAATTTTTTATCGTATTGACTCGTTGGGTTTTTCTGGGTGTTATTATTTTTTTATGTATGTGACAAATGTGTTGATAAAATTCGTTGTGTATTTTTGCATAAATAAAGGCATAAAAGGATTTAAAATTTTCCCATTTATAAAAGTAGATGAGCCGTGGCATGGCGGATATTTATATTATTCCGTTGTCGTATCGGCACACTACTATTTGATTTATTTGTATAGCAGTGAAATTTACGACGAAGTTAGAGAGTATTTTTTGCAGAAAAATATAAATATAGACTATATTAAAAAGACTATACGGTTTTTATCTAGGAGGATATGCGAAGGGGCGGTAAATTTAAAACTACAATTTCAATATTTTATGGTAGCCGTCACTAAATTTCGTAGCGATACCGAGTATAAATACGTCAAATTTAGCGCTAAATTTTATGCGTAGAAGAGCTTGTTGAAAATTCTAACCGCCTGCCGCCGGGATAAATTTCGTCAGTAAAATTTTTGCCCCTGTGGTATTTCTACGCGGAATTCTATCGGTAAAATTTTGCAGATAAAATTTTACGCCTTGCCCTCTTAAATCTCGCCCTGCGAATTCCGCCCGAGCGAAATTACCTTGCAAAATTCCGCCCGTTTATATTCGGCTAAGCTCACACTCGGTAGTATTTGTCATTTTATTTGCGGAGGTCGTTTTGAAAGAGATAAAATCCAAGCTCATCATAGCGTGTTTGGTTGTTTCGGCAGGCGTATTTTTCTTGATCGTAGGCGGTGCATTTATGGACAGATCCGAAACTCAGCCCGCGCAAAATTCCACGGCGAGCCGCATCGCAGCCTCCGGCAACTCCTCCAATCCGCCGCTAACGGACGAGGATCGCGCTGCAATAGCAAGGTACCGGTACGAAAGGCTGGGCGCCGAGTTAGATTTGGACGAGTGCGTAGTGCATGGCGATGAGCGAATGGAGTATTTCTGCAAGCTTTTGCGCTCCAAGGACACTGCTCGTATTTTGGCATTTATGCGAGAGCAGCGCATCACTGCGGGCGATCCGCTGTATTTTGGCATAACGGCGATAATGTATTCTAGCTTTTACAACGATGCAAACACTACCGAGGAGCTGATCTATCACGGAGCGGATATCAACCGCACGGACGATTTTTCTCATTCGGCGCTGAGCTATGCTATCGAAAATAACTCTACCGCTGCCGCGGAAGTTCTACTTAAGCATGGAGCTAGCTTTTCTAGCGTTAAATATGTTCGTCCGTGGCTTGCGACTCCGGGATGCTGCGATGCCTATTTGGTCGCCGATACTAGCGATGCACAGGTAAGGACATATTACGGAACACCTAAAAGCGAGGGTACTAGCGCGGTATCTGATCCGCTCTATTACGCCGTAGCGGGTGGATTTTTGCAGATGACGGAGCTTATGCTTAGCAGCGGCGTAAGACCTGAGATTACGGCTTGGACGGACGATCATTGTATTGCTTTTACGCTCAAACACCGCAAAGATGAGCGGCAGCCGAACTGCTCCATCTATCAGATGCTGCCGCAACGATATGACGTGAGTATGCTAAATTTGCTGCTTAAATACGATTTGGCAGGACTTCCGGACGATGAGCGTATTCAAAAAAAATACGATGACTGCTGTAAGGATTTGGATACGTTGAGGAAGTATAAGAAAATATACCTAGAGCATATGGATGATTATTGTTACGATGAGATTATTTTGGATTGGAGCTGGTTGGATAGCTTTAATTATGATATAGTTAGGTTTATTATGAGGGAGCGCTCAAAGGATTGGGAAAAGGGTGCAATCGGGTTTAACAGAGGTTCGCTGCCCGATCTTAATAGATGCGGCTCAGTAACGCCCAATACGGCGCTACTTGGTATCTACGATACGCTTATAAAGCGCTATTCCGCGCTCTGCGGCGATGAGCTTAATGGTGCGAGTGGCTTTGATCTGGATAAATTTTTTAGATATTTGCACTTAAAAGGCTTGGAATTTGATCTTAAAATAGAGTATGAGGGCAAGGTGATAAGAGTGGAGGAGTACGATAAAATTTTAAGGCGCGATGCGTCTAAGCAGCTAGAGCAAGCGGGATCCAAGACTGCAGATACCGCGTCCGCCAATAAATAAAATTTCGTAAAGCTTTTGGCTATGATCGCTACGTATTTGGCAAAATTTTATAAAATTTTAATTTAAATTTGTCGTTTCTCTTTAATATCTTGATCATCGCAATCTTAGCTTCAAGTTATCACCGCCTTGTATTTGTGTGGTTATAGCATCTATACTTATAAAAGATCGCGAAATATCATGGTTCTTGTATTAATATGAGATAAATTTATATATAGCAGATCTCATAATTTATGAAATTTATAATGTTAAATATGGGCTAGAAATATAAAATTTGAAAATATTACAAATTCTAAGGCTAAACTTTTATCAATAATTTTTATTATTTAATAAATATTTTAATTTATATATGTATAATTACAAATAAATTTTATTAGAAAGGAATAAATATGAAAAAACTAACCACTACTTCGGGTAATCCTATCGCGGATAACCAAAACTCCCTTACCGCAGGCAGCCGCGGCGGTATAATGTTGCAAGATTATCAGTTGCTTGAAAAACTAGCTCATCAAAACAGAGAGCGTATCCCCGAGCGTGCCGTTCACGCAAAAGGTAGCGCCGCATACGGAACATTAGAGATTACGCAGGACATCTCACAATATACTAAGGCCAAAGTATTACAAAAAGGCGAGAAAACAAAGCTGCTTTTGAGATTTTCTACCGTTGCCGGTGAAGCTGGAGCGGCTGATGCTGAGCGCGACGTAAGGGGCTTTGCGATTAAATTTTACACCAAAGAGGGCAACTGGGACTTGGTCGGAAACAACACTCCCGTCTTTTTTGTAAAAGACCCGTATAAATTCCCGGATTTTATCCACACGCAAAAGCGTGATCCTCGCACACACCTCCGTTCAAATGAGGCGGCATGGGACTTTTGGAGCTTAAGCCCTGAGAGTATGCATCAAGTAACCATCCTGATGAGTGACCGCGGTATTCCGGCAAGTTACCGCCATATGCACGGATTTGGCAGCCACACCTACAGCCTTATAAATGACAAGAACGAAAGATTTTGGGTTAAATTTCATTTCAAAACTCGCCAAGGCATTAAAAATTTAACCAACGCTCAGGCCTCACAGATCATTGCAAAAGATCGAGAGAGCAATCAACGCGACCTTTTTGAGAGTATAGAAAAGGGCGACTTTCCAAGCTGGGATTTTAAAATTCAAATAATGACTCTACAGCAGGCAAAAGAGGTCAAATTTAACCCCTTTGATCTAACCAAAACTTGGCCTCATAAGGAGTTCCCACTCATCGACGTGGGCGTCATGACGCTAAACGAAAATCCGAAAAATTATTTCAATGAGGTTGAGCAGGCTGCATTTAGCCCGTCAAATATAGTGCTTGGTATCAGCTTTAGTCCCGATAAGATGCTGCAAGCAAGGATATTTAGCTACCCCGACGCTCAAAGATATCGTATCGGTACACACTACGCGCAGCTAAATGTTAATCGTCCTGTAAGCGAGGTCAATACTTACGTCGTGGGTGGCGCGATGAATAACGGAATGTATGAGCTTGACGATAAAGCTTACTATGAGCCTAACAGCTTTGGCGGTGCCAAAGAGGATCGTGCTTTGTTAGAGTCTGATATAAGCATAGAAGGCGCGATGCAAAGATACGATCACAGAGCCGAAGATCAGGATTATTATTCGCAACCTAGAGCGCTTTTTGAGCTAATGAGCAACGAACAAAAATCACAGCTTTTTAGTAATATCGCAGATAGCATGGAGGGTGTGAGCGAAGCGATAAAAGAGCGTGCGATAGGACATTTTGAAAAAAATTCTGCTGACTACGCAAATGGCGTAAGAGCCGCTTTGAAAGCAAAAAATTGACGAGCTTAACGCAGGCCGAGGAGCAAAGATATGGCGAGCTTTGCGCTATAGCGCTTGATTTCGCTAGGCGAGATGATGCTGACGAGCTGGAAAAGATGATAAAGGCGGGTCTTAGCGTAAATTTAAAATCCGCCAAAGGCGACACCCTTTTAATGCTGGCTAGCTACAATAACGCGCTAAAGACTGTAAATATGCTGCTCTCAAACGGTGCCAGAGTCGACGAGCGTAATGACCGCGGGCAAACCCCGCTCGCGGGCGCAGCCTTTAAAGGGCATTTGGAGGTAGTCGAAGCTCTCGTAGACGCCGGCGCGGACGTAGAGGCTACGAGTGGTCTTGGTATGACACCCTATGCCTTTGCCATAATGTTTGGTAGGAGTGAAACGGCAAAATTTTTACTAAGCAAGCGTAAAAAGCAGGGATTGCTACAAAAACTGGCGGTTAAATTTTTAGGAATTTTCACCAAAAAGAGCGCGCGAGCGGTTTAAATTTGATATGCCTTGATATTTGGCGGTTTAAAATTTGACGTATTTTAGGGCTCGCATAGTATTAACTTTCGGAGATTTTACTAAAAAGATGCAAGTATGATTTGAAATTTTGGCATACCATTTCTAACCTTTAAGATTTTGCTTCTCTCGCTTATCTGGTACGCAGGTATAGTGTCGTTTTGCGATATGCCAATAAATAAATACAAGCCCTCTTCGTTTATCTAATATGGTGCGCTCTTTTATTACTATAAACGGCGCGCGGTTTTGGGCTATAATTTAACTCTCTGCCGGCTTAGGAGATAGAATTTTATATTGCTCATTCGTCTGCTTCGCTAGTTTAGCGCTATTTTGCTGCGCCTGCGCTATTTTGCTGGCGCCATCTGTCTAATTTGCATTTTTCCCTCCATCTGCTTTGCTGTGCCTCCCATTTTTTCTAAATTTAGCAGGTCTTGTTGGCTTCGCCCATGGGCTCAATTTTTGCGATGAAGTTCGGTATGATATATTGCTATCCTTGTGGCAAGACTATAAAATTTGCTTCGAATCTTTGCAGAGTTTGTAAATTTTTAAGGTGTTTCAGCGCGCTTGGAATTTTATTGATTTTGGATCGAGCTTGTCTTGTAGCTGGATTTGGCTTAGTACTGCGGCTAAATTTTACAATTTTAGGTTCATCGATTAAGCCTTTTATGCCGAGCCGATTATTATATGTAGCCTAATTTTGATATCTTAAGGATCGCGACTATAAGTTTTTAAATTCCATCTCCAGCTGCTTGCGCCAGTATTGCAGCGAGCGCTCTGCGCCCGCGGCGTATTTTTCGATAAGCGCGTCCGTTTTATTTAGAAACTCAAATAGCTTGCCCTCCCACACGGCGGGGTTTAGGTTGCTTTGATGCATCGTTTTGATATAGACTAGCTCCTTACTAAGAGCCTCAAGCTCGTCTAGATAGCTCTCGCGAGCCCCCTCGTCGTGTAATTCCAGACGCTTTAAATCTCGCAGTTTGTCCTCTAAAATATCGCAAAATTTCATATATCTTTGCGAGCTAAGCTCGGGGTCTGCGGCGTCTGCACGCGCGGAAGCCTTTTGGACCTGAAAATACACGAGCGCGCCCACCGCAAGGGCGACTGCGAACATCAAAGCGAAATTAGCCATTTTTTCTCCTTAAGCCGTCCAAGCCCACGACCGCGAGCCCGAACCAAATTAGCGAAAAGCTCAAAATTTTATAAGTTTCAAGCTCCTCGCCGTAGATAAATACCGCGATCAGCATACTCATGCTGGGGCTGATGTATTGCATAAAGCCGATCGTAGATAGCGGCAGATACTGCGTGCTTACGGCGAAGGTAAGCAGCGGCAAAATCGTAATTAGCCCGCTTGCAAACAGCAGCGCGCCGCTTGCGCTAAAGCCGAATGCGCCGTTTCCTTTTAACGCGCAGTAGATCAGAAACGCAAGCGCGGGCAGCAGCATTAGCGTCGTCTCGCAAAACAGCCCCTCAAAGCTAGGCACTTTTACCTTCTTGCGTATGAGCCCGTAAAATGCAAAGCTAAGCGGCAGCACGAGCGAGATTATCGGAAGCCTGCCTAGCGCGTAAATTTGCACTCCGATAGCTGCAAAGGCTAGCAGCAGGGAAAGCTTAGCCGCCGTACTTAGCCGCTCGCGTAGAAACAAAGCGCCCAAAAGCACCGAAAATAGCGGATTTATAAAATATCCGAGGCTGGTGGCTAAAATTTGATCGGAATTTACCGCGTAGATATAAATGCCCCAGTTCGTGCTGATAAGTAGCCCCGTACAAAGCAGCGTGAGAGCGATTTTAGGGGTGCTAAGAAGCCGCGCGACGTTTTTTAAGCGGTGCGTAAAGCAGAGAAAAACGAGCAGCAGCAGGAAGGACCAAACGACGCGATGCGCTAAAATTTGCACCGCGTCCACGTCCTTTATGAGCTTGAAAAATATCGGGAAAACGCCCCACATAAAAAAGGTCGCAAATGCAAGCATTAGCCCTTTAGTGCGGTTTTCTTCCATAAAATTCCTTCCAAATTGCCTAAAGGCGCTATTTTAAGATTTTTTGGGTTAATAAAAGCTTATTTGGGTATAATCGCAAGATTTAGGAAATTTAAGGAGTGGATATGAGTTGGAGTAGGACGTCGTGGAAAGATTATAAAATTTTACAGCAGCCGATTTATCAGGATGAAAGTGCGGTGCAGGCCGCTAAAGAGCGCCTTTACAAGCTGCCGCCGTTAATTTTTGCGGGCGAGGTTCGCAACCTAAAAGCCGAGCTTGCGCGCGCCAGCGAAGGCAAGTCGTTTTTGCTTCAAGGCGGTGATTGCGCGGAGAGTTTTAATGATTTTAGCGCGAATAATATCCGCGATATGTTTAAGGTAATGCTTCAGATGGCGATCATTCTTACCTTCGCAGCGGGGCGCCCCGTCGTGAAGGTAGGTCGTATCGCAGGACAGTTCGCAAAGCCGCGCAGCAGCGACTTTGAAGAAGTTGGCGGCGTGAGTTTGCCTAGCTATCGCGGTGACATAATCAACGGCTTTGAGTTTAACGAAGCGGCGCGTAAGCCGGATCCTGCTCGCATGATCGAGGCGTATCATCAAAGCGCTTCGACGCTGAATCTGCTGCGCGCCTTTTCTCGCGGCGGTCTTGCGAACCTGCACGAGGTGCATAAGTGGAATTTGGGCTTTTTGAAAAGGGGCGAGCTGGAGGCTAAATTTAACGAGCTGAGCGATGAAATTTCGCGCACGCTTAAATTTATGGAGGCGTGCGGACTGAGCGCCGCAAATTCCCCGAGCCTTGCCGAGACGGTGCTTTACACCTCGCACGAGGCGCTGCTGCTACACTATGAGGAGTGCCTGACGCGCATCGACAGCACCAGCGGCGATTGGTACGACTGCTCGGCGCACATGCTTTGGATCGGCGAGCGCACGCGCGGCGCAGACGATGCGCACGTGCATTTTTTAAGCGGTATCAAAAACCCTCTCGGCGTCAAGATCGGCCCGAGCGGCACCGCGGATGAAATTTTGCGCCTTTGCGACAAACTCAATCCGCAAAACGAAGCAGGCAGGCTAAACGTCATCATCCGCATGGGCGCGGATAAGATCGGCGCGCGGCTGCCGCAAATTTTACGCGAGCTAAAGCGCGAGGGTAGAGCGATCCTATACAGCATCGATCCGATGCACGGCAACACCGTCAAGGCCGCGAACGGCTACAAAACGCGCGAATTTTCTAAAATTTTAAGCGAGGTTCAGAGCTTTTTCGAGATCCACGCCGCGGAGGGCACGCACGCGGGCGGCATCCATCTTGAGATGACCGGTCAAAACGTCACCGAGTGCACGGGCGGCTCGTTTAACGTAACGCAAGAGACGCTAAAGCAGCGCTACGAAACGCAGTGCGATCCGCGCCTAAATGCAGATCAGGCGCTAGAGCTTGCGTTTTTGCTCGCCGATAATCTAAAAAAGGCGGAATAATCCGCCTTTATCGCGCTAAAATTTGGTCGCGGCTTGGAATTTTTCGTAGTTTGGGGCGTTTTGACGTAAGCTAGCGCTACGACCGCGCTTTGCGCTTGAAATTTAATCATATCTTGGCGCGGGCGATTAAATTTACGCGGCTTTAATCTAAAATTTATATGTAGCAATCACAAAAAATTCCGTAAAATTTTATCGTAGCGGAAAGGCGGCGCCACTAGGTTCTACGAGGAATTTTAATCGTAGCGCTAGAATATGCGACGTCGCGGCAAAGCGTAGAATTTCGCCTGAATCTGTAATGCTTTGTTTGATTTTATTTTAGTTTTGTGGAGCGGTTTGAAATTTCAAAAATTTTACTGTCGCGGAATTTGGAAATTTAATTTTAAGCCTATTAGTAGAAAAAACTATTGCGGCTGATTTAAGAGTTTTGCAAAGTCAAATTCATTAAGCCATTTTGATTTCGCTCTTCATATCTACTATTTTTGACATAGATTACTCCTTAAATTTGATTTTATTGAGTTTCATATATTCTTCAAAATAGTCCCAAGGACCATGATATAGCGTTTCAAGTCCGTTCCCGCAGTTATCTACGCGTATCCTTATCTCGCCATAATTATTGCTTGTCCATGTTTTTGTCGTATTATCTTCTAGTAATGTAGTACCGCGATAAGTAAGTTTATTTAGATCCCTTTTTCCCGTTTCAATTGAATCGATATCTTCACAAAAACTATCAAAATTCCTATTTTTTAACATTGCCATCAGCGAGCCTGTTGTTCCACTATACTTTATAATGTACACGATCTTATCGCTTTCTCCTCGAATTTTATCAGAGGCAGTGAAATTCTTATCGGATTTAAATACTGCAATAGAGTTATATTGAAAAAATTTTAATATCCAATCCGATTCTTGATGCGTTTTTTCATCGTGATACTTTCTCTTGTAATAAACCGAATAATTAAGTTCTCCTTTATCATTAAAAAGCTTGTTATCCTCCCATGGATATACCACGTCTTCATCATCTATAGCTTTTAGTATGGATTTATCTATCTGCGTGACTTGTTTCCCGTCTTTACAAATTTGTCTGCCGATAGACAATAGATTTTCTAAATTTAATTCTTTAGATACTTTCCAAAATTCACACTTATCATCGGGGCGCTTGTCGCCGTTACACTTACGATAAATTTCCCACCAGTCGATATCAAAGTCTAAATCCTTCGGCCTACTGTCTCTTAAAAAGATTTCATAAAAAGGGTAATTGCTCTTTGCATGCTCATTTTTCAAATACTGCTTAAACGCTATCTCTTTTAATTCATTATCCGATAAGATGCCAAAATGCAGAGGATTGGTGCAAACTCCGGCGTAGTTTAAACCCATATTTATAGGCATATAAGGGATAAAAGTCAAAATGCAGATGATAAAAATCGCAGAGATTATATAATGGCGCTTTATAAATTTTAGAAAATTAATAAGATATTTTTTCAAAATTCGTCCTCTTATATATTCGTTATTTCGTTAGTTTTATATCGAGTGCGACTACCGCGATTGCGACGTTTGCGTCGTGCGTGATACTAAGGCTTGCAGATTTGATATGAAATTTTTTGCGGATTTTTTTGCGGATTTTTAAATGCGGCGCGCCCAGGGCGTCTTTGTAAATTTTAGCGTCTTTAAAGCCGAATTCTGCGCCGATGCCGGTGCCTAGCGCCTTGCTAAGCGCCTCTTTAGCGGCATAGATGCCCGCGATACTTTCGTCGCGCAGCGCGGATGAGCGCTCGGATTTTTTCAAAATGCGCTTTAGAAATTTCGCGCCGTATTTTGTGCGCAGCGCCGAGATCCTGCGCACCGCGGTTATGTCCGTGCCGATCTTTATCACGGTCTGGCGCCCCGCGGTTTAAATTTAATCACGATTATAGGCTCTCTTTAATCTCGATGTCGATGATCTTATCGCCCTGTCTGATCGCGTCTAAAACCGCCAGGCTAGGCTGATCCACGATTTGTCCGAATACCGTGTGCACGCCGTCTAGGTGCGACTGCGCGCTGTGGCAGACGAAAAACTGGCTGCCGCCCGTATCGCGCCCCGCGTGCGCCATCGATAGCGCGCCGCGCACATGCTTGTGCTTTTGGCGGTCGCATTCGCACTTTATACGCCAGCCAGGACCTCCCGTGCCGGTGCCGCGCGGGCAGCCGCCTTGGATTACGAAATTTGGAATTACGCGGTGAAAATTTAGCCCCTTGTAAAACCCGCTGCGCGCGAGGCTAGCAAAATTCGTAACCGTTTGCGGGGCTTCGTCACCGAAAAGCTCCAGCTTCATATCGCCCTTTTCGGTTTTTATCACGGCGTATTTATCGCGCGCCAAAGCCGCTGCGTCGATGTCGTAAATTTTTAAGCTTTCCATTTTTTCTCCTATGCGATATTGGTGTAAACTGCCTGCACGTCGTCGTCATCCTCTAGCCGCTCGAGCAGCGCGTCTATGTCGCTAAGCTGCTCCTCGCTAAATTCGTGCTTTTCGTTAGCGACGAATTTTAAGCTTGCGCTGATGATCTCAAGCCCTATCTTTTCGATACCTTCGTTTAGAGTGCCGAAGCTTTCGTATTCGCCGTAGATTAGAAGTGTCTTTTCGAGCTCGCCTTTATCGTTTTCAAACTCGTTGATCTCAAGCTCGCTAAGACCGAAGTCGATGAGCTCAAGCTCCAGCTCCTCAATGTCGCGGCTCGGCAGCTTGGTCTCAAAAACGGCCTTGTGCGAAAACATAAATTTCAAACTGCCGCTCGGTAAAAACTCGCCCTTGGCTTTATTTAAAATCGACTTGACATTCGCGACGGTGCGGGTCGGGTTATCGGTGGCGCATTCGATTATGAGAAGTGCGCCGTGGGGCGCCTTGCCGTCGTAAAAGATCGTTTTGATATCGGCGCTATCTTTGCCGCTTGCGCGCTTGATAGCCGCGTCAATGTTGTCTTTGGGCATATTTTGCGCCTTTGCCGTGGCGATCGCGGCGCGCAGCTTGGAGTTCATCAGCGGATCTTCGCCGCCCTCTTTCGCAGCCATCGTTATGGCCTTGCCCAGTTTTGGAAAAAGTTTGCTCATCTTCCCCCATCTAGCTTCTTTTGAAGCGCGTCTGTATTCAAAAGCTCGTCCCATAAAATTCCTTAAAACTTAAATTTAAAACGGGTGATTATAACGAAAAACCCTTAAATTTCAGGAGCGGGCGTTAAAATAAAATTTATTAAAAAGTAGTATAAGTTTTGAAATTTTAATCCAAAGGAGAGGCTCATGGCTTTGAAACAAAGCGTAAAATTTAAGGCGCAAAATATACACTGCGAAAACTGCGCGAGGACGATCAAAAACGCGCTTAAGGATGATTTTGGCGAGATCGAGGTGGACGTAGCAAGCGGAGTGGTGAGTTTAAGCTTAGATCCGCGCGACGAGGCTAAATTTAAAGAGGAGATGGACGATTTGGGCTTTAGCGTCGCAGAAAAGCTAGCCTAAAAACTAACGCAATGTCAAGTAAAATCACTCTAAATATCGTCGGGATGAGCTGCGTAAACTGCTCCAATGCGATCGAGCGGGTAAGTCGCAAGATCGAGGGAGTGCAGGAGGCGCACGTAAATTTCGCAAACGGCAGCGGCGAGTTCGTACTTGCCGATCCGGCGCTTGAGGAGACGCTAAAAGCCAAGATCAAAAAGCTAGGCTACGACATCGCCGTGGATTACGAGGATTTGGAGCGCAAAAAGCGGAGCAATCTCAAAGCGGCGCTATTTAGACTAATCCTCGCTCTGGTTTTAGCCGCGGCGGTAATGGCGGTGGAGATGAGCGGGTTTTTAAGCTTCGTTCCAAAAGCGCTGCTTTGCGCGGCGATGGCGTGCGTGAGCCTATTTTACTGCGGCAAGAACTTCTTTTATCACGCTTACGGCTCGCTGAAAAACAGAAGCTTCGATATGAACGTGCTCGTGGCGATGGGAAGCTTCTTCGCGTTTGCCTATTCGCTAACGGCCGCGGCGTGGGTCTATACGCACGGCGCGCAGAATGAATTTACCAATCTTTATTTCTCGTCCGCCTCGATGATAATCGCCTTTATTTCGCTCGGCAAATACCTAGAAGAGCGCAGCAAGATGAAGGCGAACGACTACATCAAGGGGCTAATCGATCTAAGCCCCAAAACCGCGCTTTTGATCAAAGACGACGGCACGATAGCTGAAGTGCGCGCAGAAGCGCTAAAGCCAGGCGATAAGGTGCTAGTAAAAAACGGCTCGCGCATCCCTTGCGACGGGCTTATCGTCGAGGGCGGCGCGCAGATCGACGCTTCTCTCATCAGCGGCGAGAGCTTGGCGGTTTATAAAAGCGTAGGCGATGAGGTAAATGCAGGCTGCGTCAGCACCGATGGCGTCATCTACGTGAAGGTGACGAAATTCCCGCATCAAACGCTGCTTGCCGAGATTAAAAATCTGCTGAACGAGGCGGGCAACAAAAAGATGCCGATCGCGCGCTTTGCGGATAAAATTTCAAATATCTTCGTGCCCGCGGTGATTTTGATCGCGCTTGTTAGCTTTATAGCGTGGATGGCGCTTGACGGGCGGCTCTCATATGCCGCATCCGCCGCTATCTGCGTGCTTATCATCTCATGCCCGTGCGCGCTAGGTCTTGCGACGCCGATTGCGATCGTTTGCGCGATCTCAAACGCCGCAAAGGCTGGAATTTTAATCAAAAATCCTGAAATTTTAGAAATTTTAAAGGACGCGGACGTCGCGGTTTTCGATAAAACCGGCACACTTAGCAAGGGCGAAATTTCGGTAAGCTTCAGCGATCTGAGCGCCCAAGATCTCTACGCTCTGGCAAGCGCGCAAAAGCTTAGCGAGCATCCGATCTCAAAGGCGATCGTAAAATTTGCCGAGTTGAAATTCGGCGAAATTTCTAAATTTAACGGCGAGTTCGAAAGCGTCGCGGGAAAAGGCATCGTCGCTAAAAATCCCACCGGCGAAATCCTTTGCGGCAGCGCGGGCTTCCTGCACGAGCGCGGCGTAGATACGGGCGTCGAAGTAGAAGCGGAGGAGCTTTTAGACAAGGGCTTCGGCGTCGTTTACTGCGCGATAGGCGGCTCGTACGCGGGCTTCATCGCATTTAGCGATGAGATCAGAGCCGAAGCGCGGGACGTCGTGCAGGCGCTGCAAAAAAGCGGCGTAAAAACCGTCATGCTAACGGGCGATAACGCCAAAACGGCAAATTTCGTCGCTCGCAACCTCGGCATCGACGAGGTAAGAAGCGGAGTGCTTCCAAGCGGTAAATATGAGTTCATCAAATCCCTGACGGACGAAGGCAAGCGGGTGCTTTTCGTGGGCGACGGCGTCAATGACGCACCGAGCTTAAAAGCCGCCAGTATCGGCATCGCGATGAACGGCGGCAGCGACGTAGCCAAGGGCGCGGGCGACGCGATTTTTATAAAAAACGACCTTACAGGCGTGCTATATCTATTCCGCCTATCGGGAGCCGCCATGCGGACGATCAAGCAAAACCTCTTCTGGGCGCTGTTTTACAACGCCGTATGTATCCCGATCGCGGCAGGCGCGCTATATCCAGCGCTAGGCGTGCTTCTAAAGCCGATGTACGGCGCCGCTGCGATGTGCTTTAGCTCCGTGACGGTCGTGCTAAATTCCATCAGATTGAAATTCGCTAAATTTTAACGCGGCGGAATTTACGCTAAGCGTGGAATTTTGCGCGGCGAAATTTTAATTGTTCCGTGCAAAACGCGCAAAATTCTTTTATTTTGCGAGGAATTTTACCTCGCAAATTCTATCTGGCTACTAATGCGTGTAGAATTCCGCGGAACGGGTTGCGCTTATAAAATTTTATTTTGCGATTAATCCGGCGCGGAATTCCGCTAGATTTGTACAGCTTGCAAAATTTTACCGCTAGCCTGCGCGTAAATTTTAAAATTTTAACGTGTCGGTCACCGTGCTGTTGTATCACGCCGCCAGTCGCTACGCCTCTGCCTAGTCGTCGTTTAGCGCCGTCCGCCGCCATGCCGCCGCGCCGTAAAATTTTAAAAATTCTGCAAAATTTTATAAGGCTGAAAGGAATTCCATAAAATTCCACCGCCCGCACTAAGTTTTAATAAATAAATTTAAAGGTAAAATAACGCTTCAAATGCAATTCGAGGTAGCGATGCGAAAAATTCTAATGGGTTCGTTTGTTTTTTGCGGCACGCTTTTTGGCGCTTCTTGTGAGCAGATACTAAGCGATCCGCGCGGCTTTTTTAGCAAAGAGCCTGCGGACGAAGAGCTGCTGCAAAGCGATTTTGGCTGTCAAGGCTCGCTAGCTGGCGCAGAATTTTTGCAAAATTTAAAAAGCGCGGCTTCTGAGATTAGAGACGAAAATATCGATTGTGTCGGTAACGAAGCCTTGCTGAACGAAAAAAGGCTTGAGCGAACCTTGGCGTTTGCGGGGATGGATGGCGAGGGATTTTTAAGCTATGCCAAAGAGAAAAACTACGCGCAAATCAGTGAAAAATCGCTTGAAGCCTTAGAATTTTACTCCGAGCGCAAGATTGGAAATTTCATCGCTTATGGCAATTTTATGGGCGAGATACCGGCAGCCAGGGAGGCGCTAAGAGATTATTTCGCCGCTAAATTCAACAAAAACGACGCCGATGAGCTGGCAAGCGTCGTGATAGCGGAATTTATCGCATACGCTGCAAAGGATCGCAAGGCGGGAGATTACGGTGAGCTTGAGATGGCGCTAAAAGGCGGAGTAGGTGCAGATGAGTTTCGTACGCTACTTTTTAGCAAGGATTTTGCGATTTACGAGCTTGATAATGCCCTGGATCTGGCACTTTTGCTAGGATATGACGAGCGCTTTAGCGGCGCTTTGATCGAGCGAGGCGCGCAGGTGAATGCGGGCGAGGAAAACTCGCTATTTTACGCGATGAATAACGTTCAAAGCGCTAAATTTATGATCTCTAAAGGCGCCTTGGTTGGCTATAAAAACTCGCTTGGGCAAACTCCGATATTTTTCGCCGCCGCGGCAAAAAATTATGAGCTCGTAAAGTTGCTAATCTACTCGCATGCTAGCGTAAATGTCCGCCAGATCGGCAGCGCCGAAGCCCAGGCTCTAGCGTCGCTAGGCGAGCGTAGCGACGGCTGTGAGCGTTCGGGCGCGGGCAAGACACTGCTGATGTTTGCAGCGCAAACAAGTACCAAGCAGATCGTTGAATTGCTCGTAAAATCGGGCGCAAACGAAAAAGCAGTCGATGAGGCGGGGCTAAATGCGCTAGACTATGCGCTTGCGGGTGGTGAAGCGGCTACGCAGAGCTATTTGCGCTCGCTTGGACTAAGTCCTACGCAAGCAAGCGATGATTTTACGAGCGATCCGCAAGATGCGCCTGAGCGTGAGAATTAGCAGGCTTGATTTAAAGGGCTGCTCGCCGCTTTATCGTCGTTTTAGGCTTTGCGGCGTTTTGGGTTTGCAAAAGCCTTATGAGCTTTAAATTTAGAGTTTTGCCGCTTTGTAAATTCTATAGATTTAGCGGATTTTTCGGGTGCGAGTTGGCAAAATTTAACGCTTTAAAATTTTATCGCTTTGCTTGCACAAGTTGCATGCACTGAAATTTTATAAACGCGCAGGTAGGCTTGAAAAACGGCGATTTGTGCATTTATGCGCGATAAAATTTTTGTCGAGGGATTTTGGTTTGTGATCAAGAGCGGGATTTCGTCAAATTTTGTGCGCGAAATTTATCGCTTTTGCGATAAAGTAAGCGTTGCATCATTGTGGAATTTTACCTTGATTTGAAGCTTTTGCTATGTTAAGTAGAATTTAAATGCGCTTATAAAACGCTTTTGATTACGCTGCGCGCGGTATTTTGCACCGGAGAGATTTCGCTACGCAATAAATTGCTTAAAAATGTGTTCGCAAAATTGCAAACGCAGCAAAATAGCAGAGCTTGCTGTGCGATTAAGGCGCTCAAAATCGCCGTAAAAAAAAGCGCGCGAATACGAATAATTGCTGAAAGGCGCGCAGAATTTTAAAATTTAGCCCCCGATCGGAGGTTAAATTTTAAAATTTTATCAATCATCAAGGATTAAAATGTTAAAAAATTTGCTTATCTTTACGGCGATTTTTTTGCCCGCGCTGGCGCTTGCGGACGTGGAGCCCGCCGTGCGAAACAGCGAGCTTTACGGCGTGTTAACGCTTATCCCGCCAGTTGCGGCGATCGTGCTTGCTTTTATCACCAAGGACGTGATTTTGTCGCTGTTTTTAGGCGTGCTAAGCGGGACCTTTCTCATCGGTATGGTCGATCAAAATATCGCAGCTTCGGCGCTTTTCGCTTTTACCGATCTGTGCTCGCGCATGGTAAAATCGATGGCTGATACGTGGAACGCGGGCATTTTGCTTCAGGTCATGTGTATCGGCGGGCTCATCGCTTTGGTGACCAAAAGCGGCGGCACGAAGGCACTTGCGCTCTGGCTTAGCAAGCACGCAGACACTCCAGTTTTGGGTCAAATTTACACTTGGCTGATGGGTATCGTGATATTTTTTGACGATTACGCAAACGCCCTGATCGTGGGCCCTATCATGCGGCCTCTGATGGATAAATTTAAAATTTCGCGCGCGAAATTCGCCTTCATTATCGACGCGACCGCAGCGCCGATCACCGGCATCGCGGTGATCTCCACGTGGGTCGGAGTCGAAATTTCGGCGATCAAAGAGGCCTACTCGCAGATCGGCGTAGAAAACATAAACGCCTTCACCGTCTTTGTTGAGACGATCCCGTATAGATTTTATAATATTTTCATGATCTTTTTCGTAGTGGCTACCGCCGTGATGAGTAGGGAGTTTGGCTCGATGTATCGCGCAGAGATCGCATCTCGCGGCGGCAAGAGCGGAGCTGCGGATTTTAAAATCAAAAATTTAGAGGATCAAATTTTCGTACCCAAAGAGGGCGTCGTACTCCGTAAGATAAACGCGATAATCCCGCTAGGAGCGATGATCGTTCTTTCCGTCATCGGTTTTTATCTCAACGGCTACAGCTCACTGGAGGGCGAGGCTTTGGA
The DNA here is from genome assembly GCF_001190745.1 of Campylobacter gracilis. NCBI lineage: Bacteria > Pseudomonadati > Campylobacterota > Epsilonproteobacteria > Campylobacterales > Campylobacteraceae > Campylobacter > Campylobacter gracilis. The sequence continues at coordinate 795,424 of NZ_CP012196.1, forward strand.
GGCGGTCAAGGCAGCCCCTCTTAGCTTTACTTCGATACGTACCGCATTTAGCGCGGCGGATGCTTCGGTCGTGCTATTTCAATCCGCGCTCTTTTCATCGATCATCGCCGTCGTTTTAGGCATCGCGCAAAAAATTTACGGCGTCAAAGAGGCGATCGAGGTCTGGGTTGGCGGCTGGAAAAGTATGCTAAATACCGTCATAATCCTGCTTTTTGCGTGGTCGCTAAGCTCTGTTATCAAGGAGCTAGGCACTTCGCGCTACTTGGTCGAGCTTCTAAGCGACGCTACGCCGCGCTTTGCGCTTGCGATCGTGATCTTCGTGCTTAGCTCGTTTATCTCCTTTTCAACGGGCACGAGCTTCGGTACGATGGGTATCGTCACGCCTTTAGCCGTGCCGTTAGCGCACGCCGTGGGGCAAAAATATGGCCTTAGCGGCGAGGAATTTCACGTTTTCATGTGCGTAAATATCAGCGCGGTGCTTACCGGAGCGATCTTCGGCGATCACTGCTCGCCGATTTCTGATACGACGATTCTTTCATCGATGGGCGCAGGCTGCGATCACATCGAGCACGTAAGCACGCAGATGACCTATGCTCTGGTCGTTTGTGGCATCAGTATCGTTTGTGGCTACCTACCTGCGGGCTTTGGGCTTAGCGTGTGGGGATGTCTGATCTTGGGTATCGCGGCTATCATTCTTTTACTGCGCGTAGTGGGTAAAAGAGTGGATGTATGAATTGCGAAAGCTTCGGTAGCTGTGGCAGCTGCACGCTCGGCGAGCCCTATGAGGATCAAATTTTATACAAAAAACAGCTGATCGGCGATAAATTTAGAGAATTTTTTGACGGCGAGTTTGAGTTTTTTGCCTCGCAGCCGCAAAATTACCGCATCAGGGCGGAATTTGGCATCTGGCACGATATTTGGCATAGCGCATTTGATCTTGCCTACACGATGGGCGGCGCACGTAGCAAGAAAATTTTAATTAACGAATGTCCTAAAGTAGCGCTTCCTATTGCAAATTTAATGCCGCGGCTGCTAGAGGTGCTTAGGCGGAGTGAAGCTTTAAAAGAGAAGCTCTTCGGCGTCGAGTTTATCTCGTGCGCCAGCGGGATTTTGGCGACACTGCTTTATCACAAGCGCCTGGGCGAGCGCGAACAGGAGGCGATTTGTGAGCTGGCGGGTAAGCTTGGCATCAGGGTTATGGCTCGCGCGAGAGGACAGAAGCTGCTAAGCGGCGAGCTAAGCCTCACGGACGAACTTTGCGTGGACGAGCGAGTTTATAAATTTCGTTTCGGCGAAAACGCCTTCATCCAGCCAAACCGCGGCGTGAACGAAAAGATGATCGCCTGGGCGAGAAGCTGCGTGGACTTCGGCAAAGAGGGCATGGGCGTGGTGTGCGCCGCACAGAATTTCGCCGTAAAGAATTCTATAGCGGAGAATTCTGTCGCGCAAAATTCGAGCCACGAGCAGTCCGACGCGCAAAATTCTACGGATAGAAATTCCGCTTCTGAAAATTCCGCCGAATTTGATGCCGCTTGCCGAAATTTCGTTAAAGCAAATTCCGCTTGCATAGAATTTAACGGCGAAAATTTCGTGAAATTTAACTACGCGTCCGCAGACGAAAGCTCTGCGGATAAAAATTCCGCTCGCAAGGATTTGGACGTGCGAAATTCCGCCTCGCAAAATTTGGATTGCGAAAAGCGTTGTGTGCAAAATTCAGCCTGCGAAAAACTCATCGCGCAAAATTCTAGCTGCGAGCAGTCCGCCCCGCAAAATTCGAGCTGCGAAAAACATTCCGTGCGCCCGGAAAACTCCGCCGCGCGCGATCTGCTGGAGCTGTACTGCGGGCACGGCAACTTCACCATCCCGCTTGCGGCTAAATTTAACCGCGTGCTGGCGAGTGAAATTTCAAAAAGCTCGATTGCAAATGCCCGCATAAACTGCGAGCTCAACGGCGTTTGCAACGCGCAATTCGTCCGCCTTAGTGCGGATGAGCTGATGAGCGCGTTTGCGCGCAGGCGCGAGTTTGAGCGGCTAAAGGGGATCGATATTTTCGGCTACGATTTTTCGCACGTTTTAATCGATCCGCCGCGCGCGGGGCTGGAGCCTAGCGTGATTGATTTCATAAAAAATTTTGAGAATCTAATCTACATCTCCTGTAATCCGCAGACGCTTTTTGAAAATTTACGCTCGCTTTGCGCTACGCACGAGGTGCGCAGGTTTGCGATCTTCGATCAGTTCGCGCATACAGCGCATATCGAATGTGGCGTGCTGCTAAAGCGCAGGAGTTAGGTGAGCTTAAAACCGAAGTCGTGGATTTAGGCTGCGTGCGGGATAAAATTTCGCCTAAAATATGTATAATAACAAAATTTAAAATTACGAAAGGAAGTAGATGGTTGATCTAAATAAAATCATCCAAGCAAAGCGCACGATAAACGATTTTGTCTATAAAACGCCCTTTGCTCTGGCGCCGAAGCTCAGCAAGCTTTACGGCGCGGAAGTGTATCTCAAAAGCGAGAATTTGCAGCGCACCGGCGCATATAAGATTCGCGGCGCTTATAATAAAATCGCGCATCTTACGGATGAGGAGCGGGCGCATGGAGTAATAGCTGCAAGCGCGGGCAACCACGCCCAGGGCGTAGCGATGAGCGCGCAAAAATTCGGCGTGCATGCTGTGATCGTAATGCCTGAGGCCACGCCGCTACTTAAGGTAAGTGGCACGAAGGCTCTGGGCGCAGAGATCATCCTAAAGGGCGATAATTTCGACGAGGCGTATGCGTTTGCACTGGAATATGCCAAAGAGCATAATTTGACGTTCGTGCATCCCTTCAACGACGAGTTCGTCCAAGCGGGCCAAGGTACGATCGCGCTTGAGATGATCGAAGAGGTCGCAGATCTTGAATACATCGTCGTTCCCGTAGGCGGCGGCGGGCTTGCGACGGGGGTTTGCAGCTGCGCCAAGCAGATCAACCCCGACATCAAAATCATCGCCGTAGCCGCCAAGGGCGCGCCTGCGATGCACGATAGCTTCGTCGCGAAAAAGCCGCTAAATTCCAAATCCGTCCGCACCATCGCCGACGGTATCGCCGTGCGAGATACGAGCGAGATCACGCTTTCTACGATCATCGAGTGCGTCGATGAGTTCGTGCAGGTCGATGACGAGGAGATAGCAAGCGCGATACTCTATCTGCTCGAGCAGCAAAAAATCATCGTCGAGGGCGCTGGCGCGGCGGGCGTAGCGGCGCTGATGAACGCGAAATTTGCATTCCCCGCCGGCGCAAAGATCGGCATCATCCTAAGCGGCGGCAACATCGACGTTCAGATGCTAAACATCATCATCGAAAAAGGCCTCATAAAATCGCACCGCAAGATGACGATCAACGTCACGCTCGTCGATAAGCCGGGCGCGCTTACCGGGCTTACCGAAATTTTGCGCCGCGCCAACGCAAACATCGTCAAGATCGACTACGACCGCTTCTCGACCAATATCGAGTACGGCGACGCGCAGATCACGATCACGCTTGAGACCAAAGGCAAGGCTCATCAAGAGGACATCGCCTGGGCGCTCAAAAACGCAGGGTATGATTTTAGGGAGATTTTGTAAAATTACGCTGGAGTTTGTAAAATTTATTTTTGCTTGTGAATTTGCCTGAAATTGCCAAATTTACTCGCTCGCATCCTGATCGCGGCTTGCAGCGGGTAAATTTTAATTTGCCTCCATTTTATATCCGCCATGCCGAAACACTTTGTGGCTCGCGGTTTTAAATTTTACGTAGAATTTAAAATTCCAAATATGCGGCGCAAGCCGCAATTTAAATAACGCGGACGTAGTCCGCCCCGCTTAAAGCGTCGTAGGGGGATGGGTGGGGCTTGTGAGTGAGCAGAGCAATGCGGTGCTGTGGACAGTGCCGCCTCTGCGAGAAATGTGACCTCGCAATTGGGGCCCCCTTCCCGCCCCAAACCCCGTCCATTCCCCGACGACGCTAGCGGTGCGAGCCTTACGGCTCGCGTTAAATTCTTTCTGTTGCGGCTACGCTGCATGGAATTCCGTAGCGGTAAATTTTAAAATTTTATTGTATTTAAAATTTAAAAATTCCAAAATTTTACTACGTAGAATTCTGCCTCTAGAATTTAGGTCGTGGCGGCGTTTTCTCTTAAGGGGGAAGGGGCACTACTTACTCTGCTTCGCTACGCTCGCAAGAAACGCCGCCAGGCTTAAGCTTTGCATCACTACGCTCGTTTTGCGAGGTCGCTCCCCTTCCCGCCCCAAAGCCCCACCCATCCCCCGACGACGCTAGCGGTGCAGGCTGCGCCTGAGTTTAATTCCAATGAAACTAACAAGCATAAAATTCCGTGTGTTGTAATTCAAGCCACATCAAAATTTAACATTAGCCACAAGGCTCGCCCCGGTACGCTCAAGAGCGGACTGCCTCCGCGTTAAATTTTATAATCGCGGCTTGCTTCTTTAAAATTTCTTGCCGCAAAAATCGTAAAATTTCAATTGCACTACAAATCGGCGCCGTATTTTGCTAAAATACCGATAAAATTTTAAAGGATGAAATTTGGAAAATTTTGCTTTTCTTCTAAATTTAGTGATATTTTGCATCTTGGTTTTTATGTTTTTTAAGATGCGCAAAAGCAGCGAGCAGGCGAGCAAGCCGCAGATCGCCACCGACATCACGCGGCTTAAAAGCATCGGCGAGCTGAGCGTTTTTAAAATTTATTCCAAAGAGATCGTTACGCGCAAGCAAAACGTAGGCAGCGGGCTGCTGGGCTCGCTTGTCTCGCCGCTGATGACGAAAAAGCAGATCGCCATCATCTTCGAGTTTGAGATCGAGTTCGTTTACGACCTGCTAAGTCCCGAGTTTGCGATACTGCCGCAGGGCGAGGATCGCTACGAGATCAAGATGCCGCCGTGCAAATACAAATATTCGATCAAAGATATGAAAATTTACGACGAGAAAAACGCCAAACTGCTGCCGTTTTTGCTGCCCGATTCGCTAAACGGGCTATTCGGCGCGAGCTTTGATGAGAGCGATAAAAACCATCTCATCGACGACGCAAAGGACGAGGTCAAGCAGCTCTCGCTAAAAATCATCAACGATCTTGGCGGTAAGATCCATAAATCCGCGACCGACACGCTGGAAGCGATCGCCAAGAGCTTCGGCGCGAAGGAGGTCGGATTTATCTTTCAGGACAAGGCGCTACAGAGCATCGACATAAACTCAAACGAGATCGCAATCGATAAGTCGCTAAAATCGCAGATCGAGAAGTAGATGGAGCTTTTTAAGGCGCTTTTTAAAATTTACTTTGCCCGCATACTCGCATTTATGGATGCCTGCGCGAGGGCTTGGCAGAGGTTTTATGAGCCGATCAGGCTACGCAAAGAGAAAAAGCGACTGCGCGCGAAGGGCTATTTTACCGAGGATGCGACGTGGGCGGAGTTTTTCGCGGATTTTAAATTTTGCAAATGCTTTATCATCAAAAAAATCCTCTATCCAAACTTCTACGCGATCAAAAACTCCTCCAAATGGGAGGCGGGCTCAAAGCGAGCTAGCTTTACGGTGGGCTCGTTTGCATACGATGAGATCGCGTGGGTGTGGGTGCCGCGAGCCTTCGACGGCGGGCGAAAAAACGATCTAGCGAAGCTAAAAGATCTACTGCAAAAAATCCCCGCGCTGCGCTACGAGCAGAGCGACACCGGGATTAAAATTTTCGGCTACGAGTAAGGTAATTCGGCCGGCGAAAATTTGGTGATGAAATTTGGTGATGCGCCCGCGCCGAGAAATTTCACGCATTCGCTGCGAAATTTCGATACGTTAGCGCCTCGTACATGTACGTTTGCTCGGCGTGAAATTTGCACGCTCCGGGCTGCTGCGAAATTTCGCGCAAATACCCGCTGCATAAATTTGATGCAAAAAGCGGGCTTGCATTTTGCGCGTAAATTCTGCGCGAGCGTGCGTCTGTGCGTGGGATTTGCGCGCGGCAGTTGTTTTTGGTGCGGTGTCTTGCGGATTTAAATTTATGCACTCAATCGCGTCGTATTTTTGATACGCGGCACGGCACGGAATTTTGCCGTTTAGGAAGCGCGCCGTGCGGCAAATTTCGCAACAGAAAATGTCGCATCAATTTCGCCGCATTCAAATTTCGGCAGGTAAAATTTGCCTTGCGGCATCGTGTCGCGCAAAAATTCGCCGATCGCGGCGCAAAAACAGACGCGCTCAATTTTGCGGTAGAGATTTCGGCGCGGCACAATTTGTAAGCGTAAAATTTACCGCCTGTTCTCATTGCGTTGGCGTGAGCCGACTTGAAGCGCGGCACAATTTGTGGATGCGAGACTGCGCCGCAGCGGTTCCAGCGATGTGGCAGATGTAAATTTAAAAATAAAGAGCAAAAATGGTTCAACTACTACTTGATAAAGCGAGGGCTCTGCTTGCGCCCGCGCCGAAATTTTATTTCGGCCTATGCGGCGCGGTGGGTGTATTTTGGCTCGTTGTCGCGCTTAATTTGATCGTTTGCGCGGCGCGGGCGTATTACTTTTACGGCGTGGAAGATCGCATATTTTCGCGGATCTTTGAGGATTTTTGCTGCATTTTGATCATAAATTTGCTCATCTTTCATCTCTGCTTCGTCGTTTTTAGAAGATTTTTCGGGCTTGCCGCTCTGTTTGCGCTGGCGATCAATGCGCTTTGTGCGGCTATCTCGCTCTTTTTGGTCATTTTTTTCGACTCCGCTTTTAACGTCGTCGCGCTCGATGCGATAATCCACACCGACGTGAACGAAAGTAAGGAATTCGCCGCGCAATTTCTCAGCGCGGGCGTGATCTGCTCTTTGCTCGCATTCGCGACCGCGACGTTTGTCGCGCTGAAGTTTAAAAAAAAGCTCGTGCAGCGCGAGGCTGCGAGCCGCATTTAGCGTGATCTATACGATTTGTGTGGTCATTTTTTGCATTTTTACGGCGACCAAAATCGCAAGCGGCGGCGAGCGTTATCGCGCGACGCTCGGCACATACGCTCCGCTTGAGTTCGCGTTCGTCGTAAAAGATTATCTCGGCGATGCAAATTTCCTTGCTGATTTGCAAAGCATCGATCGTGGCTACGACGAGGCGAAGAGGGCGAATTTCGCGCTTGATTTTAACGCAACGCAGATTAAAAACGTCGTGCTGATTATCGGCGAGAGCCTGTAGCGCGGCCATATGTCGCTTTACGGATACGGCAAAGATACGACGCCTTTGCTAAACGATCTGCAGCGGCGGGGGCTGCTTATTAAATTTAGCGATACTGTTTCGTGCTACGGCGCGACCAATCCCGCGCTGATGCGGATACTTAATTTCAGCGACTACGAAAGCGAGCGCGAAAGGCCGTGGTTTGAGAGCCTTAGCATTATCGATATGTTCGCGCTGAGCGGCTTTCGCACGATGTGGATCAGCAATCAAGAAGCCTTCAGCAAATTTGCCCTTAGCGCAAAAAGTGCCGCCGATCGCGCCGAAAAAAAGCATCTTTCTTTCCACAAGCGATCAGCTCGATAGCATGCGAGTCGCGCACGACGGCGCGCTGCTGCCGATCATCAAAGAGGCGAAAAAATCGCAGCGCGAGCGAAATTTCTACGTCGTGCATCTCATGGGAAATCATATGGACTATAAAAAACGCTATCCCGAGGAATTTGATAAATTTAAAAGCGACGATATCGCCTTACCGTTTACGCAAAAGCAAAAGGTCGCCCTCGCGTGCTGCGATAACAGCGTGCTGTATAACGACTACGTGGTGAATGAAATTCATCGGATGAGGACAGCCTCATCGTCTATCTCAGCGATCATGGAGAGAATATCTATGAGCAAAACGGCCTCATCGGGCACAACATCAATACCCGATTCACCTACGAAATTCCGCTGCTTTTCATCTCTTCAAAAAGCTTTATCGCCGATCATGCGGAGCTTTGGCGGCGCATAGGCGCGGCGAAGGACGAGCCTTTTATGAGCGACGATCTGGCTCACGTGCTCGCCGATATTTTAGGCATAGAGCCGCTGCAGTTTAACGTGCGCAAAAGCCCGCTGCGCGATGAATTTGACGCTTCGCGCAGGCGAATGACGAACGGGGTGGATTACGACGAAAATTTAAAAGGTAGGGGAGGATACGGGCGGTAAACGGCTCCGCGCCGAAATTTAAGGCTTTACGCGCCGTATTGCTTCCGATGCCGTCTACGATCGGGCCGGCTCGAAGCTGCACTTGATTTTGCCGCGAGCGTCAAATTTAACGCCCGTATTTTCGGCGCGAAGCGACCGTCTAACGCAATCGCGCTCGGAAATTTACCAATATCGCGGAGCATTTGCTACGAGCCCGCAGCATCAATTCGGCGTTACCGTTGTGCTGCAAATTTATGCGCCGGCGTGATGCTAAATTCGTTTCTTGAGGATGGGCGATTTTTGCGATTTCACAATGTAAATTGAGCGAAATTTATTGCGTTTGTGCTTTAAATTTACGCCGCAAAACGAATATTTTTTAATGCTACTTTAAAAATTTAATAGTTAATAATTCTTTAATATTGATAGGAGTATAATACATTTCAAATTTTAGCGTGCAAAAGCGTCGCTAAATTGAGTTCGCTTGCCGCTATTTCATCTCGCATTTATGGAGGAGTTCAAAATGCACAGTAAAACTATCGGCGCGAGTTTATCTTTGGCGCTCACCGGTCAACTTTACGCCATACCCGTTGCGAATCCGCTTACGATCGATAAAACCACGGACTTAAATAATTACGACGTCTATGAAAAAGACGTCGACGACGGAACCCTAACGGTAAAAAATCCGACCGTCGCGCAGATAATTACGCTCGATAGCCAACCGAGCGATAATTCTCCGTTGAATAATATCATCGTAAATAGCGCCACGGCAGCCGATCAGACGCTTAAGGGCAATGCTTTGACGATGAACGGCGGTACGCTCAATAGTATAAACGTAGCTTCCTCGCAGCAGGACGGTACCGTATTTAGCGAAAATACGCTGAATCTAAACGGCGGTGAGCTCAGGAAAACGCATCTCGTTGAATCAAACGGTAGAGCTACGGCTACGAAAAATGTCTTAAATTTAAACGGCACTATGATTTATCACGGTCTTTCGGTTGTAGATATCAATGGGGGTGCGGCGAATGAAAATACGCTTAATATCAACGGTACCAAAGGCGAACGTTTAACGACTACCTTTACCGCTGCGTATCTCGGCAATAGCGGTACCGCCGATGGTAACGTTTTAAATATCAACGGCGGCACGATCGGCGATTCGTTGAGCGCTATGCGGGCCGCATTTGCATGGGGAAATAGTAAGCTTACGAACAACGTCGTAAATCTCAAAGATGCGGACGATCTTCGCGGTAGGATAGACGTTGCAAATATAATGTGGGCGCACGACGGTGCGGAAGCGAGAGATAACGTGCTTAACGTATATGTCCGCGATAAAGATTGGAGCCGATTGGATCTCTGCGTCGCATTCGGTCGGGAAAACCAAAAATTAAGCGGCAACACTTTCAACGTCTACGGCAAAAACGATACGTTTAAATCGATCGCGGGCTTTGAAAAACTCAATTTCTATCTAGCCGCGGATACCGCAAACGACGAGACGATTTTAAATTTAGTAAGCGGCGAGCTAACCGATATAAGCAAAGCGACTATCGGCGTGGGTATAGCAAACGGAGCGGATAAGCTCAAATCGGGCGATCGCGTAAATCTCATAAAAACCGCAAGCGGGATAAAATTCGGCGATATGGCTAACCGCTCCGAACAGTTAGTTCAAAGCGGGCTTTCGACTGCCTATACATTCGCCTTGCGTAGCGCTAACGACGATAAAGACCTGATCGCCGACGTAACCAAAATCACGATAAATCCCGATCCGCAGCCTCTGCCGAATTCTGATCGAATCGGAGCGAAGCTAATGGCGCAAAATAAAAATACGCTGGAAACCGGCGCCGCGGTGCTAGGCGCGATAAATCAAAGCGACGATATCCTTTCGGGAATAACGGATACCGCAGACGGAACGTTTGCGTATGCGGGAGGTTTTAATATGCGCTACAATTCCGGCTCCTATGTAGAAAACAAAGGTATCTCCGTGCTCGCAGGAGCGATGGGCCGTATTGGGGACGGCGCGAGCCTGGGAGGATACGTAGAAACGGGCGGCGGTAAATATGAGAGCTTCAATGATTTCGCCGTCAAAGGCAGCGGCGATCTCAAATACGCGGGGGCGGGCATTGTGAGCGAATTCGACTTGGCGGAAAATTTCTATGCCAAATCGGGAGCCAAAATCGGTCGCATCAAATCGGACTACGAGGCTTCTCTGGCCTCGGGAAGGGCCGAATACGACGTAACGAGAACCTACTACGGGGCAAATTTAGCCCTCGGCAAGATTTTCGAGCTGAGCGCTAATCTCAATGCGGACGTTTATGTCAAGGGCTTTTATACGCATATCGATTCTAAGAAAACGGAGGTCTTGGGCGAGGGCATCAAGCTGGAGGGTATCGATTCTGTAAGAAGCAGGGTAGGCGCTCGATTTAATTTCGACGTAAGCGATAACGTGGAGCTTTTCGCGGGAGCCGCTTTCGAGCGAGAATTTAAAGGCAAGATCGGCGGCTATAATAGTACCTACGCTATGGATATTGATGCCGCGAGCGTCAAGGGCAATACCGCTATCGGCGAGATCGGCGCGAAGTATTCGAGCGGCAAGCTGGATACTTCCTTGAAACTAGAGGGTTTAAGCGGCAAGAAAGAAGGGATCAACGCGGGATTGCGCTTCGTTTATAAATTTTAAGCGGCTAAAGTATGCTTTAGCCTGCGTCGGTGCAATCAAAGGGCGGGATTGAAATTGAAATCGGAGCTTTTAAATTTAGGTATAAAATCAAATTTTTTAGCTGCATACTATTGAAAAAGATTGGGCTTGCCGAGCGCATCGTCTCGGGAGCGCAAACGACGGATAAAATTTCGTTTGGATACGAGCCGATATGCCTGCAAAAGGCGTATGCATTGAATTTGAAACGCCCGCTTTCATTATGCGCGATGAAGATATTTTAAACTCAAGGCATCGTAACGTCGCGATGTAAATCTCAATAGTCGCGTCGTAGCAAAGTTTGCAAACCTTTCGCGGCGCATTTTTCGCTACAATTTACAAAACGGCGTCAAAAAAAAGCGAGCGTCTTTGGCGCAGACGCTTGCTAGGTCCCTGCTACGCCGCGTTTGCAAACGCCGTCGCCGATACGCTCGGGCTGAGCGGCGCGCAACGAGGATTTAAAATTCCAAACTCCGCCTTTGCAAGATGAAATTCCGCGCTTATTTCGTCGCACCGTAAATTTTAAAATGTGCGAAATTGTACCGCTTAGGCGATCGAAAAACAATCGCAATGCGGCGATTCAAATTTAAACCTCTCGCGTAAAATCGTCGCCCTGCGCGCCTAATGCCACAGATCCTGCGAGCTCGCGGAGCTTTTCATACTAGGCCAGGCAAGGAGCAGCACCGCAGGCGCCAAGGGCTCGAATAACAAATTCGCTAGCGCCATGTATTTTACGACGCTTGGGGTGATGAGGGGCGGCGCGAGTACTTGCAGCATGCCGTAGATGATGTCTGCGGCGACATCAACGATTAGCAGCGCGGCGTATACGGCAAAAAGCTTGCATCCGGTAGCGGCGCGCAACTTAAAATTTATAATTATCCAAGCGAGCGTAACCGCAAAAATCAAATACGGCACGTATATTTGCAGCCTATTACAATCACATCTTCTAAGTATATAAATGGCTGAAAAATATAGCAGCGCCGCAAGCGCAATGCTGTAGGCGTATTTGAAGATTATAAAAACCTGCGGACCCGTGTATTTTGGATGTTTTTAAGCGCGTGGTAAAGGAATGTGAAGGCAAAAATCCACACTAAGATTTGAGAATCCAAGTACGTGATCTCGCCTTTTATAGAATATGCTATGCTCGCGACCAGTAGGCAGAGCGCGCCGAGCGTGCCTTGCAGCTTCGCTCTTTGAAAATCTTCGTTCATTTTATACCTTTAAATTTTAATGTGCGGCTCACGGCTTGCGCCGTGCAACTAAACGGCGGGCGATGCTTTGATTATCGCCGCGCGGGCTTTGAATTTAGCCGCTGCGAATTTTAATTTTAGCCGCCGTGCATACTTCGTACTTTACGTCGCTGTGAATGATTTAAGCCCAGCATGCCGCCGAATATCTCATCCTTGGGCTACTACAGCGAATTTTATTTAGTTCCGCCGTTACGAGTGCTTTTAATTTAACGCCGTAGTTACCGCAAATTTTACTTTGCCGTCGCCACTCGCGCAATATGTTTTTGAAATGGGATTTTACGCAAATTCTGTTTAAAATGGATTTAACTTTTTAAATTTAAAAGCAGCGGCATGAAATTTACGCGGCATCTGAAATTTAAACGCAGCGCAAAAGCTAATTGCGAAAATTTGTGTATTGTTTCGCTTTTTTAAAATTTCACTCCATATTATATTTTATCGTGCTAGAGTTAAAATAAAGCCGCTGGCGCCTGAATTGGCATTTTGCAGGAGTTATGAAATTTTATTTTGCATTATTTTTTGCAGAAAATATATAATTTAATCCAAAATTTATATACACTTCGCTATCATTATATTTTTAATTTCACGGCCCACTCGTCTAGTGGTTAGGACGCTGGCCTCTCACGCCGGTAACAGGAGTTCAAATCTCCTGTGGGTCACCATTTCATCACTTAAAATCAATTAAAATTTTCTATCATTCAGCTGCCTGCCCTTGAAATTTAAGACCTCATTTGATTTTGAAGCATTTTGGCTGAAATTTCATCATATTTTTTTATCTAGGTTAATTGCTCTAGAATGAAAGTCGCGCGAATTAAAATTTAGATCAAATTTTTAAATTCACGGCTAAATTCCGCCGCTGCTTATATTTTCCAGATTGCGTAACCTGTTCCAGTTCTGTTCGTTCTGTAAATTTCTCATATTTTGCCGCTGCTGCATCTGCCTCATCTGCTGCTGCGCTTGGTGTTGCATTAGGCTTCGCTGCGTGGCGATATACCTCTCCTGCGCTCTTTGCTGAGCTTGCGCGCTGTCCGCTCTGAATGAATTAAGCGTATCTTGCGATACCGCTTGCTTTTGCGCCGTCTGCGCGACTTTGGCGTCAGTCTTTTGCCACTTCGCACAGCGGTTTGGCTGCTCCTTGCTTAGCGAGTTTGCGACATCGCATCTGCTCGCGTCCGCCACTAATGAAGCCTCCTCGTCGCCCTGCGAGAGCAGCGAGCAGCCGCCAAGCAACACGACTAAAATAAGGGCAAGGAAAAATTTTAACTTCATAGCCGCCTCTTAAATTTTATATTTAATTCCCGACCGACGCTAATCCGCGCCCTTTGCGAGGTCGAATCCGCACTGCGCCACAAGCGCCTTATCGCTTGCGATGCTATCGCCGGTGGTGGTAAGGAAATTGCCCGTAAGCGCTGAGTTGATGCCGCATCCAAGCGCCGTGCGCACGTGCTCGCCCAAATTTCGCCTGCCGCCTGCGAAACGCAGATACGCGCGCGGCAAGATGAAGCGGTAGATCGCGATCGATTTTAAAATTTCATCGTGCGCCAGCGGCGCGGCGTTTTGCAGCGGAGTGCCTTTAATCGGGGTTAGGATATTGATCGGCACGGAACTAATGCCCAGCTCTCGCAGTTGCAGCGCCATATCGATGCGATCCTCCATATTTTCGCCCAGCCCAAAAATCCCGCCGCTGCATACGTCAAGCCCCACGGCGCGACAATTCTCGATAGTTTGGATGCGATCGTCGTAGCTGTGCGTCGTGCAGATCTGCGGATAAAATTTGCGCGAAGTCTCGAGATTGTGATGATAGGTCTGCACGCCGCTAGCTTTAAGCAGCGCCAGCGCGGGCTTTGAAGCGATCCCCAGCGAGGCGCACAGATGTAGCTGCGTCTTACTTCGCAGCCGCTCGTAAATCGCGCAGTATGCCACTAGATCGGAGCTTTTTTGAGAAATTCCGCGCCCGCTGGCGACGAGCGAGAAGCGGTGCGTCTGCTCGGCCTCGTTCGCAAGCGCGGCGCTTAACACCTGCTGTTCTCCCAAAATTCCGTAAGTCTCGCAACCCGTGTCAAAATGTGCCGATTGCGCGCAGTATTTGCAGTCTTCGCTACAGCGCCCCGATTTTACGTTTATGATCGTGCAGAGATTAAATTTATCGCCGCAAAACTCGCGTCTAATCTCATCCGCTGCCGCAAAAAGCGCGTCTAAATCCTCGCATCGTGCCAGATTTAGTGCCTGCTGCTTTGCAATCTCACAGCCGCCTATCACGCGATCTTTCAGCTCGGAAATATAAAATTTGTCTATCAATACTTAGCCTTTTTGAAAAAAATGCGTAATTATACAATGCGAAATTTAAAGCAAAGCTCGCACGCGAAATTTTGGCGCGGGAATTTGCGCTAAAAATTTTATGCGGAATTTTACGCCCTTCGCGCGCCTATTTTTGCACCGCGACTTTTACGGACGGCTCATCTGCGCGCTTGCCGGCGGCGCAAATCAAAATCGCTTCAAAGTTGCGGCGCGGTAAAATTTTACGTGTATGAAAATACATATAGAGCCGCTACCTACGGTATCTGCACGCGATTTATCGTTTTGAAATTTTATTTTAGCTAAAATTGCGGCTTTAAATTTAAAGGCAAAAAATGAAATACGACGTTATCGTTGTGGGCGGCGGGCACGCGGGCATCGAGGCAAGCTTAGCCGCCGCAAAAATGGGCGCAAAGACGCTGCTAATTACGATCTTAGCCGAGCAGATCGGCGCTGCGAGCTGTAATCCGGCAATCGGCGGCCTTGCTAAGGGGCATCTGGTAAAGGAGATCGACGCACTGGGCGGCCAGATGGGGCTTGCGGCGGATGCATGCGGGCTGCAGTTTAGAATTTTAAACGAGAGCAAGGGCCCTGCCGTGCGCGGCTCGCGCGCTCAGATCGATATGGATGAATACCGCATCTACATGCGAAATTTGCTGCTAAATACGCAGGGGCTGGACATAAGCCAGGAGATTGCGAGCGAAATTTTAACCTGCGAGCAAGGCGGCGAGCAGCGTGTTTGCGGCGTTAAGAGCCATCTTGGCAACGTTTATGAGACCGAGCGTCTGATAATCACCGCCGGCACCTTTTTAAACGGGCTAATTCACGTGGGCGAGAACAAGCTGCAAGCAGGGCGCGTTGGCGAGCTAGCAAGCGTTGAGCTAGCCGAATCGCTACGAAGTCTAGGGCTGCAAATGGGGCGGCTAAAGACGGGCACCTGCCCAAGGATCGATGCTAAGACGATCGATTTTAGCGTGCTTGAGCGCCAAGACGGCGACGCGGATCCGCGCCCTTTCAGCTTTCGTAGCAAAGATTTTGCGCCGAAGCAGCTTGCTTGCTTCATCGCTTATACGAACGAGCGCACGCACGAGATCATCCGCGAAAATTTCACCCGCGCGCCGATGTTTACGGGGCAAATTTCAAGCACCGGTCCGCGCTACTGCCCGAGCATCGAGACTAAAATTTATGAATTCCCAAATCGAGACCGCCACCACGTCTTCGTCGAGCCGCAGACGCGCGAGGCCACGGAGTATTACGTAAACGGGCTTTCTACGAGCCTTCCTTACGACGTGCAGATTGCGTTTTTACGCACGATCAGAGGCTTTGAAAATGCAAAAATCGTCCGTCCGGGCTATGCGATCGAGTACGATTTTATCGATCCTACCGAGCTTAAACACAGCCTCGAGACCAAAAAGATCCGCGGGCTGTTTTTGGCAGGCCAGATCAACGGCACCACCGGCTACGAGGAGGCCGCGGCGCAGGGGCTGATGGCGGGCATCAACGCGGTGCTCGATTTGCGCGGGCGGCAGCCTTTGATTTTGCGCAGAGATGAGGCGTATATCGGCGTTTTGATCGACGATCTGGTTACCAAGGGCACGAATGAGCCCTACCGAATGTTTACTTCGCGCGCGGAATTTCGCCTACTGCTGCGCGAGGGCAACGCCGTGCTGCGCCTAAGCGAATACGGCCGCGAGATCGGTCTTTTAGACGAGGCGAGCTACGAGCGGGCGAGCAAATTTAAGCACGACGTGCAGAGCGGAATGGAATTTTTGCTAAAAACGCAGATCACCCCTTCAAAACAGACGCTTAGCCTGCTGCAAAGTATCGGCGCGGAGCCTATTTCGCAAAGCTGTAGCTTGCAAAAAATTGCTTCTCAAAGCGGCTTTTCAAAGGCGGGTCTGCTTGCTCTAGTGCCGCATTTTAAGGGCTTTAGTGATGAGGTTCTGGATGAAATTTTAACGCAGTGCAAGTATCATTTCTACATCGCGATGCAGCGCGCCGAGGTCGAGAGGATGAAGGGGTTGCTTGACGTCGCGATCCCGCCGCAGATCGATTTTAGCAAGATAGGAGGGCTTAGCAACGAGATCGTGCAGAAGCTAAACCGCTTTGCGCCGCCGACGCTTTTTGCCGCGAGCGAGATCAGCGGCGTAACGCCCGCCGCGATCGATATTTTGCACATCTACATAAAACAAAATTTTGGCGATAAGCTTGGGATAAAGCGAGAATAGAATGTTAAAGCATAAAAGGCTTAATAAAGTAATTTTAAAATTTATGGTGAAAATCCGGACGATATTTTAAAATATGCTTCAGTTTGAACCAAAACTATGTTTCGATAATTACGCCAATAGTAAATTTAGATTTATAGTCAAAAATTACTCAAAAATGCTTTTTTACATACAGTATGTCGCCGAAACCTTTTTTCTTCACTTCCCGGTTCAAAATGATTTCTCGAACAGCATAAGTTAAAGAGTTCGGTCGACAACATTTTGCTAGAATTGATAAGGGAAAATCCGCTTAACTTATTTTGAGCCATTTACATTTACAGAAGAGATTAATCCGCCCCGAGCGAGGCGGATTAAAGATTATTTTTCGCTAGGCGGATACATCTTCCAGCTACTATCTACCTTCCAGTCTATTGGGTGGCAAGACATACAAGTATTTAGCTTTTGCGGATGATGCACGGCGTGGCACGACTGGCATTGTAGCATCTCATTGCCTTTATTGTGAGTACCTTCGTGTGGGTTAGATAGGCCATAGTGCGCAGTCTTTTTTCTTATGTCAGCTATCTTATGACAGCTAGTGCACTGCTCGTTAGTAAAGCCCCTTTGTTTAGTTGGTGTCTCAAAGTCACCGGTTACATACATCCTGACCTCGTTTAGCTGTTCTCCTATAGTTGGCGTGTGGCAGTCGTGACATGTGACATTTGCGTCGTTATGTTTTTTAGCCAACAAATTTCCTTTTGTATAAGAGTCATACTCAGGCTGCATGTTGTGACACATGATGCAAAATTCAGCCTTGTGGCTAGCCGCTTGTACTTGATGAAACGATATAAAGCCCACAATAGCGGCTATTACTAGCCCTATTATCGTATATTTTCTTTTCTTGTTCATGCTCTTTCTCCTTTTGCGTTTGCCGCAGCCTGATAGCCTGCTAAGCGTCCGTAGCATAGGCATGTTCCGTGGCTAGTGCCCGCTAAAACTACCGGATAGTCGCCCAAAAAGCGTCCGCCCATAACGTTACCGCAGGCATAAAGCCCCGAAATTTCGTTATAGTCGGTATCTAGCACGTTTGCGGTACTTGGCTCGACGGTAAAACCGCCCATGACGACTAGACTAGCACCTACACCCATCTTGCCAGCGTAAAATGGCGCATGGCGGACTGGGAACATCCTTTTAGCAGTCTTACCAAAGTCATCATCGTGACCTTTGTCGCATAGCTCATTGTAACGCTTTATGGTCGCTAAAAACTGCGTTTGAGCCTTTTTGTTATCAGGGTAGAGCATACCGGCAAGCTCTTCTATGCTATTTGCCTTAAAGACTCCGGGTGTCTCTTCGAGATCTTTTACCGATATATACGATGTTTTGCCTATCGCCCACTGGCAGTCGGGCGGAAGTTTCGGATTATCCTCCGGAGCTACGCAGTGATTTACGCTACCGTGTGACACGCCCATAAGTCCGACTTGCTCTGGAAATTTAGAGTCAAATACCTGCCAGCCAAAGCCTCCCGGTTGGCGAGAGAGCGGCTGGGTGACTTGCTGACCGCTTAGATCTTCATTTGTAAAGCGCTCCCCCTTTGCATTTGTTAGCAAAAACGCATCAACGCCGAGCGGCCCGCCAAGCGTATGGGCAACCGGCGCGTGCGGTCCGTCTTCTAGCTTTGCGCCTATCCATGAGCCTAGCTTGTGTCCGTCTCCTGTATTTGTAGGGTTATTTTTATAGTCCTTGTTTGGAAAAGGACAGAAGAAATTTGCCACCCACGGCACAAATGTCTTTACCATTTCGTGATCGTTCATATAATCACCAGTAGCAAGTATAACTGACTTCGCATTTATCTTGATATATGAGCCATCAGCCATATCTTGAGCGATAGCTCCTTGCATTTTGCCGGTCGTTTTATCTCGAAGTAGCTTTTGCGCGCGAGTTTTAAAGATATACTTTGCGCCTTGTTTTATAGACTTTTCATAAACTAGCTCCATCATCGGCTCTTGACTAGGCAAAAAGGTCATAACGGTTGGATAGCTTGGGCTATTTTCCTGGCTTGGATCGTACGCGGCCGGGAGCGGATAATGCATGAGCATCAAATTTATCTTACTTCTATCAAGCTGCGTATCGGTCTCTCTCATAAAATGCACCGCAGGCGCAAGCTCTAGCATCCAGTCAAAGTCCTCGCCGCTGTGATCTGCCCAGTAGTTCCATACGCGCTGATCGGCGCGATATCCCATCTGTTTCAAATGCTCATTTATGGCTGCTTGCTTATCATACTTGATGCCAAGCTCTCTTTGAAATTTATTGCCTAGAGTGCCGTACTGACCGCTTCTAACCTGAAAGCGACCGGCTTTTTCTATGACGATGACTTTGGCGCCTTTTTCGCTAGCGGCGCGTGCAGCGTGAAGTCCTGAAACGCCGGCACCGATGATAAGAACATCGGTTTCAAGCGTCTCTTTTATATCTTTATCTGAAATTTCTGGCTCAACGCCCAGCCATTTTGGCACTTCAGGCGCTTTTGCGACTTCCTTTTTTGGATGGATAAGGTGATTGTTCGGGTTATCACAGCCTGTTAGTAGCGCTGATCCAGCCGCAACCGAGCCAAGCGTGAGCGCTCCGCTACGTTTTAAAAACGAGCGGCGTGATAGTTCATTGTTTTCTGCCATTTTATACTCCTTGCTTCAAATTTTATTTTAATATGTCAAAATCATAAGACGCTCTTAGCCAAAGCTCTTCGTCTGTCGTTTTGCCGTCAGAGCTACCGTTAGTATACTTTAGCTTTCTATCCATAGTTTCATAGATGGCCGATAGCTTTAGGCCTTTTACCGCAGGGACTTTGTAAGAAACTTGCACGTCCCAGCCCTCTACGTCTATCCTAGTGCCCGGTGCTTGACCGTGCAAGCCGCCTGATCGGACGTTGCTGCCGTTGTGCTGTTTGCCATACCAGTAGTCGGCATCTAGCCTAAGACCCTCAGCGCCTACATTGCTAAAGTCGTAGCCTGCGCTAAATTTATGCAAATTCATACCAGCAAAATTCATAAACAAAAACGGTCCGTAAATCGGAGTAGCTGTTGGCGCACCACAATCGTTACCCACGCCTTGAAGCGCCATTTGATTTTTACTAACGGTTGAGTATGCGTATGCAAGATCAAAGCCGTAAGCATTATAAAGCCCAACCATACCCACATAAAAGTTGCCATTAAAGTCGAAATTCTCTTTTAAACTGCCGTTTGTTCTTGAGCCTTTATACATAAAGATTGCGCCAACATTCGCATTTTCAAAAAGCACAGGCGATTTGTAGCCAACCGCTGCATGGTAAAAGTTTATATCGCCCTTTGAATTGAGCGCGTCGTCATATTCTAGGCCTGATACGTTTGCGTAAGCAACCGTAAAATTTAGACCCTGTGGTCCGCGGTACTCTACAAAAGAGTTAAAGATGTTATCGAATTCATACCCGTAAGGTCCAAAGCCGCCGATGACAACTCTATCTTTAAATCTAGGCGCACCGTGATCGCCGCCCGTTACAGCGCTTGATCTGCCAGCAAATTTCCAAAAGTCGGCTAGGCCTATAATGGTATCGATGCTATCAAGCTTTATCCTAGCGCTAACGCCCTCAAATGCCTCTTTGTACCCCACATCCGTATTTGTAGCCACAAGCGGCGGTACGAGGCCGGTGTATTTTGAGTTGTAGTACTGACGGCCGATTTTAAAGTCGATATATTCATTTTCATATCCCAAGTAGGCTTCTGAAAGCGCTATGCCTTCGCCGTTCCAGTCGTATGCAAAATAATCTTTTGCAGCCTTTGACGGACCGAAATTTACCAAGCCTTGAGCTGTAAGACCAAGTTTAAAGCCATAGTAAGAGCCGGTTAAAAATCTAAGCTCGGCACCGAGGCCGCCGATATGCTCGCGAATTCTATTTGTTCTGCTAGCCGGCGGGAAGTACTCGGTCGAGTCCATATCATAGTATGAAAATACTGTCGCGCCCATCGTGCTTGCCTGCAGAGCCTCAGCCAAGCTATCGCTAGCGCTTGCACAGGTCGCCATAGCCATAAGCGTAGCCAAACTAAGAGCAAATTTGCTCTTGTTCGTCGTCAAAAAACGTGTTTTCACCATAAACTCCTTTAAATTTCTTTTTGGATACCTTCTTGGATTTATTAGCGAAATCATAACACGAAGACCCGTCAAAAACGGTAAGATTTTGGTAACATTATCTGAAAAATATTTTTTAGTTTTAAATTTTAAATTTGGTATAATTATTGCTATGATAGAAATTTTGCTTATAGAAGACGATCTTGAACTAGCCGAGCTTTTAAAATTTGCATTGGCAAAAAGCGAGATTGGCGTAACCATAGTCACAAATCCGCTTGAAGGACTTAAAATTTTAAATGAGAAAAATACTTTTGATGCGTTGGTTCTTGATCTTGGCTTGCCTAACATGGACGGTCTTGAAGTGTGCAAGCACGTAAGACACAGCTATCCATCTCTACCTATCATCATATCATCGGCTCGCAGCGAGACGCTAGATAAGATAAAGGGTTTTGAGCTTGGGGCGGATGACTATATGGCAAAGCCATACGAGCCCATAGAGCTTGCATTTAGGCTAAAAGCAATACTTCGCCGAGGGATACAAAATAGCAACGACTCTAAAACTTTTTGCGTCGATAAACAAAGGCGTATCGTCATAAAAAATAAAGAGGAGATAGCGCTAACGAAAGTGGAATTTGACATTTTTATCTATCTTTATGAAAAAGAGGGGATGGTTATACCAAGAGAAGATATTTTGATAAGCTTGGGTCAGGCGAAATTTCAAAGCGGACTAAAAAGTATCGATGTGGCCATAGGACGCTTGCGTCAGAAAATAGGAGACGATCCTAAAAATCCGCGATTCATTCACCCCGTGCGCGGTATAGGGTATAAATTTATCAATGCGTAATATATCTATAATAAAGCTAATATCGTTTTTCTTTTTTGCCGCGCTCATTACGGTAAATTTGGCATTTTTTATCGAGTCAAAAAGGCAGGTAAGAGACGCGGAGTACCTTACTTATGAGCGCTTCATGCTAGGTATGCGTATACGAGGACAAGTAGAAGGTAACGCAGCTAAGCAGCTAGCGCAAATCGGCCTCAAAAATAGCGAGCTTGATCCTATTAAGATCAGGCAAGGCGGCGAGAAAATTTTTAGCGACTCGTATACCGATATGATAAGGTATAACAAAAAGTTTTATTTTGTGCCTAGATTTTCTTCTATTGATCCTAAAATGTTTTCGCGCATTATGGATGCGGCAGGACTTAATATATCAAACAAAGATGACATCGCGAAAAATGATGTGCCTTTAGAAAATTTAGAAGAAATTTCTTCGAATGGCATTTGGATACTCTGGCTTGTAGTAAATATCGTGATGGTCGCATTTTTTATAGCAGTTTTAAAAAAGCTACTAAGGCTTAGAAATTTAAAAAACATGATAAGAAGAGCGGGAGAAGAAGATAAATTTAGACTAATAAAAGTAGAGGCAAACGACGAAATAGGCCAAATCGCCGGCGAATTTAATACGACGATGCAAAAAATAGATGCGATAAAGCAGGCCAGAGCGCTGTTTTTACGCAACATCTTGCACGAATTTCGCAACCCGATAATGAAAGGGCGGATCATGGCGGACATGATAGCCGAAATCTTACAAGACGATAAATTTAAAAGTAGATTAAAACAAATTTTTATAAGGCTTGAAATAATACTGGGCGAAGTCGTCAAGGTAGAAAAACTAGTATCCAACGAATGGGAGCTTAAGAAAAATAAACACCGAGTCATAGACATCATCGATCACTCGGTAGATATGCTTTTGATAAAAGACACGAGCCGCATAGAAGTGCGAGCAGATGGTGAGATAAGCGCGGTTAAGGTTGATTTTGAGCTTTATGCGACCGGAGTTAAAAATTTGATCGATAATGCCTTAAAATACTCTAGCGGCAAAGTCCTTGTAAATATAGATAAAAACGCCGTCTGCATAAGCAGCATGGGAGACGAGCTTGAACCGGAAAGACTCGACTTTGATAGAGCTTTTAATAGAAAAATCGAAACCTCAAGCTCGGGACTAGGTCTTGGGCTTTATATAGCAAATCAAATTTTTAAAAAACACGGCCATACCCTAAAATATAAGCATGAAGATGGTAAAAATAATTTTCTGATTTGTTTCATAAACGCTTGATCTAAAAATAACTTGCTTATTAATACTTATAGATTATTTTAGGCTAGTTATTTGCGCCGATTAATTCGTTGATAGAGTCTAACAAATCTGTTATTAATAGTACAGCGATACCCCTCCCCCTGCGATGTCTGCTAATTTTTTACTTTACGATCATTCCGAGATTTTTAGATATTTAGTCACTCCATAGAAGTCACAATAAGGTGGCTGCATAAGAATTCGCACGCGCACGCTAAAATTTAATGGCTCTTTTGCCGCGCAGAAAAGATAAAATTTTAGTAGAGTACGGCGTGAGGGCGTCTGAATTTAAACGTGATCGTTTTGGTTGATACGTGACGTTAAATTTTTGCTACTTGTTAAGACTATGGTGATGGGTAATTTTAAAATTTTGATTTTGGCGCAGGTAAAATTTAACGACAGCGTGTTCTGTCGGCGAGGTATAATGTTGTGGGTATTTGGCAGTATATCGACGTAGTGGCGATTGGCAAGTGTTGCATATAAACGAAGCGAATTAAAATAAGAATGCGGATGAAATTAGCGTTGCGTGATACATATAAATAGCAGCATCTCCCGTAAACGATGTGATTCGCGATAAAATTTTGCGTAAATTAAGGCTAAATTTAGCCGGAGAAATGAGAACAGATTTAAAATTTAACCGTTTTTTCAAGCGAATTTTGCCACAATTGCGCTCAAATTTTGTTGGGGCGAA
Source organism: Campylobacter gracilis (assembly GCF_001190745.1). NCBI lineage: Bacteria > Pseudomonadati > Campylobacterota > Epsilonproteobacteria > Campylobacterales > Campylobacteraceae > Campylobacter > Campylobacter gracilis. The sequence goes on from NZ_CP012196.1 coordinate 818,887, forward strand.
AGATGAAAAAATATACCAAGCAAATCCTCGCGATGCTCGCGCTAAACGCGATTTACAGCGGCTCAGGGATCTTGATTTTAAGCTTTATCAATAAATATTTGCTAGGAGAGGGCGAAAGAGGCGGCAGGATCATCGCGCTATTTTTCGGGCTTTTGGCGATATTTCTGCTGCTTTCGGTGCTAAGCCGCATCATGCTTTGCAAGATGGAAAACGACTTCGTGTTCGATCTGCGCACCAAGATCATCAAGCAGATCATCGATACGAAGTTCGAGCGCATCGAGGCTGCGTCGAAGGCAAACCTGCTTGCGTCCCTTTCTAGCGATATTTCACGCCTGACCGAGGGCTTTATGCGCATCTCCGAGCTGATCCAAGGCGCGATGATCGTGCTATTTTGCGGCATCTACGTGTTATACATCGCGCCTATGATGTTTGCGTTTTTATTCGTCTGGATCGGCGCGCTGATGATTTTTAATCGCTTTTTGATGAAAAAAGTCATGCAAAATTATGATCTGTACCGCCAAAACGAGGACGTTTTGTATAAAAACTACGCCGCGGCGATCGAGGGGCACAAGGAGCTGTCACTAAGCCTAGCCAAAGCAAAGAGCCTATACGAAAACGACTTTTTGCCCAACGCGCAAAATTTGCGCCAAAGCTCGCTGCGAGCCGAGGTTTACGGCGCGTTCGCGAGTAATTTTATGAACGTGATGATGCTAGGCGCCGTAGGCTTTGTGCTTTATTTCGGGCTCAGCGGCGGTAAGGCCGATCTTGCAAACGCCGTAACGATCGCGCTTACGGTGCTTTTTTTGCGCGCGCCTTTGATGATGCTCATATTCTCGCTTCCTAGCGTGCTGCGCGCCAAGATCGCCTACGCAAAGATCAATGAGCTAGGTCTAGATCCATTCGTGCAGGGCTTTGAGCTTGCGCAAATGCAGCCGTGGCGCAGCCTGGAGCTTAAAGACGTGGGCTTTTCGTATCCAGACGGGAAATTCGGCATCAAGGGGGTGAACTTACAGCTAAATGCGGGCGAGACGGTGTTTTTAGTCGGCGAAAACGGCAGCGGAAAATCGACGCTTTTTATGATTTTGGCAGGCCTTTATACGCCGCAAGCAGGTGAAATTTTAGCCGACGGCGCGGCTCTTAAACCCTCTGATCTGCGCGCCTACAGCAACAACATAAGCGCGGTTTTCAGCGATTTTTATCTTTTCGACTACGCTACTGGCGATGCGGACATCGCGCGCGAGTGGCTGGCGCTTACGCACCTGCAGGATAAGGTGGGGCTTAACGAGGCTAAATTTAGCACCACTAGCCTATCTAGCGGGCAGCGCAAGCGTTTGGCTCTCGTAAGCGTGCTGATGGACGGGCGAAAATTTTTGATGCTCGATGAGTTTGCCGCCGATCTCGATCCGCAGTTTCGCGCGGAGTTTTACGAGCGGATTTTGCCCGAGCTGAAATCGCGCGGATATACGATCTTTGCGATCTCGCACGATGATAAATACTTCGGCGCCGCAGATAAAATTTATAAGATGCAAAGAGGCGAAATTTCGCGCATAAAGTAAAGCGGCGAAATTTTAAAATTCTACGCAAAATTTCGCGATGGAATTTGACGTCTAGATGAAATTTCGCCTTAGGATTTCGCTGCGAAATTCTACGATTGAAATTTAAGTGGCAAGGCAAAATTCGCTTAAAATTTTACAGCGCAAATTCCGCTTTGAGCCCCTATGCTAAAGTTTGCAGTAGATAGAATTTTGCCTCTTTGGCGCAAATTGCAAAAATTTAGCCGAAATTTACTAAATTTTGATTATACTGCACCCACAATTTAAAAAGAAAGGATAGGAATGAAAAAAGTTCTTATTGCATGTGCTGCGTTGGCGGCGTTTAGTTCGAGTGTATTCGCCGCTGACGGCGCTACTTTATATAAAAAATGCGTGGCCTGTCATGGAGCTAACGCCGAGAAGCCTTATCTTGGCGGCAAAGTACCTGCGCTAAACACCCTAAGCAAGGAAGATATCATCGCTAGCCTAAAAGGCTATAAAGACGGCACTCTGGGCGAGGGCAAGGGAAAATTTGGAATGATGGGCGTTATGAAAGGTCAAGCGGCTTCGCTTAACGATGAATCGATCGAAGCGCTAGCCGATTTCATCGTCTCTAAAAAATAATTTCAAACTTCATTCGGCGGGCTTCGCGCTCGCCGAGCTTCGCTTAATTTAAAATTTCAAAATTCTACGCTAATATCACGTAAAAATTCCAAAGGCTCATAATGTTTAACGGACTGATCAGAGAGATCGCGCAGGTCGCGAGCTTTAGCGGCGATTTGCTGCGACTGCGCGCGAAATACCGCCCCGCACTCGGCGATAGCGTCGCGGTAAACGGCGCGTGCCTGAGCGTGACGCGGCTTTTTGCAGACGGATTTGCGGTTCAGCTTTCGAGCGAAACGGCGCGCGTCATCGCCGTGCAAAACCTGCGCGGCTCTGTGCATATCGAGCCTGCGATGCGGATTGGAGATCGCATAGACGGGCATTTGATCCAAGGGCACGTCGATGCCGTGGGCGAAATTTATAAAATTTCAAAGCTTGCAAGCGGCGTCGATTTTTTTATCCGCGCGCCGCTGCATATAGCGCCGCTGCTAGCGCCGAAGGGCTCGGTAGCGATCGACGGCGTGAGCTTAACGATCAACGAAGTGCTTGAGGGCAGCGGCACGCCCGGGCGAAATTTTAACAGCCAAGGTCTTGACGGCGGAAATTTTACTCGTAAAGAGCCGCGCGGCGCAAATTCTAACGGTGCAAGCTCGCACGGGCCAAATTCTAGCGGCTCAAATTCCGTTCGCGATCTAAACTCCTCGGACGCAAATTTAAAGAGCGGAGCGCAAAGCTGCGCTATTCGCCTTACGATCATCCCGCTCACGCTCAAAGATACGCTCTTTGGATCCTACAAAATCGGGCGTCGCGTAAATATCGAGACCGATCTGCTTGCGCGATACGTCGCGGCGCAGCTGGGATTTGCCTGCGGACAGCCCGTCGGACGCGGCACTGTCGCGGCGCGCGATGAGAGCGCCAAGGGCGAAAAAGAGGGGCTTTCGTGGGACGCGGTAGATAAAATTTTGAGCCTGTATTAAGCGGCGTGCGATGGATAAAATCGAAATTTGCAGAGAAAATCTTGAGTTTGTATTGGACCGACGCGGCGTGCTGGCGGGCTTTAGCACGCGGCTTGGCGGCGTAAGCGGCGGAGCCTACGCAAGCCTAAATTTAGGAGATCACGTAGGTGACGATCCGCAAAGCGTCGCGCAAAACCGCGAAATTTTAGCCGCCGCGCTCGGTATCGCGCCTCGAAATTTAAAATTTATGCGCCAAATCCACTCAAACCGCGTTGAAATTTTACGCGCAGATAGCGATGAAATCCCGCCATGCGACGGGCTTATAACCGATCTGCGCGGCGTGGCGCTGTGCGTGCTGGTAGCGGACTGTTCGCCCGTGCTGATCGCGGACGAGCGGCGCGGCGTGGTTGCTGCGGTGCATGCAGGGCGCGCGGGCGTGAGCCAGCGGATCTGCACCAATGCAATAAATTTGATGAGCGAGCGCTTCGGCTGCGTCGCTGCAGAGATGAAGGTATTCGTGGGCGCGAATATTAAGGCGCGAAACTACGAACTTGGCGAGCTTGATCTGGGCGAGTTTGAGCGCTACAAAACGCAGGGGCATTTCGATCTAAACGCCGCACTTCGCGACGAGCTCGCAGCTGCGGGTGTGCGAAACGTTAAATTTGATCCGCGCTGCACTTTTGAGAGCGAGCGGCATTTTTCATACCGTAGAGATGGCGTCACGGGGCGCTTCTGCGGCTTTGTGATGAATAAACTATGCCGATGAAAAGCAAAACAGGATATAAAATTTCTCCGCGAGACTGCCGAAATTTCCCGAAACTCTATAAAATTTGACGTAGAGGCGCTGCAAAGCGAAACGGCGAAAAAGAGGCGAGATTGCGGTGCGACATCGCAGTCAAGAAGGCTAAAAAACGTAAAATTTACAATCAAAAATCCAAAGCAAAGGAGAAAATATGCTGTTACTTAAAAACGCCGATCTATACGCGCCCGAGCACGTCGGTAGGAGCGACGTTTTGCTCGGTGGAGGTAAAATTTTAGCCGTTTCTAAGGGGCTTGATTTTCGAGTCGATGGGCTTGAAATTTACGATCTAGAGGGCAAAATTTTAGCACCCGGACTCATCGATCAGCACGTGCACATCACGGGCGGCGGCGGCGAGGCGGGTTATCACTCGCGCACGCCCGAAATAACGCTATCACAGATCATCCGCTACGGCACGACGACGGTCGTGGGGACGCTGGGTACGGATGGGTGCACGAGGAGCCTCGAAAATCTCTACTCAAAGGCCAAAGCGCTTGAATACGAGGGCATTTCGACCTTCATCCACACAGGCTCTTATGCGCTGCCTAGCGTCACATTTACTGGCTCCGTCACGCGCGATCTGGTGCTCATCGACAAGGTCATCGGCTGTAAGATCGCGATGAGCGACAACCGCGGCAGCTATCCGACCTCTCAGGAGCTCATCAAAACTCTAACACAGATTCGCATCGGCGGCATGATCTCGAAAAGAGGCGGCGTGCTGCATATGCATATGGGCGGTCTCGCGGATAAATTTGACCCGATTTTTAGCGTGATCAAGGATTATTCGTTCCCGATTAATTACTTCTCGCCGACGCACTGCGCGCGGACAAAGGAGCTTTTTGACGAGGCGATCAAATTTCAAAAAATGGGCGGCTATATCGACATTACGAGCGGCGGAAGTAAATTTGCCCCGCTTCACGAAGCCATCGCGTATGGGCTAGCTAACGGGCTAAATTTAGAGCGCCTAACGATGAGCTCGGACGGTAACGGTAGCGTGCCTAGATTTGACGAGAACGGCGCGCTGGTGGGCTACGGCTGCGCCTCGTGCGAGACGAATTTAGAGGTCTTGCAGGCCTGCGTGAAAAATAAAATCCTAACCATCCCGCAAGCGCTAAGCATGATGGGCAAAAACGTCGCAAAATACCTAAATCTAGGCGGCAAAGGCGAGATAAAAGTAGGCTTTGACGCCGATTTTGCGGTATTTGACGAAGCCCTAAACCTAGATAGCGTGATCGCGAAAGGGGAGTTTTGCGTGAAAGAGGGCAAGCTCGTGAAAAAGGGATTTTTTGAGTGAAATTTAAAGCAGATGCCGCTTTTTAAATTCGGCGAATTTAAATTTGACGTATAATCTTACTCGCGCCATTTGCGAGCATCTCATCTTTTTTTGCAGCGCAAAATTTAACCGCGCCGAGGTTTGGATTATATTAAATTTAGCTTTAATTTAGCTATTTTTAAATATAATCTCAGCTTCAATTCACACACACCAATCCTAAAATTTGGTTGCGTTTGTTAAAAACAGATGTTAATGGGTGTGGAGGAGAAACCTAAATTTCGGGGCAACCCACAAGGAGAAAACTCATGGTAACAATGAGAGATTTGCTAGAGTGCGGCGTTCATTTCGGACACCAAACACGCAGATGGAATCCGAAGATGAAAAAATTCATTTTCGGCGAGAGAAAAGGTATCTACATCATAGATCTACAAAAAACTATCCGCTACTTCCGCTACACTTATAATATCGTGCGCGATGCGGCTGCCGAGGGCAAGACGATACTTTTCGTAGGCACCAAAAAACAAGCCGGCGCGACGCTAAAAGAGTACGCCGAAAAATGCGGCATGCCTTATGTGAGCCACAGATGGCTAGGCGGCATGCTGACGAATTTTTCTACTATCAAGCAATCGATCCGCAAGCTCGAAGTAATCGAGACTATGGAAGAGGACGGCTCGATAAATTTACTAACCAAAAAAGAGGCGCTAATGCTTCGCCGCAAAAAAGAGAAGCTCGAGCTTTATCTAGGCGGCATTCGCAATATGAAGGGCCTTCCTGATATGATCTTCGTCATTGACGTAGTTAAAGAAAAGATCGCCGTAGCGGAAGCTAACCGCCTAAAAATGCCGGTTATCGCGCCTTTGGATACGAACTGCGATCCGGACGTAGTTGATTTCCCGATACCCGGCAACGACGATGCGATCCGCTCGGTTCAGCTTTTCTGCCAAGAGATGGCTGAGGCGATCAACGAAGGCAAGGCGCTTCGCGATCAAGATGCGAGCGAGGATGTCGAGCAGAGCGAAGCCGTCAGCGACGAGGAGAAAGAGGAAGTCGTAGCCGAGGCGATGAGCGAAGAGGATTTTGACGTAAATGAGGACGAAGAGTAATGGAAATCAGCGCGCAAATGGTAAAAGAGCTCCGCGAAAGCACCGGAGCGGGGATGATGGACTGCAAAAAGGCTTTAGTTGAAACAGACGGCGATATGGATAAGGCCGTTGATCTGCTTCGCGAAAAGGGCCTTGGAAAGGCTGCTAAAAAGGCCGACCGCCTAGCTAGTGAGGGTCTAGTAAGCGTCGAAGTGGGCGCGGATCACAAGATCGCCACGATAAGCGAGATAAATTCCGAAACCGACTTCGTAGCTAAAAATCAAAATTTTATAAATTTAGTTAAAAATACTACTCTACATATCCAAAGTAAAGGCATTAGCAGCATTGATGAGCTAAATTCCAGTATCATCGACGGCGTTAAATTTGATGAGCATCTAAAAAGCCAGATCGCTACGATCGGCGAAAATTTGGTCGTTAGAAGATTTGAGACGATCAAAGCGGGTGCAAACGGCGTAGTAAACGGCTACCTGCACTCAAACGGTCGCGTAGGTGTAATCATCGCAGCAGCTTGCGACAGCGAGCGAACTGCGGAGGGTGCGAAGGATCTTATAAAAAATCTCTGCATGCATGCAGCCGCGATGAAACCTCAGGTTATCAGCTATAAAGAGCTTGACCCCGATTTTATCGAGAAGGAATTTTTGGCTCTTAAAGGCGAGTTTGAGAAGGAAAATGAGGAGTTTGTGCGTTTAGGTAAGCCCCTTCATAAGATCCCGCAGTTCGGCTCGCGCGCGCATATAAGCGATGAAATTTTAGCCAAAGAGATCGAAGCTCTAAAAGACGAGCTTCGCAAACAAAATAAGCCTGAAAAAATTTGGGATAAAATTTTGCCGGGTCAGATCGATCGCTTCATCGCCGATAATACCCAGATCGATCAGCGCCTCACGCTGCTAGGGCAATTTTACGTAATGGACGATAAGAAAACCGTCGAGCAGGTGATTGACGAAGAAGCTAAAAAACTAGGCGGCAAGATCGAGATCGTAAAATACGTCCGCTTCGAAGTGGGCGAAGGCCTAGAGAAAAAAAGCGAAGACTTCGCAGCCGAAGTAGCGGCTCAAATCGGCTAAATATGGAACTTCTAAAGGGCGTAAATCTTACTCACGCGTATGATTATTCGCTCTTTGAAAATGTAAGCTTAAGCGTCCAAGAGAGCGAGAGCATCGCTATTTTGGGCGTTAGCGGCTGCGGCAAATCGACCTTGCTTCATATTTTATGCACGCTTTTAAAGCCGAACTCGGGCGAGGTGATCTACGGCGGGCGCAGTATTTACGAGCTAAGCTCTGATGAGAGACTTAAAATCCGCCGCAACGACTTCGGTATTATATTTCAATCCCACTACCTTTTTAAGGGCTTTTCCTCTGGCGAAAATATTGAACTCGCCGCTAAACTTACGAATAATGCGATAGATGATGAAATTTTAAAAAAGCTTCAGATCGAACATACTTTAAAGCAAGGCGTGGGCGAGCTTAGCGGCGGACAGCAGCAGCGCGTGAGTATCGCTCGTATACTTTGCAAAAAGCCGCGCATAATCTTTGCCGACGAGCCTACTGGAAATTTAGACAAAGATACCGCAAACGAGGTCATGGACGTGATTTTTGATTATATAAAATCCAGCCGTGGCGCACTCGTGCTCGTGACCCACGATGAGAATTTAGCGCAGAAATGCTGCAAAGTTTATCGCCTAAATAACCGAAATTTAGCGCAAATATAAGCAATTAATAACCAAAAATATCTTACAATAGCCCAAATTCTTTCTAAAAGGTCATAAATGAAAATTCTACTTGACAATCACAATGAGCAGGTTGCAAGTGTCGTAAATATTTGCTGCGAGCGCATCGGTGCGGATCTGGTAGCATATAGTGCAGACGAGAGTGAATATGATTTGACGATAAAAAATTATGAAGATGGCGATGATATTTCAAAATTTGATCTTAATAAAACGCTGTTTCTGACGCCTAAGAATGTTTCGGTGCCAGGAGCGCGATACACCCTTACTAAGCCTTTTTCGCCGCTTGAGCTCATTACGTTTATTAGCGAATTTTCGGTTCAAAATATGAGTGTGCAGGCGAAAGAAAAAATGGCGAAAGAATTTGCCGATGCAAGCTCTGTGATGAAAGAGATCGATGCGATTGACCAGGCAAATTCCGCTTCGGGCAGTAATTTTGAAGAGCTTGTGGATAGCTTTTATGACTCCGGTAAGGATATACCGCTTTCACAGCTGGCAAACGATATAGCGCCCGAGATTGCAGATGATGTGCCGCTTTCGCAGTTGGTAGGTGATATGCCGCGCACGGACGAGATCGCAGATGATATTCCGCTCTCACAGCTTGCAGATGAAGCAGCTCTTGCGGACACCATCGCCGATGATACGCCGCTTAACGCCGTCGCAGAAAAGATTGCGGATAATATCGCAGACGATATGCCTCTAAACTTAGCTGCTAGCGATATCCCTGAGGATGTGCCGTTAAATAGTATCAGCACAAGCGAGCCTGCCGAAAGTAATCACACGCCTCAAGATGAAATTCCACTCGCAAAGGACGATGCTCCGATAGCTCTAGCGGCGCTAGATGATGAAAATCCTAAGAATTCCAAAACGGATAAAATGCAGACAGAAGATGAAATTCCTGCCACACGGGCAAGCGAAACTTTACCGCTTGTACAGCAAGATGAGCTGCAAAGAGCTAGCAGCTCTAATGGAACTGCTGTTGAAAAAAAGGCAGACGCTGCGCCTAATCTAGAGGAAGCGAAAGACTTTGCGGACGTTACGCTTAAACAGCATGAGTCAGACGGCTCATTTGCCTATAAAACAGAGGAAAGAAAATCTGCCTCGCAAGTAGTGCAAGATGTAGCCGGCGCGCCTGTTAACAGCGGATTTGATATGGATTTTTCTAGGCTTTTCGATAGTGCCGGCATGCCCGTGGAGGAGTTTGGCGGATATGATAATTTTGCCACGGCTGCGTTTGCTTCTGATGAAAAAGAGGATAAAAAATCTGCGCATGATAAAAATACAGCGGCTACGGATTTTCAAAAAACGCAAATTCCGTCTCAATACGAGGTCGCTTCAGATATGCCGATTGCGTTAGCGGGTGCGGGCGATATACCTCGCGAAAATCTTTATAATGCCGTTCCGTTTCAAAGCATGGAATTTACTGGCGGACTTGCACAGAATACGCCTATGTCTGCTCATAATGAAGCATGGAATTCAATTGGCGCAAATTTCGCAGCTTCTGCAAATTCTAGCAATACCGGGATTATAAATTCTACTCCTGCGCCGAATTTTTCGGAGCTAAACTTACCGCACATATTAGATGCCTCAGATTTACCGAAGCAAAGCGAGCAAGCCAATAGCGTTGCCGGCGGGTTTGCGGATGGATTTTTGCGCGCTATGGAGGGCGATTTCGCAAACTCGTTTGCCGAAAGCTCCGCAGATAGCGAGCAATTTAAATCTGGTAAGCCCGCAAAGAGCGCCGCGCAGCAGATAAAATTTAATGCTTCAAAGGCTTCGGAGCGCACCGAATTTAAATCTCCTAAATTTGGTGTGTCCGAGCAGGTAAATGAGATGAAATTTGGCGCACAAGCTATGCCGAATGAGCTTGCCGCTTCGGCTGCGGCGGAGTTTGCCAGCCTTATGGCAAGCGAGTTAGAGCTTAGCTCTAAAAGCGAGCCGCTGCGTAACGAGCACAGTAAAAAACCGAGCGCCGAGGAGCTGAAAACCAAGTTGCGCGATGATCTAGAAGCGGGCATCGCAAGTACGATCGAGAGATTTGCGGGTAGCAAGGATGCTAAAGACGCGCTGAAGGACTTTAAGATCAATATCGACATATCGTTTGGAGACAGATAGTGAAAGGCAAAATTTTGCTCGTCTCCGGTCCCAGCGGCAGCGGCAAAAGCACGCTCATAAAGCGTCTTATCACAGAATTTGGCGAGCAGATATACTTCTCGATCTCCTCTACGACGCGCGAAATGCGTGCGGGTGAAGCAGATGGCGTGAATTATCATTTCATAAGCGAGAGCGAGTTTCGCGCAGGCATCGAGCGCGGAGAGTTTTTAGAGTGGGCGTTGGTCCACGGCAAATACTACGGTACTTCGCTAAAAGCTGCTACGAGCGAGCTTGAGCGGGGTAAGATCGTGATTTTTGACATCGATGTGCAAGGATATGAGATCGTGCGCGGAAAAGTACCTAAAAACGAGCTTACCAGCGTATTTATTACTACGCCGAGCTTGTCAGAGCTTAGGGATAGGTTGCGCGCTCGCGGCGATAATGATCCCGCCGATATTGCTTTACGCCTGCAAAACGCGCAAGAGGAGATGGAGCGCCTAGGCGAGTATGATTATTTCATAATAAACGACCGCCTGGAAGCTGCGTATGAAAATTTAAGATCAATCTACAAAACTATCAAACTAGAAACGGCAAGCCGCGACATAGGCAAGCTAATCGAAATTTGGAAAATTTAAAGGAGAAAAAATGGGCGTAAGCGTTCAACAACTGCTAATTATCTTAGCGATCATCGTGTTACTTTTCGGAGCTAAAAAGATCCCTGAGCTCGCAAAGGGCGTGGGCAAGGGCATAAAGACTTTCAAAAAAGAGATGGAAGAGGACGACGAACCGCAAAAGGTCGAGAAAAAGATGGAGCAAGAGATCAAAGACGCCGAAATCAGCGATACTAAAAAGGCGTAAAGGATTTGAAAAATTTAGTCTTAAATGAAATTTTTAAAATTTTATCTCGCAAAGTCGTTTTAGAAAAACCCAAAGATAAAAGCTTGGCTCATTACGCCTCGCCCGAGGCTTTTGCGCTGGCTAAAGAGCTGCGAAAGGCGCCAAAGCTTATCGCCGAGGAGCTTGCGGCTAAATTTAAAGACAGCGAAATTCTAAGCGCCACGGCGGTGAACGGCTATCTAAATTTTCACCTAAAGCCCGTCGTGTTGGGTGCGCTTGCTGAAAATGCCCTTAGACTGGGTGGCGATTTTGCGAAAAACGACGCCGAGCTTGGACGTGGAATTTTACCAGCTTCGGAAAGGATTTGCGCGGGCGAGCCTGTTTGCAACGGCTTTGCTGCAAATCTAGCTGCGAGCGGCAATGACGCCGCCAAATCGCAAAATTCCGCCGCTAGGCAAAATTTTATTTCGCAGAATTCCGAGGCGGCGTCAAATTCCGTTGCTGTGCCAAAATGCGATGAGGCGCGGAATTCCGCCGCCGCGTCGCAAAAAATTCTGCTTGAATACATCAGCGCCAATCCTACAGGTCCGCTTCATATCGGGCACGTGCGCGGCGCCGTTTACGGCGATACGTTTGCGCGCATCGGAGGCTATCTGGGTCACCGCGTAGATACCGAGTACTACATCAACGATGCGGGCAATCAGATCGAGCTTTTGGGCACTTCGATCGCGCTTCGTGCGCGCGAGCTTGCGGGCGAGGACGTGAGCTATCCCGAGAAATACTACCGCGGCGAGTATATCGATGAGATTATCCCTCTTGCGCACGCCCAATTCGGCGATGAAATTTTCCGCGACGAATCGCGGATCTTGCAGCTTGCGGAGTTCGCTAAGGACGAAGTGCTAAAGATCATCCAAAAAGATCTCGCAGACGCCGGCATTCATATCCAAAACTGGGCTAGCGAAAAGAGCCTCTACGGCGAGCTTGAGCCAACGATTAGGAAGCTTGAGCGCAGCGGCAAGATGTATGAGCAGGAGAGCAAAATTTGGATCCGCTCATCGCAGCTCGGAGATGAAAAGGATCGCGTCGTCATCCGCGAGGATGCGCGCCCGACCTATCTTGCGGGCGACATCGTCTATCACAACAACAAATTTGAGCGCGGATATGAGCGCTGCATCAACATCTGGGGCGCCGATCACCACGGCTACATCGCGCGATTAAAGGCCGCCGTGCATTTTCTGGGCTACGACGAAAGCAGGCTCGAGATCATCCTAATGCAGATGGTAAATTTGCTCAAAGACGGGCAGACCTACAAGATGAGCAAGCGCGCGGGCAACGCGATTTTGATGAGCGACGTGCTCGCCGCGATCGGCAGGGATGCTATGCGATTTATCTTCATCAGCAAAAAGGGCGAGACGCCGCTTGAGTTCGACGTGGACGAGCTTGCGCGCGAGGACAGCAGCAATCCGATCTTTTACATCAACTACGCTCACGCGCGGGTCAATCAAATTTTTACCAAAGCGGGCAAACGCGAGGCAGATGTCTTGGGCGCGGACTTCGGCACGCTAGATGAAGCGGGGCTCGGCCTAGCTTTTGCGGCGCTTGGCTTGAATGAAATTTTAAATGACGCATTTAATTCGCGCGGCTTGCAGAAGCTGCCCGATTTCCTAAAGGCGCTCGCGGCGGACTTTCACAAATACTACAACGAAAACCGCGTCGTAGGCAGCGAGAACGAGGACGCGAAACTCAAGCTGTTCGCGCTCGTGGCGCTTAGTATCCGCACTGCGTTTGCCCTGATGGGCCTAAGCGCGAAAGAGAAAATGTAGGCTCTTATCAGTTGATTTTATATTAATTTCACTCAAATCGTGTTTTTATATGAAATCTTTTCCGCTTGTGTTTTTCTGCAATAAGCATAAAGTTGCTGGCAAATTTTAATGGATATGAGTGGATAATTTAAGGATTAGATATGAGAAAGACAATTAGCATCGTAGCTCTTGTCATTGCCGTTTGCGTTTTAATTAAAATTCTTTTTCCTACGCCGATTTTATCGTTAAAATGCCATTTTGACGACAATAAAAGCTGCGTGGAGCTAGGGCGAGATAAACAATCAAGAGGTGATTATGAAAGCTCAAGGACAATATTCGCAAAAGCATGTGATTTAGGAGATATCGATAGCTGCTTTGAAGTAGGTACCCTATATGATAATGGCGATAAAGTAGATGCTATAAAAGCAAGCAAATTTTATTTGAAAGCATGCGAGAAAAGTAAAGCAGTAAGTTGCCACAAGCTAGGAAATTTATACCAAAAAGGCCTCCTGGAGAAGGATTATAAAAAAGCAGTAAAATTTTATGAAAAAGCATGTGATTTAGGCTATGGCAAAAGTTGCCACAACGGTGGAAGTGTATACATTATGGGCGGTTTTGGACTAGAAGTAGATCACGAAAAGGCGTTTGAGCTTTTTAAAAAAGGCTGTGAACATGGCTTACTCGATAGCTGCTATAACGTCGCATTTTCATATCAGCAAGGCGACGGGACGCAGATGAACTATGATAAAGCTATAGAATTTTACACGAAAGCCTGCGATTTAGGCTTTTCCTATGCTTGCGGTAATCTCGGAGTTTTGTACGTTGGCGGTAGTCAGAATGTAAAGCAAGATCTCCGCAAGGCGTTAGACTATTTTGTGAGGGCTTGCGACTTAGGGAATGAAAAAATTTGTGAAAAGCTTCAGTGGATAAAAGACACGATTTCAATAGATCAACCGCAAAATTAAAATTTTACTTCATCATTGGCATAAAAGACGGTTGAGCAGTTTAAATTTAATGCGATAAGCTATTGCGTAAAATATCATAGACTTGCGGGTTGGTTTAAACTAGGCGCTTTCTTGTGCTGTTTAAATTTTAACGTCTTGCTTGCAATAATGCACTATAGGTTTACTAGTGCGTTATTTAAAATTTGCGCATCGCCGCAAAAAGGATAGATATGAGAAAGATCATCGACATAGCGGCGCTTTCGATTGCCGTTTGCATCTTGGTTATAGTGCTTTTTTGGCCGTCACCCGTTTTATCGTTTAAGTGCTACCGCGGCGATGGCGTAAGCTGCGCGCAGCTGGGGCGCGACAAGCTCTCCCGCGGAGATTACGACGGCGCCAAGCCCGCTCTTGCCAAGGCTTGCGAGGCGGGTGAGAAAGATAGCTGCTTTGATCTGGGAGCCCTATACGACGGCGAGGGCAATGCGACGCAAGCGGGAGTATTTTATGACGCAGCCTGCGATAAAAACGTCGCCGTAGCTTGTCATAAGCTAGGCAACCTGTATCAGCAAGGGCGCCTGAGTAGGGACTTCGTTGCGGCTGCTCGGCACTATGTCAAGGCCTGCGATTTGGGCTATGCCAAAAGTTGTCACAATGCGGCCGTGGTCTATTTCACGGGCGGTTTTGGGCTCGCGGCGGATCAGGCAAAGGCGGTAAGCTTTTTCGAGCGAGGTTGCGACGGAGGGCTATTGGATAGCTGCTATAACGCCGGCGTTGCGTATGATAAGGGCCTCGGCGCGCCACAGGATCGCGACAAGGCGGAGAAGCTTTACACTAAATCCTGCGAGCTGGGCTACGGCGATGCCTGCAATAATTTAGGCTATTTGTATGTGAGCAAGGGGGATCTGCGCGGATTTTCCAAGGGGCTTGGATGGGTCAAAAAGGGCTGCGACGCGGGCAATAAAAAATCCTGTCAGCTCTACGAATTCATGAAAAACGAAATTTTAAAGAAGTAGGCGCTTGGTTGCCCGGCGCACGTTTGTTAGTTTACACTGCTTGCCGTGCGCCGTCTGTTTTATATTGCTCGTCGTCTGTCGTATGGCGTCTATTTTGCGCTATCCGCCTTTCATAGCATATTTGTACTGCTCGTCGCGCGGTATTGGTTTTTGCGATGGGCTTGCTTGCGATATTGCCGCGGCGGATTTGTGAGCTTTTACGGCGCGGAATTTCGCCGCGATTTTGCGACGTGCAAAATTCGGCAAGGCGCAATAGTCAGTGCATGCGATTAGCCAAATTTAGCGGCGGAGCTTTACTTGAAATTCTATCGCTATGAAATTTTAAGGCTTAGCTCTAAATTTAGGGCTTGCAGAATCTCGACTTTAAAATTTTATGGACGGCGCTGTAAGCAAGGCAAATTTTAGATTTTAAAATTTTACGGCGCGGAATTTAGCGCGGAAGCAAAGCGCAAAGCTGTTTGAGGAGACAAGTTGGAATATGAGATCACGGGCGAGGTTCGAAATCTCCGCGTTCATGCTGCAAGAGGAAATAGCAAAATTTGGGTATTTTTCGAGATAGACGGCGTGAAGCTGCGCGGCGAGTTTAACGATATCCCCGTGGAGGAGGGCGAGCTTGCGCGCGCGTATTTCATCCGCGGAGGATATGCGGGCAGCTACGTGATTACGCGAGTTTGGGTAGCGCGCAAGCCAAGCCCCTTGCGCCGCAAGCTGGGGATCGCGACCGCCGTGTGCACGCTTGGCTTCGGCGCGGCGCTGTGGATCGTGGGCTTTGGGATTTTAAACGTCGGCGGGAGGGGCTCGCTAATTAATTTTATCTGTATTGCCGCGGCAGGATTTGGGGTGCTAAAAGAGGGCGTGGGCAATCTTAAAATGTGGCTAAATCAGCGCACGTCCAGGTAGATCGCCGCTGCGACACAAATTTCATAAATTTAATCCGCCGAATAAAATTCACTCACGCTCGCCGTATCTTTGCGGAGTAAATTTTGCTAAAATTCGCTCCGAGCGCGAAATCCGCCGCGCAAATTTAGAAAAAGGTAAAATTTTGAATATAAACGAAGCGATAGTTGCCACCGCAAAAAAGCAAAAAGAGTGCCGGCTAGCATTTGTAAAGTATCTGTTTTTGGGGATTTTATTTATAATTATACTGCCCGTGGGCGGCGGATTTGCCGTAGGCCATCTTTTTGAAAATCGCCTTGCACCGCTATTTTTCATCATTATCTATATCCCGTTTTTTCTCGCTGCGCTAATGGCTAACGCGAGCCGAGTGATCGACGAGCTGGGGGATTACAAAGCGTTTTATAAAGACGTTTTCGTCCGCGCCGCTATTCGGAGCACAGATCCAAATTTTAGCTACGATCCGAATGCCGGCATCAGCCGTAAAGAATTTCGCAAAATCGGCATCTATTCGCCCGATGAGTTTCGCGCCGAAGACCAAATCAGCGGCATTTATAAAGGCGTCAAATTTAGCCTCAGTGAAGCGATCAATATCCCAAACGGCGCGACGCTGGAGCTAAGCGATTCGGCGGCGCTAAATTTACTCTCCGCGATAGTTTTTGCTTGGTCGACGATGAAGGATATGCAGGCGTTCAGCGGCTCGGTCTTGGTCTGCGAGTTTTACAAGAAATTTAGCGGGCAAACTATAGTCGCGAGCCGCACGCTAAACACCAGATTTTTGGGCGAAAAAGAGCAGATGGACGACCTGTTTTTTAGCAAAGAATTTAGGGTCTTTGCGGATGATAAAGTAGAGGCGCGGTATCTTTTGACGCCCGCGTTTATGCAGCGTCTGCGAGAGCTAAAGGAAAAATTCGCGGGGAAAATGGGGCTGAGCGCGGCGTTTATGGACGATAAGCTTTATCTATTTTTAAACGGAGCGAAGAATAAGTTTGAAACAACGCTCTTTTCGCCGCCGCCGAGCTTAGAGGACGCCGCGGGGATTAAAAATGAAATTTTAGAGCTTTTGCGGGTCATAGATGAGCTAAGCTTGAACCCGGATTTAAGTAGGGCGGCGATTTTGGCTGATTAACGCGCGACGCTATTTGGCGGATAAAATCCGCTTGCACTACGGTAGCGCCTCGATGTCCTCTTGCAGCATGCCCGGCATTTCGTCGTTATCGTAAATTTTAGATCGTAGCAGGTCTTTTTCATTTAGACTTTCTAAATTTTATCACGACGGAATTTCACCGTGATATAAATTTAAAAATGCTGCTGCGATAAAATTCCGCCTCCTTAGAATTTTACATACCGCTAAGTTTACCGCAAATTCCGCTGCTTGAAATTTTGCAGCGTTAAGCCTCGATGGCTTTAAATTTTGCGGCGTCAATCCTCGATAAAATTCTGTAGAATTTCGCCGCAAGTAAAATTTAGCCTGCCAGCGCCTTTAGCTGTTCGGCGTTTAGCCCACCTACCAAAATATAGCTTGCATCGATGAAGCGGTAGTTTTGCTTCGGCAGGCGCGCGATAAACTCGTCGTATTCCAGCTCGGCGATCGCATGGTAGTTATCGGCGTCGTTTTCGTCGCCATCTATGCCTATGAGCGCGATCTGCCAGCGCGCGACGTCGTTATTTTTCAGCATCTCGGTGTTTTGCCATTCCACAAACGGTTTGTAGGGCAGGATGGTAGGCAGGTCTTGTGTGAGCGCGTATGAGCCCATTATCGTGCCGTCATCTCCATTTCGATAAAACCTTTGGCGCGCGCTGTAAGCGCCAAGGTACTGCACCTCGGTTAGTCGCTTGCTAAACTCGGCAGAGGGGTTGTATGAGGCTAAAATTTCATCCATCATCGCGCGGTTTATCGCAAAAGGCCTCTCTACTCCGTAGCAAAAATTTACCTCGGTATCGCCGCTTAAGTGCTGATCTATCGAATGCAGTCCCGCCGATATATCGCGCTCGTAGTCGAATTGTTCTATACTGTCGGGGGTGTAAATTTCGCCGTTTTCATCCGCGATCTCGCTTTGCAGCTGCTTGGATAGCGCCTGTAGATATGAGATCGCCAAAACCCAATCAAAGACCGTCGCGGGCGTATTTACGCGCACGGCGTAACTTTGCCGCTCCTCGTCATATCTTAGCTCCATTCCGCGCCCGCTCTTGCCCCGCACGCCCAAAATCAAGCACTCCTGCTCGCTCAAAGGCGATTTTAAAAACGCCCTTTCGTCAAAGCCCTCGGCGCTCTCGTCTATGTCAAATACCGATAGATCGGGCAGGAGCTCCAATGCCTTGCCTACGCTCATGGCGTCCGAATAGCCCATAAATAGCGGGCGCTTTTTATTTTTGACGTGAAATTCTACGCTCACCCTTTTCTCCTTTGTTAAATTGGCAAAATTATAGCGAAATTTTACCCGCCGCGGCGAGCTAAATTTGTGCTCGCAAGCCCGCATTGCTGGTTGCACAAGCGTGCGTCGCAGCCCTCACAAAGCTACATCACTAATCGCAAAAGCTTACGCGCCGATCGCGTCTTTTAGGCTCTGTGCGCACAAGCCAGCATCATTTAGCTTGCGCAAAATTTCACCCATCAGCTCCTCTTTGAAAACATCCAGTATCATCGCGCTCGCATCCAGCTCAGCATAGCGCAGGGCGGGCTCGCTAAAGTTTTTAAGCTCTTTAAACCGCCGCTCGCCCCGCCTGGTAAATCCGAGCCGAACCTCGTTCGGGCTAAGGCTCAGCATGCCGCCCTCGCGAGCGAAATTATACACGATAAAGCCGTAAAGCTGCGGATCGGCGGCTTTAGCGCGCACGCTCAAAATTTCCTCCAGCCGCGCCTTCGTGCCGTCTAGATCAAGTCCCGTTTGCAGCGCGAGCTTGCCGCTCGCATCGAGCCGCAAAAGCGCCAAAAACGAAGCGAAATCCTGCGCGATGATGCTTTGCTCGTCGCATTCGACGTCGATGTAGGCGACCGCAGGCTGTTCGCTCGTGCGGTAGTCCAGGCACAGATACCAGTGTCCGTCGCCGCTGAAGGGCACCAGCCCGTCAAGCTCGAAGCTCACGCACTCGCGCTCCTCGCCCCAGCTAAAGCGCGTAAGCGACGGATGCGCCTCGCCGATGCCGCTGACGGCGTCCAGCGGGTAGCCCTCTAGCTCGTAGCGTAGGTAGCCGCCGTTTTGCACGCTTAGCATCATGACTAGCTCGCGCGGCAGGGCGTGTCCTAGCTCCTCTTCCGCGGCTCGCAGTGCCTCGGGCGTGAGCGGATCTTGTAGATATGGCAGGTAGATAGGCTTGCGCCAGATGTTTGCAAGCTCGTTTGCGTTCATTTTCGCTCCTTTAAATTTGCAGGTTAAAATTTCAAGCGCGCCTTAAATTTCAAGCTCGAAGCCGAAATCTCAGGCTATAAATTTTAAAATTTTACGGCGCCGAATTTTTTACGATCCGCTCGCCGTATTCGGCTCGCCTGCATCTATACGGCTCGTCTTTCGGCAGTTTAAATTTAATCTCGATCGGGGTGCGCCGCCGTTTAAATTTAATCTGCACCGAGCGGGCTCAAAGCCGCACGCCGATAAAATTTCATCGTAAATTTACTCGCTCCCGGCGTCCGTTTGAAGCGGCGGAATTTTACGAGCGAGCTAAAGCCTTTCGCGCGCCTAATCGAAATCATAATACAGGCTCCATGCGCCGCTTTGCGGGTTTTTGGCAAACATCAAGCTGCCGCCGTCAATGACGTTAAAATTAGCTTTTTCGTCTGAAGAGACCTGAAAAACGAACTGATAGCCCTCGCCGAAGCTCACTCCGGACTGGCAAAAGGAGGGGTAGCCGCCGAGCTTCGTGCAGTTGTAATACTCCAGCCCAGCCGTGACATCGGAATAATAAAGCCCTACCGACCTTTTAAGCTCCAAAATTTCGTGCACGACGTCAGGCTCCAGCCCGCCGCCGTCCCAAACGGGCGTATCGTCCGCGGCAAATTTGGGCTGCAAAGGGAAGGGTCTTATCTGCGAGCGCGGATTTGAAAGCTCCTTTATGACGAGCTCGCTTACGTCGCTATACTCGCGGATTGCCCACAGGCCGTCCATATCATCATCAAATTTGCCGATGAGATCCTGCGAGATGAAGACCGTAAGCAGCTTGACGCCGTCCAAGATCTGCGGCACGTAGGGCAGCGCGGGCAGGTAGAACTGCGCTAGAGGGAGCATCGGCGCGTCGTTTTGATCCACAGGCAGCTCCTCGTCCGCCGCGCAAGCGAGCACGCGGCCGATCCAGCACTCATCGATCGCGCCTCGCGGCCTCACTCCGCCCGTCTGAAAATAGGTGATTTCGCGCGCGATCTTGCGCTGCAGCTCCTTAATCTTTTCTTGCAGATCCATTTGCATTTGCGTCCTTTTCGGTTGGAATTTTAGCGCTTTTGTGAAATTATAGCGTAAATTTTACCCGCCGCCGCGAGCCAAATTTGCAGCGTAAGAAGTTGCGAAAAGTAAGATTAAAGCTTTTTGGAAGTAAAATTTAAACAGACCCACGTAAGCGGTAAATTTAATCAAAGGAGCGAAAATGACGAAAGATCAGTGCTGCGTCCTAAAGCATTTGACGGCGGGCGAGACGGGCGGTTTTGAGAAGATAGGCGAGATGAATGACGGTGAATTTTTGAACGCGCTTATCGGTAAAGGGCTTGTTTGGATGCTTGACTGGGCTGGCGAGGACGAGACGGGCGATGTGGGCAAATTTATCAGCTCTAGGCTAGGTGCGCTGCAAAGCGGCGTGTCACTAGAGTGCGATAAAATTTACGCAAGGCTCGAAAAAGAAGCAAAAAAAGAGGATTTCGAGCGCGGCGATGCGAGCCTATTTTTGATGAACGAGTTTCAAAAAGCGCTGAAGAAGAGCTATTTTAGGCTCTTTACTTTGGATCTTCATAGCGACGCTTACTATCTGCTCGTCGCGCACAAGGACGCCGAGAAAGATTTTAAAAAGCTAGGCAAGCGCGAGGAGCTATTTTGGGATATCGCGCCGTGGGGCAAGCGCCGCAAAAGGCAGATCCTTTACGTTATAAACTGCGAGTGCGGCGAGATGTCCGCGTGGCAGCTGGATGCGGACGAGCCGTCGCCAAGAGACGAGGTTTGCGAGGTCTGCGGGCGGGTGCTTTTTGACGCAGACGGCAATGCGATGCAGCCTTTAGAGAAGGAATTTATCTGATCTTGCTTATCGCGGTTTTGCGTGCGAAGTTCTGACTAGATGAAAGTTAAATTTTATTGCGCAGATTGACAGGATTTGGCGCACAGGTTTGGTTTGCAGCTCGCCGGCGAAGCGTAGTTTAAATTTAAGGCTCGCCGGGGCGGCGAAATGCGTTTTGATACGGCTCGCTCCGGTAGTAAAATACGCTTCCGCGGCTAGTTTTGGTTTTCTATTCACGCGAGCGGCGAAATTTTGCGGCTTGCCTTTGTATTTCGCAAGACCACAGTGCAGGACGCCCTCTTTTAGCGCTTACGTTTCGCTTTTACGTTTTTGCCTCTCAAGTTCGCAGTCGCGGACGTATCCGTTCATGCTACGCTAAATTTTGATTTTAATGGTCACAGACATCAAGCCTATTTCGTTAAAATCAAAATTTAGCTCTGTTGCGATCACTAAATTTATAATCCTGTAAATTTAAAATTTTAATCGTAAAATTTTGAACTAAAATCTCTAAATTTTAAAATTTTAATGCAATACGAGCTTGTTAGCTCGTTTACCATAAGGCTAGTAAATTTTGCCACCGTAGAAGCGACGAATTTATTCGATAAAAATAAGACAAAATTTTCTCTAGAGAGCGCCCGAAAAGAATTCTGATATTAGCGCGCCCTTAAACGCGCCGTGTTTGAAATCCGAAACCGACGACGTGCGGCGAAAGGCTAACTGCGAGCTTTGGCGATGCACGCCTCGATCGCCGCCATCACCGCTGCGCGAAACCCCGCAGCCTCCAGCGCCGCGAGTCCCTCAATCGTCGTGCCTGCAGGCGAGCAAACCGCGTCTTTGAGCTCCGATGGGCGCTTGCCGCTTTGCACCAGGCGCGCCGTGCCCTCTACCGCCGCCGCTACCGCGTCGTAGCACAGCGCCCGCGGCAGTCCGCCTCGCACGCCCGCATCCGCCGCCGCCTCGATAAAGGCGCACACATACGCAGGCAGGCTACCTGCAATCCCCGTAAATGCAGCAAAGCAAGCCTCGTCTATCTCGTAAAATTTGCCGATTTTGGCGGCTAGCGCTCGCACGATCTCCCGACTGGCCTCATCAAAATACTCGCCGTAGCACAGCGCCGTAGCCGATGCGCCGATGCCCGCGGCGACGTTTGGCATTGCGCGGGCTACGAGAACGTCCGCACCTACGATATTTTGGGCGCGCTCTAGCTTGAAATTCGGCGCCAAAAGAAGCAGGATTTTGCCCGCGAGCTCAGGCGCGATCAGGCGCAAAATCCCCTCGTAGCTAGCGGGCTTGGTCGCGAGCACGATCATATCCGCAGCGTGCGCCAGTTGCGCCTCGTCTTGCAAAATTTGCACGCCGTAGCGCTTGCGCAAGGCTTCGTTTTTGCTTCTAGCGTAGGCTAGGACTTGAAGCTTCGTATCGGAGTCGGACTGCGCGCAGGCGGAATCACGTTCGTGGCTCGCAAAATCCTGCTCTAAATTTGCGGAATTCCGCTCGCAAGCGGTAAAATTTTGAGTATCGGAAATAAAATTTCGCCCGCCGTGCGCGAAATTTTCTTTATACTCTGCAAAATTTTCTCCGCTCGCCGCGCAATCTCGTCCGCCGGCTCCGCAAAGTGCTGCGATCATCGCCTCGCCCATATTTCCGCCGCCGATAAACCCCACTTTCATTTTCGCTCCTTTTAAAGCTAAATTATGCCTCAATGATAGCTCAAAATTTCTTTATCCGCCCTTGCGGCGCGCGGTTTATCTACGTAAAAGCAAATTTTAGCTACAATCTCGCCTAAATTTTTTAAAAAAGGATGCGTTATGGCAATAAATGTTTTTTACGACAAAGATTGCGATTTGGGTTTGATTAAGGCTAAAAAGGTCGCTATGATCGGCTTCGGCTCGCAGGGGCACGCTCACGCCGAAAATTTGCGCGATAGCGGCGTAGAGGTCATCGTGGGTCTAAAAAAGGGCGGCGCGAGCTGGAGCAAGGCCGAGGCAAAGGGCTTTAAAGTAATGAGCGTCGGCGAGGCTACGAAAGCAGCCGATCTTGTAATGATCCTAACGCCTGATGAGTTTCAAAACGACATTTTCAAAGCGGAAATCGAGCCAAATTTAAGCGAGGGCAACGCGATCGCGTTCGCGCACGGCTTTAATATCCACTTCGGACAGATCGTCCCTCCAAAGGGCATTGACTGCATTATGATCGCTCCGAAAGCCCCGGGCCACACCGTCCGTAATGAGTTCGTAAGCGGCGGCGGCGTGCCGATGCTGATCGCTGTTTCGCAAAACGAAAGCGGCAGAGCCAAAGAGCTTGCTCTAAGCTACGCAAGCGCGATCGGCGGCGGCCGCACCGGCATCATCGAAACTACTTTTAAAGCAGAGACCGAGACCGATCTTTTCGGCGAGCAGGCTGTGCTTTGCGGCGGACTTTGCGCGCTCATCAACGCGGGCTTTGAGACCCTCGTCGAGGCGGGGTATGAGCCTGAGATGGCGTATTTTGAGTGCCAGCACGAGATGAAGCTGATCGTGGATCTCATCTATCAAGGCGGTATGGCAGATATGCGCTACTCGATCTCAAACACCGCAGAATACGGCGATTACGTAAGCGGTAACCGCGTCGTAAACGAAAGCAGCAAAGCGGCGATGAAAGAGGTGCTAAAGGAGATTCAAAACGGCAAATTTGCAAAAGACTTCATCCTCGAGCGCAAGGCGGGCTACGTGCGGATGAACGCCGAGCGCAATATCACGGCAAATAGCTTGCTTAGCAAAACCGGCGAGAAGCTTCGCGCGATGATGCCGTGGATCGCCAAAGGCAAACTCATAAACAAAGATAAAAACTGATTTCGGCTGAGCTTTGGCTAATGCAAATCCACGCGGGCACCGCAAAAAGCGCCCGATCAATTACATAGCGATCGCCTTTGTCGTAATCTTATGCTTTTTAAGCGGCGCGGTTACCTACGCGGTTTTGGATCTCGTATTTTCGGGCAATAAAGCTGCGTTGCAGCAGAGCTCGCGCAAACAAGCTTCCAAGAGCACTTCCGATCCTCGCGGTAAAAAGCCGCGTTTAAGCGCTGCGGAGAAGGAAGCTCTGATTCAAAAGGAGCTTGATAAGATCGCCGAGCAAAACGTAACCGCGCCGAAGATGAGTATCGAGCCCGCACGGCAGAATTCTGCAGGACAAAATTTAGTGAGGCAAAATTCTTCAAACGGCGATTCACAAAATTCCGCAAATTCTATGGCTTCCGCAAATTCCGCCGCCGTAAATTCGGCAGGTGACGGATCGGACGTAAATTTTACCGCGGCAAATTCCGCTTCAGAAAATTCCATAAATTCTACTGCACAAAGTCCTGCTTCCGGCAGCGCAGACGATCTTTCTAAATCGCCGCGCAAGGCTTTGCCCGCAGGCTCTCGCGCAAAGTTAGCGATCATCATCGACGACGTAGGCACCGACGAGCAGGCGCAAAAAATCGCTGCTCTTCCCGTGCGCGTGACGCCGTCCATCTTCCCGCCGGAGTATCAGCGCAAGGACACGCGCTCGCTCGCTCGCGGCTTTGAGCATTACGCGATCCACCTGCCGATGGAGGCAAGCTCTGCCAAAAATAACTCCGCGACGCTGCGAGCTTCGGATAATTATGAGAAGCTGCGCGGCGTTATAGCCAAGCTGCGCGCGGACTTTCCGAACGCTAAATTTATAAACAACCATACCGGTTCTAAATTTACAGCCGACGAGCGCGCGATGCAAAATCTGCTGCGCGCGATGAACGAGCATGGATTTTTATTTATCGACTCTCGCACGAGCCCCGCTACCAAGGCCAAGGCGGCGATGAATGGGTTTGGCATGCGATATGTGCATCGCGATGTGTTTTTAGATAATCAAAACAGCGTCGCCGCGGTGCGCAAAAAGCTGCGCGAGGCCGTCGCGCTTGCTAAAAAGCAGGGTTACGCCATCGCTATCGGCCATCCCAAAAGCTCCACTCTGCGCGCGCTTGCAAACAGCTCCGACATCTTAGGCGAGGTCGATTTGGTCTATTTGGACGAAATCTATGAGTACTACGAGTGAGCTTAGTTTTAAAATTCAAAGCCTAGCAAGGCTTGGTGCGAGCGAGCCCGCGCAGCTGTATTTTAGGGGCGAGCCGGCGCTACTGCAAAAGCGCCGCATCTCGATCGTGGGCTCGCGCAAGATGAGCGTTTATAGCAAAAATTTGATCCTGCGCCTCGCGCGCGCCTTGAGCGATGCGGACTTTTGCGTCGTAAGCGGCGCGGCGATCGGCTGCGACATAGCCGCGCACGAAGGGGCGTTTCCAAACACGATCGCGGTTTTTGGAAACGGCCTTGATCAAATTTATCCCGCGCAAAACGCCGCCATGATCGGCAAAATTTACGAGCGCAGCCTCGCGCTTAGCGAGTACGAGGACGGCGTGAGCGCGCGCGGATTTCAGTTTTTGCAGCGCAACCGCATCGTCGTGGCGCTGTCCGAAGCGCTGATCGTCGCTCAAGCCGAGCCCCGCAGTGGCTCGCTGCAAAGCGCGCGTCTGGCTCGCGAGATGGGCGTGCCCGTGTACGTACTGCCGCACCGAATGGACGAGAGCGCGGGCACGAATGATCTGCTCGCAAAATCTCAGGCGCGGCTGATTGCGGATTTTGGCGAGTTTGTCGCCTCTTTGGCTCCGCAGACGCCGCAAAACACTGAGCGCACGCAGGATGAGGTGATGGAATTTTTAGCGATAAATTCCGATCTGCAAGCGGCGATCGAGCGCTTCGGCGATAAAATTTACGAATACGAGCTTGAAGGCAGGATCGAAATTTTAGGCGCAAAGATCGTGGCAAAGTAGCCGGCGGGCGCTTGCTTGCCGTGGTTTGATCGGGTGCTGCCCGCCGGCACGGCTTGTTTGCATGGTGCCAAGTCTGCGCGGTCGGAGTTTAAATTTAGAAAAAGGCGGCTTGATAAAATTTTACTTTCTACAAGTAGCACTTGAGCTTAAAACAAACTCGCGCGGTTTGTTTGTCAGCGCCGCTCGCCCCGCTTGTGGTAATGATCGGTTTGTGAATGCCACGCGCAATTTGTAAATACTTTGCGGCGTGGAATTTAAGCGTTAAAATGCATGAAATTTTCTGAAATAGCGTTTAAATGTTTGTTTGCCTATCATGCTAAATTTTTGCGGGTAAATTTGGCTGCGGATTTCAGCGCGAGTGTGGTAGGCTAAATTTGCCGCAAGGAAAAATTTTGAGCGTGGCAGCAAAATTTTACGAGTTATAAAGCGTAGGGACTTGTATCTGCTCCGCCGCGTGAGCGTGGGTTTGCTTTAAAATTTTGATTTTGCGTGGGGTGGGTTGGTTGCACGTCTGTATCTGCACGGCAGGATTTATGGCTGCCGTGAGTTTGGGTGTCGCTTACATGCAGCTCGCGCGGACTCAGTGCGGATGTACCAAGTCGGCGCGGCGATCGAAATTTTGGAATTTGAAGCTCGCGGCACGCTAAATTTAATAGCTCGCAAGCGGCGCGAGCGAGTGAAATTTATGTCAATTTCGTATAAAATTTCATAAATTCCGCAGCTAAATTCTGCGATAAAATTTAGTTATGAAATTCCGATCGCGGAATTTTGGTGGCATAATTTTAATAGCGAAATTCCGTAAAATTCCATAAAATTTAATGTAAGTAAAGGATGAAATTTGATAGTTGCGATCGATCTTGGGCTTAAGCGTATCGGCGTGGCAGCGGCACCGGATGATAAGACGCCGCTTCCGTGCGAGCCGATCCTGCGCAAAAACCGCACCCAAGCCGCGCGCGAGCTAAGCGAACTGCTGCGCGAAAAGGGTGCCAGCGTGCTAGTGCTGGGCGTGCCGCGCGGCGGGGCGAGCGAGGAGGAGATGAGCAGGCGCATACGCCACTTCGCCTCGCTGCTGGATTTTGACGGCGAGATAAAATTTCAAGATGAGAGCTTTTCGAGCGCCGAAGCGGCGGAGTTTGCGAGTAAATGCGCTAAGGGCGGCGGCAAGGATCCGCGCTTTGATAGCATCGCCGCGACGATAATTTTGCAGAGGTTTTTGGCGAGCATGGGCTAGGCACGCGCGTAGTGATGTAATTTGCGCGCGGCGGCGCAAGATAGAATTGCCACTCGTCTGTTTTGCCGTTTGTCTATTTTGTCGCCGTTTGAAAGGCCGCGAAATTTTACTCGCTCACCTAAAACGGACGGAATTTTATGCTCGTTAGAGATTGATAAAATTTCATCGCCCGCTAAAGCCTGGCGAAATTTTGCTTTGCCTGCAAAGAGCCTGCGGAATTTATTTTGACTGTAGCCGTAAATGACGCTTTAGGTGGTTAAACCGAGTGAGATTGACAGCGGTTTGAGCTTTAAGTAGTGAGGTTTATGCATTTTGGCGATTTGTGCTCGCGCGCACGGCTGCTATTTTAAGTTTTTTCAAGGTCTATTTAGACGCAAAGAATGCTAAGCAAAATTGCAAAAACGCGGATGCATCATAGAATAGGGCGTAAATTTTGCGATAAATTTCATTTAGGGAGCGGTTATGTTTAAGATCACGATGTTAGTAAAAAGGGCACCGGGTATCACGCAGCAGGAGTTTGTGGCACACTGGGCGGCGCATTCGCAAAAGGTTTTGGTTAATCAAAAGGGGCTAAATATCGTCCGCTATGCAAAAACTATGCCTATCTTTATCGAGGGACAGAGCACCAAGCGCGAGACGGCAGCGTTTAACTACGATGCGATGGGTGAGCTGTGGTATGAGAGCGTGCAAGCGTTTGCGGATGCGCGAAACAGCGAGGCGGCGCGAGCGGTGCTAGCGGAGCTGATGGCGGATGAGGCGAGGTTTTGCGATATGAAAAACTCCGTGATGTGGTTCGGCGAGGAGGAGGCTGTGATAGAGTTTGAGCACTAGGGAGCGCGGCTTGCAGCGAATAAATTTTGAAGTAAAGCTCTTTAAATGGATAGAATTCTGTGTGGCATTCTAGTTTTAAAATGGGTGGAATTTTACAGACTAGGCTTGCGCGGCTAAAATCGCAATCGCAGTCTACATAGATGAAATTTACATGCGCTATACAGATACTGCGCGGCCTAAATTATTTTAAGGCTCATATATCTAAGTGGTGTAGATCTAAGAAGCCTGGGTATTGGAGCCAAAACGCCTAAAGACGCATTACGCTTGCGATTTTGGCATAGGCAAGCCGATTTCTAAGATAAAATTTAAAGGCTGGCTGCGTAAAATTTTTTAAAATTTCTAAGCAGCAATGCGAAATTTTCAAAAATTTTCTATGGCGCGGCAAGATGCTTGTCGCGGGTTTGGTACGCGACAAAATATTTTACACATTAGAATGTCGCTCTGATAAATTACCATTGTAGAGTCCGTAGGTGTTTCAGACCTCAAGGATTAAATGTTTTTTTATAAAAACTGTAGGCGCCGTGGATGCCGCATAGACGGTGCGAGTAAAAATTGAGGCAAGCCAGCCATAAAAATAATCTTGCAATTAAAATTTTAATTTGTCTTTTTAAAATTCCGCTCAAAGCTCCGTTTAAAATTTTATTTAAAATTTTGCTTGGGATTTTGATAGAAATTTTGCAGGAATTTCGCCGTAAATTTCACAGCTATTATCAAAAATTAAAATTTTATCCCTCGCTTTTTGCTATAATTATTTTTAAAATTTAAAAGGAGCAAAAATGAAAATTTTAGCGTCGATTACCGCACTAATCGTAGCAGCCTACTTGCTCGCGCAGATATTTTTCCCGCAGGGGGTCTCGTTTGTCGGATGCGGCATCGGTAGGGCTAATTCGTGCGAAGACTATGGAACATATTTGCTTGAGGAGCGCGATTATGAGGCGGCAAAAAAGCCATTTGAAAAAGCTTGTGAAGCGGGGCTAGAAAATAGCTGTGCTATCGCGGGGGATTTATATTACGACGAGCAAAATTTATATAAAACTACGAAAGATAAGGGCAAGTCCGCGCGGTTTTATTCCAAAGCGTGCGAGCTGGGAGCCGCCAAAGCTTGCTACAACGCCGCGATAATCTCTTATAAAAATGCGGATAAGAAAAATACATTTGCGTTTTTTGCCAAATCATGCGATTTGGGACTAGGCGAGGGCTGCTTAAATGCTGCGGTCGCTAGCTACGAAGAAAAAGACTATCAGGGCGCTCTTAAGTTTTTCCTCAAATCTTGCGATGCTGCTTTGGCAGAGGGATGCCAAAGGGTCGGGCTAGCGTATTCAAAGAAGGAATTTGGCGAGCCGGATCTGGATAAAGCGATGATCTACTACGACAAGGCTTGCAAACTGGGGGCGGAGTTTAGCTGCAACGTAGTAGCTGCGATGAATAAAATAAATGCAAGCGAGGCTAATGCTACTAAATAGATGGCAGGGCTAGCTAGATAATACGGCGAGATCGAAATTAGTATAGAAATTTTGCGGAGCTTTATGGGATTTTATGAAATTTCGTGAAATTTTGTCTTTAAATTTTATTGCTGAGATTCCGCATATTGCGATAATGGCGATGGATAGCGATTTTAAAATTTCAGTATCTTGGAAGTTTAGAATTTAATCTATGCTGTGGATTTTATTGACAGAATTTTAACTTGTCATAGACTTATCCATCGCGATATAGGGATTTCATCATAATCATGGTGCTAAATTATATATCGTTGAAAGCGAAAAAATTGCGCAAACTAGCGAGTAGCTATGCAATCACAGCTGATATGGCAAAAATATCCGAAAAAGATCGCACGAGGTAATCAATCTGCGAAGTAAGCAAAATCAATTATCAAGTGGATGGAATCTATCAATAAACAAGTAAAATTATTCATCGCAAAGCAAGCAAAATCGATCTGTAAATGGGTAGATCAAGCTTGAAACTAACTCGAAGTGCCTGTAAATAAGCTAAATTGCAAGCAAGATAAATTTTAAGCAGAAATATTGTAAGAAAGTAAAATTTTAGATGGGGTAAGCGGGATAAATCGATTTCAAATCACCGTATAAGTTGGATGACGATCCTAATTTAAAGCCCCATTTTTCCGGGATTTAAGATGCCTTTTGGATCGAACGCCCTTTTGATCGCGCGAAATAGCTCCATCTCTGCTGCGCTAAAAGCTAGCGGCATAAATTCCGCCTTACTTAGCCCGATGCCGTGCTCGCCGCTGAGCGTACCGCCAAGACCAACTGCAGCTTTGAAAATTTCGGTGATTGCGTCATGTCCGCGTCGCACTTGAGCTTCATCTTTTTTGTCGGCGACCATGACGTTGGTGTGGACATTGCCGTCGCCCGTGTGCCCGAAACAGGGCACGCGCACGCCGTATTTATCGCCGATGCGCGCGATACGGCGCAGTAGCTCGGGCAGCTGCGAGCGCGGGACGGTGATGTCCTCATTTAGCTTAAGCGTGCCGTAGATATTGATCGCCTGCGAGCAGTTGCGTCTCGCAAACCAAATGCCCGCGCGCTCCTCTTCGCTTTCTGCGATGCGAAAGTCGCTCGCGCCGTTTTGAACGAAAATTTCTTTTATGAGTGCGAGCTCCTCCAAAAGCACTGCTTCTAAATTGCCGTCGGTTTCGCAGATCAAAATCGCGCCCGCATCCCTTGGCAAGCCTTTGTGAAATTTCTCCTCGACCGCGGCTATACACAGCGCGTCTAAAAATTCCATCGCCACGGGCGTGATACCGGCAGCCATCGTCTTATACACGGCATTCATTGCCGCATCTACGCTAGGAAAGACGCCCATCGCAGTCTTTTTAAGCTTTGGCATCGGGATTAGTTTGAGCGTGATTTCGGTGATGATGGCAAGCGCGCCTTCGCTTGCGATTAAAATTCCTGCCACGTTGAAGCCTGCGACATCTTTGATAGTGCGTTTGCCCGCTCGGATCACCTCTCCATTAGGCAGTACCGCACGCAGTGCCATTACGTAGTCTTTGGTGATGCCGTATTTTGCGGCGCGCATGCCACCGGAGTTTTCGGCGACATTGCCTCCTAGCGTGGAATAATCCTGGCTTGCGGGATCGGGCGGATAAAAAAGCCCGCGCACTGCAGCTGCTTTTTGCAGATCGATATTTATGCAGCCGGGTTGGACTACGGCGAGTAGATTTTGCATGTCGATTTCTAGAATTTTATTCATATGTTTTTCAAATGCCAAAATCACTCCACCGTTTGCGGCTAAAGATCCACCCGTAAAACCGCTACCTGCGCCTCTTGGAACTATGGGGATTAAATTTTCGTTGCAGAATTTTAAAATTTGACTGACATCGTCCTCACTTCGCGGGAAAAGCACGCCGTCCGGCAGGCAGCGTCTTTTCGTCGCGTCGTAGCAGTATGCCGTACGATGAGCCTCGTCAAAATAGGCATTATCCGCACCTAATAGATTTGTAAAAAACGCTTGCGCGGCACTATTCATCGCCGTCTAAGCCCAGCAAATAGCGGTAGTGCTTGTCGTAATCGCTGATCGGGCCGTTAGTAAAATCCCAAATGACGGTCTTTATCTCGCCCACGCGCGAGTAAAATGGCAGCTGATAATAAGCCACACTGCCGCTAGCAAACGTACGCAAAGGCTTGAAACTACCGCAGTCGGCAAATACGCCTTGTTTATCCATCGCGATAAAAATCAGTCCGGCGCTGTTTTGCGCGCAAATTTTACGAAAATCGTCGCGGCTGGGATTTGGCTTGTGGTTGTAGCTAAGATAGGCGCCGCCAAGATCTGGGTGGATAAAATTTATATTCGGAAAAGCCTTGATAACCTGCTCGTAAATTTCAGCGTTAGGTGCGACGATTATGGCGCGGTTATAGAGGAAATTTAAGATCACTTTATCGCCGCTTGAGGGTAAAATTTTAGGCAGTGGCAGCGCCTCTTGAGCTAACATATCAAAGACCTCAAATCGCACCTTCGCCTTGCCTGCGCTTTTTTGCGTCACGACTGCGCGCGCGATGATGGAGCTTGCGCCGCTACCGAAATTATGCATCACCACTCCGCTGCTACCTACGGCAATCGTAGGGCTATCTGTGATCTCGCCCGAACCATCCGCTACGCTAAGTAGGGCGGTTTCGTATCGCGGCATGTTAAATTCCGCCCCTGTCGCCGCGCTTAAAAATAGACCTAAAATAAGTAAAGCTTTTTTCAAAATTCTACTCCTGAATAAAATTTTGGCTAATTATACATAAAACTTTGAAATTAGCGATAAAATTCCGCGGTATTTACGAAATATAAGCGTTTTTTCGTTACAATCCCGCCTTAAAATAATATTTCAAAGCGGTTTTATATGACTAGAATTTTTATATTGCTTTTTCTGTGGATAGGCGTAGTTTTTGCGAACAACCCCAGCGTAGAGAAGTTTGCCTGGCCAGATGGCGTGAGTCTTCTGCAATTTATGGAAACTGCGGGCATCCCCGCATCTGTATATTACGACCTGGATAAAGAAGACCAAGAGCTTGCCGCTGAGGTGCGCGCGGGCGTGGAGTGTCAAATTTTACGTGATCCAGCAGGTCGCGTCTCCCAGCTGTTAATCCCCGTCAGTGAGGAGCTTCAGATCCACATATACCGCGATAAATTCGGCACTTTTAGATTCGTTTATACTCCGATAGTTTATGAGGAAAACAGCTACTCTTTAGGAATTCAGATCGAAAGCTCGCCCTATCAAGACATCATCAAAGCTACGGGCAATGCAGCTTTAGCGAATGAGTTTATGCTTGTTTTTAAAAACGAGGTAAATTTTAAAAAGCTGCAAAAGGGCGATAGGCTCGTGATTCTATACGAGCAAAAAACGCGCCTTGGCAAGCCTTTTGGCGGAGTAAATATCACCGCAGGAATGATCGAGGAAAATAAAAAGCCCAAATCGCTATATTTTTTCGACGATAAATACTATGACCGAAGCGGTAAAAAGGTCGAATCTTTTCTACTAATCACGCCGCTTGTTTATACTAGAATTTCATCCTATTTTACCCCTAAAAGATTTCATCCGATTTTAAAGCGATATCGCGCGCACTTAGGCGTGGATTATGCAGCTCCCAAAGGCACTAGGGTAAATGCAGCAGGGGCGGGCAAGATTAGCTTCGTAGGGCGTAAAAACGGCTACGGCAATACCGTCGAAATCAATCACGGAGGCGGTATTAGCACGCTTTATGCGCATCTTAGTGGCTTTGCTAGCGGCACAAAAGCAGGCGTTAGCGTCAAGCAAGGTCAGTTAATCGCCTACGTGGGCTCGACCGGGCTTAGTTCGGGACCGCATCTGCACTTCGGACTTTATAAAAATAAGCAGGCGATAGATCCGCTTAAGGTAGTCAAGATTGAAAAAACTAACGTCATAAGCGCTGAGGAACTTAAATTTAAAGCCCTCGTCAAAGATATGGACGCCAGAATGGCTGCGGCTAAAGACGGCTCGAAAAACCCTGCTAAATTTGAAAACTACGAGTCGCTTATCACGATAAATTAAGGCTGAAAATGGAAAATAAAGAGCAGCTGGACGACGTCGAGGAAGCCAAAGCGCTCCTTGATGCGCATCTGGACGATACGCTTGAGCATGAGCTAAGCGCCGCCGATCTTACGGAGCATTTAAAAACTCTAAAAAAGCATGACGAAGAAAAATACGTAGAATTCTTAAAAAAGCTAGATCCTGAGGATCTTGCTGATGCTGCGCTTGAGATGCCCGAGCATATGCTCGAAGATGTCATCGAAACTCTGCCTCACGAAAAGATCGTCAAAGCGATCGAGGAGCTCGAAAGCGACGATCAGGCGGAGCTTTTGCAAAACATCGGCGAAATCGACGAGGACAAGGCCGAGCAGATTTTCTACGGGCTTGATGAGGACGATCGCCACGATATTCTTACTATCTCCAAATATAGCGAAGATGAGGCGGGCGCGTATATGCAGACCGAGGTCTTTAGCGCCAGGCAGGATCAGACTCTGGGGCAGGCGGTCGAGATGTTGCGCGTTATGCGCGAAAAGGACGAGATCGAAAACGTCTTTCAGCTCTTCGTGCTCGATAAAAAGGGACATCTGCTTACTACCTTTTCGACGTCCGATCTGATTTTATATGATTTTTCGCTCACACTGGAGCAAATCTCACAAAAATTCGGCGCCGAAAATAAAATCCATTTCGCTACCGATACCGATAAGATCGACGACGTAATCAAGGATTTTGAGGAGTTCGACCTTAACGTCATCCCCGTTGTCGATGCTAACGGCGTGCTCATCGGGCGGATTACCGCCGATGATATCCACGATCTCATCCAAGAGCGCGCCACCGAGCAAATTTACAACCTCGCGGGCGTCGATGACGAAGCGGAGGATGATGAGACTACGATCTTTAAAGCAGGTCGCGCGCGCGCTGTGTGGCTAGCGGTAAATTTATGCACGGCGATCGTAAGCTCCACGATCATCGGGCTTTTTGACGCTACTATCGAAAAGCTGGTCGCACTCGCCGTGCTTATGCCAATAGTCGCCTCCATGGGCGGCAACACCGGCACGCAGGCGCTTACCGTAACCGTGCGCCGCCTAGCCTTGGGCGAGATAGCGTTTAAAGACAAAAAGCAGGTTCTCTTTCGCGAGATCACAATCGCTTTCATAAACGGCCTCATTTTTGCTACGCTGATGGGGTTTGTGGCGTATTTTTGGTTCGGCATTAAGCTTTTGGGGCTGGTGATTGCGATGTCGATGGTGCTAAATTTAACGCTTGCGGGGCTTTTCGGCGCCGTCATTCCGATCACGCTTAAAAAATTAAATATCGACCCCGCCGTCGGCAGCTCCGTGCTGCTTACCACGGTAACGGATATCGTGGGATTTTTTAGCTTTTTAGGACTTGCGACATGGATACTACTATAAAAAATTTTAAAATTTCCGAGCTTAAAAGCTCGAATTTCGTTAAACCCTTTCGCTTAAATTTTGAAATGGACGGCGTAGCGCGCGCGTGGGACTGCGTAAAGGTGCACGATAGCGTCTCGATCTTGCTTTATCATACGCAGCGCGACGCGCTTTTGCTCGTCAAGCAGTTTCGCCCCAGCGTGTGGTTTTATCAAGAGGAAAATTTGATAAATTCGCCCGAAAAGGGCTACACCTATGAGCTTTGCGCTGGCATTTTAGATAAGGGCATCAGCGAGGAACAAACGGCGATCGAAGAGGTGCTCGAGGAGACGGGATATGCCGTGAAAGATCTGAAATTTATCACGAGCTACTATAGCGCCCTTGGCTTTGCGGCGAACCGTCAAATTTTATACTTCGCGTGCATCGACGAATCGATGAAGCTAGGTAGCGGCGGCGGCGTGGACGGCGAGAAGATCGAGCTTTTCTACCTGCCTGCAGCCAAGGTGCGTGAGTTTATGTTCGACGAAAAGATCGTGCGCGCGCCGGGGCTGATCTTGGCATTTCAATGGTTTTTGAGCGAGTTTAAAGCTTAGCGGCGAGATGGAATTTCGTGTGCCATCGCGCGTTTTTGCGTCTCGGCTTTAAATTTAAAGGACGGCGATGAGGGTTTTACTTAGGCTGTGCGTTATCGTGGCGTGCCTTTATGCAGCGATCGCGGCGGGACTTTATATCTTTCAGGAGCGGCTGATATTTTTGGGCGAGCCGCTAGATAAAAACTTCAAATTTAGCTTTGAAAATTCCGAATTTACAGGACTTGTAAACGCTCCCGAGAGCGGCGCGCATTTAGATATGCGGGCATCCGCTACGCAAAATAGCGCCTCTACGAAGAGCAGCGCGGATGAAGGTGCTTCCGCAGCGAGCGGCACAAAAGAAAGCGGCGCCGCAGCGGGTGAGATTAAAAGTGAAAACACCCAAACTAGCTCCGAGCGCGTCGGTGAAAATACTTCTCAGGATGCCGCTACGGGCAATAACGCAAACGTCGCTGTGATAAAATTTCAAGAGATCAATATCCCGTTCGGGGGCGGGTCTATAAACGGGCTGAAATTTAGCGCGGCAGAGCCTAAAGGCGCGATTTTGTTCTTTCACGGCAACTTCGGCGACGTGAGCGGCTGGGGTGCATACGGCGCGGATTTTGCGGCTTTGGGATACGATTTTTATATTTTCGATTACCCGGGCTACGGCAAATCGGACGGCAAAATTTCATCGCAGCAGCAGCTTTTTACGAGCGCGGATGCGATGAGCCGCTACGTTTTAGCGCAGCATTCGCCAAGAAAGCTCGCGATGATCGGCTACTCGATCGGAAGCGGCATCGCAGCGCAGCAGGCTGCGAAGTGGGACGCGACGCGGCTGATTTTGCTCGCGCCCTATTTTAGCTTCGAGCGGCTCGCGCATGAAAAAATCCCCTTCGTGCCGAAATTTTTGATCCGCTATAAGATTCCGACTGCGGAATTTTTGCAAGCGGCACGCGGCACTCAGATCACGCTCATCCACGGAGCCGCAGATGAGCTGATACCGGTGCAGCACTGCCGCGATCTTGCGGGATCTCTTAAGGCGGGCGATCTATTTTATGAAATACCAAACGCGCGGCATAATGGACTGCTGGCAATGCCCCGTATTTGGGAAATTTTAAAAGAGAGACTGCAATAATCTAGCGGAGCTCGGCGTAAAATTCCACGCAAAATTCGACCGCTAAATTTTAAAATTTTACGTAGAATTCCGCGCGGGCTCGGTCTCCGTAAAATCTCATGAAATTTTATAGCGGCAAAACACGGCACCAAAACAAGGGCGCAATTTCAAATCAAAATTTGCGCACCGTTAGCGTAAGCATAGAGCCGACTTGGTAGCGTTAAATTCTTTCTAGCGCGTAGGTGCTGTAAATTTCAAACTAAAATTTGCGCTAGGCTGCAACGCCGTATGTTTTAGCCGCGATAAAATTCTGTGAAATTTTATCCCCGCAGCCGTTTATAAATTTCAAGTCTAAATTTTATATTTATGCCCTGATGGCGCCGTATGTTTTAGCCGCGCAAAATTCTACCATACGAAATTCTATCTCGTAGAATTTTAATTTGCCGCGCTCAAATTTTATCCACCGTTCTGAAATTTATCTCACCGCGCCTAAATTTCTCCCTCTCGTCGCGCTTTACCCAAATTTATATTTAGTTGTTGTAAAATGCGTTTTTAAAAGGATTTTAGCGGTTTGTGATATGAGTATTTTAGAGCTTACGGAGTGCGTGGGCATCGCTTCGGCGGCGCTTAGCGGGTTTTTATTCGGCGTTAAGAAGGGCTGCGATTGGCTTGGGATCTTTATCGCGGCGTTTTTGACTGCGCTTGGCGGCGGGATCATGCGCGACACCTTGGTAAGCCGCGAGATCTACTCATTTACGCACTACGCGCCCGTAACCATCGTGCTTGCGGTAAGCGCCGTAGCCATTTTTGCCAAACTTTACGAGAACCGCGATTTAGAGGGTAAATTTTTATTTATTCTAACCGATGCGATCGACGTCATAAGCTTTTCGATCGTTGGAGCGATGGTCGCGCTAAGCTACAATCACAACGTTTTCGGCGTAGTACTGATCGCATTTTGCAACGGCGTGGGTGGTGGCATTTTGCGCGACGTACTGCTGAACGAAGTGCCGTGGTTTTTACATACGGGGCTTTATGGCACGATAAGCATGGGCGTGGGCTTGATATATTTCGTGCTTGATGGATTGGGGCTTAGCGGCGTAGTTTCGGTGCTTATTTTGCTAGTTTTAGGGGTTGCGTTTCGCATGATGGCTTATTACAAATCTTGGCATCTGCCTAAAGTGGAGTATAAAAAATGAACTATTTGATGGATAATTTCGCGCGCGTAAACGTAGCGCTAGTAAGAGGCGAGGGCTCGATAGTCTATGATGAAGCGGGCAAGGACTACGTGGATTTTGGCGCGGGTATCGGCGTAAACTGTCTAGGGCACGCAAACGAGATCGTCTTAGAAGCGATCGGCACGCAAGCCGCGCAGATCATCCACGGCTCAAATATCTATAGAATTCTGCCCCAAGAAGCCCTGGCTCAAAAGATTAGCGAGCTTTTGGGGTACCGTACATACGCGGTGTTTTGCAACTCGGGCGCGGAGGCGAACGAAGCTGCGATCAAAATGGCGCGCAAATACGGCACCGTAAACTTCCCTAATAAAAAATTTGAAATTCTAACTCTGCGAAATTCATTCCACGGCCGCACGCTAGCGACGCTACAAGCTACCGGGCAGGAGAAATTTCATCCGGAAATTTTTGCGCCCTATATGCCCGGGTTTAAATTTTTCGACGATATCGAGGAGATCATCGCGCACATCGATGAAAACAGCGTCGCCGTGATGATCGAGCTAGTCCAGGGCGAGGGCGGCATTAAACCTCTGGATAAGGCTAGCGTGCAAAAGCTGGCGGCTGTTTTAAAAGAGAGAAAGCTGCTTTTAATCACCGACGAGGTGCAGTGTGGCGTATATCGCACGGGCGAGTTTGCGACGTCGCAAATTTACGGCATCCGCCCCGACATCATCACCTTTGCCAAAGGTCTTGCGGGCGGCGTGCCGATCGGCGCGTGCGTGGCGCAGCAAAACATTTTCGCTCCGGGCGAGCACGGCAGCACCTTCGGCGGTAACTTTTTGGCGACCTCTACGGCGCTTGCGGTGCTTTCGCAGCTTCAGTTTTTAAAAGCGAGCGGCAAGCTTGATAAGACTATAAAAAGATTTATCAAAAAACTAGACGCCATCGCCGCAGACTATCCTAGCCTGATCGAAAAGCGCGTGGGGCTCGGTCTGATGCAGGGCCTCGTGTTGCGCGATGAAAAAAATCTGGGCGAGATCTTTAACAAAGCCCTGCAAAACGGGCTTTTGATCCTAAAATCCGGTAAGCGCACCCTTAGATTTTTGCCTGCATTAAATATCAAAAAATCCGAGATCAAAGAGGGCTTCGCGCGCCTACGCAAAAGCCTGGACGAGATAGTGCGGGCGTGAAATTTAGCGATTTTTTTGAGGGCTGGCTAAACGAGAGATACTACGCAAATGCCGCTAAAATCGGCAAGAGCGGCGATTTTTACACCGCCGTGAGCGTAGGGAGCTTCTTTGGGATCTGCATCGCGCACGAAATTTTACGCCTAAGCGCTGATTTTGGCGCGACGCAAGCATTAAGCTTAGATGCGGCGACAAGCCCAATTGCATCGCGGCAAAATTTTGCGGCTAATCCCGGCGAACCAAATTTAGATATTGTGCTCGCAGAAAAATCGCAAAATAACGCCAAAATCGCTATCGTAGAGATAGGATCGCACGACGGGCGGCTGCTTTGCGACATAGCGCAAGCTATATTTACGCTAGGCGGTGTGGCGGCGCTTAATAGATTTAGTTTTGCGATCATCGAGCCGCACGAGCGTCTGCGCGAGCTACAGCGGGCGAGCTTTGTGGAGTGCTTCGGCGGCGAAATCGCGCTAAAGCACTTTGCAAGCGCGCGCGAGGCGAAATTTAAAGATGTGATCTTTGTGGCAAATGAGCTTTTCGACGCCTTTAAATGCGAGGCGGTGGATGGCGAAAATATGCTTTTTATAAAAAGCGGTGCGGCAAAATTTGCCCCCATAAAAGAAGGCGAAATTTTGACCATCGCGCGCAGATTCGGTATCTCGCGCGGCGAAATCCCGGTCGGATACTTTCGCTTTGCGCGCGAAATTTGTGCCAGCGCGCAGCGGTTTTATTTCATCGCCTTCGATTACGGGCAGATGGGCGCTAGCGGCGATTTTAGCCTGCGGATCTACCGAAATCACGAAGTTTTTAGCTTCTTTGAGGTGCAAAACTTGAGCGATTTTTACGGCAAAAGCGATCTTACCTACGACGTAAATTTTGAAATTTTACGCGCGGCGTTTGAGGACGCGGGCGCGGCGGCGACGGATTTTAAAAGACAGATCGCAGCTTTGATGGACTTTGGCGCGGTCCAGCTTTTAGAGCTTTTTATGCAAAAAAGCGGCGAGAAGGGCTATCACAACGCGCTTTTGCAGTTCAATCACCTGCGCGCGGAGTTTGGCGAGAAGTTTAAGATGATAAAATTTAAAAAGGGGCTTTGATGAAAGCTTTTATCGATTGCGACTGCGAAATTTTACAAAAGACGCTGGAGTTGTTTTTGAAAGACCATGCCGCAAGTGCACAGGATTGCGACTTTGTGATAAGCGATGAGCCACAAAGCTCGGCAAAACCGCTATTTTTAATCAGCGAGGGCGGAGATCTGACGCTACCGTTTTCAAAGAATACCTTGCTATCGAAGCTGGAGGATTTCCAAGGTTTGCTAAAGCGGAATCTTAGCGGATACGATGCGGCGGAAGAGGAAATTTGCGCGCTGTTTGATGAGTTTAAGACAAGAATCATCGAAATTTTAAGAAGGCAAAATGGCTAAATTTTCCAAACCTGACGGCGCGCTCTTTACGCAAATTTCAAGCGGCATTTACAAAGGTAAAAAGCTCGCTCTGCCCGCGCTTTCGAGCACGCGCAGCACGAAAAGCATCGTAAAGGGCTCGTTTTTCGATACGTGGCGGGCGGAGTTGCGCGGCGCGACGTTTATCGAGTGCTTCGGCGGCAGCGGTGCGATGGCGCTTGAAGCGCTAAGCAACGGCGCAAAAAACGTTTATGCGATCGAAAAGGATGCCGTCGCGCATAAGATAATGCGGAAAAATTTCGAGCTTTTTGGGCTCGGCGCAAATGCGATTTTGGGCGATTGCTTCGAGCGACTACCCGAAATTTTGCACGAGCTGCAAGCGGGCACGAACGGATGCTCGGGCGCGAATTCGTTAAATTTGAGCGGCAAAAATTTCAAAAACCATGCCAACGACGACGCCTGCTGTAAAAATTCAAGCAGCGAAAAAGAGGGTTGCCGCAAAAGCTTTAGTAGCGTAGAGCAGGGCAAGAACGGATACCGCGCCGCGCAAAGCATCGAAGCGGAAGATAACGCGCAAAGTGGCGTGAAAAATTTAGCTAAATGCGGCACGGGAAACGGTGCGCCTGACAGCGCGCAAAATGGCGCGCAGAGCGGCACAAATGGTGATCACGCGAGCGAGGGCTTTGGCGATTGTGCCCGGATTGGCGATTATGCGGGCGCTTCTAGTATAAAATACTGCGTTAATTCGCTAGCCACGGACGTCGCGAGCTTTAGCGAAAAGTTTGACGATAACTGCGCTTCTCAATACGACGCTAGCGGCACCGAGACCGCTAATTGCAACTTAAATTTAAACTCAAAATGCGGCGAAAGCTCTAATTTTGACGTAAATCGCGGTGCGGGCTTAGACGTGGGCTGCGAAGAGAAAAAAAGCTTAAATTTAGGCGAAAATTTTGATTCTAGCTGCAGAAAAAGTTTACATTCAAGCGCAAATTTCGTCTATGATTCAAGAAAAAATTCTACTGAGAATTCTGACGGAAAATTTAGCCCCAAGTGTGAAGAAAATTCACGCCCAAACGTAAATTTAACCCGCGGTTCAAGAAAAAATTCTGCCGCTAACTCCCGTGAAAATTTCTCCTGCGGTTTAGGCGAAAGCTCTACCGCAAACGGCTTAGGCGAATGCTCTGCCGTAAATTTTAGCGAAAGCCATACCGCAAATTCTAGTGAAAATTCCGTCTCCGATCCCGCGCGCAGAGTGTTTGTATATCTGGACCCGCCGTTTGCGATCAGGCAGGGCTTTGGTGAGATTTACGAGCGCGTGTTGGCGCTAATAGCGCGCCTAGGCTCCGTGCAGTGCGAGCTGCTAATCGCGATCGAGCATATGAGCGAGCTTGAGCTGCCGCCTAAAATCGGCGATTTCGCGCTGCTTAAATCGCGCAAATTCGGCGCTACAACGATGAGTTACTACGCAAGATGAAAAGCTTAAAGCAAATTTTAGATTATTACGCCGATTTGAAAAATTGCGACGCGGATCTTTTCGGCGCGCCCGATCCGCTGCAGGTCGCAAAGGGACATCGAAACGACGTCGTAGCGCTCATCTGCGCGCTGTTTGCTTACGGCAACGCGGCTCAAATTTTAAAATTCCTTCGCTCGCTTGATTTTTCTCTTTTAGACGAGAGCGATGAGTGCATTGGTGCGGAACTTGCGGGCAAAAAGTATAGATTTCAAAGCCCGCGCGACGTCGCTGAAATTTTTATAACTTTAAAGCGGCTTAAAAATAGCCTTAGCATCGAGGAGAGCGTGCTTCGCGGCATGCAAAAAAACGGACGGATCGAGGATGGGATAAATTTTTTAATTGGCGAAATTTACAGATTAAATCCTTATCGCAGCCAGGGATATGAGTTTTTTTTCGGGCGCGGCTTCGCGCAAAGGCCCGCGTCGCCGTACAAGCGCTACAATCTTTTCCTGCGCTGGGCGGTGCGCGACAGCGACATCGATCTGGGGCTGTACAAAAAGATCGAAAAATCGCGCCTCCTCATCCCGCTCGATACCCACACGCATAAAGTTTCACTTAAGCTTGGGCTGATCGATCGCAAGAGTTACGATTTTGAGGCGGTTTTGCAGCTTACGCAAAGCTTAAGGCGCTTCGATCCGAGCGATCCCATCAAATACGACTTCGCGCTGTATCGCCTTGGACAGAGCGGCGAGATAGATAAAATTTTACCTGTACTAAGCGCGAGTTTAGATAAAACTGCGAAGTAAGTCGGCGGAATTTTGCGCTGTGCTGTCGCATAAGCGGAGTTGGCTTTATGGATTTTGTCGTGCGCCTTGAGTACGGCGCGCCGAAATTTTATAAAATTTTAGCAAGAGATCGCTTCATAAAATTCTGCAAATTTCACGGATAGTCGCGTAAAATTTATAGTGCTAACTTGTAGAATTTGGGTAAAATTCCACAGCCTTACGCTACTTAAATTTTATGAAATTTTGCAGTTCACGCACGACGCGATAAATTGCATGGAGCTAAAACGGCAATCGCGCGATAAATTTCATAAAATTTAAGCAGAGAGGCGCGGCAAAATCCGATATAATTCCGCGAAATTTTATAGGATTTCACGAAATTCTAGCAGGCGCTCGTATGCACTTTGCGGCGCATGAGCAGTTTTACGATCGTAATTGCGCGGAATTCTAGCAGGCGTTCATAGCGCGTGCCTGTGTGATTTTAGAAAAGGACAAAAATGGAGCTTGAACTTTGGCAGTTTGCGGTGCTTTTTGCGGCGGCGTTTTTCGGCGGATTTATCGACTCGATCGCGGGCGGCGGCGGGCTGATTTCGCTGCCTGCGCTGCTTGCCGTGGGTATCCCGCCGCATGTAGCGATCGCCACAAATAGATTTCAAGGCAGCTTCGGAAGCTTCACCGCCGCTTTAAATTTCATCCGCAAGGGTTACGTCGATGTGGCGGAGATCTTGCGCGGCGTGGTTTTTACGTTTATCGGCGGACTCGTCGGCGCTTATGTCCTGCTTCTAATCGATGCGAAATTCCTAAACTACCTCATTCCGATCCTGCTACT
This sequence comes from Campylobacter gracilis, assembly GCF_001190745.1. NCBI lineage: Bacteria > Pseudomonadati > Campylobacterota > Epsilonproteobacteria > Campylobacterales > Campylobacteraceae > Campylobacter > Campylobacter gracilis. The sequence continues at coordinate 861,930 of NZ_CP012196.1, forward strand.
GGCGCTTTTCTTTTATATGATTTTTTCGCCAAACCTTGGCGAAGCGCCCGCCAAACCCAAGATGTCAAAAAAGAGCTTTTACGCTATTTTCGGGCTTGTTTTGGGCTTTTACGACGGATTTTTCGGCCCCGGTACGGGCTCGTTTTGGACGTTTGCGCTCGTAGGAATTTTAGGGCTTTATATGAAAAAGGCGGTCGCGCACACGAAGGTTTTAAATTTTACCTCAAACATCGTCTCTTTAGGCGTTTTTATCATCGGTGGGCAAATTTTATGGCTCGTCGGAGCGGTGATGGCGGTCGGACAGATCGCGGGCAGCTTCGCAGGTTCAAGTCTAGTGATGCGATGCGACGTGAAATTCGTGCGCAAGATGCTTCTGTTCGTCGTTGCCGCGACGATTTTAAAGCTACTTTACGGACTGATTGCAAATTGATACAGACCGATTGAAGGCCGATCGCAGACCAATCTCAAGCCAAAATCATAGAATTTTATACAGGATTTCGTATAAAATTTCACGTAAAATTTTATGAGCTTTCGCTGATCTATTTCGATGACGCTGATCTTGCTGCCGCAGTAGCGCAGATCTTGTTGTAGGGTCGCGCCAGTCTCGCTTCGATGGCGCCGATTTTACCGTGGCGTTGTGCTAATCTTGTCACGACTACGCTAATTTCCCGCTGTTGTGATGTTGATTCTGTTGCCGTTGCGTCGGAGGTCTCGCTTGTCGTGAGGTCTTGATTTTATTATTTTGGTAGCGTTAATTTTGCTCCGCTACATTGACGACTTCGTTACTGCGCTTGCTATTGCGAGGATTTTAATTGCGTTGCGCGGTGTCGCACTGATTTTTTATAACGGCGCTGTTCTTTCTGCTGCGATGGTAGTGATTTTGGCGCTGCTTTTACCGCCCCACCGCCGGTATCACTACCGTGGGCGGCTTGGTTTTGCTGTCGCGACATTGATGGTCTTGATGGTGCAAGGATTTGATTTGCTGTACAACGATGCCGATGAAGTTTCGTCCATTCGCATCGGCTAAATTTAGCCGCACTGTCTGTATCTATTTCGTCGTATCGCCATGCATTCATTCGATATCGCCGATAGAGTCGTCGTATTGCCGAGCGCGCGGCATTATAGTGCTCGCATTGATGAAATTTAATCGGGCACCGTCGCGCACGCCCCTTTCCCGCTTACTCGCTTTTTAAAATACACGCCACCGTTAGCGAGCCGTTTTGCTCGCCCGCGCTCGTGCCGACAGTTTAACCATTTGCTGTGCAGATTCGCCGCCGTGCCCGTATCGATTAAATTTAGCCGCACTTTCACACGCTGTTTTGTTGCGCCCGTTAGCTCTTTTAAATTTGCCGTTTCGCCGCCACGGCTCGCTATTCTGCGCTAGCTTCTAGCCATATTGTCCGCTATATTTGTGCGATAAATTTAACCGCACCGCTGCGTCTGCCGTTTCATTTTGCTATCGTAGGCGAAATTTTGCCTATCCATGCCATTTAAATTTGCCGTATCGCTACGTATCTGTTTCGCCTCGCCCGCCGAAATTTAGCAACCTCTCGCGCCAATTAAATTTCATCGTACCAGCCGCATCCACGCCCGCCCGCTCGCGAAATTCCGCCGCCTAAAACAAAGTTAAAATATTTTGCGATAAAATGGACGAAATTTTTCACAAAGGATTTAATATGCAGATTATTTCGACTCCTGATGCGGCGCAGGCCATCGGACCGTACTCTCAGGCGATCAAGGCGGGCGGGTTCATCTTTACCTCGGGACAGATCGCGCTTAAGCCCGACGGCGAGTTTGTCGCGGGCGGCGTGGAGGCGCAGACGAGGCAGGTTTTGCAAAACCTCGCCGCGATCCTGAAAGAAGCGGGCGCGACGCTGCAAGATGCCGTCAAAACGACGATTTTCCTAGCCGATATGGGTGATTTTGCCGCGGTGAACGAGATATACGCAGCGGCATTCGGCGAGCACAAGCCGGCTCGTAGCACGGTGCAGGTCGCCAAACTCCCCAAGGGGGCGCTTGTGGAGATCGAAGTAATAGCGCTGGCTAGGGCTTAGCGCTAAATTTAGGTCGCTAGGGCACTGGGAGCTCGTATTTGTGGTTAAAATTTAGACGCGGGCTGCTCGAAATTTAAACGGCTTGCTTTGGTTTTGAAGCTGCGTGCTTTTAAATTTAGATTTTCAAAGCCGCGCCAAATGCCCGTGGATCTATGCAAACAGCGCGTCTTGGCGCTGCTAGGGCGTTAAAATTTCTCGCTCAAAATGGGATCAAAACGATAGAAAAACTTATTCGAAAATATAAAAATATCACGGCCTCGGGGTGCAGCGATATAGAGCCCGCATGGATCGCGTAGGCGCAGCGGCGGCTCGGTTTTGCGCTGCCTGTGAGTTACAAGCAGATGCTGCTAAGATACGCTAGCGTGAGCGCGGCGCGGATCGAGCTAAAAACGATCGCACCGCCCAAGTTTGCGGATAGTGCCGACGCCGACATCTGCTACACGTATGAGGTAAATCTCAAAAACGGGCTATTCGCCGCGGACGAGCTTGTGTTTTTGCAGCTCGAGGACGAGGAGTATTATTTTAAAATTTCGCCCGCAAGCGACATAGCGGACGGCTTGCCAAACACGGCGCGCGGCAAGACGGCGGAGAGCATGAGCGGCGAAGCTGCGGGCGCGACGGCGCGTGATACAGTGGTAGCGACGGTAGCCAACGGTGCGGAAAATAGGGCATCTGGCGACGAAGCGCGCGCGGAGAGATCGCCGGATGTGGCGCGCAATATTAATGCAGAAGCACCAGATGAAACGACGTGTAAAACAGCGGGCGCAACAACAAGCGAAGCGGCGGACGAGGCGGCAAGCGGAGCGACGAAAGAGATAGCGAGCGAGCGGGCAGGCGCCGCGCCGTGCGAATACAAAGTCTATGTGCGCGACTACGCGGAGGGCGAGGATAGGCTTTTCGCGGACGATTTTTACGGGTTTTTGGAAAAATTTTAAGACGAAATTTAACGCAAAATTAGGAGTGATAAATAGGACTGTTTGATATTTTTAAAAAGCAAAAATTTGACATCGATGTGCGTCCGGACGGCATTTTCATCGGCGGCGTAAATTGCGAATTTGATCTGGCTAAGCTTAACGAAGCTTTGGGGCAGCCGCGCGTGATCGATGACGGAGAGGGCAAAAGCCGCTATTTTTGGGATGAGGCGGGGATTTTCGCCTTCGTGCGCGCAGGCGAGCTAGCAGAGCCGAAGCTTACCGAGATGATTTTGATGCTTGAGGTCGCAAAGGGCGTGCAGCACGAGGTTCCGCACAAGCTATACGGCGGCGCGTTCACGCTAGAGGGCAGACCGCCGCTTGAGGCCGTGCCGGAGCAGGAGCTGCGCGGCGCATATATATTTTTGGAGCTTAGCCTGGGCAAATTCGAAGTCTCACTAGCTCTAGCCGAGGCCGTGCAGGAGCGCATAGGCGCGATGGACTTTGCCGAGCGCTTCGCTAAGCGCGACACCGACGAGATTGCAGACATCGTGCGAGCTGCGAAAATGCCGATAGGGCGCGTCTGCATCAATCAAAAAGAGAAAAAGGTAAAACGAAAGCCGAGCGATAAATTTAAGCTTCCGCGCGCGGCCGGCGAGACACTAGCGTTTAAAAATTTAAATTTCAAAGTCGCCGTGATGAACGAACTGATGTACGAAAAAGCCCTACTGGAGCCCAAATTTGACGTGTTTGAGTACTGCGAGGAGCGCGGCATCGATCCGTATGCGGATTTTGGCGCCCTGCCGCAAGCCAAAAAGTGGTTTAAGGACTATCCGGTCCCCGCAAATCTGGCGGAGCAGGTTAGCGAGCTCTATCTTGACGGCGGAAACGAAATTTATCTGCAAATCGCGCCTGATTGGGACGGCGAGGATGAGCTTTTCGATATCAAAAACATTGACGCCGCCGAGCTTGCGCAATTCAAAAACCTTAAGAAAATCGAAACGACCGGCATCGACATATCTAAAAAGGCGCGAAAAGCCTGCGCAGATGCGGGGATCACGGTAGTTGATTGAGCGCGGAAGTGGACTTTGAGCCATACAGCGCGCGGTTTTAAAAAAGCCGAAATAGGCTTTTAAACGCTTTATAAATGCGCATTCCAGCGGGCATTCGGATGCGTTTTAAAAAGCTGAAGTAGGCTTTTAAACTGCGGTCGCGCTCTTAAAAGGTTGTAATTGTTACTATTAGACGACATAGTTTTATTTGAGAAAGAACTAGCGTCGCGCTCTTAAAAGGTTGTAATTGTTACCGCGCCGCAGAAAATTCCACGCAAAATTCTACTTATAGCGAGCGCTATGAATGAGCTTTTAAAGGCGGTAGGTAAGGCTTTGGCGCTTAATTTGGCGCGCGTTAAAAGCTTTTAGGAGCTCGTTTGCAGCATAAGAGCTGCGTCGCTGAATGCGCGAGATGAAGTGTCACGCGAGTAAATAATTTTCTTTTTGGCTTTTATAGAAAATTCGCTGCGAGCAAGAGAGTTAAATTTACCGCTTTTAAATTTTAAAATTTACAAAGAGCGTAGCGCGCGGCTTTGAATGTGCGATTAAATTTAGATTTCATATAGATTAAATTCTAAGCGCGGTTAAATTTGCGTTTTTAATTTTGCTTGCAGCCTGTGTCGCACTGCAAAACAGAGTGCGAGAACAGATTGTGTTTGCGCGCGCGGCGCGGATTAAATTAAAATTTCGGCTTTGAAATTTAACCTAAATTTACGGCTCGCACTTAAGAAGTGGTTTTGCGCGCTAATCGCGCTAATACCGAAAGCCTAAAAGATCTTTTACATGCTCAAGCAAAAAAGTATTTTGTAGGCTGGCTCGCAAGAAAGCGTTTTTTATAAGCTGATTGATGGGCTAGAAAGTGCCTTGAAAGCTAGCGTTAGCGGGTTTATAAAATTTTTGAGAACTCGTACCGGAGGGCGTATTAAAGCTAACGAGACGCGGCGCTGCTTTGCTGATCTTATAGCGCCGCTTAGAGGCTAAATTTCATAGCCGCATAAAGCTGTCGTCGTAGCTGCCTTCTAGCTTGCGGCGCATGTCCTCGCGCCATTTTGGCGTAAGCGTCGTAAGCAGGTTAAATTTTGCTAACAGCCCTTTATCGATACGCTCGCCGTAAAATAGACGGTTGAGCTCCATTATACTCATCGTAGCGGGATCGCGCTCTACGACGTAGATCTCGTCGCCCGCGCGGCACGAGCCCGCCTCCAGCACGCGGTAGTACCAGCCGGTAAGTCCGCTACGAGCGATTTCCGCCGTCATCTTCGCATTGCCCCAGCGCATCGAGAGCTTGTAGCAGGGCTTGCGCGGCTGGCTTACTTGCAGTACCAGCGAGCCTATGCGGTGCACATCGCCGATGCATACGTTTTGCTCGTGTAGTCCGCTGATCGTGAGGTTTTCGCCCATTGCGCCGTAGGCTAGGTTTTTAAGCCCCAAAAACCTCTCCCACGCGGCGTAATTTTGCAGCGAGTTGGCAAAAATCGCCTTTTCCTCACCGCCGTGATGCAGCGTATCGGCTACCGCATCGCCCTCGAATCCAAGCTCATTCGCGCGCACTTCGTCCGCTCTAGCTTGCTTGAATATCGCCGTCTCCCAGCGCTTTTTTAGAGGCTGCGTAGCGTGCTCGTCGCCGTAAGCGTGCGGTTGCCCGGTCAGTAATGCCTTTAAAACGGGCATTTTTTGCTCCTTAAAATTTGCATCCGTTCTCCTTAGATCATAAAATTTAGGCAAGGATTTTAGCGCGAAAAGAATTTTAAAATTCTAAATTTTAAGATGATTGCGCGCTAAAATCCAAGTACAGGTTTGAAATTTAGCGCGCGGCGTTATTTGTAGTCGTTCGCGTCGTAACTTTTGCCGTCGTTAAAGTCGCTCAAAAGCCGCACGACGACGGGGCTAAGTAGGATGATCGCGATTAAGTTTGGGATCACCATCAGTCCGTTAAACATATCCGCTAGCCCCCAGACTAGGTCGATCTTTTGCACGCTTCCTATGAATACGAATGCGACGACTAAAATTTGCAAGAGCTTGACGAATTTTGCGCCCAGGAGGTATCGCACGTTGATTTCGGCGAAGTAATACCAGCCCAAAATCGTGGTAAATGCGAAGAAAAACAGGCAGATCGCCACGAAGCCGTAGCCGCCGCTGCGACCCAAAATCTGCGATGCGAAGGCTTCCTGCACCAGCGAGATGCCCGAAAATACCGCCTTGCCGTTTTCGAAGGTGACTACGTCGGTACTGAGTACGACAAAAACGGTGATATTAAGCACGATGAAGGTATCGACGAAAACGCCCATTATGCCGAGCACGGCTTGATCTACGGGGTGTTTGACGTTCGCTGCGGCGTGTGCGTGCGGCGTCGAGCCCATACCCGCTTCGTTTGAAAAGAGCCCGCGCGCGATGCCGTATCTCATCGCAGTAGCGATCGTAGCGCCCGTAGCGCCGCCCCAAGCAGCCGATGGATCAAATGCGGCTTTGAATATCAGCGCGATGACGGATGGAATTTTATCGAAATTTGAGCCGATGATGACGAGACCTACCAGCACGTAGCAGATCGCCATTAGTGGCACGACCTTTTCTGCTACGCGTGCGATCGCTTTGACACCGCCGAAAAAGATGACGCAGCAGATGAGCGCCAATGCTGCGCCGCTCACCCACTTCGGGATTCCAAATGCGCTGCTAAAGCCGTCTGAGATGGAGTTTGCCTGCACCATATTACCCATGAAGCCCAAAGCAAAGATGATGGCTAGCGCAAAAAACGCCGCTAAAGGCTTGGCTAGGGGGTTTTTAAGTCCGCGACTGATGTAAAACGCGGGCCCTCCGATCATATGTCCGCTGTCGTCCTTGGTGCGGTAAATTTGCGCGAGGCAGATCTCGGCAAAATTCGTCGCCATGCCTAAAAACGCCGCGCACCACATCCAAAATATCGCGCCCGGCCCGCCCATCACTAACGCAGTGCTGGCGCCTACCAGGTTGCCCGTGCCGACTTGCGCCGCGATCGCCGTGGCGACGGCTTGGAACGAGCTCATGCCGCTTTTACCCGCAGCCTCGCCGTGCAGGGAGAAGTTGCCGAAAAGCTTGCGCGCACCCATTCTAAATTTAAAAATTTGCACTAAATGCAAGCGTGCCGTAAAATACGCGCCGGTGCCGCAAAGTAGGGCGATCAGAAAATACGGACCCCACAAAAAGGAGTTGATCGCGTCAATTGTGGCAGTGAGTTTGTCGAGAAAATTTTGCATGATCTTTTCCGTGAATTTAAGATGCGAAAATATATTTTAAAAACTCTTAAATTCCTATAAATCGAGAGAAATTTAAGCGAAATTTTAAAGCGTTTTTATAATTTTACTCAGCATTAAGCAAAGCGGTATGTGCCGTTTGCTCTGCATGCCAGCTTGCCAGATAAGCAGCTTAGAATTCCCGCCTTAGCTGTCGAAATTTGCAAAGCAATCAACTGAAATTTTAGGCCTATTCATCACCGCCGATTTTGAAAACGAACATCTTGCATGCGTTGCAAAAGGCGGGTATCAGACTAAAGAGGCGCGCTTTAAGGCTCCAGTGCTCGCGATACATTTTCATCATCGCGGCTTCTTTTATAAAGCGGATACGCTCAGGCTCCCAGCTCTGCACCTCTGCGCCGCCACTGATACCCATTTTAAAGGGCGCGTTTTGCATATGTCGCATCGCATCGTGGCGCTTGGAGTCGAATTTTCTTATCGAAAACTCGCTCATAAAATCACTCAGCACGTAGCCGCTAAATTTTTGCGAAAGCGCGATAAAAAATTTCTTAAATTCCTCCTTTTCAAAATACATACTCACGCCCTCTAAGATGAAGATGTAGCCCATGCTGCCGTGCTTTGCGACTAGCTCGTCCATCCACGAGGGATCTAGCATCGAGTAGGACAGGCTGAAGTTATTCTTTGCTTTGGGCAACAGCTCGTCGCGCACGGAGATGACGTCGGGCAGGTCGAGGTCGTAAAATAGGGCGTTTGGTAGGGCCTTTTGCAATCTAAGCGGGCGAGTGTCGAGTCCCGCACCGAGCTACACGATGATAGGGCGATCAAGCTCTGCTGCGAGCCGCAGCGTCTCGTCGTCAAAAAATTTCGCGCGTATCACGGTACCAGTTTTGCTAAGGCGCGCGTCGTCGAATTTCGCAAAATCATAATCGATCTGCTCTACGACGGCGCTTGAAAAGGGATCGTTTAGGATCGGACCCCTGTCTTTGAAATCCAAATGGCGCATATAGACATTGATTAGCAGCGTCTCGGAGACGTTATTTTTAAAATTTAACTTTTGCATAAAGTGCCTTTCTTGCAGTATCGTTGCGAGCAAAATACTGCTTATTTTTAATATGCATTATTATATCCTTGCTAAATAAAATTTCAATAAAATGATATGAATTTTTATTTAGAGACAGAATTTTAAATTCGTACCGCGGGTTTTGGCCATAATATTGTCGCGTAAAGCTCATAAATTTTTGAAATTTTACGCTATGCAAAGCGCGGGTAAAATTTAGAATTTTAAAAGCTATAAAATTTATTAGCTCCGGCGACCTAGATGCGCAATCATAGTGCGAATGGTAAATTTCATCCGTGCAGCTTTATCTTTGTCTAAATATTTCATTGTATAATTCTTAGCTTTTGGAGGTTATATGGAAAAATCGCGGCTGGGACTACTGCAAACCGAGGCTATCGCCACGCTTAGCGACGAGGAGCTTGCAATGTTCGAGCACCAAGTCATCAAAAAAGGCTATGTTTTTTATAGCGAAGCGCCTAAAGTTTTTATTTTTAAAAGCGGGCAGGCGAAGCTTTCGTTTTTTGAAGACGGCGAAGAATTCATCATCAACTACCTAAACAAGGACAATATTACCATTCTTAATGAAATTTGCGCGCTTGAGTTTTTAGAGGATAGCGAGATTTACACGATCGATGCGAGCGGACTAGGGGAGATCTTGGCAAATCGCAGCTTTTGCGAGGCATATATAAAAATTTTAACAGAGATAATTCTGCTGCAGCGCAAAATCACGCGCTCTATACTTTTTGAAAATGCAAAAGGGCGCATCGCGAGCTTTTTGATCGAGCTTGCAAACGAGCAGAATTTTCATCAAAATGGCTACAAATATGTCTTTTTGCCCTTTTCGCTAAAGGTGCTTTCATCCTTTGTAGGGCTCAAGCGTCAAAGTGCGAGTACCGCGTTTAACGAGCTTGTAAAAGATAACGTAATTCAAAAAATTAGCCAGCACGAGTTTTTGATCCTGGACTACGACAGGTTGCTTAGCTACTGTGTTTAGGCGCGGACTAGAGTTTTGAGAGCATTGTGCGGCTTACGTTACGGCTTAAGCGCGAAATTTTGTCTAAAGTTACGGCGTAGAATTTTACCTAGATTTACAGCGTAAAATTTTTATCAAGAGCTTGGTTTTGGAATTTCATCCCGAATTTCGCTTAGGATTTCGTCTAAAATTTTAACTTATATAAAATTTGGGTTTGTGACCTCGTTTAAAATTCTGTTTTGAATTTACTTAAAATTTTAACACGTAATTCGCTTTTTGATTTTATCCTCTATCCTAAAACGCGAAGCTTTGGAATTTTAAATTTAGCGGCAATATGAAATTTAAAATTTTAAATCGAGCTGGAATTTTATGTGTTGCAATGGAATTTAAAATTTTGGATCGAACGAAATTTTACGCATCAAAATTTAAGAAACTAAAAATGCGCGGCAAAGTGCCGCGCCGTATTTTGATTATATCGTGCTGAAGCGCGGTAGATTAGTCTTTCTTTTTCATATCGTATTTATTTACCATAAATCCGACCAAGCCTACGAAAAATAGACCACCGCAGATGTTACCTAGCGTAACCGGGATCATATTTTTAACGATGAAGTTTCCCCAGTTTATTGAATCTATTTGAGCCGCCGTTACGCCGTGAAGCGAGCTTGCAAGAGCATTTACATCGCCACCCGCAGCCGCAAGATAGTGGCCTTTAGCGATGATGCCTTCAGTTAGGATAAACATATTTGCCACGCAGTGTTCCATCGAGCAAGCTACGAATGCGCCGATCATCCACATAATTGCAAAGAATTTACCCGATAGATTGCTCTCGCTGGTCGCAGTCCAGATAGACATACATACAAACACGTTACAAAAAATTCCGCGGATGAATAGCTCATGAAAAGGTGCGTTTATTTTGCCTGCTGCTGCAGGAATGAAGTGCTGCAAGATGTAGCCATCATATTTAAGCGGAAGTCCTGAGTAATAATACATATACGCGATTAACGCGCCACCTACAAAGTTAAAGCACCAAACGATAGCCCAATAGCCGATAGTTTTACCTAGCGGTAATTTGCCATCGGCGGCAGGTACGCCCGTTAAAACCGAGCTAGTAAATAGATGCCCACCGTAAAAAACCACCATCATCAGACCGCAGCTAAAGGTAATACCGCCGATGAAATTCGATAAGCCAATAGATTGCTTTTCAGCCATCCCGACGGTCGAGTGAGCCCAGAAAATATCGCCCATAGCGATTGCAGCGCCCGCCATTATAGCTAGAAAAATTATGCTAATTAGCGGGGTATGCGCCTTGTGTTGCATCGAACTAGACACCGCTTGCGCGGTTTCTGCAGGATTTAACATTTACTCCTCCTCATTTAAATTTGAATCAATTTCTAAGATACGCTCATAAGCTTTTTGCGCACTTTTTTTTGCGCTCTCGCTTAGCCCTTCTTTAAAATCAAGGACGTTATCGAGCAGCACACTTATGCCCAAAAACAATGTTTTTGGGCAAATTTTGCGCAGATAGCTTAGAAGCACCGGCGTAGGTAGGTTATGCGTCGAGTAGATATAGTCGCGATCGTTGCTAAGATCAAAGAATTCTATCTTATCCTCATCAAAGCCGCTCATCGCATCTACTACGATCAGAATTTCAGGGGCGAATTCCCTAAGGGCCGCAAATTCGTTTTCGGGCACATCCTGCCCATAAAAAACGTGCCAGTCTTTTAAGTTCGCCTCGACTATTCGCCCCGTTTCATTGCCCACGTCGTCGTCGCCGCGAAGGGGATTGCCGATACAAAGCAACGCCTTTCGCATCAAAAATCCTTTCTTAGCACGAAGTATCCTTCGCGCATATTTTTTAGCAGATCTTTAAGCTCACATTCGCAAAGCTGAGGGATTAGCTTGGCTGCGTGCTCGGCAAAAATTTCAATCTCGAAATACTTGCTTAGGTTACCGATCTTAAATTTAACGTAGTCGCCCGAATTCTCGATGATGCGTTTAAATTCTTCATCGTCTATCTCAAGCACCTTTTCGCTAAAATCGATCGTACCTACGCCGTGACCGACGCAGGTGGAAAAAACCTTGATATCCTTTAGCTCTTTGGGTAAATTTTCGTTTTCGTCCATATGCCGCTTTGTAAGCTTAAAAACCTCAATCATCGTTTACTCCAGACCTCTTTTTGCGGATCGATTTTAAATTCCTCCGTAGCGCGGGCGTATTTTAGATATACGTCATTGTGCAATAGTGCCATACACTCCGCGTATCTAGGATCTTCTTCGGTGTGGATAGCGTTAAGTAGAGCCTCACGAGAAGCTTTTGGATCGTGAACGTCAGATGAGGTTTTGATCGCATCCATATATTTTGCAAATAAAACTCTTCCGAAAATATAGCTCATCAGCCTTTTTGCCTCGGCTTGCAAGTCGCGCTCGAATAAAATATCGCCGATGACGGATCTCTCAACCGGTGGCGGAAGAGTGCTATCTTGCTCGTAGCTCTTCTTTTGAAGCTTTTGATCAATAATGCCAAGTGCCATGCCAAGACCATAGATGATGCTAGCAGGATGCGGAGGGCAGCCGGGGATATAAACATCTACCGGTACAATCTTATCGATGCCGCTCCATACGCTATATGCGTCGTGAAAAATTCCGCCAGTACTTCCGCAGGCTCTCAGAGCTACTACAATCTTTGGATCGGGCGCAGCCTCATAAGCGCGAAGCAGTGGATAATACATTTGGCGAGTAACCGGACCGGTGCAGACTAAGATATCTGCGTGACGAGGGTTGGCTACGAGTTTAAAACCAAAGCGCTCCGGATCCCACATCGGCGTGATAGAAGCAAAAATTTCGATTTCACAGCCGTTGCAACTTCCGCAATCGATACGATAAACGCTGAAGCTTCGTTTGATATTTTTCAAAAGCTCCAATTTTGCGGTTAGATCGTTTGCGTTTTTAATATTTTCGGGGACTTGATACAAACTCATTTTATTGCCTCCTCTAAGCCTTTAGTCATTCTCTCAACCGCTTGAGCTTTTTTGCATTCAGGACAGATATAGAGATATTTTTTAGCTTCTTCTAATCTGCCTGGGAGCAAATTTGCCGTACTTAGCTTTTCTAGCGTGTAGTTGATGAGCCTTTTTGGGGTCATCGGCTTGCCGCAGCAGCTGCATTTCTCCATCTCGAGCTCGCCGTGTTGGATAAGCGCGCTTTTGTCAAATTTTACCGCTAGCTCAAAGCTATTGCCTAGCCTTACCGCTCCTGTAGGGCATACCTCGTCGCAGCGACCACAAAATATGCAACGCCCGCAATCAAATTCCCAAATTAGTTTAGTTTGGGCTTCGTTCATCTTAAGCTCAATCGCATTGGATGGGCAGGCGATACCGCATGCAGCACAGCCTATGCAAAGCTCGTAGGTGTATTCAGGTTGCCCGCGAAAATTCTCGGGCACGATGTATGGCTCAAACGGATAAGCATAGGTCGCCTTACCATATTTTTCGGTAATGTCGAATAATTTCATCATCTTAAATCCTTTTTGCTAACCTTGCCGTCTTGGCAAAATTTCTTAAGGTCTTTTTCGGTTAGAATTTTACTCTTTCCGCTATTAATATCGACTAAAGTTACGCGCTCGGTGCATGAGTAGCACGGATCCATCGAGCATACGATTAGCGCCGCATCGGAGATGTTATTTCCACGGAATTGAAATCGCAAGCTCGGCCAGTTATTATACGTAGCGGCGCGACATCTCCAGCGGTAAACCTTCTGAGCGTTGCCTTGCATGATCCAGTGGACATTTTCGCCGCGCGGTGCTTCGTCGTGACCTAAAGCGTAGTTTTCCGGTCTGATCATAGTCTGTGGATCGATCATTATCGGAGTTTGCGGCATTTGATGCAAGCACTGCCTGATGATGTGGATCGATTGTTTAAGCTCTTTATATCTTACGACTTCACGGCTGAATACATCGCCACCGTGCTCTACGGCTACTTCGAATTCTATCTTGTTGAAGAAATCATAAGGGTGATCGTAGCGGTTATCGCGTTTAAAACCGGAAGCTCTCATATTTGGACCTACCGGGCTAAAATCACGCGCCACTTTGCGATCTAATACGCCCACACCTTTCCAGCGACCGATTTGGCGTTTATCCTCCATAACGGCGTCCCAAATTTCAGAAATTTGAACATCGAGCTTGTTGATGATCTCGATGCTCTTGCGAATTTCATTATCGGTCATATCGCGGCGAAGTCCACCCATAATGACGTTGCCATAAGTCTTGCGGCCGCCGGTTACGAGCTGAGCTAGCTCCATGGAGTATTCGCGCACCCTAAAGATATGCATAAAGGCGTTGTAGTTACCTGTTACCTCGCAGGCTAGACCGATATTTAAAAGATGGCTGTGAAGGCGCTCGATCTCAAGACAGATGACGCGGATGGCTTGCGCACGAAGTGGAATTTCAAGCTTGATGGCTTTCTCTGCTGCTTCAATACACGCAATCGCGTGAGCGTAGCCGCAAATTCCGCAGACGCGCTCTGCTAAATAGCCCATCTGATCGTAATTCATTCGGTTTTCAGCTAGCTTCTCCATACCGCGGTGTTGATAAAATAAGCGGTAGTCCGCATCGATAATCTCATCGCCGTCGCAAAATAGTCTAAAGTGTCCCGGCTCATCGCTCGTTACGTGAAGAGGTCCAAGTGGAACATCTACTACGCCATCGCCGCTAGGAAATAAAAACTCTGCATTAGGCTCGTCTTTATGATCTACAGGATCGGGCCTATAGCGGTAGTCCATCGCGTCTTTGCGAAGCGGATGAAGTCCATCCGGCCAATCGTCGCTTAACACCAAACGGCGTTTATCAGGCAAGCCCTCAGCGATTAAACCAAACATATCGAAGGCTTCTCTTTCGTACCATACGCAAGCAGGCACTAAAGGAGTAACCGACGGGAACGTAGGATCCGATCCGGGAATTAGCGTTCTAACGGTGATGAAGCATTTATCCTCTGCGGCGAAATCCTCCGCTTCGGTCATCTTACCACCTTCCATAGATATTGCATAGTAAAGCGCGAAATTTCCGTTTAGCTCGCGCTCATCGTTAGGGATCATCGTGCTGATAAAACCGCCGATGTCATAATATAGGGTCTTAACCGCAAGCGGCAGATCATTTCTATCCACTAAAACGGTGATTTGATCCTCGGCTTGGCGGGTAACTTCTAAGACCTTAACTTTGGTCTTTAAAATTTCTATAAATTTATCGCCTCTCATTTTTAACCTCTCATCATTATTCTAACGCCGTTTTCGACGAGCATCCAAAAATCACCTACGTGCCATACGCCGAAAATTATCACTAAAGCGCAAAGCAAGATTAGCGGTAAATTTTCAAACAAGCTCATCTCTTTAGCATAAACCACTTCACCTTTAGGTGTACCGAAGCTCGCTAGATTAAAGTGCGCGAAGTCCGCGATGAAAATAATTACGAGCGCGATTGCAAATAATGCTACGGCTATGTATTGACCGCTAGCTATCGCGCCTTTGAAAACGTTAAATTCGCTTACAAAGATCGCAAACGCAGGAACGCCTACGAGCGAGCAAACCGCAGCACCAAACATTATCGTAGTAAGCGGAGCGATTTTTACCATACCGCCCATTCTAGACATATCTTTGTGACCGTAAATTCTAGCGATATTGCCGGTAGAGCAGAATGCAAGAGCCTTGGTAAAGCTGTGAGCTAAGCAGTGAAAGATCGCGGCAAGCAAGCCGAAATATCCGCCGATACCTAGCGCAAATGCAATAACACCCATATGAACGACCGAGTGGTAAGCAAACATCCTCTTTACGTCGTGCTGGCGAACGAGGAAAATTCCTGCTATAAATAGCGTGATCGTACCGGAAATTAACATTACGGATTGAACAAAGTCAAAGCCTACGGCTTGAGCTGTGATAGCGTAATATCTAAATATCGCTAGCATCGCACATTTTAAAAGCACACCCGAAAGTAGTGCCGAAATCGGAGCCGGACCTTCTGCGTGAACGTCGGGAAGCCAAGTGTGAGTAGGAGCAAGTCCTGCTTTGGTTCCAAAGCCGATTAGAGCGAATATAAAGATAAGCTTAGCGGCATCGCCGTTTAAATTTTTGGCATTATCCATAATGCTCGTCCAAAGCATAGAAGCCTCGCCGTCGCCTGTAATTTTGAATGTAGCCGCATATAGTAAAACGGTCGCATAAAGCGCGAATGCTAAGCCGATCGAGCAGATGACGATATATTTGTAACCGCTCTCGGTAGATTTTTTATCTTTATGAATAGCGACCAAAAATACCGAAGCTAACGTAGTAGCCTCTACCGCAGCCCACATAAACGCAACGTTGTTACAGATCACGCTAAGCGTCATCGTAAAAACGAAAACGTGGCAGAGCGAGTAGTATTTTCTTAGATCGCTAAGATCCAGATGACCGCCTTGTATCTCCCACTTCATATAGGTGGTGGAGTATAAATTCACCAAAAAGCCCGTTACGGCGATTAGCACTAAAAATACGCAACCTAGGCTATCTAGGAATAGGAATTTATCGTATGCATAAAACGCCTCGGCATTGCCGCTTAGAAGCTTGCCTACGTTACAGAGTAGCCCTGCGGAAGTAACTGCAGAAATCAAAACGTGTAGCGTGCTTAGGAGCTTGAAATTCTTAGGGCATAAGAATAATATCAGCGCTCCGAGCAACGGAAAAATTAATATAAAAGCTAAACTATTCATCATTAACCCCTTAAATTCGAAGCTTTAGACGTATCAAGTCCGTCATAAGCTTTGTAAAATCTAACCGCCAAAACGCTCATAATGATAACCGCAAAGATCGCGTCGGTTAAAATTCCAAGCTCGACTAGCTCGTGAGAGTTGTAAGCCATAAGCGCAAGGCTTAGGTGGATGCCGTTTTCAAATAGGCAGTAGGCCAGAATTTGCTTGATGAAAGAATTTCTTAGCATGAAGCCGAAAATTCCCATCATAAATACGGTTACTGCCGCTATTAGAACGATTCTTTCTTGAATAAGAGAGAATTGAAGCAAGATCGGATTGATTGTCATCGCAATCGCTAGCGAAAATCCCATCGCAATAACGGGGCTTACGAAAAAGCCGCCTACCGGCTCATCCTCGCTGATCACATCCAGCTTTTTAACTAGCCAAAATAAAATTCCAGGTACGAAAATAACCTTCGTAAAAAATGCCACTATCGCCCAAATTCTAAGCTGCGGCGCATTGAAGTTAGAATATAGCATAAAAAATATGCTTACCAAAAGTAGCGTCTGAATCGCGTAAATTCCGATCGAAAGCTTTAAATTTCTAAGTCCGAATACCGCGAGTGACGTTACGATCATACAAATTGCTAAAATATCGATACTATTCATCTTAAAATCCTACTACGTAAAGCGTTAATGCCGCAAAAGCGATGGCAAGAGCACCGCATGAAATTTTGCGCATGCTCGAAGTCATTCTAAAGCGCGGTCCAAAGTTGTCGATGAAAACGGCTGCTACGTAAAATACGCCGGTTTTTAGCACAAAGATTATGATTGCTAAAAGCGGATTGCTAAAATTCCACGGCTCAAATATCGTTAGGAATAATCCGATCATCGCAAATTGCTTCAAAATAAGCGCCGCTTGCACTAAGCCTAGATCGCTGCCTGCATATTCGCCCAGAAGTCCTTCTTGAAGCTCTTGCTCGGCTTCGGCAAGATCAAATGGCTTTCTGCCGGTCTCGACATACATACACCATAAAAATGCAATCGAAGCTACGGCAAAGCTTGGAATTTGATAGCCGATCTGACCGCTGCGTACCATCTGCTGGATCTCAACTAAATTTGAAGTTCCCGCAGCCATCATTACTACAATTAGGCACATCATCATAACAGGCTCGACAAAAACGGCAAGCATCTGCTCGCGTCCACCGCCGGTTGCGGCAAACGGGTTACCGCTGTCTATCGAAGCCGCACCGAATACAAAGCGCAAAAGCGCGCCTAGATATAGGATAACGAAAATATCCGAATACGCTCCGAAAAGGGTATCTTTGCTGTATGTAATAGGAATAGCCGCCAAAATCGCCGCCGAAGTAGCGAAAAGGAAAAACGGCGCCCATCTAAATACCCAGTGGCTGCACGCGGGAACGGTTCTGCCGCGCTTAAAAAGCTTAATAATATCGCGGTAAGTCTGGAAAAAATCGCTTCCTTGTTTCGACTGAAGCTTGGCTCGAAGTTTTCTCGCCATACCGTCGAAGAGTGGAGCGACTAGGACGATAACCGCGACTTGAAATATCATTAAAAATATAGTTTGTATAGTCTGCATCTTAAACCTCCTAGATCAAGAAAAAGCCCACGCCCAGTACGGCGCAAAGATAGATTAGGATGTAAAGCGTATATAAATTTGCATAGCCGCTTTGAATAATTCCTATCTTATCGGCGACCTTCTTACTCCAATCGATTACCGGTTGATAAATCATCGTCCACCAAATGTCTTGTGGGTGGTTGTGATACTCGATCGGTCCGAAGTAGCCGTTTTGCTCTATTCTGCGTTTATGACCTCTAAATAGCCAGTCCATAATCTTTCTTAAATCGCCGGTAAAAGGACCGCCGGTCATCTGCATGCGAGGGCTATATTTAAAGCCGCATGCCCAAGGATCGGTCTCGCGAGGTTTGTCACGATTTGCTTTCATAACTGCTAGGATGATAAACGGAAGCAGCATTGTAGAACACAAAATCACTGCAATAAGAGGAGTTGAAACGATACTTCCCAAAGGCGAAGTGATTGACGAAGCGCCTAGGCTTGCGACAAATTCTCTATTGGAAGTGATAGAATTTACCGCCTGCATTATGTAATCGACTATGAAGTGTGCGCCTACGCCAAATCCCACGCAGCCTATCATCAAAATGATCATTCCTAAAACCATTCCTAATGGGCTTTCTTTTGCGTTCTCCCAAATTTTTTCATCCCTTGGGGTTCCTGCGAAGATTACCGCATAAAGCTTAAGGTGCATACCGACCAAAACGCCGGTGAGTGCAAGAGCGACCACCGCTAAAGAGAAGGCGTATCTGATGAAAATTCCGCTTTCCTTAGCACCTTGAAGCATTCCTTGATAGGTAAACCACTCTGAAACGAAGCCGTTTACCGGAGGAAGCGCTGCGATACCCATGATACCGATAAACATACCGACAGCAGTTAGAGGCATTTTTTTAGCTAGACCTCCTAGCACGTCCATATTTTGCGTATGAGTAGCGTGGATTACAGAGCCTGCACATAAGAATAGCAAGCCTTTGAATATCGCATGGTTTACTACGTGGTAGCAGCCTGCTAAAAATCCGACTGCGGCTAGCGTTACATTGCCTGCTGCGACGCCGTAAATTCCGGTGCCAAGGCCTAGCAAGATAATACCGATATTTTCGACCGAGTGATACGCAAGAAGCGCTTTAAAGTCGTGCTGGCACAACGCGTATAAAACGCCAAAAAGCGAGCTGGCTGCTCCTAGGATCAAAACTGCAAGCCCAAAATAAATGCTTAGCGGTAAAAATAGCGTAAATTTAACAAGCGTAAAGAGCGCTACTTTAATCATAACGCCGCTCATCAGTGCAGAGACATTCGATGGAGCCGCAGGGTGAGCTTGCGGTAGCCAAACGTGAAAAGGCCACATTCCCGCTTTTGAGCCGAAGCCGACCAAAAACAAGATGAATGCTGCTACAGAAGCGCCCATCGGCATATTTACTTTTCCCCACTCTGCAAATTCGAAGCTTCCTGCGTAGTTTGCAATGATAAGTAATCCACAGGTGATACAAAATGCACCGATCTGCGCTATGCCTAGATATACCATAACGGCTTTGAGCGTGCCTTTGCCGTCGTTTACTATGATTAGAAATGACGAAATTAACGTCATAAGCTCCCATAAAACAGCGAAGCAAAATACATTATCTGCGCTGATGACTAAAAGCATAGATAAGATGAAAGTATTAAATAAACATGCAAAAACGCCGATATTTGCCTTTCCGATATATTCCTCAGCATAGCTCATACCGTAAACGCTGCTTGCAAAGCCTATAAAAACGACTACGAAGCTGAAGAAATTTCCAAGCGGGCTTAAAGCAAATTTTGGCGCATATAAGAAAGTACCGCCCAAAACGAAGCTATCACTTACGCCCATATTGGCTACGAAATGACACATCGCATAAAAACAGCTGATAGCACCTAATCCAAATCCCACCTTAACGGCAGTTTTTGGAGCGCAGTATAAAAGAATACTAATTACTGCACTGACGATAAATAAAGTATAGACGCTTATCATTTTGCGCCTCCTTCTTTTTTGGCGACGCAACTGATTTCGCCGTTTAATACGTCTTTTGCAAAAGCATTAGCCGCATCGTAGTCTATCGCAAAGCCCAATTTATGCTTACCCTCTTTAGGATCTATCATAATGATAGCGCTAGTTGGGCAAACCTCGACGCATGCAGGACCATTCTCGCGTCCGTTGCATAGATCGCATTTGATGGCGGTGCTTTTGGCGCCCGCTTGGCTTTCGATCTCGAGATAATACTTCGGCTCGACCGCATAATTTACTGACGGCATAAGCTCGGCATTCGAGCTGATCGCGCCATAAGGACAGGCGAGCGTACACATCTTACATCCGATGCAAATTTCTTCGTGCAATTCAATATAGTTATTATCGAAGCGAAGCGCGCCGGTAGGGCAGACATTTGCACATGGTCCGTCATCGCACTGCCTGCACTGCGTAGGCATAACGCCGTAAGCCTGTCTAAGCACGGTAAGTCGCGATTTAGCAAGCTTGCCGCGCTCGTAGGCACTTGAGTAACAGGCCGCCATGCACGTCGTGCAACCGATACATCGTTTGTAATCACAGATTACAAATTTATGTTGTTTCATACCTTTCTCCTTGACTTAAGGAATTTTAAAAATTTTTTACTAAAAATTTTGGTGTAATTATATTTAAGTCCGCAAAAAAATTCCGTCATTTATCTGACGATATTTGGAATTTATTTGATAAATTTGCTTTCAAAGCTTAAATTTAAAAACTAATTTCTTTTTTAAACCGGTTCATTGATTATTTGCTTTAAAAGTCTAGTATATCAGTATTAAAGTATATTTTAAAATTTAAATTACTACTTAAATTACCCCAACTTACTCCTAATTATGATTGAAAAATTCTTTTAGCTTAAGGCAAAATTTCAATTTTATTTTAGGTAAGAATTTATATAATTGTGCCGAAATTGCATATATGGTAATTTTGCATGTTTAGTATTTTCGAAAGGAGAAAATATGGCGAATAAAGGCAAGGTCATATGCCCTTATTGTGGCACAGGCTGTCAAATTGAGCTGACTGCGGAAGACAACTATATCAAATCCGCAACCGGCGTAAGCGACAACCCCGTAAATCAGGGTTGTTTATGTTTGAAAGGTTATTACGGATGGAATTACGTAGGCTCTAGAGATAGGCTTACTACTCCGTTAATTCGTAAAAAGAATGGCAAATTTAGTAAAGACGGCGATTTGGTCGAGGCTAGCTGGGACGAAGCGCTTGATTTGGTTGCTAAAAAGATGCTAGAAGTCAAAGAAAAATACGGCGCCGACGCGATAGCCGGAAACTATTCTGCACGCTGTACGCATGAGGATAACTACGTAGCGCAGAAGCTACTTAGAATTTTAGGCACGAATAATATCGATCACTGCGCGCGCATTTGACACGCTCCGACTGTGGCAGGTCTTGCCAAAACAATCGGTAACGGAGCGGCTACAAATAGCTTCACGGAGATCGGAACTCACAGCAACTGCATTATGATGATCGGCTCAAACCCTGAAAACGGCCACCCGATCGTAGCTATGCACGTTCAAAGAGCGTTAAATAGAGGCGCTAAACTCATCGTCATCGACCCGGTTAAGACGGAATTTGCAAATCGCGCAGATATCCACCTCCAGCTTGAGCCGGAGCACAATATCCCAGTCATCAATGCTCTAATCCATGCTATTATCGACGAGGATTTGGTAAATCACGAATTCGTTGAGAAATACACCAAGGGCTTTGAATATGTAAAAGAGGCGGTTAAGGATTATTCGCCCGAAGCCGTAGCCAAATACACTAGGCTAAACGCCGAGGATATTAGAAAAGCGGCTAGAATTTATGCTACTACGCGACCTGCGGTTATCACGCACGGCATGGGTGTAACTCACTTCAACCACGGCGTAGGCGGAGTTTGTGACATTTCAAATTTAATGCTCGTAACGGGCAATGTGGGCGAGCTCGGAAGCGGCGATCTACCGATCCGCGGACAAGAAAACGTTCAAGGCTGCTGCGATATGGGAATGCTTCCTAACGTATTTACCGGCTATAAAGCCGTAACCGACGAGAGTGCCCGTGATTGGTTTGAGCGCCAGTGGAATTTACCAAAAGGTCATCTAAACGGCAAGATCGGCATTCATAAAACCGAAGTGCCTGACGCAATTCTTGATGGTAGGGTAAAATTCTTCTGGACGATGGGCGAAAACCCGGTTATGACCGATCCGAACGCAAACCACTTCTTGCGCGCGATTTCGCAGGTAGAGATGTATGTGATCCAAGATATTTTCTTAACCGAGACGAGCCGCAAAGCAGATGTTGTGCTTCCTGGAGCTTGCAGCGGCGAGAAAGAGGGTACTTACACCAACGCCGAGCGCCGCGTACAGCACAGCGAGATCGTCGTAACGCCTCCGGGACAAGCTAGACAAGACTGGGCTATCATCTGCGAGCTT
Source organism: Campylobacter gracilis (assembly GCF_001190745.1). Classification (NCBI taxonomy): domain Bacteria; kingdom Pseudomonadati; phylum Campylobacterota; class Epsilonproteobacteria; order Campylobacterales; family Campylobacteraceae; genus Campylobacter; species Campylobacter gracilis. The sequence continues at coordinate 883,952 of NZ_CP012196.1, forward strand.
GCCAGACGTTTAGGTCTAGGAGATTATTTCACATTCCAATCTCCAGAGCAGATTTGGGAAGAGGTGCGCAGGGTAGCTCCACACAACTACGGCGGAATGAGCTATTACCGCATCAAAAAATACCACGGACTTCACTGGCCGTGCCCTGATGAGAATTCTATGGGCGGACCTGCATTGTATCTTGATAAGAAATTCTTTACCCCGGACGGTAAAGGAAATTTCGTACCAGTTCTATTTGTGGATGATAAGAGTAAGATCGAAAGCGCCAAAGAGGAATTTGCAAAACGTATGAATATGCCGAAAGATTATCCTGTAATGGCAGGCTCGGTCGATGAGAAGACCGACGAGGAGTTCCCAATCCAGCTTCTAACTACGCGTAAGGTTTACGAGTACGCAGGAGGCGCGATGACTAGGCGCTCTAAGACCGTCGAGCAGGGCGGCGACGCGATAGGACCGATTGCGGAAATGAATCCGAAACTCGCCGAACGATATGGAATTTCACAGGGAGATTTCATCGTCGCGTGGAGCCGCTACGGCTATATCGCGATCAAAGCGGACATTACCGAGTGTATAATGGATGGTATCATTCAGATGTCTTATCACTACTGGGAGAGCTGCTGCAACGAGCTAACGAGCGGCGGCTGGGATCTTATCGCCAAAACGCCTACGTTTAAGGCGGCGATTCAGATTAAAAAGATCGACGAAGAGGAATTTTTGCGTATCCGCGAACTTAAGCGCATTAAATTTCAAACCAATAAAGTCGTTTACGACGACTTCCACCACCATCCGATTAAATTCTAAGAATTTAATCTTATCCGTAGATTCGGGGCTATGCTCCCGAATCTATTTTTTAACAATCAATTCAAATAATATGAAATTTTTAGCGATCTAGCCGTCTTGTGATATTTTAAATACGCCTCTTTGCGTGGTCGCACTATTGATAAGAGAGCGATTGAAATTTATCTGCTATTGTATTTAATAGATGCGGCGGCAGAGACCAGGCATTCGTGATTTGTCAAATCCTAATAAATGTAGTCTCAATAAGAGCGGCGCAATGGAGTAAATTTTAAAGATAAGCATGATAATAAGGCTATTTTATTGCGACAAATCTTACCAAATTACATTATTGATTAAATTTTAGCGTGCGTAGGCTGATTTTATGCGAATTAGTCTATATTGTCAAGTAGCGCTGTAATTTTAATAACGCAAATGCAATTTTTGTGATTTTAATAGATGAATGCAAAAGGCTCATAGGCTTTTTAAAGCGCAAGACTCGGCTTTTAGTCTTAATGGTCGCAAATGCCGGTTTCTGGCATAGCTGAGTAGTTTCTCGCTCCGCCTGAAATCCATAAATTTTGATTTTAAAATTTTAGATTTAAAATTCCGAATTCCGTCGTGCTTGGAGTTCGGAATTTTTAGAATTTTATTTTATCGCGTTTATCGCGTGTTTTTGGCATTCTATTTTTCACGCGGGAGCCCTTTGCTGCGCCAGATCGCGCCGCTTGCGATGTTAAAACCATCGCGCCAAAGTTCTGCCTGCTTGCGGAGGAGATTTATGAACTGGGCTCCGGCATTGAAGTTATTGCGCCAAAGCTGCTGCGGCAGAATTCCATTTACTTTATGCAAAAGTAGTTAAAATTCCTGCCGCTTGTCGCAATTGAGTTACTTATTGCGCCAGATCTATTCGTCGCGCCTTAATTTTTATCGCTCGCAGCACCCGCTTTACTTTGTCGCGCCTAAATTTTTGCCGTCCGTCGCATTAGAATCGCTCGCAGCGCCGTGATTTTCGCTGCTTGCAGAATCTGAGTTTGTCGTACCGCTAGAGCCTGCGGAGATTGGATTTGCTGCACTTTCGCCCGCGATACCGCTTACGTTATTTATGTAGGCTACGGTGCTTATTTTATTCCATTCTCTACCGATTTTCAAAAATGCGCGCTGGCTGTCTAGGATCTCTTTAAACATCGGATCTTTCGCCGCTTCTTCGTCTAAAATTTCATTCGTTGCTTTTTTAAGCGCGGCTATCACGTCTGCAGGGAAGTCACGCACCTGCACGTCCGGAAACTGCGCTTTTAGCTCCGCCCAAATGCGAGCGTTTTCGTAAAAGCCCTTATTTTGGAAGTTCTCTCCGGCAAGTCTTGCTGCAGCCTCTAAGATCGCTTGAAGATCCGCAGGCAGCTTCTCTAGCGCCTTTTGATTTACCAGCAGCTGACAGTCTCCCATAGGCTCTTGCCAGCCTGTGTAGTAGTATTTAGCCACTTTGTGAAATCCAAGTGGCATATCATAGACAGGGCTTACCCACTCGACCGCGTCAATCGTACCCATCTCTAACGCCATAAATAGCTCGCCCGTAGGCACTGTGTTTATAGTGGCACCCAGCTTGCTCATCACCTCTCCGCCTAGCCCCGGTATGCGGAATTTAAGCCCTTGCAAATCTGCGACCGAGTTGATCTCTTTTTTAAACCAGCCACCCATTTGCATGCCGGTAGATCCCATCAGAAAGGTCTTCATGCCGTATTGCGCGAACATCTTATCATTAAGCTCTCGCCCACCACCATAGTAATACCACGCGTGCTGCTCATCAGTAGTCATACCGAAAGGCACCGCCGTCCAGAGCATAGTTTTGGCGTCTTTGCCTTTATAATAATAAAGCGAAGTATATCCTAGATCGTATTGACCGCTTTTGACGAAGTCGAATATGCCAAAGCTTGCCTTGTGCTTGCTCGGCGTATCGATGCGGATCTGAAGCCTACCACCACTAAGGCTTTCGGCATAGTTTTTAAAATCCTCAGCAGCAGCGCCCAAAACGGGCGTAGTCGCCTCCCACGTACTAGCAAGTCTTAGGCGATATACCTTATCGTCGCCGAAAAGCTGCGAGCCCAAAAGCATGAGACATGCAAACAAAAAAATCTTTTTCATTTATATCCTTTCATAAAGTTTTAAATTCATAAAATTTCAAAATTTAGCGCGACGCCTGCTTAAAATTTAATCGCGTTCTGCGTTACTGCTACGAAATTCTGCTTCACGGTGTCTATTTTATCGACACATTGCTTTCTATTCTATTTTACGACGCTTCATCTTATCGGCACCTTGCTTTGCAAGCGTCTTATTTCGCGATATTTTGTTTCTAAGTGCTCTACCCAGGCTTTTTATTTTACAATGCCTGGCTTTGCGACGATAGAGTGCCGCGTTCGTTTAATTTCGCTACGTTCGGATGTTACCACACCTGCACCATATCTAGCGATAATATTTTATCAAGCGCGCTTGCTTAAAAGCTTCCGGCGCGGATCTTTTTCTCTTAGAAATGACAAAAGTATCTTAAAATGCCATCTCTGCGCTTTTGCAGATAAAATTCTCCCTTCCTTTCAAAGCGAGCTTTGTCATTTCAGCAAGCTTAGACGCTACGCCATTTCTTTGATCTTAGACGGCAGAATCGTGTTTTTAAATTTAAAATCCACGATCTGCGCACTCTTCGCGCCACACTGGCAAGCGGAAAGTGCGCCTTTATATTTGAATTTTGCGCTTTAGTTGAGCGCAAAATTCCGCGCGGAGTTTTGATGCAAATTCCGCGCGAAGCCTAGATTAGAATTTTACGCAGAGCCATCCCGCGTTGTCTAAAATTTTTTACAAAATTCCATGCCGCAAAATGCACTTAAAATTTCGAATTTGCTATTGCGCGGAATTTCTTAGCGTAAATTCTAAGCCTTGAAATTTTGCTCTTGTTTGACGGCATAAAATTTTAAAACAAAATTCTGCAGCCCCATGCCTTAAAATTTTATTTGCAAAGCCTGCCTGCTAAATTTTAAAATTTTGAGCCTAAGTCCGCAAAATTCCGCATTCCGCATTTTAGAAATTCTATTTCGCAAAATTTTATCTCGCGGATTTCTCGCTCCGTAAATTTCTGCGCTAAATGAAATTTTACTTCGCATAGTTTGCGCTTAGTAAAATTCTAGCTCGCAAAATTTCGCTTAAAATTTCGCGAGCTAGCCCTTATTTTCAAATAGCTCCGCGTGTTTGTCGCGCAAAAACTCGACCACGGCGATCACCTCGTCCGCGCCGCTAGCGTCAGAGTTCGCAAGCACCGTATCGATGTTTTCGATATACAGCTGCGCCGCATCGGCTAGCCGCTCGCGTCTCACGCCCGCATAAAGCAGCATCGCGTCAAGCAGGATATTGATCTCGTAGATGAGGTCTTGCTCAGCGATTTTTTCGTCATTATTTTTCATCTTCTTCCTTTGAAATTTGAGTTTTTTTCTCGATTAGATCCACGATTTGCGCCTTTACGGCTTCGTATGAGCTCGCGTCCTTAAAGCCCGCAAACATCCCGCCGCTCGCGTTTACGTGCCCGCCGCCGCCGAGGAGCAGCTTTGCCATTTCGCTTACGTCGATCTTGCCGTCGGCGCGAAAGCTGAGCGTTTTTTTGCTCGTTACGTCGATGAAAAAATCGACATCGGGGTTCTGTGTCAAAAAATCGTTGCCGATGACGCTTACGTTGCCGATATTGTAGGTCAAAATGCCCTTTTTATCGAGATATCTGATCTCAAAGCGCTGCTTTTGGGCGCTTAGGCGATCGACTACGAAGTGCGAAACGAGATTGCTTAGCGTATCGTCGCGCTCGATTTTAAAAAATTCTTTCTTTATGCCGTGCAGTGCGCTATCTAGCGCGATGTGTGCGCTCGGCTCGTCTTGAAATTTAAAAATTTTTTCTAACAAGAAAAAGATATAATCCCTACTCTCCCGCTCAAACATGATCTTATTGATCTCTTTCGCGCCCGAGACCATGCCGAGGCAGACCTTGCCGAGCTCAAACTCGCTTTCATCCTTCAGCCAGATGTCCACGGCGTTTACGACGCGCACGAGCTTATCCAGCCGCGGCGAACCGCCGAACATCGCACTGAAAAAATCATAGGTGATCTTCGTGGCGCAGCGCGATGAATCCAAAAAATACCACGGGAATTTTTTCGCGCACTCAAGCCCGCTTTGATGATGATCTAAAAGGATCACGCGGGCGTTGCGACGGGCTATCTCGCCGCTAAATTTCTCGCACTGCGCGGACAGTAAATTTAGATCGGTGATTAAAACCAGGCTTTTCTCGTCCGCGTCTACGGCGAGCCGCTCGTCGATATGAGCGAGGATGAGATCAAATTTTTCGTTTATCTCCTTGCCGTAGTTGGCGTTAAAAAATTCCACATCCGTCAAATAGTGCGCTGCGACGAACTGCGCGCCGTAGCCGTCTAGATCGGTGTGGCTTAGGTGATATATTTTCATTTGCGCTCTTTGCCGATAATGTCTGCTAGCGTGATCGTATCCATATACTCATCGACTTTCTCTTGAAGTTCGCCAAACATTAGATTGACGCGACATAGCGTGCGACCGTTCGGGCAGGCGTCGATCCCCTCGGCGGTGCAGTCAAACACCGTCGCCTTGCGTCTTTCGGCGCTTTTGATGATCTCGCTTAGCGTGATCTTATCCGCATTGCGCGCGAGCACAAAGCCGCCCTTGGCGCCTTTGAAGGAATTCAAAAGTCCCGCGCGAGCTAAATTTTGTAAAATTTTAGCCAAAAAGCTGCGTGAAATTCCAAGCTCGCTAGAGATCGAATCGACATCCATCGATTCCTCCTTACCCGCGATGCAGATCATTGAAAGTAGGGCGTATTCGCTTGCTTTTGTAAAAAGCATTTATTTTCTCCTTTGGTGTCAAAGCGTGCATTTTACACAAAGAAAGCAAAAATTTAGGTTAATTAAGTATAATCGCTTCCTATTTTACCGATCAGGAGGTCATCATGGCTTTAGACACGGCTCAAAAAGCACAGATAGTTGCGAAATTCGCTAGAAGAGAGAAAGATACGGGCTCTGCGGAGGTGCAAATCGCGCTTCTTACCGAGAGGATCACGCTTCTTACCACTCATTTGCAAGCAAATCCGAAAGATTTTTCATCTCGCTTAGGACTACTAAAGCTAGTAGGTCAGCGCAAAAGAATGATGAAATATCTTAAAAACAAAGACTACGCAGTTTACTCCAAGCTCGTTAGCGAGTTAAATTTAAGAGATAAATAAGCTCCTTTACTCGCGGCGGCGTTTATTTTGTCCGTCGCGACTTATACACGGCATCCGCCAAACGGCGGACGCTTTTTTTATGCTCGAAATTTAGACAGCCACACTTTTTCAATTTTTGAATTTTTTGAGAATTTTGTAAAATTTATGAATTCTGCTTGGATTATGAAATTTTAAAATTTCATAGAATTTTTGAAATTTTGCCGAATTCTAATAATTTGCGCAGTTCACATCCACGACGGAATTTTGAAATTACAAACGGCGATAAATTTTATCTGCGCCGTCTTGCGTGCAGCCAGAATTATACATTCGCGCTGTTTGAATCATCCAATCTGCATCAAAATTTAATTGTCAAATTCCAAAGAGTTTAGATGAAGCTTTTACCATGCCGCCAAAAATAGGGCGGCTCGTAGAATTCCGTTTTTTGGAATTTTTTAAAAATAATTTTGCTTCTTGCAATTTGAACTTTCATTTAAACGCCGCAAAGCTCATAAAATTCGCCCATTTAAAGATACTCTCGACGCGCTTAAAGCCCGCGCTTAGCGCCAAGGCGCGGTTTTCCGCCTCGGTGTAGGGCACGAGCACGTTTTCAAGCGCCTCGCGTTTTTGCGCGATTTCGTAGCGCGAGTAGCCCTGTGCGCGCTTGTAATCCTCGTAAATTTCGATCATCTGACGCGCGAGCGCAGGCTCTTCGTAGACGATCTTTTCGCTAAAGATCAAAACCCCGCCCTCGCGCAATCCGTCGTAAATTTTACTCACGAGCGCGGCGCGGCGCGGCGGCCTGATGAACTGCAGGGTGTAGTTTAAAATCACGGCGTCGCAGTCCGCGAGGCTCGCATCCAGCACGTCCGATACGCTAAGCTCGAGCTTGGCGCCGAACGCCGCCGCCTTAGCGCGGGCGTTTTGTATCATCGCCTCCGAGCTGTCGATGCCGCACAGCCGCAGATCGGAGCGTAGCGCAAACAGCGCCAGTAGCGCGGTCGCAGTCGAGCAGCCAAGATCAATCACGCGGGCATTTTGCGGCAGTATCCGCGCTAAAAGCTCGCTGCTAAGCCGCGTGCTAGCCTCATAAAACGGCACGCTGCGCCCGATCATATCATCAAAAACCGACGCGACGCTGGCGTCAAACTCAAACTGTTTTTTGATAGGCTCTTTAAAAATTTCGTCTTTCATCCATTTCCTTTTAGTTTTGCTATTTACGCAGCACTCGATTTATACTTCCTGCTTATGCTAAGCGCAGAATTCTCACACCGTGCTTCCTGCACTTGCGCAACACTCGATTTGCGACCGCTACGCATGGAATTTTTGCGCTTAGTTTGCCCCGCGTGTAAGCATACCTAAATTTTAAACGCAGCATGAGCGCTTTTAATGCGAGCGAGCTGCATCCCAGTTTGCGCCCAACTTCTAGCCCAGATACGCTCGATGCATGATTAAATTTCGCGCCTTGCTTGACACGCCCTAAAATTCCGCGCCGCGCAAATACATCCTTAAAATTTTGCGCTGTATTTAGCGGGCTTAGAATTTCTCAGCATTAAATTTTACGCCGCCAAATCTCGCACTGCCAAAACAGCTCCTTTAAATTCTTTAATTACGAACTTAAACTAAAAGCATAGCCAAAGCTCCATTAGTAGAATTTCGCGCCCATTTTGCGATTTTATGCGCCGTAAATGGAGGCGCTTGGTAAAATTTACGTTTGACTATGCGTATAATTTAGCCGCTCTCGACTCTTACTTAGCGGCGGCCCTGCTAAATTTTAAAGCTTCACAGCGCAACTAAGATTTTTTATTGCCCTTGATTCTCGGTGCAGCTGACACTTACCTCGCCTTACATAAGCCCAAGCCCAAGGTGCGTTAAAGCCCTACAGGCGGTGACCAAGTATTCTCAGTGACAACGGGCGCACGACTTTTATACGGGACGACGCGGACGGCTCATTTAATGCGCCGTAGATGCAAAACGCGGGCAGACACATCAAATTTCAAGCACACAGCCCGCAAATTTCATCTTTAAGCTTACAAGCCGTAGATTAAAATTTATAGCTTCGCAGTACCGCCTCCGCCTCTGAAGCGTCTTTTAAAATCTGCTCTTTAAGCTGCGCTAGGTCGGTAAAATTTTGATTTTCGCGCAGGAACTTTATAAATTTCACGCAGACGAATTTCACGCCGCCGTTTTTGTCCACAGCCTCTAAATTTTTATTTTTGGCCCTCAAGCTCTCGCTCGCCGCAAAATTTTGTGTAGAAATTTCTACTGAATTACACGCCGAAATTTCATCTAAATTTCGCGCAGAATGTGCAGTTTGCCCCCCGCAGCACGGCGCGTGATCTTGCGCGGAATTTAAACCCACCTCAAAGCCTGCAAAGTCCCCTAAAATGTGCGTTTCAAGCGCAAAAGCTCCGTCGGTGCTGAGCCTGTGCCCCAAGAAGCTCACGCTTGCAAATTCCTTGCTTTCGGCGCGCGCCAGGGTCGCATACACGCCGCTTTTTGGCATAAAATAGCCGCTCGCATCAAGATTTAGCGTCGCTACGAACTCTCGCGCCCCGCGCCCTTGACCGCGCACGATCCGCCCACAGATCTCGTAATCTCGCCCTAAAAGCTCCGCCGCCTCTTCGCACCGGCCGCGCGATAAAAGCTCCTTGATCCTGCTTGAATGCACGCCGCCACCGCTTAAGCAAAACTCTCCTACGACGCAGGTTCGCCCGCGAAATTCGCGCCTTAAAAACTCCACGTCCCACGCCCTATCGCGCCCAAATCTAAAGTCCTCGCCTACGACAATTTTTTGTAAATTTATGAAATTCTGCCTTAAAAGTGCGATAAATTCGCCTCCGCTAAGGCTTTTGATCGCGCGCAGATCGCAATAAAAAATCTTTTTGTCCGTAAAAGCCTGCCGCGACGCAAAAGGGGTGAGCTTCGTGCCACCACCTGCTAGGATTACGATTATTGCGCCGTGCTCACCTAAATTTTCAAATAATTTTTGATGTCCAAGGTGCATGCCGTCGAAGTTACCGATCGCTACGGCGCGAACCTCCTCGCGGTTTGCGCCTTGTAACGTTGCGAAAAACTCGCCACGTGTGAACTGCTCGCTTAGGCGCGCGCGTAGTACTTCCGCACAAGCAGGAAGCATGCCCTGGGCTTGCGCGTCTACACCATTGTCGCAAGTGCTGCCATAAGCCGTTTCGTTACTGCAAGCGGCGTCAGTATCTGCTTCATCTGCGCGGTGTGCATCGCCGGTTTTGTTTTCGCGTAGCTCTTGCTTCGGGTGTTCGATACTTTTAGATGAATTTCCCCCATTGCTTGTGGAATTTCGTTCCGTAAAATTTTGCAAGCTGGAATTCTGCGCTACAAAATTTTGCTCTTTAAAATTCCGCAGCGAAGCCTTTGTATGGTCTTTACATGATTTTTGATTAGCCATTATTGCTGCTTCGTCCAGATGATTTTTTTGGTGTCGTAACCGCTATGCTTCGCCTTTTTTAGATATAGGATGCGGATCGGCTCAGGCAAGGTTTTGGTGCGCGAGAGGATGTAAAGCTCGCTCGTATCGGCGCCGAAGATCAGGGCGTAGCGATAGTCGCCGTCGACCTGCGCCACGCGGTAGAGGGAGTCGGAAATCAAACCTTTTTGATAGAGCAGGCCTACGCTTTTATCGCCCGCAAACTCCAACACGTGCTGCTCGTTTTCGATTTTGCCAGAGCTTGTTTTGGCGGTTTTTAGAAGATTGATCGTGGAGTTTTTATCGATAAAGCACTCGTACGCGGTGTTTTGCAGCTCGCCGCCGCCCTTCATGCGGGCGATCTCATACCAGCCGCCGCTAAATTTAGCGATGTCGAAATTTTTTACCAGCGGCGCTTTCGGGCTCAGGCTTTTGGCGCATGCGCCCAAAAATAGCGCGCAAAACGCCAATATAATTAAGTTTTTAAATTTCATCGTTCATCCTTTTTAGAAGATAGAAAAATTCCCTATTTCCCTCTTTACCCGTGATTTTGCAGGCGCTAGCGTGTAGCACAGCAAGTCCCAGCTCGGCGCATAGCTGCTCAAATTTCGCCCGTGCGGCGCGCACTGCTTTTTCGTCCTTAAGCACGCCTTTTTTATTTCGCTTGATCTCCGCACCGACTTCAAATTGCGGCTTAAATAGCACGATGAGAGCGTTTTTGGCGAGGCTCGCGAGGCTTTTTAGGATCAAATTTAGCGATATGAAGCTCACGTCGCAGGTGATGAGATCAAATTTCTTCTCGCTTGCAAACTCCCTGATGTCGGTATTTTCGCGCACGATCACGCGAGGATCGCGCCGCAAAATTTCGCTTAGTTGCGAGCTGCCGACGTCAAGCGCGGTCACGCTCTTTGCGCCGCACTGCAATAAAATTTGCACGAACCCGCCCGTGCTGCTGCCCACGTCCAAAACATCGGCTCCCGCTAAATTTAAAATGTCTTTTTGCGAGGGCTTTGTTTGTATCGCCCCTGTGCTGCTTTCTCTGCGGCACACGCCCGCCTTGCCGCCCGATTTAGAGGCTTTCGCCGCATTTAAAATCTCTGCCATCTCGGCGCCTTTGCCCGTCTGCAAAAATTCCACTGTTTGCTTGTCTGCACCGGTTTGTAGAAGCACAGCCGTATCGGCGCTAGTTTTTGCGTTACGAATCGCCTTAGTATTTGTTTCTGCGATCTTTGTCGCCGTTGCGCTTGGAATTTTAGTCGCTTCGTCTGCGCTCAAAATTTTATCCGTAGCCGCAAAATCTGCGCTTGAAATTTGCGTCGTTACTGCGCCCGCCTTTTGTGTCGCTGCCGCTTTGCTATCTGCGCTTTTTGCGCCGCTGTGCGGCTTTAAAATTTCTGCCGCCGCGCTAGGTAAATTTGCACCGCAGCTTGCCAAAAGCCCGTTTTCAGCGAGCTCGTCCAAAAAGCCCGCAAGCTTGAGCGCGCCCCTGCTTACGTAAATTTGATCAATCGCGCTGATTTCGCCGCTCTGCTCGGGCGCGATCTGCGCAGAGGGTCTGTTTTGCACGGCGCCTCGCAGCAAAATTTTATCCTGTTTTATCAGTGCGGCAGCTTGATTTCTACTGATTTTAAGAGTGTTTGCGACGAGCAGATCAAATCTCATTTTGTCTTTTCTCCGCGCGGCGGTGAAATTTTAAAGCTTACGCAGTTTTTGTGCAGCCTTGAGCTTAAAATTTTATCGCGCATAGCAAAGTTGCGGGCAGCAGCGCCGCAAGGCTCAAATTTTAGCCCGCGCCGCGCCGCAAATTTAGCCATACTGCGCATTGTAAATTTCTGCTCGCCGTGCGTTGCAAATTTTATCTTGCCACTAGCGGAAATTTTAAAATTTTTCCTATCGGTGCAGTGTTTGAGCGGCGTAAGATTTGAGATATTCTTACTTGCAGCCGCATCTATCGACATCGAGCCCGCCGTCTTAGCGCCGCGGCAAGCGGAGCCCGCGCACCTCGCAGAGACCGCCTCCCTGTTTGCCGTTTTTACGCACGCCTTAGAGCCCAGCGATCTTGCAGCGGCCGCTCGATTTGTTGCTCTTGCCGCTTGCTCGTGCGCTACAAAATTTTTAAAATTCTCGCGCTTCGTAAAACACGCAAGCGCCGCAGGACGGAGATTGCTTTTAAAATTTAACCCCGTGCCGTTTGCGTGCGGGTTCGGCACCAAACAAAAAACCTTCACTTGCTGCTCCCCGCGAGCGCTTCAGGCTCGCTCTTGCCGGGTGGATTTGCGCCGAGCGTCGCCAGGCTCGCGAGCGCTTCAAACTCGCTCTCGTCGATCACCCGCACGCCAAGCGAGCGAGCTTTTTGCAGTTTGGAGCCCGCCTCTGCGCCTGCAAGCACGAAGTCGGTCTTGGCAGATACCGAGCCCTGCACCTTGGCGCCCATTGCCAAAAGCTTGGCCTTAAACTCGTCGCGCGGACGGCTGAGCGTGCCGGTGATGACGACGCTGCGGTCTGTGAAAGCGCTTTTGACGGTCTGCATTTGGGGTGCGCGCGGCGCGATGATTTCGCTTAGATTTAGAATTTTTTCGCGATTTATCTTGCAAAACTCCGCTAGGCTCCTTGCCATCGCCTCTCCAAAGCCCTCCAGGCGCAGGATTTCATCCTCGCTCGCATCCAGCCAATCCTGCCCGAATGCCGCGGCGATCTTGCGCGCGGCTACCTCGCCGATGTGCTCGATCCCCAAAGAGGCGATGAAGCGCTCAAGCGGCGCGTTTTTGCTCGCATTTATCGCGCCCAAAAGATTTGAAATTTTTTTATCCGCAAAGCCCTCAAGATCCGCCAAATCCTGCGCGCCGAGAGCGTAAATGTCACCGATCTTTGAAATTTTGCCGCTTTCAAAAAGCTGCGTGATCGTCGCATCGCTTAGCCCTTCGATATTCATGCATTTTTTGGAGCAGAAATAGATCAACGAGCCTATCACGCGCGCCTTGCAATCGAGGTTTTGACACTTTATGAGCGCGCCTTCGTCAAGTAACTTCTCGCCGCAAACCGGGCAGCGATCGGGGCGCGAAATTTCACTCTGCGTGCCGTCTCTGCGCTGTTTATAAACGCTCGTGATCTTCGGGATCACGTCGCCGCTACGGATGATGCCTACGAAGTCATTTTTCATCAGCCCCAGCCGCGCGATCTCGTCGAAATTATGAAGCGTCGCGTTTGAAACGTTCGCGCCGTCGATATTTACGCTATATACGACGGCTACGGGGGTGACCGCGCCAGTGCGGCCGACCTGCAGATTGATCTCGCGCAGCCGCGTTACCTTTTCGACCGCGGGGAATTTATACGCGACCATAAAGCGCGGAAATTTCACCGTATAGCCCATCTGCGCGCACTTTGAAAGCTCGTTTACGCGGATTACCATGCCGTCTAGCATCAGATCTTTGCTCGCGCGCATGCTATGCAGCGCCTCGTACGCAGCCCTGATCTCGCTTGCGCTCTTGCAGATGCGGCAAAACTCATCGCGCAAAAAGCCGAGACTGCGCACAAACTCCATTATCTGCGAGTGCAGCGCAAAACTTAAGGAATGCTCGCCCACTCCCCACGGGATAAATTTTAGCTTCCGCTTCGCTACGATCGCGCTATCCAGCTGGCGCAGGCTTCCCGCGGCGGCGTTGCGCGGGTTTGAAAACAGGCTCTCGCCGTTTGCGGCGCGCTCGTCGTTTAGCGCGTCAAAATCGCTCTTTGCGATCAGCGTCTCGCCGCGGATCTCGATCCTTCCCGCGTAGGGGATCTGTAGCGGCACCGATTTGATCGCTCTTGCGTTTTGCGTCACGTCCTCGCCTATAAGCCCGTCGCCGCGCGTCGCCGCGCTTATTAGCACGCCGCCTTCGTAGGTCAAATTTAAGCTCGCGCCGTCAAATTTCGGCTCGACGTAAAACTGTGCGCCGCTCTTCTCGCCGCGAGCTAGCCACGCCAAAAGATCCGCATCGTCGAAAATATCCTCCATCGACCACATCTGCGCGCCGTGAGCGAGCTTAGAAAAGCCCTCGCTGATCGCGCCTCCTATGCGCCTTGTGGGCGAGTAGGACAGCGCTAGCTCGGGGTTTTGCTCCTCGAATTTCTCCGCTTGCGAATAAAGCTCGTCGTACTCCTCGTCGCTTGCGATCGGCCGATCGTCGGTGTAATATGCCCGCGCCCACGCATTTAGCGTATCTACTGCGGATCTGTATTCATCGTAATTCATCTTGCGCTCGCATCTTTAAATTTTAAAATTCCGCGCGCCGCTGAAATTTTACGTCGCATTAGAATTTTACGCTCCGCGGCAGGCCCCTGTGCCCCAAACACTGCGCCGAGCGGCTCGTTAGTTTTAAATTTAATGCCGCGCGCAGAGTTAAATTCCGCGTTGCGCAGCAGCTCGTTATCGTTAAATTTTATGTCGCGTAGCCTGCTCGCTTTAAATTTCGTGCTTAAAAAGGCGCGATCAAATTTCATTGCCAAACTCCTTTAGCGCGCGTTCGTAATCAGCCGGCGTATCGATGCCGATGCTTTTGGTTTCGATCTCAAGCATCGCGATCTTTTCGCCTGCGCTTATGGCGCGAAGCTGCTCGAGTTTTTCGGTATCTTCCAGCGCTGAGGCGGGCAGGGCGCAAAACCGCTTTAAATTCCGCACGCTGTATGCGTAGATGCCGATGTGTCCGAGGTAGCACTCGCATGCCGCGCGCGGGTAGGGGATGAGCGAGCGCGAAAAATAGATCGCAAAGCCCGCATTATCAAGCACTAGCTTGACTAAATTCGGATCCTCCGCCGCCTGAGGGCTTATGTATTTGTAGCAGCTCGCCATGAATGCGCCCTTTTGCGCGATCTTCTCGCGCGCAAAATCTTTAAATTTAATCAAATTTTCGCTCTCGAAAAAGGGCTCGTCGGCTTGGATATTGATGATGATCTCGTTCTCCGCAAGCGCCGCGTTTGCGACCGCTTCAGCGATGCGATCGGTGCCGCTTTGATGCTCTCGCGCGGTGAGAACGGCGTCAAAGCCGTAATCTTGCGCGATCTTTAAAATTTGCGGCTCATCTACGGCGATTAGCACGCGGTCTGCCTTGGCGGCATTTTGAGCCGTTTTGATAAACATCGGCACGCCGTCAAACTCACATAAAATTTTATTTTTAAAGCGCGTCGAAGCAAGGCGCGCGGGGATTACTATCATTTTTTGATCCACTCCATTATGGCGTTTTTGATCTCGCTTTGCTCCACGACGCTAGAATGCACCTGCGGCGCGCTAAAAAGGCGCGAGATCTGCGGCGGAATGTCGCTGCGAAATTCCTTCGAAAGCGCGATCATATCGGCTCGTTCGTCCTCGCAAGCTCTGCCTTTGATCGCGCCGATCATCGACGGCGTAAATTTGATCCACTTTGCGGTCGAGATGACGAGATTTAGGCGGCTTTCGTCAAGCAGCTTGAAGCAGGTCGCCGTGTGTGGGTCGATCAGCACGCCGCGGCTGCTTTCTTGCTTGATAAACTTAGCGCACTGCGTATCGTCGCAAAAATCCGCCTCGAAGACCTCGCGCAGCTTCGCAAGCTCGCTTGCGTCTAGCTTATAAAATTTATCTCGCGCCAGGCTCTGCATCAGCTCGCTCGTGCGCGCATCGCCGAACATATCGCTAAGCAGCCGCTCGACGTTGGAGCTAATCAAAATATCCATCGCAGGGCTGATCGTACGGATAAGCTCGCGATTTCGTAGATCGTAGATGCCGCGCGTAAAAAGCTCGGTCAGGATATTGTTTGCGTTTGAAGCGATCTTGATTTTGCCGATCTTTGCACCCATTTTTTTTGCGAAATACGCTCCCAACGCGTTACCGAAATTTCCGCTAGGCACTATGACGTCGAAAGTGTTAAATTTAGCGCTCTGCGCGCTATTTGCGCCCGCTGCGCCGCCAAAATTTTTGCCGCACGCCTGGCACTGATCGCTTTGCTTTAAATTTTGCTCGGGGCTCAATACGCCGTGCTTTGAGAAATAGATGCTAGCATAGAGGTAGTAGATGATCTGAAATAAAATCCTGCCGAAATTTACCGAGTTTGCGGCGCTTAAATTTAAATTTGCCCGCGCGAGCTCGTTTTTGAAATCCTCGTCAGCCAGCAGTGATTTTAGCGCGCGTTGCGTATCGTCGAAGTTGCCGCGCACGCCTAAAATTTTAAGATTTGCCGCGCTTTGCTTTACCATCTGCTGGCGCTGTATCTCGCTCGTGCCGCCCTGCGGATAGAGGCAGACCGCTTTGATGTTTTCGTCGTCCGCAAAAGCCTCCAGCGTCGCAGGTCCCGTGTCGCCGCTCGTAGCGCACATTATTAAAAATTTTTCATTTCTAGCTTTTGCGATGCTTTTTAAAAGCGCGCCGAAAGGTTGCAGCGCCATATCCTTAAACGCAAGCGTCGGGCCGTGATAAAGCTCCAAAATATAGGCATTCTCGCTTAGCTTTTTGATCTGGACGGGGCAGGCGGAATTTTCAAATTTATCGTAGCGCCTTAGCGCGCTCTCAAAGATCTCGCTGCTTACGTCAAAACCAAAGCTCTCGATGATTTTAAGCGCGATCTGTTTGTAGCTCAGATCCTCGCACTGCTTAAAAAAATCCTCGCTCAAAAGTGGCAGCCGCTCGGGGCTGAAAAGCCCGCCGCCGCGCGCGCTCGGATTTAGCAGCGCGTAGCTAAGATCCGCTTTTTGCGAAAAATCTCTCGTAGAAACCAGTTTCATCTTTTTCCTTTTTAAAATTTTAAAATTTACGCCCGCCTAGGCGCTTTAAATTTGATCGTTTGGACTTTTTGCGCGTGCTCGCGGCATTGCGGTTTTAAGCCTGCTGCCCCCCGCTCACGCCTAAATTTCTTCCTTTATCAAACTTCCTATGCCGCCGTCCGTGAAAAGCTCAAGCAGGATCGAGTGCGGAATTTTGCCGTTGATGATATGCGCGGCATTTGCGCCGTTTCGCACGCATTGCAGGCACGCATCTACCTTTGGGATCATGCCGCCTGCGATCGTGCCGTCCTTTTTAAGCTTCGAAATGAGCGCGGCATCGAGCTTGCTGATTAAATTTCCCTCTTTATCGAGCACTCCGTCAATGTCGCTTAAAAATATCGCCTTGCTCGCTTTTAGCGCGGCTGCTATCCTGCTAGCGCAGAGATCGGCGTTGATATTAAAGCTCACGTTTTCGTCCGTCTCGCCGCCTGCAAGCGGGGCGATCACCGGCAGATAGTCCTTTTGTAACAGGTCATTTATCAGCTTGGTATTTACCTCGGTGATCTCGCCTACGAAGCCGTATTTTTTCTCATCGAGGAATTTTGCCCTCAAAAGCCCGCCGTCTTTGCCGCTGATACCGATCGCTGGCGCACCATTTTGGTTCAAAAGCGCCGTGATCTCTTTATTTACCGCGCCGCTTAACACCATCTCGGTGATTTCGATCGCGTCTTTACTCGTTACGCGAAGCCCGTCGCAAAATTCGCTCTGCACGCCGATCTTATCCAGGGTCTGATTGATCTTTTTGCCGCCGCCGTGCACGACGATGATCTTGATGCCGACCATATGCAAAAGCACGATATCGCGGGCAAAATCAAGCTTGAGTGCATCGTCGGTTTGCGCCGCGCCGCCGTATTTGACGACGAAAATTTTATCTCTAAATTTACGGATATAGGGCAGCGCGGAGATGATTACTTCGGCGGTTTTGCTCTTTTTTATCATAAAATTCCTTTAAAAACTTTATTTTATCATAGCTTGGTTTATGTAGTTTTGAATTTTGCGGATAAAGTTTTCGCTTAGCTTCAAATTTAACAAAATCACCGAAATTTCCGCGCTCAAATCCCTCAATTTCACGTAATCTTTCGCCGTGCATAGGATATGCTCCGCGTCCTCGCGCCTTAGCAGCTCTAAAATCTGCTCTTTTTTGAAATCGTAATGATCCGGAAAGAAGGCGTGCGCTTTTGCGAGCGGTAAAAATCGCTCTAAGCGCCAAGGCTTGGCGATAGCGCTGATTAAGATCGTGCGGGATCTCTCAAAGCTCGCTTCTTTGGGGCTTGAAATTTTATCCTCGGCGGTTTTCAAATTTAAATCCGAAATTTTATCCGCGGCGCGATTTAAATTTGAATCCGAAATTTTATCCGCGGCGAAATTTGAAATTTCATCCGCAGGATTTAAAATTTCATCCGCGCCGTTTAGCTTACTTTGCAGATCCGCTGCCGAAACGATCTTAAAGCTCTGCGCAATATCGCTGGGTGCGGGTATGAAATCCGCAAATTTATAAAAAAACGGCGGGTAGCGATACGCAGCGAACGGCAGGCAAAAGGGCAGCTTCGGCGCACTTTGCGGGCGCAGCAAGATATCAAATTTAGAGATATTAAATTTAGAAAACCCGTCGTCTAAGATCACCAGCTCAAAGCCGAGAGTTTGCGCGCGCAAAATCCCTGCGGCGCGATCTTCGCTGACGATTACGTTTGCGCCGCGTAAAAACAGCGCGTATTCCATCGCCTCATCGCCGCTTTGCTCTACGTCGCAAAGTATCCGTCCGCCGAGAGCTACTTCGAGCAAGCCTCTACTTTTGCGCCCGTATCCGCGAAGGATGATGCAGGTTTTAAACTCCCCGTTAAATTCTTTAAAAAGCGCCCGCACTAGCGGGGTTTTTCCGCTGCCGCCGAGGGTTAAATTTCCGACGCTGATTATTGGAATTTTAAATTTTTGCGGCTTAGCAAAGAGCCTTTTTATGCAGACGATAAGCGTATAAAGCAGCGATAACGGCGCTAAAATCACTCCGAGCGCAAGCCACGCGGGGCTCGGGTCGTATAAGTTTCGCTCGATTAGGAGTTTAAACACGATTTTGCGCTATCTCTTTGATCTGCTCGCAGATGTAGCTCACATCGTCGTCGCTAAGCGCCGTGTAGATCGGCAGGGATAAAATTTGCTGATAGTTTTTAAGCGCATTCGGAAAGTCATTGACCTTGTAATTATATTTGCTTTTGTAGTAGCTTAGCAGATGCACCGGCACGTAGTGCAGCGATACGCTTACTCCGCGCGCGATCAGCGCTTTGGCGAAATCGTCGCGGTTTTTGTCGATCTTTACGATGAATTGAGTGTAGATATGCTCCTCGCTATCGCTTGGAAGCGTCACGTGCGGGCAGTTTGCGAGCTGCTCGCGGTAGGCTGCGGCGATCTGCTTGCGGCGTTTTATAAAGGCGTCGGTTTTTTCAAACTGAGCGATGGCGTAGGCGGAATTTATAGCGTTAAGATCGTATTTTTGACCGATGCGATCGACGTCGTAGGTAAAGGACATATTGCCGTCTTTGTAAAAGGCGTCTCCCACGATGCCGCCGTTTCTTAAAATTTGCGCGGCGCTTGCTATCTCATCGTCGTTCGTAACGAAAAAGCCCGCCGTAGAGATCGCGTCTTGCGCTTGAGGATTGATCTGAAAGCACGATATGAGCGAGCTTTTAAGCGCTCCGATTTTTGCGCCTTTATAGGTAGCGCCCATAGCGCGGCACGCATCGTCTATAAGGATGATATTTTCGCTTTTGGCGACCTCGCTGATGGCGTCTATATCCGCAGCAAGTCCTGCGATGTGCGAGATGAAAGCGCATTTTAGCTTTTTGTGGCGGTTCTGATCTATCGTGCGAGCAAGGCTTTCGCTCGTGATATTAAAGCTTATCGGATCGATGTCTACGAAAACGGGCTCTGCGTCGAAGTGGCGGATCACTTCGGCGACGTTGGGAAAGGAATTTACGGAGCATAAAATTTTATCCCCACGCTTAATATCCATCGCACAAAGCGCCAGATGCAGCGCCGTCGTGCCGCTCGTAGTCGATATGGCATGCTTTACGCCGAAGTATTTGCAAATATCCTCTTCAAAAATTTCGCTATATCTTATATCGCTATTGTAGAGGGCGCTTTTAATTAAGTCTTCCTCTTTTTTATCGATTTGAGCCTTATAAAACGGTATCTCTTTCATAAATCTCTCCTTAGTGTGCAGGCTCTATGCGAGCGACCGCGGGTTCGCGAAGCTTAAAATTATTTTTAAGAATTCTACGGACGACAAATTTCACCAGTTCTTGATTGTGGCGCGAGTTTTGCAGATATTTTAGATCGTTTGCGTTTATTCGCTCGCCTGAGCGAAATTTCATCCGCAACGCTTCGTGTGAAAAAATATCTCTTAGCACGCTATCTAAAATCTCGTAGCTGTATCCAAGCTCACGCTCGTCGCTTTGGTTTTCCCATAGATCGGCGCTTGGGGCTTTTTTTATGATCGCATCGTCTATGCATAAAATTTTTGCGAATTTAAACAGATCGGTTTTTAAAATTTCTCCGATCGGATTAAACGCGCAGGCCAGATCGCCGTAGATCGTGCCGTAACCTAGCATCCTCTCGCTAAGATTGCTCGTGCCTACGACTACACCACGCTTAGCCACGCTGTAATCATAAAGCAAGCTCATTCTTACGCGCGCGGCGAAATTTCCGATGCGAAGAGCGCTTGCACCGGGATTTAAAGCGGTAAAATTTTCTACAAATGGCGCGATCTCTTGGATTTCGTAGGGGATATTAAAGGATTCGCAGTGAAAGATGCCGTCTGCCATATTTTCTAAATTTGAACCCGCGCTAGGCAGGATAAGCCCGTAAGTGGGGATCTCGGTAAGTGCACAAAGCGCAGAAACCACGGCGCTGTCAAGCCCACCGCTGATGCCTACTACAAAGGCGTCCGCGCCCGTTTCATCGAGTCTCTCCGATAAAAAATCGGTCAGTTGCGGCAGCAAATCGTCCAAAAACATAATATTTAGCCTTAAAATTTTACGTTAAATTGCGCGAATTTTAACTATTTTTGGCTAAATTACGGCTTTAATTTAAGCTTAAAAGGAGGATTTAAATGCAAATTTTAAAAAAAGCTTTCGGTGAATACGCGACGAACTGCTACATTCTAAAGGGCGAGCAGGGCGATCTAGTGATCGATCCGGGCGAGGGCAGTTTTGATTGGGTGATGCAAAATACGGGAAAGATCGCCGCGGTTTTGAATACGCACGGGCATTTCGATCATGTTTATGACGATGCGAAGCTGCAAAGGGCGGGCGCTAAAATTTATATCCACGAAAGCGACGCTTTTATGCTGCGGGCGGATCCTTTTGAGACGATGCCGGAGCTCATAGAAGCGGACGTACTCGTAAAAGGGCAGGAGCAAAGCTTTGAAATAGCGGGCTTTAACGTTAAATTTAGCCTTTTTGCAGGACATACGCCGGGCAGCTGTATGATCGAAGCAGGCGGCGCAATCTTTAGCGGCGACGTAATATTCAAAGGCTCTATCGGCAGGTGGGATTTTCCGTTTTCGGATGCGGTACAGATGAGAGAGTCTTTGCATAAAATTTTGCAGATAAAGGGCGATTTTACGCTCCATCCTGGGCACGGAGCAAATACTAGCCTAGCGACCGAGAGGCAAAATTTAAAATATTTTCTGCAACTTTTTGAGCGCTGATCGTTTAAATTTAATTGCGCTTCGTCGCACAATAAGCGGTAAAACGGTGTGAAGCGGGTCGGCGTTAAATTTTATACCGCTTTGCTCGTAGGCGCCAAAATTGATGCCGCTTTACTCGCATTGCAGGCGCCGAAATTTACAGATTTATTTGCCGCCGCGAGCGTTGAATTCTGCGCTAAGTTCGCACCACGCGCGCATTGGCGAAGATGCGTAGATAAACTTCGAAGTGCAAATCCGCGAGCGAAATACTGATTTCAGCAAGGTGAGCTTTAACGAAAATGAGCGTCTGCGTCTGGGCGTCGAGGAATTTTTAAAGCCCTCGGCGCAAAGTGGGATCGTGAAGCAAAAATCAGACGAGATCGCAGGCGGCATAAAATTTTTAAAATTTACCGCCGCTTGATTAAATTTAGTAAAATTTCGCGCCGCTGCGCATGCAAGACGCAAAGCGTAGCGCAAAAGCAAAATTTAAAATTTGCGCCGCCGCGCGTGTAAAACGTAACGCATGAAGCGAAATTTAAAATTTTGCGCCGCACTGATCCTGGTCGCTACAATTCGATCAATCCGACTTGAGCCCGCTAAATTTAGTCAAATTTCACGCTCTGCCGAACGTAAAATTTTCCCCCGCGAGCCGATAAATTCGATAAAATTTTGCGAAAATTTTACGCGTTTTAAAGGCGCAGATCATGCCCGAAGCTCATTTCATATCGGTGCGCGAGTGCACGAAAAATGTTTCAAAGGCGCAGATTACGCCCTAAGCCGCACGTAGATACGCCGCGGGGCGGGATAGCCCTCGATCGTGCGCGAGCCGTCGAGCGGGTCAAGGAAATTCTCCAGGCTCTGCCCGTCGATCCACTCCGTTTTGCGCTGTTCGCTAGCATCCGTGGGCTTTTGAGCCAAAATTTCAAAATCTCTAAATTTCGCTCGCTCGCACCAATTCTGAAGCGCGCCGACGGTCGGGACGAAGTAGATATTTGAAATTTTTGAGTAGCTGTTTTTCGGGCACAGCGCGAAATCGCCCGCTCCTTCGATATACATCGTGTCTAAAAACACCTCGCCGCCCGTATTTAGCGAGGCTCGCAGATCTTTTAGCATCTTTACGGGGTCGCTACGATGGTAGATGACGCCGAGGCAGAAGATCGTATCGAATTTGTGCTCGTAAAAGGGCAGATGCTCCACGCCCAAAAGCTCGAATTTCGCGCCGCTGCGGAGGAATTTCTCGATGAAGCGAAACTGCATATAAAATAGCGCGCTCGGATCAAACCCCACTAGCCGCGCAGGCGCTAGCTCGCTTGCGCGAAACATGTAGTAGCCGTTGTTACAGCCCACGTCGGCGACGGTTTTGTCGCTCAGATTTAAAAACGGTCGCAGCAGGTTAAATTTCACGAAGCTTTGCCATTCGGCGTCGATAAAAAGATCGTTCAGCGCAAAAGGCCCCTTGCGCCACGGCTTTAGCGCTCGCGCGATACGCAAAATTTCATCTCTTTGCTCCGCGCTTGCGTTAAAACTCGCCCGCACAACGTCGCCGCACTCGCAGTCGCACTTGTCTATTTGCAGCGCCTCGATCGCGCTTAAAATTTCGCGGTTTTGCCCGCTTTGCAGCTTTTTAAAGTTTTCGTCTCTGATTTTTTGCAGATCCATTTTAATCCTAAAATTTCAAAATTTAGCGCCATTTTAACATAAAATTTTATCCATTTTAAGGCGCAAAGAGATAAAATCGACTTGCAATTTAAGCAAAGGAGCAAAAATGCAAGAAGCAAAAACGAGAAAATTTAGTCTCAGGTTTAATCACGAAATTTCAAGTAGCGGCGCAGAGGTACGGCTTTGGTTGCCGTTAGTGTTGCAAGAGCCGTATCAGAGGTTGCTTGGCGAATATCATGCCCGCTCAAATGCACAAGAGTCGGCTATCTGCGGAGATCATATAAGCACGTACTACGCGTGCTTCGCACCCGATAAAGAGGCAAGAGCGGGCGTCGGCAAATACGGCGAGCAAGGTGTCGTAGGCGAAGATGACGATTATTTTGAGCTTAGCTTCGATATTGAAATTTCGGAGCGAAACACCGATTTTAGCAAGGTAAGTTTTAATGAAAACGAGCGCTTGAGCCCTGAGATCGAGGAGTTTTTAAAGCCATCAAAGCTAATTCCAGTAGAAGGCGCTGCGAAACAAAAATCAGACGAGATCACCGGCTCGCTTAAAGGCGATCTGGAAAAGGCGCGCGCGATTTATGAGTGGGTCGCAAAAAATATGAGCCGCGATAATAGCGTGATCGCATGCGGCAGCGGCGATGCAGCGGCGATTTTAAGCAGCGGCAAGCTAAGCGGCAAATGCGCCGATATTAATAGCGTGTTCGTTGCGCTCTGCAGGGCAGCTGGCATTCCTGCGCGCGCTATTTACGGCATCCGCACGGGCGCGGCGCAGAAATTTTCGCCTGAAATGGGCGTCATGGGCGCTCTAAGCGGCGGTGCGCTTGAAATTTCCGGCGCGCAGCATTGCAGAGCGGAATTTTATCTAAAAGGCCACGGCTGGATCCCGGTTGATCCCGCGGACGTTACAAAGGTGCGATTGGGCGAGAACTTAAGCGAGGATGATTCCAAGCTGGCGCGGGTGCGCGAGTATCTTTTCGGTAACTGGGAGCCGTGCTGGCTGGGCTTTAACTACGCTCGCGAAATCGTGCTAAATCCGCGCCCGGCGCACGTTCCGATCGAAATTTTTTCGCATCCGTATTGCGAAGTGGGCGGCACGCCGAAAGATCCGTACTCGCCTAAAAATTTTATCTACGAGTATTTTTCGCGAGAAATTTAATCCTCTGGTGGCTTGCATTTTACCGCCGCATTTTGCTTAAGCTAAGCTACCGCGCTTCGTCGAAGCTTAACCGTTTCATCGAAGCGCACGCTTGGCTTTGCGACAGCGGCGCTTTTGCGTGGTTTTGCCTACGCCGCCGTATACCGCCTGCGCGCCTAGTTTGCGGGCTATCATACCCGCTTTGGCGAAATTTCGCGCTATGTCTTTGGGCGAAATTTTGAAATTTTAAATATGGATAGAATTTTAAAATTTACGGCTTGCGGAATTTTAAATTTAGCGATTTCAAAGCCGCAAAAGGCTAAAATCAGCGCGTAAATTAGGGCTAAGGCTTGGCCATTTTATTTTGAAGGCATTTCATGCAAAGACGCGATTTTTTAAGAAACACTGCGATTTTAGGCGCCGTTATGGCAACTCCGAGTACCATTTTGGGCGGGGAAAAAGTCATTGGCAAAAAGAGAACTTTCGGGCTATCGCTAAATCACGAAATTTTGGAAGAGGGCAAGCAGACGCGGCTTTGGATACCGCTTCCTCTTATCACGAAATATCAAAAGGTAAGCGACGTAAAATTTGACGGCAATTTCAACGATCCGTCCGTGGACTATGGCGAAATTCCGACGCTCTATGCCGGCTACGTCGGTGTGGCAAAGCCCACGCTAAATATTAAATTTAGCGTCGAGACCTTTGAGCGAAATACCGACTTTAGCAAGGTAAAATTTAATCCGAACGAAAAGCTTAACCCCGAGGTAGCGAAGTTTTTAGAGCCTAGTGCGCAGATTCAAATCGACGGCGTCGTTAAGCAAAAATCAGACGAGATCGCAGGCGGCATCAAGGGCGATCTGGAAAAGGCGCGCGCGATTTATACGTGGGTGGCAAACACTATGCAGCGCGATAACAGCGTGCTAGGCTGCGGGCTAGGGGACGTGAAGCAAATTTTAAGCAGCGGCAAGTTAAGTGGCAAATGCACCGACATAAATAGCGTTTTCGTCGCACTTTGCCGCGCGCAGGGCATCGCCGCAAGAGAGATGTTCGGCATCCGCGTCGGTGCGTCGAGATTTAGCGCTCAAATGGGCGCCGCGCCTAAAGACGGCGTCAGCCATATCTCGGGCGCGCAGCACTGCAGGGCGGAATTTTATCTAAAAGGCCACGGCTGGATCCCGGTCGATCCTGCGGACGTTACAAAGGTGCGATTGGGCGAGAAGCTAAGCAATGACGACAGCAAGCTCGCTAAAATCCGCGAGTATTTATTCGGCAACTGGGAGATGTGCTGGATCGGCTTTAACTACGGCAGAGACTTCACGCTAAGCCCACGCCCAGCGCAGTTTCCGATCAATAATTTCGGCTATCCTTACGGCGAAGTGGACGGCAACACGCTAAATTACTATTCGCCGAAAGATTTCAGCTACGATTACAGATCGAAAGAGTTGTAGCGGTTCGCGTTTTGCTATGCGGCACGTCGAACTACTTGAGCTTTTTGAGTAGGTATACAAGAAAGGCTTCCCGCTAGACGACTTTGGGCGGATGTGTAAAAGCGCGCCTAATCTACGTGCTGCCGCGTCTGCATTGGAAAAAAATTCTGCGCTTTATTTGGCGTGGAATTTTAAAATTTTTTAGAATTTTGTGAGCGGCGAAATTTTAAAATTCCAAGATGAATAAAATTTTGAAATTTTTCGGCGCGCAAAATTCTGGAATTTACGGCTTGCAGAATTTAAAATTTCGCCTCTTTGCGCGAAATTTTGCGGCGGATTTGCGAGTAAATTTCGCGTGCTGGACTAGCGGCGGCACGGCAATACCTATACTGAAAGGTAAAATTTGAAAACCGAACTAGAAAATCCCGCGCAAGAAACCCCAGCGCAAAAGCGAGAATATCCTGGCAAAAATCGCTTCAGCACGCGCAGTCTGTGGCTGATATTCGCCGCGATTTTTAGCGCGGTTGCGGCGACGTTTTGCTGCCTGCCCGCGCTTTTATTTTTGATTTTCGGCGCGAGCTTTTCCATTTTTTCAGGCGCGGAGGCGCTGGAAGGTTACCGCGCGCCACTCTCTGTGCTAGCGCTTTTTTGCTTCGCGCTCTCGGCGTTTTTCTTTTTCAAAAAGCCGCGCGCATGCTCGCTGCAAAGCAGGCGCAAAAAATGGATTCTGATCTACGCGCTTTTAGGAGCCTTGCTTGCCTTTATGCTTACATATCCCGAAATTTTAGGAGGGCTTTATGCGTAAAATTTTGTTTTTGATGCTTGGATTTACGGCGCTTTTTGCCGACAAAGAGGTTAAAATTTACGTGGAAAAAATCCACTGCCCGCTCTGCACTACGATCGTGCGAAAGGCGCTTTTGCAAACGCCAGGCGTGATAAGCGCGAAGGTTTCGCAGCAGAGCAAAACCGCGACCGTCGCGGCAAAGGATGATGCAAACGAGACCGCGATGCTTGAGGCGATCGCTAAAACGGGCTATGAAGGCGTAATCGTAAAATAAAAATCCCCGGCAAAATTCTGACTAAATTTTAAATAAAATTCTTGCTAAATTTCGGTAAAATTCATGCGACTTTGCATAAAATTTCATTTTGCGCGGCTTGCCTGCAGCGTAAGCTAGCGCGATTGAAATTCTGCGCGTATTTTGCGGAAGCGCTATGTCGGCGCGGTCGCGTTTAAATTTAGCAGAATTTCGCAAGCGCTTAAGCGAGTGCGGTTGCTTTTAAATTCAACGGGCGTGTCGCAATAACGCGCGAATATAATAAATTCAAAAGGAGCAAACATGCAAAAAAACGAGGTTATGAATGATTTTAAAAAGCTGTGCGAGATACCTCACTGTAGCTGCGAAACGGAGCAGATGAGGGGGTTTTTAGCGGATTTTGCGCGCTCCCAGGGCTTTAGCGTAAACGTCGATGAGGCGGGTAACATCCACGCCGTAAAGGGCGAGCCTAAAATCTGTCTGCAAAGCCACTACGACATGGTTTGCGTGGGCGCAGCGCCGAATTTGCAGCTCAT
This sequence comes from Campylobacter gracilis, assembly GCF_001190745.1. Lineage (NCBI taxonomy): Bacteria > Pseudomonadati > Campylobacterota > Epsilonproteobacteria > Campylobacterales > Campylobacteraceae > Campylobacter > Campylobacter gracilis. The sequence goes on from NZ_CP012196.1 coordinate 910,671, forward strand.
CGAAGAAAACGGCATCCTAAGGGCGAAAAACTCGAGCTTGGGCGCTGACGACGGTATCGGCGTGGCGATGATGATGGGCGCGATGCGGGAGTTTGCGAACTTAGAGTGCCTATTTACCAACGACGAAGAGGTCGGGCTCGTGGGCGCAAACGCATTTAAGGGTAAAATTCTATCGCCTAATCTGCTAAATTTAGACAGCGAAGAGGACGACCGCGTGACGCTGGGCTGCGCCGGAGGCATAAACGTAAGCGCAAAAATCAGCGCGCAGACTGTCAAAAAGAGCGGTAAAATTTACGAGATCGGCGTCACCGGGCTTAGCGGTGGGCACTCGGGTAACGAAATACACAAAAATATCCCAAATGCGACGAAGCTGCTAGCGAAATTTCTCGCCGAGGAGGGCTGTGAGCTAATCAGTCTGGATTTTGGTGAGAGGAGCAACTCGATCCCCGCAAACGCCGTGTGCAAGGCGCTCTGTACGCATGAACCAAAGCAGCGCGGCCTCGCGTGGGTAAAGAGCCTGGGCGAGGGCGAAGCGGACGTGCTGGTAAATAGCGGCAAAATTTTGGCGCTCATCAACTCTTTTGCCCAGGGCGTGCGCAGCTACGATACCGAGCTTAATATGGTAAATGAAAGCATAAATCTCTCGACCGTTAAGCAAAAAGAGGGCGTGATCGAGTTTGACTTTTTTGGACGCGCGATGAAGCGCGAAGGGCTCGAAAATCTAGGCTTTGAGACCGCTACGCTGGCTGGCGCGCTTGGTTTTGAGGTCAGAGTAGCCGACCGCTCGGCGAACTGGGCGCCGTGCATCAGCGACTTCGCGCATCTAGTACTTGAGGAACTGCAAAAACAAAAGCCGCAGGCTAAATTTGCCGCCGTGCACGCAGGCCTTGAGTGCGGCGTACTGGTCGCAAAACAGCCCGAGCTGCAAGCCTGCTCCATAGGCCCAAATATCCACTCGCCTCACTCCGTAAACGAGCACTGTGAGATAGCGTCGGTGGAGATGATAGCGGAAGTCGTAAGAAGCATCATTGCTAGACTACAATAAATTTAGCGGCTTGTCTTTTTTCTTTATACGTCGTTGGAAACTCGGTCGGCTTCGGTCACGTATTGCGTATACGCTTCCTCGCCTCCGTCGTTTCCGCCTAGTCTAAAGAAAAAATACTTCGCCATTAAAATTTAACGGCGACTCCTCTTTTGAGCGTCTTTATAGAAATTACGCTTGCGGCGTCGCTACGCTGATTTTGAAATAAATTTTGAAAATTTTAATCTAAGATAGGCTTTATGCCTAGCCTTAATTAAAATTTTCTGCACGACTTTCAAAACGACCTCACGATACTTTGTCTTAGCTTCTTGCATTACAAATTTGATTTTAAAATTTGCAGCGATTTTTATAAAATACAGATCATAATAAACACAGCTACCAAGAATCAAAATTCTAAAATTCCGTCAAATTTAAGCCCGTAAATTTAAGCTCGCATCTGCAGGCCAAAATTTTACGGAAAATTCTTATCCTTGCTGCTGCACAGCTCGTTTAAAAAGCACTCCTTGCAGTTCGGCTTTATCGCTTTACAAGTGTAGCGGCCGAAAAGCACCATGCCTTGATGCAGCTTGCCAAGATCCGTCTTAAAAGCCTCGCTTAGATCGCGCTCCGTAAGCTCGGGCGTCTTTGCACGGCTCAGCCCCAGGCGATGCGCGACGCGAAAGACGTGCGTATCCACCGCCATCACGTTTGCGCCCGCGCCCTCTAAAAGCACGACGTGAGCGGTCTTTTGCCCCACGCCCGCAAGAGATTTTAGCCCCGCTTCATCAAGCGGCACGACGCCGTCAAAGTCGCGAACCACCGCTTGCGCCATTTTGATTAAATTTACCGCTTTGTTGTTGTAGAAATTGCACGAGCTAATTAGCAGCTTTACGCTTGCCAGATTGGCTTTTGCAAGCTCTGCAACGCTAGGAAATTCCGCAAAAAAGCGCGGCGTGATCAAATTTACCCGCTTGTCGGTACACTGCGCGCTAAGCATCACACAGACCAAAAGCTGATAGTTATCTTTAAATTTCAGCTCGCTGCGCTCTTCTGCGAAGTTTTGCAAAATCCTCTTTTTTATCTCTAAAATATCTTTTTTACTTCTCATTTGCATTTCCTCAAGGTGGAATTCTACCCTAAAATTCTAAAGTACAGTTTGATTGTTAACAACTTTGAGTTATAATCGTCATTAAAATTTTTTTAAGGAATTATGATGAAAAAAGTTTTATTTACAGCACTTAGTTTGGCTGCCGCTATCAGCCTTAACGCTACCGTTTACGCTACCGTAAATGGCAAAGACGTAACCGAAAAAGAGCTTGCTCCGCTACTTCAAGGCATAGGCAATGTAGATATTGCCGCTCTTAATGCAGAGCAAAAAAAGGAGCTTATCGATAAAGGCATCGATCTGATGCTGCTAACGGATGAAGCTAAAAAATCTGGCGTTATGGACGAAGACGTTTATAAAAAAGAGCTTGAAATCGTAAAAGATAACTTAGCACTTCGCGTATGGCAGGCTAAAGAAGCCAGCAAAATAAATATCGACGATAAAGAAATAGCCGATTTTTATAACAAAAACAAAGCGCGCTTTACCGAGCCTGCGAGAATCAAAGCGGCTCAGATCGTAGTTAAAACCGAAGCTGAGGCAAACGATATTATTAAGCAGTTAAAAGGGCTTAGCGACAGTGCGCTATTTACTAAATTTGCAGAGCTTGCCAAAGCTAAATCTATCGATCCGCAGGCCAAACAAACTAGCGGCGAGCTAGGCTGGATGCCTAGTGATCAGGTCAAGCCTTTTGCCGATGCGATCTCTAAGATAAAAGATGGTCAAATCACTACTAAAGCGATTAGAAGCAGAGTCGGATATCACGTCGTGTTAAAAGAGGAGTCTCAAGCTAAAAAGCAGTTAAGTCAAAGCGAGGCAAAGCCTTTTATTGAGCGCGTGCTTAGACAGCAAAAAGCGGCAAAAGTAGTCGAGCAAAAAGCGGCAGATCTTCACAAAAACGCTAAAATCGAGTATAAATAATATAGGAGCTAAAAATGGGCGTTTTAGATATAGTAAAACCGGGCGTTTTAAGCGGCGATGACGTAAGTAAGGTCTATGCGTATGCGAAGCAGCAGGGCTTTGCGATCCCTGCGGTAAACGTAGTGGGATCAAATTCCATAAACGCCGTCTTGGAAAGCGCTAAAATCGCAAATTCGCCCGTAATAATTCAGTTTAGCAACGGCGGCGCAGCGTTTTATGCGGGTGCTGCTTGCCCTAATGCCGCAGTTTTGGGCGCTATCGCAGGCGCGCATCAAGTGCATGCTCTGGCGGCTCATTACGGCGTTGCGGTGATTTTACATACCGATCATGCTGCAAGAAAGCTGCTTCCGTGGATCGACGAGCTTATCAAAGCTAATACCACTCATAAAAAAGCTCACGGCGTGCCGCTTTTTAGCTCGCACATGCTCGATCTTAGCGAGGATGATTTGGAGCTAAATTTAGCGACCTGCGAGAAGTATTTGGAAATTTTAAGCGATCTTGGAATTTCGCTTGAGATCGAGCTTGGCGTCACAGGCGGCGAAGAGGATGGCGTCGATAATACCGGTGTCGATAACACGCGGCTTTACACCCAGCCCGCAGATGTCGCACTCGCCTATGAGCGACTTGGCAAAATCAGTGATAGATTCAGCATTGCAGCGAGCTTCGGTAACGTCCACGGCGTGTATAAGCCGGGCAACGTCGTGCTGAGACCTGAAATTTTGAAAAATTCGCAAAAATTCGTGCGCGAGAAATTTAACCTACAATCTGAAAAGCCCGTAAATTTCGTCTTTCATGGCGGCAGCGGCAGCGAGACCTCTGACATCAAAGCGGCCGTTAGCTACGGCGTCGTTAAGATGAATATCGACACTGACACGCAGTGGGCGTTTTGGGACGGCGTGCGCGCTTATGAGGCCAAAAATCGCGGCTATTTGCAAGCTCAAATCGGCAATCCGGAAGGTGAGGATAAACCGAATAAAAAATTCTACGATCCTCGCAAATGGCTGAGAGCAGGCGAGCAGAGTATGGTGGCGCGCTTGCAGGTCGCATTTGACAATCTAAATTGCCTAAATAGGAACTAATATGGATCGCCCAAATAACGAAGTGCTCGATATTACGCTACCTGAGGCGAAGGAGCGCTCGCTAGCGGGCGTTTTTTTTAAGATCGCAGCTCTGCCGATCGCGGTTTTTGTGGTGTTTTTGCTGGGCTATTTGGGGCTTATCGGGCTGAAGGTAGAGACGCACTCGATCCTGATGCTTGCGGTTTTGCTCATTATTGCACTAATTTTAGCTCGTCATAATGCAGAATATGGTTGCTTAAATTTTCAAAATAATATCGATGATTTCAAGCGCGAGCTAAAGAATTACATCGTCGCCAATCTTCTAAGCATTGGTGGTAAGAAAAAATCAGATGCTAGCTTTGATCTTTTTGTGGACGAATACGGCTACTCGCTGCGTAATCAAAACTACGCTTCCGTCGCATCGGCAGTCTTTCCGATGCTTGGAATTTTAGGAACTTTCATCTCGATTGCGATTTCGATGCCGCACTTTTCCTCAAACAACATCGATGGGCTCGAAACCGAGATCGCGCAGCTTCTAGGCGGCGTAGGTACGGCGTTTTACGTCTCGATCTATGGAATTTTTTTAGCGCTTTGGTGGATATATTTTGAGAAAAAGGGCATTAGCAAATATGAGCGACTGCTCATCAAATACAAAAATTCCACTAAAAATTTTTTCTGGAACAAAGACGAAATAACACAGGGCTATCTGAGTGAAATTTTAAACGCTAATTCTGAAATTTCGCGCTCGTTTGCAATGATGAGCTCTACGAATTTTACCGAAAGACTAAACCGCCTAATTGATGAAAAAATCGGCGCTTTTGAAAGCGTGATGGAAGCCGAGAAGCGAAGTATGGCGATTACACAAGAAGAGCTTGAAAAAGCAGGAGAGATGATCCAAAGGACAAATCTCGCTCACGGTGAGCTAGATAAGAGCTTCGCTCAAATTTTATCTGCGCTTAAGTCCGTGTCTGCAAGCCTAATCGAAATTCAAAATGGAATTTCCGCGCAGTATCTAAGCCAGTCTAAGGCTTTAACGGACGGGCAAGGCGAGCTGGCTAACGTTACGAGTGCATTAAGCGCTCAAATCAAGAGCCTAAATGCCTCCTTAGGCGGGTTTGCGGGCGAAATTTCAAGTTCGCAGAATGCTTACGCTGCTAAAATTGACGCTAGCTTTAAGGGGCTAAGCGCGGATTTGAAGGCACTTTTAGCTGGAGAGGACACTGCGCGGACGAGCAACGAAAGCATCATCGAAGAGCTTCGAAAAACGCTTGCGAGCATCGATGAAAAAGCACTTTTAGATGAAAACGAATAACGAAGAAAAAGAGACCTTTTGGATCGCGTATGCCGATTTGATGGCGGGGCTGCTTTTTGTTTTCGTGCTTTTAGTAGGCGGCATCATCGTCAAATACTTCCTCACGCAAAGCAACCTGCAGGAGAAAGAAAGCCAAATTTCAAGCGCGCTAGCAAGCCTTCAAAGCCAGGAGAAAAAAAGCGCCGAGCTTGAGGCGCTGAATAAAATTTTTAGCGACCAGCTCGAGAAGCTAAACATCGAAAACACCGACCTTCGCAAGCAAAATTCCATCTATTTCATACAGATCGAAGATCTAACCGAGATGGCGGAAAAGCTGAAAAAAGAAAATTTAGACATCAACTCGCTTCTGCAAAAAGCGCGCGAGGACGCCAACGCTACGATCAGCCAAAACGAACTTAAAATCGCCTTTTTGCTTGATCAGCTCACGAAGAAGGAGAGCGATTTTAATAAAATTTTACAAGACCTCAACGTCACGAAAAACCGCATCCGTAACCTAACCGGAATGAAGGTTAAGATCATCGCCGATCTGAAGGAGAAGCTGGGCGGCAAGATCCGCATCGATAACGAAAGCGGCGCGATGACGCTAAGCTCGTCGATCCTTTTCGACAAGGGCTCAAGCGAGCTGAAAGAGGGCGCCAAAGAGACGCTCCGCTCGACGCTACAGAGCTATTTCGCTGCGCTTTTGAATAACGACGAAATTCGCGAAAATTTAGATCAGATCATCATCGAAGGGCACACGGACAGCGACGGCGGGTATTTGTACAACCTTGAGCTCTCGCAAAATAGGGCGTTTGCCGTGATGGATTTCATCAACTCGTGGAATAAAGATGAGCGGCTGCAAAAATATCTCATCGCCAGCGGTCGCAGCTACACGCAGCCCGTGATGCGCAGAGGCGTCGAGGACAAGGACGCCAGCCGCCGCATCGAGATAAAATTTACCCTTTCAAACAAAGAGGCGATGGATGAGATCAGGAAATTTTTGCAGTTCGACGCGAACGCTACGAATTAGCGGCTCGCCTTTAACGGCTCGCTCGAAATTTTAGCCCGCAAAGGGGAGGCTTAAAATTTTAAAATTCTTAAAGAATTAACGGCTCATCTGAAATTTTAACGGCGGCGAAACGCATCCTTTTATTTTGGCGCAAATATCGTAAATAGCGCGCGCTAAATTTTACGCAGCGCCTACGCAGCGCCTACGCAGCATCTGCCGCGGCAAAAAGAGTTTAAATTTAGACTCGCGCATTTTGACGCGCTTTTAGTACCGCCGCGCGGATAATATAGTCTAAATTTATACTTTTAATTTAAGCCACAAATTTAAGCGAACTTCGCGAGCGGCTTCAAATTTAAATGAATTAAAATCCTTGCTCGTTTAATTTTTTATAGGTGTAGCAACTACGCTTGATCCCTAGATTGCAGGCTTTACCATAGTATTTTTTCGCCATACTCTTATCTTTTTTTACCCCTTTGCCAGATTCATATAAATATCCAAGATTATTGCACCCTTCGGCAATTTCTAAATCACAAGCCTTGGAAAATAATTTATTTGCTATTCGGTAATCTTGTTTTACACCTTTACCAGATTCATATAGATGTCCGAGGCCATCACACCCTTCACCGGCTTCTAAATCACAAGCCTTAGAAAACAATTCGCTCGCTTTTTCGTAATCTTGCTTTGTGCCTGCGCCTGAATAATATAAAAATCCAAGATTATGACATCCTATACCATATTCTAAATCACAAGCTTTGGAATATAGTTCACTTGCTTTTTTATAGTCTTGGTTTACACCGTAGCCTGAATGATATAAAAATCCTAGATTGTAGCACCCTTCGGCAATTTCTAAATCACAAGCCTTGGAAAATAATTTATTTGCTATTTGGTAATCTTGTTTTACACCTTCTCCCTGTTCATATAAAGCTCCTAAGTTGACACACCCTAGTCCATCTCCAAGATTGCAAGCTTTAGAATACAGGTCTTTTGCTTTTTCAAAGTCTTGTTTTACACCTTTACCAGACTCATATAGAACCCCGAGACTATTGCAACCTTCACCGACATCCAAATCGCAAGCCTTAGAATATAGTTCATTTGCTTTGTTATGGTTTTGCTCTATGACTTTCCCTTGCTCATATAAAACTCCTAGATCGCTACATCCTAGCCCGTTTCCCAAATCGCAAGCTTTGGAATATAGTTCACTTGCTTTCTTGTAGTCCTGTTTTGCACTTTCGCTGGAACTATACAAAACTCCTAGACTATAGCATCCTGTGCTATGCCCTAAATCGCAAGCTCTAGAATATAAATTTATTGCTTTTTCAAAGTCTTGTTCTATGCCTTCGCCTGAGGCATACCAAAACCCTAGAGCATAGCATCCTATGCTATATCCTAAATCACAAGTCCTAGAAAACAATTCATTTGCTTTCTTATAGTCCTGCTTTGTATGATTACCCAAATAGTATGAAGCTCCAAGATTGTAACATCCTTCGGCAACTTCTAAATCGCAAGCTTTAGAATAGAATTGATCCGCTTTTTGGTAGCTTTGTTTTACGCCTTCCCCTTTTTCATATAAAATTCCAAGATTATGGCAGCTTTCGCCATGTTTTAAATCGCAAGCTTTCAAATATAGCTCGCTTGCTTTTTTATAATCCTGTTTTGCGCCTTCGCCCGAGGCATATAAAAGCCCGAGATTGTAGCATCCGCGGCCTTCTTGCAAATCGCAAGCTTTGGAAAGCAGTTCGGTTGCTTTTTTGTAATCTTGCTTTACTCCTTTGCCTGAGTAGTATAAAACACCCAGATTGCCGCAAGCTATGCTATTTTTTAAGTCGCAGGCTTTAGAATATAGTTCAGTTGCTTTTTTATAATCTTGCTCCGCGCCCTTGCCGTATTCATATGACGCCCCTAAGGTGGTACAACCCCAGCCGTCGCCCAAATTACAGGCTTTGGAGTTTAGCTCCTTAGATTTTTCATAATCCTGCTTCACACCATCCCCTGAATAGTATGCCATGGCGAGATTTACGCATGCTAAGGTGTTGTTATTATCGCATTTGCTTCGCAACTTGCTTATACCGGGATCCTCTTGTTCCGTCGATGACAAAGCTGTGGCTTCTGCTAGCGATAAAACCGCCGTGGCGATCAGCGCCAAAAATATCTTTTTCATACATCGCTCCGTTTAAAATTTTGGCTATTTTATTTCATTTTCGCTTAATCTTTTGAAAATCGGTGAGCTGTAAATTTACGCAGTCGTAAGCTTAAAGGCAAAATTTAGCAAAAAGCGTTAAAATTCCAAGCAAAACAAGGAGCGAAAATGAAAATTTTAAGAAGCACGGACGCAAATTTCAAAGAGGAATTTGCGAGGTTGGTGCGCCGCGGCGAGACAGATATGAGATCGGTAACGCCCGTTGTTAGCGGCATCATCGAGGAGATCAGAGCGCGCGGCGATGAGGCGCTAGTTGAACAGATTGAGAAATTTGATAGATGGCGCGTACAGGGCGATTTGGCTATCACGCAAGAGCAGATGAGCCGTGCATATGAAGGCTTAACTGCAGAGCTAAAAAATGCGCTTCAGATCGCATACGAGCGCATCTACGCCTATCACGAAAAGCAGCTTGAGAGAAGCTGGTTTAGCTTCGATCCAAGCGGCGCGATGCTTGGGCAACAGATTACGCCGGTAGATCGCGCGGGGCTGTATATCCCGGGCGGTAAGGCGGCGTATCCGAGCTCGCTTCTTATGAATGCGATCCCAGCAATCGTCGCGGGCGTGGAGGATATCAGCGTCTGCACCCCTGCCGTGGGCGATGTCGTAAACGAGCTACTGCTTGCGGCGATGCATGTACTGGGGATCAAAAAAGCCTACAAGGTGGGCGGCGCCAGCGCGATCGCGGCGATGGCATACGGCACACGCACGATCGGTAAGGTCGACGTCATCACGGGCCCCGGGAATATCTTCGTCGCAACCGCTAAAAAGCTCGTATTCGGCGACGTAAATATCGATATGATCGCGGGCCCTAGCGAAGTGGGTATCATCGCAAACGCCGCGGCAAATCCGCGCAACATCGCCGTGGATCTACTCAGCCAAGCCGAGCACGACGAGATCGCGAGCAGCTTTTTGATAAGCGACGATGAAAAATTCGCTCTTGCCGTTGCAGAGCACATCGAGCGCGAGCTTCCTACGCTCGCGCGTGAGCCGATCGCCCGCGCCAGCGTGCAAAACAAAGGCGCGATCATCATCGCGCGCGATATGAACGAATGCGTGGAGCTGATGAACGAGCTTGCAGTCGAGCACCTCGAGATCGCGACCGAGAACGCCTACGAGCTGCTTCCGCGCATACGCCACGCAGGCGCGATATTTTTGGGTCACTACACGCCAGAAGCGATGGGCGATTACCTAGCAGGTCCCAACCATACGCTGCCGACCGGCGGAAGTGCGCGATTTTTCTCGCCTCTGGGGGTTTATAACTTCATCAAACGAAGCTCGATCATAGCGCTAAATAAGTGCGCCATAGACGAGCTAGGCGGCGCGTGCATGGCGCTAGCAGATGCCGAAGGGCTGGGCGCGCACAAAAAATCGGTGCAGATTAGATTTGAGGAGAAGTGATTTTGCAGCGGTAGCGAAATTGCGAAATGAAATTTTAAAAAAGCGGCTCAGGGCTTAAAATTTGCCCGCATGTAGCTTAAAGCGGTTCGCATGCAGCTTAAAAATTGCGAAGCGAAATTTTAAAAAGCACCGGCGGCAGTTGCGAAACCAAGAGCTTAAATTTTAAAATTTAAAGACAAGTTAAATTTTAAAAAACGTAAGCGTCGCGGCGAGAGTAAAATTTTAAAATTTCAAAAGCGCTATAAATTTAAAAAAACGGTCGTATTTGATTAAAATTTAAGGCAAATTTACTAAGCGAAATGATATACTTTCGCTGATTTTTTACAAGGAGAGAAAAATGAAAAAATCACTTTTAGTTTTGGCTAGTTTTGGCTTTGCGCTAAGTCTTAGCGCCGCAGATCTTTCAGATAGCTGCAAAGAGTATTTCGCAGATCTTGATAAGATGGTCGATACCTACAAACAAGCCGGTCAAGAGCAGCAGGTCAAGATGTATGAGGATCAAAAAAAGCAGTCTATGGATCAGATCAGCGCGCTTCCTAAGGAGCAGCAAGAGGCCACTTGCAAGCAAGCTAAAGAAATGTTTAAGCAGATGATGGATCAGATGAAACAACAAGGCGTTATGAAATAAATACCTTCGCGGGCACGATGATGCCTTCTTCAGTCGCGGCGATGCGATATCGTCGCGATTAATTCTTTTTAAACTCACACTTTTATTTTAAAAATTTTTAAATTTTAAAATTTGGATGTTTTATCCTCGTTGCTTTCAGGGCGCACTAAGAATTTCAGATTTTGATATTTAGCTTGTTGCAGGAAGTCAAAACCAATAAAGCGCTCGCCGTCGTTAAAATGCTCCGTAAGGCGATGCATCTTGGCATGGTGCCTGCAGCGCACTTAAGATTTACGAGCCGTTTTGGCGCGGCTCGAAACAGCGCCTCATCAATGTGACGAATTCAAGGCTCGGTTTAAGCGTTATTTTATCGCGATTTGAAATAGCCGTGGCTCATAGATAGAGCGAATTCACGTCTCAGTTTACGGCTCTGCCTATGAAATTTACGGCCAAAAACATCTCGCAAAATCGCCTCGGATTTTAATCCTTAGTAACGATCGCGCCGTTTTTTATTTCGTGCACGCAGGTATTTCCGTGCAGCTCCTTACCGGCATCTAAAGTATAGTAGTGCGTTGTTACTGTGCAGCGTAAATTGGCGTCGATAACAAACTCCTGCTTGGCGCGCATCGGCGGCTTGCTTTTACCGCAGTGCACGTAATCGGCGTAAATTTCGCGACAATCGCTTATGCGAAATGCGTCGTTTAAAAGGCACATAAAAACGTATTCGTGCCCGCGTTCGCTATCTTGAAAATCCATCAGATAAAGCCTTAGCAGAATTGTTTTAGCGCTCTTTTCGGGCAAACGACAAGCTCTTATGTCTTTGATCCTCTTCCGATACGCGCTTAGATTGTCGATTAAAAAATTCTTCTTTGCGAACGAAAACAGCTCATTTTTATCAAGTAAATTTTTATCGATAGCCGCTAAGGGCGAAATTTCTCCCGGATAGCGCATTGGCAGTTGCGCGATCGGTAGATCGTCGTAAATATATTTCATACTCTGATAAATCTCTAGCCGCGGCGCATCGTCTCCCTTAGCCGCGGCATTTTCCATGCCGCATAGCGCAAGTAGGCACAGCAAAGATATCCACACCTTCTTCATAGCATTCCCCCTTGTTTCGGTCGTGATCCCTTTTCTCCTAATCATACTGCAAATTTTAAAGCCTTAATATGAAGAAAAAGATCAAAAATCAAAGCGCCGCTTTTACAGCCATCCTTAGCCGTCTTTTTTTCTATTCTGCCCTTGCTTTTGGGCCAATTTAATCCGAGTCCTCTTGTTCTTGTGTGAAACGGACGATGCGCGGCTATTCGCCTTCCGTAGCCTTTTCGGTGAAGCTAACAATGTGCGGAGCTGCGATGCGCGCGTAATCCTGTGCGTTTAGGATGATCGAGTGATCGAGCAAGCCCGCGTTGAAAGCGATCTCTTCAAAGCGTCCGAACAGCGACGGATCGGCGATTAGCAGCAGCTTGTCGTGGAAGCTAAAGGGCGGCACCGAGCCGATGACGCAGTCCGTGAGATCGCCCACTTCATCGGGGCTTACGAGCGATGCTTTCGTGCCGCCGAGCCCCTGTGCCAGGCGCTTTAGATCTGTTTTGTGATCGGCTGCGAAGACCGCTAGGACGTAGATCCTGCCGTTTCTGCCCGCGGGTTTGTCGCTAGGAAGCTTCAGCTGCTGCGGCACGTTTGCGCAAATTTGATCGGCGGTTAAAGTTAAATTTCCCGCGCAGGCGCCATTTTCGCAGCCTTGAGCGCTCGCAACGCAGGAAGCGTTGGGGTTTTGCGCGTTATCCGCTAAATTTAAATTTTGCGCGAAAGAAATTTGCCCGTCCTTAAAGCCCTTGATCGTGCAAACCAGCGCCTTTGCGCCTTGACCTAGCTGCGTGCCGCGGATTTTGGCGACTTCGGCGGAGGTGCCCGCGCTTTCGTGAGCTACGAGGCGGAAGCACGCCCCCTGCTGCGTCAAAAGCTCTTTTAGGCTTTCAAAAATTCTCTCTGACATGCTCTCTCCTTGTTTTTGCGAAATTATACTAAAATTTTAACCAAACGACGCATCGGCGCCAAATTTTGCAGCCTTGTCGCCTTCACCGGCGCAATGCTGGCCGCCGCCGCGCGAGCTATGTATGTCGCGCATTTTACGGCTAAATTTTTAAAATTTAAAAAGCGGATAGGCTAGGGCTCGCTAAATTGCGATGTACAGATCAAGGGCGCTAAATTTTGGCGCACAGGCGAGAAAAGGAGGGCTGCTAAATTTTACGGACGCAATCTACGCAAAAGTGCGATGAAATTCTACCGCACGCAAAATTTGCGCACAGATGCAGCAAAATTTCGCGATTAAAATTTACGCAAAGGCGTAGCCTGGTTTTTAAAAATGGCGGTTAAATTTTCTGCGCGCAGTTCGGCTAGCTAGCTCGTTTGCGAACGGCTAGGCTTTTCTGCGGCGCGGACATCTATCGGCGGGTCTCAAAAGCGGACCGTATATCTCATTTGCAGGCGGCTAGGCTTTTCTGCGTGCACGCACCCGCGCGACGACCTGCCAGAGCCCCGCATCGCTTCGCAGCTCCTTCCGCCACGAAAACGACGCCTCGCTCATCTGTGAAAAGAGATAGCGCATCGCCCCCTCGCCGTTTTGCACGAGCACGATCTATTCCGCTTCCTTGTGCGCAGTTAGGCGAAGTGCCGTGCCGACACAGCCGTAAAAAATATCCCACGTCCCGTTTGCGGGCTCATAAATCCTTATCGTCGTGCCGTATTCGGCGTCCGCTTGCGGATTTGCGAGCCGTTGCGCGCGCGAGGGCACGATAAACACGTCCTGCACCGCGGATCCGTCCAAAACTCGCGCGAAGAGCCACTCGCCTCTGACTTCGCGCGGCGTGCCGCTCTGCAGACCGTCCGTCCACCATATATCCCAATCGCCGATGAGCGGTGCGAAAAAATCGTGCTCGCTCGGTATCTTTGCGCTCCGCGCGTCGCTGCACAGAGCCTTTGCAAATCCGCTTTTTTGCATTAACACTCCTGCAAAATCATTTCATCTTGCGGATTTTAGGCTCTTTGCTCTCTACGAGCTCGTAAATTTTAAGCTCGACCTTGACGTCTTTGGGCGCCAAAATTCTAATTTCGCCACCGTCGTAGGCGAATGGATGCGTGAGCTCGTAATAGATCCGCCTCTTTTGCTTCTTGCCGTCGCAGAGCATCAGCGTCTGAGCAAGCTCATCGCCGCCGCTAAACTCGTAATAAAGCCCGTCCGAGCCCTCTTTTTGCTCTATTTTGCCGCCGATCAGATACGCGTCGTTGCAATCGGCTTTGATCTCTTTCGAAAAGATCGCTTCGACTTTAAATTGCTGCGGCGGCATCTTTGACGGCGTTAGCTGAAAGACGTTTAGCTGCTTTTGCGCCTCGCCGCCGAATAAAAACAGCGGCAACAAAAAGAAAAATACGCTTTTTCTCATTTTTTGCTCCTTGAAAAGATATTTTTATTCAAAATTTTAGCGAAATTTTTACTCATTAGTCTGAAATTTTAATCGACTTCGTTTTTTCCTATAATACAGATGATGTTTTTTAGCGCCTCCGTCTCTGATTTTAACGCCTCGCTATCGGTTTTTTGCGCGGCACTCTTTTTGTTTGCTAAATTTTTGCTAGAGCTTTTCGGCGAGGGCTTTTCGCGCGAGTTTAAAGCCTTGACGGCGTTGCGCGATATTTCGCCCTGCGTCTGCACGGCGGAAATTTCGCCGCTAGCCTCGCCAGCCTTGCTCGCGTGGCGGCTTAGCACGCTTTTGACGCGTATCTTTTCGCCTGCGTAAAACGCCTCGCAAAGCCCTCTTTGCGCCTCATAGTCGGTTACTTTGACGCCGCCTTCTTGAAATTTATAAAATTTTACCCGTTTTGCTCCTCGTAGCTCCCGGGCTCCGCCCCATACGCCGGCCTCCGCGTCCAGATCCGCGAGCGAAAATGCGCCGTCTGCCGCCTTATACATATTGCCGAGCCTTATCGGTATGCGTTCGCCGCTCTTTTTGGTAAGCACGAAGCCGATCTTTTCGCCCTCTTTTGGGTGCGGGCGGAATTGCTTGGAGAAAAACGCCGTGAAAAACGCGACCTCCTTGACCTCGCCGTCGGTGTCTAGGTATCTCGTCCAGCCATCTTCGGGCACGTCGATCTCGGCGACGTCTCGTCCGTCTTTTGCGCCGCATTTTAAGCTCGCGCAGCCGCTAAGCGCTAATGCCGCAAGCGCGGCTAGAAATAGGTTTTTCATATCTTCCCTTCAAATAAATTTTGGCTCAGAGTAGGGCGCTCAGGCACGTAATCCGTAGGGCATTATTTTAGGCTTGCGGGATAGCCGCTAAATTTTTCGATCCAGCCGTCCTCGCCGTAGAGCTCGCCGCAAAGCCCGTCCGAGAGCTCGGCTAGATTTTCGCCCGCCTCGTCCACAAGCCGCCAGCGCTCGCTTTGCTCGAAAAAGCTTAGCGTCTCATGCAGGACGTGATCGGTAAGATGCGCGCAAAGCGTCCTTAGCGTCTCCCTCTGCTGCGGCGAAAAGTCCGCTATCGATGCATATAGTCGCTCGCATCGCGCTCCTTTCATCCGCCCGTTCATGACCCCGTCCAACCACGCCAGCGACCCGTCTCTGAGCTGCCGCACATACTCTCGCCCGAAACTCTGCAAAACATCCATTTTTCACTCCTTGCATTTAAATTTTAAAATTTTTGGTACCTCGCCTAAATTTAGATCGAAATTTACTCCCTAAGCTCGTTTAAGCTTTTTGCGTCCTAAATACGGCGCGCCGCATTCAACTTTTATAAAATTCTACTTAGCGAGCGCCGTTTTTTATCGTTTGCGCTGCTATTTTATCGCGCCGCAAAATTCGCGCTGCACCTCAAAGCCCAGCGTCGTTTAAATTTTAAAATCCGAAAGCTCGCGACCGAAATTTTAAAATTTAGGGCTTGATGAAATGCGTTTCGGCGCGACGGTATGCGCCGCTTGAAACTTTAAATTTTAAAAACTCGCACTTCGCCTCAAAGCCCGCTAGCGGGGCTAAATTTATCAAGCCGATGTCGCCCAGATACGTAGAAATCGCTGTCCGCTCGCCTCAAACGAGCACTCCTGCCAATCCCAGTCGTTCTCGCCGCCCATTGCGAAATTACGAGGCTCGTCTGATAGAGCCGCCGCGCTCAAAGCAGCCGCTATACGCTCTTTCATAAAATCATCGGGCTCGCAGGGCGTAAATTTTTCAAATTTTATCTCGTAAAGGGAAGCGAGCCCAAAGTCCGCGCGCACGAGCTTGCCGCACTGCTGCGCGAACTCCGCCGCGCTATGTTCGTGCTTTGGGGCGTAGTACCAAACCTCCAGCTCCTCGATGCTCTCGCCCTCAAATTTTATGGATTTTATCATTTCGTCTCCCATTTCGCTAGTCGCGGCGGTTTAAATTTCGTCGCTTAAAATTTCACTTGCTCCCATACGGCGCAGGTCTTACGCGCAAGATAAAACCTTCGCCATTCGGCGCAAGCGCGCTGCGCGGTCAAATTTTAAATTTATCCGCCGCGTTTTAAATTCAGACGCCGAAGTCCGCCCGCATCCCCTCTTTGCCCCTCGGCGTAAAATAGCAAACGACGTAGCAGAGCATTCGGTCTTTGCAATCGTATTTGGCTTCGAGGCCACGGGTAATGCTCGCAAATTCCTGCGGCGGCTTGTCCGCAAAGGCGCCTCGCAGCTCCTCTGCGGCGATATGTCTTGGACTAAGGAGCAGATACGCTGCGCCGCCGTCCCCGTCCTCGCTGATGGCGCGTAAAATTTCATCGCTTGCGCGAATGCCCCTTGCCGTCCCACTCTCGCAGGCTCAAAAAGGTCGTGCCGCCGTCAGCGTCCAAAGCCTTTTCTGTTGGAATTTGAGCGCGTAAGGTGCCTTCATTTAAGCTCTCCTCGCTCGCGACCTCGATAAAAACGTCCGTGCCGAGCAGATAGCTGGTCCGCTCAAACTCGCTTTCGTACTCCCAGCCGTCAAATTTAGCGGCAAATTCGCGCACCCTCTCGTCCGCTTCGCAGCCGAACATCATCGCGTCGCTATCTGAAATTTTAACGATATAAGGCTCGTTCATGAGGTTTTCCAAAATTTTATTGCGGCTCGCACTTTCCGTAAACCCACTCGCGAGTTTCGTTTAGCTTATACTCGCCGTCCTTTAGAAAATACTGCTTGCTGCTTTTGATCGCGTTTTCGCCCGTAGCTATGTAGTCGCCGATGAAGCCGCGATCCAGGACGTCGCGCGCTAAAATTTCAGGCTCAAAGACGTTTTGCGTCCTTTGCGTCTCGTGCCATTTGCCGCTCTCATCAGGCTCGCGCAGGATGATCGAGATGTTATTGCCCGCCTCGTCGTAGTCGTAGATGTACTCGTACTGCTTGCCGTCGGAGGCCGTGCGATTTTTTATCACGTTGCCGCTCGCGTCGTAGCTAAACTCGTTTTCAAACACGACCTCCCAGCGCTGCGACTCCTCCCGCCAAAGCGCGGTTTGCTCGCGTAGAGGCCTGCTCTCCTCGGTCTCCTCGTGCACGTTTTTGTAGTACTCTCTCCACTCGCTTTTTGCGGCGTCCCAGCGCGATCTTAGCTCGCTAAAGCGCCTATACTTGGGCTCGATCTTGCGCAAGATCTTTTCATCGCGCCCCCAGGCGCCGTCGCGCCACACAAAATTTATCTCGCTGCGCGTCCCGTCCGTGGCCGTAAAGACGGTATGTTTTGTAAGCGGTACCCATTTGTCGCGCCACGCGTAGCCTTCGGAGCCCGTGTAAACGTCGCCGTTGTAGTGATATATCGATTTTTCGTACGGCATCCATTTTTTCGCTTTGGCGTTCCATTCATAGGTCGATACGAAATTGTTTCTGTCGCTTTCATCGACAATCCTTTTTGTAAGGTATGTCGGCGTCCATCTACCCTTTTTTAGCGTGAAATTTTGCAAAATTTCCGTTTTGCCCTCGCGCTTTTCGACGACTTTTTCCCCATCGTATGGCTTGCCGTCCTTGCTTTGCAGGCTGAAATAAATTTTTGAGCCGTCCTTTGCGATCTCCTGCTTGCTTATCGCCGTTTCGCGAAATTTGTTTGTATTCGCGTCCCAGTCGTATTCGACATTTTCGATCTCGCGCTCGCCGCTTTCGTCAAATTTGCTAAAGCTTTTCGATACGGACGCTCCCTCTTCGCTGCTTTTTCTGTAAATTTTTTCTAAGCGGCGGGTTTTGGCGTCGTAGTTTTGGCTCACTTCATATTCATAGCGCGGCACGGCTCCGCCTTCTGTTTTATAGCTCGTCTTTTGCAGGCAAATTTTATTCGCCGCCGAGTGTTTTGCTGCCGCCTCGGTCGCGCCCGCAGGCATCGCGAGCGCTAATGTCGCCGCCAAAATAGAGCCTGCTAAAACTGCCGTCCGCGCCCGAAGCTTGTCTGCCGAAACCGCCGTCTGCACCCCAAAAGCACCCGCCGAAATAATCGCTCGCGCCTTTAAATTTGCCGCCGCAAAATCTGCCGCATCCTTGGGTGAAATTTTAAAAACACCTCTCATGACCGCTCCTTTTATTGTCTAAATTTTAATCCATGCTACGTCCGCTAAATTTAAACGCAAAGCTCGCGCAACGCCGCGTCCGCATAAATAGCGCCGATTTAACCGCGACGTTCGCGCGACGCCACGCCTGTCAAATTTAAACGCGACGCCGCACCTGCTAAATCTAACCGCGCAGCACTCGTAGATCGCGCAGATAAAATTTAGCCGCGAAATTTTACCTGCGCATCTTCAAACGCTACTTTATCTTTTTATATTTCCACGTCTGCTCCGTTATGAGCTCGGACTTGCCGTCTTTAAGCTTAAATTCCTTAAAGCTCGTTATCGCGTAGATGCTAGGCATCTCAAACATCATCAGCGCGGCTCCGTATCCCACGCTATCAGCCGGGATTTGGGTATCGTAAGTGGCCTCCGAGCGCCCGGTTTGCACCCATTTGCCGCTCGCGTCGAGTTTGTAGATATCCATCGCGGTATTGCTGCCGTGCTTGTCGTAGCTATAGACGTATTTGCCGCTACTGGAATTTGATTCGTGGCTTTGCACGAGCGGGCGCTCGCCCGATTTATCGTAAATTTCGCCGTTTGAGTAGCTTTTGACCCAATCTTTAAGCTGCTCATCCCACAGATAAGAGGTCATATTAAGATCCGCGCCCTTCTTGATAGCGGTCTGTTTGCTCATATTATCCCACGCGCGCTTCTCGTCGTTCCAGATGAAGCTCGTAACGATCTCCTCGCCCTTTGCGGCATCCAGCTCGTGCTTGCTCATCGTCGCGTTTTGCCATGCGCCGTTTTGGAAAGTGCTGCGGATCTGCTCGTAGCTGCCGTTTCGATCGCCGTTAAGCATCTCTCGCTCGCTGTTTTGCCACGCGCCATTTGCAAACTCGTAGGTTACGTATCCGCTCATCTCTCCTGAGCCGTCGTAGAAAATTTCGGTCTTATCTTTGGGCTGCCAGCTCTTGCCGTCCCATTTGAAGCTTATCGTAAGCTCCTCCTTATCCCACGCGTTTTTTACGGATCTGTTCATACTCTCTTTCTGCCATTTGCCCTTTGCAAGCTTATATCGCACATCTTCGGTCGCGTTGCCGTCGTAGCTGGAGACGGTTTTGCTGGCATTGCGCGTGCCATCATCCGCTATCGAATTGCTCTCGCGCGTCGTGATGCCGTCTTTGACACTTTCCGTGTAGTCTTCTATTTTTTTCCACTTGCCGCTTTTAAGATCGAGGCCAAATACTTCAAATTTAACCATATCCCCCTTTTCGTCAAAGTAGCTGATCTCTTTGTAGCTAGAGCCCAGGCCGTCCGAGGAGTTCGTATCTCTTACCTGCTCTAGCTTGCGCGCCGCCGCGTCGTAGCTTAGATGCGTGCTCTCCTTGCGCTGTCCGAGTGAGCTGTAGCTCATGCTTTGCACCATATACTCATACTCCTTGGCAAACGCCGCCGCACAGAGCAGCGCAAGTATCGTAGCGAGCTTTTTCATCCTCTCTCCTTGGAAAAAATTTTGATAATTATATAATGTTCGTATATAAAAACGGATAAAATTTCGCCGCGCGGCTAAATTTAAAAAACTTCGATTTTTAGGCGGTAGCGGTGAAATTTTACGTCGCCAAACTGCTGGAATTTTAGTAATATTTTGATCTGATTTTGCGTTAGTTGTCGATATAATTTATGCGAAATAGAATTGCGTGCGAGCTTCTGCTAAATTTTAAACAGATCTAGGCTGATTTATATCAAAGCTTCACTGCGTGCCGTTAGTGATAAAATTCTACGTAATAAAATTTTAAATTCACGCGCAGATCCGTTTGAGGAGATAAAAATGCAATACTAAATTTTTGGCAGCTCAAAATTTCAAATAATGCCGGTTTTTAAAGAGTGCCGCTGATTAGGCGATACTAATCGCAGAAGCGCTTATCCGCGTTATTTGCTTTGCGCTTGGCTAGGAAGTCCGCCTTTTTAGCGGGGTCTGCGAAAAACTCGTCCTGCCTAAGTAGCGCGGCGTCCATTTTGTCCTCGGCTGCCTTGAGCGCGGCGGCGCGATCTACGAAGCGAGACGGAAATTTCTCATCAAATATCGCTTTATACGGGTGCGCCTTGACCCAGTCCCTAGCGCGTGCCGCCGCATCGCGCTGTTTAGCGAGATCGCAGAATGCGTATGGATTTACCACGTTGCCGACGAGCTGTAAAAACGCCGCATTCGCGGACTCGGTCTGGCGAAACATCTCGTCCTTGATGTCGATGACGCGAGCGAAGGTTAGGAATCGATTTTTGCCTGCGTAGAACCAAAACACCGCATCGTCCTTAAGCCCTAGATCATAAGCGCGCGCAGCGACCGTCATCAGCGTGGTCGGAGCGACCATATCCGGGGCGTCTTCGATAATTTTGATCGCCTTTTTTAGGCTCGCCACGTCGTTTTTCATCAACAGATCGTCGATCGGCTCGTAAACGTGCACGTATTCGGGCTTGCCCTCCTTAGCCGAATAAAACGGCGAAATATAGATGTCGATCGAAGTGATTTTTTCTACTTTATCCTCACCCTGGGCGCTCAAAGTCGCAGCCGCCGCACAGAGCAGCAATGAGCGAAATTTTTTCATGGTCTCTCCTTCGGTTAAATTTTGTAAATTTCCTCGTAATTATACCCTTAAATTTAAGAGCGCGAGCTTGATTTTTAACGAATATATTTTTGCGGAATTTTAATTTTTGCAGCAGCTCTATTTTCTTTTGATTCGGCTTCAACGCGACGCTTTACGCGGCTGAATTTAAGCCTTGCTAGTCGTAAAATTTAGCTTATAATTTAGATCGTATGAAATCGCTCGAAGCCTTACTAAAATTTTAAAATTTTACTCTTTTAAGCATCGTATGCTAGTCATTTATCGCTGAATGCGGCTATAAACTGGTCGTGGCGCGCCGTGCAGTATCGCACAAGAAAATTTGCCAGTCCGCGGTAAGCCATGAAATCAAAGGCATAAGTGTTCTCGTGCTGGTTCTTGATATGCGCGAAATAAAGCCACCGAAGCGCCACCAAAGTTTTAGTTGCTAGAAAATACTGCTCCGTCATTTCGCAATGGAATTAAATTTAGCAAATTATATCACGACATAAACGCGACGTTGCTGCTCGTAATCTCGTAGCGAAATTAAATTTATCTGCAGCCTCTGACTTTACGGTCTTTGGCTACGCTTTAAATTTTACTTTCAAAGCCCGTTTCTGCCGCGTCGCGGTAGAAATCGATCTGATCTTTTTTGATGATGCGGATGTAGTCGGTACTGCCCGGATGTCCGCTTTGAAAGCCCGCCGTCATCACGTAGGTGCCGCCTTCTTCGATGAGCCCGCGCTGCAGAGCCTCGCTTATGATACGTGCGAGCAGCGAGTTGATGCTCGTTTTTTCCTTAACCATCGCGGGATTTACGCCCCACACGAGACTTAGCGCGTGCGCGGTCTGCTCGTCGTGCGCGATTGCGATGATGTCGATTTTGGCGCGGTTGCGTGCGAGTTTGATCGCCGAGCGCCCCGAGCCCGTGATCGAAAGTATCGCGCCCGCGCCCAGCCTTGCGGCAAGCGCTGCGGTGCTTGAAGTGATCATATCGGTCTCGTCGTAGAAGTCGTAATCGTTAAATTTATCGTAAGGATAGATCTTTTCGGTCTCGCGGATCGTCTTGCTCATCGCGGCGACTACGGCTGCGGGGTTTTTGCCGATAGCGCTTTCCTCGCTTAGCATCACGGCGTCGGTGCCGTCTAGCACGGCATTTGCGACGTCGCTGATCTCGGCTCTAGTGGCGCGCTCGTGCTCGGTCATGCTAAGCATCATCTGCGTGGCGGTGATGACGGGCTTTGAGCGGGCGTTGGCTAACGCTATGATGCGCTTTTGGATGCGCGGGATCTCATAAAACGGCATCTCGATGCCCAGATCTCCGCGCGCGACCATTATGCCGTCGCTTGCCTCGATGATCTGCTCTATATTTTCGACCGCGTCGAATTTCTCGATCTTGGCGTAAATTTTAGCTTTTGAGCCCAGCGAGTTTAAAATTTCGCGCACGCGCAGGATGTCGTTTTGAGACTGCACGAAGGAGATGCCTACGAAATTTACGCCGTGCGCCGCGCCCCAGCGCAGATCCGCGAGGTCTTTTTGCGTGATGACGTCGATATTTAGGCGGGTGTTTGGGAAGTTCACCCCCTTATTCGAGCTCAAAAAGCCGTCGTTTTCAAGCACTGCTTGCACGCCTTGCTCGCTTACCGCGACTACTTTGGCGCGGATCGAGCCGTCGTAGAGGTAGATAAACTCACCCGTCTTCATCAGCGGCAAAATTTCAGGGTGGTTGATACACAGCTCGTATTCGCCCGGGGCGGTCTTTTTGCCGATGATTTCGCGAGGAAGGAAGGTGATCTTATCGCCCGTTTTTAGTTTGAAATTTTCCTCGAGTTTGCCGACGCGGATTTTTGGGCCGCTGATGTCCTGAAAGACGCCTACACGCACGCCCAGACTTTTTTCTACGGCGCGAATTTTGTTTAAATTTGCCTCGTGATACTCGTGCGTGCCGTGGCTGAAGTTCATCCTAAAGGCGTTGCAGCCCGCCTTTACCATCGCGCTCATCATCTCTTCGCTGTCGCTTGCGGGCCCGATGGTCGCTAGGATTTTAGTTTTTTTAAGCATCTTTTCTCCTTTAAATTTAAAATTTATCGCCGCATTAGGCGAAATTTTGCGCAAAATTTTGAAATTTCTAAATTTTAAAATTCGCTAGGCGAAGGAATTTTAAAATTTTATGGCGCGAGAGAATTTTAGAATTCCAAGGCACGGCGAAATTTTAAAATTTCATAGCTTGCGGTGCAGGTTAAATTCTAAAAATTCGCGTTTGAATGAAATTTTTAAAATTCCCTATATACGTAAAGCGCGAGCAAAATTCTAAAATCCTCGCCGAAGTAAAATTTCAAAATTCTTGCCCGAGCGAAATTTAAAAATTCCTCTTTATTGCATCATTTCCGCGTCAAATTTTGCATCATCAAAGCTCACTCCTAAATATTCGCAGGCACTTTTTGCGTCGCGAAGTGCGTTGCCTAGGCAGCTCGTAGCGCCGGGACTTGGGGTCATATTAAAGATAATCCCTGGATTTTCGCCTATTCTAGCTTCGCCTAAAAGCAGCTTTTTTTGCGAGTGTGAGATTACTTGCGGGCGCACGCCGCCAAAGCCCTTGGCATAGTAAATATCCTCCTCGCGGATGCTAGGTATGATTTTGCGCGCATTTTTTACGAAAAGCTTTTTGCCTAAAATCGGTATCTCAAAACCTATATTGCGGATTAAGAAATCCCTTACCTCGCTATCGCCAAAATTTTGCCAAATGACCTTGGCTACGTCCATGTCAAAATTTAATGACTGAAAAAATTCCGGCACCGAACGACAGCCCTTGTAGCGCTCGAGCTTCGGCATCGTAAGTGCGGTAGGACCAAATCTCGTGCAGCCGTCTGCCAAAAGATCGGGGTCGCCGTGAAGCGCGGCAAATGGAAGCTTTGGGTTTTGCACCATGTAAACCTTGCCGTTTAGAAGCTTTTGCTTGGTTAGATAGAAGCTGCCCGCGATGCAAATCGTGCTAAGATCCTGCCCAAGCCCCATTTTGTGCGCTAGCCACAGCGAGTGAGCGCCTGCATCTACGACTACGAAATCAGCGCTTAGCGAGAGTCTATTTGCTGTGCGGATATAGAGCTTATCGCCTACTTTAGTGATGTTTTGCACCTCGGTGTTTAGGTATAGATCGCAGGTTTTGCCCTCCACGTTTTTAGCGTTTTGCACGAAGGAATTCGCCATCGCGCCGTAATCGATCGTCGTGTAAACTTCCGATTGCACGCCCATTGCTACGATATCCTCCGCTCGCTCCTCGCCGCGCCCGTCAAAAACTAGCTTAGGCTCGATTTTTTTGAGCTCTTCTTTGCCAAAAAGCTGCAGATACGGATAAAGCTCTTTAAATTTCTCAAAGCGCTCTTTAATTAGCTCTACCTCGCTTTCGCCCACGCCAAGAGCCATTTTCTGCCCCTGAAATAAAAATTTATTCTCATATCCGTGCTTTTGGCAATATTTCACGATCATATCCGCCTTGCGCTTGACTTCGGTCGCTTTTTGCAGATCGTAGTTGGTCTCGATGTCGCCGCAATGAATCGTCTGAGAGTTTGCGCTGGCTTTAGAATTTAGCGTCGCAAGCCCTTCGTATTTTTCAAGTAGAGCAATATTTTCGATCCCGCTAAATTCTGCCAGCACGTACGCTAGCGCACTGCCCGTTATACCGCCGCCTATGATGATTACGTCGTAATGTCTTTCTTGCATGCCCTTTCCTTATCGAATTTGGTTGCAATTGTGCGAAAATTTCGCTTAAAAGCTAGTTATAAAAGCGTGAATTTAGATGATTTTATATAAAATTCGCACCATTTCATTTTGGGAGTAGTATATGAAAAAATCGATTCTTGTCGGATTAAGTTTGATTATAGCCACGTCGCTGTGGGGCGCGGATAAGAAAGTTTATCGCCTCAAGCTAGCTCAGACTTACGAGCTTAGTATGCCTATCGTAGGCGATGTCGCCAAGCGTATGGCAGATCTTGCAGATAGTATGTCTGATGGCAGACTAAAAATCAGCATTGACGCGCCTAGCAAGCATAAAGCGCCTTTTGCAATCTATGACATGGTTAAAAATGGACAATACGATTTAGGCTATACTGCGAGTTACTATTATAAAGGCAAAAATAGCGCGAATATGCTGTTTACGACGGTGCCTTTTGGTATGACGAAAGACGAACAGCACGCTTGGTATTACTTTGGCGGGGGTAAGGAGCTAGCGGATAAATTCTATGCTAAAAGTAATCTAAAGGTCTTTAATATCCTAAATAGCGGCATGCAGATGGGTGGCTGGTTTAAAAAAGAGATTAATACGCTAGATGATCTAAAAGGGCTTAAATTTAGAATTCCAAGCTTTGGCGGAGAGGTTATGAGCCGCCTTGGCGTCGCAGTCGCTACGATACCGGTAGGTGAGCTATATATGGCGCTAGAGATGGGTACCATCGATGCGGTCGAGTGGGCAAGCCCCAGCTTTGATATACCTCTAGGCTTTCATAAGGTCGCAAATTACTATTATACGGGATGGCAAGAACCCGCTAGCGAGCAGCAGATCGTGATAAATCTACAAACTTGGCAGAAGCTTCCTAAGGATTTGCAAAATATCCTAGAGGCTTCGATCGCAAAGGCGCGCGAATACGCAGAAAACGAGACGTTTTATAAAAACGTAATAATTTGGGACGAGATCAAAAAGAAATATCCGAACGTTCAGATTCGCTCTTTTTCGCCTGAGATTATGCGTGCGCTTCGCAAGGCGACGGATGAAATTTTAGCCGAAGAAAGCGAGAAAAATCCCGATTTTAAAGAGATTTGGGAGAGCCAAAAGGCGTTTTTAGCTAAAGCTAGAACGTGGACGAAGATGGGTGATTTTACATATATCGAAAAAACTGGCGATGTTGAAGCCGAGCAGAATTTTACTGCTTCGGTGAAAAAAATCTCTGTTCCTGAGCCCGTAAATAGCGCAGCCAGCGAGATAAATGCAAGCACTGCCGCACCAAAAAACGAGGATAATCAAACGAAATAGTGCTTCGCTTTAAGTCGCGTATCAAAACCTAGCATCAAGCCAAGAAGTGGCTTAAATTCGGTCGGCGATTTAAGAGATTTAGGCTTAAGTGCAGGCGATTTACTTATTTGCAGCTGCGTAGCTCGGGCGTATCTTTAAAATTTTAATTTATGAAAACGGTGATGAAATTTTATCGCCGCTTTAGCATTTAAGTTAAGGCGCGTAATTTGCATCACTGCGTTTAAAGCCCAATTTAAAAGCCGCTCGGTTGCCGCCGCACAAGGTTAGAATTTTATCAAGCTCCAAGCCCCTTCTATTTTTGCTTTATTCTTTTATCTTTTGCGTTATTTAAGCTTGATATTTCGCCGTGCTTGCTTGCGGGCGACATTGAGCGAGAGAGAATTTAATCTTACTTTTTCATTTTACGTAGTTAGCGGAGGAGCTTTGGCGGAGTGCGCTAATCTGAGATTTTAAATCGGTAGCGCTCATAAATTTTTCATTTTAAAATTTTGGTGCTCTTATGCCGATACGACTTTTAAATGAAATTTACTTCGGGTTAGCAGTGAACTTCAAATAAAATGGCAAAATTTTAAAATTTACACGCTTAAATATCACAAGCAATGAGAATTTAAAATTTTGTCTTTCGTAGATTAGGCACGAAGCATGTTAGAAAAAATTTTATAGGTCAAATTTCATTTTAAGCGATTGCGAATTTAAAAGCTTGCGTGCCAATTTTTTTTAAAGCCTGCTCTAGTTAGAATTTATCGCTAAACTAGACGGGCTCAGCCTTGGAATTTTGCCGTGTCGATTTTAAAATTCTGTGCGAGTTGGGCTTAAAATTTTAAAATTCAATTCTACCTGCGAAAACTCTTCAATTTCACGGCTTAGAATTTTGATACAGAATTTTGCCGCAACGCTATTTCTTGGGATGCGATAAAACTACACGACATGCGAAGCCGCGTAGAATATTGAGCTAGGCTCGCTGCTGCAAGCTTAGCGAATGTCGTAAGCTAAAAAGAGCGCTACTGCAAAGCGTAAATTTTATTTCAAAGCCTTAAAAAGCTCCACGCTATCGAGCTTCTCCCACGGGTATTCGTCGTTTCCGACCTGTCCGCGTGCGGCTACGTCGGCGTAGAGAAAGCTTTCTTTGCCCGGGCGATCAAGGCCGAATTTATCGATGATCCAGCGCGGCGTGAGCGGGAATTTTTCAAGCACGAAAGCAGATAGCTCATCGTCGCTCGCCGCGCCTAAATTCGTTCCCATACAATCGACGCTGACGCTGACGGGCTTTGCGACGCCGATTGCGTAGCTGAGCTGGACGATGCATTTTTTCGCAAGCCCCGCCGCGACGATGTTTTTGGCGATATAGCGCGCCGCATAAAGCCCGCTGCGATCGACCTTGGTGTAGTCCTTGCTGCTTTGAGCGCCGCCGCCTATAGGGCTGTAGCCGCCGAAGCTATCTACGATTAGTTTGCGCCCCGTTAGACCGCTGTCGTGAAGCGAGCTATGATTTACGTAGCGGCCGGTCGGATTGATGTAGATGATAGTCTTGCTTTTGTCATAAAGCTCCTTCGGAAGCCCTGCAGAATCGATTAAATTTCCGATCAGATCTCGGACGCGCTCGATGCTCATACTCTCGACGCATGGCGCGGAAACCACGATCGTATGGATGCTTTGCGGCTTGCACTCCTCAAAATTGCTCTTCGTGCCGTAATCGACGCTAACCTGCGTCTTAATATCGACGCCAAGCTCGTTAGGATGAGACTTTGCATAGGCATAAACGTGATCGCAAAGAAGCCTCGCGTAGGTGATCGCCGCCGGCATAAAATTTTTCGTCTCGCAGCTTGCGAAGCCGAACATTATGCCCTGATCTCCCGCTCCGATCTCGCCGCCCTCTTGATCGACGCCTTGGTTGATGTCGGGGCTTTGCTGGTTTAAAAATACGTCCACTTGCAGATCCTGCGGATGCAGGCACTGCGCGCGTGTGAAATGAGGGTTGTCGTTGTAGCCGATCTCGCTAAGCGCGCCCTTTACGATGTGGCGGTAATCGTCATGGGTAAAATCGATCTTGGCGTTTACTTCGCCGCCGATTACTACGTGTTTGCCCGCGATAAAAACCTCCGCTGCGACGCGCCCGTTTGGATCTTGCTTTAAAATTTCATCCACGATGCTGTCTGCGATGATATCGGCGCATTTATCGGGATGTCCTGGGCTTACTACTTCGCTTGTGAAAAGATACATATCTGCTCCTGATTAAAATTTCGCGTCATTTTATCTAACGAGGTTTTAAGATTGACTAAAAATCACAAAATTCCGCTCAAATTTAAATGCGCTTAAATAAAATTTCGATATATTTCAAACGACGTTTTGATTGAAAGGTAAAAAATGAGTTCGATTCAAAAATTAGTAGCCAGCTACAAAGATAAAAATCTAGTTCTGCGCATAGTTACCGGCTTGATAATAGGCGCTATTTTGGGCTTTGTTGCGCGTTCGGCGGCAGGCGATATTGCGGCAGAGCACAATTCGTTTTTAATAAACGTAGTAGCTTTTGGGGAAATTTTAGGAAATTTATTCGTAGGTGCTCTTAAAGCGGTAGCTCCGATTTTAGTTTTTATCTTGATTTTAAGCTCGATCGTAAATAAACAATACGGCAGTGCAAGCGGCTTAAAACGCGTGGTTGTTCTATATATCGTAGGCACCTTTTTAGCCTCGTGCGTGGGGGTAGCAGCCAGCTTTTTATTCCCTACGGAGCTTGCTCTAAGTAATGTTGGCGCGGCGGAAAATACCGCTCCTGCGAGCGTTTGGATCGTGCTAAAAGATCTGCTTTTTAAGGTCGTAGATAATCCGCTAAACGCTATCGCGCATGGAAACTACGTAGGAATTTTAACCTGGGCGATAGGTCTTGGCGTCGCGCTTAAATTTTGCACTAATGAAACAAAGAAAATTTTTACCGATCTGAGCGAAGCGGTAACTAAAATCGTGCAGTTTGTAATCCAGCTTGCGCCGTTTGGAATTTTCGGTCTAGTAGCTTCTACTGTGTATCAAACCGGCGTCGATGCGCTGCTTGGATACGTGCGAATCGTAGTCGTGCTAGTAGGTGCGATGGCGTTCGTAGCCCTCGTGGTAAATCCGCTCATCGTCTTTGCGGTAATCAAGAAAAATCCGTATCCGCTCGTATTTACCTGCCTGCGCGAAAGCGGCCTCACGGCGTTTTTCACCCGCAGCTCGGCGGCGAATATCCCGGTAAATTTAAATTTATGTAAAAAGCTCGGCATCAGCGACGAGCTAAGCTCGATCTCGATCCCTTTGGGAGCTACGATAAATATGGCGGGCGCTGCGGTGGTAATCGCGATCTTGGCGCTTGCTGCGGCTCATACGCTTGGCGTGCGCCCCGATTTTTGGACGGCGCTACTGCTTTGCGTGGTCTCGGCAGTCGGTGCGTGCGGCGCTAGCGGCGTGCCTGGCGGCTCATTGATGCTGATACCGCTTGCGTGTTCGCTCTTTAATATCTCAAACGATATCGCAATGCAGGTAGTCGCGATCGGCTTCATCATCGGCGTAATCCAAGACTCTGTAGAAACTGCGATCAATAGCTCCACGGACGTGATTTTTACGGCGATCGCGTCGCAAAGTATGCAAAAATAACTAACCTTAAAATTTTACCGCGAATTCCGCTTAGACGGCGGATTTTGCGGTTTTTAAAATTTTACTTATTCTTTTTTGATAAAATTATCCAAAAATTTTAAAAGGAAATCGATGAATTGGAATTTAGGCGAGCTGTTTGCAAACGAAGCGGAATTTAGCGGCGCGATAGATAGCGCCTCCGCGCAGGCTAGGGATTTTGAGCTTAAATTTAAAGATAAGCTGCACGCCCTTAGCGCGGAGGAGTTTTTAGACGCGCTTGAGCTTTATGAGAGCATCAGCGAGCAGATCGGCAAAATAATGAGCTTTGCGCATCTTAGATTCGCGCGAGATACGAGCCTTGGGGCGCAGCAGGCCAAGACAGAGCAGGCTTGCAACGACATTTCGCAGAGCCTGCTTTTTTTCGAGCTTGAGTTTAACGAGCTTGACGCCGCAAAACAGGACGAGTTTATCGCAGGGGGCGGGAGATTTAGATACTATTTGAGCCTACTTAAGCGGCGCAAGGCTCACCAGCTAAGCTTGCCGCAAGAAAGCGTGCTTTTAAAAACTTCACCCGTAAGCGGTGAGGCGTTTTCGCGACTTTTTGACGAGAGCATGGCGCGGATGAGCTTTGATTTTCGCGGGCAAAAGCTTGGCGAGGAGGAAATTTTAAGCCTGCTTCATAGCTCCGATCGCGAGGTGCGAAAGGACGCCGCAGCCTCGCTAAGTGCGGTGCTAGAGCAAAATTCCCACCTGCTTGGCTACATCTACAATATGATCAAAACCGATCTTAAAATTCGCTGCGAGCTGCGCGGCTACGATAAAGCCGAGGCGGTGATGCACGAGGAAAATCAGATAAACATCGCAAGCGTCGATGCGCTGATCGCAGAGACGGAACGAAGCTTCGCTCTAGTCGGCAAATTTTACGCTAAAAAGCGCGAAATTTTAGGCTACGACGCGCTGTATGATTACGACAGATACGCGCCGCTTGGGGGCGATGAGAGCGAGTTTAGCTTCGGGCAGGCTAAGCAGATCGTGCTTGCGGCATTTGAAAAATTTAGCCCGAAATTTAAGCAGATCGCGCTGATCGCGTTTGAGCGAAACTGGATCGACGCGATGCCTACGCAAAATAAGCAAAGCGGCGCATTTTCGCATTCGGGCTCGCGCGATACGCACCCTTTCGTGCTTTTAAATTTCACGCGCAAGCGCCGCGACGTATTTACCCTCGCGCACGAGCTGGGGCACGCGATACATCAGTATCTAAGCTACGGCGTGGGCTATTTTAACTCCTTTACGCCGCTAACGACGGCAGAGACTGCGTCGGTTTTCTGCGAGATGCTGGTGTTTGATTATATGCGCGAAAATTTTTCAAATTTAAACGGTTTGTCGAATTTCAAAAGCACCGCCGCCTTGGACGGCTCGCAAAATTTTAAATGTAGCGCTTCGCAAGAGGCTCAGGGCGGTGAAATTCCAAACGAGCGCGCCGTAAAAAACTCCGCCTCGCAAGACTCTGCGGGTTCGTGCGAGCTTGCTGCGAGCGATACGGATACGCCCTCGCAGACTGCAAACGATAAAGCCGCGCTGCGAGCGATGCTTGCGGCAAAGATCGAGGATATCTTCGCTACGCTTTACCGCCAGATCGGATTTACGACCTTTGAGCGGCGCGTGCATGCAAGCGCGGATGAGCTAAGCATCGAGCGGCTGGGTGAGCTGTGGATGGAGGAGTCGCGCAAGATGTTTGCCGGCGAGCTAATCTTGCAGGATCATTACAAAAGCTGGTGGAGCTACATTCCGCACTTCGTTCACACGCCGTTTTACTGCTACTCCTATGCCTACGCGCAGCTTTTGGTGCTCGCGTTTTACGGGCTGTATAAGAGCGGCAGGCTCGAAAATTTCGTTCAAATTTACACTGAGTTTTTAAGCTCGGGCGGCAGCGACGCGCCGCAAAAGCTGGTGGCAAAATTCGGCTTTGACATCAATAAAAGCGAGTTTTGGCGCATCGGCATAGAACAGGTCGCGGCGCTTGTAGATGAGTTTGTGAGGGGTTAGGATGATAGATAAAATTTTAAAAGACGATAAATTTATCGCTGCGAGTAGTGCAAATATAGGCGCGGTTTTGGATTACGTTTTGGCTCTTGGATATGGATTTGGCATCGTTGCGAGGACGGATCAGATAAAATTTGACCCGCCGCTGCCGGAGGAAATTTTAAAAAGCTTCAAAATGCCCGCGATCTTTTTGCAGCTGGAGGAATACACGCTTTCTAGCGCGCATCTTAGCAAGGATGAGCTGGTTTTCGAGGCGGGATTTGGGCCGCAGGATTTTGCAAGCACGCTTAGCGTGCCGTTTTACGCGGTCTTGCAGATCGTCGTGGACGGCAAGCCTATCGCGGTAAATTTCTCCCAGCCCGAGTCCGAGTGGCTTAAACGCGAAAAATCGCGTAAAATTTTCTCAAAATGAGTGATATTTTAGAGGGTCTTAATCCTACTCAGCGCGAGGCTGCGAGCCACGTGGATGGAGCGATGCTAATCTTAGCGGGTGCTGGTAGCGGCAAAACTAAAACGATCACCGCGCGTCTTGCCTATCTGCTATCAAACGGCGTGCCTCCGGGAAATACTCTCACGCTTACGTTTACGAACAAAGCCGCCACCGAGATGCGCTCGCGAGCGCTTAATCTGATAAGCGGGTTAAATTTAAGCGGAGTGCCGCTTCTGTGCACATTTCATAAATTCGGGCTTTTGTTTTTGAAATTTCATATTAGCGAGCTTGGGCGCAGCGCAAACTTCCAAGTAATCGATACCGACGATAAGAAAAAGATCATCAAGGGCTTTGAGATAAATTTGCCCACATCGCTATTGGCAGCTAAAATTTCAACTTACAAAAATTCTCTAATCGGCCCCAAAGATATCGACGAGCTTCTAAAGGGCGAAGAGGACGAGCTAAGCAGGATGTATAGCGGATTTTACGCGCATTGCGCTGATGCATATAAGCGCTACGAGGCGTATTTGGCGGCGAATAATCTTGTAGATTTCGATGATCTGCTGATATTGCCGTATAAAATTTTAAGCGCCAATGAGCGGCTATGCGATGAAATTTCGCGCCGTTACGTCTATATCACGGTGGATGAGTATCAGGACACCAACGACATTCAATTCAAACTGCTGCAAAAGCTTTGTGCCGCGCACGAAAACCTCGTGGTGGTGGGTGATGACGATCAGAGTATCTACGGCTGGCGCGGCGCACGGATAGAAAATATCTTAAATTTTAAAGATCAGTTCTCAAACGTAAAATTTATCAAACTCGAGCAGAATTACCGCTCCACAGATGAAATTTTATCTGCTGCCAACGAGCTCATCTCGCATAACAAAAACCGCCTCGGCAAGAGCCTTACTAGCATGAACGGCGGCGGCGAAAAGATCGAAATTTTGCGTTCAGACGAGGAGAGTATCGAGGCGGCAAAGATCGCAGAAGCTATCAAAAAGCTACTTTCAAGCGGAGTAGCGCCCTCTCAAATCGCCGTGCTTTACCGCGTAAACGCTCTGTCGCGCGCGCTGGAAGAGGGGCTGAATCGCGCCAAAATCCCGTATAAAATGGTAGGCGGCGTGAAATTTTACGAGCGCGCCGAGATCAAGGATACGATCGCCTATCTGCGCTTAGTAAACGACGAGCACGACGACTTTTCGATGAGGCGGATCATAAACGTGCCCAAGCGCGGCATCGGCAAGGTCTCGCTGGCAAAGCTCGAGGAGCTTTCGCGCCTGCGACTCATCAGTCTATTTGATGCGTTTAGTGAGCCTGATGCGGGGCTTAGCGCCAAGGCGGCGCAGGCTCTAGCGGAGCTTAAAAGCGGCATCGCTTCTATTTCCGCACTAGCCGATACTATCAAAAAAATAGAGGCGCTAGAGCCCACTTTCGGGCTAAAGGCTTACTACGCCTCGCTTCCGGACGGCGCCGATCGGGTAGCGAACATCGACGAGTTTTTAGCTATGCTAAAGGACGAAGCTAGCAATAAACCCGATTTTGATCTGGCGGAATTTTTAAACGAGCTAAGCCTTCTTAGCGATCAGGACGCCATCATGGGCGATGCGATAAACATAATGAGCGTGCATGCTAGCAAAGGGCTTGAGTTCGAGCATCTTTTCGTAATCGGGCTG
The DNA here is from genome assembly GCF_001190745.1 of Campylobacter gracilis. NCBI lineage: Bacteria > Pseudomonadati > Campylobacterota > Epsilonproteobacteria > Campylobacterales > Campylobacteraceae > Campylobacter > Campylobacter gracilis. Next base: position 944,159 of record NZ_CP012196.1, read on the forward strand.
GAGGAGGGGTTTTTCCCGCTTTTGGGCGACAGCAATGACATCGAGGAGGAGCGCAGACTCGCATACGTAGCGATTACGCGCGCCAAGCGCACGCTTACGCTTAGCTTTGCTGCTAGCCGCTTTTATCGCGGCAAGCGCGAGAGGCTGGACGCTAGCAGGTTTATAGCCGAGGCGGGTTTGGTAGCCAAAGAGCCGCCGCGCGAGCAAAGTAGCGGCTTTAGCAAGGGCGAGCTGATCAAACACAAACTCTTTGGTATCGGACAGATCACGGCGGTAAACGGCGACCGACTCACTATAAATTTCGGCGGAATTTCGCGCGTGATAATGTCAAATTTCGTAGAAAAGATCGGCTCTTATGAATAGATTGTTTTTGGCGGACAAGCCCGCGGGCATCGGCAGCAATAAATTTTTAAGCGCTCTTAAGCGCAAATACGGCGTGAAAAAGGCTGGCTTTAGCGGCACGCTCGATCCTTTCGCGAGCGGCGCGCTGATTGTCGCGTTCGGGCAATACGCGCGCTTTTTTAGATTTTTAAAAAAGGAGCCAAAAATCTACGCTGCGACGCTGTGGCTGGGCGCGCAAAGCCCAAGCGGAGATAATGAAAATATCGAGCGTGTGGAACAAATCCCGCCGCTTTCGCGCAAGGTTTTAGATGCCGCGATAGCGCAAATGCGCGGTGAGATAAAATTTATCCCGCCCGCTTTCAGCGCCAAGAAAATTGACGGTGTGCGCGCATACAAGCTCGCTCGCGCAGGCGAAGAGGTGAGCCTAAAAGAGAGCTCGATGCGGGTTTTTGATGCCGAAATTTTAAGCTACGCTCATCCATTCGTGAGCTTTCGCGTTGCGCTTAGCGAGGGCGGCTACGTGCGCTCTTTTGCGCAAATTTTAGCAGAAAAACTAGGCGTTTGCGGTACGCTAAGCGCGCTTAGGCGGGAGAGCGAGGGGGCTTTCGATTTGAAAGATCCGCGTTTTGCGGATGAGGCGGCGCTAAATCCGCTCGAGTTTTTGGACCTCGCGCCGAACTTTTACGACGGCGACGCGCGCGACGTGATCTTGGGTAAAAAGCTTGCCGCAAAGGATCTGGCGAGCCGCGCAGACGGGCGCTATCTGCTTATCTGCGGCGATTTTTACTCGATCATCGAGATAAGCTCGGGCGAGGTGCGCTATCTTTGGAACGACGTTCCGATCGCAGGCGGCGCGTTTTAATCAGCGGCTCTAGCCTGCGGCGGAATTTTGATCGGGCGGCCCTGGCTTGAAATTTGAGCGGTTATAAATACGGCGCGTTTTAAATTTACTTGCATAGCGCGCTGCTATGTGCGGTTAAATTCTATCGCAGACGGCGGCGACTCGAGTGATCGCGCTCTTTTGTTGTGCACGGATCGCAAAATCTGCCTCAGGCGGTGTAAATTTAAACGCGCGGCTAGGCGGGCGGCGCTCGCTTGTGAAAAGGCATAAATCCGCGGGGGCTAAATTTAAACGCGGCGAATCCGGCGGAGCGGCGTTTCGATTTGCTTTTCGGTGCGCGATGACGGCTCGCTGCGAGATTAAAATTTCGCGATTTACAAAGCGCGCAGGTCGGGGCTTATCGCGGCGCGCCAAGCGCCTCTGCCGAATGAAATTCTAGCTTGCGGCGGTGCGTAGTCTGCGCCGATAGGTTTGATTTTACGGCGGGCGGCGTACTGCTAAACTAAATTTATGATCTAGTGTGGCGTGCAGCGACGCGGCTAGAATTTTGCCGGCTTGGAATTTTAATCGCTAAGATAGATTTGCGCCGCGAGTTGAAATTTAGCTGCGTGCGTTGCGGATTAAAATTTCGCGCTTTATAAAATTTACGTATCGGGTGCCGCGATCGCGGGCTAAATTCCGCGGCGCGCACTTTACGGCACGCGGTTTTAAATTTTGATCGCACTGGACGGGGCGTGCCGCAGGCTGAAATTTAACTCGCGTACGGATTGAAATTTTAATCGCGCTAAATGGGCTTGCGGCGGGCTAAATTTAACGAAAATGTGCCAAATAGCGGCAAAGGAGTAAAATTTTGAAGGCCTATGCAAAGATCAATGTTTTTTTAAAAGTCGTCGGCACGCGCGGCGGTTACCACGAGATCGCCTCGCGTTTTGTACTGCGCAGAGAGCTTTTTGATGAGATAAGCTTTGAGCGCGCGAGCGGCTTTGCGCTTGAATGCGACGCCGCACAGATCGCGGACAATATAATTTTAAAAGCCAAGGCGGCGCTTGAGCGGGCGGGCTTTGCGCGCGAGCTTGCGGAGTTTTTCAGCTCGCACAAGATCGTGCTTAAAAAGCGAATTCCGATCGGCGCGGGTCTTGGGGGCGGCAGTAGCGACGCGGCGGCGTTTTTGCGGCTTGCGAACGAGGAATTAAATTTAAAAATTTCGCGCGAGCGGCTTACCAAAATCGCGCAAAATATCGGCGCGGACGTCGCGTTTTTTGTTAGCGGGCTTGAGGCCGCAAACGTGCGCGGTATCGGCGAGATCATTGAGCCTTTCGAGGACAGCTTGCCCGCGATCGAAATTTTAACGCCCGCGATCTTTTGCTCTACCGGCGCGGTTTATAATGAGTTTCGCGCAAGCTTTATGCAAAATATAGACGCCACACAGGCTCGGCAGATGCTTAGCCTAAGCAGCGAGCAGCTGCTGGCGCAATATGGCGGCTTTCAGCTAAACGATCTTTTCGCGCCGTGCATAAAGCTATATCCGCAGATGGATAGGTATCGCGATATGTTTCTAAGCGGCAGCGGCAGCAGCGTGTTTTTCTTAAAATAAGAATTCCAAGGCGCGCGGTTAAAATTTAAAAGCTAAATTTAAAGATAAAATTTAAAATTCGCTCGCCCGCTTTTAAATTTAAGCAAAAACGGGCTAAGCTTAGGACTAAATTTAGAAGGAAAAAGATGAAAGAACTGAGTAAAAATCGCAAGGCATTTCACGATTTTACGATACTTGAAAGCTTTGAGGCGGGCATCGTTCTAAAGGGCAGCGAGGTCAAAGCTTTGCGCGCGGGCAGGGGCAATCTCAAAGATAGTTTTTGTCGCGTGATCCGCGGCGAGCTGTTTTTGCTAAATGCCCATATCAGCTATCTTGAAAGCACTAACGCGCATTTTCGTCCAGACGAAGGAGCCGCGCGAAAGCTTTTAATGCACCGAAAACAGATCGACAAGCTTTTAGGCGCGGTTAGCAAAGAGGGCCTTACCATCGTGGTTTTGTCGCTGTATCTGAATGATAAAAACCGCGTAAAGGCGCGTATCGCTTTGGCAAAAGGCAAAAATCTGCACGACAAGCGTGAATCGCTAAAGCGCAAGGAAGCCGACCGCGAAGCGCAAAGCGCGATGAAGCGATACGACAAGCATTCATTTTAAATTCACAAAACTTTGGTTAAAATGCGGGCTTAAATTTAAACTCCAAGGAAATTGAATGAAAAAATTTTTACTATTATGCTTGGCGATTTTTGTCTTAAGCGGCTGCGGAGATGATTCGCAGAAAAAGACGGGCTCTGCGGGAGAGAATCCTGCCGCGAGCGAGAATCAGATAGTAAAAAATTCCGCTCAAGATAAAAATGGCGAGCGTATTGGTGGAGAGAGCGGCGAGGAGGTAGCTTTTACGCCGTTTAAAACGGGCGAGCGATTTACGCTTAAAAGCGTCGTAGGCGGCGAGGTAACGATTGAGCGGACAGAAAAGGGCTTTAAGCTAGCGGACAGCGATAAAATTTTAATGTTTGATATTTTTGGTACTTACTGCCAGCCGTGCCGCATCGAAGCGCCGCATCTGATGGACTTTCAGCTAAAAAATTCCGCGGATTTTCTGATGGTCGGGCTAATCTATTTCGAGGATATTACCGATGCGCAAGTGATCGAAAATTTTACGAAAAAGTTTAATGCCTATTATTTCATCTCCAATTCAAAACAAAACGAGCGTATAGTAGGTCAAATTTTAAGCGACATCGGTTATCGTCACGCGCTTTCGATCCCTTTTAAGGTAGTACTTAAAGATGGAAAATATCAAAGGCTTACCGACATTAACGAGGGTGATGAGCGGGGCAAGCCGTATTACTTAGGCATGGTCGATACTGATGTGATAAAAAGCGATATCGCCAGGATAAAAAATGGCAACTAAAACCGGCGTGCAGATTCGCACTCGCGCCAAAACAAAATCTTTCGTGCCTCGCCCGTATAAGGTGATTTTACTAAACGACGACGTGACGACGATGGATTTCGTGGTTTATATTTTGATGGAGATTTTCGCCAAAAACTTTAACGACGCCGTAGATTTAATGATGAAAGTGCACAAGCAGGGTCGCGCGGTTTGCGGCGCGTATCCTAAAGAGATAGCCGAGTGCAAGCAACAAGCGGTTTTACAAGCGGCAAAGGCCGCAGGATTCCCTCTTAGATGTGAGATCGAAGAGGATTAAATTTAAAGGAAAGCAATGATAGGATTTTTTTTAAACAAACATTTTGAACAAGCAATCAGCGTTGCAAACGACGGCGAGGACGAATATATCACCACTTCGCACGTAGTTTATGCGATTTTTAAATACAATAAGCCCTTTCATGGGCTCATCGCCAAAGAAATTCCGGATATTAACTACCTAAATATCTTGGATAATCTGGGCGGGCTTTTGGATATGATGCCTAAATCAAGCGGCAAGGCTCCGGCGCAGACGATAGAATTTAAGCAGTTCTATACTGAATTAAATAATGCTAAAGAGCCTAAAAATGAGCTCGATTTTATGCTTAAAATTCTAAATGATAAGGAAAACGACTGCACTAAAATTTTAAATCACTACGGTATCAATGCTGCGATTTTTGAGCTCATCGTGAGAAAGTACAAATCCGCTTTCGATCACCGTGATGAGGTCGTTTCTCGCGATGAAGCCGCAGCGATTAAGCTAAACTCATACGATATCGACGATATCACGCATGCGATGAATTATGACGAAAGCCGTAAGCAGTGGCAGAATACGGAATTTGAGCCTGCGTTTGAGGGCGAAAAGGACGCCATAAACGAGCGCGATATTAAAAAGGATTCGCCTAGCTCGCTTTATACAGCAAACCTCAATAAAATCGCGCTTGAGGGTAAGATCGATCCACTCATCGGACGCGAAAAAGAGATCGAAAAGACGCTGCAAACCCTCTGTCGCCGCAAGAAAAACAATCCTATCTTAGTGGGCGAAGCAGGAGTTGGTAAAACCGCGATCATCGAGGGTATCGCGCTAAAAATCGTCCGCGGCGAAGTGCCAGAGAAGCTAAAAAATAAGGTAATTTACGCCCTTGATGCTGGCGCGCTGATCGCAGGAACTACGCTGCGTGGGGAGTTTGAAGAGAGACTAAAAGATCTCATAGACGAGTTTAGCGCTAATCAAAACGCGATTTTATTTATCGATGAAATTCACACGATCGTTGGTGCAGGCACGGGCAATCGCAACGAACTTGATATGTCAAACATCCTAAAACCTTCGCTTGCAAGCGGCGAGCTATCGGTCATCGGCGCTACTACATACGGCGAATACCGCTCGTTTTCGCAGGATAAAGCGCTTAGCCGCAGGTTTTGCAAGATCGACGTGAGCGAGCCTAGTATCGACGATAGCGTTGAAATTTTAAAAGGCGTAGCCAAAAAATATGAGGAATTTCATGGCGTAAAATTTAGCGACGAAATTTTGCGTGATAGCGTAACGCTTGCTAAAAAATATCAAAGCGATAAATTCCTTCCCGATAGTGCCATTGATCTTATTGACGAGGTGGGCGCGAGCTTTGCGTTTAAACCGCACGAAGCTCCGCTTGAAATCAGCAAGGATGATTTAGTAAATACACTTTCGATTAGCGCGAATATCGCAAATTTAAGTAGTAGTGTCGATAATAAACAGGTACTAAAAAATCTAGAAGCCAATATCAAGCGTGAAATTTTCGGTCAAGACGAGGCGGTTAGCAGCCTTTGCAAGGCGCTTTTGCGCTCTTACGCCGGGCTTGGAGGCGCAAGCTCCCCAATCGGCGTATTTTTGTTCGCAGGTAGTAGCGGCGTGGGCAAAAGTGAGCTAGCCAAGGTCTTAGCCGCGCAGCTTGGAGTACATTTTGAGCGCTACGATATGAGTGAATATATGGAAGCTCACAGCGTCTCGAGGCTCATTGGCGCGCCTCCCGGATACGTGGGCTTTGAAAATGGCGGAATTTTAACGAATAATATCAAAAAGCACCCATATAGCGTCATTTTATTTGATGAGGTAGAAAAAGCTCATCCTAGCATGACGAATATTTTTTTAGGAATTTTCGATAACGCGAGTCTTACCGATAACAACGGCGTTACGACCGATTTTAAAAATACGATCATAATAATGAGCTCGAATTTAGGCACGAAAGAAGCGCCGCAAGTTGGATTTACGAAGGACGAGAGCTACAAAGTAGATAGCGCCATAAAAAGCTTCTTTGCGCCGGAATTTCGTAACCGCATCGATAAAATCATAAATTTTAACCGCTTAAGCGGCGAAATTTTAGAAAAGATCGTGGATAAGACTATCGGCGAGCTGGAGTCGCAGCTAAAAAACGTAAAGATTAGTCTAAACAAGGAAGCAAAAGATTTGATTATCTCGCGCGGCTATTCAGACGAGTTTGGCGCGCGAAATTTAAAGCGCGAGATCAGCTCTCAGATCAGCGATCATATAAGCGGCGAGCTGCTTTTTGGCGCGCTACAAGAGGGCGGCTTAGTTAGCGTGAGCGTAAAAGATGGCGAGCTAAGCTTTAGCTTTGCTTCTACGCCTTTGCCACAGATAGAAAAAAAGCAACCCGCACTAGCTCAAAGCAGTGTCGTTAAATAATGGCTCGGTTTTACGATTTTCCAGATCCTATGGATGCGCCCGATTTTGCGCCGCTTGCAAGTGGCGGCGATCTGAGCGAGAATTGCTTGCTTAGCGCTTATAGCGCAGGGATATTTCCGTGGTTTAATGAGGATGAGCCGATTTTATGGTGGTCGCCCGATCCGCGCGCAGTGCTTGATCCGCGTGAAGTGCGCGTGCAAAAGTCCATCAAGCCCTATCTTAAGCGATATGAAGTAAAATTTGACGCAAATTTTAAGGGATTCATCGAGCGCTGCAAAGACGTGCGCAAAAAAGAGAGCGACGGCACGTGGATCAGCGAGCAGATCGTGCAGGCTTACTCGCGTTTGGCAGCAGACGGTTACGCTCACAGCGTCGAAGCATACGAGGACGGCGAGCTTGTGGGTGGGCTATACGGGCTAATTTTTGGGCGGGTATTTTGCGGCGAGAGTATGCTGAGCCTAAAGAGCAACGCTTCGAAAGTCGCGCTGATTAGGCTTTGTGAGGTGCTTGCAAATTTCGGCTTTCTAATCGACTGCCAGATTATGAACGAGCATCTGAAATTTATGGGCGCTAAAGAGATGCCGCGAGCGGAATTCCTCGCTCTATTTGCTGAGCTTAGCGCGCAAGATAGCGGCTTTGAGCGCTTTGCGGATCTTAAAGTTCCGCGCGGAGCGTAGCATTGAGCCAAAGCTTGAAATGCAGCAGCGTAAAAAATACGCGGAATTTAGAATTTTAAAGAAATAAGATGTGGCAAAGAGATAAAAGCTCCTCAGTCGGTATGATTATCGTGATGTTTATATTCGTGCCGGCGGCGCTTTTCGTATTTTTGGCGATTTTATATTTTTGGGGCAGCACCGAACGCAAATTACCGCGCCTGGATGTTAATGAAACCAACAGCGCGATCCGCGGCGCGATAATCGCAAAAGACAACTACGTCGCGGCAAATTCCGTCAAACTCTACAAAGTTAGCGTCGATGCGCGAAGCATCGATAAAAACAAGCTTGATCTTTTCGTGCGGCTCTATTGCATTTATACGGGCGATAGCGAAAAGCGTGTCAAAAGCGCGATCGAGGGCTCTGGCGGCACGACCGTGCTGTCGTATAAGATCGACGCCAAAACCGCCGTGCATCTAAAAGAGCTTGCGTATAAGCTAAATTTAAAAAAGGTATTCGTTAGCTTCATGGGCTCAAACGGCAGGCTAAATCCGCCTATTCGCATGAGCGTGAGCGAAAGCGGCGAGAAGCGCAGCTACAATGTCGGCGATTCACTCACTCCGTTAATCGGCTATATCAATAAAAAAGAGGTTGATGGTATCACCAAGGTTAGCGGAATTAAGGGGATCGAGAAGTACTATGAGTATTATCTAGCGCCCGTTAGAGATGAGTTTATCGTGGGTCCGCGCGATATCGGCGGCAACATCATTCTAGAGCGCAGTAGCAAAAAAACGGGCAGGATCGACGGCTACAATGTCCGTCTAAGCGTGCCGCTAACGCTGCAAAGAAAGATAGAGCGCCTAAGCGATGAGGGCGCTGATAATTACGATGCGCGAGAAATCGTGGTAGGCATTATGAACTCTAAAACGGGCAAAATTTTATCCCTCGCGACCAACGCCCGCTATGATCCCTCAAACATCACAAAAAACGATCTTAAGAATTTAAATTTTACCGCGAGCGAATACGCCTACGAAGTGGGCTCGATTATGAAGCCGATAATTTTCGCAATCGCCTACGACGCCAAAGCTGTCAAACCGGGCGAGATTATCAATACCCATAACGGCAGCTATAAGCTTGGTACTCGTACGATCCGCGACACGCACCCGGCTAAGCAGATGAGCGGCGAGGAGATCATCATCCACAGCTCAAACATCGGAATGATTAAAATTTCAGAGCGGCTGGAGGGGCAGGCTATTTATGATGGGCTTATGAATTTTGGTATGTCGCAAAAAACGGGCATTGATCTGCCGTATGAGCAAAGCGGAAATATCCCAAGCATCAAAAGCCTGAATAATAAAATTTACAAAGCCACGATCAGCTACGGCTACGGCGCACAGATGACTTTCCTTCAGATGCTCAATGCCTACACCGTCTTTAACAACGGCGGTGTCATGATTAGCCCGCGCCTAGTCGAAAATCTAGAAAATAACGGCAAAACTTACATCGTCAACGAAAGCGAAACCCGCCAGGTCATCTCTAAACCTACCGCTGATGTAATAAAAGGAATTTTAATCAAAACGGTTGAGAGTGGCACGGGGCGCAAGGGGCGAGTGGCGGGGCTGCAAATCGGTGGCAAGACGGGCACTGCGCGCATCGCCAAGGGAGGCGGCTATTCGAGCGCCTATAACAGCTCGTTTTTTGGCTTTGCCAACGACGCGGACACCAGCTACACGATCGGCGTTTTGGTGCGCGAGCCTAAAAGGGGCAGCTACTACGCCGCTCAAAATGCGCTGCCGATCTTTAAGCGGGCGGTAGGAATTTTGATTGAGGAGGGCTATCTAAAGCCCGCAGCCGACGCAAACGCCACGCAAAAGGTCGAAATCAAGGATGAGGCAGTTGAAATTAAAGATTAAATTTGCTAAATTTCGCGAGGTTTTTTGAAATTTTGCGGCTTGCGGCGACGAAAATTCGTGGAATTAGGCGCGGCTTTTTGAAATTTTACGGCGTTTAAATTTTTGCGACGCGGAATTTTGGCGGCATAGAATTTCGCGGCGCAAATTTTAACGGTACGGAGATGGAATTTTATCGCGATGCGGGATTTTGGCGCGGCAGTAAAATTTTATCACGGCTTGGAATTTTGCATGGCGCCGCTCGCTGAGCTAAGGCATTGGAATTTTATCGCGATACGGAATTTTGCCACGGCGTAAAATTCCGTATCAAGGCAAAATTTTAAATTTGCCGTCGCGCAAGTAGCGCAAGTAAAACGGCGAGCGAGCTTAGCTGCTTAAATTTAAAGACGCAACGCTATAAATTCGCGCCGTATGTCTGCGCAACTGCGAAATTTAGCGAGTTCGGCTGCGGAATTTAACGATGAAATTTAACGCAAAGAAAAGAGGAAAATATGAAAGCAAATGAGGGAAAAATGAAAATAGCGATAATCGGGCTTGGCTACGTTGGGCTTCCTTTGGCGGCAGCGTTTGCCGCGAAACACGAGGTCGTGGGCTTTGACGTCTCGCAGGAGCGCATAGACGAGCTGCGCGGCGGGCACGATCGCACACTGGAGCTTAGCGACGAGGAGCTTGCTGCGGCGATTCAAAACGGGCTTAAATTTAGCGCAAAGTTAGATGATATGAGGCAGAGCAATTTTTATATCGTGTGCGTGCCGACGCCCGTAGATAGGCTAAATCGTCCCGATCTCACGCCGCTAATCAAGGCCAGCGAAAGCGTCGGAGCCGTGCTTAAAAAGGGCGACATCGTCGTGTATGAAAGCACCGTCTATCCGGGCGCTACGGAGGAGGACTGCGTGCCGGTTTTAGAGCGCGTAAGCGGGCTAAAATTTAACCGCGATTTTTTCTGCGGATATTCGCCCGAGCGGATCAATCCGGGCGATAAAATTCACACCGTCACTAAGATTAAAAAGATCGTCTCGGCAAGCACCCTGGAGGCTTTAGACGTCGTAGATAGCGTCTATCTTAGCATCCTGCAAAACGGCACCTTTCGCGCTAGCAGCATAAAGGTCGCCGAGGCCGCGAAGGTGATCGAAAACACCCAGCGCGACATCAATATCGGCTTTATCAACGAGCTTGCGATCCTGTTCGGCAAGCTCGGTATCAACACCAACGACGTCATCGACGCGGCGGCTACGAAGTGGAATTTCTTAAGCTTCCGTCCGGGGCTCGTGGGCGGGCACTGCATCGGCATCGATCCGTATTATCTGGCGCAGAAAGCGACCGAGGTGGGCTATCACCCAGAAATCATCCTCTCAAGCCGCCGCATCAACGATAATATGGGAAGCTACGTCGCTACGGAGGTCGTTAAGATGATGATAAAATACGACGAAAAGGTAAAGGGCGCGAAGGTCTTGATCTTGGGGCTGACGTTTAAAGAAAACTGCCCCGACACCCGCAATACGCGCGTCGTGGATATGATAAACGAGCTTAAAAATTTCGGCTGCGAGGTAAGCGTCTATGATCCTTGGGCGAGCGCTGCCGACGCTAAGAGATACTACGACATCGATCTGCTGCAAAAGCCCGATTTGCGCAAATTTGACTGCGTCGTAATCGCCGTGGCGCATAAGCAATTTTTCGAGCTTGATTACGCAGGCTCGCTGGTTTACGACGTGAAAAACGTCTATAAAGGTGCGCAAGGAAAGCTCTGAAATTTAGCTTGGGGGTTAAATTTAGATTTTATCAATGTAGTTTGCTTTTTAAGTTTGAAGCTCAAACACGATGCTAAGCTACAAAAATAGATAAAATTTTTTGGTATAAGTGAAAGTTAATCCTCATCGTTATATAATCGCGGCACTTTCGGGGAACAAAACGAGTTGTCGCTTTAGGTTTTGCTTAAAAGCTAAAGCTATTTACAGGCTAGTGTTTTAAGGCTAAAGGATCAAATTTGAAGACCTTTTTGAAGACCTTGCTTAAAATCATAAAAAACATCTTCAAAGGCATATTTTATACAGCCGTTTTTATAGGCCTTTTTGCTTTAGCACTCAAAGTTCAGACCGGCAGATTTAAATCAACCTCCTCTCACTATACCGTCACTGCAAATACCAAAGTAGATCCTAACTCCGAGCTAGCCAAATACGTAACGCAAAAGGAGATAAACGCAGTCGGCTATAGATATTGGGATATAGACGAAGAGGAGGTCAGAGATAATCCCACGATGGAACTTTTGCGCAGGAGTTTAAAATCAAAAGATACGGATAAAATTTTAAAATTTATGCAGGATAATAATATAAGCGTAGATACCCCTCTTCATTTCGGCGTTACCCCTTTGATGTATGCTAGCTTTTACGATGATGAAAAAACCGCAAAAAAGCTGATAGAGATGGGTGCCGATCCTCATAAGAAAGATAATTACGAGCTATCTCCTATGGCATACGCTATGGAAAATAACGCCACTAAGTCGGTTAGGCTTTTGCTAGATAGCGGAGTTAAGTTTGACGAAGTAGAGATCGTGCAGGAAACCTACGGCATTATGGACGTCGAAAACTGGATAGATTCTGTAAGCTTTGACGAAAACGCTACTCCGATCATACATTACCGCACGAAAGAGGTTCTTTTTAGCGGCGGAGGCGAGCCGTATTATTTTATCAGCCACCTAGTTAGAAACAATATGTACGATATAATGAAAATGGTGCTAGAGAGCGGTTATAGACCATATACCTACTCCACTTTCAATATGGGAGAGGTCTCCGTTTCAAATAAACTAGAGGAGATACCCGGCTATAAAAATATAAAAAATACTAATAAGGAGTATGGGGTAGAGGAGTTTAGACTTTATATGTCGGTATATGGAGGGTTGCTGGACGTACCCGAGCCCGGCGCTATGATAGATCTACTTTTGCAATACGATATCGGCGGAATACCGAACGATGAATTTTTAAAAAGAATGTATGATGATAAGTGCTATGAAACATATAGGTATGATATAGCCGTAGGATACTATAAAATGGGAAGTATGTTTGACTCGGCATTTTTGCAAAAACATTGTTCCGACAAGAACGCTACCTTTAAAAATATCAAAGAGTATATACTATTTGCGGTAGGGCAAAAAAAATTGATGAAATAGAATTTGCAGCAAATAGAAAGCATATAAAAAACCCCAACTTTCATATATCTAAAGAGGAAGTCGAGAGGCTAACTAACGACTATAAAGAATATAAAAGAAATTTATTTAGTAAAGAAGCGGAAGGTCAAAAATAATAGGCGGCTACGCAACTCGCTGCGAAATAATTAAATTTTAAAATTCTATCCAATTAACAAAAGATAAAATTTCGCCGATTTTATTGGCATTGTGTTAGGCTTGCAAACTCCGCAAAAAGTTTAAAAGACTCGAATAGAAAAGCTAAATTTAATCTCTAAATTTACAACGCTTGCGCGAGTATAAATTTCGCAAAATCCTCGCGGGAGTTCGGGCATTTGCACACTTCGTAGTATTCGTAGCCCAGCTCGCGCGCCTGGGCCCTATAAAAAATATCCAGCTCGAAATCGGTCTCGGAGTTATCCACGCAAAATGCGATCGGAAATATGAGCGCTTTTTTGCTCTGCAGATCTCGCAAGACGTCCGCGACATTAGGCTCTAGCCACTTCACGGGACCCAGGCGCGATTGATACGCCAAAATGATCTCTTTAAATTTAATCCCGCGCGCAGCCAGCAGATCTTTTAAAATCTCCACGTGCGCCTCTACCTGCGCCTTGTAGGGATCGCCCGCGGCTACCATTTTTACCGGCAGCGAATGCGCGGAAAATATTAGCGAAATTTGCGAAATTTCATCCACGCTAAATTTCGCAACGCACCCTGCGATTAAATTTAGCAAAATTTCGTTGTAAGCGGCGCTGTCGTAGAAAATATCAACTATCTTATAATTTTTTATCCCGAGCCGCTTAAGTGCCGCTTCGGCAGAGCACAGGCTCGATTGCACCGTAGTTTTCGAGAAGTGCGGATACAAAGGCATTAAAATTATCTCGTCAAAATCCGCGTATTTTTTAAACACATCCTCCGCAAAAGGCGGCGTGTAATTCATCGCATAATCGCAAATTAGCTCGTCTATCGGTTTTTTATCCTGCGGCGCCTCGTTTTGTAGCGGCTCGCCATGCGTCGGGACGTCTTGCGGCGGCTTGCTCTGCAATGAAATGTCTTGCAGCGGTTCATTTGCAGCGCTCGCATCCGCCGCGCCTTCAAATTTTAACCGCGCGCTTAATTCGGCTCGCGCGAGTGAATTTACACGCTCGCAAAGCGCTTCGGTAATGGAGCATATCGGCGAGCGTCCGCCCAGTTTTTCGTAGTTGCTAAGCGCCGCTGCCGCTCTACTTCTTACGATGAGTGCGGCCAAAACGCTACGCCAAAAATCACTTTTAATGCCTAAAATAAAGGGGTCGTTAAACATATTTTTTAAAAAAACTTCAACCTCGCTCAGATTGTTCGGACCGCCCATGTTGAGTAAAATTAGGGCTTTTTTCATGAGATGATTTCTCTGATTTTTATCGCATCCTCTACGCTTGCAAGACCTGCGTTAGTGCTGCTGTCGCACATCGCGCAAAACGCTTCGTGTTCGCGGCGTAGCGAAAAGTCGTCGCGATCGACGCGCAGATTTACGCGCCCGTCAGGCGTAATTTTAAAAAGAGTTATTGAGATTAGATCGCCGAAATATACACCGCTGTCGGTGCAAATCTCGATACCGTGGCGTCTGATCGGATAGAGATTGGACTGCATTAGCGTGCAATAGCAACCGCTTTTTGTGTGGAGTGTCGCGCATGCAGCTAGAGTGCGCTCTTTAGAGATATTTTTGCTAAGTTCTATGCAGGCGATCTCGCTGTGAGAAAGCAGCCGCACAAGATCGATATCTCTAAAAAGGGCATTGGCTACGATATCTGCTCTATCGTCGTTTGCAAAGCCGCTTACGAAGCTCATCGAAAAAATTTTATCCCCCTTGGCTAGCTCGCGTAGCAAGGATACGATGACAGGATTGTAGCGGTCGGAGTAGCCTACGGCTAGGCGCGTGCCGTTAGTAGTGACTGCGTAGTTTATCTCTCTAGCTTCGGCTAGGCTTTGTGCGAGCGGAGATTCTACAAAGATATTTTTGGTAAATGGAAGGCATTTTAAAATCAGCTCTTTATGCGATGGCGGGGGAGCCGTGATGACTACGGCGTCGGGCTTAGCTACGTTAAAAAGATCGGTTAGATTATCAAAGATCGGATAGCGCGGGCCGAAATTTTCGCTGCTGCCCTTATGATAAAGCGCTACAAGCTCGAAATAATCGCTCCTTCTTAGCTCGCTGAAGTGCTTTTGACCAAGCTCGCCCATGCCTATGATCGCTATCTTTTTTTTCATCGCCATGCCCTAAATTTAATCTTTCGCGCCATTATAACTAAGAATGGTTAAAATTTATAATTTTTAAAATCTAATTTGGCTAAAATGCGCCTTTAAAATTTAACTTGAAATAGGACAAATCATGGATATTAGAAGCGAATATTTAAATTTCTTTGCGAGCAAGGGGCATCAGATCATCCCTAGTGCGCCGCTGGTGCCAGATGATGATAGCTTGCTGTTTACAAACGCGGGCATGGTGCCCTTTAAAAGCATATTTACAGGAGCCGTTCCGCGCCCGACGCCGCCTATCCGCACGAGCTGTCAGACCTGCATCCGCGCCGGCGGCAAGCACAACGACCTAGACAACGTCGGCTACACCGCGCGCCACCATACGTTTTTTGAGATGCTTGGCAATTTCAGCTTCGGCGAGTATTTCAAAGAGCAGGCGATCGCCTATGCGTGGGAGTTTATCACTGAAATTTTAAAGCTTCCTAAAGACAAACTCTATGTCACCGTGCACGAAAAGGACGACAAAGCTTACGAGTTCTGGGCACGCCACATAGCGCGGGAGCGCATATATCGCTTCGGTGATCACGATAACTTTTGGGCGATGGGCGATACCGGACCGTGCGGGCCGTGCAGCGAAATTTTTTACGATCAGGGTGAGGAGCATTTTCACTCGCCAGAGGATTATATGGGCGGCGACGGCGACCGCTTTTTAGAGATTTGGAATTTAGTTTTTATGCAGTATGAGCGCAGCAAAGACGGCAAGCTTAGCCCGCTTCCAAAGCCTAGCATTGACACGGGCATGGGGCTTGAGCGCGTCACGGCGATTAAGGAGGGCAAGTTTAGCAACTACGACAGCTCGCTTTTTATGCCGCTAATTGATGAGGTTGCAAAGCTTTGCGGCAGGCCTTACGTTTATGAAAGCGGCGCGAGCTACCGCGTCATCGCCGATCATATCCGCTCGGTCGTGTTTTTGCTAGCGCAGGGAACGAATTTTAATCGCGAGGGCAGGGGATATGTTTTGCGCAGAATTCTGCGCCGCGCCGTGCGTCACGGCTATCTGCTCGGCATCAAAGAGCCCTTTATGTATCGCCTCGTGGATAAAGTATGCGAGCTAATGGGCGGGCACTATGCCTATCTAAACGAGAAAAAGGAAGCCGTAAAGGAGCAGATCAAGCTCGAAGAGGAGCGGTTTTTTGCCACTTTGGCAAACGGCATCGAGCTTTTTAACGAGGAGCTTGCGCGCACTAAAGAAATTTTTAGCGGCGAGGTCGCGTTTAAGTTATACGATACCTACGGCTTTCCGCTCGATCTGACCGCTGATATGCTGCGCGAGAAAAATTTGCGCGTGGATGAGGCTAAATTTGACGCGCTTATGAGCGAGCAAAGGCAGATAGCTAAAGCCGCATGGAAGGGCAGTGGCGATAAAAACGTCCGTGGCGATTTTAAGGCGCTGCTAGAGAAATTTGGTGAGAATAAATTTAGCGGTTACGAAGAGCTTAGCCGCACGAGCAAGGTTTTAGCGCTACTTAACGAGGATTTTGCGGAAGTGGATGAGCTCAAAGCCGGCGATATCGGCTGGGCGATGTTTGATGTGACTCCGTTTTACGCACAAAGCGGCGGTCAGACGGGCGATAGCGGCGAAGTGGAGTCCATAGCCGATGTGTTTGATACGCAGAAATTTTATGGGCTAAATTTATCCCACTTGCGCCTTAATCGTAACCTAAAAATTGGCGATATCGTCGGGCTCAAGGTTTCTGAGGAGCGTGAGCAGATTGCACGCCATCACAGCGCGACACATCTTTTACACGCGGCGCTTCGTGCGGTGCTAGGGGCTCATATCGCTCAAGCAGGAAGCTTAGTCGAAGCAGATCGCTTAAGATTTGACTTCTCGCATCCTAAGGCGCTTAGCGACGAGGAGCTAGCTAAAATCGAGGAATTTGTAAATAATGCCGTTTGCAAGGGCTGTGCGGCAAAAACTGAGATTATGGATATAGATGATGCTAAAAACAGCGGCGCGATTGCGCTTTTTGGCGAAAAATATGGCTCAAAAGTGCGCGTTGTGAGTTTTGGAGAGATTAGTAAGGAGCTTTGCGGCGGAATTCACGTGCGTAATTTAAGCGAAATAGGGTCGTTTTTTATAGTCAAAGAAAGCGGTGTAAGTGCGGGTGTTAGGCGTATCGAGGCAGTTTGTTCGCGCGCTGCTTTAAATTTAGCGCTTCAAAATCGCGCTAAGCTTGCTGAAATTTCTGCGGAGCTAAAAGGGATTGAGCCTCTCCGCGCGATTGAGAAATTAAAAGATGAGATCAGATCGCTAAAAGATCAGATCAAGCATGCAAGCAGTTCCCATGCACTGGCGTTTTTAAATGTTGGCGATACCAAACTTTGCGTAGCCTCGGTCGAAAGCGGCGATATAAAAACTATGATAGATGAGTTTAAAAATAGCCACGAAAAGGCGGCGATAATGCTGATGCAAGTAGGCGCCGACGGTAAAATTTCAATTGCAGCAGGCGTTAAAAACGCACCTATTAAAGCAGGTGAGTGGGTTAAGCTCGTAGCGCAAATTTTAGGCGGCGGCGGCGGCGGACGCGATGATTTTGCAACCGCAGGCGGCAAGGACGTGCTAAAAATCGAAGAAGCGATCAAAGAGGCGATCTCTTACGCAAAAGGCAAAATTTGAACGAAATCGATACCGGCTTCATCAAAGCCTCGCAAATTTTGCCGCTGATTCACATTTTAAGTGTGATTTTTTTGGTCTGCGCGCAGATCTGCGTATTTTTGATCGCACGGATTTTTATGAATTTAAGCAGTAAAAGCCAAGCGGATGCGAAGGATGTAAAATTTACAGAAATTTTGCGATATATGAAACGCTACGAGCAGTTCTTTGCACTATTTTTGGCGATCGTTTGCGTAAGTGGATTTTTTCTTGCGGACGGCGGAGGTTTTAAATTTTCAGATCCTATGGTAAAAGGCGCGATTGCCACGCTGTGGGCTGGTGCCGGCTTTATACTACTAAATTTTATCTACATGCATTATAAAATTTCATCTTTGAAGCGAGCTTTGGATGCGGGAGATGAGCTTGAGGCGAATGAGCATTTAATCATCGTCGTTAAATATTTCATCCCGTTAAATATCGTAGTTACGCTGATTTGCGTTTATCTAGGCGTGACGGTGGGTGAGTTTTGATGATTTATTTAGCTTCCAGTTCGCCTACTAGAGCGCAAATTCTAAAGGATAACGGCGTAGAATTTACGCAAATTCCTTTTAATTTCGATGAAAGCGGCATTAGCAAGGATGATGCACGCACCTATGCTTACCGCGTTACCGTAGCCAAAAAAACGCAGTTTTTTAAAATTTATAAAAATTATGATAGAGTGCTGTTTGCCGATAGCTCCGTGCTTGCTGGTGGCGAAATTTTAGGCAAGGCGCGTGATGAAGCAGACGCGTTAAGGATGCTGCAAGCTCAAAGCGGTGCTAGCTGCGCCGTTTATACTGCGATGATTTTTTGCAGTAAGGCGTTAGAGCTTTCGGCACTTAGCGTCGCAAGCTTTGAATTTGCGGAATTTAATGAAGCAGATTTAAAAGGTTATATCGCTAGCGGCGATTGGTGCGGCAAGGCGGGTGCGATGAGTATCGAAGGCTTTAACGAAAAATATATCAAAAGCTCGCGTGGGTCAAAATTTACGGCGATGGGGCTTGATCTGGAAATTTTAAAGAGGTTTGTATGGTAAGAGTTTTATTTAGTTTTATTACGGTTTGCGCGTTTGCTGCAGGCGGAATTTTTTTGTATTTTTACTCGCAAATCCGCTTGGAATCGGACTCGATCATCGATTATCATCCCGAGCTTACGACTAAAATTTATGACCGCAATGGCAATTTGATAGCCAATGTTTTTAATGAACAAAATAGAATTTACGTAAAATTCGACGAGATCCCAGGCCGCGTGATCGAGGCACTCGTAGCTATCGAGGATACGGCGTTTTTCGAACATGGCGGTGTGAATGTCGAGGCGATTTTTAGGGCGATTATTAAGGACGTCAAAGCGATGAAATTTGTCGAAGGGGCTTCCACGATTACGCAGCAGATCACGCGAAATTTAGTTCTTTCGAGTGAAAAGAAGCTTGATCGCAAGATCAAAGAAGCGATCCTATCGCTTAAGATAGAAAACGCTCTAAGCAAGGAACAAATTCTAGAGCGTTACTTCAATGAAGTGTATTTTGGGCACGGATATTACGGTATCCGCACGGCGGCTTTGGGATATTTCAAAAAGGATTTGCAAGATTTAAGCCTTAAAGAGATCGCGATTTTAGTGGGCTTGCCGAAAGCTCCTAGCAGCTTCGATCCTACTAAGCACCTGGATTTGTCGCTTTCGCGCGCCAACAACGTGATTTATAGGATGCATGAGCTCGGCTGGATAAATAAGACCGAATATGAGCTCGCGATGAACGAACAGCCTACGATCTACAACGAAACGCTCACGCAAAACGTAGCGCCGTATGCCGTAGATGAGATTATAAAAGAAGCCGAAAAAATTCTACCGGACGTCCGCACGGGCGGATACCGCATAGATACGAGCCTTGATCTAAAAGCGCAGGCGATGGCGCAAGAGGCATTAGTTTTCGGCTACAATGAAATTTTAAAGCGCAACAAAGACGCCAATGCAAGCAACGTAAACGGCGCTATGATCGTCACACATCCCCAAAATGGCGAAATTTTAGCCTTAGTAGGCGGCGTGGATTACGCGAAATCAAATTTCAATCGCGCCAGCCAATCCCAGCGCCAAACCGGCTCCAGCTTCAAGCCTTTCGTCTATCAAATTGCCCTTGATATGGGCTACTCGACGATGACTGAGGTGCCCGATATAGCTAGAGAATTCGACGATGGCAGCGATAAAACGTGGAAGCCGAAAAATTACGACAAGACTTACAGCGGCTATATCACGATCAAAGAAGCTTTAACGCGCTCGCGCAACCTTGCTTCGATCAATCTGATGCAATCTATCGGCGTTGATCGCGCGGTAAAAAAGCTTGGCGAGTTCGGCTTTAAAAACGTCCCGCCCGCCCTGTCGGTGGCTATCGGCAGCTACGGAATTTCGCCGCTTGAATACTCGACGATGTATTCGATGTTCCCGGGGCTCGGGATCACGGCGAAATCTAAATTTATCGTTTCGATCACCGATAAGGACGGCAAAACTCGCTTTATAGAGCCTGAGCGCCGTCGCGTGCTGCGCCCTGAACAGGCATATCTGATGACTACGCTGCTAAAAAATATCGTGCAGCGCGGCACCGGTACTCGCGCGCGCGTGCAGGGCATCGACATAGCGGGCAAAACAGGCACCTCAAATGATAGCATAGATGCATGGTTTTGCGGCTTTACGCCGGATTTGCAGATCATAATCTGGTATGGCAACGACGATTATAAACCTATGCGAAAGGTCGAGGGCGGCGGTCGCACTGCAGCACCGGTGTTTGCAAAATTTTTAGATGCCTATTTAAAAGAATATCCGCAAACCAAGCGCAACTTCACCGTCCCGGACGGCGTTTTTAGCCGCCAATACAACGGGAAGGAGGAGTATTACACTAAAATTTCGCCACTCCCTAAACCTCGCGAAAGTAGTAGCGACGGATCGTTTTAAATTTGGAGCAAATCCAAATTTTAATCCGTTTTCGGAAGCCCTTACATAGATCGCGTTTATTAAGTCAATATAAATATGCGAGCTTATAGTGCGTTTAAGGTTGGATGCAATAAAATACACAATTTTATTTTTAGGGATTGAGATGCAGAATTTAGAATTTGAAAGTAAAAAGATAAGAATAGAAAATACTCGTGTAAAATTCGGCAAATTTTTTACGAAATTGTGTTTTATATATTTTTTCTATTCCCTTAGCGCCTTTATAATTCCTAAAAATATTTTAGATATTTCTCCTGTGTGCTTAAATTTCGTAAATTTTATGAAAAGTTATTTTCCAAATATCGAAATTATCGGTAGTATTAGCCCATACACCCAACTTTCGGAATTTTACGTTAGTTATTATGTGGATATACGGGATTATTATTTTTGCGGTTTCTAGCTTATATTCATTGGTTTATTATATTTACTTTTGCAGATATGATGATGATTTTATCTTGGTTGCAAAAAAGAAGCGGGAAAACGATTGCCCGTTTTTGTTGCTTCCATTTATGTTCGGTCTTGGTATTTTTATGTTTGAGGTTTATTATACCGGATATTTTGCAAGCAGCGGTATAAGCATAAGAACAAGCCATTTTATGCCGGAATTTCAAAGTAGATTTTCAATTTTTGGATATATATTTTTCTTTCAATCCGGTTTTTCTCTTTCGGGTTCCGTAATATTAATGTCTACATTCGAATTTGTTTACAAAATATATTTCTATTTAAAAGGAGTGAAAGATGCAGAGCAGAGTCAATAAAAAGAGCGGTGTATTGAATTAAAAATTTGGAGTATTATCGTATGGAATTTCAAAGTTATAAATCTGAAATGCCGCTTTTTATGATCAAAGATTATTGGACTAAAATCAGCACAGAATGTTATTTAATATTAGCTGTATTTTTAGTTATATTTCTATTTTTCTGCAGAGGAAGTGCTTGGGCATATCAATTTTTAGGAGCTGTTACTTTTTTGGTGGGAATTTTATTTATTAATAAACATAAATTTTTAAATTTCTATTCCGATAGAATAGAATATAATTCTTTATGCAAAAATTATAACGACGTATATTCGGTACATAAAAGTGTAAAGGCTTCTAATTTCGATAAAATCGCTATTTATAAATTTTCTGGACTCGTGATTGAAGACGCTTGCAAATACAATGCCAATATAACTAGGTTTAAAAAATTTCTCTTGCTAATTTTATCGTACGCTTTGCATCCGATAAATCTTCTTTGCTTCGGTGTACTTAAAATTTTAAGAAGAATAGATAGCATAAATTTAAATGTTCTAATTTTATTAGATAGTACTCATAGTAATTATTTTGCCATTCCGCTAACTATGTTAAGTGAGTATGAACGAGTAAATTTAAAAAAGTATTTAAAAGACAAACTAAATCTAAATCTTGATAACATTGAGATCAGGGATAGATTTATAGATATAAATTTTATATAAAATTTTCTAAGACCCTTTATTTCAGTATACTTTAATAAATTCCAGCTTAAGCAGATAAAATTTATCTTTTTATTGATGAGCCTCAATGCTTATAGAAATTTAAATGGGTAGAATTCTCTCCTAATTTCAGTTAAAGGAGTGAAAATGGCAGAATTTAAAAGGCTCTGGATGGCGCTTGTAGCGGTACTCATCGTGGGCTTTAGTTTCTTGGGTTTTTACGGCGGCGAGGTGTATAGGCAGTCTCCGCCGGTGGTAAAATTTACCGATGCTAGCGGAGCTGAGCTAATCAGCACCGAGCGCATTTACCGCGGACAGGAGGCCTGGCAGAGCATCGGTGGTATGCAGGTGGGCTCTATCTGGGGTCACGGCGCGTATCAGGCGCCCGATTGGAGCGCGGATTGGCTGCATAAGGAGCTAGTTGCGTTTATGGATATCAAGGCGCAGGAGCGTTTCGGCGCTAAATTTGACGCTTTGAGCGACGAGCAAAAGGCGCAGATTAAGGCGCTTACTAAAGCTGAGTACCGCACCAACACCGTAAAAGACGGCGCCGTCAAGCTAAGCGATGATCGCTTAAAGGCTATGGCGGTCGTAAAAGACGAGTACATGGGCGTTTTTGGAAACGATCCGCGCTTTAAAAAGCTTCGCGAGGATTACGCGATGAAGGAAAATACGCTCGCAAACGAGCAACACCGCGCCGAGCTCGTGGATTTCATATTTTGGACTGCGTGGGCGGTTTCTACGGATCGTCCAAGCGGAGAGGCGACCTATACCAATAACTGGCCGCACGAGCCGCTGATAGACAATGTCCCTACCACGGAAAACGTCGTTTGGACGATTGCAAGCCTTGTTATTTTGCTTACCGGCATCGGTCTTTTAGTGTGGTTTGGAAATTTCTACGGCAAAAAGGACGAGGATTTCGAGGCTCCTGCGAAGCTAAATGCCGATCCGATCGCCGCTTTAGCGCTTACGCCGTCGCAAAAGGCGCTTGGTAAATATCTTTTCGTAGCCGTTGCATTGTTTGCATTTCAGGCCTTCATCGGCGGCTTTGTTGCGCACTATACGATCGAGGGTCAGTCCTTTTTCGGGCTTGATCTTTCGCAATATATCCCTTACTCGCTAGCGCGCACCTGGCACGTGCAGGCGTCCATTTTCTGGATCGCTACGGGCTTTTTGGCGGCGGGATTGTTTCTAGCTCCGATCATCAACGGCGGCAAGGATCCGAAATTTCAAAAGCTCGGCGTGGACGTGCTTTTCTACGCGCTTCTTTTCTTGGTCGTCGGCAGCTTTGCAGGCGAATACATGGCGATTGCGGGCAAGATGGATCCAAGCAGCAGCTTCTGGATCGGACATCAAGGATATGAGTATTTAGACCTCGGTAGAATTTGGCAGCTGATACTGTTCGTGGGCCTTGTGATCTGGATGGTGCTCGTGCTGCGCGGCTTTATCGCAGGCTTTAGAGCCGAGGGCGATAAGAATTTATTGGCGATCTTTACCGCTTCGGTTATCGCCGTGGGGCTTTTTTACGGCGCGGGGCTATTTTACGGACAGCGCTCGCCGATCCCTGTGATGGAGTATTGGCGCTGGTGGGTCGTGCACCTTTGGGTCGAGGGATTTTTCGAGGTTTTCGCGACGGCGTCTTTGGCGTTCGTATTCGCGTCCTTGGGCTTAGTAAGCAAGAAATTTGCCACCTACACCTCGATTGCTAGCGCATCGATTTTCCTAATCGGCGGAATTCCGGGCACCTTCCACCACCTCTATTTTGCGGGCACCACTACGCCGATAATGGCTGTGGGTGCAAGCTTTTCGGCGCTTGAGGTCGTGCCTTTGGTGCTTTTGGGCTCAGAGGCGTTTCATTACTATAAGCTTCAATTCGCGCAGGATTGGGCTAAGCGTCTAAAATGGCCGCTTTACTGCTTCATCGCCGTAGCGTTTTGGAATATGCTGGGCGCGGGCGTTTTCGGCTTTTTGATCAACCCGCCGCTTGCGCTATTTTACATCCAGGGTTTAAACACCACCGCAGTGCACGCTCATACGGCGCTATTTGGCGTATACGGCTTTTTGGCACTCGGCTTCGTGTGGCTCGTGGCGCTGTATATTTACAAAGACAAAAACTTTGACGATACGCTGATGAAGATCGGCTTTTGGGCGCTTAACGCGGGTCTGCTTCTAATGGTGCTGATTTCGCTTCTTCCGGTTGGAATTTTGCAGGCGTTTGCGGCGATCGACGTGGGTATGTGGTATGCAAGAAGCGCGGAATTTTTGCAAAAAGACAGCCTCTACGGGCTCCGCTGGGCGCGCATCATCGGCGATACGATCTTTTTGGTAGGAAGCGTGTGCTTCTTGCTTCAAATCGTGCGAATGATATTCTCACGCGCTAAATAGAGCTTTTGCGAGCTTTTATCGCTTGCTTGCCTCGCAGGAATTTTATGTTCTTGCGAGGCTTTTTAAATTTTACTAGGCTTCGCAAGAGCTTTTTGCCGCGGAAGATATTCGCGCAAGCTTTAAGCTTAGCCACAAATCGCGCTAAATCTTTAAAATTTTAAAATTTAATCCTCTTAAATTTACCCGAGCCAAATTTTAAATTTGCTAAAATTACCGCCGAAATTTCAATCTCAAGGAGTGGAAAATGGGTGTGCGAGAGCAAATTTTAGAAGACATTAAAACGGCGATGAAAAGCGGCGATCACTTCCGCAGAGACAGCCTGCGGATGCTTAACGCCGCGCTTAAGCAGGTGGAGGTAGACGAGCGCATCAGCCTTAGCGACGAGCGCGTCTTTAGCATACTTCAAAGCGAGATCAAGCGCCGAAACGACTCTGTGGAGCAGTATCGCGCGGGCGGTCGCGACGATCTGGTGCAAAAAGAGCAGGGCGAGATCGAGATCATCGCGTCCTATCTGCCCGCGCAGCTAAGCGATGCCGAGCTTGCCGCCGCGGTTGGCTCGCTAATCGCGCAGCTCGGCGCGAGCGGCGCAAAGGATATGGGACGCGTGATGAAAGCTGCCAAGGAAGCGCTCGGCTCAAGCGTGGACGGCAAGCGGCTGAGCGAGGCGGTCAAAGCGGCACTGAAGTAGCCTGCGTTTGGGGTAAATTTAAGTCTGGCTACGGCTAAATTGTATCGACGTAAAATTTCGCTGCTGAAATTTTTTGAGATAGAGCTTTGGCTGCGGAATTCATACGCTAATTTAAAATTTTAAAGGACTATCATGAAAAAATTTATCGCGGTTTTACTAGCCGTCCTGCTTGTGGGATGCCAGTGCAAACAAAACGTAGTGCCTGGGGCAAACGAAACGCCCGAAAAAATCACGGCATTTTTCATAAACGACGGTAAAGAATACATCGTAGGCGAGAAACTCAGCTATGTGCTGACGGACGGCTCGTCGCTTAAGAATATCTCGGAATTTTACGACGGCGGATACGCCAAGGGGCTTAAGCGCGAGTTTGTGCAGATCGAAGTAACCGATGCTAAAAACGGCGAGGCGCGCGGTAGCTTCAGTGCATTTTTGAATTCCGCAGCCGGTGCAGATGTCGCCAAAATCAAGGCTCTAGCGAACCGCATCGAAATCGATGAGAAAAAAGGCGAGATAGAAGTTATTTTTAACTTCGATGCGCGCGTCGTGCAGATCAAAAATCTTAGCGAAATAATGAAGCCAAGCGATAGGTTGCGCTCCCCGATTCCGGCAAACATCGAGGTTAGACCTGAACGCTGCGAGGGCAACGCCCTATTGGATACGTTAGGCGTAATCGTGGCTATACCGGTGATAATCGTGGGCGTAGTGCTATTTCTGCCCGTCGGGGCGATGGAGGCGCTTGCGATGCAGCATAGCCCGCGATAATAAAAGTCATGAAATTGCGTATCTTGCAGTGAAACTTACAATGTAATGAGCGATGAAGCTCGGCGAAATTTGGCATAACTTAGATCGCAAATTCGATCTATTTATGATCGCATTTTATTTGGCGGCGATGTGGTACGGATTTCTTTTTAGCTTGAATCCTAAAAGCTTAGATGATCTGAAAATCGCGAATGGAATAATCATGGATGTCGGAAGCGATGATGGGCGCGAATATATGCAGATTTTTACGGACGAGCGCAAATTTATCAAAGTCTTTTTAAATGGCGATACGGATAACTTAACCTCTTTCTATAAAAATAAAATTTTGCTCAATGCAGCAATTGCCGAAGCTAATTTTAAGCGATCAGGAGCGGACGAGTGGCAAGGTGTAAATATTAAGCCTTCTATCTCGTTAATCGCATACGAATGGCTGGAAGGCAAGCGAGTTAAAGCTTGGTATCAAAGCCGTCCGTTTCAGGGTCACGGTACGGCATATCAGGTCTTATTTTTGGATTATAAAGCAAGCATAGATCCGCAGCAGCGCGAGTATCTAATAAAATTCAGATATGACAAATACGCTACTATGGATGATAAATTTACGGCTATGGTATTTGGAGCTTTGACGCTCATTTTTCTTGCGATAGCGGCAAGCAAAATTTATCGAGCGCGCCAGCTATCATAAAATTCTATGACGTTAAATTTTAAGCAGTGCGCGGAATTTGTAGCGCGCCCGTTTCGCGCCTTTGCTCATTAAGCGGCGCTTCGGCTTTACGGCGCGGCGCGCGCCGTAAATTTTACTTTGTGTCCGTAAATTTAAAGCCCGTGATCGCTTGCGGCTGATTTAAGGGAGGAATTATGCTTATTTTTACATTGTGCTTTTGCGGCTTTGCGGTGCTTTGTAACCTGATTTGCCGCGCGATGAAAAGAGGCGATGCCTCGCTGCTCGCGCGATTGAAAGCTTCAAAGCTCGCCCGCGTCTTTGCTAGAGCTTTCGTTCCTTTCGGCGAAGCGCCTTTGATTAAAATAAGGCTTTTGCAAGTAGCGGGAATTTTCGCATTCGTCGCGCTTTTTTTATCGGTAATCTTATTTTTAAACGCCCCCGAAAATAACGACATCAGCGGCGCGCAAATTCTAAGCGGCGAGCTCGTATCCTATGAGCGTCATCGCCATTACAAAAGCGATTATTGCGATATCGAAATTCGCACGAGCGAGGGCGAGCTGGAGCGGCTGCGATCGGGCATTTGCAGGGATGAAATGCAATTTCGTCGCGGCGAGCGGATAAGCATTTGGTATAAACGCGATTTGATGCATCCGGGTGAAATCAGAATTTATCAGTTAAAATTTGAAAAGGATAAGGGCTATTTGATCGAATTTAACGAGGGCAGAAGAGATACCTATCTCAAAACGGCGGCGGGCTCGCTTTTTGTGCTCGCGCTATGCCTGGCGCTGATATACGCGCTTAATACAGACGAGGCGCGAGAGGCTTATGAGCGCAAAAAGCAAAAGGGAGAAAACACGGCGCGCAGTATGGAGACTAAGTATTTCAAAAAGCGTTAGGCTCGCGGCGCACGAAATTTTAAAATGCGACTTTGAAATTTGGCTATTTTGCGAACCGATTCATAAATCGAATTTAGGCGCGCGGAATTCATCGCAGCTTTAAGGATTGCGCGTGAGATTTAAATTCGCAGCTTCAGCGTAAATTTAAGCCGTTATTAAAATGCAGACACGGCTGATATGCCCGCGCTGACAACCGCATTTTTTGATAAATTTAAGGCGCTACTCAAATACAAACCGCAGCAGGCTTTAAATTTAATAAATTCGGCTTGATAAATTTGCCTCGCGCCAAATTTTGAAATTTTGCAGTTTTCCCCGTGCTGCTTCGCTTAAATTTTAAAATTTCGGCGATTTTGCGGCGCTTAGCAAAAAAAGGCGCGGTCACAAGAGGTTCAGCTTCCGTAAAATCGGCTTTAAATTTAAAGCCCGAAATATACAAAAACAAGCCGTTTCATAGAGTGCTTGTTTCGCGGATTTGCGTTTTTAAAATTCTAAAAATTTCCGCTCGCAGCGCGCGTTTGAAATTTCAAATTCACGCTATGTTTGCCTCGGCTTGCTGCACGAAATTTAAATCGCCAAAATAAGAGCAAATGCGCTAAAATAGCCCTTTTATCAGACCCTTAACCACGTCCGATTTCTCCTTTTTCGCGTCGTTTTTGCTGCTGTTATCGTCCTTTTTCACACCGAAAAGTTTGTCGATGCCCTTGCCGATCTGCTTGTCGAGCTTGCCCTTTAGATAGTCCGATTGGATATTGTATTTCGGCTCTTTGATCGTGCCGGTGATGTTTATTTCAAGATCGGTCTTTTCGATGTTTGCTTTAACCGGTACCGAAATCGCGCCCGTTTTGCTATCCAGCGTGCCGCCCGTGACGTTTAGCTTGCTTTTTTGCGCGCTCATATCGGCGTTGAAATTTATCAAATTTTGCTTGATCGTGCCGTTTACTTTGGCGTCGTTATAGACCTCGCCGCCTAGATCGCGACCTAAAATTTTACCGATTTTATCGATCAATCCGCCGCTAGGAAGGCGTCCGTTGTTGATGATCGCATCGAATTTGCCGCTGTGCGAGCTCGTATTATACGTAAGATTTGCGTTGCCCGTGCCGTCGTAGACATGATCGATATTTAGAAGCGTCGTAAGTTCTTTGACGATGAAATTTTGAAGTTTGAAGTTCGCTTCATCGCCCGCGATCTGTCCATTCAGCTCGCCGCCCGCGACCTTGGAATTTATGGTCGCAAACAGGCTCTTGCCGTCGTGCGAAAGCTCGCCTGTAGCGGCAATCTTGCCGTTTAGTCTGCGATTTAGAAAAAACTCGAGTCGCTGCAGACTCGGGATCAGTAGCGCGTAGTTTGCTTTAAGCGCTTTGTTTTTGAGCTCGTAGGTGCCATTTAGGCTCTGAAGCTGCGCTAGATCGGAGTTCGCGCTTACGCTAAAGGTCGCGACGGAGTTTTTGATATTTGTCTGCGCCTGCGCGTCCGCTTTCAGATCGCTCGGGAAGTTCTTGCCCGTCGCGCCGTCTAAAAATTTCTTAAAAATCACGCCGTTAGCGAGCGAAATTTGCGCCATGCCGTTAATGCTGTCTTTTAAGCTTAACTTCGCATCGCCGTTTATCGTGCCCTCTCCGATCGCGCCGCCGTAAAACAGAGCCGAAAGCATGGCCAGATTTAGATTGCTCGCCTTAAGCTTTAGATCGCTCAAATTTCCGCTCGCATTCAGGTTGCCGCCCATCGCGTTTAAATTTAAGTTTAGATTTTTAAGCTCATTTTGCGCTAGAGCCGCGCTAAGCTCGCCGTTTGCCTTGCCTTGTAGCTTCACTCCCAGGACGTTTTGCAGCGCGGCTAGATCGTTTGCGTTTAGCTTCGCGGACAGCTCGCCGTTTTTATTTTTCAGATCGTATTTGGCCTCTGTATCCGCTTTAAGCGCGTCTCTAAACGCCGAAATTTGCGAGTTTGAAAGCTCAAGCGTAGAAAAATCGGTCTTTAAATTTCCGTTTGCTTTAACGTCGCCAGAAATTTTACGCCCGATAAGGCTTTCAAGCTTCGCTAGATCGGGCAAGCTTAGATTGAAATCGGAGTTTAAAGTTTTGTTTTTTAGATCAAATTCCGACTTTTCGGCGCTGATTTTGCCTAGCGTCGAATCGATCTTGCTTGCTGCTCGCAGGATGTCATTTTGCGCCGTGATGTCTGAGTTTAGCGTGATCTGCACGCCCTTTGGGATGGAGATATTCATATCTTTAAACGCAGATTCGTTTAGGACCAAATTTGAGCTCTTGATGCTCGCGTTGCCCTCTGCGCCGCCGCTGCTAGCCTTGATGTCCGAGAGAATGTCGATATTTCCTTTGGCGTAGATCGGCAGAGAGGCTACGCTAAGGGCCTTTTCGACGTTTAGGCCCTTAGCGTCGATTTGCAGATCAAGCGGGCTAAGGTCTTTTAAATTTACCAAAAATTTTACGTTGCTATCAAAAATTCGCCCGCTGCCGTTGATGCCGAATTTGTCAAGATCGCCTAAAATTTGCCCTTTGAGGCTTAGCCCTTCGCTCGTTTTTATGCCGAGCTTGGCTAGATCGTGCGCATTTGCGTCGTAACTAAGATCGAAAGAGCGCGCAAAAAGCGAGTATTTGCCCTTTACGTTTACGTTCGCAGCGTCATTTACGTTGGCGCTGATGTCCAGATCGCCGAAATTTAGATCGAATTTCTCAAGCTTCACGTCAAGGCCGCTTTTTTCTTTGATCAAATTTTCTATGTAAGGCTTGGTGAGATTGTTGCCAAAATCGCTGAAAAATAGGCAGCCCGTGCCTACGATAAGCAGGATTAAAATTCCTGCGATTATGCCGAAAATTTTCATTTCGTCCCCTTAAAATTTAAAATTTGAGGGTATTATAGCCCTTAAAATTTAACGTTTGAAATCTCGATACTTGAGTTAAAATCACTAAAGTTTTATAAAAATTTTTCATAAACTATTGACAAGATTTTAAATTTTGCATATAATCTTAGCACTCAAACACATTGAGTGCCAATTTTAGAAAATCACAAATCAAAGAAAGGACTGAAATGAAATTTCAACCACTTGGCAAGCGCGTTCTAATCGAGCGCGAGGAGGAAACTAAAAAGACCGCTTCGGGCATCATCATCCCCGACAATGCTTCAAAAGAGAAGCCTTCGACCGGCAAAATCGTAGCCGTCGGCAGCGAATGTGAAGGCGTCAAAAATGGCGATACCGTAGCGTTTGCAAAATACGCAGGCAGCGAGATTAGCTTAGATGATAAGAAATATCTTATCTTAAATTTAGAAGATGTTTTAGGCATAATTAAATAAAAAGGATTGAAAATGGCAAAAGAGATTATTTTTTCAGACGACGCAAGAAACAAGCTTTACGCGGGCGTTAGGAAGCTAAACGACGCTGTAAAAGTTACGATGGGACCTCGCGGTCGCAATGTCTTAATCCAAAAGAGCTTCGGAGCTCCTGCGATCACAAAAGACGGCGTAACCGTCGCTAAAGAGATCGAGCTAAAAGATACGCTTGAGAACATGGGCGCTTCTTTGGTGCGCGAAGTAGCGAGTAAAACCAACGATCAGGCAGGCGACGGCACTACTACAGCAACCGTGCTAGCTCACGCAATCTTTAAAGAAGGTCTACGCAACGTAACCGCGGGCGCAAATCCTATCGAGGTTAAACGCGGTATGGATAAATTTAGCGCTGCGGTTATCGAGGAGCTAAAAAAATCCTCTAAAAAAGTAAGCGGCAAAAAAGAGATCGCACAGGTTGCTACGATCTCTGCCAATAACGACAGCGCGGTGGGCGATCTGATCGCAGACGCTATGGAAAGAGTCGGTAAAGACGGCGTTATTACTGTCGAAGAGGCGAAATCTATCAACGATGAGTTAAACGTAGTCGAGGGAATGCAGTTTGACCGCGGCTATCTAAGCCCATATTTCATTACAAATGCCGAGAAAATGCTAGTCGAGCTAAGCTCGCCGCTAGTGCTTCTATTTGACAAAAAAATTACAAATTTAAAAGACCTATTACCAGTTTTGGAGCAGGTTCAAAAAAGCGGCAAACCGCTTCTAATCATCGCCGAGGATATCGAGGGCGAGGCGCTTGCGACTTTAGTCGTAAATAAACTTCGCGGCGTGCTAAACATCTCTGCGGTCAAGGCTCCGGGATTTGGCGATCGCAGAAAGGCAATGCTTGAAGATATCGCGATTTTAACGGGCGGCACCGTCATCAGTGAGGAGCTTGGCAGAACGCTAGAAAGTGCTTCTATGGCCGATCTCGGACAAGCCGAGCGCATCGTGATCGACAAAGACAACACCACTATCGTAGGTGGCGCGGGCAAGAAAAAAGATATCGACGCGCGCGTTTTGCAGATCAAAGCTCAAATCGCTGAGACTACGAGCGATTACGACAAAGAGAAGCTTCAAGAGCGCATGGCTAAGCTTAGCGGTGGCGTTGCGGTTATCAAGGTGGGCGCTGCAACCGAAACCGAGATGAAAGAGAAAAAAGACCGCGTGGACGATGCTCTAAATGCAACCAAAGCAGCCGTAGACGAGGGTATCGTAATCGGCGGCGGCGCTGCGCTAATCAGAGCTGGACTTAGCGTAAAACTAGCACTAAGCGGCGACGAGCTTATCGGTGCGGACATCGTTAAGCGCGCGCTTTTCGCTCCGCTTCGCCAGATCGCCGAGAATGCGGGATTTGACGCGGGCGTCGTAGCTAATAAGGTCGAGCAAGGCTCAGACAAAAAATTCGGCTTCAATGCTGCAAACGGCGAGTATGTCAATATGTTTGAAGCAGGCATCATCGATCCGGTCAAGGTCGAGCGCATCGCGCTTCAAAACGCGGTCTCCGTAGCAAGCCTGCTTCTAACGACCGAAGCGACCGTAAGCGAGATCAAAGAGGAGAAACCTGCAATGCCTCCAATGCCTGATATGGGCGGAATGGGTGGCATGGGCGGAATGATGTAGCCCCGTGGGAGCGTCATTCGGCGCTCCCATGCCATTACAACGGCGCTGTGAGATTTTGCAGCGCCGCGAAATGCTTTATGCGCGGCGATGTTTTAGCTATACGCCGCTAAAATGATATGTGCCGCGTTTTAGATACGTCTAAGGTGCGGCGATTTATTATGAATTAGCGATTAAGCGGTGTGATTTTTAGTCACCGTATGATCTGATAAATTTTGTATCTTACCGCAAATTTGCGGTTTTGCCGCGTTATCCTTTAATTTAAAAGCTTTATTTGAGCTTCCTTTTTACCTTAAATTCTGACTTGCCACTCAAAATTTAAGCGCAGAATTCTAAAGCTTTAAAATTTTTCAGCTCTCCTTCTTAAACGCTTACAAGATAAAATTTTTCTGTGATGCCATATTTTTAGTGTGATAAAATTCTATTGCCAAACAGAATCCTAGCTGCGGAATTTTTATAGCTTAGCCTTTATCAATGTTTTTATTTGGCGATACGGCTTGAAATTAGAGCTGAAATTTCATAGCCTCACTCATTAAATTTAACGCGGCTTAATCTAAGCTTTGCTAAATTTCGCCTAAAATCCATTGAAAGGAAAACGATGAAAAATTTAGCTCGTATCTTTTTAATCGCGTTCATTTTGGCGAGCTTCTCTAGCGCTTTTGCCGCGCAGCAAAACCATAAATATAAAATTTCATCTCAAAATTTGCGAGCCAAAGATCATCTGAGTAAAAATACCTCGGCAAAATCTCTTGCCGAGCCGCATGCTAAAAAATCTGCAAATGCTAAAAGTCTTTCAAATTCCAAGTTCACAAAAAATACGCGTGCATCTAGGAATTCCGCTAAAAATTCCACGCAAAAAAGCGCGAAAAATTTTACTAAAAATCCCGGGCAAAATTCCGCATCGCATCCTGTTGTGAGAAATAAAGCACCTAGGCGCCCGGCTAGTCAATCAGGCAGTCAGAATGGAGCTAGCAAGAGTCTAGTCGCGACATTGATGCGTTTGCCAAAGACCCGTATTTATGAGGATGAAGCGCCAAGCGCCCGTGATACGGAGCAAACTTACAGAGGCGCAGATATGCGGAGAAATGCAAGCGCGCAAACTCACGGAGGCGCAGATGAGCAGACTGGCAAAATCGTAGACGCACGAACTCGCAAATTAACGACGACTCGAATTGCACAGCCGCAAGCTCGCCATGGCTATAGTGCAACTCGTTCTGTCGCTATGGGGCATACAGCTGCATCTCATTCGAGCGCCACGAAGTATACGGCTCGTCAAAATGCTCGCGCGCCCTATCTTCCCACATCTGCTCGCTCTAGCCGTGTGATAGGGCACCCTGGCGGTAGCGCGCTTAGTAAAATACCGTCGCCGGAGCGAAGTAATGCGCTAGGACAAGGTGCTGCGATGCGTTATGATGAGCGTTGGGCGAAGCCCGCTCCACAGCCGTACGAGCCTGCGCCTGAGACCGAGAAAAAGCGAGGGCTGATATTTTCGTCGCAGTGGGGTCCTGCCGCACCGAAAAGTAAGTGGCAGCAGCACGAAGCTCCGATGGATGACGCTTCGTCGCGCAATGAGTCGGTGATGGATATGCTGCAGGACAAGATGAGCAGGGTCAAGGTAAATATGGAACTGGTGCGCTAATCTAAGCGGCGCGCCGGCGCAATTTATATGCGTAGGCAGTTTAATTTCGCTGCCTCTGTAAGATCGCGATACTGGCGCTCATTGCAAAAACACGAACGCTGATGTTTTTTCGGCTTTGCCGCCGTGCGAAACAATGCCCTAATGCTGCAATTAAAGATAAAATTTTAATATTTCATCCACGCGCTTTGAAATTTCACGGCTGCATGCCGCGCTGCTAGGATAAACCAGACTGCACTCGTTTTGCGCGAGCAGGCACTGCGACGATACTGCGGTTACAATTTCGCCGAAATTTCAAAAGCTTAATTTCGTAATTTTGCATTGTAGGACTTCGCCCGCCTGCTAAATTCGCAGAATTTTGCTTAGCTGCGTGGTTTATTAAATTTCGCTTGCCATCAAATTTTGTAGAGTTGCATTCGCCGCCGGAATTTTTAGAATTTTATTAGATGGCGGAATTTTATAGAACTCTATTTGCTCAAATTCCGCGGCGAAATGAAATTTTTTGCAAGCGCGAAAGCAAAACTTAGTGAGTGAAATTCTGTAGACGAAATTTTAGCAGCGGTCAAATGGTGCTTTGTTAATCGTTAGGTTCCATTGTTTGCGCGGACTATAATAAATTCCGCGTAAATCACGGCTTTGCTATGCTTTTTATTTTCCCTCATCGCAGCTTTTATTATAATCCTGCAGGCGAAATTCTACGGCGGCTAGCGAGCGCGAATTATTAAATTTTAACCCCGTTTTGAATAAAATAGCGCAAAAAATTTTAAAGGCTTAAATTTGAAAAATCGCTATCCGACCCGCCAAATCTCCGTGGGCTCCGTCAAAATCGGCGGCGGCGCGCCCATCTCCGTGCAGTCGATGAGCTTTTCTAAAACGAAGGACGTGGAGGGCACGCTAGAGCAGATTAACCGCCTGTATTTCGCGGGCTGCGACATCGTGCGCTGCGCCGTGCTTGATAAGCAGGACGCGGACGCACTCGCGCGTATCAAAAAAAGCTCGCCGCTTCCCATCGTAGCGGACATCCATTTTAATTTTCGCTTGGCGCTACAGGTTGCGGAATTCGTCGATGCTATCCGCATCAATCCGGGCAATATCGGCGGCAAGGAGCGTATCAAAGAGGTCGTGCGCGCGTGCAAAGCTCGCAGTCTGCCTATCCGCATCGGCGTAAATTTGGGCTCACTCGAGGAGCAATTTGAGCAAAAATACGGCCGCAGCGTGGAGGCGATGGTGCAAAGCGCGCTGTATAACGCCGCGCTGCTGCAGGATGAGGACTTTAGCGACATCGCGATCTCGCTTAAGACCTCCGACGCGCCGAGTACTGTGGCTGCGTATCGCGCGCTGCGCCCGCTATGCGAGTATCCTTTTCATCTGGGCGTGACCGAGGCGGGGACAAAATTTCACGCTAGCATCAAGAGCGCGATCGCGCTGGGTACGCTTCTGATGGAGGGGATCGGCGATACGATGCGCGTGAGCATCACGGGCGAGCTTGAGGAGGAGATCCGCGTCGCGCGCGCGATCCTGCAGGATGCGGGCGTGCAAAAAAGCGGCGTCAATATCATCTCGTGCCCTACCTGCGGGCGTTTGCAAAGCGATCTGCTAAGCGCGATCAAAATCGTCGAAGAAAAAACCGCGCATATCAAAACGCCGCTAAATATCAGCGTCATGGGCTGCGTCGTAAATGCGATCGGCGAGGCGAAGGGCGCGGACGTGGCGATCGCGTTCGGCAACGGGCGCGGCATCGTGATGCGCCACGGCGAAGTGGTCGCCAAACTCGATGAGAGTAAGCTCGTGGAGCGGTTTTTGCAGGAGGTCGAGGACGAGGTGCGGGCTCGCGAAGGGGCGTGAGAGCTGCGGCGCCTAGCGGCTTAAATCTCGCTATTATTCGTGGCTTGGATGGCTCGGCTCTGAATTTTGGCGCGCTTGGGCTAGTTGTAGTTTGCTCGGCGTTTTAAGGCGCGCTTGGGCTCATCGCGGTTTGCTAGGCTCATAGGTACAGCGCGTCTTGGCGTGAAATTTTAAAATTTCGTCTTTAAAGCGGTGCTTTTAAATTTGAGCCTTTGGAATAAGGCTTGAAATTTTGAGCTTGAAATTTTAGTACTGAAATTTCGTGTGAAATTTTTGAGTTTAAAATTTTGGCTTTGAAATTTGGGCTAAAATTTCGGCTCCAAAATTTTACCTTGAAATTTCATTTTAAAATTTCAAACTCGCGATTTGAAGTGAAATTTCATAGCACAGAATTTACCGTGCGAAATTTTAAACGGTAGAATTCCGTGCCGCAAAGCGGAATCTTGACGGATGAACTTTCGATACGCCGCGAAATTTCATCCGGCTGGATTTCGTCCTGCACCTAAATTTAAGGCGAGCGAAATTTTAAGAGTCAAAATTTCAAAGGGCGAAATTTAAAATTGACGGAATTTTAAAGGCGAAAATTCCGAGGATGAAATTTTAGATAGCAAAATTTAAAGCGGCCCAAATTATAAAATTCCGCCCGATAGAATTTTGCTAAGAGGAGAGATTTAAATTCTATAAAATTTAAAATTATCGCGCCGCAGAGATTTGCAGAGGCGAGCTTGAAATTTTATAGAATTTAAATGCGAAACGAGGGGAAGCGATGGCAACGAAGCAAAATATGCCTGCAAATTTATACGATCTGGATATGGAGCGCGCGATTTTAAGCTCGCTTTTACAAAACGAGGATGCATACGGCGAGCTGAGCGAGATAATCTCGGTCGGCGATTTTTTCTACAAGCCGCACGCCGACATCTACGAGGCGATCGTCAAGTGCTCCTCGCACAACGAGCCGATCGCGCCGAGCTTCGTTAAAAAATGGCTTGCCGAGCGCTACGACGATGGCGCATTTACCGAGGTCGTAGCCACTAGCGGCGTGGTCGACGCCCCAAAATACGCGCTCGAACTGCGCGAAAAATCGATCAAGCGCTCGCTAATCAAGGTCGCGCACGAGATCCCTTCGATGGTAAACGAAGCCGTGCGCAGCAAAGACACTGCCGATAAAATCAGCTCTAAAATTTACGAGCTCATCGATGAGGAGCGCCACGGCGGTATCAAAAAATCGCACGAGATTATCGCCGACGTAGTAGAGGAGCTGAAACGCCAAAAGGCGCTCGCAGGCTCGGAGCTCGTGGGGCTTGATACGGGCTTTCGCTTCCTAAACGACTGCACGAAGGGGCTGAAACCCGGCGAGCTCATCATCATCGCCGCCCGCCCCGGCATGGGCAAAACCGCCTTTGCGCTAAATTTGATGATGAAAACTCTGCAAAGCGGCAAAGGCGTCGTATTTTTCTCGCTCGAGATGCCCTCCGTGCAGCTGATGTATCGCATATTAAGCGCGCTTAGCTCGATCCCGCTAAGTGACATAATGAGCGCCAAGCTCAGCGACGACGACTGGACGCGGTTCAACGACGCTTGCGATGCGGTGCTGAATATGCCGCTTTTCGTCTATGACAGCGGCTACGTAAACATCCACCAAGTCCGCACCCAGCTGCGTAAGCTCAAAGCCGCGGATACCAATATTGAGCTTTGCGTGATCGATTACATCGGACTTATGACGAGCACGAGCAACTACTCTGAGCGCCACCTGCAAATCGCCGAAATTTCGCGCGGGCTCAAGCTCTTGGCGCGCGAGCTAAACATCCCGATCATCGCGCTGTCGCAGCTAAACCGCTCGCTCGAGGCGCGCTCGAACAAACGCCCGATGCTAAGCGATCTGCGCGAAAGCGGTGCGATCGAGCAGGACGCCGACATCATACTTTTCGTCTATCGCGACGAGGTTTATAAGGAGCAGATGGAGCGCGAGCGCATTTCGCGCCTGGAGGCCGAGGGCAAGGACGCGGGCGAGCCAGTGTTTAGGCGAAACGACTATCAGGAAAAAGCCGAAATCATCGTCGGCAAAAACCGCTCGGGCGAGGCGGGCAGGACGATCGAGGTGGGCTTTCAGGGCAGATTTACCCGCTTTGTCGATACGAGCTTCGGCGGCGAGCCCAGCGAGAGCGCGATCTTTAACGAAAACGACAATCTCGACTACGTCTCGCAGCTGCAAGATCAGGGCTTTGAGGAGCCTGCTACGCCGCGCCTCGATGCGGCGCAGAATTTGCAGCAAAATTTAACGCAGAATTTTAATGAAGCGCAAAATAGCGGCGTAAGCTTAAATACAAGCTCCGCTGGCGCCCGAAACCCCGGAGTAAATATCGATTTTGATGAGATGCCTAGCTTCGGCGAAAGCGGTGAGCAGGACGGCGAGGAGATAGACGGCGAGTCTAAGCTTAGCGCAGAGCAGGGCTTAGCAGAGGTGCGTCGCGCGGCACAGGACGCACCGCAAAAGCAAGAATTTAATGGGCAAAATTTAGATGATGCAATAGCGGGCGGCGTCTCGCCTCAAACAGAGCGTATGCGTGGAAATTCGGCCGAGCGGAACGTAAAGAGCGCGGAAGGCGCAAAAGACGCGCGGCAAGATACAAAAGGCGCATCGCAAGGCGTGAGTAACATACTACGCGAGGGCGGCGCACATGTTGAAGATAATGATAGTAATGAAAACGATAAGCCGCCTTTTGAAGCGCAAGAGGATGAGGCGAAATTTAAACCCGCGCGGCCTTTAAATATCGAAGAGATGGGCATTCCAAAGATCAATGAGGCAAACAGGCTCGATGACGACGACGCGCCGTTGGATCTGTGAAATAGCGCTTAGGCTAGCGCTGATCGTTAGCGCTTTTTGCTTCACGCTTTACGCGCAGGATTTGGACGATGCGGGCTTTTGCGCGCTGGCGGCGTTTTGGGTTTACGCGCTATTTCGGGTACTATTTAGCTTTTTTTACGAGGCGAAGCAGCGCGCCAATGCGGCGCTATTTCGCAGCGGCGGGACTTTGATTAAAATTTTTAGAGGCAGGCTGATAAGCGGAGTTTTAGCCTTCGCGAGCGCGATCCTCTTAAGTGCTACTTTGGCGCTAGGTCTAGCGGATCTGCGCGGCGCGGAGCTTTTCGTGACGCTAGCTGCACTGCCAGCAGGGCTTACTCTGATGCGTCTGGCGGTGCTTAAGCTCAGCCTAAAAGAGATTAAAAATCCTAGAATTTTATCGCTCAAACTTAGTATTTTGCTGCTTGCAATGCTCGCCGTAGCAGTAAATTTCGCCATAAATTTGGCCTATTTGCGGCTTGCGGACGCTGCGGATCCAGCCGCGCACTCTTTAAATTCTGCGATAAATTTTACTCCGCCTACCAGCACCGCTTCATCCGCCGAAGACTTCGCGAGGAATGACGCTTCCGCACCCATCGGAAATTTTGCAACAGATAATGCCGCCAAATCCGCTAAAAATTCCGCGGCAAATAACGCCGCCATAGTTATCGGAAATTTCGAGACGGATAATGCCGTTAAGTACGTGCAGGATGCCGTCAAAAATCCTACCGCTTCGCCCGCAAATTTTAAAGCGGGCTCCGTCAGGATAGCGCACACCTCGGCTGCAAATTCTAAGGCAAATGCCGCTGCTGCGCCGCAGACCTTTGCTAAAAATTCTACGGCTAGCCCAGCCGCAGCGCAAAATTTAGCCCAAAATCCCGCCGCACCTAGTATGGCTGCCGACAGTTCCGCTGAAAAATCCGCGACCAGCCCTGCATCGGTAGCCGAAATTTTTGAAATTTTAAAATCTACCGCGCCGCAAGCGCACTTCAAATCCGCTCTGCTAAATGAAATTTACGCTTTGAAATTTTACAAAAACTCGCTGTTTGAGCTAGCGCTGTCGCAGAGCCCTAGCGCGCTAAAAATCGTCCTTTTGTTTCTGATCTGCGCGGGAGATTTCCTCTTTTACTGCGCGATCTTGCATCTTTGCGCCTTCGTGCTTTTTATGCCGCGAGCCGCAGCTGCGCCCAAAATAGGGCGTTTCAGCGGCACTATCTTTGCGCTTTCCTACGTCACGCTGTGTTTGATCTGCGCCGCGCAGACGCGCACGGCAAGGGGTGAGGCGGAGCGCCCCAAAAGCGCGGTCGAGACGGGCGTGCAGATCGTGCTGCAAAGCGGCGAGCGGCTGATCTTAAGCGCTCGCGAGGCGGATGCGCTAAGAGGCGAGCTAAACGCCACGCGCTTTGCCGCGGAAGCAAACGCCGCGTCCGCGCTAAATAGCTACATCGATGCCGTTTACGACGAGGGCGCGAGGCTTAGCGCGCAGAGAATGGCGGATTTTAATTACTCGTTTCTGAGCGATTATCTGGTGTTGTGGCACGGCGTGTGGGACGATGATGCGGGGGCGTATCTGAATGAGAAATTTGCGAGCTTCGTGAGCGAAAGCTTCCCGAAAGATTTTGGCGAAAACATCGCTAAAATCGCTGCGGCAAACGTCAAAAATTATGAGAGCTCGCTAAATTTTACGCTTAAAAAATACGGCGCGAAAGTTGATCTCAACGTAACGCAGAGCTTCAGTCTAAAAAGCAAGGCGTATCGCGCGAGCGGGACGGGGCTGGGGGCGCTGGGCGGCGTGCTAGGCGCAAAGCTGATAAGCAAGAGCCTCGCTAAAACTGCGGCCAAGACGGGCGCGAAAACCCTTACCAAGGCGGGCGCCAGCGCGACTAGCGGTAGTGCGGGGCTCGTGTGCGGCCCGGGCGCAGTGGTGTGCGTGCCTGCGTTTGCTGTGGCTACGTGGTTTGGGCTGGATTTTGCGTTTGCCAAGGGCGACGAGGCGCTCAATCGAGAGGAGTTTGAAGCTGCGATCGTGCGCGATATGATGGCGGCGAAAGAGGAGCTAAAGCGCGCACTGGCGCAGGATTTCAATGCGACGATAGATGAAATTTCGAGTGAAATTTTAAATTTAGACGGGAAGTAGGGCGGCGAATTATGCCCGCGCAACTTAGACCCGTTGCGAGTGAAATTTTACGCGGATTATGGAGCTTTCGTGCGTAGCGGGCGGCGAAATTTTAAAATTTTATCTAAGCGCAAGCGGGTGGGATTACGGCGCGCTTATCGCGCTACCGCGCCTCTTAAATTTTTAAGAGTTAGCTAAAAATTTTTAAATATAATCGCCGCTTAAAACAAGGAGTGCTAATGAAAAAATTCTATCTTAAAATTTGGCTACTTGCATTTATAATGGCATTTGCAGCGACCCTCGCTGCGGCAAAATCGCATTTGACAAGCTTGATAAAGTTAGAGGATTTTAATAACGAAGAGCAAAGGATGCTTTTTAAATCCTGCGATTATGGCGATGGAAAATATGGATCGTGCAATAAACTCGTTGAAATTTTATCTAAAGAGTGCGAGGATGGTAATATGCGCTCATGTACTATACAGAGTGATTTTTTACAATCTTTGTTTAGAGAAGAGGAAGCTATGAAATATCTGATTAAGCTGTGCGATGCTAACCTTATCGAATATTGTATGGGGCTAGGTTGGGAAGATATAGAATTTAACGGCAATATACAAAGGGCAATTAGGAGTTTTGAAAAAGTATGCGATAGCAAGCTGAAGAATAGTGAGCTTTTTTGTAAAATGAATGAGGAATTAAAGAGCTGTTTAAAAGATAAAGAATGCAATCCGATAATAAAAGGCAAAGCTCTTTTAAAAAGAACTGTAGAGGAGCTGAAATGAGAAGTATTAGCGTTATATTCTTATTGATTATGATATTGTCGTGTCCATTATCTGCCAAATCTACGGCAGAGGAACAAAATCTTTATAACGAATGCAATAAAGGAAACGGCAAATATAGCTCGTGTACTAAACTAATAGAAATTTTATCTAAAAAATGCGATAGCGGCGATATGGAAAAATGCGATGATTTGGGCTATGTTATGGGTTTAGAGCTCGGTATGCGAGAAGCGGCTTTTGTGCCCTTGGAGAAATCTTGTAAGGCGGGTATCGCAGCCTCTTGTTTTAACCTAGGAATTCATGATATAGGTTTAAGAGGTAATGTCAAAAGAGCGGCACATAACTACGCTATAGCTTGCGAAAAATATTCAGAGCATCTAGAAAAAGAAAGAATATTTAAACTAAAATCTTGCGCGCTGAAGGTGGCTTTAGAAAACTGCTTACGAGATGAGGAGGAACACGATCCCGTAAAGTGTGCGAAAAAAGTCTTTTGGGAAATAAGTGATAAATACGACGCAAATTCAACCAAGGAGTAAAAGATGGCAAATCCAAAGAAGGGTAAAGAGCAATAATGAAAGAATTCTATCCCGTAATTTTGGCGCCTTTAATAACACAAACTGCGGCAGAGCGTAATCAAAGCGCAGCTGCTAGCAAAGAGATAAAATTTACGTCGCCTGCCGATCTAAATTTAAATTTATATCATTCGTAAGGATTAAAATGAAAGCACTATTTTTTATACTCGTATCGGCTCTGTTTTTGAAAGCCGCGAGCGTAAGCGAAATTTATTCTCTAGGGGCGCCTGCGTGCGATACTTACGATTTAAATTTAAAGAAATGCAGTAACGGCGACGGCGAAGCATGCTATTTGGTGGCTTTAATTCTAAATAATAAATCTTGCGCACGAAAAAACGACGATTTGGCATTGGAATTTTTTGAAAAATCATGCAGTTTTGGATGTGCCAAAGACTGCATTTTTATGGGGCAAGCGTATTCGCTTACTTCTTTGGACGAAAAACACGCGAAAATCAAGACATATTACGAAAGAGCTTGCGAGCTAGACGCGAAATTTTGCGACGATTACGGGCTTTTATATTTTTACGGCGAGGGCGTAAAAAAGGATGAGCTTGCGGCAAAAGAGTATTTTAAAAAATCCTGCGATGCGGGAAATCCCGCAGGATGCGGGCACTTTGCCACATCGTTAAACAGAGAGAATGAGAATATAAATAAGGTTATGAAATTTTATGAAATCGG
This sequence comes from Campylobacter gracilis, assembly GCF_001190745.1. Classification (NCBI taxonomy): domain Bacteria; kingdom Pseudomonadati; phylum Campylobacterota; class Epsilonproteobacteria; order Campylobacterales; family Campylobacteraceae; genus Campylobacter; species Campylobacter gracilis. Next base: position 986,873 of record NZ_CP012196.1, read on the forward strand.
CTGCAACGGAGAGCATTACCCTTCGTGCTACGCTTACGGACTGCTGTTGTGGGCTAAAGTAGATAAAAATAAAGGCAAAAATTTTTGCAAGAAGGCTTGCGACAAGGGTAATATAAAGGAGGCGTGCAAATGGGTGCTTGATATGAGCGAGGAAGAGGAAGAGCAAATTTTATATTTGAAGCGGTATTTAAAGCTGGGCTGCAAAGACGGCAATGCGCAAATGTGCAAGGATTTAGGAAAAATAGGGAATTAGAGCAGAATTTTAAATACTAAATTGCCCCACTTGCAAGCTCATAAAAATTCGGATTTTAAAATTTAATCTTAATTGGGCTATAATCTTAGAATTAGTATTCAAAAAGGAGTTTTTATGCAAACACAAAATAATTTTATAAACCGCGAACTAAGCTGGCTACGCTTCAATACACGCGTGCTGGAACAATGCAAAAAGGATATCCCGCTAATTGAAAAATTAAAATTTCTAGCGATTTACAGCACGAATTTAGACGAATTTTATATGATCCGCGTGGCGGGTCTGAAGCAGCTTTTTACCGCCGGCGTTATAACCAGCGGCGATGACGAGATGACGCCTCTTGAGCAGCTACGCGCGATCCGCTCCTATCTAAGAAACGAACAAACCGAGCTTGAGCAGCAGTATTTCGGCATCCAAAAGGAGCTTTGCAAAAACGGGCTTTTTATCAAAAGCTACGACGAGCTACAGCCCGAGCTAAAGCCGGTGGCGGATGAGTTTTTTTTCTCGCAGATAATGCCCGTCATCGTCCCGATCGCAGTTGATGCGACCCATCCTTTCCCGCATCTAAACAATCTCAGCTTCTCCCTTGCGGTCAAGCTCTGCGATGAGGGCGCGCCCGAGTCGGTACATTTTGGAATGATTAGAATCCCACGCGTGATCCCGCGCTTCGTGCAGGTCGCGCAAAACACCTACGTGCCGATCGGCACTATCGTAAAGCGCCACGCGGAGGAAATTTTCCCCGGCTATAAGCTCATCAGCTCCGCAGCCTTCCGCGTCACGCGAAACGCCGACATCGTGATCGAAGAGGAGGAAGCGGACGATTTTATGATGATCTTAGAAGCGGGGCTTAAGCTGCGCCGTAAAGGGGCTTTTGTGCGGCTTCAGATCGAAAAGGATGCCGATGCCGAGCTTTTAGAATTTCTAAATTCCCATCTTAAAATTTTTTACAAAGATATATATGAATGCGCCGTGCCGCTTACGCTGGACGGGCTTTGGGAGATCGCTTCCAATAAGGATTTTTCCTTTCTAGCCCATCCTCAGTATCTGCCAAAGACGCTGCCCCCCTTTAACGAAAACACCTCCGTTATGAGCGCGATGGAGAAGGAGGATATCCTGCTGATCCATCCTTACGAGAGCTTCGATCCTGTCCAAAAACTCATCAAAGAGGCCGCCAAAGATCCAAAGGTCATCTCGATCCGTATGACGCTATATCGCGTGGAGAAAAACTCCCCGATCGTCCAGAGCCTGATCGAGGCCGCAAGCGACGGTAAGCAGGTAACGGTGATGGTCGAGCTTAAGGCGAGGTTTGATGAGGAAAACAACCTGCACTGGGCGAAGGCTCTCGAAGACGCCGGCGCGCACGTCATCTACGGTATCACGGGCTTTAAAGTCCATGCCAAAGTAACCCAGATCATCAAAAAAGAGGACGGCAAGTTAAAATTTTATATCCACCTAGGCACGGGCAACTACAACGGCTCGAGCGCTAAAATTTACACCGACGTGAGCTTTTTTACCTGCGGCGACCGCTTCGATAAGGACACGACGAATTTCTTCCACATCCTCTCGGGCTACAACAAAAACCGCAAACTTGACAACCTCGCTATGTCGCCGATGCAGATCAAAGAGCGACTCCTGGCGATGATAAAAAACGAGGAGAAAAAAGGCTCTGCCGGCAGGATCATCGCTAAGATGAACGCTCTTGTCGACGGCGATATGATCAAGGCGCTGTATAAAGCAAGCGCCGCGGGCGTAAAGATCGATCTCATCGTGCGCGGCATCTGCTGCTTGCGCCCGGCGCTTAAGGGCGTTAGCGAAAATATCCGCGTGATCTCGATCGTCGGAAAATACCTGGAGCACGCTAGAATTTTTTACTTCGCGCACGCCCAGCCCAGCCTATACATCGCGAGCGCGGATTGGATGCCGCGAAATTTGGAGCGCAGACTGGAGCTGATGAGCCCGATTTACAATGAAAATCTGCAAAACAAACTCAAAGAAATTTTAAAACTTCAGCTAAGCGATAACGAGCTTGCATTCGAGCTACAAAGCAGCGGCGAGTACCGAAAGATTGTGCCGAAAAAGGGCGAAGATAAGATCGACGATCAGGAATTTTTAGAAATTTATTTCAATAAAATTTATAAAAATATCCGCAAACACGATGAAAGCGGCACGGCGCTAACTAAGCTTTTGAAAGAGAGCTAGGCGCCTAGAAATTTTGCGTCGTTTGGGCTAGCTATTCGCTAAGCCCTCGCGCAGACCGAGATCATAAAATATTAGATGCAGAATTTTGCGCCGTGAATGCGCGAGTAAATTTACAGAAATTTCAAAGGGATTAAATGAAAAGATATCTTTATCTAGCCGTTATAGCTATGTTTTGTATGGGCGGAGTCTTTGAAGACGCGGACAAGCTCTATGAGGACGGCGATTATTTTAAAGCGATAAAAATGTGGCAGCGCAGCTGCGACGGCGGAGATACGCAAAGCTGCTATATGCTCGGGAACTTATATCGATTCGGCAGGAACGTCACTCAAAACTATCAAAAAGCGGCGAATTTTTATCAAAAAGCCTGCGATGACGGAGATATGACCGGTTGCTATGAGCTTGCAGGACTATACTTTGAAGGCTATGGCGTTAGACAAGATTATCAAAAGGCGGCGAGCCTGCATCAAAAGGCTTGTGACGGCGGCAATATGTTTTCGTGCAATTTGCTTGCAATTTCATACGAATCCGGTATCGGCGTCCCAAGAGACAAGCACAAGGCTATGGTTTTGCGTCAAATGATTTGCGATAACGGTGATGCAGATATGTGCAATAACCTTGCATATTTATATAAAAACGGCGACAAGGTCAGACAGGACTTGCAAAAGGCGGAGAGCCTATATAAAAAAGCGGCTGTTTTGTACCAAAAGAAGGCTCAAATAAATCAAAAGAAATGCGATGAAGGCGACTTATATGAGTGCCAGCGCCTAGCGGATCTATATTTAGACGGCAGGGGCGTAGAGAAGGATTTCAAAAAGGCTGCGGATTTATACCAAAAGGCTTGTGATGGCGGCAGGGCGGCGGCGTGCTTGACTCTGGGAGACTTTTACAAAGCAGGTAATTACCAAAAAGCAGAAAGCCTATATCAAAGCGGGCTAAATTTGCTTAAAAATACTTGCGAGAGCGGGGATGCGGACTCGTGTAGTTATCTCGGGGATTTATACAAAAATGGATGGCAAATTAAACAAGATAGATCCTTAGCAAAAGAATTTTACGGGAAAGCATGCGATTTAGCAGAACAGATCGGCTGTGACGAATACAAGCAATTAAACGAAGCAGAACTCATCGATGATAAGCACGGCATCGCACCGAGCGCGCCTTAATCCATGAAGCTTGCATGCTTTTGCGCAAACAAGGCTACGCAATCAGCGAGCTATCAAATTTTTAGAATTTTAAAATTCTAAATTTTATAAATTATCTTAGGCGCAGCTTCTCAGAAATACTAATCTGCCATGATGCCAGCTATATACTACGCGTAGATAAAATTCCACTCACTTATGATAAAATTTTAAAATTTCTGAAGTTAAAATTTTAAAATTTACTCATTGTCTCATCGCATGCATTTAATAAAAATACTTTTAAATTTAAAGTAAAAATTTGTAATTTTAAAAAATGTAAATTTAAGAGATAAAGGCGTAAGCCAAAGAATTCTTTAAATTTAATTAAATTTTATAACTATAAATGATAAATAAATTCTTTTTAATTTAAATTTAAAGAATTTTTCACTAATATACTGCTCTTTTTAATAACGCCTATGAGAAATAGTATTATAAAAGGATCAAAATGAGCTTATTTAGGTTTTCTATTGCAGCGGCGGGAGCGCTTTGTTTATGCGTGGCCACTTTAGCTGCACAGGACGATAGCGAAGGTAACTCCCAAAATTTAGGGCAGATCAATGTTACGGGAAATGTAGAAAGCGACCCGCTTACCAAAAAAGTCGGCGAAACGAAAAAGAGCGCCAAGCAACTCGCCAAAGAGCAAGTTAGCGATAGTAGAGATATGGTTCGTCACGAAACCGGCGTTTCAGTTGTCGAAAGCGGAAGATTCGGTGCTAGTGGCTACTCGATCCGCGGAGTAGATGAAAACCGCGTAGATATAAGTATTGATGGACTTCGCCAAGCAGAAACGTTAAGCTCGCAAGGTTTTAAAGATCTATTTGAAGGATACGGAAACTTTAATAACACTAGAAACGGCGTTGAGGTTGAAAACGTAAGACAGGTAGATATCACTAAAAGTGCAGATTCGGTAAAAAGAGGCTCGGGCGCGCTAGGTGGCTCAGTAGCGTTTGAGACAAAGGATGCGAGAGATTATCTAACGGAGAAGGATTGGTATTACGGATTTAAGCGCGGGTATCAAAGTGCGGATAGACAAAACTGGCAAAGCCATGCAGCTGCAGTTCGGTTTAAGTGGTTTGATCTTTTGGCTATTCATACTGATAGAGAAGGACATGAACTAAAAAACTGGGGTTATAAAGACTATGACCCAACCGTCATCAGAAAAGTTAGGGAAAAGCCCGATCCGTATAGAATTTACAAGAAAAGCACCCTTGTCAAATTTGGTTTTCAACCCACCGATACCGATAGATTTAGCCTAGGATACGATAAGTCCAATATAAAATCAGAGGGAATAGATTGGTCGAATCAATTTGCTCTTTATAATACGCAAACTCCTTGGGGTGCTCTAACTAATGACATACGACATACCAACGATAGAAGCGAAAGAAAAAACTACTCATTTTCTTATGAAAATTTTGATGAAACGCCTTTATGGGATAGCTTAAAATTTAGCTATAACAAGCAGCATATCAAACTAAAATCGAGAACGGATGAGTATTGCGAGGGTGATAATTGCGCGGGAAATTCAAATCCGTCCGGTCTTCATATAAATGAAGACGGAAAAATGGTAGATAAATACGGAGGAGAGCTCCAACACTCTACCGAGACGTATTACGAACAGCCGTGGTGGAGTCCCGTGCCCATACCTAGAACAAGAGATATCGTAATAGATAGCAGAGGCAATAAAGTAGATGATAACGCGTACCAAGGATACACGAATGAATTAAACACGGGAGGAGTCTCCGATATTTTAGTCAATTGCGATAACTATAACTGCTCAAAGGGTATCGATCTATTTGATACAAATACGTGGAGCTATCAGCACTACGACCTTACCCCTGTACCTACCCCTAATGGCAAAGGAAACTATGCGGTAATCAATCCAAAAGATAGCTGGAACGGCGATTCTCTCTTATTGCCGAGCCAATACGGCTTTGTAGATAACAACTGGAAAGACAGGGATCTCATCACCGATACAAAACAATTAAATCTCGATCTTACCAAGGATTTTACTATCAAAAGCTCAGAGCACACCTTAAGCTACGGCGGGCTTTTTAGTAAAAGCGATAAGCGAATGGTAAACAGACAAGGATACGAGCCTACGAATAAACAGTGGTGGGCCGAAACCTTTTTCGGCGTAAGAAATACTAACCCCGACTTTCCTATGCTCGGCACTTGGTATGCGGATAAATGTAAGCTATACAACGGAAACGACTACGTATCGCTTTGCGGTCACGAAGATGATTCTTTTAGCTTCCTTATTCCGGTTGAGACCAAAACCGGAGCGCTTTATGTGGGAGATGACTTTCGTATAAACGATGTTTTAGCCTTTGATCTTAATTATAGGTATGATAAGGTTAAACACAATCCATCATATACCCCAGGCGTTACGCCTAAAATTCCGACCGATCTGTTTATCGGGATGTTCGTTCCATACACGCCGCTTCCGGGCACTCCGTCTAACGACGAGATAAAAGCTCATAGAGATGCTAACGCCGAAGCCAACGCCGTGTATTTGGCTTCGCAAAAGAGAAAGTATTCGGCAAACTCATATTCTTTATCTACGAATATCGATCCGCTCGATTTTTTTAGAATTCAGCTTAAATATGCAAACGGATTTAGGGCGCCTACTTCGGATGAAATTTACTTCACTTTCCAGCACCGTGATTTTTCGATATATCCTAATTTGGATTTGAAAAAAGAGACCGCAAAGACTAAAGAGATTGCCTTTACGCTTCATAATTCTCCAAGCTTCGTTACATTGAATTTATTCCAAACGGATTATAGGAATTTTATAGATTTACAATACAAGGGGGAATTCCAGCTTCCTTACGGAAACGGTGGAAGTACAATGCCTACTTCTGTGTATCAAAACGTAAATCGTCCAAAAGCAAGAGTAAGAGGAATAGAGATAGACTCGAGACTGGCTTTGGATCAAATTTGGCAGCCATTGCAGGGTTTTAGCATTGGATATAAGCTAAGTATCCAAAAGGGTAGAATGGACATAGGTAATGGCAAAATAGATACTCCGATGAATGCAATCCAGCCTAGAACGGCGGTTTATAGCGTAAGCTACCAAAGCCCAGGCGATAAATTCGGCGCAGATCTATTTGTAACTGCGGTAGCTGCAAAAAAAGGAGACGACACCTATAATATGTATTGGTATGAGCAAGCGCGAAGTGGCAAAATCGTAAACGGCAAACCTGTAAGCAATAGCGAAGTGGAATGGAGAAGCGGCGGATATACCACGATAGACTTCGTAACATATGTAAAGCCGATCAAATATCTAACTCTTCGTGCAGGCGCATATAATATAACCAATCGCAAATATATCACTTGGGAAAGCGCCAGATCAATAAGGCCTTTTGGAACTAGCAATCTGATAGATCAAGAAACAGGCCTTGGTATCAACCGCTTTTATTCGCCGGGAAGAAATTATAAACTCACGTGGGAGATGCAGTTTTAAAATTTAATCAAGTGTTTGACGTCTTATTAAAACAAAAGCCTTTGGAATCAAAAATTTATAGATTTATTACTAAATTTAAAAAGATGGCGATAGTAAATCATTTGGCATCGTTTAGATTTCCGAATTTTATGTAACGTGTAAATTTCAAATTTTACGTGACGCGGTAGTCCAAAGGCTTTTTTCTGCGATGACATCAGCTTTATAATTTTGCAATGACGCTCACGGTCTCTTTCAAAATCAAGATAGCGAATTCTGAAATTTAACCGCGGTCTCTATGAAGCCTTTTGGCTCGCGGAATTTCTCTGCCATTAGCGCGTAAATCCTCGATCCTCGTCACGATATTTTGCGCAATGTAGTTTTAAAAATCTTTATTTAAATAACCCAAGGCTGCTTAGCTTAACCGCCGAAAAACAAGCGAAAAAACCAAGCGCAGGCTTTAGGTAAAATTTGCGCGGAATTTAAAATATTTTAAAATTTGAGAATTTGTAGAATTAAAATTTAAAGATAAATTTTGACCGAACGAATCGGTCAAAATTTGATTAAATTTTAGCGCCGAGTGCGCAAAAAGGGGATTATTTATAAGCCTTGATCGCTTTGTCTAGGATTTTCTCCGCTTCCGCGGCGCTTGCAAAATCCTTCACTTTGACCCATTTATTCGGCTCTAAAAGCTTGTAGGTTTCGAAGAAATTTTTGATCTTATCCAGCGTCGCTTTAGGCAGATCGGAGACCCCTTTAATGCCCTCATATCGCGGATCGATCTTGCTAACCGGCACGGCAAGCAGCTTCTCGTCCATGCCGCTTTCGTCCTCCATCATCAAAACGCCGATTAGGCGGCACGGGATCACGCTGCCTGCGGCAAGCGGATATTCGTTTAGAACCAAAACATCCGCAGGATCGCCGTCGTCGGCTAAGGTATTCGGCACGAAGCCGTAGTTTGCGGGGTAAAACATCGCGCCGTATAGCACGCGATCGACGCAGAGCGCACCGCTTGCTTTGTCGATCTCGTATTTGATATTCGAGCCGTAAGGGATCTCGATTACCGCGTTGATTTTATCGGGGTTTGAGCCCACTTTTATCTTTGAAAGATCCATAGTTTTCCTTTATTTAGAATTTAAAATTTTGATATTTTTTACGTCTATCGTCGTTTTGGTAAAATCTTTGTCGATCTCGCCGCTAATTCGCACGAGCGTATTTTCATCCACGCTCACGCCGCGCCAAACGTCATCATCGATCTCAACCTCGATGCTATCGCCGTTTTGATCCACAAATCTATAATGCTCGTGTTTGAGCTGGGATTTTATCTTGCCGTCGATTACGACAAAAGAATCATCTCTTAATTTAAGCGCCTCTTTGACGCTTAACGGTTGAGTTTGCGCCGCGGAGCCGCTTGGCACAAACCCGCCCGCGCCGAATGCGACCGCACATAAAGCCATACTAAGTAAAAATTTTCTAACCATATCTATCCTTAAATTTTAATCTCTGCATTTGCAAACAGATCTGAAATTTCATTAAATTTGAAATCTGCTTGCATTTGGGCGCTCGCATTTAAATTTACACAGCGAGCTACTTAAATTTACGCTTGATCTTGGCTATCTCGCGCAACGGCAAGCTATAAATTTAAAGGCGCGCTCGCAAAAAAGGCGCATTAAAATTTAAGCGCGATTTGCGCCGCTTGCGGTACGAAAAAAGGAGCCGGAGGCGCTTAAAATTTAAGCCGCCATCCAAGCGCGCTAGCCCAGTTTTTCGATCTGCGCGGCGATTATAGCGTTTATGTCCGCTACGATCTCCTCGACCGTGCGCTCGCCGTTTACGCTGTAAAATACGCCCGCGTCGCCGTAAAATTTACGGATATCCTCGATCGGCTCTGAAAATACCGCCATGCGGTTTTTAAAGACTTCCTCGTTATCGTCCGCTCCGCGAGCACGTCCTAAAACACGCTCCTTGGCGACCTCCTCGCTAACGCACACCTCGATTACTGCGCTAAGATTTACATCATCGTCGCCTCGCAGCACCTCGTCTAGCTTATTCATCTGCTCGACGCTTCTTGGATAGCCGTCGATGATGATGAAGTCTTTAGGCGAGCTTTTAATCGCGCTAACGATAGCATTTACGACGATATCAAGCGGCACGAGATTGCCTTTAGAGATGAAGCCGTCTATCTGTTTGCCCAAAGCGCTGCCGCTTGCTACCTCGGCGCGCAGCAGATCGCCCGTGGAGTAGTGCTCGATGCTTTGATTCATCTGAGCGATCATACTCGCATCGGTCGTTTTGCCGCTTCCCGGAGCGCCGATGATTAGAAAAAGGCTTTTCATTTTTGCTCCTTCTTATGAAGCCTAAGACCTAGCTCGCGAAGCTGCTCGTCGGTCACGACGCTAGGGGCTTTGGTGAGCGGACACTGCGCGCGCTGCGTTTTAGGAAACGCGATAACCTCGCGAATACTGCTTGAGCCGGTAACCAGCATCATCAGCCTATCAAAGCCGATCGCGATACCTCCGTGCGGAGGCGCGCCGAAGCTTAGCGCATCGAGCAGGAAGCCGAATTTCTCCCTCTGCTCCGCAGGCTCGATCTTAAGCAGCCTAAAGACCTTTTCTTGAATGTCCGCCTTATGGATCCTGATACTGCCGCCGCCAAGCTCGATGCCGTTTAGCACGACGTCGTAGGCAATCGAGGTAATATCCTCCAAATCAGGCTCGTCGGGATTGTTCGGCATCGTGAAAGGATGGTGCATCGCGGAGTAGCTGCCGTCGTCGTTTTGCTCAAACATAGGGAAATTTACGACCCACAAAAACTCAAGCCTGTTCGGATCGATCAGACCGAGCTCGTTTGCGAGGAAAATTCTAAATCTACCCATATAATCAAGCACGATTTTCTTTTTGCCTGCGCCGAAAAATACGACGTCGCCGACTTTAAGCCCGCAGCGCTTGATGAGTTCGTCCAGCTCGCTTTTTTCAAAGAATTTTACTAGCGGCCCCTTTAGACCGTCCTCTTTTACTTGGATAAACGCAAGGCCTTGCGCGCCGAATTTTTTCACGTATTCCTCAAAACCTTGCATCTGGCGCTTGCTAAATTTCAGATCGCCGCCCTCGACTTTTAGCGCTTTAACGCGGTTAGCCTTGCGGTCTTTGGCTAAATTTGAAAAAATTTCGTTGCTAGATTTTTCAAAAATATCGGCTACGTCGATGAAAGGCATATCATAGCGCAGATCGGGTTTGTCGCTGCCGTAAAGCTCCATCGCGTCTTTGTACTCCATATGTCTAAAAGGGGTGACGATCTCGCGGCCGCAGGATTTAAAAATATCCTTTAAAACCTCCTCGGCTACGCGCATTACGTCGTACTGGGTATTGAAGCTCATCTCGATATCGATCTGCGTAAATTCCGGCTGGCGGTCGGCGCGGAGGTCTTCGTCGCGGAAGCAGCGCGCGATCTGGAAGTATTTATCAAAGCCCGAGCACATCAAAAGCTGTTTGAAAAGCTGCGGACTTTGCGGAAGCGCGTAGAAGCTGCCCGGATAGACGCGGCTAGGCACCAGATAATCCCTAGCGCCCTCAGGCGTCGCGCGCGTTAAGATCGGCGTTTCGACCTCCACAAAGCCCAGCCTATCAAGAGCATTTCGCGCGGCGATCGCGGCCTTGGAGCGCATCTTAAATTTATCGAAGCTTCCCTCAGCGCGCAGATCCAAAAAGCGGTATTTCAGCTTCGTTTCTTCATTGACGCTTTTATCGCCGATTACGAAAGGAAGCGGCTTGCTTGGATTTTCGATCTCTAAGCTTTCTACTACGACTTCGATGTCGCCGGTTTTTAAATTTGGATTTTCCAGCCCCTCGCCGCGAGCTCGGATCTTGCCGACGGCTTTTAGAACGAATTCGTTTCGCACGGTATTTGCTACCTCGTATGCCGAATGGCTATCTTTGGGATCACAAACTAGCTGTAGAAGCCCGCTTCGGTCGCGCAAATCTATAAAAATCACGCCGCCGTGGTCGCGGTAAGAATTTACCCAGCCGCACACGGTTACACTTTTGCCGATATCGTTTTTACTCAAATCCGTACAGTAATGACTTCGCAAAATTACTCCTTTTTAATAAAATTTCAAGAGCCGATTATAGTTAAATTTTGCTTTTACAAAGCTAATTTTTTATAAAATAGCGCCCGAAAGTAGAAAAATGGAAAGCAAAAACAAAATCCACGAAAATTTAAAATTTGCAGGGCTGATAGCCAAAAAATCGGAGGAGATCCGCCCCGTCGCGGAGGAGATTCGCGAAATTTTAAAAGCGCAAGGTATCGAGCCTTTGATGCAGCAAGATAGCGCCGAATTTTTAGGCTTCAAGCCGCATACGCTTGCAGAAATTTTAAAAAAGACCAATTTTTTAATCAGCCTCGGCGGCGACGGCACGCTTATCGGGCTTGCGAGGCTGCTAAGCGATAAAAACGCCTTTATCCTCGGTATCAACGCAGGCACTTTGGGCTTTTTAACAGACGTGCAGCCTAGCGAATTCGCAAAATTTTTAAAGGAATTTTTGCGCGGAGAATACGAGATCGAGCGCCCGTTTTTACTCGAAGTGATACTGGAAAACGGCAGCGGCAAGATCGTCCGCAAGACCGCATTTAACGACGTCGTAATCACCCGCAGCCATATCTCTTCGATGGCGAAGATCGATGCGTTTTTAAATAGAAAATATTTCAACACCTACTACGGCGACGGCGTGATCGTAAGCTCCGCTGTAGGCTCGACCGCATATAATATGAGCGCGAACGGATCTATCGTCTATCCGCTGTGCGACGTGTTTTGCGTCACGCCGATCTGCTCGCACAGCCTGACGCAGCGGCCTTTGATCCTTCCCAAAGAGTATCTCGCAAGTTTCAAAAACGTCGGAAGCTCCGAAGTTAGCGTCGTCGTCGACGGGCAAGACGTTTTTGATATGGCGGAGTTTAGCAGCGTGAGCGTTAAAATTTCACACGCCAAGACAAATTTAATAAAACGCAGAAGCTACGATTATTTCGACGTTTTAAAAGCCAAACTCAGATGGGGGCACGGCGGATGCTAGAAAGAATTTATATTAAAAATAATCTAGGTTTTTGCGAGAGCGAGCTTAGTTTTGGCCCGGGACTTAGCGTATTTACAGGCATCAGCGGCGCGGGTAAATCGGTATTAATAGGCGCTATTTTAGCGGTGTTCGGGCTTAAAGAATGCGAGGCAGAGCTCATAGAAGCGGACGTAGAGCATAAATTTGATATGGAAAATTTCGGCTTGATAAACGATACGCCAAATACCTTTCGCGTTCTAAAAGAGCGTAGCTTGCGATACTTTATAAATTCCCAATCGGTCTCAAAAAAAAATCTAAGCACGATCGCCGGCGAATACGTGAAATTTTTAGGCGCGAAAAACGCCGGCGAAATGAGTAGCGACAGCTTGCTAAAATTACTTGATTTTATCGCCGCGAAAAAAGATGCTGCGCACGCGCAAAGCCTATCGGAGCTTCAAAGCGCTTTTGTGGAATTTAGCCGTACAAAAAAGCAGCTGGATGAAATTTTGGATCAAGAGCGCAAGATTGAGGAGTTAAAGGAATTCGCTCGCTTCGAGATTGAAAAAATCGAGCGCGTATCGCCAAAGATCGGCGAATATGAGGAGCTTTTGCAGATCAAAAAAAAGCTTAGTAAAAAAGATAAGATCGAGGAGCTTTGGGCTAGGGCACAGGGCGTTTTTGAGCTAGAGCGCAGCGTCATCGAAGCGCTAAGTCTTAGCGGACTGGATAGTGCGTTTTTTGAGGATGCGATGAACGAGTTACGACTAAAGCGAGAAAGCTTGAATTTAGACGAGCTCGAAAACATCGACATAGAGAAAATTTTAGATCGCATCGAAGCTCTTAGCGCGCTAAATAGGCGCTACGGAAGCGTAGAAGAGGCTTTGGCTACGCTTGAAGCGCGCAAGAAAGAGCTTGAGCATTACGAGCAGTTAAGTTTTGAAAAAACCAAGCTACAAGCGGAATTTAAACGCCTTAGTGAAGGCACCGCTATCCTTGCCGAAAAAATTAGCGAGGCTCGCAAGGGCGCTAAAAAACGGCTCGAGGATCTGATAAATTCCTATCTAAAGCAGCTTTATATGGATGGCGTAGAGCTTAGTTTTAAGCCCGCGGTTCTTAGTGAGCGCGGCACAGACGAAATTTGCGTCAGCTTGTGCAAGACGGAATTTAAAAATTTAAGCTCAGGCGAAACGAACCGCCTACGCCTTGCTTTTATTGCCGCGAGCTTGGAGCTTACAAATAACGGCGAGGGAATTTTAATCTTAGACGAGATTGATTCAAATTTAAGTGGAAAAGAGGCGATGAGTATCGCAAACGTACTGGTAAAAATTTCAAAATTTTATCAAATTTTTGCGATTTCGCACCAACCGCAGCTTAGCTCCAAGGCTGCGTCACACTTTTTAGTAAGTAAAACGAACGGCAAATCTAGCGTGAGATTATTAAGCGAAAATGAGAAAATAACAGAGCTAGCTCGTATGATAAGTGGTGAGACTATTACTGCAGAAGCCCTGGAATTCGCTAAAAAGCTAAGGCAAAGCTGAAGGAATTTTAAGCTTAAGTTTAAATCTGAAATTTTTTGCTACAATACCGCGTTTAATTTAAATTTAAGTGTGATTTTGCAAAACGACGTAAAATCCGCTTCGAAAAATTTTATCAAGTGAGTTTTATGATTATAGATACACATTGCCATTTAGACGATGCTAGTTTCGATGCCGATTTGGACGCGGTGATTGAGCGCGCCACGATTGCAGGCGTGCGCAGCATCATCATTCCCGGTGCCGATGTAGCAGACCTAGATAAGGCATGTAAAATTTCGCATGCACGGGATAATGTGTATTTTGCCGTAGGGGTGCATCCATACGAGATAGATTCTTTCGATATGGAGGTGCTGAAGCGGTATGCTGACGATCCCAAATGTGTGGGCGTTGGCGAATGCGGTCTTGATTACTTCAGACTTAAGCAGCAAGAGAGCAAGGAAACCAAAGCCTTAGAAATCTCCCGCCAAAAAGACGCCTTCATCTCACAAATCGATCTAGCAGCACAACTTCAAAAACCACTTATAGTCCATATCCGAGAAGCAAACGAAGATAGCTTTGGAATTCTAAAAGATCGCGCCGGCGATTTATGCGGCGGTGTTTTGCACTGCTTCAATGCCAGCAAGCTTTTGCTAGGTCTTAGCGAATACGGATTTTACTTCGGTATCGGCGGAGTTTTGACATTCAAAAATGCAAAAAACTTAGCTGAGATCTTACCGCAAATTCCGCAAGAGCGCCTCTTAATCGAGACGGATGCACCCTATCTAACCCCGCATCCGCATCGCGGCGAGCGCAACGAGCCTGCATTTACGAGACTCGTGGTAGAAAAAGTCGCGGAAATTTTAAGCCTAAGCGTAGAAGAGGTCGAAGCAATAACGACTCAAAACGCCTGTAGGCTTTTTGGCGATAAAATCAAAGGAGAGATATGAAAGCCATAAAATTTATACTGCTAGCCCTGCTTTTAGTGGGCGAAGCGTTTGCGAGCCAGCCCGGTCTGATGCGCGCAAATCACGACTATATTTTAAATCAATTCGGCATCGAAAATAACGAATCGAGCAAAAACGTAGTCGCGGGCATATTCCGTGCGATCAATGCAAGCGATCGCAAGCAGTTTAAGCATATCGTGACTTCGCAGTCGCACAATGCCTACTTAGTCAAATCCGAGGTCGATAACATCGAAGCTCCGGAATTCTTATTGTATTTGGCAATGGTAGAATCTCATCTTAAAAATACGGTCACATCAGGCGCTAGCGCAGGTGGTATGTGGCAGCTGATGCCGGCGACCGCGAAAAATTTCGGTCTTAGAGTAGATAGTGCAGTAGATGAGCGTCGCGATCCCGCAGCCTCTACGGATGCTGCGTTTTCGTATATTTTGCATCTGAAGCAAAATTTTGGCAAGTGGTATTTAGCGCTAATGGCGTATAATTGCGGCGATCAAAAACTTAAAAATGCGATTGCAGCTACTGGCAGCGATGATCTGGATCGCTTGCTAAAAAGTCCCGCACTTCCTAATGAGACTAAGAATTTTATCAAGCGCATTATCAAATACGCTTACATCGCTCAAAATGAAAATATGCGTAAAATTCTGCTTTTTGAAAGCGAGCCGTGGGGGCTAAAGCGTATCGCAGTAGCTCCGGGCACAAAGCTAAGCGCGGTTGCAAAACAGATCGGAATTTCGCCGTCGCAGATGCAGGATTACAACGCGCATATTAAAAACGGAATTTCGCCGCTTAACGGCAAGTACTTCTTTTATATCCCGCAAAGCAAATATGCAGAATTTGTCGTAAATCAAGGCGCGTTTCAAGCGTATGAACCACGTCTGAAACAGCGCAAGCCAGGACGTATGTTAGCAGGTTTGGCGAACGAGCTTAGCCTCAAAGACAAAAACGAAATAGCGCTAAATAATATAAAATTCAACAAATAAGATCGGATCGTAGGTGTCGTACCAGAAAATCGCTCTTTTTAGTGCGCTTTTTGCGCTGATTCTTGCCGGTTGCTCGTTTCGCACCGCACCGCCTTCTAGATCGTCTGTGGGCGGTGCGGGCAAGATCGGCAAAAACTCTCCCGCTACTATGCGCCCTTATAAAATCAACGGCAAAACCTACTATCCCGAACAAGTAAGCGTCGGTGACACTCAAATCGGCATCGCCAGCTGGTATGGGCCGAATTTTCATGGTAAATACACCTCAAACGGCGAAATTTACGATATGAACGGCATGACCGCCGCGCACAAAACCTATCCAATGAATACTATGGTAAAGGTCACGAATCGCGACACCGGCGCTACCGCAACCGTGCGCATCAACGATCGTGGTCCATTCGTGGATGGTCGCATCATCGATCTTAGCAAAACAGCTGCTAATTTAGTAGGCGTATTTGCCAAAGGTACGGCGCCGGTAAAACTCGAAGTAGTGGGCTTTTATGGGCATACTATCGCCAAAGGCTCGCCGAAAGCAACCATTGTCGGCGGAAATTTTATGGTGCAAATCGGTGCGTTTAGAAACAGAAGCGGCGCACAAATT
Source organism: Campylobacter gracilis (assembly GCF_001190745.1). NCBI lineage: Bacteria > Pseudomonadati > Campylobacterota > Epsilonproteobacteria > Campylobacterales > Campylobacteraceae > Campylobacter > Campylobacter gracilis. The sequence continues at coordinate 1,003,035 of NZ_CP012196.1, forward strand.
TATCAGCGCGATTACCACGGCACGGCGGGATATCCTGCGATCATCAAAGAATTTAGCATAGATGGCGCGCCAATTTATCGCGTCTTTTTAAGCGGATTTAAGAGTGAGGATGAGGCGAGAGATTTCGCGCATAATGGCAAGTTTACTGGAGCTTTCATCGTAAGGGAGTAGCAGTTTTATTTGACGGCTTTTACTTTCGTTTTTTTGCTTGATAAGGGCTTTGTTAAATTTATTTGTGAGCTACTTGCAGTAAAATTTCCCGTCATCTAATAGTTATCTGCTTTAGCTGCGGCGAAGTGCGAACTACTTGCAAGCTATTCGTAGCAAAAAGTGCGCCTGCCCGCTTGAGCTTTGTTTTTTAATAGGACGCCGCAGCTGATAAAATTTTATATTGCTAGGGGATAAAGCATGCAAAAATATCCGGAAGTGTATAGTTTAGAAAAGAGTTTGGCTATACTTGAAAAATATAAAGACGAGCTGAGCGCAGAACAATACGAGCAAAACAGATCTATCATCTGTAACCACGCGATAGAGGGTATGTTTGCAAACGAGCAAGATATAATCGATCTTATCAAGGTCGATAAGGGAGAAAAAACATCCGATGAGATAATAAACGAATATAAAAAAGAGTGGGGCGTTTTATAGCGCAGTAGAAAATATTTAATTTGGATGGCGAAATATCAGAGGTATTTTGACGCGGCTCATTGGTTCTTTGAATTTTAATCGTGCAGAAAAGTTACGACTTCGTGTTCTTTTGGTAAAAATTTTCTGCTATTGATACCATCATCTCCGTATTCCAATAATGCTTCATTTAAAATTTCATAAATTTCATCCATTGAAATATCTCCAATGTCAGAATTTACGCTTTGGAATATATATTTGATTTTAAATGGATTTTCCGTGAAATATTTACTCGTTGTCTCGTCATAAATTCGCCTTATATCAAGCTCGATATCTCTACCTTTATAGTGAAACAACCAAATATCCTCACCCGTATAGCCATCTCGCGGATCCGGCATAGATGCCAAACATACATGAATAAGCCAAGCATCTCTTTGCCTATCGATAACCCAATTCATCCAATCGGTATCATTATCCTGGATTGGGTATGTGTAATTGTGTTTCATCAATAACTCGTTCATATTGCTTAAAATATCATATTTCTCCAAGTCCTCTTTAGAAATATATTCTGCTACAAACGCCATCTAGCTCTCCTTGAGAAATTCTATAATTTAAAGTAGATCGCTCGTATATAGACCGAACAAAGACGAGATTTCAAATTTTAATCCTTTTACTGACGAGAACTTATCGTTAAAGCTGCCAATTTATATGCGATTATCGTCAATTTTTACTATAACCTTTCGTAAAATTCGTTATGAAATTTAAAAATTTCAAGCGCTTTGTCGCTCGCCACCTCTTTTAAATTTAGCGTCCAAAAATACGCAGAATTTCACGCCGTATAGGTAGAAAATCCAGCTTATGTAGATCCACAGAAAGAAAAATAGCGCGACCGAAAACGAGCCGTAGATGCTAAGATAGGTTTTGTTATAAAAGACGTATTGCGCAAAAACCAGTCTTGAAAGCCACCATAAAATCGATGCTACGAGCGATGAGGCAAGCACCGCTTTTGCGCGGATCTCGCGGTTGATCGCCGTAGCATAAGTAATCGCAAAGATCCCCCAAACGATTAAGTAGGGTAGAATTTTAAGCAAATTTATCCAGCTTGTAAACTCGGTTTTATTTAGTAGCTCCTGAAGCTCGCCGCTGATATAAAACGATGCTCCAAGTCCTACAGGAGCGAGTGTCATCAGCGTCCAGTAGGTGCTTAGGCTCTTAAAAAAGCTTCGCTCGGGCGAATGCGAAATGCGCGCGATAATCGCTTCAAAGTCTCCGAAAAACAGCACCGACGTAACTAACACTGCGCAAAAGCCCGTTACGCCAAGGCTTAGTCCGTTTGCCATAAATTCCTCGATATAGTGTGCCATGCTCGCTTGATTTGCAGGCAGGAAGTTTGAAAAGATAAAGCCCATAATCTTGTCGTAGTAGCCTTTGAAGCTTGGCAGCTGCATAAAAACGCTAAGCGAGACCATCAGCACCGGCAATAGCGCCAGAATCGTGTGAAAGCTAAGGCTTGATGCATGGTGCATGAGCTCGGTATCGTAGAGGCGGAAGAAATTTTTGAGTCGGTTTTGCGCTTGCTTAAGCGCCGGTATTAGTTTTTTCATACGGGCGATTTTACATTAAAATTTTAGAATTTCATATAAATTTGCGCAATTTTTCTTTTGTATCGCGGTATATCGTCTATGAAATTTAAAGCTAAAAAATGCGGTTACAAATATATAAATTTATATCTCGAATTTAGTCTAAATTTAGGAAAATTTTTCTAATATGCTAAAAAATAATATTAAATATATCCATAACGAAGGGAAAATAATGGAACGAAGGAAAACGATGAAATTTAAAATTTCATTAGCGGCATGTATGTGTCTGCTATGCAGCAGTTTAGCTGCAGCGCAAAGTGGCGGTAATTCTGCGCCTGAAAAGTCGCAGAATATGGGCGTAATCGAGGTAAATTCCGTCGGCGATAATATCAGCGAGAGCGGCATCGACGAGGGCTTTTTGAGCAAAAATGTGCAGCAAGGCATGCTTGCTGGCAAGCGCGCTTTGGATCTTCCGTATCAGATCAACACGATCAGCAAGGAGATCATGAACCACCAAGGCGTCACCGGCTACGAGGAGGCGGTCAAATACTTCCCGTCCGCGCAGATTCAGATGCGCGGCGGCGCTACGGTCGGACGCCCGCAGACGCGCGGCTTTGAAGGTAGCGTCGTAGGCAATAGTTTCTGGGACGGCTTTTATACGATTTCGACGACGGCGATTCCGATGGCGATGTTTGAGAGTTTTCAGGTACAAAACGGCGTCGCAGGCTCGCTCTACGGCGCGCAAAATCCAGTGGGCATTTTCAGCTACACGCGCAAGCGCCCGGTAAAAGATCAATACATCATCTGGAGTGATTATATGTCGCGAAGCAATCTGGGGCTTGGTCTTGATCTATCCGATAAATTTGAAAAATTCGGCTACCGCACGGTGTTTTACGGATCAAACGGCGACAGACAACCGAAGGGCTCAAATTTGCAGCGCCGCCTAGCCAGCGTCACGATGGAATTTTATCCGACGGGCGATCTTACTTTTGAAACCGCGGCTAGCTATTATGAGCACAATACCAAGGGCTTTGCGGGGCAGTTTGCTCTTGGCGTGCGAGACGGCAAGATCGTAGACGGCATGGAGCTTCCAAAGGCGGTGGATTCTTCAAAACGCGGTCTTGGTCAGAGCTTTGGAGGTATGCATCTAAAAACCACTACCGCAAGCGCAAAATTTAAATTTACGCCTACCGATAAATGGTATTTAGAGGGCGGCTTTCAGTTTCAGCGCGCCGATCGTGATACTCATGGAGTTGTAAATTATATCTTGCCTAGCACACATCCGCAATATACAAAGCCGGGCGATTATAAAACCAGACACAGCGGCGGTGCTACGGCGGCATATAGATTCGATCTGCCAAGCGGCTATCTCAAGGCTAATACGCAGTTTAACACGGGCGATATCGAGCACGATTTCAGCGTGCAGACTAACGGCTATCACTGGACGCAGGATAGATATAAAAACGCGAGCACAAACTACACCTCGCCTACCATAGGCAATATCTACGATCCTAAAATTCTAAATTACACCGGCGCTAGGCGCGGAAGTGGGCTGTATCACTATGCGGTTTTGGATATGTATAACGTCTCGGTGTTAGACGATATCACGATAAACGATAAATTTGACGTGATGCTAAGCGCATCTAAGGCGTGGATGAGGCAGGAATCCTACAATGCCCGCCAGCAAAGACTTGTTAAAGCCTATAGCGATTCGGGCTATAGTTGGGCGAGCAGCTTGATCTTCCATCCGATAGAGGATGCTAGCATCTACTACACCTATGCAGATAGCTTGCAGCAGGGCTCTACCTATGTTTATAATAGCGGTCCGCATAACGGTGAGGTTTCCTCTACGTCGCCGTATCGCTCCAAGCAGCACGAGATCGGCGCTAAGATTCGCGTAGCCGATATGATTGATTTTAGCGTGGCGTATTTTGATATACGTCGTCCGATTGCTTACTTGAATAGTTCTACGGGGATCTACGGCATAAATGGCGAGCAGCGCAACCGCGGATTTGAGTTTATGAGCGGCGGACGAATTACGCAAAATTTAAGCGTGCTGGGCGGCTTTACCTACATCGATCCTAAGATGCATAACGTAAGCATCGCGGGCGCTAATCGCAAGGTCGCAAACGGCATCCCTAAACTAAACGCAAATTTAATGCTTGATTACGTGATCCCGGGCACCGATAAGCTTGCGATCAGTACGAATTTCCACTACACTAGCAAGATGTATCTGGATGATCTAAACACTCAGCACACTCCTAGCTTTTTCGTTACCGATCTTGGTATCAGATATACGAGCGAGCGTCTTTTGGGCGATAAGACTACGCTGCGCTTCAACGTAAATAACGTATTTAACAAAAAATACTGGGCGGGAATGTATCCTGCGAGCGCCGACGGTGCGGGCGGTCTTAACGTAACTAGCGTGCTAGGCTCGGCAAACGGCGTGACGCTCGGCGAGAGCAGAAGCTTCATGCTCTCTGCGGAGATAAAATTTTAAAATCTAGCGAGTTTAAAATTTTTGCTTAAGCGGCGCGAATGATTATGGCGCCGCTTTTAAATTTATGAAATTTTATCGCTCTAAGCGGCGAGATTAAATTGAACGAGGCTTGTTTTAATTCATTTTAAAATTTAAGCCTCGGATTTTGGAATTTTAAACATTGATTTTAAAATTTCGATCTTTAAATTTTTTAGGTCGCCGTGCCTAAGCTCGCCCGCAAATTTTATCGCGCAGTTTAAAATTTAGACGTTTTTAGTTATAATCTTTGCAAAACCACGAAACGGAGAGCAATGAAACAAGTTTTAATCATCGCAAGCGGAAAGTTTGCGCGCCATTTTTTATCCAAAGTTTGTAAAATTAAAGATGTCATCAGATCATATCGCGTCATAGCTAAAAATATGGATGCCGTGCCCTCAGAGCTTGAAAACGAGTCAAATTTTTCGGTCGAAATTTTTGATCCTACTAGCATTGAGCGGTTGCGCGTGGTGCTAGCAGAAGAGGAATTTGACCGCTGCATAGTGATAATGGAGGATGAATTTGACACTAAAGTAACACTTGAAAATTTAAAGACGCTCGCTTCGGATTTAGAGCTTTATGTGGCTGATTTTTGGGGACTTTTGCGCGAAAATAAAAATGAAGCTCACGTAAAAATCGTAAATACCCTTGCGCTAAATTCCTCGCGCTTCATCGGTTTTTTACCCGATAGCCCCGTTTTTGCTGATAATATCGGGCTTGGACGCGGAGAGATAATGGAGGTAAAAGTGCCCGTAGGAAGCTCGTTTGCGTATAAAAAAATCAGCACGCTTTCTAATGCCAAATATCAAATTCCGATGATCTACCGCCACAATAATTACATCGTAACGACACCCGGCTCGCGGATATATCCGAATGATACGATCTTGGTCGTTGGTGAGCCGAGCGCGCTGCGAGTGGTGTTTGCTGAAGTAAAAAAGCAAAGCGGGCAATTTCCATCGCCGTTTGGGCTAAATATTTTCGCGCTAATCGATATGAAAAAAATGAGCGACGACGAGATAGCTAGGACGGTTAGGGCGCTTGAGTTTTTGGATTTACATATTAGAAATCATAAAATTTATCTGCGAATTTTAAATCCTCTGCTAAACGACGCTTTTAGCGAGCTTAAAGCGCTGTGTGAGCGGGATAAATTTGAAATTCTCATCAATTACTCGGGCGAATTAAATTTAAAGCGCGATGTGAGCGAAAATAAAGCGGGCTTGGTAGTTTGCTCAAGCGGAGTTTTCGAAGCGAAAAAAGCAGCACTTAAAGCGCTTGAAATTCCCGTGCTAAGCCTTGGAGAGGGCGAGCTAAAAGATGTGCGTAAAAGTGTCGTACTAAGTGCCGGCGAGCGGCTTCGTGAGGAATCAAGTATCGTCTTTGACATAAGCTCGCAGCTAGGGCTAGACGTGTATTTGTATATTTTCGGCGAGAGCGAAAGGGGCGAGTTTGCGCAAAGCTACGTAAGCTTATCGAAGCTTTTTAAGCAGAGTTTATTCGTGATTTCTTGCGAGCGGCAAAACCCGATTTTAGCGCTAGGCAGCGAGCGAGATCTGTTGCAGTTCGTGCCATTTAATGATAGAATTTTGGCGCGCAAGCTCACATCGATTTTCAATCAGGATTTGGATCAGATGTATTTTAAGCTAGGCAAAAATCATCAAATTTTCGTTCCGAGCGATTACGGGTATGAAAAGTAATCGAAATTTATGTTACAATTACCCAAAAATCAAAGGTAGCGTATGAAAATCGATCTTAATTTAGGCAAAAAATACAGCGTTTTTATCGACGAATTGCAAGAGATTAAACTCAAAGGCAAGGTAGCGATCATCACAAACCCCAAAGTAGGGGGGCTGTGGCTTGATTTCTTACTGCAGCGGCTAGATTGCGAGCAAAAATTTATCATCACGATCCCAGACGGCGAAGAGTATAAAAATACCGCGAGCGTGGAGCAAATTTTAGAGCAGCTTTTCAGCTCCAAGCTTGATCGCAAAAGCACGCTCATTGCTCTTGGCGGCGGCGTCATCAGCGATATAACGGGCTTTTGCGCGAGCATTTATGAGCGCGGCATCGATTTTATCAATATACCTACGACCTTGCTAGCGCAAGTGGATGCAAGCGTCGGCGGCAAGACGGGCGTGAATAATCGCTTCGGCAAAAATTTAATCGGCTCCTTTTATCAGCCGCGCGTGGTTTATTGCGAGAGTAAATTTTTATCGACGCTTCCTGCGCGAGAGTTTGCCGCAGGCGTCGCAGAGGCGGTAAAGATGGCTGTATGCTTTGATGGCGAGCTGTTTAAATTTTTCGAGACGCACGATCTAAAAAGCGCCGATGAAATTTCGCATATAATCGCTCGCTGTGTGGAGATTAAAGCAAGCGTCGTAGAGCGTGACGAGCGCGAAAGCGGCGTGCGCGCAGTGCTAAACTACGGACACACCTTTGCTCACGCTATTGAAAAAATTACTAATTATAAAAAATTTTTGCACGGCGAGGCTGTGGCGATCGGCATGGTGATGGCAAATACGCTAGCGCGTCGCCTCGGCAAACTAAGCGGCGAACAGGAGGAGCGAATCCGCAAAGTGCTTCAAAAATTCGCACTTCCGATAAAATTTCACGTAGAGGATGCAGCGGAATTTTACGAGCTGTTTTTTCTCGATAAAAAGAGCGAAAACGGCAAGATAAAATTTATCCTGCCTGACGGCATCGGTAAATTCTACGCTTCCAAAGAGATCGCAAAAGATGAAGTAATCGCAGCGCTGAAAGAGTTTGAATGAGAGCGCTTGCAGCTATTTTTTTGATTTTTAATCTTGCATTTTGCGAGGCAAATTCTACGCTCTCCGCCGCGCACACGCGCTTAGAATCCAACGCTAGCTCTGCCGCTAGTGAGAAGAAAGATGAAAATTCTAAGCTATCCGCGTCGCTAAAAGATCAGATCCGTGTTATTGACGATGAGATCAAAAACAATATCTGGATCTCGCGCTTTTCAAATTTCATCGGCTATCAAAATTTACAAAAGCAATCCAGCCAGCTCGAAGCGGAGCTAAAAAAGAGCGCCGGCACCGATAAGATCGCAGAGATTCAAAAAAGACTTCGCGCCGTAAAAGAGCAGCTCATACTGCTAAAAGAGTATGAAAAATCTCCGTTTTTAGATATCATCGCGATGCCTGAAACTCCCGAGCCTGCGCGCATTACAAATCCTTTTTCGATAATTTCCGGTTTTTCTACGATTAGAAATTTGCAAGCTCAAAAGATGGAGCAGAAAAACGCCATCGAAAATATTAAAGCTTTAATCGATAAACTTGAAGCAAAAAGGGCGCTATATGAGCGTTTGATGCAGATTGATACGGACGCAAGCGCTGCGGCGGAGCTTAAAAGCTTAGATTACGAGCTCGGAGAGTTCAGCTCCGCGTACGAGATCGCGCAGACCACATACGACGTTTATGAAAAGAAGATCAACTCCCAAATCGCCGTGCAGACCGCCGATATAAAAGCGCAGGTCAAGCGTGCGGGAAACATCGCCGTATGGATACTCGTAGTCATCGCGCTGTCCTTTTTCTGTAAGGTGGTGGCGAAAAAATATATCAAAAACGACGAGAATTTCTACATTGTAAATAAAATCATCAACGTTTTAAATTTCACGCTGATCGCGCTGATACTGCTCTTTTCTTACATCGAGAATATGACGCATTTCGTGACGGTTCTGGGCTTTGCCTCTGCCGGTCTTGCGATTGCGATGAAAGATATGTTTATGAGCTCCTTAGGCTGGCTTACGATCGTGCTCGGCGGCAGCTTTCGCGTGGGCGATCGCATCAGGGTGCATAAAAACGGCGAGACCTACGTGGGCGATATCATCGATATTTCAGTGCTTAGAATGACGCTTTTTGAGGACGTTACGCTTACTACGTGGAAGGAGAATAAGCGAGCCGGCAGGGTTATTTTCATACCGAATAATTATATTTTTACCGATCTTATCTCAAACTACACCCACAGCGGGCTTAAGACCGTCTGGGACGGCATTAGCATACTTTTAACATTTGATAGCAACCATAAAAAGGCGATGTATCTCATAAAAAACATCGTGCGGAAGTATTCCAAGGGCTACACCGACATTGCTAAAAAGCAGATGGGCAAGCTTCGCTCGCAATACAGTATCAAAAATCCAAACGTCGAGCCTAGAATTTTCAGCTTTTTTGAGCCATACGGCATTGAAATTTCGGTTTGGTATATGACGAACTCTTACGCGACGCTCGGGCTTCGCAGCAACATCTCGGCTGAAATTTTAGATGCGCTAAGAAGCGAGCCCGACATCAAGATCGCTTATCCTGCATACACGCTTTTTAACGGCAAAAACTACATGGCGGCGGGCGAAAATTTTGCGGCGCAAGATCTCGGCTTCGAGCAGCAAGGCTCACAAAATTTAAACGCAGCGGCACAGGGCGCGGGTTTTGCCACAGGAAGCGGATCCGGGAGCGAAATTTGAAAATTTATTTTAAAACGTTTGGATGTCGCACAAATATCTACGACACGCAGCTTATCAAAAGCAACCTCAAATCGGGCGAGATCACGCACGACGAGCAGGGCGCGGACGTCGTCGTGATAAACTCCTGCACCGTTACGAACGGCGCCGACGCAGACGTGCGAAACTACGTAAATAAGATGAACCGCCTCGGCAAAAAAATATTGCTAACCGGCTGCGGCGCGGTATCGCGCGGCGAGGAGCTGTATAAAAACGGCGCGGTATTCGGGGTGTTTGGGATGTCGCAAAAGGAAAAGATCGACGAGTTTTTGGGCTCGGAGTCGAAATTTTACGATATTGGCGATCTAAGTAGCGTCGAAAAAAATCTGGTAAGCGACTACGAGGATCACACCAAGGCCTTTATTAAAATTCAAGAGGGGTGCGATTTTAACTGCAGCTATTGCATAATCCCCTCGGTGCGCGGCCGCTCGCGAAGCAGCTCTGAAGACGCGATCTTAAAAGAGGCGGTGAGCCTTGTCGCAAACGGCTTTAGCGAGATCGTGCTAACCGGCACCAACATCGGAAGTTACGGCAAAGCCGCGGGCACGAGCCTGGGCGCGCTGCTTCAAAAGCTGGGCGGGATACGCGGAATTCGCCGCATTCGCCTAGGCAGCATCGAGCCCTCGCAGATAGATGCAAGCTTTCGCGAAATTTTATCCGAGCCGTGGCTGGAGCGGCATCTGCACATCGCGCTTCAGCACACTTCGCAAAAGATGCTTAGCATAATGCGCCGCCGAAATTCCGCGCTAAGGGATTTGGAGCTTTTTTGCGAGCTTGCGGAGCGAGGGTTTGCGCTGGGGACGGACTTTATCGTCGCGCATCCGGGCGAAAGCGAAGAGCTTTGGCTCGAAGCGGTAGAAAATTTCAAAAAATTTCCGCTCACGCATCTGCACGCTTTCATCTTTTCGCCGCGGCAAGGGACCGCTTCGGCGTCGCTAAAAGGCCGCATAGACGGCAAAACGGCGAAGGCGCGGCTGAAGATGCTGCAAAACATAACGGCGCTGAATAATTATAAATTTCGCCTTTCGCACAAGGTGCCCTTAAATGTGCTGATCGAGCGGAAAAACGGAGAGTTTTATGAAGGATATGATCAATTTTATGATAAAATTTGGATCGAAAGCGATGAGGATTTGTCGAAAAAATGGATGGAGATAAGAGATTATGAGGTTAAATTTGATGGAAATTTTGCATAAAATCAAAAAAAGCAAGCTAAATATAATTCTGATTTTTTTAGTGCTGCTTATCGTTTTGCTCTCGATCGTTTATTTTAAAGACGATTCGCGATACATCACCGAGCGCGAATTTAGCGAGCTGGTACGAAAAGATCAGATCAAGCGCGCGCATATCGAGGACGGCAATTTAAATTTTACCTACGACGGCAAACGCTATAAAATTTTAACCGATATCGTTAATTTAAAAGAGCTGTCCAACCACGCTTTGATTACGAAGGAAGAGGATAGCGGAAGCGGCGGTATTAGCGCGACGCTCGTGATTTTTACATTCGCATTTTTTCTTTTCGTGTATTATTTTGAAACCGTTTTGGCTAGACGCCGCAGGATGGACGGCGCCGCGCGTCAGAGCGCTAGCGCAGGCGGCGATCTCGGCGATCTCTCGCCAAGCGTTAGCGACGTGAGATTTAGCGACGTCGCGGGCATCAGCGAGGTTAAGGACGAGCTAATCGAGATCGTGGATTTTTTAAAAAATCCCGCAAAATACCGAAATTTCGGTATCAAACTGCCGAAAGGAATTTTAATGATCGGCGAGCCGGGCGTCGGCAAGACCCTTATCGCAAAAGCCGTGGCGGGCGAGGCGGACGTGCCGTTTTTTTACCAAAGTGGCGCAAGCTTCGCCGAGGTCTTTGTGGGCGTCGGTGCTAGGCGGGTTCGCGAGCTGTTTGCGAAGGCCAAATCCTGCGCGCCCGCGATTATTTTTATCGACGAGATCGACGCAGTCGGCGGCAAGCGCGGTATCGGACGCAACGATGAGCGAGAAGCGACGCTAAATCAGCTGCTGACCGAGATGGACGGATTTGAGGAAAATAGCGGCGTGATGGTAATCGGCGCGACCAACAAAATAAATATGATCGACGACGCGCTGCTGCGCTCGGGGCGCTTTGATAGGCGCGTTTTCATCGGGCTTCCAAACTACAAAGACCGCATCGAAATTTTAAAAATTTATTTAGAGGGCAAAAGATGCAGCGCGAATATCAACAAAGTAAGCCGCCTCTGCGTGGGCTTTAGCGGCGCTGGAGTAGCGACGCTGGTAAATGAAGCCGCAATCAACGCTCTTAAGCGCGGCAGCGATACGATCGAGCTTAGCGATTTTGAAAACGTGCGAATGAGAGTCTTTTACGGCGTGCAAAAAAGCAGAATTCTCACCGAATACGAAAAGGAGATCCAGGCGTTCTATCAGGGTGCAAAGGCGCTTAGCGCATATTGGTATTCGTTTGATTTCGAAAAGATCGAGCTTTTAAACGATAAATTTTTAAACGAGGATTTCGAGATCGAATCCAAAACCCAAATTTTAAATCAAATCAAAGTGCTTTTAAGCGGCATGGCAGCGCTACAGATCCATAAAAACGACGCTTTTTCAAATTCCGCTAGCGACGTAAAGCAGGCTATCGCGCTGGCGCAAAAGATGGTTTTCGAGCTCGCGATGGGCGATAGTTTCACCCCTAGCGCGCAGAGCGTGAATAAAATTTTACAAGATTGCTACGACGAGGTAAGCGAGATAATCCGTACAATGCAGGATAAGCTAAATCAAATTTCAAAGCAAATTTTCGTTTATGAGTTCATAACTTTCGAGGATGTTCAAAAGATTTGCGAATCTGATGGTGTGGAGCAAGAAGGCGTCTCCGCGCAAGAGCAAGATTTGCAAAAGTCCAAAGAAGATAGCGAAAGCTCTGAAGAAAAGCCGCAAGACGGCACGCTAAATTTCGATTAAATTTTAAAATTCCAATAAAGGAGAGGAAAATGGTAAAAATAGGTGTTTTAACGATAAGTGATCGCGCTAGCGGTGGCGTTTACGAGGATTTAGGAGGCAAAGAGATAATTGCCGTGATGGATGATTGGCTAACTTGCGAGAAGCAGTATTTTTATGAAATCGTCCCCGATGAGCTAGAGCTGATCAAAGATAAGCTGATTTATCTTTGCGACGAAGCGGGTTGTGATTTGGTGCTAACTACGGGCGGTACGGGTCCTGCTCCACGCGATGTAACGCCTGAAGCGACCGAAGCGGTAAGTGAGAAATTAATGCCAGGCTTTGGCGAGCTGATGCGCGCAGAGAGCCAAAAGATCGTGCCTACGGCAATTTTATCTCGCCAGATAGCAGCGATCCGCAAAAAATCTCTGATTATAAACTTACCGGGCAATCCAAAAGCGATTAAAGAGTGCCTTCTGCCGGTATTTCCTGCTGTGCCGTATTGCATTGATCTAATGGGAGGGAATTACATAACAGCGGATGAAAATAAGATAAAAATATTTCGTCCTAAACGCAAATAATTCGCAAAATTTAGCAGGAATTAAATGATTTATGATATTATTTGGGCGCAAATTTAAGGAAAAATATGAAAATAAATCACAACGATATTTTGGAATTTCATAAATATTTTAGCAAAATCAGCCACAGCAAAGGTCGCATCCGTATCCGTGTAAGTCCTAAAATTAGGGAGTTACGAGATAGCGTGAGCGAGGAGAGCCTGAAGGCTAAAATAGCTGCAATTCGCGGGATAAAAGAGTATAAATTTAACTCTCTAATCGGCTCGCTGACGATTCATTACGACGAAAATATTTTCCCAATGCACCTTTGGGAGCAGTTTTTAAGCGGCATCAGTTCGCCGGAGCTAGTAGCGCTTGTAAATTCCAATATAGAGGCGATTTCTTGAACGAAGAAGCATTGCGTAGCACCAAAAAATCGCACAGAATTTCTAATAAATCTCGGGATTTAAATGAGGCGCAAATTGCAGATATCGCTCTTTTGCTCGAAAAAGAGGCGCAAATTTTACAGTTTTATTCGCTGGGCGCAGTTAAATTTCAAGATAAAAAGTTAGGAGAAATTCTATCTTTACGAGCTGGATTACTTGAGCGGATGCTAGACTTTGCTAATTCTTGCAGGCTTGGTGCTATGCCTCCTGAAAATGGCAGTGAGGCACTGGCTGCAAAAGGTATGAATGAGTTTTTGGCTTCGGCGCTTTTGATAGAAAAAAGCTCTATGATGTTTTATGTCGATCTAATTAATTCGTGCAAGAACGCGGAATTTAAAGAGCTGCTGTATAAGGCGCAGGCGGTTTCGTATAATGAAATTTTGCCGATTTTAAAGGAACTAAATTCTAAATGCGAGGTTGATTCAAATTCTTTGAATTTAACTGATTTGTTAAATGAAATTTTAAAAAATCCGCAGGAATTAGAGCGGATATTTCAAAAATACGATTTACAAAATATCTTAAATAGCGCATTTTATAATTTAATTAAAGGAATTTTGCATAAAAATTAAATTAGGATTGCAAAAATCTAAAAAAGTCGCTATAATATCAAAATCTATGTAAAGTTGATAAAACGACTTTATAATCTTAACACGAGGAGAATGAAATGCCGATCCCATTTCTAGCAGGTTTTGCGCTTGGTTGCGCGGCGGTTTACGCTTATAACAATCGAGATAAAATCAAAGAAGGTGCGAATAAAATCGTAAGTAGCAAAAGCGTCGAGGAACTAAAAAATAGCGTCAAAGGCGGAGCGGAAAAATTAAGCAAAAAATCAAAAGAAATTTTTGCGGAGGCTAAAGAAGGCTTAGACGATGTTGCTGAGGCGGTAAAAAGTAAAAGAAAGTCTGGTGGCAAAAAAGCTGCGACAAGTAGCGCCAGCACTGAGGCTAGCGCTGCAAAAAAAACTAGAAAAAAACCGGGACCAAAACCGGGATTTAAAAGAACTAAAAAATCCACCGCGAGCGCTAAGACTGGCGAAACGCCGGTAGGTGAGACGTCCGCAGCATCTACTACTCCGCTTAATATCCCGCAGATCGTAAAAATGGACGATAATTCTTCGGCTAAATTTACGTCCGCAGACGACAAATCAGAAAAATAGAGGCCTAAATGAATAGATCACTTACGACACAGCGTTCGCCGCTAGATCACGTTTTAAGCGGCGCTATAGCGGGAGCGATCGGCGGTTGCGCCGTAGAGCTCGTTAAAGCAAAAGAAGGCAAGAGCAAATCTAAAGCGATTCGCGATGCGCTAGATATTGCGCTAAGCGGCGGTATCATCGGCGGCGGAGCGATTTACAGTGCAAATAAGCTCGTACAAGGCGAGTATCTACGCGCAGCGGCAGGCGTCGCAGTATGCGTAGGCGCGCTTGTCGCGGGTAGAAATTTTATTCTTAAGGTAGGCAATGAGTAATCCCTATATCACAAAAAAAGATTTGAAAGAAATTCTAGACGATTACGATTTTGGTGACAACAAATATGCTAGCAGCTCTGCGGGTAGCTTTGCCGGTGACGAAAAGCTCGGCGGTTGGGCTAAATGGATAAACGAGCGGGTAAATTCTGCACCTTTTAATAGTTCTGCTTCCAGCAATAACTCGGATAGTAAAGATTCCGCCGCTCAAAGCTCAAGCGACGTAAATTCTACTCAAAGCTCGCAGAATTCCACTTTCGGTGGAATTTTTAATTCCTTGGGTGGCAGGCAAAACGCGAACGGTTTATTTGGTAGCAACTCATTTATCACAGGCATCGCTCTGGGTGCTGTGGCGACTTATTTTCTCACCGACGAAAATGCGCAAAAAAAGCTTTTTAAGCTCATTGCAAAGGGCACCGAGATGTTTCAGATGGGCATCGAAGAGATGAAGGAGCGATTCGAAGACGCCAAGGCAGAGATGCAAGAGTAGTCGATGCAAAATTTTAAAATTTTACATGAGACTAAATCTAGGCTGCGCATAAAGGTCGCGGGCTTTAAAGGGCTTGATACGAGTGCACTACAAAAAGCAGCTGCGAGGCTTGAGGGCGTAACGGAAGCTAGATTTAACGCTAAAATCGGCTCTTTGATCCTTAAGCTCGACGCAGGCATAGATAGGGTAGGAATTCTAAAGCAGCTTGAAGTTTTAAATTTAAGTGAGCTAAAATCAATTATCCCCGCTAACCATAAAAATTTACCGAGCAAAAACGAATTTATCTTAGCGCTTCTTGCGTTGGGCGGAAATTTAATCTTTCGCACTTCGCCTTTAGCGCGCGCATTTAGCATCGTGGCGTGCATGCCTATCTTAAAAGAGGGCATTAAAGAAAGCTTTCGTCACGGGCTTACTTCAAAGGGCTTGGAGGCTGCTGCTGTGGGGATTTCGCTCGCTCGCGGCGATATCTTTGCCGCAAATAGTACCAACGCTATGCTCGCTCTTGGCGAATACATGGAGGAGAGCACCGTTTATAAAAGCGACGATCTGATCCGCGAGCTCGCCCGCCCGGATATCGCCGAGGCGTGGGTCGAGATAGATCAAAACGGCAAAAAGACCGAGGTCAAAATCGCAACTTCTAAGCTAAAGGTAGGCGACATCGTGGTCGTGGGCGCAGGCGATGTCATAGCCGTGGACGGACATGTCGTAAGCGGCGAAGCGATGATAAATCAAGCCAATATGACGGGCGAATCGGTCGCGGTGAAAAAATCTCGCGGCGATAGTGTGCTAAGCGGCACGATCGTAGAGGAAGGCAGGATCCGTATCTGGGCGGAAAATGTCGGAGAAAATACCTCCACGCAGCGCATAAAGCACTACATCACGGCATCTCTCAACGAGCGCTCCAGCATCGGCATGCATACGACTCACTTAGCCGACAAGCTCGTGCCGGTAACCTTCGGGCTTGCGGGCGTGTCCTATCTGATAAATCGAAATTTTATGAGCGTAGCTTCGGTGCTGCAGGCGGATTACTCTTGCGCGCTTAAGCTGCCTACGCCGGTTGCTTTTAAGTCGAGCATTTCAAAGGCGGGTAAGAACGGGATTTTGATCAAAGGCGCTAAGGCTCTTGAGTCGCTTGCGAGCGCCGACACCTTCGTATTTGATAAGACGGGCACGCTTACGTACGGCAACCTGGAGGTCGCCGAGATCATATCATTTGACGGGCGCTTTAGTAAAAACGATATTTTAAATTTAACCGCGAGCGCCGAGGAGCATTACTTTCACCCCGTAGCCGAGGCGATCGTGGATGCGGCTAAAAAGCACGGCTTTATCCACAAACACCACGACGAGGTGGAATTCGTCGTCGCTCACGGCGTTAAAACAAGCATCGAGGGCAAAAAGCTTATCATCGGCTCGCGCCACTTCCTGGAGGATGACGAGATGATCTCGTTTGCGGCGCATGAGCAGACCATCGATCTTGCGATGCAAAAGGGGCTCGCGCTGCTTTACATCGCATTTGACGGCAGACTTTTGGGGCTCATCGGACTTAGAGACGAGGTGCGCGCAAACGCCCGCGCCGTCATTACTAGGCTCCGCGAGTTGGGCGCCAAACAGATCGTCATGCTAAGCGGCGACGTGAGCTCAAAAGCCCGCACCGTAGCCAAAAAACTCGGCGTAGATCGCTATTACGGCGAGCTGCTGCCGACGCAAAAGACCGAAATTTTAAAGCAGTTAAAAGCCGAGGGGCGGAAAGTAGTCTTCGTAGGCGACGGTATAAACGATGCGCCGAGCCTGATGAAGGCGGACATTGGCATCAGCATGCTAAACGGCGCCGAGATCGCCAAGGCTTCCGCACAGATCGGGCTTTTGAAAAACGATATCGAGGGCGTCGCACAGGTAAAGGCGCTAGCCAACGACACGCTGCGGCTCGTAAATCGAAATTTCAACGCCACCGTGGGGATCAATTCGATCATTTTATTTTTGGCGACCTTCGGCGCGCTAAGTCCCGTAGCTACGGCGCTGCTGCATAACGGCACGACGATAGGACTGCTACTGAATTCTATCAAAGGGGTAAAATTTGAGCATTGAAGATAAAATTTTTGATCTAAATTTTCAGCGCAAAGCGGCTAAAGTGACGCTTGGAGTAAGTATGGGCATCACGGCTCTAACCGCGCTGAATATGAACTCGCGCATGTCGCAGCTGCATAAAATTTCGGGTGCAGTGATGCTGG
This sequence comes from Campylobacter gracilis, assembly GCF_001190745.1. Classification (NCBI taxonomy): domain Bacteria; kingdom Pseudomonadati; phylum Campylobacterota; class Epsilonproteobacteria; order Campylobacterales; family Campylobacteraceae; genus Campylobacter; species Campylobacter gracilis. Next base: position 1,020,365 of record NZ_CP012196.1, read on the forward strand.
CAAGCGCGATCTGGCACGCTAGCCTTTACGGCTCGCCGTACAGCGAGTTTTTGCAAAATAGAAAAGCAAAAGCGCTGGCGCTGAGAAATGAGGATTTAGATTTCATCACCAGCAATATGACGGATGTCGTAAATGTGGCAAGCGATGAAAATATGTCGTCAGACCTTGGCACGACAAAGATCGCACCGAAAAAACGTCACCGCACACGTAGAAATACGAAAAATTAGATATAGAAAAATTCGGTAAAAAGAGTATTAAATTATAAATTTAAGGAAAATGTAATGGCTGGGTTCCATCCCCCAATAAAAATAGCGGAGGCGATACGAGAAATCGAGACGGATAGATATCTTATTCCGGCATTTCAGAGGGAATACGTTTGGTCCGGGAAGCAAGTAGAAAGATTATTTGATTCTATTATGCGAGGCTATCCTATTGGCTCTATGCTTTTTTGGAAGGTTAGAAGCGAAAGCGCAGGGCAATGGAAATTCTATAGCTTTCTTAGATATTTTAGAGAATGGTTTCATACTCATAACGAATACAAGCCTACCAAGAGTATCAACGAATTTTCCGCTATACTAGACGGACAGCAAAGATTAACTTCGCTATATTTAGCGCTTTGTGGCGAATACCATACGCATATACCGTATAGAAAATGGGAAAATACAGACGATAAATTTAAAATTTGCGAGTTTTATTTTAACCTAACTGCAAATCAAGAACCCAAAAAAGACAACGTAGAATATGAATTTTTATGGTTGGAAAAAGCTGAAACCGGCAGCAAAACCATTTATACGGATAAATTTGGGCAAAAATGGTTTAGATGCAAGGACATATATCCTCGCGAACATGGTAAATCAAAGGCTTTAAAAATACAGCAAGAAAATCCCTTATCTCCTTTATCTAATGACGAATTTGAGAAGTTAAATCTTTTTGAAAATATAATTTTTTCAGAAAATATTATCAATTTCTATCAAGAAGACGATCCAAATCCTGAAAAAGCGGTGAACATATTTATTCGTATTAACTCGGGCGGGACACACCTTAGCTATTCTGATATCTTATTTAGCTATGCTATCGCTAACTGGAGACAAAAAGATGCAAGAAAAGAGATCAATGAACTTGTTGATTTTATAAATAACTCTAAAGGCTTTAGTATCTCGAAAGATTTAGTACTAAAAGCGTTTTTATATTTATATCACGAAAATATAAAATTTGACATAGGTAGTTTTAATAACGGATTTATAGAAAATATCGAACAGCAATGGGATAGCATAAAAATGGCCTTCCATAGCGTTTTTGATTTGCTCGAAAATTTTGGGTTTAATGCGCAGACAATGAGTTCAAATAATGCAATCTTACCGGTACTTTATTATGTCTATCATAAAAATTTGGCCAGTTCCATAGTTCACGGTACTGGGCAAAAGCAAACTAGAGAAGTTATAAGAAAATACTTACTAAGAGCTACGCTATTTAAGCCGTTTGGAGGAAGCGCAGATAGCGTTTTAACCGCAACGAGAAAAGTATTTAAAAAGGATTTTGACGGTAAAGTATTTTTTGACGAAAACATTGATGAATTTCCGTTAGAGGGTATTGAAAAGTCTTATAGATATAGTAATATAATCGATGATGGCTTTTTACAAGATTTAATGTTGTATAGGAAAAATAGCCCAGAAGCTTTTGCTGTATTATCTATCTTATATCCAAATTTAGACACAAAAAATAACTTTCACAAGGATCACTTGCATCCAGAAAGCAGGTATAAAGAATATAAAAAAGCAATGAAGGAAAATAAAAAGGAATGCTATGACTTTTCTATGTACGACGCTCTCCCTAATTTACAACTACTAGATGCAAACGAGAATATGGCTAAAAATGATAAGAGTCTTGAAGAATGGGTTGAAGTCGAATGCAGAAATAAGGACAAGAGTAAATTCTTAAAAGACCATCTAATACCTGATGTTGATTTGTCTTTGGATAACTTTAATGAATTTTTTGAGGCGCGTAAAGAGCTTTTAATAAGTAAGTTAAAAGAGCTCATATAGGCCTAATTTTGACACTAATAGAGAGGTAGATTCTTTTTTTGCGTTTTCTTAAAAGAACAGCATTTAATTTTAAATAATTGGCTAAAAAGAAAGTGATATTTGGCGTAGAATTTCCTTCCTTTATTTTTGCCGTAAATTAAAATTTCGCGCCGAGCGCGCGCAAGAAGCTAAATTTAAAGGATCAAGATGGAATTTCAAATAGACGGCGCGGACGGCGCGGCGCGCGCTTGCACGATCCGCACGGCGCACAGCACGATCCGCACTCCCGTTTTTATGCCGGTCGGCACCGTGGGCGCGGTCAAGGCGCTCGATGCGACGGACGTAGCCGGAATTTTAGACGCGCAGATCATCCTTGCCAACACCTATCACATGTATCTGCGCCCGGGCTCGCGGGTGGTGGCGGAATTCGGCGGGCTGCACGGATTTACAAAATTTCCTCGCAGCTTTTTGACCGACAGCGGCGGCTTTCAGGCTTTCAGTCTGCGCGCAAACACCAAAAACGACGAGGGCGGCATAAAATTTAAAAGTCACATCGACGGCAGCATGCATTATTTCACGCCGCGCTCCGTGCTGGATACGCAGTATGAGCTAAACTCCGATATTATGATGATTTTGGACGACTTAGTGGAGCTACCGCGCGAGCCTGGCGCGCTTAGCAGCGATGATAGATCGCGGCTTAAAAAGCGGATCGATCTAAGCGTCGCGCGCACAATAAAATGGGCTCGCGAGGCGATAGATTATCACGAGGCCATGAAATCTCGCGGCTTGCATACGCATCAAAATATCTTCGGTATCATCCAAGGCGGCACCGACCCGCAGGCGCGCAAATTTTGCGCCGAAGCGCTGTGTGAGATGAGCTTTGATGGGCTTGCGATCGGAGGGCTTAGCGTGGGCGAGAAAAACGAGCTGATGTACGAAACCGTCGAGGCTATGATGCCATACGTCGATCCCGCACGCCCGCGATATTTGATGGGGGTCGGCACGCCAGAGGATCTCGTCGAAAATGTCGCTCGCGGCGTGGATATGTTCGACTGTGTGATGCCCACGCGCAACGCCCGCAATGGCACGCTATTTACGAGCTTCGGCAAGATCAGCATCAAAAACGCGAGCTTTATCAGCGATTGCGATCCGATCGATCCGCACTGCGACTGCTACACGTGCAAGCGCTTCAGCCGCGGCTACCTAAATCATCTATTTCGCGCGCGCGAGCTTAGCTTTTACCGCCTTGCGAGCATTCACAATCTGCATTATTACCTGCGCCTTGCCGCGGATATGAGAGAGGCGATCGTGCACGGGCGGTTTGCCGAGTTTAGGCGGGAATTCTATGCCGCGCGAAGTGGGGCGCGAGATTAAATTTCAGCAGGCGAGGGCGTGGAATTTAGCGCGGTAGTTAAATTTAGCCGCGGCGGCGGGCGGAATTTTAATACGGCGTGCGGGCGGCTAAATTTAAACGCGACAAGATGCGCGGGCGATGAAATTTAATTAGCTGCGGAGCGAGGAGCTTGTAGCTTTAAATTCCGCACTTAGGCTTTGGCATCAATTAGAATTTTATTTTGGCAAAATTTTATTATGATAGAGCTATGTCTTGGAATTTTGCCGTATAATGCGATGCGAAATTTGGCTTTGAATTTTGCGCTGAATTGCGTGGATAAAATTCTGCGTTGATATGCGCTGAGCGTGCGAGATTTAAAGATGGAATTTAGCGGTAGGTTTTACAGACGCGATGTAAAATTGCTATGGCTTTTGTCAAATAAGGGGGGCATTGCATCGAAATTTCGCAGGCATTGGTGTATTTTTGTAAGCGTGCATTAACGCGTATAAAACACATATATTGCTTTAGGGCGTGCGATCTGCATTTAAAATTATGGAATTTTATTGTGATAAAATTTTAATGCGGTAGAATTTTACTTTGATAAAGTTCGAATTTCCACTAAATTCTGCCTTCGTGCTAAATTTTGCAATGAAATTTTGGGCAGAATTCTATCATAATAGAATTTCATCGCAGCCAAATCTGCGGTAAAATTTTGTAAAATTATTTTTTAATCCGCCTTATCATGCAAAATCCAAGGAAATAAAGTGGCGACATAACGATAAAGATTATGATGTATCTCCACGCCGTGCTTGCAAAAAATAGCCCCGTAAGCTCCATAAATTTCATCGACGCGCCAGTATAGCGGTCGCCGATGCCGATGAAAATAATAGCTGCGAGCTCCACAAGTAGCGCGGGGGCGAATAGGATCGAGCCTGCAGTTTTGAAAAACATAAACGCAAACGCCTTGAACTTATAATAAAACGAAATGAGCCCAAATCCGATCACGCCGCAGATGAAAATCTGCTCAAACTCATCCAGCCCCAGGCTCTTATCCTGTAGGATCGTAGAGATGACGCACAGGATGATAAAGACGTTGTAATTCGCCATTTGACGCATCGGGTATTGATCGTGCGTCGCTATGGAGAGTAGGTTTATCGCGCGGTTAAGCGGCAGCAGATAAAATAACGCAAAACTAAGGAAAATCAGCAGGTCCATCACCATATAAACCGTATCTTGATTGACATAAGCTTCGATCTGCGAAAAAGATAGAAATATGCTTGCGATTTGCGAACGGAATATCAAAATAATGACTATCGGCACTATCGGCAGGATTATGGATTTAAGCCCTTCCTTACGGATAGATGAAGTATAAATCTTACTCTCAACGCTTTGCGTAGTGCGCAGATCATCGGTTTGGACGAACTCAAATCCAAAGAATTTCGGTTTTTTTGCACTCGTAGGCTTGGCTTTGCGGCTAAATTTAAATTTATTAAATTTTTTTGCGACCTTCGTTTCTTTTACGGCAGATATATCGTTTGCAATATTTTCGGTAGAGCTTTGAAAGGATGGCGTTTCGGATATATTGTTTTCTGCAGAATTCTTATCACCAAAAATTTCATCGTTTTGTTTTGCAGATTCTTTTGGCTGTGGGGCTACTTTTTGCGCTACGCGGTCTTTAGATTTAGAGCCCTCGACGCGCTTTATATTTATCGCACTGGATGCTAGCGTGTCGAAGCTTACCTCATCGCCGTCGGTTAGGCTAGGATCGCGTTCGCCAAGCATTTCGTAGCTATACTCGACCCCGCCTGTGGCGACTATGACATTTTCACCTCTGATAAATCCGATAAGTCTCATATACTAACATTCCCCGATTTTTTAATGAGAAATATTAGTCAAAATGAACTTAAAAAACGATTATTCTACGGTGACGCTTTTGGCTAAATTTCGCGGCATATCCACGTCATTACCGAGCCGCACGGAAATTTCAAGAGCTAGAATTTGTAAAATTATCATCATCTCAAAAAACTCGCTCATCGCGTGGCTCTGCTCGCTTGTTTTGATAAAATCATCCGCGATTTCCGGTTCTTCCGGGCTGATAGCTAAAATATACGCATCGCGCGCGGCAAGCTCTTCGACATTGCTTTTTGTTTTTTCGTAGAGCAAATGCTTTGGCATCAGCGCAACTGTAAAGAGATTAGAATCGGCAAGCGCGATCGGTCCGTGCTTCATCTCGCCGCTCGGATAGCCCTCCGCGTGCAGATATGAGATCTCTTTGAGCTTGAGTGCGCCCTCAAGAGCGAGCGGATAGAAAATATCGCGACCAATAAAGAAAAAACCGTGTCCATGCAGATAGTGCTTACTCATGCGGTAAATTTTATCCTGCAAGCCGTCCTTGATCTTTAGAATTTGCGGGATATGAAGCATCGCCGAAATTTCAGCGGAATTCGTGCGCGCCGAGATGACTTCGCGCAGATTTGCAAGATACACGACGAACATCCATAGCACCATTACCTGCGTTGCAAAAGCCTTCGTAGATGCTACGCCCTTTTCGATACCTGCGCGAGTTAGAATCACGCTGCCCGCCATGCGCACGATCGAGCTGTTATCGACGTTGCAGATCGCAAGCGTCCTAAGACCGGCTTTTTTAGCGATATGCAGCGCCTCTAATGTATCGGCGGTCTCGCCACTTTGCGAGATCACGATAAATAATGAATTCTTGTTTAAAAATGGTTCTTTATAGCGGAATTCGCTGGCAACTTCTACTTTTGTGCGGATTTTAGCGATGCGCTCGAAAAGATACGAACTTACGAGCGCGGCGTGATAGCTCGTACCGCAGGCACATAGCACGACCTCGTCGATGCCCTCGAACATCGCCGCATCAAGTTCGTCAAATTTTATCTTGCCACCCTTGATCACGCGTCCCATCATTGCTTCAGTTACGACTTGCGCTTGCTCGTAAATTTCTTTTTCCATAAAAAATCTAAAGCCCTCTTTTTGCGCATAGCCTTTATCTTTCGGAAGCTCGCTAAAAGCGCAATTATGCGGTTTAGAGTTTTTAAAAACGTCGATCTGCCCGAGCTTGGCAACGCCGTAAATTTGATCGTCCAGATACGCGGCCGTATTTGCAAGCCCGATGAGCGGAGCGTCCGAGGAGCTAAAGAAAATTTCGTTTTTATCGTTTTTCGCGACAATGAGCGGAGCTGCGTTTTTAGCAAAGAAAATTTCTCCGGGTGCTGCCTTGGTGATTAAAAGCGTTGCGTATGCGCCTTTTAGTCGTTTAATTGTAGCTTCGTACGCCTTAAATGCGTCGTTGCTAGCCTTGAAATTTTTTTCAAAAAGATGCACGATTACTTCGGTATCGGTCTGGCTTAAAAATTTCACGCCATCCGCTTCGAGCTCATCTTTTAGCTCGATGTAGTTTTCGATGATGCCGTTATGTACGACGAAGCTAAAATCTCCAAAATGCGGATGCGCGTTAAGCTCAGTAGGCTTTCCGTGCGTCGCCCAGCGAGTATGCCCGATCGCAACGCCAAAGCCTTGCGAAGTGAAATCTTTCATCTTTTCTTCGAGATTATTTAGCTTACCGACCGCTTTGAAATATTTGATATTGGCGCTCTCGTCCATAACGGCAAGCCCAGCGCTGTCGTATCCGCGATACTCGAGTTCTTTTAGCCCGTTTATTATGATTTTTTTCTTTTCGGCATTTCCTATGTAGCCTACGATTCCACACATTTTGCTTTCCTTGTTTAAAATTTGGCGCCCATTTTACTACGCTATTTTAAATTAACGAAATTCGGCTCTAAATTTAGTCCGCCTATCCGTTTTGTAAGCAAAAAATTATATAATTAGCACAAAATTTGGCTTGGGAAATCGATGGAAATTTTAGAAAAACTACAAAGCGGCGAGAGATTAAATTACGAAGACGGCGTGAAATTATGGGATCTGGATCTTTTTGATCTGGGCAAATTCGCCTTTGCTATTCGCAAAGAAAAAAACGGCAAAAACGTCTATTTCAACGCAAATCGTCATATCAATCCTTCGAATTTATGCGCAGATACCTGTAAATTTTGTGCATTTTCGGCGCACCGCAAGAACGAAAACGCCTATACGATGAGCGATGATGAGATCATGCGTATCGTGGACGAGACGGTAGCGCGCGGCACGAAGGAGATTCATATCGTAAGCTCGCACAATCCATTCGTTACGCCGCAGCAATATTTGGGAATTTTCAAAGCGATAAAGCAAAAATATCCGCTTTTGCACATCAAGGCTATGACCGCGGCGGAGATCGATTACTGGCGGCGAAAGTGGAAGATGAGCTACGAAGAGACGATAGGGCTGATGATGCAAAGCGGCGTGGATTCGATGCCCGGCGGCGGCGCCGAAATTTTTGACGAGGACGTGCGCGATAAAATTTGCAAAGGTAAGGTCTCAAGCGAGCAGTGGCTGCGTATCCACTCGCTGTGGCATGCTCGCGGGCGTCAGAGCAACGCCACGATGCTCTTTGGACATATCGAAAGCCGCGCTCACCGCATCGATCACATCTTGCGTATTCGCGCGCTGCAAGATGAGAGCCTCTCTCGCGCTAACGGCGGCGGTTTCAACGCTTTCATCCCGCTCGTGTATCAGCGCGAGAATAACTACTTGGATGTGAAGGGCTTTTTGGGCTCGGTCGAAATTTTAAAAACGATCGCGATTAGTAGAATTTTGCTCGACAACGTCGCGCATATCAAGGCGTATTGGGCGACCTCGACGCTAAGCTTAGCTCTTGTGGCGCAGGATTTCGGCGCGGACGATCTTGACGGCACGATCGAGAACGAAAGCATTCAAAGCAGCGCCGGCGCCGGCAGCAAAAAAGGGCAGAGCAAGCGCGATTTTATCGATATGATCGGCACCGCAGGCTTTGTACCCGTAGAGCGCGACAGCTTGTATAATCAGATCGAAATTTACGAATAAATTCTAAAGGAGGAGCAAGTGGAAAAATTCTTTCATCTCGCCGCGGCAAAAACGTCGGTAAGGCAGGAGCTTATTGCAGGGCTTACTACGTTTTTGGCGATGATTTACATCGTGCCGGTAAACGCTAACATTATGAGCATCGCAGGTATGCCGTTTGATGCGCTGGTTACGGCAACCGCGCTTATTACGATAATCGCAACGTTATTTAACGGGCTCTTTGCAAATACCCCCGTCGCGCTTAGCGTCGGCATGGGGCTAAATGCGTATTTTACCTTTGCGTTGTGCGTGGATGCGAAGATGCCGTGGCAGAGCGCACTTGGCATCGTAGCAATAAGCGGGGCGCTTTTTACCGTGCTTTCGTTTACCAATTTTCGCGTTTGGGTTATCAAATCTATCCCGCTTGATCTGCGTCGCGCAATAAGTGCGGGTATCGGGGCTTTCATCTGCTTTATCGGACTTAAGCAGATGGGCGTCATCGCGCCTAGTCAGGCGACGCTAGTAACTTTAGGAAATTTAAAAGATCTAAACGTTTTGCTTGGAATTTTAGGCTTAGCGGTCGTGCTGGTGCTCTTCGTGCTTAGAATCAAGGCGGCGTTTATCTTAAGCATTTTGATTACTTCGTGCGTTGCGTGGGTGGCTGGAATTTCGCCCGCACCACATGGTATCGTAAGCGCGCCAAGCGGCATAACGCCGATATTTGCTAAGCTAGATATCCCCGGAGCGCTGAAGCTTGCGTTCGTGCCTTTTATAATCACATTTTTTGTCACGCATCTATTCGATAGCATCGGCACTCTAACCGGCGTGGGAAACCGCGCAGGGCTTTTTGGAGAGAATAGTAAAGACGGCATGAAAAAACTATCTAGAAATTTAACCTCCGATGCGATAGGAAGCGTCGCAGGAGCCGTTATAGGAACGAGCACGGTCACCGCATTTGCCGAGAGCGCGAGCGGAGTAGAAGCGGGCGGTCGCACGGGGCTTACCGCAGTGTTTTGCGCTATATTTTTCGTGCTGACGCTGTTTATGTTGCCGCTATTTAAGGCGATCCCCGCAAATGCAATCTATCCGATCCTCGTAATGGTCGGGGTTTTGATGTTTAGCGAGCTTGGCAAGATCGATTATGGCGACGCTGGAATTTTAATCCCTGCCTTTTTTATAGTGTTTTTGATGCCTTTTACCTATTCGATCACCAACGGCTTAAGCTTCGGCTTTATCGCTTATATCGTAGTTAGACTCGCTCAGCGCAGGATAAAAGATTTAAATTTCGGCGTTTTGACGCTTGGCGCGATTAGCGTTTTAGTATTTTTAATGCATTAAATTTTAAGGAAAGATATGAGATTTTATAGTTTTGACGAGATGGATCGCGATGCAAGAGTTATAGCAAAGCAGGTTAGGGACGAATTTATGCCCGATGCAATCGTAGCGATCGCTAGAGGTGGGCTCACATTCGGTCACGCGCTAGCCAATGCGCTTGATATGCGGACGATATTTTCGATAAATTCCATCCACTACGCGGACACCAAAAAGCTCGACACCATCGACGTTTTCAACGTGCCCGATCTGGAGCTTTACAAGCGCGTGCTGCTGGTGGACGATATCATCGACAGCGGCGACAGCATGGTCGAGATCAAGCGCGTGCTGCTGGAGAAATTCCCGCAAATAGAGCTTAAAACCGCGGTGATTTTTTACAAACCTAAGGCGCTTATCCAGCCCGATTTTAAAATTTCAAAGACGGATGAGTGGATAAATTTCTTTTGGGAAAATTATACGATAGAGGAATGAAGCGGCGCGCGGTTAAATTTAGCGGCTAAATTTTAAAGGATTTGGTGGCTTAAATTTTATAAAATTTCGGCCATATAATTTAGTCGTAAATTTAAAGCGCCCGCAGCAAGGATGAGAGTGAAGAAGCTTTATCAAAACGAAATTTTCGTGATCTTTATAATGTGCCTGTTTCAGGGCATATTTTTGCTTTATGCTATCTCAAATTTAAGCATCAGCTACTACGAAGCCGAAATTTTTTATGATAAAAAATCCCTCGTTTCGCTAATCGCAAATTTAAGCTGCGAAATTTTCGGGCGCAACGACTACGCCCTGCGCGTACCGTTTATTTTGATCCACTTCGCAAATGCCGCGATGATCTATAAAATTTCAAAATTTATTCTAAAGCGCCGCTTCGATATGGTGGTCGCTACGGCGCTATTTATGGCGCTTCCTGCGTCAATGAGTAGCGCGATCTTGCTAAATCCTGCGGGCATCATCGTTTTTTTCACGCTGCTGGCGATATATTTTGCAAAAAGCGAATACAATATCGCGCTTTTCGTACTTCTGTCCGTTTGCGCCCTGATCGATCGCGCGTTTTTTATGCTATACGTCGGCTTTGGAATTTGGGCGCTTTATACGCGCAAAAAGGAGCTTTTGCTGCTTTGCATAGCGCTATTTAGCTTCAGCGTGATCTTTTACGATGTAAGCTCGGAGGGCAAGCCGAAGGGATATTTTCTGGACACCGTGGGCGTTTTTGCGGGCGCATTTTCGCCTTTAGTGTTTTTATTTTTCATCTACACGATCTATAGAATTTGGATCAAAGAGGAAAAGAGCCTGCTGTGGTTCATCGCTACAAGTGCGCTTTGTCTGACGATGCTTTTTTCTCTAAGACAGCGCGTGCCACTTGAGATGATGCTGCCGTATTGCGTCATCGCTACGCCTTTGATCATTCGGGTTTTGTTTAATTCGTACCGCGTTCGATTGCCTAAATTTCGCACTTTTCATAAGATTGCCGTAGGTGTGACGCTGGTAAGCTTAGCGGTGAGTTATTTTGCAGTGATTTTCAGCGACGTGATGTATGAGGCGATGTTCGCAAACAAACCGCAGCGGCATTTTATCTATAAATTTGACGTAGCTAGGCAGCTGGCAAGTGAGTTAAAAAATCGCGGAGTAAAAAGCGTAAGCTGCGAGGACGAGAGGCTCTGCCTGCGGCTGAAATTTTACGGACTGCCTAGCGGGGACAGCGCTTTTATCTATGCGGATAAGCCGGAATATGTCTCTGATCATAAAAATTCGATACAAAATATAGATATTTACAAGCGAGGCGTGCGAATTGCGAAATTTTATGTTAAAATATAAACAAAATTTTTATGAAAGGTAAAAATTATGAAAAAAGCATTTACTATGATAGAGCTGATTTTCATCATCGTGGTGGTTGGAATTCTAGCGGCGGTGGCAGTGCCTCAAATCAATCGAAATAGCCTTGTGGAGGCGGCAGATCAAGTAGCTGCTCATATTCGCTATACTCAGCAACTGGCTATGAATGATAACAAATTCGATCCTGACGATCCTAATTGGTTTAAGAGATTTTGGAGGATTCAATTTACTGATCAAGGAGCACCGGGCTCTGCGGCAGGATGGCGATATAATATATATTGGGATAACGGAGACTTCCCTGGTTCAAACGGACAACCAAATAGCCTAAATTCTATGGCAGCTGATCCGCAAAATCCTAACAAACTGCTTACTTCGGGCTTCGCTAGGCAGCCCGCCAATACTGATGGTGCAAGAATGAATCAAAAGCTAAATTTAGGAGCAACATATAATATAAGAAATATACAATTTACTAATTGCGGTAATAGAAACAATCACACCATCTCCTTTGATTCTTACGGTCGCCCAATGGGGCAGTTAGCGAACTCTAATGTGCCATATGATAGGCTTTTTGTGGGCCAGTGCGTTATTACACTTACTAATGATGCAAGAGAGACCGCTAGTATTACTATCGAGCCGGAGACCGGATACGTAAGATACACGCTAAATTCTAATACCGGCACAGCCGCACAATAGGACTAATAAAATTTTTAGTCAAATTTAAGTAAGCGCAAGGAGAATAATGAAAAAATACATAATGACGCCGATTTATTACGTAAACGACGTCCCGCACATCGGTCACGCATATACGACGATCATCGCCGATACGATGGCTAGATTTTACCGCCTGCAAGGACACGAGGTGTTTTTTAAAACGGGCACCGACGAGCACGGTCAAAAGATCGAGGAGGCCGCAGCTAAGCACGCTCAGAGCCCAAAGCAGTACGCAGACGGCGTAAGCGCTAAATTTAAAGACCTGTGGGACGAGTTTGACATCAGCTATGATATGTTTTCGCGCACTACCGATGCCGCGCATGAGGCGGCGGTGCAAAACGTATTTCGCAAGATGTATGAAAAGGGCGACATTTATAAGGGCGAATACGAAGGCAACTATTGCGTAAGCTGCGAGAGTTTTTTTCCTTCCGCTCAGCTAATCGACGGCGAGTATTGCCCCGACTGCGGCAAAAAGACTAAAATTTTAAAAGAGGAGAGTTATTTTTTCAGACTTAGCGCCTATGCAGAGCGGCTTTTGAAATGGTATGAAGACGAAAAGTGCATCCTGCCACTAGGCAAAAAAAACGAGGTCATAAGCTTCGTAAAAAGCGGACTGAAGGATCTTTCGATCACGCGAACGGGCTTTGATTGGGGCGTTAAAATTCCGCCCGAGCTGAACGATCCGAAGCACGTGATTTACGTCTGGCTGGACGCGCTAATGGATTATCTTAGCTCGCTTGGATTTTGCGCGGGCGGCGAGCGGATGGAGTATTGGAGCGACGCGCTGCACATCGTGGGCAAGGATATTTTGCGCTTTCACGCCGTTTATTGGCCTGCGTTTTTGATGAGCCTGGGACTAAATATGCCACGCAGCATCGCAGCTCACGGCTGGTGGACGCGCGACGGCAAAAAGATGAGCAAGAGCCTTGGCAACGTCGTGGATCCGCGCGAGGTCGCAAACGCCTACGGGCTGGAGCAGTTTAGGTATTTTTTGCTGCGCGAGGTACCGTTCGGTCAAGACGGCGATTTTTCGCAAAAAGCGATCATCAACCGCGTAAATTCCGAGCTTGCCAACGAGCTTGGAAATCTACTCAGCCGCATCGTCGGCATGAGCGCAAAATACTCGGATTACGTCATAAATTCCAAAGACGTGATGAAATTTTTCACCGCCGAGATCAAGGAAGCAAACTCCTATCTGAGCGCCGCAATTAGCGCGCTTGAGGAGGTTGCTACCAATAGATATTTAGAGGAGCTTTGGAGGGCGCTTGCGCTCGCAAACGCTTCGATCGCGAAATACGAGCCGTGGAATTTGATTAAAAACGGCGAGCAGGCTAAGGCGTTGGCTCTCGTCGCATTGGTCGCAAACATTTTGGCTAAAGTCGCCGTACTGCTAAGTCCTGCGATGCCGAAGACGGCGGCTCGTATCGCAGACACGCTGGGCTTTGAAATATCCACTCCGCTTTATGAAAAGCTAGTGCTTCGCGGCGAAATTTTAGATTTTAAGGCTAAGCCGTGCGAGCCGCTTTTTACCAAGATCGATCACGAGCTAATGCCGAAGGCGGACTACGATAGACTGGATGGCGCTGCAAATTCTGCAAGCTGTTCGGGCGCAGACGCTGCCGCAAAAGGCGCGCCAAGCTTAAACGCAAACGTTACCGGTTCGAGCGCTACGGCGCAAGAAGCCCAAGGCGAGGCAACCGAAGCTCAAATCAAAATAGATGATTTTAAGAAATGCGTTATCAAAGTCGGCACGATTTTGGAGTGCGAAAACATAGAGGGCAGCGAGAAGTTGTTGCGATTTATGATCGATTTGGGCGAGGAGAGGCCGCGTCAAATCATCAGCGGTATCGCGAAATTTTACGATCCCGCCGCGCTTATCGGCAAGCAGATCTGCGTGCTGGCAAATTTAAAACCCGCTAAAATTTTTAAACATAGCAGCGAGGGTATGATTTTAAGCGCCGAGGATGGCAGCCTTACGCTGCTTAGCACTCTTGCGCCCGTAAAAAACGGCGCGATCGTAGGTTAGCGATGAAGGCTCTAGCGCGCAAGGCTTCGAAGCTCGCTATCTGCGGTGCGGTTGGGCTTTGCGCGCAAAAAAGCGGGGCTTCGGATAAAATTTTAAACCTTTGCCGCGATTCCTCCCTTGCCGCAAAGATCGGCGCGGGCGGGCTTGTATGCGCGGCACCCTTAGCGCTGAAGCTCGGTGCGCCCGTAGTTTTGGAATTTGCGGCGCGTAAAATTTTAACTCTAGGCGTTTGCGAGTTGTCGAAGTTCGCCGCTTTAAAATGTGCAAAACTCGGCGCGCGCGCGGTCGTGCGCTTATTTTCACGCACCGACAAACTTACGGATGAGCGCACGAAAAAGCGTGCAAGCGCGGATGGCGAGAGCTCTAATGCAAGCGCCGCACCGCGCAGAAAGCGCACGGCAGGTGTTTCTAGTGCGAACGCTAAAAAGGACGCCTCGCTTTCCAAAAGTACCTCTGCCAAAAGAGACGTAGCGACAAAAAGCGCGCCCGCAAAAAGATCTCCGCTCGCTAAAAAACCTGCACCTATTGCAAAAACCGCATCGACCACCAAAAATATCGCAGCAAGTGTAGCCTCTATATCTACCGCAAAATCAGCCTCCGTAGCCAAATCCGCATCCGTAAAAAACGCTGTACGAAATAAAATTTCCGCAGCTAGCACAAAAGTAGCGCCCGCCAAAAGTATGGCGCAGAACGTAAAATCTCGCCGCACTGCAAAAAACACTACTGCACTTGCTGTAATCGCCGCAAAAGATGCTGCTGCGCTCGGCGCAACCTCCGCATCTACTGCAAAGCAGTCGCGCCGCGCCGCAAAGAGCGCGCTTCCTAAAAGCTCCGCCGTAGGGAAATCGTAATGGTAAATTTATTAAATTTAACCCGTATCGTAAACGGAACGATGCTAAATAATCCCGCGATCTCCGCTGTCGAGAGCTTTGCGATCGAGCCCGCAAAGGTCGCGAAAAAGAGCGCTTTCATAGCACTCGGCGCAAACGAGCGCGACGTGCGCACCGCGATCGATAACGGCGCGTACGCGATCATTTTCGATAATAATTTCAAGCCGCTTAACGACGAGATTGCCTTTATCAAGGTTGAAAATTTATGCTCGGCGCTAGTGCGACTGATAAAATTTCTGGGCGAGACGTGGCGGCACGGCTTCGTGCTGATAAACGAGGTGCAAAGCGAGATCCTGCGCTACACGAGCGTGCCGAAAAATTTGATGTTTGCGCCGCGCAGCAAGGGCGAGCTTTTTATCAGCCTGCTGAATGCCAAAGAGAAAAATACCTACTTCACCACCGACAGCGAGCTTTTGCAAAGCCTTGGCATCTCGCCCGTTCGGGTTCCTGCGAGCGACGATTTTAGGCTGCTTTACGGCGGCTCGATATTTTACAGCAGCTTCGTTTTCGGCGGGCTTTATTATTCAAATTTAATCTTTCCGCAGCTGTTTTTGCCCGAGCTATGCGGCGTGATCGAGTATCTCTCGCGCAAAAACATACCCTTTAAATTTCAAAGCTTAAGCGCATTCGGTCATTTCGAGCCGATTTTTGTGGATAGATTTTTTAACGTTAGCTCGCTTGGCGGAAGCTATCGCGCCTTTATCGCCGAAAGCGATCCTGAGCTTTTTGCGCGCGAAGCGGAGTTTTTGCGGGCGAAATTCCGCGAAAAAATTATCGTCTGCGCTAGCTGGGAGGATCGCCTAGACGGCGTCAAGATCGACTTTCGCTTCAATAAACTAAGCGCGCTAAAGAGCCTGCCCGAGTTTCACTACGCGCTGGTTTTTGCGGAAAAGAGCGCGATCTTGCAGCTTCTAAATCAAAAACCGCAAGAAAAAAATCTATTTTTTTAAAGGCAGCGGATGCAGAGCTTTGATGAAATTTTAAACGGAAATTTTTGGATAAAGAGGCTTTACGAAAACGGGCTATTGCGCGAGGTAAAGGAGCAGATCGGCACCGAGCTTGAGATAGCGCACGCAAGCTACATCGAGGTAAAAAGAGAGCGCTCACAGGCGCTGCTTTTTACGAACGTACGAAATGCGCAGGGCAAACAGATGCCGCCGGTGCTAAGCAATATTTTCGGCTCATCTTCTGCGCTAAATTTAATCCTCGGTCGCGAACCTGACGAGATCGCCGCCGAGATTGAGAGCCTGCTAAAGCCGAAGCGTCCGCAAAACTTTAGCGAAAAAATTGATTTTTTAGCGCACTTAATCTCGCTTCGTAAAATTTTTGTAAAGCGCCTTAGCGGCCGCGGCGAGTGCCAACATGTCGCGCATCTGGGCGCTGACGTCGATTTAGGCGAGCTTCCCGTTCTTAAGACCTGGGAGGGTGATGGCGGCGAGTTCATCACGATGGGGCAGGTTTATACGAAGGATCTGAACTCTCAAACGCAAAATCTGGGCATGTACCGCCTGCAAATTTACGGGCGCGACCGCTTGGGGATGCACTGGCAGATCCATAAAGACGGCGCTGGCTTTTTCGACGAATACCGCAAAGCGGGGCGCAAGATGCCCGTATCCGTGGCAATCGGCGGCGATCCGCTCTATATCTGGTGCGGTCAGGCGCCGCTACCGAAGGGGTTTTTTGAGCTGCTGCTTTACGGCTTCATCCGCCGTAGCCCCGCTCGCCTCGTAAAATCGCTTACGAATGAAATTTACGTTCCGGAGGGCGCGGACTATGTGATCGAGGGTTTTGTCGATCCCGCCATAAGCGAGCCGGAGGGGCCTTTCGGCGATCACACGGGATATTACACGCCGGTAGAGCCCTTCCCTGTGATGGAGGTTAGCGCGATCACGCACAAGCGCGCGCCCGTATTTCACGCCACCGTCGTGGGTAAGCCACCGCTTGAGGATAAATTTATGGGGTACGCGACCGAGCGGATCTTTTTGCCGCTGTTTCGCACGAGCGCGCCCGATCTGATTGACTATAAAATGCCCGAAAACGGCGTATTTCACAACCTGATTTTGGCTAAGATCGCCGTGCGCTACCCCGCTGCGGCTAAGCAGATCATGCATGCGTTTTGGGGCGTGGGGCAGATGAGCTTCGTCAAACACGCCGTTTTCGTGCCGCAGGACGCGCCGAGCTTGGATGAGTACGAAGCGCTTACGAAGTACGTCCTAAACCGCATAGGCGCGCACAGCCTCGTTTTTAGCGAGGGTGTGTGCGATCAGCTCGATCACGCAAGCCCGAACTCCTGCTTCGGCGGCAAGCTCGGTATCGATGCGACGGTTGATCTAAGCTCGCCGCCGCCGCAAATTTTAAGCGATGAGGAGCTGCTAGCTAAATTTCAGAGCGAAGAACCCGCTATTTTGGCGCTTAAGCAGCACTTTTGCGATACGAAAAACCCGCTCGTGCTAATAAACATAGACAAAAAAGAGTTCGTAGAGCGGAGCTGGCGTCGGCTTTTGAAATTTAGCGAGAATTTTAAAATTTTGATTTTTACCGATGCGAGAAACGACGCGAGCAACCTCTACATGAGCGTTTGGCGCATCGTAAATAGCATCGATGCGCTGCGCGACGTGTTTGTGACGCAGGACGATCGCATCTGCATAGACGCTACGAGCAAGCACGAGTGGGAGGGCTATACGCGCCGGTGGCCGCAGGAGACGCTCTGTAGCCGCGAAGTCGTAGTAAGCCTCATAGAGCGCGGCATCGTGCAGGATGAGCCAGAGCTATTTAAGAAATTTGAAATTTTTTGAGGGCGTGGAGCGAAATTTCGCGTGGATTTGAAATTTTAAAATTTAGCTTTGATTTTAAAGGTCGGTCGCGCGTTAAATTTAGACGGAATTTTATTTAAATTTACGGGCTCGAAGCGGTAAAATTTCATAAAATTTACCGCCGCGCGAGGGCTAAAATTTTAAGGTGTAAAATTTGCTGCAGCGAAAATTTAAAATTTCAAAAATTTTTAAAAGCGGCGCAAAAGCCCGATATAGCGCAAATAGGCACAAAAGGAAAGGACATAAATGATAGAGTGGATACAAAATTTTTTTAGCGGAGTGATTCCGAAGCTGTTACTAAACGCGACGCTGGAGACGCTGTATATGACCTTCGTAAGCACGGCTTTGGCGTTTATTTTGGGGCTCGTGCTCGCGATCGTGCTTATCCTTACGCGCCGCGGCGGGCTTTGCGAAAACCGCATCGTTTACGCCGTGCTGGACGTCGTGATAAACACGCTACGAAGCTTTCCGTTTATAATTTTGCTGATCGTGCTCTTTCCACTTACGAAGCTTCTTGTCGGCACTAGCATCGGCACCACCGCGGCGATCGTGCCGCTTACTATCGGCTCGGCGCCCTTTATCGCGCGGCTCATCGAAAGTGCGCTGCTGGAGGTTGATGGCGGCGTGATCGAGGCGGCGAAGAGCTTCGGTGCGAGCAAGACGCAGATAATCTTTCGCGTAATGTTCGTCGAGGCGCTACCTAGTATTATCGGTGCGATTACTCTGACGCTCATCGTCATCATCGGATTTACGGCGATGGCTGGCACGGTCGGCGGCGGCGGGCTCGGCGACGTGGCGATCCGCTATGGCTTTCAGCGCTTCCGCCCCGATATAATGGCATACACCGTCGTGATCCTGATCGTGCTCGTGCAGATAATCCAAAGTATCGGAAATTTGCTTTATAAAATTACGAAAAAGTAGGGAGCATATGGGCGGCGGAATTTTGTGATTAAATTTTGCCCGCTTCGATTTTTGTCGTGAAATTCTGCTCTTGCTTTGAAATTTCATCTTTGCTTGAGACTCTACTCTTACTAGCGAGATTCGGCATTCATTCGCAAGGCTCCGCTTTCACTCATTTGATTGCACTTTTGCCGTAAATTTTAAATTTGAAATTTCGTATCGCAAAATTTTAAAGCGGCATAGAAAGCATAGAATTTTATGAATCGTCTTGTGGCGCTTGCGGTAAATTTTACGCGGGCGGATACAGCGCGTTTAATAAGATCGTTATCGCATAAGAGCGAAGCTATGAAATTTATCTAGTGCGTAGTGTCTAAATTTAAAAAGGGGCGAGAAATCTCCCGCCCCTGAAATTTTAAGTATAGGATTTGATTTTATAGATGTGTGAGTTAGAGCTTGCTTGCCCCTTAAAATTTAGAACATCACCTCAAACCCTGCATTGATAGCACCGCCTCTTGTTTTGCCTACGTAGCCCTTGCCTCCTAGGTTAAA
The DNA here is from genome assembly GCF_001190745.1 of Campylobacter gracilis. Classification (NCBI taxonomy): domain Bacteria; kingdom Pseudomonadati; phylum Campylobacterota; class Epsilonproteobacteria; order Campylobacterales; family Campylobacteraceae; genus Campylobacter; species Campylobacter gracilis. The sequence goes on from NZ_CP012196.1 coordinate 1,039,699, forward strand.
GATAAGGTTCTTGCTCTCATACTTATAGCCCGCTTCAAATACTCCGGTTGAACCTTTTAGGCTAGGCTTAGGAGCGTCAAGTCCCATAGTAGATGCTTTGGCATCTCCGCTAAACTCATACTCGTATGCGCCTCCAAAGTATAGGTTATGCTCATCTTTTAGATTTATAGTATCTCTAAGACCAGCTCTTACTCTATTAGATGTAATGCTATCAAAGTGATATCTCTCACCAGAGCTTATAGTAGCATCTGCATCATCCGTGTAAGCATATAGCCATTTAGTATAAACGTCTAGCTTGTTTCTTTGGCTTAGATCAAAGATCTGACCTATTCCTATATGAGTAGCCATATAGGTTGAGCTTATATCAAACTTCTCATTATGAGCTAATACTCCAGGAGCTATGGCATAGGTCCAGTCGTTACTATTGTAGTCGCTGCTTATCTTACCTACGTGAAAGCTTGCATCTAGATAGGTACCACTAGTAAAGTTTTGCTTTAGCATCAAGCCTCCGCCTATATACTCGCTATCTCCGTCTGCATGTAGGCCATTATCTAAGTAGCTATCGTAGTTTGCTCTTCCATATTCAACGAATACTCCGCTTAAGATATCTCCTGCGAAATTCTCAGTTAAGCTAGCAAGTCCTGCTGCAACGCCATAGCCTTTGGAATTTACGTGCGAGCCTGTCTCATACCTTAGATCATAAGCTTCGCTTATAGCAAAAGGAAATAGCTCTAAATGACCATCAGGTATTAGCTTATCTAGGTAGTTGGTAATTAACTCGCTTCCGCTCTTTAAGCTAGCCAAGCTTGCGGCACGAGTTTCTGCGAAGGATTTGGTATTATAATTTACGCGCGCGCTAGGAGCCGAGGAAGCATCAAATCCTAAATTTAGATAATTGCCGCTTTGATAAATTTTAGGGCTATAGCTTAGGCTTACTCCTACATTTAGCGTTGCGTGCATATTGGCTGCGTTAGGAGCTATAAGGCTGCCGCTTCCTTGCTTATTGATTAGATGAATCTCGCTGCTTGGACTTAACGGGCCGCTTACTCCGCTGATATAAGCCGTGATATTGCTTACGTTGCTTAGATCTGTGTTAGCGGTAGGATCGCTTAGAGTAAGTACACTATCGCCTGCTCTAATAGAGCTGGGAAGGAAGAAATTTAACCTGTCAAAGCCGCTAATATTTTTAGCGCTTAAGGAATTTACTGCCGCAGGAGAGCTATTGCTAGCTCCTATGTTAAGGGTGTTGCCGTTACCGTTTGCGCTTATTACGCCTACATTATGACCGCTGATAAAATTTAACGTATTATTTGCGCCTGCTGCGTGGATATTTCTAGCGTTAAAATTCTTATCCTCCCCCGCTTTGCCTATATCTATGTTATTTCCGTTAAGACCGCCGGCACCAAGATACTTCCGTAGCTCATCTGCATCGAAATCCCCATTTATGCTCTCGTTAGTCTTAATAAGCTTTTGGATATAAAGCTCCCGCTCATCCTCGCTTATATGCATACCGCCTATGTTTCTGCTAAAGGTATTGGCGTCCTTTATGACATAGTTTTTATTTAGCTGAGTTACGTAGCCCTTGTCTTTAAAGCGCGGATCATATCCGGTAAATTTACCGCCTCCGCTTTTATAGGCAAGGGTATATTTCTTATTGTCGCCATCTGGATAGCTTGCATTATTTAAAGCGTTAAATTCGCTTGCGGAGTTTACGAATATATCGGTACCGCTTAGATCGGTATTGCCGGGACCCGTTAAATTTAAAGCTCTTTTGGTACTTGATGAAGTATCGTTTTCAATCTCGCTAAGAGAAGCTAAGTTAAATTCCAATTTATTGAAATTTGCAAAATTCCCTGCATTTAGGCCATTGCCTGAGTTTGAAGATAGGATATTTAAGCTGTTGCCCGAATTACTAGCGTTTGCGCTAGATACTCCGTATATCGTGCCTGCTACGCTGCCGCCTCTGAAATTTACTACGTTGTCGCTGCCGCTAGCGGCTTCCGCTGCATAGACGTTGCCGGCGACTTGCGTGTTGCCGTTTAAATTTACAGTGTTGGAGGAGGCGGTGCCGCTAGCCTTTCCGCCGTATACGCTTCCGCCTACGTTTACCGAGTTAAGAGTTATGGTGTTGGAAATCGCGCTGTTTCCCTTGCCGCCTACCGCCATTGCTCCTACGCTGCCGTTGTTTATAGTTACGATATTGGATTTGGCTTCTCCGTTGCTAGTATTGCCGCCATAAATGCTATTACGGATTATTGTAGCATTCGTAGTTACGCTATTGTCGTGGACGTTTCCGCCGCCGCTACTACTATGAGTGATGCCCGCATTTACATACCCCACGTCTATTCCGCTTGCTTCGAAAGTTACGTGGTTATTATAAATTTCTTGCGGGGTAGCGGAATTTGAATACCCGCCGTCGATCTCGCCTATGCTGCTTCCGCCCTTGATCTTGGCGTGGTTATCGTGGATGCTATTGCTTCCGTCGGTAGCGTCGTCTCTGCCCGAGCTTATGTTTTTGCCGCCTAGATTGCCTGCAGCCTCTTTTACGATTACGGTGTTGCCCTTATTGCCGAATAGCTCAGTAGCACCCGCAGCCTTGTTGGAATTTTGATTTTGCATTAGCTCGCTTTGATCGAAGTTGGGGTCTATCCAAGAGCGAGTTAGAGTGCCCTTTTGCATGATTAAATTCTTATTGTTTTCGACTTCGATCGTGGTGCCGGTGATTTGATAGTGGTCTTTGTCGGTAATCGTGTAAATTTGATTATCTTGCACGGTTTGCGCGGCTCTGGTGATCGTGCCGCCACCAGAGTTGTGGATCAGATAGTACTTTCCTTCGCCAAGATCTGATTTTATACCCTCTATCTTTGTGCCGTTTAAATTCGTATTGCCGCCAGTGGTTAGAGTAAGCGGCGCATCGGCCTCGGTAGTGGAATATAGATCGTGAAAATTTATAGAGCCGAAATTTTTAATGTCCTTGGCTTTTTTCACACCGCCGCCGACCCAATTTTCTATATGCAATGTATTGGTTTTATCCGTAGGCTTATTGCTGCCGTAGATCGTGCCGTTTATCGTGCCGCCTCTAAAATTTACGTTGCTATTCTCGACGCTGCCGCTTGTAGCGTAGCCTGCAAAGACGTCTCCTGCTATCGTCGTTCTTTCTTTATTGATATAAACGACTGCATTTTTGACGCTTCCCGCGCGTGCGCCGTAGACATTGCCTCCGATGTGCACGCCTTTATTAGAATCGAATGCCCCTAGAGTAACTCTATCGCCGTCCGATTCGCCTGCGATGCCGTTTGCTGCTGCAACATCGTCCTTTACGGTGCCTTTTAAAATATCAACTACGCTTCGCGAGCTTGAGGCGCCGCCCAAAGAGCCCGTGACGCTGCCTACGATCGCATCGTCGTTATTGATCTCTACGCGATTTGCGCTCATTGCGCTAGCGCTATTTGCTTGGCCGCCTACTACTTGGTAATTCTGCGCTTTTAGTCTTGCGTTTATGGATACGGAGTTTGCGCTAGAGTTTCCACTTCCGCCCGCTGCGCCCCAAATTCTACCGCTTCCATTTAGAGTGATAGTATTTGTGCTGCCGTAATAAGGCACCGTTATATTGACGCTATTAGAGCTGCTTTTTCCCGTGGAAGATTGAGCGCCGAATATATCGAAGCCCCCTCTAAACGTGCCGCCTTTGATAGTTATTCTATTTGATAGGGCATCACCGCCGCCGCTTACTATGCCGCCTACGATTACATTTGTAACGGAGCTGTTGCCGATAGTGCCTCCGTCGATCGTTACGGCGTTAGAGGAGGCTCTTTTATCCGCTCCACTTCTGCCGCCGATGATATTATAATGTCTATTTGAGCTACCGCCGAAGTTATCGGCATTTCCCGTGATTTCGGCGCCGTATTTTACAAAAACCTGATTCCGCGTCGCTTCGCCTTCGTTGCCCGTTTTAGACGCCGCTATGCCTTGCCCGCCCACGACCAAATTTACCTTAGAGCCGTTTTCCAAGCTCACGTAATTATCCGATACGCCCTTAGCTTCGGCGCCTATTGCGATACCTACATAGGCGTTTGTGCCTCTAATCGTAAGCCTATTATTGGAAGCAGAGTTTAACTCGGTAAAGCCAGCGATCCCGTCGCCGCTTCCTCCGCCGTAAATCACACTGCCGGAGTAATCCGTTCCACCACTTGCAACGCCCGTAATCGTCGTAATATTGCCGTTCGGGCTGGTGCTACCGCTGCCGCTAGTATTGCCGCTAAATCCCGCCGAATAGAGGTTGTTGTGAGTATGGATAAGCGGCGGATTAGAATCTGAATTGCAAAGCGCTTGTGCGGGCGCTAGTGCGAGCACCGCTGCGAGGCTAAGCATAGAGGAGCAGATGGATTTTTTCATATATTGATCCTTTGAAATTCGTAAAGTTTGCGATTATACATAAAAATAGATCAGTTTGCAATATGAAAATCACCGATCGGTTTTTTACAGAGGGGGGCTGCATTTGTAATTTTAAGTAATAAAAATTTACTCTTTGTGCAGAATAAATTCCTGGCTGAAAAATTTAACCTTTTTTTAGTGGGGGGGGGGTATTTTGAGCGGATTGCAAGTGGTAAAAAAATTCTAGTAAAGAGATTTTTAGTAAAATTTGAAATAATAAAAATCTGAGCTAAATTAATTCTGGTAATTTCAAGCTGCGGTAGAATTTATGCAAGATAAATTTTAAACGAGCGGAATTTTATATAAATGCCGTTTCGCCCGCGAAAAAGCTTTTTTGAAAAATTTAAACAAGCAAGATTGCGCGATAAAATTTTACGTGATCCCCGCCGCAAGCGCTAAAGTATAGCAAGCAGGAGATAAAATTTACGTGATAAATTTTAAAATAAGCCACAAATCCTACAAGAAGCTGTAAATTCCATCTAGCAAGAAATATCTTTTATCCGCAGCGCCGTGATAAAATGGGTTAAAAGTCCCTTCGTATGCCTTTTCAAAAAAACCTTCTTTGCTTAGCTTTATAAGCTCTGCATTGACGAAGTCTAGTAGCTCTTTATTGCCCTTCTGTACGCCAATGCCCATGAAATCGGGCTTGCCTAGAGTTTTAAGCGGTACTTCTACCTCGCTATCGACTACCGGATATGCCATTGCGATGAGATTATCGGTCGCGTAGGCGTCCACGTCGCCGTCTTTTAGCATGCGGTAGCACTCTCTAGCGATCTTGCAAAATGTAAAATTTCCAAAGCCTTCTTGTTTAAAAAACGCCTCGCCCGTACCGCCGCTTTCGAGCAAAATTCTCTTCTCTCGCAGATCGGCTAAGGATTTTATTCTATCGGCTTTGCGGGTTAAAACTCCAAGATTTACTGAAAAATACGGTGTTGAAAAATCGATCTGCTGCGCGCGTTCAGGCGTAATGGTAATCGTAGCGATAACGATATCTACGCGGTTGTTTACTAATGCTGGAATTCTATCCTCGACCTTCATCGGCACAAGCTCGATTCTGCCGCCTTTTTCGCCGAAAAGATCATTTGCTATGGCCTGTGCCATTGTAACTTCAAAACCCTCGAAAGTCCCATCGTTTAGCTCGCTAAAAGGAGGCTGTCCGTCGTAAACGCCGATGCGAACGACGCCTTTTGATCTGATCTGTTCCAAACTATCGGCGAAAGCAACGATAAATGGTAGCAACATTGCAAGAAGCAATTTCATGGCAAATCCTTAAATTTAATCTCTTTTCCGCTTTCAAATGAAGCAGGAAATTTTATTTGCTAAAATTTTAAAAGCCGAACTTAAAAATTTAAAGCAAGCTCTTAGAGCATATTATAAATTCCATCTAGCAGAAAATATTTCTTATCTGCTGTACCGCGATAGAATGGATCAAAGCTCTGCTCGTAGGCCTTTTTGAAAAAGCCCTCTTTGCTTAGCTTGATGAGCTCTGCATTGACGAAATCAAGTAGTTCCTTGTTGTCTTTCTGCACGCCGATGCCGATGAAATCGCTAGGGCCTAGGTTTTTAAACGGCACTTCCAAAGTATCATCGATGACGGAATATGCAAGCACGATGAGATTATCATTTATATAGCCGTCCGCATCGCCATTTCGAATCATTTCGTAGCATTCCTTAGCCGAAGCGCAATGGCCCAAATTTTTAAATCCTTTGTTTTTGAAAAATCTCTCCGCCACCGTCGCGTCGCCTTCGAATACGATCTTTTTATCATGAAGCTGTGCGATATCGGTAAAAGCGTCGGCTTTGCGGGTTAATACGCCTAAATTTACGGAGAGGTAGGGGAGGGAGAAATCGATTTTTCTTTTTCGTTCGTTGGTGATGCTAAATAGACCGATCACCAAATCAAGCTTGTTTGCCTCTAAAAATGGAATTCTATCATTTACGCTTAGTGGGATAAACTCGATTTTGCCCTCTTTTTTGCCGAAAATTTCTTTAGCAATAGCGTTTGCAAGATCGATCTCAAATCCTTCAAATTTGCCGCCATTAGACTCGCAAAGCGGCGGATGAGCATCTCGCACTCCGATGCGAATGACGCCGTTTTGTCTGATTTGATCTAGGCTATCGGCAAAAAGCGCCGCACAAAATAGAGCCGCTATAAAAAGTAGTTTCATTTTATGTCCTTAAAATGGGATTTCGCATATTATCCGCTTATAATAAATGACATTTTAGTCGAAGGCGTTAGATAAAACACTGCTAAATTCCGTCCTAAAATATGGCATAGAGCCCATCTAGTAAGAAATATTTTTTATCTGCAGCACCTTGATAAAATGGCTTGAAAGTTTCATCATAAGAACGTTCGAAAAAGCCTTGTTTACTAAGCGCAACCAGCTCTTTATTTATCAGATCAAGCAATTCAGTATTGCCTTTGCGCACTCCGATGCCTAAGAATTCCGGATTGCCTAGATTTTGGATTGCTACTTCTAAATTGTCGTCGATAATGGAATAAGCTAGCACGATGAGATTATCGTTAACGTAAGCATCAGCTTTGCCTTGTTTAAGCATATCGTAGCATTCGGTAGTAATGGAGCAATGGATTAGATTGTGAATTTTATTTTTATACAAAAAATTTTCTGCCGTAGTACCGTTACCCTCTACTAAGACTTTTTTGTTTGAAAGATCGTCTATGCTTTTGATGCCGTCGCTTTTACGTGTCAAAACTCCCAAGCTCATCGAAAAATATGGATAAGAAAAGTCGATTTGCCTTTTTCTATCTTGCGTTATCGTGATGGTCGCGACTGCAAGATCTACCTTATCGTTTTGTAATGCAGAGATCCTATCGCTGGCGTTTAAAGGGACGAACTCGACTCTACCGCGCTTATCACCGAATATGCTCTTAGCTATAGCGTCTGCAAGGTTGATTTCAAAGCCTTCGAAATTACCACTTTTTTCATCACTAAAAGGCGGCCTACCATCACGAACACCGATTTTAACGACTCCGGCAGATCTGATCTGCTCCAAACTGCCCGCAAAAACACCGCTGCAAAGCGTAAAAATAATGCAAAAAAGTAGCTTCATAAACTATCCTTTTCTTAAATTTTAATATTATCTCTTAGATATTGCGTGATTTTACCCTAAAATAGTTAAACATAACTTCAATTACATAATACGGATTGCTAAATCGGTAGTAAGCGAACGAGATTTATAATTTAAGAAGCGATAGATAAAATTTTATGAAGTGAAATTTGGCCGTAGCGAAATGTCGCGCAGGAAAGTATAGACTTTAATTAAAATTTATCTATCGTAATTTACGGCGCAGTTTTGCAGTATCGGCATAGAATTTTAATATTGGAATTCATCCATCGTGCCGCTTGCTTTTCGAGCCGTAATTTTACGTCTTGCCTACGTGCCGCATATTTCGCAATAAAATTTTAAAATTTGCTTGGATCGTAATGCTTTTTTGCGTTATAGAATTTTGCGGTATTTTAAAACTATTTTTCGCCGACTTCTACGATTTTGCTTAGCACGTATTGTTCTAGCTCGCGTCTAGGCACGTCATTTTTGAGCGCTTCGTTGTAGATATTTTCGACTATGCGGCTGTATTTTTCGTAAGGAAAGTAGAGGAAATGGTTCGCCCAAGCTCGTTTGATGAGCTCGTGGGTTAGCTTTTTTCTAGCCCACGCTTTAAAGCAATCAAATCCGATAAAAACCGCCGACGTCGCTATGATCGTAAATAAAATGGAGAAGTGAAAGTCGATCTTTTCAAACATCGCGTGTGTCAGCGTTATCAAAAACATTACGCAGACAAATGCGAAGCAGGCGAAGATCACGTAGGATTTGCCGTATTTAAATTTAAAATTTAGCTTCGAAGGATCGACGAGCATTCCGTCGTTAAACTCGGCGTTGGCTTCGAGCAGATCACGGAAAAGCACGGGTTTATGCGACACATGAAACATAATTTCTAAAAGCCTATCTTTAAAATTTGATTTATCCATCGGAGTTCCTTCGATTTTTGCGGCATTATATCTTAAATTAAATTGTTATAAGATAAAATGATGCGAAATTTCAAGGAGCGATTATGTTTGAAATCAGCGGAATGAGCGGCGACGAGATAGTTTATATTAACGGCAAGTTTTGCAAGGCCAAAGAAGCCGCGATAAGCCCTTTTGATCGCGGTTTTGTGCTCGGAGACGGCATCTATGAAGTAGCGCCCGTGGTAAATTCTAAAATTTGCGACAGAGCGGATTTTTGGGAGCGCTTTGAGCGCAGCGCCGCGCAGATCGAGCTAAAAATTCCATATTCTCGCGAAAAATATGAGGAAATTTTATATGAGCTCATCGCGCGTAACGGCGTGAGCGAGGGCGCTTTCTATACTCAGATCACAAGAGGCGCGGCGATGCGCGATTTTGACTACGTCCGTGGCATAGAGCCTAGCGTCTTTGCCTTTGTGTATCATACGCAAATTTTTGATAATCCGCTCGCAAAAGAGGGGATTGAGATCGTAAGCTTGCCCGAGATCCGCTGGCATAGGCGCGATATAAAATCGATCTCGCTTCTTGCACAGTGCATCTTAAAGCACGAGGCCCACAAGGCGGGCGCTTATGAGTGCTTTTTGATCGAGGATGGGCTAGTTACCGAGTGTTCGAGCTCCAGCGCGTTTATCATCAAAGATGACGTCCTTATCACGCGGCCGCTTTCAAACGACATACTGCCCGGCATCCGCCGCAAGGTGATCTTAGGCCTTGCCGAGCAGGCGGGGCTTAGCGTGCAGCAGCGAGCGTTTGGAATGAGCGAGGTTTATGAAGCCGATGAGGCCTTTATCAGTGCGGCGACGCTGATGGTGCTGCCGATCGTAAAAGCAGACGGTAGAGCGATCGGCGGCGGCACAGTCGGCAAATACGTACCGCGCCTGCGCGAGATGTATGCCGCGCGACTAAGAGCCGAAGCGGGACTGTAATAGGGCGGTCAAAGTTAATCTAAAAATTGTAATATTATTGGTAATACTTTCTAGCAAAGGAAATTTAAATGGGATTATCAAAGCTCAAGGAAATAAAAAAGATTAAAGGAGTAGAAGATGCTTGGCACCAAAATAGTAATGGATGAGGCTAAAATTATACGCGAAGGTAGGTGTGATCTAGCTAGAGTGTATCAAATAATCGATAAATTTGCGCAGGAGTGTAACCTAGTAAAAAAAGATAAATTTACCTATCTTTGCAAGGAAGACGACGAGCAGGATCTTCCTCATTTAGGTAAATTTACTCATGCTTTTTTACTGAATCAAAAATTCTTTCGTGATAATGTGAAAGAATGGAAATGGCTTGATGGTGAAGATGGTGAGAAAAATCTTATAGATCGTATACAGGAATTTGAACGCGAAGGATATTTTAAATGAGCGTTCGCGTCCGTAAAGCCATAAATTTTGATCTTGCTATCAAAGAGGCAAAAATTCAAAGGCTCATCATAGGGCGAGTGCGGAAAAAGCCGTCTAGGCGTTAGGCGACGCAAAGGCTAAAAAGAATTTTAGATATTTTCTAAGGAGAGGCGATGAAAAAGCTAACGACGAATTTATCTATGATAAGCATATCGATAAAGCAATCACAAGCCGTCAAAAAAAATACTTGAGGACTTAAACGAAGCTTTAAATTTAGGAGCGAGTATAGTCGAAACCAGCGAGGTATCTGATGATGAAACTAAAAGCAAAGTAAAAAATGCTAAAAAATTTATCGGCATGGCGGATCATATTACCGCAGCAGATGAGGAAATCAAAGAAGTCATAGCCTTGACTAGATTAAGAATCTAAAATAAAGGTGTATTATGCAGACACAAGAATTTGTAAAATTCGAGCTCAATATACCAAAAGAGCGTCAGGATCTAATAGATGTAGCTAAGTTGTTGTTTGAAAAAGTTAAGGATTTTAAAAGGTTAGATAATATAAATGTTACAAACAATAATGAGGAAGTGCTAAGTGATGATATAGAAAATAATGAAAGAATCAAAGAATTTAAACAGCTTTTTAGCGGTTTTGCCGTAAAGGAAATACCAAAGAAAGAGGATTTAGACTATATTAGGATAAAAAGATGCGTCAAATAAAAGCGCCCTAACGCCTGATGAGTAAAGGAGATAAGCATGCAATTAAACAAATATGAGCAAATCACGATAGCAAAAAATATTCTAAAGACTTGCTATTGGGGCAATACGAATTATACGCCCGAGTATATAGTAGAAAATATTCATAATAAATTTTTTGCTAGAAAAATTTTCTCCGCGATTTTGGAAAATTCTAAATTTATGACGATGGATTTAGCCATTATGGATGAACGCTTTGTGGTGGAATTTTTAAAAGATTGGCAAAATAAGCCTATAAATTTTAATAAAGAAAGAACGAGATTGAGGCTGGATGCTTTAATAAACGCCTATATCGACAGCTCGTATCAGCTAAGGGATATGAGATGGAACTAAAAAAATACTACGATAAGCTATACCTAGCGCAAGATAAAATTTTAAATTTGCTCGCCAAAAGCTCTTGTTATCTTTATCTGACGGGCGGAACGGCACTTCATAGATTTGTTTTAGATGGCACTAGATATTCGGACGATATAGATCTATTTACCGGTGCTAAAGATGTATCCGCTAAAGACGAAATGGTTAAGCTTGTAAGATTTTTAAAACAAAGTGGCGTCGTATTCGACATTGCGGTAGATTCTTCAAATTTTAAGCGTCTAATCGTCAAGGATGCGGGCGTAGATTTAAAGATCGATATAGTTTATGACGTTACGGAACATATAGGGGATTTTGACCGCAAACACGGCTTTTTGGTGGATAATATCGAAAACATTTTAGTAAATAAATACGATTTTGCATTATCAAGGGAGCAGAGCAGAGATATTTTTGATATATACACAATTATAAAAAATAGTGATGTGGATCTGCTAAAGAGTATGAAAAATTTAAGCAAAAAGAGCGCGAGCGAGCCGGAGACGATATGTGCTAGGATCAAAAGCTTTCCCAAAGAGATGATAGAGGCAAAGGACATAAGAGCTAAAAGCGATGCAGTTTTGCAAGACTTTATGGATAATTATAAAGCGACTTTTGATAAATTTTTTAACTTGCGAAAAGCGCTAAACTTCGCGTTTAAAGGACAGGGGCTATGAAAAATTTATATATTTTCGCAGGCGTAAACGGTGCAGGCAAGTCGACGTTTTATATAAATCAACTAGAGAGCGATTATTTTTACGGCACTAGAATTAATTCGGACGAAATCGTTAAGGAATTTGGAGACTGGAAAAATAAAAAGGATCAAAATAGAGCCGGCAAAATAGCGCTCAAGCTTAGAGAGTCTTACCTGCGCCGGGGGATAGATTTTAATGTAGAAACTACGCTAAGCGGCCGCGGTATAGTTAGATTTATAAGCGCTGCAAAAGCGTCCGGTTATAGGATAACGCTCTTTTATGTGGGTCTTGAAAGCGTTGATCTGTCAAAGCAAAGAGTAGCCATTAGGGCACAAAAGAACGGCCATAGCATAGAGGAAGCCATATTGGAACGTAGATATTCGCAGAGCTTCGATAACCTCGCTAAAGTGATTCCGTTTTGCGAGGAGATATATTTTTATGATAATAGCAGAGAAATTTTAAACGAGGAAGATCAGAAATTTTCGAATTTACGCCTGATAGCCAAGAAAGAAAACGGCCAGATCATAACGCTTGGCAAGGTATCGTGGCTTGAAGATGTTATAAAGAATGCGAGTGAAGACTACCCCGCCGCCAAAGAGTTTCAAAAAGAGGGTAGAGCTTATACTAATAAAAAATTTCAAGAGAAAGAATAGAAACAGCAGCTAAAATAGAATTTGCAAAGTATTGAAAATCAGTTGGTTTTTACGAGGAAATTTTAAAAAGGAAGAGAGGGCACAACCGCCACGTACCTCTTCCACGAGAGCTATTATAACATTTTGTTCTGATAAGAATCTAAATTTAAAAAGCTTTATGTAGAATGCAGTTATAGATACAGCGTGCAAAATTTAAAGAGTAGAGATTGATAATCCAAAAGCAAGCGCGAGCCCAGGGCACACATCTACCCAAAAAGCTTGCGCTCTGACAACTCAAGGGACTAACGCCACGAGCATTGCTAACTAAAATTGTACCACTCCGTTCTGATAAGAAGCTTAAAAAAGACATTATAATTTAAATGTAATTAATAAAGCGTCGAAAAGGAGGGTCATCTACCGCCACTATCCCCTTTCGACACAGGTATTATAACATTCTATTCTAATAGGGATCTAAAGAAAATAATAGTATTTCAAAATTTGTCAGTGCAGGAATTTTATGAGTCTAAAAAACTTGATAGTAGTGAGGTGCTCTGCTTTCAAAGAAATCAAGGCAGAAATTTTAAAGAGCTTGGTATAGAAAAATTTAATAGCAATTGTTAACTCAAAAAAAGTCGTAAACTCAGGTCTATATAATTAAAAGATTCGCACTAGCAGGTCGAAAGGGAGGGTCTAATTGCGCCGCTGTCCCCTTTCGACATCGGTATTATAACATATTTACAAAAATTTTAAATTTTAAATTCACACAAATTCTAAAATAGACTAAAATTTAAGCTTAGCTGTGCGTTGCGGCAATTCGTACTACAAATATCGTTAAATTTAAAATGCCGCAAAATTTCAAAATTCTATGCAAAATCACAACTGCATTTGTTAAATTTATTCCACCTTTTGATCCGAAATTTTATAAAATTCATTCTCTTGATAAAATTTCACCACAGCCTCATCCGCGCTTGCGCTGCGCTGCAAATACCGCAGCAAGGGCTCTGATCGCGTATATATCACGTCTAGCCCCGCAAGGCTCGTCGCGCGCGAAAGCGCCACGTAGAGCTGCCCTTTGGCAAAGATCCTGTCGATGTCGCAGATGAGCTGCGGGATGCTCATGCCTTGGGATTTGTGGATCGTGATGGCGTATGCGAGCTTGAGCGGGAACTGATAATACCGCGCCAGCACGATCTGCTCGGCATCCGCGCCGCTTGCGGCGATCTCGCTTAGTTCGTATGTTTGCAGCCCCACGCGACTTAGCATGCCCGAGGGCTTTTTTACGACCACGCTTTCGATCTCGCCGCCGGAATCTTTTTCGATCTTTTCGACGACGCCTTGCTCGCCGTTAAAAAACTCGCCGCTTTTGTTTGCGGTAAACAGCACCTTTGCGCCCTCTTTCAGCGTCAGACTTTGCGGCGCGTTTAGCGAGGCGATCCATTTTTGAATTTTCTGCTCGCTCACTCCGCTTTGTAGCGCTTCATAAACGCCCTCAAAGCTGCTCTGCGGCGTATTCAGTTTGGCTAGTCTGGCGTTATTTATCGCATCCACTTCGGCGTTTCGGCCCGAGATTATCGTAGCGTTCGGCTCAGCTCGCGCGGCATCGATGAGCAAAGATCGCATCAGCTCCGCCGTCTGCTCGCTTGGGGTGCCGAGTCGCAGCTCGCAAAGCAGGCGGTATAGCGCTGCATCTGCGGTGCGCTTGGAGCCTATCATCTCGACGTAAAAAAACTCGCACTGCCTCCACGCGTACGAGCCGAAGGCGTAATCCGAGTCGCTAAATAGGCTCGCGCGCGTCGCGCTCTCGCCCTCTTTGCGCACCGGCGGAAGCTGATAAAAATCGCCCGTAACGAGCAGCCGCCCGTTAAATTTAGAGCTTGAAATTCTAAGATAGATCATCTCGAAAAGCTCGGCGCCGATCATCGAAATTTCATCGATCACGATGAGATCCGCGAGGGCTAAAATTTTTCGCAGCTCGCTTAGCTTGCCGCTTTGTTTGCGATCGAAGCTTTTTAACTCCTCGTGGTTTTTGCAGATGCCGAAGCGGAAGAAGCTATGCACGGTCACGCCGCCGATCTCTACGGCGCTGATGCCAGTGCTGCCGAGCACGATGACGAGCTTGCCGCGCGCGCGGTAATCCTCGATGAGCTCTTTTATCACGTAGCTTTTGCCCACGCCTGCGCCGCCCGTGATGAAAATATTGCGATCTTTTAGCTTTTTGATGATGAAATTTATCAAGTTTTTTCCTATTTTTTGGCAAAATTATAGCTAAAATTTTTTAAAAGGCATTTTGTTTGAAACGATTAGTATCTCTCATCTTCGCAGCTTTAATCCTTGTAGGTTGCGGCGAAACCGTCGGCCCGCGCAAGTTTATCCCGGAAAATCCCGCTATTTTGGATCTCGAATACGCTCAAAACAGCGAGCGGCTGCCGGCTCCTGCGTCGGTGCAAAACATAAGCGGAAAAGCGTTTAAGAGCCGCTATTTTAAAATTTGGTTTGACGATGCGCCGATTAAAGCCGAAATCGACACGTTTTGGGGGCTTAATTACGCCAAGGGACGCCACTTTGACGCCGCAGGCAGAATATACGACGACGCGGTTTATCAAAGCATTCGCGCAAACGCCAATGAAGAGGCATTTGGGCTGATTTCAGCGCCCGCTATAACAGTAAAAAACGCGCTGCTGCGAAATATCCCAAGCGACTTGCCGATTTTCGGCGATCCGAGCGAGCCGGGGGAGGGCGCGCCGTTTGATTACGCCGCAAATTCCGCCGTGAGCGTGGGCTATCCGCTGCTGTTGTCGCATTACAGCAGAGACGGCGCGTGGGCGTTCGTGCGCAACGACGGCGTGTGGAGCTGGATAAGAAGCGATGCGATAAAACGCATCAGCCCCCAGCAGGCGGATATTTATGCAAATTCTAAATTTATAACGATCCTGCGCGACGGCGCCGCCGTTTATGACGAAAACGGCGCGGAGCTTTTTAGGGCGCGCACAGGCACGATCCTGCCGTATGATTTTAGCGGCGAGCGCGATCTTGGCGGCATGCTCGGCGTACGGAGCGTATTCGGCGGCGAAATTTTAACTCAGTTTGGCAGCAGGAGATATTTTGTTAGCGCGGAGGATGCGAGGCTTTGGCCTGCGCCGCTTGATGAGCAGAACTCAAAGATCGTAGCCGCTAGCCTGCTCGGGCAGAAATACGGCTGGGGCGGGTATAAATTTCTTCGCGATTGCTCGCTTATGACGAAAGACTTTTTGGCAAATTTCGGGCTGTGGCT
Organism: Campylobacter gracilis; assembly: GCF_001190745.1. NCBI lineage: Bacteria > Pseudomonadati > Campylobacterota > Epsilonproteobacteria > Campylobacterales > Campylobacteraceae > Campylobacter > Campylobacter gracilis. The sequence goes on from NZ_CP012196.1 coordinate 1,055,199, forward strand.
GCCGCGAAATTCTAAGGCGCAATCGGGCCGCGGCGAGCGTTTTTCGCTAGCGGGGATGAGCGCGGATGAAAAGCTTAGCTTCATCGGCGAAAACGGCGTGGCGTATAAAACCCTGCTGTATATGCCCGGCCACGTGATGCTCTACGTAGGGCAGGTGGATGGCAAGCCTGCGGTGCTGCACGATATCTGGGGGCTTCGCACGATGGACGGCGGGCGCGCGGTCATCGGGCGCACGGCGATTACGTCGCTTACTATCGGCTCGGATCGCGCGGACATCGCCGAGGATCGACTGCTAATCTCGCGTATCAGCGCGATGAGCGTACTTTCGGGCGAGGAGGACGGCGTTTTGGACGATCGGTTCACTCCTGAGGATCCGAGCAGCCTATCTGCGTATGCGAGCGGAAATTAGGCTGCTTGCGGGTATGGGCGTGAATTGGACTTCGCTTAGCAGCTGCCGTCATAGTTTGCTTTTGCCGTTAGTGGAGTCGCGCGCTTGACGGACGCCATAATGCCTGCAAGCGTAAATTTAAAATGGCGTTTTTAAATACCGACTATTTTAAATTTAGCCTAGGCGGCGAGCAAATTTGAAATTTTGAGTTTTTAAATTTAGTTCTAAATTTAAGCCTATATCTCGCAGTCTTTAAAATTTCGAGCAAAATTTTAAAATTAGCCCGCAAGTCTAGTTAAATTTTAAAAATACCGTCTAAATTTACGCTTCTGCTTTAAAGCTCAATCGCGCGCCGCTCCCCTTAAAAGAACAAAAAATATCTCGGCGTCTTGCGTTTATACTCCAAATACTCCCGCCCGTAGGCCTGCTCGCAGTAGCGCTCCTCGCCCAGGACCACGAGATGATTGTATATGGCAAAGGGCACTATCACTATGAGTAGCCACGGCGACGCTGAAGCGACGCAAACGCCCGCCATGCCGAGGAAATAAAAGAAATACATCGGATTGCGCGATAGGCGGTAGATGCCGCCTTGTGCGGCTTTGTCCGCAGGGGCCGCCGCATAGTCGTGAAACGCTTTGATGAAGCCCGCAAAAGCCGCTACGTAGATCACCGCTCCGATCCAAAACCACGCGCTACCCATCTTAAGTGGCACGAACACCGACAAAATAAGCAGCGCTACTTGCAGCAGCGAGCTTATGATCGCATTTCGCTTGTCCGCGAGCGTGTACCACGAGGTATCGGTGGCACGTTTGCCGACCTCCTTGTAGATAAACATATACGCGAACTGTATCAGCACCATCGCAAATGAGGGTATCCAAGCGCCTGCTAGAGCAGGCTTAAGCGTCGTAAAAAATGAAATTTCCATGACCGCCCCTTTGGCTTTAAATTTTATCTTGCAGCTTTGTTTTGCCCTTGTTTGCTTGCCGTTGCTTTGCCCTTTTCTACTCGCCGCGGATTTAAATTTTACTTCGCCTCGCACCGCCCGTTTGACATGCTGTGGCTATGTTTGCTCGGCACGCCGCGCGTTAGGGATGTCGCTTCGGTTGGAACCATGCGGCAGCGTGCCCGCTCATTTGGGATCGGCACCCATAATCAGGCAACGATGCGCTTACTTTATATAGGCTGTTTGCACTTTGACGATGCTCGCGGTACGGCGGCGTTTGCTTGATTAGGCGATATGAAACGCCGTTTATCTGTGGCGAGACGATATGAGGCACCGTTTATTTGATGCCGATGTGCCCTTTGATTTGACGTTCGGCATCAAGACCGCTTATTTGGCGGGACGATCCGCCCTCAAGAGCCGATAAGATAGCACTCCGCTCGGCACCGATGTGTGTCGCACGATGAAACATTCTGTACCGATGTACCTGCCGCACGATGAGAAATTTCGGCACGGGTGCTGCCTACTAGGTACGGCGCTGACGCCGTTGCTTCGGTGCCGCGTCTTATTTACCCTCCGGGCTAAGTCCTTTTAAAATATATCCAAATTCCTCGTCGCTTAGCTCGTAATTCATAAATTTTTTATAAAACGCCTTAGTTTCGGCTTTTATGTCAATGTCGGCAAAGAGCTCCGGCTGGATGGTTTTCGCCGCCCATAAAATTTGAAGCACCGTATCCGCGCCGTATCGATCCCAGTTGAAAACCCCGCGCGGATTGCCGTAAACGCGCCCGTTTTTGACCGCATCCGTGCCGCTGTAAACCGGACTAGATTTGATTTTCTCTACCGCATCTTCGTTGTGATCGCCGCCCACGATTATGATCTGCGGGTTGCTAGCGATGATCTCCTCGGCGGTGATGGTTTTCATCGGGCCTTTTGTGGCGGTGATCGCATTCGTTCCTCCGGCTAGCTCTATCCACGAGTCGATCAGCGTGCCCTTGCCGTCGATCTTTAAAAGATCGCTTCCGCCTACGATGTGAAGGACGCGCGGACGTTTATCGGGGCTTAAATTTGCGGTGCGGCCGCTAACCAAAGCGATATTTTTATCGAGATTTGCGATCAGATCCTTCGCTCTTTGCGGCGCGTCGCCTCCTAGCATATCGCCGCACATCCTGATACTACGCCTCATCTGCTCGTAATCGCTAAAGCTCGCCTTTAAAACGGTAAAGCCCTGCTTAGCTAAATTTTCGCCTGCCAGTGCGGTTGGGACTATGACTACGTCAGGGTTACGGCTCATTAGCTCCTCTAAATTTACGTCATTATTTTTTAGCAGCACAGGGATCTGCGCCAGGCGCGGATAAATTTTAAGAAACCACGCGTTTTTGCTGATGTTATCGGTGGTAGCGACGATCTTATCCGCTCCTCCTAGGGCCAGTAAAATTTGATTGTTCGAGTGCCAGAGTGCCGCAATACGCTCAACTTTTGCGGGGATTTTGACCTCAGCTCCGTCCATATCCTTGATAGTTCTAAGCTCTGCCGCACTCGCAAAAAGCGCACCCGCCAAAAGCAGTAGTAAAAATTTTTTCATTTTTTCTCCTAAAGGGCATTGAAATATATGCCGCGATATTACATAAAATCTCATTAAAATTCCGTAAATTTTAACTGCCGCCGCCGCGATTATTTATTATTTTTCAAAGTAAATTTTTATATAATCCATTTTAAATTTAGCATTTTTAAAGGAGAGAAAATGGATGAAATTTTATATTTAATAGGCGCCGCCGTCGGGGTTTTAATCGTGCTTTTTATCATCGTGCCGCTGTTTTTCAGGCGTATAGTGGAGACGAACGAAGTGCATATCGTCCAGAGTGCGCGCAAGACGACGAGCTACGGCAAAGATACCGGTAACGGCAATAGCTACTATGAATTCCCGAGTTGGGTGCCGGTGCTGGGCGTTACGAAGATCGTTTTGCCGGTCTCTGTTTTTAGCATCAAGATCGAGGATTATGAGGCGTATGATTTAGGCAGACTTCCTTTCGTAGTCGATATAACGGCGTTTTTTAGGATTATGGATTCAAATTTAGCCGCGCAACGCGTCAATAATTTTGAGGATCTTAACAATCAGCTTAGAAATATCATTCAAGGCTCGATCCGCTCGATCCTTTCGAGCCGCGTGCTTGAGGACATCTTGCAGATCCGCTCCGAGCTCGGAGATGATTTTACCAAGGCAGTAAAGACGCAGCTGCAAAATTGGGGTATCGAACCCGTCAAAAACATCGAGCTGATGGATATCCGAGATAGCAGCGGCAGCAAGGTCATCTTAAACATCATGGAGAAGAAAAAATCCCAGATCGAAAAGGAAAGCCGCGTCGAGGTCGCAAACAACACCAAGCTCGCCCAGATCGCCGAGATCGAAGCCGCGCAGGCGACCGAAGTGCGCCAGCAGGAAGCCAATAAGATGGTAGGCCTTAAAACCGTCGAAAACGAGCGAGAGGTCGCGATCTCAAAGGAGCAGGCCGAGCAGCTCATCAAGGATCAGCAAAAGATCACGCAGGAAAAGGCGATGGAGGTCGTGCGGGTAAACGACGTCAAGCAGGCCGAGATCAAAAAGCAGGTGGAGATCGTAAAGGCCGAGCAGGAGCAGCGCAAGATCGAGATCGACGCCGAAGCGCGCAAAAACGCCAAGATCCGCGACGCCGAAGCGATCAAGGAAAATCAAATTTTAGTAGCGCAGGGCGATAAAGAGAAGCAGTTTCTCGCCGCCGCGGCGCTTTTGGAGATGAAGGATAAAGAAGCGCAGGGTACGCTAAAGATAGGCTCTGCAGAGGCCGAAGCGCTTAGGCTAAAAGAGCTCGCGCCCGTAAACGCGCAGATCGAGCTGGCGCGCGAGATCGGCGAAAATCAGGGATACCAGACCTATCTCATTTCGATCAAACAGATCGAAGCGAACCGCGACATCGGCCTAGAGCAGGCCAAGGCGCTAAGCGCGGCGGATCTTAAGATCATCGCGAACGAAGGTAGCGTGGGCGAGGGGATGAGTAAATTCGGCGAAATTTTAAGCGCCAAAGGCGGCACGCAGCTAGCCGCGATGCTTGAAGCGCTAAATCAAAGCGAGGTCGGCAAAAAGGTGCTGGATAAAATTTCAGATGCCAAGGAGGGGGACAAATCCGAGTAATATTCGTAGCGTCCGGGGCGAGTAAAATTTAAATTTATATGCTAGCGGCGCTGTGGACGAGGGTAAATTTGAGTGATAGCTGGTGGCGAGATTATTGCACTCTTGATAGGAGCAAAATTCTGGGGAGTAAATTTTGAATGATAGCCAGCGGCACAGCGCGGGCGAGCAAATTTGAGCGGTCCGCTCGTCTGCGCGGTTTGGCTGCCTGCATTAGATAAATTTAAAGCACTAGTGGAATTTAAAGGTTGTGAAATTTCAAATACTCGCGGAATTTCGGATTTTCGTGGGATTTTAAAACGCCGCGGAATTTTAAATATCGTGAAATTTAAACGCCGCGGAATTTCAAACGCTAGTAAAATTCACGCCCTTGTGCGGAGTATTTAAAGGCGGCGCTGTATCGCAAGTATTTGCAGAGCGCCGAAACTGCTGGTAAATTTTAGAAAATTGGCAAGGCGAGATTTAAAATTTAGACGCGGGTGCATAGCGCTCACGGATTGCACTTAGTAGTTGTAGGTTGCCGCCTAATGCTTGAGCTCTGCCGCCTAGCGGTCAAATTTTGCCGACTAGCGAGGCTAAATTTATTCGGTTCGCATGAAATTCAGGAAGCGCGAGCCGTTGGCGGCAGCGCAAAATTTAACCCGCCCGCATAAAATTTTAAGGAGCGCACGATGCCAAATGCCGTAAATTCCGCGCAGTACCTGGCGCGTATCAAGCAGGCGGAAGCTCTTTTTGAGGGGCAAAATTTTACCCGGCGCCAAACGATAAATTTAGGTAGCGGATATGAGATCGTAAAGGACGCATATAGGCTCGGCGCGGCAAATTTTAGCGGCGGCGAATACACGCTGTTTGGCGCGCCGCAGATAATAAGCTGGCGTAGCATAGACGATCGGGCGGAATTTTTTAGCCTGATCCGCCACGCAAACGGCAAATTTTACCTCATCTTTCGCCAGGATCTATACGGCTACAGCGTGCTTGAACTGGATCGTGGGCGGATCATGCGCTTTGTGCCGGACGCCTGGACGCTCGGCAAGGAGAGCTTCATTTGGGGCGGCGTGCACTATCTGCGGGGCTGGGACGCGCTGGCCGTGAGCGGCTGCTACTGGGGCGCTCCAAACGGCGTGCATTTGGTGAGCTTTGCCGAGCCTATGAGTGAAGAGCAAAGATATGTAGACGTTTTAGACTGCATGCAGGGCGGCTACGACATCTACGAGCAGGCTGATTTTGCGGGCTTTGAGGGTAATGAACTGAGCCTAAAATGCTTTCGCGCGGACGCCTTGCGATATGAAAAAGTAAAAATTTCGCGCGAGCAATACCGCGAATGGATGCGCGAAGCAAAACGGCTATAAGGCTTAAATTTGCTAAATTTCGCGCTTAAATTTCAAGGCTTGCAAGCGGTAAATTTTAATTACAAGCCGCAAAAGCGGAATTCAGAGAGACCAAAGGGGCTGAGAAGGAATACGGATGTTTTTTGAATACATTTTAATCGGCGCCTGCGTAGGCTTTATCAGCGGATTTTTCGGCATCGGCGGCGGCACGGTCGTGGTGCCCGTGATGATGCTCTTCGGCTACGACGTCAAGTACGCCATCGGCATCAGCATCATGCAGATGATCTTTAGCTCGATATTCGGCTCGTTCGTAAATTTTAAAAGCAAAATGCTAGATGTCGCGCCCGCGCTGGTGCTGGGGCTCGGGGGCTTTTGCGGCGCGCTTAGCAGCGGCTTTATCGTAAGCTATTTCTCCTCAAAATTCCTTCTGGGCACGCTTATTTTGGTACAGATCATAAATTTAATCAAACTCTTTAAAACCCCGACCGAGCCCGCGGGCGAGACCAACAAATCTAAAATTTTACTATTTTTGGTCGGGCTGTTCGTCGGCGCCGTGGCGATCAGCGTGGGTATCGGCGGCGCGGTATTCGTGATGCCTATTTTGATCAGCTTTTTAAACTACGACATCAAAAAGGCCGTCAGCACGGGGCTATTTTTCGTGATATTTTCCTCAAGTGCGGGCTTTATTAGCCTCTCCGCGCACGGACTCGTGTACTACGAAATCGGCGCGTTGCTCGGCGTCGGCTCGCTTGCGGGCGTTTATGCGGGCGTCAAAACCTCGCACAAGATCGGCAAAAAAGCTCAAAAGCGCTGGATGATAGCTCTCATCGTCGCGATACTTTGCGTGACGATCAAAAAATTTATCGCCCTAAACTAGCGCTATTCGTTTCGCCTGCCGCGCCTAAATTCGGCCTAGAGCGTGCTTTAAATTTTAAAATTTAAACTTCATCCGTTTGCGCGAGCGATTTTTGAAATTCGTATTTGAAATAAAACGCCCACGCTAGCGGACAAAGGATTATTAAAATGGCGGCTACGACGTCGGCGGCTTGCGCATGAAATATTACAAATAAGGCACCTATGTAGTTAAGAACATAGGCAAAACCCCAAAATACCGCGTTTGAGCGGTCGTTTGATATCTCGGTTGCGACCGAATAAATACAAATGCAAATTAGCGAGGCAATTAAAAAGGCCTCAAGGACGCCTAGCTTTTGGTAGTTTACGTCCGAAGAAAAATAACCCAGCGCGCAAGACGCCAAGATTATCGCGAGTAAAATTTTGCGTAAAATTTTAAGCGATTTGACTTCGGGCGAAGCATAGATTATATGCGCGCAAAGAGCTATAAAATAGGCACCTGCGACAAAATCGAAAAATATGTAATAAGCGAATTCTCCAAATATCCCCAAATCATAGCCGCTTCCTAAAATTTTTTCATCTATGACATATAGCGCGCCGAATTTCGCCGCTAAAAATACAGCCGTAAGCAGGATTGGATGCAGCAATACTCTACCTGCAAGCAGGTCCGTGCAAATGCGCCTCAGGAAATTTATCAATCTTTTCACGCTAGGCTCCTTTGAGATTTCGCTTCTTGCGACGTCTTTCGTGAAATCTTCGCCGCCTGATTTAGGTTTTCGGAGTTTTAAATTTAGTTTCAAATCTGGCTAATTTTAGTTTTAAAGCTTTTAAAAATCGCTTAGAGGCAAAAGCGTAAATTTGCGCGCTTGGGGGTAGGCTGCATATTTTAAAATTTACGTTGCTTAATTGGCCTTCCTATTGCGAGCTGTTTACGGGCAAGCACATATTGCAAAAGGCGCGGATGAAATTGGGCAAAATCTACTTATTGATCAGCTCATTGCAATATTTTATGCATAAATAGCATGAAATTGAATTCATTGGCTTTAAAATAAATCACGCTCAAAGCCCGCTCATATAAATTTGCACACTTAAATTCATAGATAAAATTTTAAGAAAAAATGAGATATTATACGTAAATTTTTTCAAGGAGTAAAGAATGAATTTCAAAAAAACCATATCGGTTGCCGTTATTGCGGCTTCGGTGCTGGCGCTATTTAGCGGATGCGCGAAAGAAAGCTCTCGCGTAGTACAAACCCCTACGGTAGCGAGTCTAAATACCAATTACTCGGGCGAGCGGATCGCCGTATCGGTAGGACGCTTTAACAATCAGTCCTCTTACAACAACGGCGTGTTCTCCGACGGAGAGGACAGACTGGGTAACCAAGCGCAGACAATTTTGATCTCAAGCTTGCAGCAAACAGGACGTTTCTCGGTGCTTGATCGCACGAATATGCGCGCCATCAAAGAGGAAAGCGCAATCTCTAAAAGCGCACAAAACTTAAAAGGCGCCAGATACGTTATCACCGGCGATGTGACTGAGTTTGGCCGCAAGACGACCGGAGATCATCAGTTGTTTGGAATTTTGGGCAAAGGAAAGACCCAAACGGCGTATTCTAAAGTAAATTTAAACATCGTTGACGTTAGAACGTCCGAGGTGGTCTTTTCGACCCAGGGCGCAGGCGAATACGAGCTATCAAACCGAGAAGTGCTAGGTTTCGGCGGCACTGCAGGCTATGATTCGACGCTAAACGGCAAGGTGTTAAGCCTGGCGATCATCGAAGCGGTCAATAATCTCGTAAACGGCCTTGAAAACGGCGCGTTTAAAGTGAGATAAGGATAAAATTTGAAAGCAAGTAGCGCTCTTGCGCTCGCTGCTGCTGCCGTGATCTTTTGCGGCTGCGGCGGCGGGACGCGGAATCAAATTTATTACTGGGACGGCAGCTACACGGACTCGACCTATCAGTATCTAAAGCAGGAAGGCGACGTAGGCGAGCAGATCGAAGCGCTTGAAAAATCTATCCAAAAGGCATACGAAAAGGGACTTAAAGTCCCGCCTGGGCTTTATTCGCATCTGGGACTTTTGTATCTAAGCGCGGGCAACGGCGCGAGGGCGAGGGAGAATTTCGAGAAAGAAGCTCAGGCCTTTCCTGAATCAAAGCCGTTTTTAACCTTCGTTACAAACCCTGCCGCGCTTAAAAAAGCTGAGGCTGTGACCAAGCCGGGCGCTGATAAAGTCCAAGGATCAAGCGAACGCGAAGTCGCCAAAGCAGCCTCTGCAAAGCAAGGCAAAGCTGCCGCGAAACAGGGCGGCAAAACGAATAAAAAGGCTAAAAAATGAAAAATAAAGCTCAAATAGCTATTTTTAGCGTATTCGTGGCGCTGTTTTTTAATGCGTGCGCTCTAAGCGAGCCTGAAATTTACGACTACTCGGCGCTTCAGCAGGCTAAGCCGCGATCGATTTTGGTGCTGATGCCGAGCAACGAAACAACCGAAGTGGACGCAGGTGCTGCCGTGCTCGCCAACGCGATCTATCCGCTAAGCGAGGCGGGGTATTACGTATTTGATCCGGCGCTCGTGCATGAGACCTTCAAAAATAACGGAATTTACGAGGCTAGCGACATCCAAAATGTCTCCGCGCACAAGCTAAGGCAGATTTTCGGTGCGGACGCCGTGCTGTATCTGAACGTCGTCAAATACGGCACTTCGTATATGCTTATCAAAAGTACGAACGTAGTGGCGGTCAATGCCAAGCTCGTGGATCTGCGAAGCGGTGCGACGCTCTGGGAGGGCTCGGCGCAGGTCAGCGACGACTCGGGCGGAGGCGGTAACAATCTCGTGGGTATGCTAATCTCTGCGGTCGTCAAACAGATCGGCGATACGATCACCGATGCGGGATACAAGCTTTCTGCAAGCGCGGATGTGATACTTTTGGGGCAGAACTGCAATAACTGCTTACTATACGGTCCGTATTCGCCGCATTACGGTCAGGATAGGCAGCTTGGCGGCGGCAAATAAATTTTAAAAAGGACGAAAATGAAACTAGCCGAGGCGCTGATACTGCGCGCAGATATACAAAAACGCATCGAGCAGCTAAAATCAAGACTCGCGGACAACGCGAAGGTGCAAGAGGGCGAAAAGCCTAGCGAGGAGCCAAAGGTGCTGCTAGCCGAGCTGGACGCACTCACAAGCGAGCTTGAGCGGCTGATAGTTCGGATAAATTTAACCAACTGCACCGCAAAAGCGGACGGCAAGAGCCTAACCGAGCTAATCGCCAAGCGTGACATACTCACGCTAAAAGCGGGTGCGCTACGGACTTTCGCGCAAGCTTCCGCGCAAAAAGTAGACGTTTATTCGCGCAGCGAGATTAAAATCCTAAGCACGGTCGACGTCGCGGCGCTACAAAAGCAAGTAGATGAGCTAGCCAGGCAGATCAGGCAGCTTGATACGACGCTGCAAGGCGCAAACTGGCAGACCGATCTGATCGAAAGCTAAAAGCGTAAAATTTAGAAAAATTTCGGGTAAGTATCGCAAGAGGCGAGTACGAAACTCACCTGCGAAGCAGGTTTATGGCAGCGCTCGCGGAAACGGGCGCACCCCTTTTACGATTTATTTTCAGTAAATTTACAGGGGCAATGTAACTACGCAATGTAACTACCGCGTACTGATCTAGCGATACCGAGGGTGGGAACGGGGAAATTTAAAACGAAATTTTGATTTTAACGGCGCGCTTTGCAGGCTCGCGGCAAAATTTGGCGGCGGATTTCGGGCGGGCTTGACGCTCAAATTTTGCGTTAAATTAAGGCACGTTTGCCATTTTGCATTTTAGCCGCGAGCGTCAAATTTTACAAAAATCATAAAATTTAGCCAAATTTAAAGGATGAAATTTGAATTTTAAAACCCTTGCACTAGCGGTCGTATTTTTCTTTGCGACCGGCATAAATGCGGAGCTCGCGACAGAAGCAAATTCCATAAATTTTAGAAAAACGAGCAGTGCGGAGCAAAATCTCGCGGACGCAAAAGACGCCAAATTTCAACACGCGCATTTTAAAAACGCAGATACCGCGGCGAGCGGTACAAACTCAAACTCATCGCAAAAAGCAACCCTCATCGACGAAGCGAAAAATTTCTACCGCGTGGACGAGCTGCTGTTTCGTAGCGCACAGCTTGATGGAAGCTATGCCGCAAAGCTGCACGAGCTTGGCATCAAAAGTATCGTAAATCTGCGTCATTTTAGCAGAGGCGGCGACAAAAGAGCGTTCGGGGATCAATTTTGGCTTGCAAACAAGCCGCTTCAAAGCTGGGAGATAAAGCCCGCTCAGATCGCGGACGTCTTACGCACCATTCGCGAGCGCCAAAAGGAGGGCGCCGTGCTCGTGCACTGCTATCACGGAGCCGATCGCACGGGGCTTGTGGTGGCGATGTATCGCGTGATCTATCAGGGCTGGAGCCTGGACGCCGCGCGCAGCGAGATGATAGACGGCGGATACGGCTTTCACTCGATGTGGCAGGATATCGCGGGCTTTTTGACTCCGCAAAATGAAGCGCTCGTAAGAGCCGAGCTTGGAATTTAGACGAAATTTCGCTCGCCCGATCAGACGGCGGCAAAATTTGTAAATTTAATAATGACAAAGTGCCGTTTATAACGAAATTTTAGAATACGAGCTATGTATATTTTCTGGGGCGAGGCTCGGGATACACCAAAATAGGGGCAAAAAACGAGCTGCAAAGACGCGCGGAGTTTGAGCAAAAATTTGAGGCGTGCAAACAAAAGGCGCGGGAAATTTTAAATTTATAGATATCGCTAAAATTTTACTCTGTGCGGTAAGCTAAATTTAAAACCGTAAATTTCTGCAAAAAAGCAAAGAGACCTTAAAATAGTAAAATTTAAGTCGTAAAATTTTACGCATTTTTCTACTTAAAATTCACATACTCTTTTTCAAATATGCGCTCATACCGCTCGTACGTATCGCAACCAAAATCGGCTAAATTTTAAAAGCCCGATTTGCGCTTGCGGCGACGAGGCGCGTAAAACGCCGCAGATATTAGAAAAATATCCGTAAATTTAGCCAAAACGGAGTAAAATTTGAGCGGCAAATTTAGCAAAAGGAGCGATCGTGAAAAATTTATTACTAGCGCAGCTGCGCGAAGCGCTACCGCAGGGCATGCGCGTGCCGAGCGAGCTTGAGGTGCTTTATGCGTGGATCGAAGCAAACGGCTTTTATGACGACGCGGGCGGGCGCAGACGCGGCTATCTCTACCCGCAGGATCGGCTGCAGCAGAGCTGGAGCGACGATGAGCGCGAGGGCGGCACGGACATCGTCTTTTTCACGGATGAGCCGAAAAATCGCGACGAGGAGCTAAGGTATTGGTTTTACGGCGAGGATCGCGAGCTTACCGCGGAGATCAAGCAGCGGCTTTGCGTGTTTGCAGGCAGCGCTCGGAGGGCTCGATGTGCGCGCTGTGGCTGGACGATGCGGGCGAGACTAGACCCCGCACATGGGCTCAGGCTCAGGTTCGACCATGACCTGCGTTTTGGCTCGCAATGGGCTAGATTTTTTGCGATTGCTTGCGATCGGATACGATGAGATCTGCTGGGATGAGGATTTTAGTGCGCCGCCAAACAGCGACGACTTTATCGTGCATCCAAACGTAAAATTTCAGCAGTAGCTCAAGGACGCGTTTAAAACGACGATCCCGCAAACCGCGCTTGAACTCGTCACACCCGCGCATATGGACGACGAGAACCCGAGCGATGAGTTTTTGATCTGGGTAAATCGCGTCGCAGAGTGAAATTTAAAGCGGCTTTTACGCCGCTTAATGAAGTATTGCGGGGTTTGCTTTCGTAGGAAACCTTGAAATTTAAGCTTTTGCTGGCTAATTTAAAGAGCGCAAATTTAATGGATATCTTTTGATTAAAATTTGGCGTCGGTATCCATATAGAAAAGCATTAATCATCTATTACTACTTTTGCTACTCTTAAAATTTTTAATAAATTTGCTCGATAGAATTTAACTCTTTGCGGTGTAACGGCGAAATTTCGAATTGATCTGAAATGTGGGTGCGATGTAAGTTGCCGTGTCTTTAGGAATTCAAATAAATTTAGCTAGTTCCTCGTGGATGGGTTATATCAAAGTATGGAAATTCTGTCGGTTTATTAGCAAAGAACTGATTGAGACTAAATTCTAAAGCAGAAAAATAAGGCTAAAAGCTTTTTGGTAGTTTTGGTGATGGGGTATCTTTAAGTGTCGTATCAGAGAAAATTGCGATGGCAGCGCGCGCAGAGCGAAAAAATGGCGCGAGCATCTGTATATCGGCGTAGCGCTTTTAGGCTTCATATGAAAGAAAGATCGTATCCAAACGATCCTGCTGTCAAATATCCGCATAAATTACGGCGGATTTTTATCGAGGGTATGGGGGGCGAGCTACAAGGCATATCCAGCGAATACGTCTTTGCAGCTAGCTGCGCGCAGGCATTTAAAAGACGGAAAGTAAAAGCGAACAAGTTAAAATCTGAAAGTATTAATAGCCGCGCAATAGGCAAATTGGGCTCAGTAGCGAAGTGGGCGCAAACTTTTGGCAGCTTTGAGCTATTTGCACGCGCGCAAGGTGGCAGGCGCTACTTTGCTTTAAATCTCTTTTTGGATCTTGGGTTTGCATGCGTAGAGTAGCAAGCACTAAGCAGCTCGGCGCGGAGGTATCTTATTTTGCACCGCTTTCGCAGTAGTTTTCTCTTTGATACCTGCCAGCTGACGCGCTTTCTAACAACATGAGTGATTGTTGTTTTGGCATTAATGAGGAATGAGCTTGGTGAGTGCAATACAAGCCCGGTAGCGTATAGTGAACGCGCGACTTTACGCGTTTAATTAATTTAACGGGGAGTTTGAAATAGTGCTGCGGCGAACGTGCATAGTTTTTTAGCGCCTTGTGGAAATTTAAGACGAGTGTTATTGCGAGCGGGTGCAAATTTTTAGGTAAAATTTTATGCTCATTGATTTTTATATGGCTGCACTAAAGCATACTTCATACAGAAAAATTTCGTATAAATTTTTAACGTAAACTTTGCCCATTTAGGGGGAGAGGAGAAGGAAGTAAAATTTACGATCAAAAGGGCGTGGGATTATGTCGGCAGGCTGCGTGTACAACGCAAAAATATCGATGCAGGAAGCGTGCCGTGCCAAGCAGTACGGATGAAAAGATGATCTTCATCCGTCGCTTTTTAAAATAAAATTTCTCGACTAAAAAGCGATTTTGGCTTTGTAAATTTTAAAATTTTGCTAAGAATTCTTCGTATTTTTCTGCACTTTTTGCGATATATTCGCTATCTGGATGAAATGAAAATCCATAGCCGAAGTGGCACGGCAGCAGCTTGGCGCCTGTAAAATTCATCGCGCATTTAAAAGGCGCGATAACTTCCTCTATGCCAAATCCGATCGTGCCGTCTTTTTTATAGTTGTTTCGCTCGTCGCCGATAGTGATCGCCAGAGCAAATTCTTTACCTTTCAGCTTGCCGCCGGCGCTGCCGTAAGCCCAGCCGTAGGCGAATACATCGTCGAACCATTGCTTTAAAAGCGGCGGATAGCTGTACCAATAAAGTGGAAACTGAATGATAATTTTATCGTGGCTTAAAAGTAACTCCTGCTCGCGCGCAACATCGATTTTGCCGTTCGGATAAGCAGCGTAAATTTCGTGAATATCAAATTTATCCGCTTGCTTTTTGGCTACCTCGCGCCACGCCTTGTTTGCGTGCGAGCTTGCCATATCGGGATGAGCGATGATGATGAGATTTTTCATATTTTATCCTTGTTTTAAATTTCTTACATTATATGTTTTTTGGCTGAAATTTTGATTTATCATCTAGCATAATATGGATATGAAATTTCAAATAAAATTTTACTTCCACTCAAATACTAGTGGCAGGCTTGTAGTTTTTTGCATGCGATTAGAAGTTAAATTTATAAGCAAATACGGCAGGCCCCAAAATCGATAGAATTTTATCTATTAAATTGTATTAAAAATTTTAAATGGGATGAAAAATGCGCCGAAAAATTCGGCGCAAATGAAAGGAATGCTAATCTTAGATTAGCGCAGGAGCTACTAAAAATCCTAGAGCGACCGAAAGCGCAACCATAATGGTTCCTGGAAGGAAAAACGAGTGGTTAAATACAAATTTACCGACTCTAGTCGTTCCTGTATCGTCCATAGCGATCGCGCCGAGCGTCGTAGGATAGGTAGGGAGCACGAACAAGCCTGAAACGGCTGCGAACGATGCGACTAAGATCCAAATTTGACCGGAATTTTCAGGGCTGGTCATTCCAAGCGCGGCAGCAACGGCAGGCATCATAACTTTTGTGGTCGCAGCCTGCGAGTATAGCAAGCAGCTTAAGAAGTATAGCGCGACGGCTAGTACGAAAGGATACTGCGTAACGACGTTTTTAGCTACCTCTTTGATGCTGTCAATATGTCCGTTAACAAAAGTAGTACCGAGCCATGCGATACCGATGACGCAGATGCACGCATTCATACCGCTTTGGAAAGTGCTGGTAGAGAGCAGTTTGCCTGTATCGATCTTGCATAAAACAGCAATAAGAAAGCCGATGGTTAGCATAAAGCTGATGATCGCGCTATCTCTTGAAAGGATCGGTTTTTCTACCAAGCCGACGCTCTTTGAGATCGCAAGCGCATAGCAGACGACGATCAAAACGCCGATAGCAAATATCGCAACCGATCTTTTCGCATAAGGCTTCGGCTCTTTATACTCCTCGGCTTTGATCTCAGCTACAAGACCTTTTGAAAGTCTCTCTTTGTAAACAGGGTCTTTTGAAAGATCGAGATCGTAGAATTTATTTACGATGAAAGCCGTGATGATCATAGCTACGAAGGTAGTAGAGATGCAGATAAACAAAAGCTTAGGATAGCTAACGCCTAGCTTCTCGCACAAGCCGCTCATAGCGACGAACGCCGCCGAAATAGGGCTCGCAGTGATCGCTACCTGAGACGAAACGACCGAAAGCGCAAGAGGAGCGGAAGGTTTGATGTTCTGCGTCTTTGCGACCTCGACGATAACCGGGATCATAGAAAATGCAGTATGTCCGGTGCCCGCAAGTATCGTAAGTAGATAGGTAACGATAGGCGCTAGGAAGTTGATCTGCTTAGGATTTTTCCTTAAAATTTTAGATGCTACCTGAACCAAATAATCAAGTCCGCCTGCGACTTGTAGCGCCGTAATCGCGGAGATTACCGATGCGATAATTAGGATAACGTCAATCGGAATATCCTTCATATCGACCTTCATGCCTAAAATGGCTAGGACGACAACGCCCAAGCCGCCTGCATAACCGACGCCCATGCCGCCTAGCTTAACGCCTAGGTAGATGCCGCCTAACAAAACAATAAATTGCAATATCACCATAAAGTCCATTGCAAAACTCCTTATAAAGTAATTTTTTTAACGGCGCGCAGAATTCTAAAGATTTCAGCAGGTGAAATCCGAATTATCTTTATAATTCAGTGGTCGGAATTCTATGCGGAATTTTATCCTAAAATTTCGCAAGTGGAATTTTACTCCACGGAAGCTAAATCTAACTTGATGAAATTCTACATCTACGGAATTCTGCACGATCAATCTTATCTATTAGAATTCTACTTTGCGGAATTTCGCCTATTAAATTAACCGACGAAATTCCGCGCCGCACCTAGTTTGGAACTATTTTTTGCTCATATGCGGGTTGAGCATAGATTTAGGCTCTAGGATCTTATCGATCTCCTCTTTTTTCAAATATCCGCGCTCTAAGCAGATTTCGCCGACGGATTTTCCGGTCTGAAGTGCCTCTTTGGCGATACTTGCGGATTTTTCGTAGCCGATGTATGGATTAAACGCCGTAACGATACCGACGGAATTTAACACCGATTTTAGGCAAGCTTCAGGATTTGCCTTTAGATGTTTGATAGCTTTTTCAGCTAGTGTATTCATCGCATTTTCCAAAAGCACAATCGAGTTAAATAGCGCATATGCGATGCCAGGCTCAAACGCATTAAGCTCGAATTCTCCGCGCTCGGAGCAAAGCATAATAGTCACGTCATTGCCGATTACCTCGTAGCAAGCCTCGCCTACGACCTCGGCGATGACTGGGTTTACTTTGCCCGGCATGATGGAGCTGCCCGGTTGCATCTTAGGAAGCTCGATTTCGCCTAGTCCGCATCTAGGACCAGAGTTCATAAGACGTAGGTCGTTTGCGATTTTACTTAGGCGGACGGCTGCTGTTTTTAACGCACCACTAACGTGAACGAAATCGGCAGTATCTTGCGTAGCGGCGATGAAGTCCTCTGCGGCTTTAAATTTAACGCCGGTGATTTCGCCTAGTTTTTTCTCGACTACGTTTTTGTAATCAGGATGGCAGTTGATACCCGTACCAATCGCCGTAGCGCCCATATTTAGGTAAGTCATCGACTCTCTAGCAGCTTTGATAAGCGCGATATCGGTTTTGATGTAGGTAGCAAAAGCGTTGAAAGTGTTTCCAAGAGTAGTAGGAACGGCGTCTTCAAGCTCCGTCCTTCCCATTTTGATGACATCTTTGTATTCTTTGGCTTTAACTTCAAGCTCTTTTTTCAAATTTTCCATAGCTTTTAGTAGATCGGTTAGCTTGGCGTAAGCGGCGACTTTGATCGAGCTAGGATAGGTATCGTTAGTGCTTTGACCCAAATTTGTGTGATCGTTTGGATGGAGGTATTGGTATTCGCCCTTTTTGTGTCCCATGCTCTCCAAAGCTATGTTAGTAATGACTTCGTTGGTATTCATATTCGTCGAAGTTCCGGCGCCGCCTTGGATCATATCGACTACGAATTGATCTCTGAACTCTCCTGCGATGAGTCTGTCGCAAGCTTTTGCAATCGCATCGGCTTTTTGTGCGTCTAGGACTCCGACCTCTTTATTGGCTAATGCAGCTGCTTTTTTGATTTGTGCAAATGCTTTGATAAAAAACGGATAGTCTTTGAGCGCTCGTCCGCTTAGATGGAAGTTCTCTAGTGCCCTAAATGTCTGCACACCGTAGTAAAAATCGTCGGAAATTTCTAATTCACCGATGAAATCGTGTTCTTTTCTGGTCTTTGCCATAATAAGTCCTTTCGTTGAAATTGTTAATGGAATTTTAAAGCTTTTAGTATTAAAAGCAGCTTAAAACGTAACGAAAAATTAAAATTTAGAAATTAGTATGATTGTTTAAGGCTTTAAATAGAATTTTACTTAAAAAATATTTTGGAATTCGCTACTAAGGCATAATTAGACTTTAATAGAAATATCGTATTGCACGCAGATTATGAAAGTGAAATTATAAAAATTCTTGTTTAGCTTAAATTATAATTTGAAAAATTTGAACTTAAAGGCGATAAAATGGAATTTTTTATTGTATTTATATTTACTAGCGCGAAGCTATTTTTTGCGTTTTATAAAATAAACATATAGAAGCGAGATTATAATGACGACGGCGAACAGAGCGATCGTAATTAGATGCAGATCTTGCTTGATTAGCTCCTCGTTTTCGCCGATGAAATATCCTAAGCTCATCAGTATTAATGTCCAAATCGCAGCTCCAAGCCCGGTAAATAGCACGAAGCGCGCGACATTCATCTTTGCAAGGCCCGCAGGAAGGCTGATGTATTGACGAATGCCTGGAATTAGGCGGCAGTTAAACGTTGAAATTTCGCCATGGCGGTTAAAAAAAGCCTCGAATTTTTCAAATTTCTCCTCGGTAATGCCTACGTATTTGCCGTATTTAGCGATAATCTTACGTCCGAAAAAGTAGCATAGATAGTAATTAAACAGCGCGCCCGTAATACTGCCGCCAAGCCCACAAACAAATGCTATAACAAAGCTCATCTGCGATTTTGAGGCCAGATAGCCCGCAGGGATCATCACGACTTCACTTGGGAAGGGAAAGAAGCTGCTTTCTAAAAACATCATCACAAAAATGCCAAGGTATCCCCAGCCTGCGACAAATTCTACGATAAAATTTACGATATTAGAAAGCATTTGAATTCCTTGACTTAATGTATAAAAAACCGGATACGCTTAAAATTTCGCGAAATTTAGCATCAGCAAAGCAAATAAGCTTGAAATTTAACAATCCGTCGATATAAGAGTGAGCTCAAAATTTCGCAAAATTTATCGCATATAAAACAAAGGCGCGGGCTAAATTTTATCCCTACAAGTTACTGCCGCAGCGAACTTGCATATAAATTTAATAGCCTCGCGCCTTAAAATTAAAACTATTTTGCGTATTCGATGTTTAGTTTGCCGAATAGCTCGTTAGCCTTATCATCGATTTTTTTGTTTACTTTGCTTGGAAGTAATTGGTTTTTAATGAGATCTTTTACCTTTTCAAATGGCATAGTCTCAGCCTTTTTGCTGCTTTCTTTGTAGATTACATGATATCCGAATTGCGTCTTTACCGGCGTTTTGCTCATCTCACCATCTTTTAGCGCAAACGCTGCTTTTTCAAACTCCGGCACCATCATCCCTTTGCCGAAAGAACCCAAATCGCCGCCGTTTTCTTTAGCACTTGGATCGATTGAAATTTCTTTGGCTAGCTTATTAAATTCCTCTTTTAAATTCTCTTTTTTGACTTTTGATAGCTTCGCAATCGCGTTTTTAGCAGCCTTTTCGTCTGCTACTAAGATATGGCTTGCGGTAACGGAATCTGGTTGCATGAAATTTTGTTTATTTTCATCGTAAATTTTTTTAGCTTCCTCGTCGCTGACGCTTACGTCTTTAGCTTGCTCGCGTTGCCATAGATTAAATGCAATGCCATCTTTAGCTAGCTCTAGCTGATGCTTATATTCGTCGCTGTTTTCAATGCCTGATTTTTTCGCCTCTGCGATTAGGAGTTTGTATTTGATCAGATCATCGATTAGTTTCTTCTTCTCATCGGCGGTCGGTTCCTGTCCGCCGTGCTGCATACCTTGAGCCAAAAACGGTGCAACATCCTCATCCGTAATAGTGATATTTGCGTCTTTTGCAGTAGCCAAAACGCCTGCATTAAGCGAAGATATAGCCATAGCGGCAACAAAGCTGAAAGATAAAATTCTTTTCATTATTTTTCCTTTATTCGGTAAATTTCGCGCAATTATAAAAAAAGATAGTAAATAAAATAGCGAATGCCAGCAAATTCGGCGCGAATCCTGCGCCGAATTTTAAAAAGAGAGGAGTTAAAACGACGGGATGATTGCGCCTTTATATTGCGTCTCGATAAATTTTTTCACTTTCTCGCTTTGGATCGCTTTATCTAGCGCCTTGATTTTAGGGCTGTTTTCGTTGCCTTCTTTAACGCTAATAACATTTGTGTAAGGGTTGCCCTCAGCCTTTTCTAAAAATAGCGAATCCTTGATTGGGTTTAAATTTGCGTTAAAGGCAAAATTTGAGTTGATAACTGCAATATCGACATCGCCCAGGGTGCGTGGAAGCGCGGCGCCTTCAAGCTCTAAAATTTCTAAATTTTTAGGATTTTTAGTGACGTCTAGCGGCGTGCGAAGCTTGGCGTTTTGATCAACTTCGATGAGCCCCGCGGCTACGAGCAGATCAAGAGCGCGGCTTTCGTTAGTCGGATCGTTTGGCACGGCAACTTTGGCGCCGTTTTTAAGATCTTTTAAATTTTTAATCTTATGGCTGTAGATGCCCATCGGCTCTAGGTGCACGCCCACGGTCGCTTTTAACTTCGTGCCTTTATTAGCGTTAAATTCCTCCATATACGGCACGTGCTGGAAAAATCCCGCATCCACGTCGCCGCTATCGGTAGCGAGGTTCGGGGTTACGTAGTCATTGAAAACCTTGACCTCAAGATCGTAGCCTTGGGCTTTTAGATCGGGTTTGATCTGCTCTAAAATTTCGGCATGCGGTATCGGAGTAGCGGCGACTACGATTTTTTCGGCAAGAGCGAAGCTGACGACGCTGGCGCTAAGAAGCGAAGCGAGAAGAAATTTCTTCATATTTAATCCTTTTGGTTAAAATTTCGCGGTATTATAGCAGGTAGAATTTTTAATGTCAAATGTTTTTATATGATTTTTTAAAATTTTATCTAAAATATTCTAAAATTCGATATTTTTACATATATTTAAATACTACATTTTATTGTATAATGCAGAATTGGTACGCTTTAATGAGCGCTTTACATAAATTCCGCTAAAATCGCAAAATTTAAAATTTTAAAAAAGGGCTGAAAATGGCAGATTTTTACGACGCGAAAGCCGTAGAGGAGAGCTTTTATAAAATTTGGGAGCAGCGCGGTTACTTCGAGATCGACGGCAATAAAGATATCCAGCAAAAAGGCAAAAATTTTTGCATTATGCTACCGCCGCCGAATGTTACCGGAGTGCTTCATATCGGGCACTCGCTCACTTATACGTTGCAAGACATAATGACGCGATACAAGCGAATGGACGGTTACAAAACGCTGTGGCAGCCGGGGTTAGACCACGCAGGCATTGCGACGCAAAACGTCGTCGAGCGCGAGCTTTTGGCGCAAGGGATTAAAAAAGAAGCGATCGGGCGCGAGGAGTTTTTGAAGCACGTTTGGCATTGGAAGGAGCAAAGCGGCGGGCAGATCGTAAAGCAGATGAAGCGCCTTGGCGTCACGCCTGCGTGGAGCAGACAGCGCTTCACGATGGATGAGGGGCTTAAAAACGCCGTGCGCAAAGCATTCGTAAGCTTATACGATGCGGGGCTCATCGTGCGCGGAAACTACATGGTGAACTGGTGCACGCACGACGGCGCTCTAAGCGACGTGGAGGTCGAGCACAAGGAGAACAAGGGCAAGCTCTATCATTTGCGTTATTACTTTGCGGACGAGCAAGATAAATTTATCGTAGTGGCTACTACGCGACCCGAGACCTACTTTGGCGACACCGCCGTAATGGTAAATCCCGCGGACGAACGCTATAAAAATTTGATCGGCAAAAAAGTCGTGCTGCCGCTAATCGGCCGTGAGATAGAGATCATCGCCGACGAATACGTCGATATGAGCTTCGGAACGGGTGCCGTGAAGGTCACGCCCGCGCACGATACCAACGACTACGAGGTCGGCAAGCGCCACGAGCTGGAGTTTATCACCGTTTTTGACGAAAAAGGAATTTTAAACGAGCAGTGCGGTAAATTCAAAGGCTTAGAGCGACTTGCCGCGCGCGATCAGATCGTAGCGGAGCTTGAGAGGCTGGGCTTTATCGAAAAAATTGAGGATTACGAAAATCAAGTCGGCTACTGCTACCGCTGCAAAAACGTCGTCGAGCCGTACATCTCGCAGCAGTGGTTCGTGCGCGCAGATATCGCAAAAGAAGCAATTGCCAAAGTAAATTCCGGCGAGGCGGAATTTTTCCCGAAGCACTGGATCAATAGCTTTAACGCCTGGATGCGCGAGCTGAAGGACTGGTGCATCAGTCGCCAGCTGTGGTGGGGGCATAGAATTCCAGTGTTTTACTGCGACTGCGGCCATCAGTGGGCGGATGAGCGCGAGAGCCCCGATGCCTGCCCGAAATGCGGCGGTAAAAATTTTACTCAAGACCCCGATGTGCTCGATACATGGTTTTCAAGCGGTCTTTGGCCGATCAGCACGCTTGGCTGGGGTAACGGCGAGGCGCTGAAAAACGAGAAGTGGTTTGAGGAGGATTTGAGCGAATTTTATCCAAATACCATGCTGATTACCGGCTTTGACATTTTATTTTTCTGGGTCGCGCGCATGATGTTTCAGTGCCAAAACGCCATGGGCGAGCTGCCGTTTCGCGACATCTACCTGCACGCCTTAGTTAAGGACAAAGACGGCAAAAAGATGAGCAAATCGAGCAAAAATGTAGTCGATCCGCTGCTAAAGATAGACGAATTTAGCGCCGATATTTTGCGCTTTACACTTACGATTTTGTGCGTGCAGGGGCGCGATCTGCGCCTTAGCGACGACAAGCTTTTGATATATCGAAATTTTACGAATAAGCTCTATAACGCGAGCAAATTTTTGCTTTTAAACGCTTCTAAATTCGACGATTTAGACGCGGCGCAGATCAAAACGAGCCTCGGCAAATATATGCTTTCGCGCTTTAACTGCTGCGTGAGCGCGGTGCGAGAAAATTTAGACGAATACCGCTTTAACGACGCTGCGACCGAGCTTTATAAGTTTTTTTGGGACGAGTTTTGCGACTGGGGCATCGAGCTTAGCAAGGCGGACAAGGCCGCGATAGGCGAGCTAGGGATGATTTTTAAAGAAGCGATGAAGCTGCTAAGTCCGTTTATGCCGTTTCTAAGCGAGTATCTGTATCAGGAGCTAAGCGGCACGAAGCTGCAAGACGCGCGCTCCATCATGGTGATGCGATACCCACAGCCTGGCGAGCGCGACGAGCGGATTGAGGAGCTATTTTCGCTCGTTATCGAAGCGATCGTTAGCATTCGCCGCGCAAAGGCGACGATCGAGCTCGGCAATGCGCGCGTAGCAAAAGCCTACGTTAAATCCGCAGTCGATCTAAGCGCCGCCGCAGACTACATCAAAACGCTAGCAAAGGTAGATGAAGTGGAATTTACGCAGCAAAATATCGCAAATTCCGCCCGCGACGTGAGCGAGAGGCTAGAAACTTTCGTACCGCTTGAGGGGGTCGATCTTAGCGGCGTGATTTCGCGCCTTAACGCGCAAAAGGCCAAACTAGAAAAAGAGGTAGCAAAGCTCTCAAGTATGCTAAATAACGAGAAATTTATAGCCTCCGCTCCGCAAGCCGTGGTCGAAGCCAACCGCGAAGGGCTGCAAAGCGCGCAGGAAAAATTCGCCAAAGTATGCGACGAGCTAAAGGCGTTTGGCGAGTAGTTCGCTCATTTGAGTCTAAATTTAAATCAAGGAGAAAAATATGTCAAAAGGTAGTATCGGTGGATTTACATTAGGCACGGTCATAGCCGTCGCACTATCGTGGGGAGCCAACAAAAGCATAATGTGGGCGATAATCCACGGATTTTTAAGTTGGTTATATGTGATTTATTATTTCCTACTGAGGTAAAATTTCATCGGCGGCGCGCCGTTTTACGCGCTAAATTTTAAAATTTATCAAGGATAAAAAATGAGCGAAAAAATAAAAATAGCGGTTTTGGGATATGGAAATTTAGGTCGCGGCGTGGAGCTTGCCGCGCGAAATAGCAAGGATCTGCAGCTTTCGGCAGTGTTTTCTCGCCGCGAGCCGCACAGCGTGCAAACGTACGGCGCTCCGGTATTTAGCGCGGATGAAATTTTATCGCACAAGGGCAAATTTGACGTTTTGGTGCTTTGCGGCGGTAGTGCGACGGATCTACCGACTCAGACGCCAGAGTTTGCAAAAGAATTTAATGTAGTTGATAGCTTCGATACGCACGCAAAAATCCCTGAGCACTTCGCCGCGGTAGACGCCGCAGCCAAAAAGGGCGGAAATGTAGGCATCATCGCCGTTGGCTGGGATCCGGGGCTATTTTCGTTAAATAGACTGTTCGGCGAGAGCGTGCTGGAAAACGGCAGCAGTTATACGTTTTGGGGCAAAGGCGTGAGCCAAGGCCACTCAGACGCTATCCGCAGGATCGAGGGCGTCGTGGATGCGCGCCAATACACCGTGCCGATAGAAAGCGCCTTAGAGCGAGTCCGCACGGGCGAAAATCCGAAACTTAGCACGCGCGAAAAACACTTGCGCGAGTGCTACGTCGTGGCCGAGGACGGCGCCGATAAAGCACGCATAGAAAAAGAGATAAAAACGATGCCCAATTACTTCGCCGACTACGACACGAGCGTGCATTTTATAGATCTTGCGACGCTTAAAAAAGAGCACGGCGGCATCCCTCACGGAGGATTCGTCCTGCGAAGCGGAGCGACTGGCGAGCACGGAGAAAATAAACACTTGATCGAGTTTTCGCTAAAGCTTGACTCAAATCCGGAATTTACCGCAAGCGTGCTCGTAGCCTACGCCCGCGCGGCGTATCGTTTGGCGCAAAAGGGCGAACGCGGCGCATTTAGCGTGTTTGACATCGCTCCGGCGCTTCTTTCGCCAAAGAGCACAGATGAGCTAAGGCGCGAAATTTTATAAATTTTAGTAGCGCTTCGGCGGAATTACGAACGAGGAAATTTGAGTGATAAAGATAGAAAATTTAAAGAAATTTTACGGAGCGACGCAGATCATAGACGGCGTCAGCCTAACCGTAGAAAAAGGCGAAATTTTCGCCATCGTAGGTCACAGCGGTGCGGGTAAATCTACCATGCTTCGCTGCATAAACGGCCTAGAGGACTATCAAGAAGGAAGCCTTAAGGTGGAGGGCAGGGAGGTAAGAGAGCTAAGCGGCGCTCAGATCCGCGAGCTGCGCAAAAATATCGGTATGATTTTTCAGCACTTCGCGCTTATGAGCCGCCGCAGCGTCGCGCAAAACGTCGCCACGCCGCTTGCGTTTTGGGGCCATCCCGAGGACCACACGAAGCGCCGCGTAGCCGAACTTTTGGAGCTCGTGGGGCTTGCGGATAAAGCAAACGCCTATCCCAGCGAGCTTAGCGGCGGACAGAAGCAGCGCGTGGCGATTGCGCGTGCGCTTGCATTAAGCCCTAAAATTTTGCTTTCCGACGAGGCAACCTCGGCGCTTGATCCCAATACTACCGCTCAAATTTTATCACTTCTGCGCCGTATCAATCGCGAGCTAGGCATCACGATCGTGCTCGTTACGCACGAGATGGAGGTCGTAAAGGGCATCGCGCAGCGCGCGATCCTGCTTAAGGGCGGGCGCGTGAGCAACTCGGGCGATATCGTCTCGCTGTTTTTGCACCCGGATGAGAATATGAAGGAGTTTTTGGGCGAGGAGGAGGTACTGCCTGCAAGCGGCGTGAATATCAGGCTCTTTTTTCCGCCCGCGGTCGCGTTTGACAGCGTGATCACGCACATGGCACGCGCTTTGGAGATAAATTTTAACATCGTCTGGGGCAAGCTCGAGCGGCTTGATAAAAATGTCGTCGGAAGCCTCGTGATCAACGTAAAGCCCGCACACGTCGCGCGCGTGGAGGAGTTTATCAAAAACGCGGGCGTAATCTATGAGATCGTAAACGAGGACGAGATCAAAGATTATGCTCTTTCGTAAGCGTTAAATTTTATCTTTTTGCTATCGCCTAAGGGGTATCGGGCAGTGCGGCATTGTCGCCTTTTTCGGCCGTTAAATTTTACTTTTTTGCGCGCTTTTTGCGCGCTTGCGCCGGATAAAATTTATATGGGCGGTATCTGAAATTTAAATTTATAAGAGCGCCGAAGAGCATGAGCGATGCGCGCGGGCGTTAAAATTCCTCGTGTTCGCATTAAATTTTGCCGTGCGGACGGCGGCGGGAGTACGGATAGCGCGAAGCGGCGAGAGAAATTTTATCTAAGACGCCGGCGCGGCCGTCGTATCTTGGGGCGTTAAATTTTTTGGCTCAGAATTTTAAAGCGCGAAATTTTAAAATTTGAAATTTTACGGCACGCCGTTTAGAAGAAGATTGCGTGTGCAGGGGCTCGGAATTCTGCGGCATGCCGTTTCGGAGTGCAAAATTTTAGCGCAGGATTTAGGGCGCGGGTTTGCGGTGCAGAAATTCGAAGCGTGAAATTTCAAAAGGCTACCTCAGGCTCGCGCTGAAGTAAAATGACGACGCATAGAAGTCTGAAGCATAAAATCTCGAAGTGCTTTGATTTACAGCTTAGAGTAAGAATATGCGTAGGTGCAAATTCCCAGCATCAAATTTCAAAATGCGGTGCGAAATTTATTTTTTGACTCTGCGTAGGCGTAGCGCGAAATCTGCTTTTGATTTAGTGCGAGTGCGGTGCTTCGGCATGTAAAATTTTGCCGTCTTGCGGGGCTTTAAAGCGTATAATTTTATCGCCGTACAAGTAATTTTACTATCGGTGAGGCTTTAAAGCGTGAAATTTTAATTTCGCATCTCTGCGTGGCGCGTTGAAGCATGAAATTTTAAATTGCTTCGCCGTGCGTGGAATTTCAAAGCGCAAGATTTTGCTTTGGTGCGGTCGCGACTTTAAAATTTAAAATTTTGCTTTATTTTATCGGCAGCAATGCCTGCGGCGAAGGGCGATTTGGAATTATTAACCGCCGTGGTTAGTGGATTTAAAAATTTACGCGCCGCAGTAAACGCGCCGCACTAAATTTAAGGGCTTATGCGGCATGGCTAATTTAAAAGCTCGGGCGAGATCGCGGACTCAAAGGCTGGCTCGGCGTTTTTGATTTGACGTGCGCGTCGTGGCATTATAAATTTAATTAGTTTCGCCGGCGGTTTAAATTTCTATTTTGCCTCGATTAAAGTAAGCTCGGCAATGCGCTGTTGGTGTGCGCCCGCTAGCTTTGATTTGCGTTTAGAATTTGACTAGCCGTAGCGAGCGATTTAAATTTCAGAGATCGCGACCGACCGAGCGCATTTAAGCCGCGCCGCGTTTGAAATTACAGGCGTTTAAATTTAAATTTGAATTTTTTCGGAATTTCACACATACTTCACTTTTACGGAAGTATAATTCCGCTAATTTCTTTTAAGGAGTACGTAATGAAAAAACTTACTTTGTTTGCGCTTAGTGCGCTATTTGCTGGCACTTTTGCCGTAGCTGCCGACATGGGCATGAAAGATGAGATGAAGGACGCCAATACATCAATGCATAATAGTGCGAAAGAGATGAAAGGCGATATGAAGGATATGCACAAGGATGCTATGAAAGAGGGTAAACATATGAAGGATGAGATGAAAGGCGAAATGAAAAAAGAGATGAAAAAAGAGATGTAGTGAGTAAAATTTTACTCGTAGAGGACGATGAGACGCTTTGCGATCTCATCGGTGAATATCTAAAAGACGCGGGCTTTGACGTATGCGTTTGCAGCGACGCTCAAAGCGCCGCGGATCTTGCTTATGAGCAAAAATTCGATCTTTTTATCTTTGACGTAAAAATCCCCAAAGGTGACGGATTCTCACTTTTAAAAGAGCTGCGCAAGAGCGGCGATCGCACCCCCGCGATATTTGCCACGTCGCTAAATACGCTCGATGATCTTGAGGTCGGTTTTAAAAGCGGCTGCGACGACTATCTCAAAAAACCGTATGAACTAAAAGAGCTGCTGCTGCGCGTTAATTCGCTCATAAAGCGAAGCTTCAGCCACAATTTTGATGAATTCGTAACTATTGACGACGAGTTTAAATTTTACTTTGCAAGCAAAGAGCTACGCAGATCGGGCGTGCCCGTCGCGCTTTCAAACAAAGAACGTGAGCTGCTGGCGCTTTTTTTGCAAAATAAAAACAGACTTTTGAGCAAGGATGAAATTTTCTCCGCCATCTACGCTTTTGACGAGACACCGAGCGAAGAGGCGCTGCGAACTTATATCAAAAATTTGCGCCGCGTCCTAGGCGAAGAGCACATCATAAACCGCCGCAACGCAGGGTATCTGTATGTCTGAAAAGACCGCTTTAACGCTTAAAATTCTATCTTTATATCTCATTTCAAGTGCATTGTTTTTAGGATATTTTTTCAAAATAAATTACAGGATGAACGAAGCCGCGCTACTTTCGCACAGGATAAAAGAGCTAAAAGAGATCAAAATGATGATCTATATGAAAGCAAGCATGGACGGGCTGGAATCGCTAGCGGACTTTGAGCGCGAAAAGGGCGTGAGTGCGTGTATATTTAAGCCAAACTCTGATGAAATTTACGGCTGCGGCGGTGAGCTCGGAGCACTTGATAAAGCGAAGCTAAAGGCGGAATTTATAAGTGGCGGAAGGCTAGGAATTTATGAGAATCTGCAAAATATGGAGGAGCGAAATGCCTTTTCCAAGGCTAAAATCATTCTGCTTGGAAGTAGCGTGCAGGGCGAAATTTTAACGCTTCGTATCAAAACCGCAGCGATGATGACAGCGCTTTTGGGCGTGATATTAGCCGTGGCGTTTTATCTGGTGCGGCTAGGCACCAAGCCGCTTTACGATAAGATCGACACACTAAATCGCTTCATCAAAGATAGCACCCACGAGATCAATACTCCGCTTAGCATCATCTCGATGAGCGTTGAGACGATGCGGCACGCAGAGCTTGGAGAATACAACGCCAAGCGCGTCGCTAATATCGATCTTGCCGCTAAGACGCTTTCGCGCATCTACGAGGATCTCGTGTTTTTAACCTTCGGTATGAATAAGGAGGGCGAGATTAGCTCGATCGATCTAAAGAGCCTCGTCGCTTCGCGCTGCGAATACTTCGCGCCGTTTATCCAAAAACGCAGACTAAGCCTTAAAACCGATCTTTCGGATGCGAGCATGAGCGCAAACGTCTATGAAATTTCGCGCCTGATCGACAATCTGCTAAGCAACGCCGTAAAATACGCCGACGCAGGCGGCTACGTGGATGTGCGGCTAAGGCGCGGCGAGCTGGCGATCTCAAACAGCGGCGAGGGGATCGATAAGAAAAAAGGCGACGAAATTTTTAGGCGTTTTGCGCGCTTTAACTCGAGCGAAGGCGGTTTTGGCATCGGGCTTAGCATCGTAAGCGAGGTCTGCAAAAAATACTCCTTTTCTATCTCCTACGACAGCGTGCCGGGCGAAGTAACGACCTTCCGCCTTACGTGGCGCGAATAAAATTTCAAAAAAATGATTTTAAAAACATTGCAAATGCTAATGCCACACATAAGATAAAAGCGATAAAAATTGCCATAAATTTTGGCCTAAAAAACCTATTAAGAAGTATGATTTCCGGTAGGCTAACCCCTGCCGCCGTTATTACAAACGCTCCAAATGCGGCCGCACTAGCACCCGACGCAAGAAGCGCTAAGCCAATTGGCACTAACGCTTCTACTCTAACATAGAGTAAAATTCCAAAAAATGCCGAAATAAGTATCGAGGTGATGTCGCTAGAACCAAGATAGTTTGAGATAAGCTTTTGCGGAACAAATCCGTGTATAGCGGCGCCGATAAACATCGCAAGCAGTATGTAATAAAATAGCTTTTTATACTCTTTTACTGAGTTTAAAAGTGCCATTTTGTAAATATTTTTATTATTTTTTATATCCTTGCAAGAACAAGCTCGCGTCTGATTAACGGGCGTAAAAACAAAGCTTTTAGTTGGATTGTTTGGGCTAAATTTTGGTTTTAAAAAATCATCTTTTAAAAATAGATTTTGATCTGCTTTTGATAACAAAAGACCAAAAGCAAGCGATGAGATGAAAATGACCGTAAAATAAATAATGCCAAATTTAAACCCAAAGCTCATAAAAAGAAGCGTTAAAATTACAGGATTAACAAGCGGAGAGCTTAACAAAAATACGCTACTAACGCCAAGTGATACGCCGCTTTTTAAAAACCCATTTAAAAGCGGTATAGTAGAGCACGAACAAAACGGCGTAATAGCGCCAACCAAAAACGCCTTGATAAAGCTTGAAATTTTTGTGCTTATAAGGTGTTTTTTGAGTTTTTGACTAAATTTTTCAGATACGATAAACACCAAAAAAGAGACACAAAAAAATAGTAGTGAAATCTCTGTAAAATAAAGTATGAAAAATTTGATAAACTCAAATATATTGTGTTGATTAAAAAGATCGAGCATTTTTTACCTTTAAATTTTTTATATGATTATATACTAATATAGGAATATAGTCAAGTGTAAATTTAGTTCTTTTAAGTTAAAATCATAAAAAAGGTATAAAAATGCAATATGTTGATATTCTTGCGCTAAAAAGCGAATTTATGAGAGTTTTGGCTCATCCTATTAGGATTGGGATAGTTGAGATTTTAGGTGATAAAAAGATGAGCGTAGGTGAAATTTGTGAGCTTTTAAACAAAGAACAAGCAACGGTTTCAAAGCATCTTGGGGTATTAAAAAATGGGGGAATTTTAAAAAGCGAGAAGTCCGGACTTAATGTTTTTTACTCGGTTGATATTTGCTGTTTGCCAAATTTTTTGGAATGTTTAAAAAATATTTTAGAGGAAAAAGCAGCCAAAAACTCAAAAAATGCAAGAGGTGTCATAAAAAGTCTAAGATAAATTTCTAAAGTTTATTTTTTTAAACTTTTTTTATTTACAATGCGCGAAATTAATTTAACCGAAAGGATCTAAAATGAAATCAGATATGTGCGAAATGCGCCGTTATGAAACCAAGTCGTCGAAAGACTAACGCTAAGCACAAATTTCTTTTTAAGCGCTTAGTTTCGCTAAGCATTTAAAAATAAATTTAAGCCTCCGCTCATATCCTTTTTTAAATGCTAGCCAAATTTTAAAAAGGATATAAAATGAAAAATCTACTCAAATATTCTCTAGTCGCTCTAAGCCTAACAGTCGCAGCAAATGCAGCCGAGAAAATCGTCGTAGGCGCTACGCCAGTTCCGCACGCTGAAATTTTAGAGGTCGTTAAGCCGATACTTGCCAAAGACGGTTTTACTCTTGAGATCAAAGAATTTAACGACTACTCTACTCCAAATTTAGCCACCGAGGACGGCGATCTAGACGCTAACTACTTCCAGCACCTACCGTATCTTGAGGAATTTAACAAAAACAAAGGCACTCATCTAGTTAAAACAGTTGGCGTTCACCTCGAGCCTATGGGCGTTTACTCTAAAAAGATAAAAGATATCAAAGAGCTAAAAGACGGTAGCACCGTAGCGATACCAAACGACCCTACAAACGAGAGCCGAGCGCTTGACGTGCTAGCTAGCGCAGGCCTGATCAAACTAAACGACAACCCTTTAAAAACTCCGCTTGATATCACGGAAAACCCCGCGAGGCTGATCCATAATGCCGCGACGTAAAATTCCGCAAGCTGCGTGTGCGGGCTTATTTTGCCGATCGCGGCGATGTTTGGAAAAAACTGCTTCATAATTTAACGAAGTCCGCGCATGCCGCGCTTGCGTCTAAAATATTTTCGGGCAGCACGAATACGCTAAGCGCCGTGATCGCAAACAGCACAAAAACCGCCGCGTAAAGTCGCCCGAAAAATTTAGTAAATTTCGTATCGGGATACGGCGCCTCTTGCTCTTGCGCGCCTTGAGAATTTAGCAAATCGCTCATAGTTCGCTCCTTTAATAAATCTTTACGGCAAAACCCGGCTTGTGCTAAATTTTAAAATTTTATGCCTTATTATCCGGTAAATTTCACAATAAGGACCTGTTTTGGAATTTTACGGTCTAATTTGAAACCAAATTTATTAAATTTAACCGAGCAAAGCTTTTTTAAAAACAAAGTCTCGCTGCTTCTAACGCGCAGTGATCTAGGCGGGGTTTGGGCGGCAGACCTGCTTGCGGTTGCTGGCCGAAGCAAAGTAAAAGGGAGCTTCGCAAGTATAGCCCCCTCCGCTCCGCCTCTTCCGAGAAAGAATTTAAGCCTTATAGGAAGCGACAAATAAAATTTAAACCCGCGCGTAGCATAGCAACTTCTCGTGTCGTCTTAGCCAGAAAGCCACTAAAATAAAGAAAGCCCTTTCATTTCACGCAAGCTCACAGCCAAAGCTTAAAATTTAATTGCCTAACGAAAAAGGCAGTTGGTATCGCTACTCGCAAAATAACCGCGGAGTCCCACTAGATCAAATTTAAAATTCCGAGTATTTCTGATAGTCGATCTGCGCGGAGTTTTTGTTGATCGTATCGACCGTAGCTTCGGCGATCGCCAGCTCCTCGTTGGTAGGGATTACGAGCGTTTTGATTTTGCTATCTACCGCGCTTAAATTTCTAATCGAGCCGGTATTTTTTGCGTTTTTTGTTGCATCGATTTCGATGCCGATATGTGCGAGCTTCTCGCAGACATTTTGCCTAAAATGCGGCGCATTTTCGCCGATACCTCCGGTAAAGATCAAAGCGTCCACTCGCCCGAGCACGGCATAATACGCCCCGATCATCTTAACGACGCTGTAAACGAGCATCTCAAACGCGAGTTTCGCGCGTGGCTCGCCGCCTTCCATCTTTTCATATACTTTTCGCAGATCGCTTGCGCCGCAGATGCCCAAAAGTCCGCTTTTTTTGTTCATTATGACGTCCATATCCTGCGCGTTGTAGCCCGCGACGCGCTCGATGTATGGGATGATCGCAGGATCGATCGAGCCGCATCTGGTGCCCATGATGATCCCCTCAAGCGGCGTTAGCCCCATTGAGGTGTCGATGCACTTGCCGTTTTCTATGGCGCTCACGCTCGAGCCGTTGCCAAGATGCAGCGTAATGGCGTTGAAGTTTTCGTATTTCTTACGTAAAAATTTCGCTCCCATCGTCGAGACGAACCAATGCGATGTGCCGTGCGCGCCGTAGCGACGAACCTTATATTTTTCGTAGAATTCATACGGCAGCGCGTACATATACGCATACGGAGGAATGCTTTGATGAAATATCGTATCGAAAACCGCGACGTTTGGAATTTTAGGAGCGATCTTCAGGCAGGATTTGATGCCCGCTAAATTTGCGGGATTGTGTAGCGGCGCAAGCGGCGCAAGCTCGGCGATTTTAGCCATTACGTCCTCATCTATGAGTGCAGGAGCGTCGAAATAATCCGCACCTTGGACTATTCTATGCCCGATGCCGCCTACTTGAGTTAGATCGTTGATTACTCCGCTTTGTTTTAAAAGATCAATCGCAATCGCAATCGCGGTTTCGTGATTTGGAATTTGCTCGTTTTCAACCTTTATGCCTCGTCCATTGGCGCAATTGATACTTCCGCTTGCGTGCGTCGAGCCGATCTCCTCGATGAGTCCGCTTGCGATGCAGGCGTGATTTAGCATATCGTGGAATTTAAATTTAACCGAGCTCGAGCCGGAATTTATGACTAGGATATCCATTTAATTCTCTCCTGCTTGAATCGCGCTGATAAGTATCGTGTTTACGATGTCGGCGACCTTGCAGCCGCGGCTTAGATCGTTTACCGGCTTTTTTAAGCCCTGCAGAATCGGCCCGATCGCCACGGCGCCTGCGGTGCGCTGAACGGCCTTATAACAGATATTTCCGCAATTAAGATCGGGGAAGATAAATACGTTCGCGCGCCCTGCGACCGCGGAGCCCGGCATTTTTTTCTTAGCAACCGCCGCATCGACTGCGGCGTCGAATTGCAGCGGTCCGTCGATTGTGAGATCAGGCGCCTTTTCGCGCGCTTTTTGCGTCGCCGTTTTGATAAATTCTACGCTCTCTCCGCTGCCGCTGTCGCCGCTGGAGTAGCTTAGCATCGCCACGCGCGGCTCAAGCCCGAACGCCTTTGCGGTCGCGGCGCTTGAAATCGCGATACCTGCCAGATACTCTGCGCTCGGGCTCGGCGCTACGGCGCAGTCGGCAAAAAGCAGAGCCTGCGTATCCAGGCACATTATAAACGCGCCGCTAACGGTCGCGATGCCCGGTTTTGTCTTAATGATCTGAAGCGCGGGGCGGATCGTCTCCGCAGTAGTCGTGCCGGCACCGCTTACCATCGCATCGGATAGCCCTTCATACACGAGCATCGTGCCGAAGTAGGTGCGATCGCGCACTAAATCGCGCGCCTGCGCCTCGCTCATACCCTTTGCCTTGCGAAGCTCATAAAGATCGCGCGCAAATTTTTCTAAGCTCGCATCCGTCTGCGGATCTAAAATTTTAACGCCGCTTAGATCGAGACCTAGCTTGTTTGCGCTTTTTTGCACTTCGTCTTGCCGCCCTAAAAGGATCAAATTTGCAGCACCGCTTTGCTTTATAATCGCGGCCGCGCGCAGAATTCTCTCATCGTCGCTTTCGGGCAGTACGACGGTTTTAACGTTCGCGCGAGCCTTGGCGTAGAGCTTGCTTTCAAATTTCAATGGGGTTAGAATTTCACAGCGCGTGGAGTTTGCGGCGTCCGTGAAGTAGCTTTTGTCGGCAATGACTTTATCAAGCTCTATCGCACCGCTTTGGCAAGCGGAATTTTCGTCGTGAAATTTTGCACCCTTTTCGCAAGCGGAATTTTTGCCGCAAAGCTCCGATTTTTTAGAATTTGCACCCTCTTGTGCAGATCTTAGCGCGGAAAATGAAATTTTATCCTCATATACGCTGGCAAAGCTTATCGCTTTTGCTGCGGCGATCAAGCGCGTGCCGATGCGCGCAGCAATTTCGTTAGGATAAAATCCGCAAACGGGGATATTTAGATCCTTTGCGATTTGTAAATTTAGCTCGCGCAGATCGGCTCCCGCTACGCCGTGAACCAGTACAAAATTACACTGCTCTAAAATCTGCGTAAAGCGCTCTATCGCCGCCTTTCGCACACGCTCATCCTGCCCATCTGCAAGCGCTTTTTCAAGCTCGCTCCTGCTAAAAAGGGCATTGTCGCCAGCGATGCAAAGTTGCAAAACGTTGTGAAAGCTCATGGATAAAATTTTATCTAGTTTTTTTAGCTCGGATTGGTAGGCGGCAGGCTCGTCGCATAGGAGCAAAATTCCGTTCATCGGCTGATCCTTTGAAATAAGATAGTCAATTGTAGCAAAATTTTGCTTGCGTGTTAATCAAAGATTTATCGTGAGGGTTTAAAATTTGGTAACTTCCAACAAAGGAGCGCACATGAAAAATTTAGTGATTTTGGCTCTTTTAGTGAGCCTCGCCGCGGCGAAAATCAACATAAACGAAGCTAGTCGCTACGAGCTGATGACGATCGGTGGGCTTGATGCGGGTAGGGCGGATATGCTTATGCAATACCGCCAAAAGCGCGAAATTTCAAGTGCAGATGAGCTAAAGGGCATCAACGGCTTTGCAAGTTACGATACTGCTAAACTGCAGAAGAGCTTTGAAATATCGCCTAGAGCTAACGTGCAGCAGCCGGTGCAGCCTGATCGCGATATAGTCGTGGTCGAAAAGACCCGCACCCGCACGGTTTACGGAGGCTCTACTTACAGACGCGTGGAAAATTACGGAAACGGCATCACGATCACAGAGACTGGCACTTTACCGCCTCCTCTTCCGCGAGGATATGGTAGGCACGGCGGCATGATGTCGCCTCCTCCCCCACCTCCTGGCGGCATGCCACCACCTCCGGGAGGCATGCCACCACCTCCGGGAGGTATAAAACCGCCTCCTCCGCCACCGCCACCTCCATCAAGTGACTATTACCACAGAAGTTCTAACCGTATGAGCGATAGTGAAATTGGCGGAAGCTCGCGCCGTAACATGCCGGTGCCTATGCATATGGGAACGATCCGCTCGAAAAGATCCAGTAGCGTCACAAGCTTCGGCGACTGCGATCCACAAAGCGGCAACTGCGCTAGCGTGGGCGTAGGCGTGCAGGTAGATAGAGGGTTTTAAAATTTAATTTTACGCAGGCGGAATTTTTAGAATTTACAATCGAGATTCCGCCCGCCTTAAATTTACGGCTAAATTTTAAAATTTTGGTAGTGTAGAATTTAAAATTTATGCAGGTATCGCTCCACGCTACAATAAAATTTCAAAAAATTTTATAAATTTAATCGAGCCTCGCGTGGTAAAATTTCAAGCTAAAATTTTATGTTAAAACTGCTGCGCCGCGTTTTATCAAGATAAAATTTGCACCTTAAAATTTTAAATCCGAAATCCAGCCACATGATAAATTTTAAATTTGCCTTTTCCACTCTTTCTAAATTCCGAAATTTTGCCCCGTCTTGCTGCTATTAAATTTTAAATTCGACCCGATTTAACGCCTTAAATTCGTGAAATTTAATTTACAAAATAATATAATCACAAAATTATTCCAATGAAACAGGATGGGCGTATGAAAGAAATTAGCGGATCGCAGATGATCGTGGAGGCGTTGCGGCAGGAGGGGGTCGAGGTGGTTTTCGGCTACCCGGGCGGCGCGGCGCTAAACATTTATGATGAAATTTACAAACAAAAATACTTCAGACACATTTTGGTGCGCCACGAGCAGGCCGCAGCGATGGCTGCGGACGGATATGCGCGCGCTAGCGGCAAGGTCGGCGTGGCTGTCGTCACGAGCGGACCAGGCTTTACCAACGCGCTTACGGGGCTTGCTACGGCGTATAGCGATAGCATCCCGATCGTGCTTATCAGCGGTCAGGTGGCGACCTCGCTCATTGGCACCGACGCCTTTCAGGAGATCGATGCGATTGGAATTTCGCGCCCTTGCGTTAAGCACAACTATCTGGTTAAAACGATTGAAGAGCTGCCTAGAATTTTAAAAGAGGCCTTTTACATCGCTCGCAGCGGCAGACCTGGACCCGTGCACGTCGATATTCCCAAAGACGTAACGGCGAAGCTTGGCGTTTTTGAATATCCTAGCGAAATCAAGATGCAGACTTACAAGCCTAATTATAAGGGCAACGCTAAACAGATCAAAAAAGCCGTCGAGCTAATCGCTAATTCCAAAAAACCTATCCTCTACATCGGAGGCGGCGTCATCAGCGCGGGCGCAAGCGAGCTGGTACGCGAGCTTAGCGAGTTTGCGCAGATCCCAGTCGTTGAAACCCTTATGGCGCTAGGAGCCGTGCGAAGCGACGATAAAAACTGCCTCGGCATGGTAGGAATGCATGGCAGCTACGCCGCAAATATGGCGCTTAGCGAGTCGGATCTGATAATCTGCTTGGGCGCGAGATTTGACGATCGTGTCACGGGCAAACTTAGTGAATTCGGCAAAAACGCAAAGATCATCCACGTCGATATCGATCCTAGCTCGATCTCAAAAATAATAAACGCCGATTATCCGATCGTGGGCGATGTAAAATCGGTGCTAGAGGAGATGCTGCCGCGCATTAAAAGCGAGGTCAGCCCTGCAAATTTCGAGCAGTGGCGCGAGCTCATCCGCAAATACGATGAAATTCACCCGCTTAAATTTAACGACAGCGATGAAATTTTAAAGCCGCAGTGGGTTATCCAAAGTACCGCAAAAATCGCTGGCGAGGATGCTATCATCGCTACGGACGTGGGGCAGCATCAGATGTGGGTCGCGCAATTTTATCCGTTTTGCAAGCCGCGCACTCTGCTAAGTAGCGGTGGACAGGGCACGATGGGATACGGCCTTCCTGCGGCATTGGGCGCGAAGGCCTATGCGGGAGATAGGCCGGTTATAAATTTCAGCGGCGACGGCTCGATTTTGATGAATATCCAAGAGCTGATGACGGCTAGCGCGAGCGGTCTAAACGTCGTAAATATTGTATTAAACAACAATTTCTTAGGCATGGTGCGGCAGTGGCAGAGCCTATTTTACGGGCAGCGTTTCTCATCGACCGATCTTAGCTCGCAGCCAGATTTCATAAAAATTGTCGAGGGCTTCGGCGGCGTGGGCTTTAGCGTTAGCACCAAAGCGGAATTCGAAGACGCGCTGAAGCAGGCTCTTGCTAGCAAAAAGGTAAGCGTCATCGAGGCTAAGATCGATCGCTTCGAAAACGTCTGGCCGATGGTGCCCGCAGGCGGCGCGCTTTATAATATGATTTTTGAGCAGGAGTCTTAGGATGAATAGCATAAGAAGAGTAATCTCGGTCGTCGTTACCGATGAGCACGGCGTTTTATCGCGGATCTCGGGGCTTTTTGCGGGGCGCGGCTATAATATCGACAGCCTCACCGTTGCACCGATCCCAAATACAGGTCTATCGCGCCTTAGCATCGTTACTTCGGGCGACGAGCGCGTCATAGAGCAGATCACTAAGCAGCTTCATAAGCTGATCCCCGTCTACAAGGTTATCGAGGATGCAAAATTCGTCGAAAAGGAGATGGTTTTGGTAAAAATCGCACTGGGCGAAAATTTAGCGGGGCTTGATGCCGTTTTAAAAGCCTACAACGGCAGCATCGCAAATAGCGACGACAGCAAGATCGTCATCATGGCGTGCGACGACGCAGACCGCATCGACGGCTTTTTAAAGACGATAAAAAAATACAATCCGATCGACATCGTCCGAGGCGGCAGCGTCGCGCTGGATATGTAAGCGGCGATAAAATTTAATCAAAGGAGCGCAAATGAAATTATCTAAAATTGCCGAAATTTTAAACATAGAGCTTAACGGAGCGGACGCGGAGATCACCGCGATAAATTCGCTTCAAAACGCAAGGCAAAGCGAGCTGAGCTACTGCGACAGCGACAAAAACGAGAAATTTTTATCCGCTACCAAAGCAGCCGCCGTGCTGGTAAAGTGCGGCACCGCGGTTCCAAACGGCGTGCGAGCGCTGGAGTGCGAAAATCCGCACCTAGCCTTTGCGATCCTAAGCGCGCATTTTGCTAAGCCGCTCATTCGCAGCGGCGTGCCCGCAAAGATCGCCGCCAGCGCGCAGATCGGGCAGAACGTGCATATCGGCGTAAATTCCACGATCGGTGAGAACTGCGTCATTTTAAGCGGCGCGTATATCGGCGATGACGTGCATATCGGAAGCGACTGCGTGATCCACGCAAACGCCGTCATCTATAACGACGCGATCATCGGCGAGCGCTGCATAATCCACGCAAATGCCGTTATCGGAAGCGACGGCTTCGGCTACGCGCATACCAAAACGGGCGAGCACGTTAAAATTTATCACAACGGCAACGTCGTGCTGCAAGACGAGGTAGAGATCGGCGCGTGCACGACGATCGACCGCGCGGTATTCGGCTCGACGATCGTTAAGCGCGGCAGCAAGATCGACAATCTCGTTCAGATCGGGCACAACTGCGAGCTTGGGCAAAACTGCCTCATCGTCTCTCAAGTTGGGCTTGCGGGCTCGACGACGCTTGGACGCAACGTCGTGATGGGCGGACAGAGCGGCAGCGGCGGGCACGTAAGCGTGGGCGATTTCGCTCAGATCGCGGCGCGCGGCGGTATAAGCAAGGATCTAGCGGGCGGCAAAAACTACGCAGGGCATCCTATAATGGAGCTTAGCGAGTGGTTCAAGCTGCAGGCCAAGATCGTTAGATTTTTTAAAGATAAAAAGCACTAGCCGTTTTGCCTTGGCTGATTAGATCGATCGGCTTAATTTGATCGTTTTGATCGTTCGCTCTGGTGGACTCCTCTAGCCAGCTCGATTTGATAGGTTCGCGTCGTTTTAGTGAAGTTTGAAACCGCCAGGCAGTTGGTGATTGTGGAGTAGTTTGCGCTGCCGTTTTGGCTTTAGTGTATTTTGTAATCGCTGCGGCGATAAATTTTGCCCTTTTATCGGCAAAATTCTGTCCGCGCCATTTTTTATCGTGCGCTTGCTTTGTGGGCGCGG
This sequence comes from Campylobacter gracilis, assembly GCF_001190745.1. Classification (NCBI taxonomy): domain Bacteria; kingdom Pseudomonadati; phylum Campylobacterota; class Epsilonproteobacteria; order Campylobacterales; family Campylobacteraceae; genus Campylobacter; species Campylobacter gracilis. The sequence goes on from NZ_CP012196.1 coordinate 1,094,946, forward strand.
TAGAATTTGCTCTGCTAGTTTGAGCTGCGTTTGCTCGCAGTCATTGCGGCCGAGCTTTACGAGCGCTTTTAAATCAGTAAAAATTTAATTAAAGGAAAAACGATGATAGAGATGTTTTTATGCTCCTATTTTGCGGGCGCAGCGACGCTTTTTGAGGATTTCGCCGGGCAAAATATCCGCGCTAAAGAGGTGCTTTTTATCCCGACCGCCGCAAACGTAGAGGAGTACCGAGACTACGTGGACGAGGCGAAAGAGGCGTTTGCCAAAATGGGCTTTACGCTTCAAATTTTAGACGTTTCCAAAACAAGCGAGGCCGAAGCGAAGGCAAAGATCAGCGCGGCGCGGGTGCTTTACGTAAGCGGCGGCAACACCTTTTATCTTTTGCGCGAGCTTAAAAAGAAAGGTCTTGCTGACCTCATCGCAGATCGCGTCCGAAGCGGCGAGCTCGTGTACGTGGGCGAGTCGGCGGGCGCGATGATCGCGGCTCCCAGCGTGGAGTATGCGAGCGCGATGGACGATGCGAGTGGTAGTGAAGCAGTAGCAGCGCAAACTGGGCTTGATCTGGTGAAATTTTACCCCGTGCCGCACTACGGCGAGGAGCCCTTCGTGCAAAGCACGGCTAAAATTTTAAAAGCTTACGGCGGCAAGTTAAAATTGACGCCGATAAATAACGCCGAAGCGATCGCGGTGCACGGCGATAAATTTGAAATTTTAGGGCGATAAACTGCGGCGTGAAAGTAAAATTTAGTAATTAAACGCTTCGTAAAATTTATGCTTACATTTGCGCATAGGGCTGCGAAGTGAAATTTTAACTTAGGTGCAGCGAGTTGCTAACGAATAAATTTAATCAAAGGATCAAAATGAAAATATTACTTATCAATGGTGGGGCGCCGTTTAATGGCAAAGGCGGCAAGCTAAGCAAGACGCTGCACGAGCTAGCCAAAAAGACGCTACAAGCCCTAGGGCACGAAACGCGCGAGACCACGATATTTGAGGGCTACGATATAGAGGGCGAGGTAGAAAAATTTCTATGGATGAATGCCGTGATCTGGCAGATGCCCGCGTGGTGGATGGGCGAGCCTTGGCTAGTCAAAAAATACGTGGACGAGGTGTTTATGGGCGGCATAGGCAAGATAGTGGCAAACGACGGGCGGCACAGCGCGAGCCCAAACGACGGCTACGGCACGGGTGGGCTAATAAAGGGCAAATCGCACATGTTAAGCGTCACTTGGAATGCGCCGCTTCAGGCGTTTGACAAGCCGGGCGATTTTTTTGAAGGCGTAGGTGTAGACGGCGTTTATCTGCATTTTCATAAAGCCAACGAGTTTTTAGGCACGAAAAGGCTGCCTACTTTTATGTGTAACGATGTCGTTAAAAATCCTGATGTGGAGCGTTTTATGAGAGATTACGAGGCGCATCTAAAAAAGGTTTTCGGCTAGCCTTAACGGACTCGAACGAGTTTATTTGCTCTTAATACAGCGCCAGATGAGCTAAAGCGGATTTATAAGATCGCTTCTTAAGTTCGGATATTACGACGCTTGTGAAATTTTAAAATAATGCCAAAGCAGTAATATTTGTTCGAGCGCGGCTTGCGACGCGCGAGGTTTTCGTAAATCGCGAGATTCGAGCTTTGCTCGGCTGACTGACACTGCGTGATGTGCAGGAGGTGTGAAATTTGCGGCGTTGCGGCGTGAAATTTCGAGTCTTGCGGCGCGCGATTTATGCAGTCACTATATAAAATTTCATACGGCTGTCGCAGCTTTTAAGTCTGTGCGAAATAAAACTTGCAAAACGACGTGGCATTTTGCGATCGTTTTAAATTTTGCAAATGCGCTGTATTTTAGCTCGGTGCGAGATAAAATTTTACGCGGCGCACTTTTATGTGATGTACGCGTCTGGCTTGCCGTTGCTCGTTAGTGCCATGTCAGCGAGCGCCTAAGCATGGATGAGCGCGATGGCTGGCTCGTGTAACTATTAGCGTGCCGTTCAGTGCTGCTAGTGGCTTTAAGAGACGCGATGTGTATTTGCAGGGGAAGAGATGCTAAAAATCGATATGCTTAAATTCTTTCGCTCGGGCGAGTTTGCTGACGTAAGAAGAGGCTTGAGCTGCGCGCAGATCATTGTGATGTTCGGCTCTGCGGATGCGAGCTTTAAGAGCGCTGAAGCTGAAATTTTAAGATACGGCGCCTTTGAGTTTCACTTTTTTCGGGGCGAAATTTTTATGATTTTTTCGGATCATTTTAGAAGCGAGCCTCTTGATTTAGGCGGCGTAAGGGCGGGGCAAATCGAAATAGAGCCTTGGATATTATCGGGCTGTCCTGCCCCCATCGATCTTGTGGCGGCAAAAGACGCTTTAGATCGCGAGCAGATCGAGTATCGCGAGCGCGCAAGGGATGATGGTTTTGAGCTAGACCTAAACAGCGGCGTTACGCTTGCGTTTGAAAGCTTGAGCGGGTTGGGCGAGTCGCGTAGTTACGAGCTTACCGCATTTTGGATAAAATTTTAGCGGAATTTAAAAAGAGAAATATTTCTTTCGTGCGCTTTTTAAATTTAGCTTTTAAATTTATTCTTTGTCGAATGAAAATGAATGAAGATCCAAGACGAACTTCGGCAGAAGCGGCGCCTTGTATCGCGCACGGCGCTGGAAAAAACCGAGCCGTATTAGCTGCAGAAGTGCGGATTTAAAGATCGCGATAGCTTATAGCGACGTAGCTCTGCTTTTATGCCGCTACGGCGCGCCAGGATGAAGCGCCGAAATAAAATTTAAACAAAAGAGATTTTATGCTTTTTGATACAAAATACGATGAAAAAAAGATCGCTAGCTTTAATCAGATGAATACGCTTTTAAGATGCGTGCTGCTGTTTTTTATCCTTGGCGCGGGTGCGGCGCTATATGTCCTACACCGCAGCGCTACCGTCTAGCCCAGAGGATTTGCAGACCATAGAGGGGCGCGTCATATATGTGCAAACGAATAAGAGCAGAGGGGCTAGTTACTATAGGTTAAATTTAGTGGATAGCGCGCTTAAGCAGAGGCGTTTTTCTTTAGATGTTTACGGTACACAGATAGATGGATACAGGGCCGCAATATACGACAAGGACGTAAAAATTTGGTACCAAAGGATCGGGGTCGATACCGACTTTGCACGGGCAGATCGCCCTTAAAGACGGGCAAATGGTTTTAAAATACGATTATGCTTTTGCAGCCAGGTTTTATTACAATGCCATATCTGATTCCTACAGAATCACATATTTAAAATGGGGCGGCGGTGCGCTGTCGTATCATACGACAAAGATTGCCTAAATACAAATAACGAACCATATAATAGGCAGGTTATTTTATATTTTACAACGCGATTAGATTTCGAATCGCTTTTTTTTTAAATCGATGTCACAATCTCCGCAATCCACGCAGCAACGGCGTTAGGATTAGAGATCATAGACAAATGTCCGCTGTGGATTTTTCGCGTTTTTGCGCCAATCTGTTCGGCGAAGCGCTGCTGCACGGCAAACGGTAGGGCGTTGTCGTTTTCGGTGAGTAGATAATAAGACGGTTTGTAGCACCACGCCGCCGCGCCGATTTTATCTGCAAATGCAGCAGCATTCATCGGCGTTTGTACGGCGGCAAGCACGCGACTTTGCTCTGCGGGTAGGTCATTTGCCATCATGTGAGCGAAAGCTTCAGCACTCAGGACGATTTCGCCGTTAGCATCGGGGCTTAGTCCTTCCATCGGCGCATTTTGGCGAGTGAGCGCGTCCGCTGCGGATTCTCTGCTATCTGGGACGATGGCAGATAGATACAGCAGCGCGGCGACGTTTACATGTCTGCCCACATGCGTAATCGGAACGCCTCCCCAAGAATGCCCTACTAATAGGGCTCTACCTCGCAACCTATCTAGCTTGCGGCTAATGCTTTGAGCGTCGGCAGCAAGCGACGTGAGCGGATTTTGTACGGCGAGCGCATTTAAGCCCGTGGCTTGTAAGCGACGTATTACTTCGGCATAGCATGAGCCATCGGCGAATGCGCCGTGAACGAGGATGATATTTTTAATCATATTTTCTCCTCTAAAGCTAGATTTTGATTATAGAACTCGGCGGGTGAGGCACAGCCCAAAATCGGAAAAGCAGCGTTCGCAGCGAGCGCGGCAGTAAGGCAAGGAAGTGTCGCCTAAAAAATTTGTTTAGAAACAAATACTCCTTTTTTGGTTAAATAAAAATTTTAATCTATGATGACGGCAAGTCATTAGAAGCCCCCGACACGAAGCGACGCAGCTTGATAATCGGTCACCCGATTGCCACCTAGTACGTCGTATCTAAGCGATAATGCCCGCTTACCTACGTTGCTAAAAATAGTACCTTTGTTGCTCGTTTCGTGCTATAAAGAGTGCGCTAGCTCTGCGCGGTTATGGCAGAGCACGGCTACAGCGGTAAATTTTAAAGAGCTAATTCTATTTTTTGTTACAAAATTTAGGGTCAAATTTCACACGCTTCCTAATTTTTCTCGATTAATTTCCTCTCGATAAAGCTTAAAATTTCATCCGCGCTTACGCTCTGCCGCTTTAGGCCTGCGCGGGTGATGAACTCGACGCTTCTCTCCGCTAGGGCTTTGCCTACGAGCACGGCGTACGGAAAGCCCATCAGCTCAAAGTCGTTCATCTTCACGCCGAAGCGCTCCGCGCGATCATCAAGTAGCACGCGAATTCCGCGCTCGCGGCACTGCTCGTACAGTTTCTCGGCAAATTCTACCGCCGCCGCGTCTTTGTGATTTGAGATGATGATCTCAAGCTCAAAAGGCGCCAGCTCACGCGGCCACACGCAGCCTCGCTCGTCGTGGCTGCTTTCGATCGCTACGGCGATAAGGCGGCTTGCACCGATACCGTAGCAGCCCATGTAAAACGCACGAGCCTTGCCGTTTGCATCCAAAAATCGCGCTCCCATCGGCTCGGAATATCGCGTGCCGAGCTGAAAGATATGGCCCACTTCGATGCCTTTTGTAATGCTAAGCTCGCCGCCGCAGCATGGACACGCGTCGCCTACGCCCACGGCGGCAAGATCTGCAAAGCGCGATTCGTTAAAATTTATCACGCTAGCGCCCACGTAGTGGTAATCCGGCTCGTTCGCGCCCGCGATCATCTCGCGCGCTCCTTTTAGCTCGGCATCGATGTAAAATTTAGCTCCCTCGCCGAGCCCGAAAGGTCCGCAAAAGCCCGCCGTAAAGCCTGCTCGCGCGATCTCCTCCTCGCTAGCATCGACTAGCTCAAGCGCGCCGCAGGCGTTTTGCGCCTTGGTCTCTTGCAGCTCGTCGCAGCCGCGGATAAAAAACGCTACGATCTCGCTGCGATCCTCGTATAGCGCTTTTTTGATCACCGCCTTGATGGTGTAGAATTTATCTACTTTGAAAAATTCCGCCACCGCGTCGATCGTTTTCATCGCGGGGGTTTTAAATTTCATCATGCCGTCGGTTTCGGGTGCTGCGGCGTTCGTGGTTTTGGGCGCACGGCGCGCAGCCTCGATGTTTGCGGCATACTCGCAGCGCTTGCACACGACGATATCATCCTCGCCGTTATCCGCTAGCACCATAAACTCCTTGCTGCCGCTGCCGCCGATCGCGCCGCTGTCCGCATCGACCGTGCGAAAATTTAATCCCAGTCGCGTAAAAATCCGCGAATACGCCTGCCTCATCACCTCAAACTCACGCTTCATATCTGCAGCATCCGCGTGGAAGCTATAAGCGTCCTTCATCGTAAACTCGCGTCCGCGCAGAAGCCCGAAGCGAGGGCGTGCCTCGTCGCGGAATTTCGTATTGATCTGATAGATATTTAGCGGCAGCTGCTTGTAGCTCGTGATCTTATCCGCTACCATCAAAACCGCCGCCTCCTCGTTAGTTGGGCTTAGCACGAAGTCGTTATCCTTGCGATCTTTGAAGCGCAACAGCTCCTTGCCGTATTTGGCGTAGCGGCCACTTTTTTTCCATGCATCCGCGGACGTCACGACGCTAAAAGAGACCTCTTGCGCGCCCGCAGCGTCCATCTCCTGCCTGATGACGGCGCAGATCCGCTCTAGCACTATCTTTCCTAGCGGCAAAAAATTATAAAGCCCGCTGCCCAGCTGCTCGATAAATCCCGCGCGGATCAAAAGCGCGTGGCTAGGTAGTACCGCGTCTCTGGGGGCCTCTTTTAGGCTTGGAGCGAAAAGCTTACTAAATTTCATTCTGTTTGTCCTTTTTCTCATTTTCTTGATTTAAAAATTTTTCGTAGTTTTCTTGCAGTTCAAAAATTTCGACCAGCGCATTTACCGCGTTATCGGCATTATCCGCGTCGCCAAGGTTTTTTAAATTTACCGTCGGAGCGTGCAGAAACGCTTTAAAAACCTGATGAATTAACTTGCGCGCCTCCTCTGCATCGCTGTGCTTTAGATAGCCCTTTTTAAGCGCCTTGGCTAGCTCTAGCTCGGCTACTTGCTTCGCGCTTTGGCGCAAAGCCTTGATGATCGGCGTAGATGCCGCCGCTTTGAGCCATTTGAAAAATTCATTCGTGCATTTCGCCACGATCGAGTAAGCGATCTGCGCCTGCTCCTCGCGAAGCAGCAAATTTTTCTTTACGATCTCCTCCAGATCATCGACGCTATAAACCTCGACGTCCTCGCTTTGGCTAAGCTCTACGTCGCGCGGCACGGCTATATCGAAAAAATATCGCTTAAAGCTTTTGGGCTCAAGCAAGCTATCGGTAATGATCGGCTCCTGCGAGCCCGTAGCGCTGAAAAATAGGCTATTTACGTTCAGATATTTTTTGAGATTATCAAGGCCATCGATTTTAATGCGGGATTGCGCCTGCGCAGAGGAATTCGCGAAGGGGGCAGAATTTTTATCACCTTTGGAATTTCCGCCTGCTATGCGAGATTCATTGCCGTCTGCGAAAATATCTTTATTAAAATTTACGCCGTCTTTGGAATTTTGTTTTTGCGCGACATTTTCGCCCGCGAAATTCGCGACATTTCCGGAATTTAAGTCGTCTGAGTTATTTCCTGCGCCGGGATTTTCATCCGCGCAATCTTTCGCATCTAAGGAATTCTCGCCAAGTAGTGAGGCGGCTAGCCTCTGCGCGCCGGCTAAATTTCGATTTAAGATTGTGATATTCGCGCCGTTTGCGAGTAGGTGCTTGCACGCCAGCTCGCTCATCTCTCCTGCGCCCACTACCACGGCGTCCGCGCCTTGCAAGGAGCCCAGCCTGTCTTTTGCCATCGCCACGGCGACGCTTGAGACCGAGATCGGGTTTTTTGAAATTTCGGTTTGATTGCGGATACGCGCCGCGCACTTTAGCGCTTCATCTATGGCTCTTGCGATCTGCGCGCCCGCGTAGGAGTTTTGTTTGGCAAATTTAAAGGCATCTTTGAGCTGGCCTACGATCTGTGTTTCGCCCACTACGAGGCTGTCAAGAGATGCTGCGACGGCGAAAAGATGGTGTATCGCACCGTAATCCTCGTAAATATCGGCGCGCTCGGCTAGCTCGTCGTAGCTCACGCCGCTTACGCGTGAAAGCGCCAAAAGCACGAATTTGCTGGCTGCTTTGAAGTCGCTTACGGCGGTAAAAATTTCAACGCGGTTGCAGGTGCTAAGCACCAAACACTCCTCTATCGCGGAGTTTGAAGCTAAAAGGCGCAAAATTTCTTTCTTGCGCACGTCGTTTGAAAACGACAGCTTCTCGCGCACTGTGATGTCCGTGTTTTTGTGGGTGAAGCTCACGCTCATATACGCCATCAAAACTCCCTATCTATCATATCTCGCACGATTTGTTCCAGCTTGTCGTTTTTAAATTCCGCCACGGCTTCAAGCGCCTTTTGCCCGTAGGCGCGAGCTTCGTTTATACAGCGCTCGATGATGCCGTGCTCGCTAAGCTTTGCCTTGATCCATGAAATTTCGCTCTCGCACAGCTGTTTTTTAAAAAACGATCTCAGCTTTTGTCGCTGCGCATCATCTAAATTTCCATACAAATAGATGTAGGGCAGGGTGGTTTTGCCCTCTGCAAAATCGCTCAGGCTTGGCTTGCCTAGCGCTTCTGAGCTTTGCGTGACGTCTAAGATGTCGTCGATGATCTGAAAGGCAAGCCCAAGATTTTTGCCGTATTTGCCGAATTTTGCGCTCGCGCTTGAAATTTTATTATGATCTTTCGCGGCGCTTGGAATTTCGCCCTCGTTTTTTTTGCCGCTCATATCTGAAATTTCGCCGCGATTTTCCGCGCTGCCGAATTTCAAAAACGCCCCGCAGCGCGCGACTTCCTCTATGAGAGCCGAGGTTTTTAGATAGATCATCTGTAGATATTTGCTCGCATCGTCGTTGAAATCGTCGCTTAAGCTCACGTCCATCAGCTCGCCCACTGCGAGCTTCGTGACGGCGAGCGAAAGCGCGGCGGCGATGCGGCTTTCAAATTTGCTAAGCTCGAAATATGCCTTGGAATAGAGTATGTCGCCTAGCATCACGGCGTTTTTGGAGCCGTAGGTGGCATTGATCGAGGGCTTGCCGCGGCGCACCGAGCTTTCGTCGATGACGTCGTCGTGCAGCAGGCTTGCGGCTTGAATGAGCTCGATGATCGCGCACAGACGCAGTGATTTTTCATCTTTTCGCGCGATGTTTAACAGCAGCTTAGAGCGCAGTTTTTTGCCGGGGCTTAGCCTATCAAACATCTCGCTAGCGGGCTCATATCCGCAGTCTGCGATGAAGCTTTTCATAATTAAATCAATTTGATCTTGCATTATTCGTTATTGCTTAGGATATTTCCGCTCATTTGCAAAAATTTGTCGTTTAGCTCGTCTTGTAGATCCTGCTGCGCTATGAAGCTTTTGATCTCGCGCTCGCTAATGCCGCGCGCTTCGCAGAGTCGCTCACAGGCGATTAGGCGGATTAGAGCTTCTTCGATTTCGTTTTGCACTAAAGTAGGGCTTGCAGCGGATAAAATTTCAAAAAATTTCTCTCTTGGGCTGCTTTCAAAAATATCCATTTACCTTCCTTAAAATTTCGCGATTATAGCAAATGTAAAATTTAATTTAGGTTAGGACGCGGCAAACTATCGGGGCTTTTAAACAGGAGCGATTGCACAGATTTTGCGCTTGCGTGCGGTAAATTTTAAGCTTAAGCGCGGGATTTTGGGCTTTGAATCTCATAAATTTTAAAATTTTACTTGTTTGCGAGATAGGCAGAGCGAGCGAAATTTAAAAATTTAATCTTGGTCGCGTGGCGGATTAAACGCGAAGCTTTTCAAATAGGCGGAATTTTAAATTTACGGATAAACAGCTTGATTTTGCGGAAATTTTAAACTTCTGTGGTGCGGGTAAAATTTTAGATTTCACGTGAGTGGATAGAATTCTGCTTTGTTTGAGCGCTAAAATTCTTGGATTTCGCGCAGGCGGAGAAAGTTTTTGCTTTGCTTGTTCGGTAAATTTTGATTTCTGCGTGGCGGATAAATTCTATTCTCACAAAATCTAATCGCGTGCATAACACAGATCGGGCGTTTTTAAATTTTAAAATTCCGCCGCTTTGCGAGAATTTGAAATTTCATGGACACAGTAGAATGCTAAAATCGCGTTTGGCATTAAATTTTAAGCCTGGCTTTCGAGGCAAATTTTAAATTAAGCCGCGAGATGGCGTCTTTAAATTTTAAAATTTCGCCACCTTTTACAGATAGAATTTCATTTTTCGCGCAGATAAAATACCGCATTGCAAAAGATACTTTAAAATTTTAAATTCCACTCGCGCAGATGAAATTTCTGTTTTTGTGCTGGCGGAATTTTCTGCGCAAGGATTATTTTTAAATTTTAATTTCGCTTGCGTTGCGCGCAAGGACGGAATTTACTCCGTTTTAAGGGCCTAAGCGTGATTTTATCCTGCTGCAATACTACTTTTAATTTAGCTATGCCTAAAAAGCCAGGCTGCTTAAATTCCGCCGATAATTTCGCGCGCTTGTGCGATGCTTAGGGCATTGCGACTTAGTTCGCTAGGCTCGCCAAACCCCCAGCATACCTGCAAATACTCAAGTTTCGCACCTTTTAGATCTGCCAAGTTTGCCTGAAAGCATCGCGCTGCCGCAGCTTGCGCGTCTTCCGTCGCTTCTGCTTTTGCGGAAATTCTGGCGCCTTTAAAGCTTAGCGTTGCCGCCCCGCCAGCGTCCGAGTCGTTAGAGCGGAATTTTTCATCCGCGTTAAGATTTTTGCTGCAAGAGCTTAAGCTTCCGCTACTAGCGCTGAAATTCTTTCTACTCGTATCGCGGCTGGCGTTTAAGCTCTCGCCGTCATTGCCGCCTTGAAATTCTAAATTTTGTAAAAATTCTGCGCCGCGGAGTGCAGCTAGCTCATCCTTTTTGCTATCACCTAAAAAAATCGCGTTTTTGTGCGGCGAGCGCGAGATTACGTGTAGCAGCATCGCAGGGTTGGGCTTTGAGGGCATCTGCTCGTCCGCGCCTACGACCAGATCAAATAGCCTGCGCACGCCCGTTTTTTCTAAGATCGCGCTTAGGGTATAGGAAGGTGCATTGGAAGCGACTGCGAGAAAAAATCCTGCTTTTTTGCACGAGTGCAAAAGATCTTCGATACCCTCGTAAAGCACGGCAAAATCGCGGTAATTGCTTACAAATTCCTTCTCGAAAAAAGCAAGCTCTTCGGCGCTCGCTTCGGTTTTGCCGTAAAATTCCAAAAAGGCGTTTTTGCTTGGATCGTTGATGGTGTGGACGATGAAATTCTTTTGTAGCGGCGCTAGGCCGTAGAGCTCGCGGCGAGTGTTATTGACGCTGATTTCGATCGCGCTCGAGGAGTCAAGCAGCGTGCCATCCATATCAAAAATCACGGTTTTCATCTAATAATCCTTTAAAAAATCGATTTTATGCTTGTCTTTTTTGTAACTTTTATTGTTTTTGAGCTTTTGCAAGGCGTTTGCTTCATGCTGCAGCGCCGATCTAAACACGGCATCGCTGGTCTGTCCTGCCTCGCTAGCATCAAGGACGTTTTTGGCAAAGCTTTCAAGCGCTTTGGTGTAGGGACTATCGAGATTCGTAGCGGCCGCTTTAGATAAAATTTCGTAGTTTTTAGCTATTCGCTTCGCAAAAAGCTCTGCGTCGAAATCCTCGCGCTTTAGCAGCACTACGGCGGATTTTACAAAGCGTTCTAATGCGCGGATATATTTAACGCGCTCATCTTTTTCTCTGATTTGCATGATCTTTCCTTAATTAAAGCGCGCATTATAGCAAAATTCGAAATTTTGGCAAAATTGCGCATATTGTAAAACTATATTTTAATAATGTTTTTTCTATAAATCCCTTGTTATAGGCATTTTAAAATCATATAAAAATACTTGACTTTATTTTAAAATTTCGATATTATTCGCCAAATTTTTTACAAAGGACAAAAATGCAAAAAGAAACCCTCGCAACTCATTTTGGTTACGACTCCGTCGCAGGCTACGGCACGATGGCAGTCCCCATTTATCAAAGCACCGCGTTTAACTTCGGTTCTAGCAAAAAGGCTGCTGATCGCTTCGCGCTGCGTGATCTAGGACCAATTTATGGGCGTTTGACAAATCCTACTACTGATGTTTTTGAGGCGCGACTTGCGGCGCTGGAAAACGGCAAAGCCGCAATCGCGGTCTCTAGCGGGCAGGCGGCAATATTTTTTGCGGTGGCAAATTTAGCCGCAGCGGGCGAAAATATCATCATCGCCGAGAAAATTTACGGCGGCGCGACCACGCTTTTGGCGCACACGATCAAGCGTTTCGGCATCGAGGCTAGGATTTTTGACTCCGAAACGGCAGATAATTTGGAAGGTTTAATCGATGATAAAACTAGAGCGATCTTTTTCGAGACGCTTTCAAATCCTCAAATTTCAGTTGCAAATACCGCTAAAATAGCTACAATCGCAAATAAGCACGGCGTAGTAACGATTGCTGATAACACGATCCCAAGCCCTGCGCTTTACAATCCGCTTGATGACGGCGCCGATGTCGTAATCCACAGCGCTAGCAAATACATAAGTGGGCAAGGTCTTAGCATCGCAGGCGCGATCGTTTCGGGCAAGGGATTAAATTCCAAACTCAAAGGCAATCCGCGTTACGCACATTTTAACGAACCTGATGAGAGCTACCACGGCTTAGTTTATGCGGATTTGGTAGATAATTTCGACATTTATACGCTTAGAATTCGCTTGTCCCTGCTTCGCGATATTGGTGCGACTCTATCGCCGTTTAACGCGTTTCAGCTCATCCAGGGGCTTGAAACACTGCCGCTTCGCATGCAAAAACACTCGCAAAACGCGCTAAAGATAGCAGAATTTTTGCAAAATCATCCGAAGGTAAAGCAGGTCAATTATCCGGGGCTACCTAGTTCGCCGTTTAATGCCGCGATCAAAGCGAAATTTAAAAACGGCTATGCAAGCAGTCTGATGAGTTTCATCGTAGATAGCGAAGAAACAGCGCTAAAGGTGGTTAGTAAGGTTAAAATTTTCTCCGTCGTAGCAAATATCGGCGATACGAAGTCGATCATCACTCATCCTGCGAGCACGACGCATTCGCAGCTAAACGAGGAGCAGCTAAACCGCGCTGGCGTACCTGCGAGCTTAATCCGCCTAAGCGTGGGTATAGAGGACGCGAATGATTTGATTTCCGATCTTAGTGAGGCACTGAAATAATGGCACTTTTAAGCACAAAGGGCGTCTATGGGCTTGCTGCAATTTTGCAGATCGCCAAAGCTAGCGAAGTAGCGCCGATAAGTATAAAAGAGATCGCCGAGCGTACGGGAGTTTCTAAGAATTATTTGGAGCAAATTCTAAATACCCTTAGAAACGAAAAGCTAGTGTGTAGTATCAAAGGTAAAAACGGCGGTTATCACCTAGCTAGAGATGCTAGCGAGATTTCTTTCGGTGAAATTTTTACTGCGCTTGAAAAGGATCTGCGGATGACTAGCATTCAGATGAGCGATCCTGGACTGCGGGCATTTTTTGAGAAATTTGACGTCAAGCTGGCAGAGATATTTAACGAGCCTCTAAGCAGCTACGAGGAGATGATGGCGCGAAGCGTCCAGTATTTAAATTTCAGCATTTAAAGGAAAAATATGAAAATAGCAAACGATGTTACGGAGCTCATCGGCAATACTCCATTAGTCAGAATCAATACGTTTGGCAAAAATGCCCTCATCCTAGCCAAGGCGGAATTTTTAAATCCAAGCCACTCGGTCAAGGATCGCATCGCATGGCAGATCGTAAAAGACGCGCTAAGCTCAGGCAAAATCGATAAAAATAGCGTTTTGATAGAGCCTACCAGCGGAAACACGGGCGTGGGGCTTGCGATGATCGCGGCAAAGCTCGGTATGAAGCTCATCCTAACGATGCCAAGCTCGATGAGTATCGAGCGCCAAAAGCTCATCGCCGCATTCGGCGCTAAAATCGAGCTGACCGATCCGAAATTTGGAATGAAAGGCGCGGTAGATAGGGCGAACGAGCTAGCGGCGAGTACTCCAAATAGCTTCATCCCGAGTCAATTTGACAACCCGAGCAATCCAAAGGCGCATTTTCAAAGTACAGGACCTGAAATTTGGGAGCAAAGCGGCGGCAAAGTAGATATTTTAGTCGCGGGATTTGGCACAGGTGGCACGCTTAGCGGCACGGCGAAATTTTTAAAATCTAAAAATCCAAACCTCAAAGCCTACGGCGTGGAGCCTGCTAGCTCACCGCTTCTTACGTGCGGTAGTGCGGGCGGGCATAAAATACAGGGCATCGGCGCAAATTTTATTCCTGCTAATCTTGATAGGAGCGTCATCGACGGCTTTTTGAGCGTTGAGAACGACGATGCGTTCGCCGCAGCTAGACAGCTGGCACAAAAAGAGGGCTTGCTGGTGGGTATCTCAAGCGGTGCGAACGTTTATGCTGCCGCTCAGATCGCTGCCAAGCCCGAAAACAGGGGCAAAGTGATCGTTACGGTCCTCTGCGATACCGGCGAGAGGTATCTTTCTACCGAGCTTTTCAAATAGGCGGCGGTTTTGTGCGAGCGGGGCGGTTAGCGCGGTAATTTTTACGCATTTTACGCGGGCGCGCAACTTCGCGAGATTAAATTTTACGCTGGCGCCGGAATTGGCGCGATGAGTTTGCGCGATCGCGCGGGTTATTGCGACAATGCGCGATTATGTTTTACATTTTTCGCGTTACGTAGGCGCGAGAATTAATACGATAGTTTCTGCGCGGGCGAGGTGATAGTCGCGATGGTTACGCGATGACTTTATGAGAGTGAAACTATTTTTAGCTTTGCTGATTTTGTGTTTATTGATTTGCTAATTTAGCGGCTCGCCGAGAGATAAAATTTAACTCCAAAATAGGGCTAAATTTTAAAATTTTATCTTGCGCGCCTAGCTGATTTCGGGCGCGCTATGTATGGCTGCGTTACCGCGCAGCGCAAGGCATTAAATTTTAAAACCGCTAGACCTACCAAATCTGCGCGATCTGTTCTTGCCGCAAAATTTTATATCGCCGTTCACACGCACGCGAGATAAAAATTTAAAATCCTATCTGAAATTTTAAAGCTTCCTTTCGCGGCGCAAATTTCAAGTCCGCGCCGTGCTTAAATTTCAAAACCTCGCCGTATAAAAAATCTAAAAATCCGCTCTTTAAATTTAGTCGAATTTCAAAATTTAATCATAAAAACGCTATCATCGGGGCAAAATTTTTAAGGTTGCAAAATGAGTTTGAGCTTGAAATTTCGCCCCAAAAGCCTTGATCAAATCGCGGGGCAGGGCAAGATCGTAGCGGTTTTTAAAAAATTCGTCGCCGCAGGCAGCATCCCGCACAGCATATTTTTCGGCGCCGCAGGCAGCGGTAAAACGACGATGGCGCGCGTGATCGCAAGCGAGCTGAACTATGATTTTTACGAGCTTGACGCTACGAGCCTGAAGGTCGAGGATATCCGCAAAATTCTATCCTCGCACGCCGGCTCGCTCATCAAGCCGCTCATTTTTATCGACGAGATCCACCGCCTTAGCAAGACGCAGCAGGAGGTGCTGCTCATCCCGATGGAGAACTACGCCGCGATCATCATCGGCGCGACGACGGAAAATCCGCAGTTCGTGCTAAGCAGCGGCATCCGCTCGCGCTCGATGATCTTTGAGTTTGAGCCGCTTAGCTACGAGGATTTGGAGGCGCTTTTGGCGCGGGTGCAGGGCGAGATCGGCTTTGAGATGGACGAGGAAGCGCGAAAATACCTACTAAACTCCAGCAGCGGCGATGCAAGGAGTATGTTGAACCTGCTGGAATTTGCGCTTTTGGCAGACAGCGCCATTACGCTGGATACGCTTCGCACGCTGCGTGCAAATGCCGTCGCTGCGGGCGTTAGCAGCGACGATCTGCATTACGAGCTTGCCAGCGCGATGATAAAAAGCCTGCGCGGCAGCGACGCCGACGCCGCGCTGTATTATGTCGCGAGGCTGATAGATGCGGGCGAGAGCGCGGATTTTATCGCGCGCAGGATGGTGATCCTAGCTAGCGAGGACATCGGCAATGCCAATCCAAACGCCCTAAATATCGCGGTTAGTACGCTAACTGCCGTCAGCAAGATCGGCTATCCCGAAGCTCGCATTATTTTAGGGCAATGCGCGATCTATCTGGCGCACAGCCCCAAATCAAACGCCGCGTATTTGGGCATCAACGCCGCTTTGAAGTTTGTCCGCTCCGCTGCACCGCTACCTACGCCACGCTATCTCATCAACTCCGACAAGCAGATAGCGGACTACAAATACCCACACGACTTCGGCGGCTGGGTAGAGCAGGCCTATATGAGCGAGGCGGCGAAATTTTACGAAAGCAAGGGGATCGGCTTTGAAAAGACGCTGGATGATTGGCTGGCAAAGATCAAGGCCAAGGGCTCGGTTTAAATTTACGTGCGGCGAAGAGCTTAAATTTGAACCGAGAGCGTAGATTTTAGCGGCTCGCGAGACTTAAATTTAAAAATATTCGCAAGGAGCGCGAATGAATGAGCAAAATTTGAATTATATCGCAAATTTAAAAGTGCAGGACGTACCGTGGAGCAGGCTCACGACCGCTTACGGCAGGGCGAGCGGATTTGCTGAAATTTTTGAGAAACTCGCGCGGGCAATAGAAGCTTGTGATGCGGCGCGCGGCTTGGGCGGCGAGCAAAATTTAAAAAGCGGGCCCGGCGCAGGGCAAAATTTAAAAAGCGGATCCGATTGCGGGCAAAATTCTACGGACGCGACAAGATGCGGCGCGGCGCAAAATTCCATAAATTTAACGCAAAAGAGCGAGTCTAAATTTAAAAAGGCAGATAACGAGGCGGCGAAATTTAAAAAGGGCGGAGAGACGGAGCTTAAAACGGATACGGCGAAGTGCGGCAAGGCGGAATTTAAGAGTGCGGATAGCGTGGCGATAAAATTTAAAGCGAGCCAGGCGAGTAAATTTAAAACGAGCGCGGTGGATAAGAGCTCGGATGCGAGCGAGCGGGATAAATTTGACGCCAAGGTCCTCCAGGATGCGCTTAGTAAGATTTTTAACGAGATAGAGCATCAAAGTACGCTTTGGCACGCAACCCCTTTTGCGCTGCTGTTTTTGACGCGCATCTTTATACGGGCGCGCGCCGCGGCGGGCAAAAACGCGAATAAAAATAATCAAAACGCCGTGGCAGATAAAAAGCGAAACTATGCGGCGGACATAAACAGCAAAGACGAAAACTGCGAAAACGAAGCGGCAGGCTTTATCGTAGCTCGGCTCGGCAGGTTTTTTGCGTTTATGATTGAGATTTGCGATGATACCGACAAGATCTCGCACGCAGCGCCGCTGGCGAACTTTTCGGATATGCTTGCGGAAAAATATTTGTGGCCGCAGAGCGATGAGAATGACGAGGAGCGCTGGGAGGAGCATTTTTACGACGATGAGCTATTTTACAGCCTCTATTTTTATTCGCGGGCGGTTTTGGACGCGACGGGAGTGGACTTTGCGCAGTTTAAGCCTGGGCCAGGCCGGCGTTTTTAAGCGTATTGCTTGTGAGCGCTATGTTTAAGCCTCTTTCGCCGCCATGTTCAAATTTATCGCGGCGCGCTTTGGCGATGCTTTGTTTAAATTTAGACTTCAAAAATTTTTAAAATTATTTAAAAATTTACGGTGTGCGGAATTTGCAGATCGTCTTCTTAAATTTAAAATTCGCGCGATTTTTGATCGGCGGTGTGGTTAAGCTGCGGGTAGCGCTTTTAAATTTAGATCGCCGCGAAGCCTTAAACCCGCTTGCGGCGCAGCTTTTTATGTGGTTTTAAAAAGATACCAATTCGGCGCAATTTTTTCTATCATTATAAACTCGCTAGGACTCATTTGCGGCAGATCCGCCTCGTCTTGCACCCGCAAAAAGCCCACGGAGTTATCGGTGATCCCACCGATAAGCAGCATAAATTTTTTGCCGCTCGTCTCGGCGTGAGAGAGATGCAGGCTTTTGATCTCCGCCTTTGCGCGCTCGGGCTCGCCGCCTGCGTAAAGCTCGTAAATTTTTTCAAATGCCGCTAGGTTTTGTTTCCCAAACTCCATAAGCTCTTTATCGGGCGCTAAGATTAGCTTTAAATTTATGATATCCGCATCGGTTCTTTGCTCAAACTCCCGTTTTTGCGCCTCGTTAAATTTTTCATATTCGCTTACGATAGCCTCAATAATAGCGGTTTGCGCCAAAACTCGCACGGCGTAGATCCCGTCATCCTTAGTATAGACGTAAAGATCGAAGTACTTCTCTTTAGAGCCCAAAAATACGTGAAAAATCTCGCTAAATTCGCTGCTGCGTCCAAGTGGAGCAACCGTGATTTCGCTATAATTATCTGCCGCGTAGAATTTACGCTTTAAATAGCTTCTCATCTCGCCTTTAAAATGAAGATTTTTATCGAAGTTTGCGTCGCTAAATAGCGAGCGGACGAGCTCTTCGTTAGAGCTAGCGTTTAGACCTAGCGCGCAGCTTGCACAAAATATGAGCGAGGCAAAAATTTTTGAAAATCCCGCTGTTTTAAAAAATCTAAATAAGCTCAAAATTTAACCTTTTAAAATTTTATAAATTTAAAAAGTCCATAAATTCTGGAAGTTTTAAAATTTTGCAAATTTTTAAACTCCGCAAATTTTCGCCTTTTATAGGCTCGCCATCGCTTCAGCGCGCGCAAGAAGCTGCTTTGCGCCCTTTTCGATAAAAACGCGCGCGAGCTCCGCACCCACGCTTTGGTATTGAGATTTTTGCGCGACGATGCTTTGACGGATACTCTCGCTGCCGTCGGGCAGGCCAACTATCGCGCTGATGTGGATATTTTCGCCCTCAAGGCGCGCGTTTATGCCGATCGGCACCTGGCAGCCGCCCTCCAAAACTCTGACAAAATCCCGCTCCACGGTCGTTTCGATGATCGCGCGTTCGTCTTTTAGAAATTCTATAGCGCGCAGGATTTGCGGCTCGTCCACCGCCTCGATGCCGAGCGCTCCTTGCCCCATCGCAGGGATCATCTGCGAGATTTCAAAGGGCGCTACGTGCTTTACCTCGGCGCGTAAATTTAATCGGTTGATGCCCGCCATCGCCAAGATGATCGCGTCGAATTCCCCGTCTTTGAGCTTTCGCAAGCGGGTTTGGACGTTGCCGCGCAAGGAGATCACCTCTAAATCAGGCCGCATGCTAAGCAGCTGCATCTTGCGGCGAAGGCTCGTGGTGCCGACTTTTGCGCCGCGGGGCAGCTCGTCAAATTTAGAGTATTTTTCGCTGATCATCGCATCGCGCACATCCTCGCGCGCGCAGATCGCTGCTAGCACGAGCCCCTGTGGAAACTCCACGGGCACGTCTTTTAGGCTATGCACGGCGATATGTGATTCGCCGCGAAGCATGCTCTCCTCAAGCTCCTTCGTAAAAAGCCCCTTGCCGCCGATTTTTGCAAGCGGCGTATCTAAAATTTTATCGCCTTTGGTTTTCATACTTTTTAGCTGCGCTTGGATGCCGCGGGCATTAAGTAGCGATGCGATATGTTTGCTCTGCCACAGCGCAAGCACGCTGCCGCGAGTAGCGATGATCAAATTTTTCATTTTTCCTCTCCTATGCTTTTTCGAATTTCGATTTCGTTCTCTTCGATCACCTCTACGTCGATTACATCGTCGCTTGCGCGGCTGCGTCGCCAAAATTTTCGCTCTCTTTTTTCGGAATTTTCGCTGCCGGTGTTAAATTTAGGCACGTCGCTGGTGACGCAGTAAAACGACGCAGTGATTATGCAAACGCCTAAAATATCGCCGAAAATGCCCGGTGCAATGAGAAAAACGCCGCCTACGACGAATCCCACGCCGCTTAAAATTTCTTTCGGCGAGATTTTCATTAGGTTAAAAAAGCCCATCCACGAGCGGTTTGCTACGACGTAACCGCCTAAAATCGCGCTTATGACGATCTCCACAGCGTACGCAGCAAAGCCGTTTGCGCTTACGAAATAATAGGTCGTAAATGCCTCAATTATCAGATATGGAACGATCAAAAGCCTAAACATATTTTTCCTTGAATTATCGCTTTAAGCCGCGCCTCTTTAATGACGCTAAAATTTAATCGCGGATTTTAGCAAATTCCGTCTGAATTTTTAATGTATCGCAAGAGCCCCTCGCAGCCGCGCTTGATATCTGCGTAGCAGCGCTCAAAATCGCGCGTGTAGTAGGGATCGGCGATTTGTAGGCGTTCGGAGGCGGTTAAATTTGAACCGCCGCTCTTTAAATTTAAGGCGGTTTGTTTTAGCGCGCCTTTAAAATTTAGCGCATCGCAGTCTGCAAAATTCCCCTCTTCAAATTCCAAAAGAAATTTTACCTTAGCCATATCCTTGCCGCGAAAAATTCGCCCCAGCGAGCGCATATTTTCATCATCCATGCAAAGAATTAGATCGTAGCGCTCGTAGTCTGCGGGCGTGACCTGCACGGCGCGATGCGCTACGAGCGGCACCTTTTGCTCTTTTAGCACGCGCTGCGTTTCGTAATAGGGCGGCGAGCCGATTTCATCGGTGTGCGTCGCCGCAGAATCTACGCTCGCTCGCTCGCTTAGGCCGCTTTGATTAATGAAATTTTGCATCACGGACTGCGCCATCGGCGAGCGGCAGATGTTACCGTGACAGACGAAAAGTAGCCTCACGCGCGCCTACTGCGTGATGATGTCGTAGTTTTTGGGGATTGTGGGCTTGAAGATCGCCTCATTCACCGGCGCGTTTTTGCGGACGTTGCTTAGATTTATGACTACTTTATTATCCATTTTGTCGGTGTAGCTGATCTTACTCGGCAGATCGCCCTTCATCTCGATGAGATATTTTACGTCGTCGAAGCTCGCCTCATAAACGCCCTTTTTATTGGGTTTTGCGTTCGCCAAGATCGCGGTTAAATTCGGCGTTTCTTTTATATTTGTGATGATGGCTTGCTCGAGTTCGGGCTCGATTACGACGACCTTTGTGAAGCTAAAAAATATATTTTTTATCGTAGGGGTCTTGTAATGCCACACGGCGTGCTCTTTTGTGGCGCTAAAATCGCCGCCGTAGCTGATTTTCGCATCGTCGCTCTGCACGGTTTGCGAAAAATTTGCGCTTAGCGTGTCGAATTCTATCCCGCTTGCGAATGCAAAAATGCAGCTTGCCGCTAAAGAAATAAGAGTTTTTTTCATAAATTTTGCCTTTATTTTTGAAAATTTGCGCGTATTATAGCCGTTTTTCTAGGATTTAATTAAATAGAAACTAAAAATATGTTAATATGCGCGGTTAAAATTTTAAAACTAAGGTTTGAGATGTTTAAAAAGGTCATCCACGGGATTTTCGGTACTAAAAACGATAGGATCGTCAAACAATACGCCAAGCGCGCGGCGCAGATCAGTGCACTTGAAGAAAACTACGCGTCGATGGACGATGCGACACTTAAGGCGGAATTTGAAGCGTTAAGAGCGCAAGTTCGCGCGGGCGAAAAGAGCACGGATGACGTGCTTAACGAAGTGTTTGCTATCGTGCGAGAGGCGGGCAAAAGAGTGCTAAATATGCGCCACTTCGACGTTCAGCTGATAGGCGGTTTGGTGCTAAACGACGGCGCGATTGCCGAGATGAAAACGGGCGAAGGAAAGACCCTTGTAGCGACCTTGGCAGTAGTGCTAAATGCGATGGAGGGCAAGGGCGTGCATGTCGTGACCGTAAACGACTACTTAGCTAAGCGCGATGCCGCGCAGATGGGCGAGCTATATGAATTTTTAGGGCTTAGCACCGGCGTGATCGTAGGCGGAGAATACGACGACGCCAAGCGCAAGGCTGCATACGCGTGCGACATCACCTACGGCACAAACAACGAGTTCGGCTTTGATTACCTGCGCGATAATATGAAATTTAGCGCGGATGAAAAGGTGCAGCGCGGGCATCATTTCGTAATCGTCGATGAAGTAGATAGCATCCTGATCGATGAAGCTAGGACGCCGCTAATCATCTCGGGTCCTACGAACCGCACTCTAGATGGCTACATCAAGGCAAACGAAGTAGCGCGCGCGATGATCCGCGGCGAGGCGCCAGCCGATCCGAAAGGCAAGGCGACGGGCGATTTTACCGTAGATGAGAAAAACCGCGCCGTTTTGATTACAGAGGCAGGAATCTCAAAAGCCGAGAAGCTTTTTGGCGTCGATAACCTCTATAGTCTCGAAAATGCCGTGCTTAGCCACTACCTTGATCAAGCACTTAAGGCGAATTATCTATTTGAAAAGGACGTGCACTACGTCGTGCGCGACGGGCAGGTCATAATCGTGGATGAATTTACGGGTCGTCTTAGCGAGGGTCGCAGATTCAGCGAAGGGCTCCATCAGGCTCTTGAAGCTAAAGAGGGCGTGCAGATCCAAGAGGAGAGCCAAACTCTTGCCGACATTACCTTTCAAAACTACTTCCGCCTTTACGAAAAGCTCGCCGGTATGACGGGTACGGCGCAGACGGAGGCGACGGAATTTTCTCAAATTTACAAACTCGAAGTGGTCTCGATCCCTACGAACGTGCCGGTTATCAGAAAGGATCAAAACGATCTTATCTACAAGACCGAGCGCGAGAAATTTGACGCCGTCATAAATGAGATCAAGCGGCTAAATTCCAAAGGTCAGCCCGTGCTAGTGGGTACGGCGTCGATTGAAAAGAGCGAGAAGCTGCACGAGCTTTTAGTCAAAGAAAACATCGCGCACTCCGTGCTAAATGCCAAAAATCACGAGCGCGAGGCGCAGATCATCAAAGACGCAGGCGTAAAGGGTGCCGTAACGATCGCTACGAATATGGCGGGACGTGGCGTAGATATCCGTATAGACGATGAAGTGCGCGCTTTGGGCGGGCTGTATATTTTAGGTACCGAGCGCCACGAAAGCCGCCGCATTGATAATCAGCTCCGCGGACGAAGCGGGCGACAGGGCGATCCGGGCGAGAGTAGATTTTTCTTAAGCTTGGAGGATAATCTACTTAGAATTTTTGGTAGCGACAAGATTAAAAATATCATGGATCGCTTAGGGCTAAAAGATGGCGAACATATCGAATCAGGCATGGTTTCGCGCGCAGTAGAGAACGCGCAGAAAAAAGTCGAGAGCTTGCATTTTGAAGCGCGTAAAAATATCCTAGAATACGACGACGTCGCAAACGAGCAGCGCAAGACGATCTATAAATATCGCAACGAGCTTTTGGATCCCGACTACGATCTGAAAGATAAAATCATTCAAAACCGCGAGGAGTACATCTCTAGCGTGCTTGAGGAGCTTGAAATTTTCGACGGCGTAAATATCAAAGAGGTCGATAAATTCCCGATCGTCGCCAAAATCGCTCAAGAAACGGGCGAGGTGCTCGAAAACAGCGAGCTTGAGAAGGTCGATGATTTCAAAGAGCTGAAAGAAAAGATCATCGGTGCGCTTGCCGTTTCGTATGAAAACAAGATGGCGCCGATCGATCCGCAGCAACGCAAAAGTATCGAAAAGATGCTTTATCTGCAGATCGTCGATCGCGACTGGAGAGAGCATCTGTATCAGATGGATATCCTAAAGGCGGGCATCGGACTTCGCGGCTACAACCACAAAGACCCGCTTACGGAGTATAAAAAGGAGAGCTACAATCTCTTTATGGAGCTTGTAATGCGCCTCAAATCCGACAGCATCCGCTTGCTGCATTCGATCCAGTTCAAATCACAGGAGGAGATCGAAGCCGAGCAGCGCGCGATGCAGGAGCGCATGGAGAGCTCAAACGCCAAAGAGCTCGCCGCCGCAAGCACGAATGAAGCGCAGCTAAAGGGTCCCGATGAGTTCGGCGACAAAAAGCCTAAACGAAACGATCCTTGCCCTTGCGGTAGCGGCAAAAAATACAAAGACTGCCACGGTAAGGGCGGTCCGAAAAAGGGCGGCTTTGCGAGGTAGGCGCGGCGATCGGTCGTAAGTATCGCGCGATCGGTGATCTCGATTGCGAGCATTGCGCGATCGGCGCTTTTCAATCTTGCTTTTGTATTTAGCGGATCGGTCGAGGGCGAAAGGCGTCATAAAATTTTAAAGGGGAGTTTGATCGCGAGGCGGCGCGGACGGAAATTTAAAAAGAGCTTATTCGCGAGGCGGCACGAACGGTGAGCAAAGCTGCGCGATGGGGCGGAATTTTGGTTTTGAAATTTTAAAATTTCAAAGCGCGCCCGATGCTTTGCCGCATATTTTCATGGCGCTGTTGCGGCGCACCGTGCGGTAAAATGTGAACGGCACACGGTGCTTAAATTTAGCGTGCGGCTAGGATACTGCGCGCGTTTGAAATTTTAAATTTATGCGATTGCGGGCAAGCTTTTAAGCGAAATCCGCTTTTTAAATTTTAAGAATTTTAAAATTATAAAAGATTTGGAATTTCTAAAATTTTAAAATTTCGAGTCGTTTGAAATTTTAAAATTTAGAATTCGGGTTTAAAATTTCAAAGTTTTGGCAAAGAGGTCTGTTCGGTTTGTCGTATCCGATATCTCTTGGGGGCGAATTTCACTGCGTATAAGAGATTTCGGCGCGATTTTAAATTTTTAAAACCCGCTGGAGCTTTTATATTTGACGCCGTAAAACCTGTTTTTGGAATTTTAAAATTCCAAAATACCTAAAATTCCACATAGAATTTAGCGTTAAATTTTATGTGAAATTTTACAAGGACAGCTTTTTGGTAAAGTATTTATTATTCAAATATCTCAGATTCGACCGCTCTCAGCCCTTTATTACGCTTTCAGCGCTGCTTGCGTTCTTGGGCGTCGGCGTGGGGCTTACGGTGCTCATTGTTGCGATGGCGATAATGAACGGCTTTGATAAAGAATTTGAGCGCAAGCTCTTTACGATGAACTACCCGATCACGATCCACAGCCACTTTCGCGGCGGTATTTCAAAAGACGACGTGGAGGGACTGCGGGCGGACTTTCCCGATCTGATCTTTAGCCCCTACATCAGCTCTCAAGTCATCGCTAAGGGCGGCGACAGGCTCGAGGGCGGGCTGATTTTCGGCGTAAATTTAAACGACGAAAAGCGCATCAACTCCGTCGTCGCAGCAGGCGCCAAAGACGCCAATCTAACGGACTACGGCATCATGATAGGACGCGGGATCAAGGACGAGTTTATGCTGGATGAGGGCAGCAAGATCACGATGATCTTTACGAAGAGCGATCCGGGCGGCTTTGCGCTGATCCCCAAGATGAAGCGCTTTGATGTGCGCGCGGATTTTAGCTCTGGACTGATCGCCTACGACAAGGCGTATTCCTACGCGGACGCGAGCGATCTAGCCAAAATTTTGGGCTACGACGAGGGGACATTCGACGGCGTGCATGTTTTTTCAAACGATCCGTTTAAAGACCTGGAGCGCATCAAAAAAAGCCTTCCTGGCGGTGCTAGTGCCGTGGGCTGGTGGCAGCAAAACGGCAATTTTTTCAGCGCCCTTGCGCTTGAAAAGCGCGCGCTTTTCATCGTGCTGATGCTAATAATCCTGGTTGCGAGCCTAAATATCGTAAGCTCGCTTCTGATGACCGTGATGAACCGTCGCCAAGAGATCGCGCTTTTACTTAGTCTGGGCGCTAGCAAAAAAGAGGTTAAAAGGACCTTTTTTGCGCTCGGAGCCACGATCGGCGGCGGCGGCATCATATTCGGGCTGATTTTGGGCTTATTCGGAGTGTGGCTGCTCGGAAGCTTCGACATCGTAAATCTGCCCGCCGACGTTTACGGAAGCTCGAAGCTGCCGATGGAGCTCTCGCTAGGCGATTTGGCGATGATTTTAATCGGCGCGGTGCTTATCGTGGCGCTATCGTCGTGGTATCCGGCCAAAAAAGCCACGCAGATCGACGTGCTGCAAACGTTGCGCAACGAGTAAATTTAAACGCGGCGCCTTTAAAATTCGGCAAATTTTGAAATTTAGAGCGGCGCGACTGTGTTTTGCGCGGTATTTCGGCGCGCAAGACAGAAGCTACGCGATCTTGCACGACGCGCATCGTGTAAAATTGCACTAAATACGATTTGGGTCGCCAGAATTTTGATTCTTTCGTGAGATTGTAAGCTACATGGAGCCTAAATTTTGAATAAATTTGGTCGTTCAAATTTATTCAAAATTTTAAATTCCAAAGTGGAGCAAATTTTTAGAGCGCTTTTCTAAATTTTGTAAAATTTTGAAACCACTCAAAGATAAAATCATAAAGATTTTGAAAGGATCTATGGTGCAAAAGATCGTTTTATTTCTGTGTGCGGCGCTGTTTCTATGCGGCTGCTCTAGGAGCGGACCGCAAGATGTCCCAAAGCCAGAGCAAAATAAGGCACCTAGCCACCATTATACAGGCTACTATTACGCATAGCGTATATTGCGCGGCGGGCGACGATACGAGACGTTTAACGGCGAGAAAATGGAAACATTGTAGTTCTTGCTCATTCGTGGACAAAAGCTCTCAAGCCTGCAATACGAGCCTTAGCAGCGTTGCAGCCTGAATGTAGCGGCGCCAAGGTGTCCATCCGTATATAATGACGATAAAATTTAGGCTTATTTAAGCAGGACGAAATTCTTTTTAAAATTCCTTCAAATTCCCATAAATCCAGCTGAATAAATCTAAATTTTATAAATTTTAGGGTAACATTCCCTATTTTTCAAAAAGGCTTTAAATGACTTTAATTGACGGCAAAAGCATAAGCGCGAAGGTAAAAGATGAGATCAAAGCGGCCGCTTCGGATCTTGCCGCAAAGGGCGTAGAGCCTGCGCTGGCGGTGATTTTGGTAGGCGAGGACGCGGCTAGTAAGACCTATGTCGCGAGTAAGGAAAAAGCCTGCGCCACCTGTGGGATCCGATCCGTAGCGCACCGCTTGAGCTCCGACGTGAGCGAGGCGGCGCTTTTAGAACTGATAGAAAATTTAAACGATGACGAAAGCATCGACGGCATCTTGGTGCAGCTGCCGCTTCCAAAGCATATTGATACGAATAAAATTTTAGAAAAAATAAGCCCGCAAAAGGACGTGGACGGATTTAGTGCGATAAACGTAGGCAAGCTTACTAGCGGGCTTTCGGACGGTTTTGTGCCTTGCACTCCGCTTGGCGTGATGCGTCTGCTTGAGGAATACGGCGTGCAGATCGCGGGCAAAAACGCCGTCGTGCTGGGTCGCAGTAATATCGTCGGAAAGCCGATGGCGAGCCTGCTGTTAAATGCCGACGCCACTGTTACTATCGCTCATAGCAAGACGAAAGACTTAAAGCGGCTTTGCGCAGATGCCGACATTTTGGTCGCGGCGGTCGGTAGGGCGCATTTTGTGGGCGCCGATATGGTAAAACAAGGCGCGGTGGTAATCGACGTGGGGATCAATCGCGGCGGCGACGGCAAACTAAGAGGCGACGTCGATTTTGATGCGGTAGCGCCAAAATGCTCGTTCATCACGCCCGTGCCCGGAGGCGTGGGGCCGATGACGATTGCGATGCTTTTGAGCAATACGATAAAATCGGCGAAAAATCGCTTAAGACAAAGAGCCTAAATGAAAATACTAAGCAAAATTTATCACTTTTTATCAAGTTGGACGGGGACGGTCATCGTCGTTTTATTCGTCATTCTTTTTGTTGCGCAAGCCTTCGTGATCCCCAGCGGATCGATGCGCACTACGCTTTTGGAGGGCGATTTTTTATTCGTTAAAAAATTTAGCTACGGCATCCCGACCCCGCATATTCCCTTTGTGGAGTGGCAGGTGGCTCCTGATAGCGACGGCGACGGGCATATCATCCGCGGCGAGGGTCCGAAGCGCGGTGATATCGTGGTTTTTCGCTATCCGCTTAATGAAAAAATGCACTTTGTAAAGCGAAATTTTGCCGTAGGCGGCGACGAGGTGATATTTGATCTGAATAATTTCTACCTTCGTCCGCATGAAGGAGATGAGTTCATTGCCGCGAACTATGATGCTCGCGACATTGTGATTTTGGGCGGCGAAAAATATGTTAAAGAGCCGTATAAGTTCAAAGGCATCCACTACGACACTAATGCTAGGAACTCGATGCTAACAAATGTCAAAATCGCACTTGAGAAAGGTGAGCTTTCTATGAAGCCCATTAGTTTAAGTGAAATTCCTCATAGCTTCGAAGCTGCGGGGATAAGCTTCAATGCCTTTTACATCAAAGTGCCGCAGGATGAGTATTTTATGATAGGCGATAATCGAAATAATTCCGCCGATAGCCGCTTTTGGGGTCCGGTACCTTATCGTCTGATCGTTGGCAAGCCGTGGTTTACATATTTTAGTATCGATGCCGATCGCAAGATCCGCTGGGAGCGAATCGGACGCTTCGTCGATACCTTGCAAAACGACGAAAGCCTAATCTATGAGCAAAAATAAGGAGCGGCAATGCAAATAAATAAAATTTTCATAGCGAGCGATCATGCGGGCTTTCGTGCCAAAGAACAAGCTAAAAAAGCGCTCGCCGCTTTAGGTTACGAAGCGGTCGACCTTGGCACGCATAGTGCCGAAGTGAGCGTGGACTATCCCGATTTTGCGGGCACGTTGGCGGATAAAATTTTAGCCGAATGTGAAGCCTGCGCGCGAAGTAGAAATTTTAAAGAAAATAACGACAA
Organism: Campylobacter gracilis; assembly: GCF_001190745.1. Taxonomy (NCBI): domain Bacteria; kingdom Pseudomonadati; phylum Campylobacterota; class Epsilonproteobacteria; order Campylobacterales; family Campylobacteraceae; genus Campylobacter; species Campylobacter gracilis. The sequence continues at coordinate 1,123,000 of NZ_CP012196.1, forward strand.
AAATTCCGCTGCAGCCGCGGAAAATTCTGAAGCGGGCGGCAGTGAAAATTTCGGCGCAAGTATAAACGGCTGCGGAAATTTTAACGACGCCGTACAATGTAGCGAGAAAAATGAAAATTTTAACGTTATAAAAAACGCTAGTCGTCAAAATTTTAACGCTAGCGGAAGCATGACTACCTGCGTAAATGCAGCCGTAAGCCAGAATGCAAACAAAGATAAAATTTTAAATTCCACCGACTACGGCATTTACGGCGTTTTGATTTGCGGTACGGGTATCGGCATCAGCATCGCCGCAAATCGCCACGCTCACATCCGCTGCGCGTTGTGTCATGACGCGACTAGCGCTAGATTAGCCAGAGAGCACAACGACGCCAACGTCCTAGCCTTCGGCGAGCGATTAATGGGCGCGCTGGTGATCGAAGATATGATTAGGGCGTTTTTCGGCACTGATTTTGCGGGCGGCAGGCACATTAAGCGCGTCGCAAAGCTAGGCGCTTGCGGTAGTGCGAATTGCGCGCATGGATTTGATGGGGAGAATTTCACGCAGAACTCCGCTCAAAATTTTGCGGAACAAAGCTGTAGCATTAATTTAAACGGACGAAATTCCAAATCAAGCTTCGGTGGCAAAACCCTTTCTTGCAAAAATCCCATTGGCACAGATTCTGCATCAAATTTTGCGCGGAGCTTTAACGATAAAAATTCCTTATTTACCGGTGAGAATTCCTTGATAAGCTTTGGTGGTGCACATCATATAAATTTAAATTCTGCGCACGCAAAGATAATCTTTAATGAGAAAAATTCGCTAGATAAAAATTCCACTAGCGCAAATTCTACGTTGAATTTTATGCGCGAGAGCGTTTGCGAGAAAAATTTCGCTCAAAAAGCTAGCTGCAAATATTTTGTCAGTTTGAACCCAGCAATTATAAATTTCAAGGCTACAAATTCCGTTTGCATGAGCGTTAAGCCAAAAAACGTAAATTGCGCTAGTGCGGGTTTAACAGATGCGAATTCTGATATTGCGAGCGTAAATTTAAAGGGAGCAAATCTTTCTAACGCGTATTTTAGGAGCATAAATTCTGCCTATTTTAACGCAGCACCCGCTACTATGCGCCGCTTTGCAAATCCAAATGAAGGAGGCGAGCAATGAGCGTAGTATTAGGCGTTTTAGCGCTATTTTTTGCAGCACTACTTATTTTATCGATCCGAAAAAATTCTAAAATTTACGCCTTACTTCGAAAGAGCGAAGAAAGAATTTCAAAGCTTAAAAGCGATAACGAAAAGCTCAAAACTGCCCTTCGCTTCGGCATTGAGGCCCTGCAAAATGAGGAGAGCGAAAACTGCAGCTTAAAAATCCAAAACGCAAGATTGAAAAGAGGTAAGCTATGAAAAGTCTAAGCAACGAGCAAAAAAGCTATTTATTTCGCTCGATCCGCACCGTGCGCGACTTCCCAAAGCCCGGTATTTTGTTTTATGATATCACGACGCTCGTAGGCGATCGCGAGGCGTTTAATTTCCTGCTTGATCATCTAGCCGAGCGCTACGCCGATTACGGACTTGATTACATAGTAGGCATAGAAAGTCGCGGATTTATTTTTGCAGCGGCACTTGCTGCGAGGTTGAGGGTTGCTTTTGTGCCAATTAGAAAGCCAAAGAAGCTTCCTTATATCACGATTTCGCAAAAATACAGCCTTGAATACGGCTTCGATCAGGTCGAGATGCATGTGGATGCATTCTCTGGCGTGCAAGATGCCAAGGTGCTGCTAATCGACGATCTTATCGCCACCGGAGGCACCGCACGAGCGGCATTAGATCTCATCGCGCAGACGCAGGCTAAGTGCGTCGAAGCCTGCTTTTTGCTAAATTTACGTGAGTTAAACGATCTAGGCGAGTTTTCGCGACGCACAAATGTTTATTGCGTTTTAGAGGCGTGATTTTGGAAGAGCTACTTAAAAATTTATTACAAGAATACCACCAATACGCCTATATAGTGCTTTTTGTTTGGTGTATTTTAGAAGGCGAAATCGCACTGATTTTAGGCGGCATAATGGCGCACGAGGGACATATAAATTTGCCGCTAGGTATCTTTGTTGCGGGGCTTGGGGCATTTTGTGGCGATCAGTTTTATTTTTATATCGGGCGCTACAACAAAAAATATATCAGTAAAAAACTCGCGGCACAGCGCCGAAAATTTGCGATCGCACACCTGCTTTTGCAACGCTACGGCTGGCCGATAATTTTAATGCAGCGCTATATGTATGGCTTTCGCGTCATCATCCCGATGAGTATCGGCATCACTCGCTACAGCGCAAAGAAATTTGCGATTATCAATCTTTTTAGCGCTTGGTGCTGGTCGGGTGCGACGATGATTTTGGCGTGGTATTTTGGCGAGGAGATCTGGAGCGGGCTGCGGCTAATCGAGCAACACTGGTATTTTGCGATACCTATCATAGGCGGAATTTTATATCTATTTTTTAGGCTATTTAAACGTATGGAAAATCACTTTATGAACTCACGAAAGGAACGAGATGAAAGTAAAACTGCTAGATCGTAAAATTAACGAGATAGAGGCGGATTTTGAAGTTATTTTAGTTGTGGATAAAAATTTAAATCACGAATTTATTAAAGACACGGATAAGTTTGCGCTTTTTAATTACAAAGGCGAGGGCAATCTACTCCTTGCCGAGAGCGGGCGGCTGTACATCGGCGTCAAGGCGCTAGAATATGACCGCGTTCGCACAGCACTTGCAAGCGCATACAACGCGCTTAAGGGCTACGCGATCAAAAATTTTAAAATCGCCTTTTACAAATGCGGCTGCGACCGCAGAAGCACGATGGCGATGGTCGAGGGCGTGCTTTTGGGCGGCTATGAGTTTAATAAATACAAAAGCGATAAAAAAAGCTCTAGCTTGAATGAAATTTTAATCTCGACGCAAGAGTATAGCGGTGAGCAGATCGATTTGCAAAAGGCAAACTTTGGTATAGAACAAGGCGCCATCACTGCGAGCGCCGCAAATTTTGCGCGCGACGGCGTCAATGAGATACCTGAAATTTACACGCCCGAAAAGATGGCGAGCGAGGCTGAAATTTTAGCCTCGAACTACGACGACGTGAGCGTTAAAATTTACGACGAGGACTTTTTGCGCGAGCAGAATATGAATGCGTTTTTGGCAGTCAATCGCTCCAGCGCTCATCCGCCTCGCCTCATCCATCTGATCTATAAGCCGCAGCGCTGCCTAAAGCGCGTTGTTTTCGTCGGCAAAGGGCTTACTTACGACAGCGGCGGGCTGAGTTTGAAGCCTGCCGATTATATGCTTACGATGAAAAGCGACAAAAGCGGCGCGCTTGCTGCGATGGGTATCATCAAGGGCGCTGCCGAGCTCGAGCTGCCGTTTGAGATACACGCGGTTATCGGCGCCACCGAAAATATGATCGGCGGCGATTCGTATAAACCCGACGACGTACTGCTTAGCCGCAGCGGCGTGAGTATCGAGGTGCGAAACACCGACGCGGAGGGCAGGCTCGTGCTTGCCGACTGCCTAAGCTACGCGCAGGATCTTGAGCCAGATCTGCTAATTGATATGGCGACGCTTACCGGCGCTTGCGTCGTGGGGCTTGGCGAATACACTAGCGGCATTATGGGAAACAGCGAGGAGCTAAAGCGTAAATTTAAAGATCTTAGCGGATCAAGCGGCGAGCTATTTAGTATTTTGGAATTTAACGATTATCTGCGCGAGCTAATCAAAAGCAGTATCGCGGACGTCTCTAACTGCGCTTCCAGTAGATACGGCGGCGCGATAACCGCGGGACTATTTTTGGATAAATTTATAAAAGACGAGTATAAAGGCAAGTGGCTGCACCTTGATATCGCGGGGCCTGCGTATCTGGAAAAGGCGTGGGGCTATTACGCGGCAGGCGCGACTGGCGCGGGAGTGAGAGCCAGCCTGTACTTTTTACAGGCTCTAGCCAAAGAGTTGAAGGACGCGTAGATGGGGCTTTCAGTAGGGATCGTAGGGCTTCCGAACGTCGGCAAATCCACCACATTTAACGCGCTTAGCGGCGCGCAAAACGCACAGGCGCAGAATTATCCATTCTGCACGATTGAGCCCAATAAGGCGGTCGTGCCCGTGCCAGATGCCAGGCTCGGCAAGCTAGCACAGATCGTTAAGCCCGGTCGCATCGTGCATTCGACCATCGAGTTCGTCGATATCGCGGGCCTCGTGCGCGGAGCTAGCAAGGGCGAGGGGCTGGGGAATAAATTTCTTTCAAATATCCGCGAGTGCGAGATCATCCTTCATATCGTGCGCTGCTTCGAAAGCGGTGACATAACCCACGTCGAAGGCTGCGTCGATCCTATCCGCGATATCGAGATCATCGAAACCGAGCTTATTTTAGCAGACATCGAGCAGCTTGGCCGCAAGATCGAGCGCCTCGGTAAGGAAGCCAAAGCAAATCAAAAAGGCGCTAAAGAGGCGCTAGCCGTGGCAAACGAGCTTTTAGCGCATCTAAACGACGGCAAGCCCGCTTCAAATTTTGCGCTCAAAGAGGACGAAAGCTACATCGCTTTAAATCGTGAGCTGCGCCTGCTTAGCGCCAAAGATGTAATCTACGGCGCAAATGTGGACGAAGACGGCATCGCGCAGGATAACGAATATGTCGCGCGCGTAAGAGAATACGCAAATGCCCGCGGCGCCGAGGTGATCAAGCTCTGCGCCAAGATCGAAGAGGAACTCATAGGGCTAAGCGACGAGGAGACGCACGAGATGCTGCAAAGCCTGGGCGCGCAGCAAAGCGGGCTGGAGCTCATCATCAAGCGCTCCTTTGCGAAGCTTAGCCTCATCAGCTACTTTACCGCAGGTGAGATGGAGGTGCGCGCGTGGACGATCACGAAGGGCTGGAAGGCTCCAAAGGCCGCGAGCGTGATCCACAACGACTTTGAGCGCGGATTTATCAGAGCCGAGGTGATCGGATTTGATGATTTCATCGCGTGCGGCGGCGAGAGTAGGGCGAAAGAAGCGGGCAAAATGCGCCTTGAGGGCAAGGACTACGTCGTGCAAGACGGCGACGTGATGCATTTTAGATTTAATGTTTAAATTTGTTTTTTAGATCGTCGAAATTCGGTCTGTGCTAGCTTTAAAATTTTGTAAATTTTAGCTCAAACGCGGATTTAATAAATTTTGATTTTCGCGAGCAGCAGCTTTTGGCTGAAATTTGTATCGCTAGAACAAAACGAGATGCGCGCTAAAGCCACGTTAAATTTGATAGCGAAATTTAATCGGCTCGGCTTGGTTAAAATTTTAGCTACACCGCGCTGGATTTGCGCTTAAAACTGCTTAGCAAAATATGTCTAAGAATACTTCCAAAATCGCGCCAAAATTTATATACGGCAAAAACTGCGTGTAAATTTAAAGGGCAAATTTTACTAAAGATCGCAATAGCTTGTATATGCGCGCGATAATACTTGAGCTTTGCATTCAAATTTATGGCTTGTAAATTTTGTATCTAGCGATTTTTAAATTTTAATCCCCGAATTTAAATGTCTCGTTTTAACGCGCGCAGTGCGAATACCGCATGAGTAAAATTTATTAAAAGCGCGCGCGGCGCTTAATTGCAGCGATTTACTCGTCTGCGACATTGCTTACCGCGGTGCGCGTTTTTTTTGACGCAGTGCAAGACGCGCACAGAAACCGTACTTATAAGGCGACTGCATCAAATTTACCGTCGATAGGCGCGGGTGCGGTAGAATTGAGCGGAAAATTTTAAAACCGAGCTCGAGATCCGCTCTATCATGTTGTGTTATAATCGTAGCAGTGATCCTGCCAGTCGGGATTGAGCTTTTTCAAATTTAAATTATGCGTACTGCAAATGCCTAGGCGGCAGTCGCCGTGCGAAATTTTACGCGATAGAATTTATCGTCGTGAAAATTTTTGCACGAAATTCCGATTCGCGGAATTTCACAATACAAATTCTGCACCATGAAAATTCATGCGACGGAATTTGTATTGTGAAAGCTTACCGCATCAAATTTAGAAGCTAGAATTTTGCCGCGCAGAATTCCGTTGCGTCGTGGAGCTTTTTGGAATAAATAAGCAGGCTTTTTAGCGCTACGCAAACAGCGCCGGGCAAGCGGCTCTAAATTTAACTTAATTTTGGAGGATTATGCGAAATAAGCAGCCTTATATCGAAGATAGGATAGAAAACTTGCGTATCCGCGTCCTTAGGCAGGAGATCGAGACGCTCGTGCTTTTTGAGATCGACGGCGTTCGCTTTCGCATGTGTTGCAGGGCATTCTCGTTTAAGCAGGGCGATTTAGTGCGCGTAAAATACTGCAAGCAGGGATATTTAGGCAGCCTCGTCGCCTTGTAGGTCGAGCGTCGCAGAACGCCTTTGGAATATGCCCGCGATTTTGAATTGAGCGTCTGGACGCCGCAAGACGCGCGCTATATTTAGTTTGGGACATTTTGATTACATTCGGTCTGATTTTTTTCGTCACGGCAGTGTTTTACGCGATCTACCTTGCGTCCAAAAAAGACGCATTCCCAAACCTAGGCGATTTTTTCTACACTTGCGCGGCGCTTGCGCTTGTTGCGATGATAATTATGGTATACATTTACGCAGCCGCCTGCGCTATTAAGAGCCGCACGCCTCGTTTGACACAACTGGTGTTTAACCTTGCCAAGCGACTACTTGGCTTAGCGCGACTATTTTGGGCGGTATTGATTGCTTGTGCTGCTGCGATTGCGGTGCTGCTTTGGATTTATATGACATTTATTAAGGATAAAACGGCAAGCCTGAGCGATTTTTTCTATTCTTGCGTAGTGCTTACGCCAGTGTGTGTGATATGCCTAGTTTGTTCTACTTGCATGCAAAAACTCTCATCATGGCGCAAGCGTCGTAAAAAATAGCGCTACTGCTCCGCATAAACACACAGCGTGGAATTTTATAATTCCGTCGCTTCAAATTTTGCCGGGTAGAATTTCGCGCCATGCTATAAATTTTATGCGCCGCGAAATCACAAATTCCGTTTCATATAAATACGGCGAGCGGCAAAATTCTATCTCACAAATAAACCATACCGCGTTGCGGGCATTGATAATCTACTCGTTTATTCAGCCAAATTAACCCATGCTGCCGTAAATTTTATGTTTTTAAAATTTCACGCCGAATATTTCGCAGCTAAAAAATACCCCGTAGAGCCGCTGTGCCCTCTACATGTTTGTACGGCAAGAAATAATGCACGAAGTTTGTGCAAGTGCCTCCAGACACGCATATTTCGGCGCTCAGTCTGTGTTTGACATGCGCAGAATCGAGATCAGGTATCTCTAATCCGCCGCTTTTGTAACCGCTGTAACCCATCTCTATCGGCACCTCTAGCTCATCTTTTTCAAAAACGACGCGTCCGCTTTGCACCTGCTCGAGCTTGATGTTGTTCAGCACGATCCCTGGCGCACTCACGTGGTCAAAATTTATACTTAGTTCATACGGGGCGCCGGTGGAGTTGTCGTCCGAGAAGTCGGGCTTCGACTCGCGCTCGTCGCGCCATAATCGTCCGCCGATAGTGGTAGCTCTTAAGCGGGCGCTGACGCTAAAATCCTTCAGATCCAGCGAAGCGCTGCTAAAATCACGGATGAGCGTCCAGGCTACGACGGTACGGCCGAAAAATTTATCGGCGATCATATATGTGCCGAAAAGCGAGCTTATGACTACCCAAAACAGAAATATAAATTTAAAAATCTTACGTAAAACGAATTTTAACGTCTTCATCGCTATCCTTTCAATCTAAAGCTTAAGCGGAATTCCGCCCGCAAATCCGCGGATTAAAATTCCGTGTGCGGATTTCGCTTATGAAATTTTGCGCTTTTTCAGTCTGCGGCGGAATTTTAAGACAGAATTCCGTGGCTAAATTTTACTGCGAAATTATAAAACAAATTTCGCCCATGAAATTTTCCCTAGAACTGCGCCTGTAAAATTCCATAAACGAAATTTGGAGATGAAATTCTATGGGCGGAATTCCATAGTTAAAATTTCACGGCAAGGCTCAGAAATCAATTATCGCGGCAAAATTCCACGCCTTAAAATTTTAAGAAAGTATGAAATTTTTTATCTGATCGCAGATCACCTCTTCGGACTGTGCGGCGTCGATTTGCAGGGTCTCGACGCCGCACGCCGCGCATGCCTGCGCCATAAGATCTTGCACACGCATTAGGTATTTTAGCCCGCGAGCCTCGATTATATCGCTGCTAGCGCGCGTTTTGAGCCGATGCCTGATGAGCTGTTCGTCCGCCGAAAACAGCACGATTTTATCTGCAAATTTGCCCCCAAGCGCAAATTTGTTAAGCGCGATAAGCTCGCTAATATCTGCGCCCTCGTCGTTTGCCAGCGCATAGGCAAGCCCCGAGATGAAGCCACGATCGCTTAGCACGAGCCCGCCTGCGCCGCCCTTTATCACGCGCTCGTAGTGCTCGGCGCGGTCTGCGAGAAATAAAAGCAGCTCGGCGCGCTTTGAAATTTCGCCGCAGACCTCGCGCAGATTTACGCTGCCGCGACGCCACTTAAAATCCTCGCCCAAAACGAGGCTTCGCACCGCCTCGCCGAGCTTCGTGCCGCCCGGCTCCTTGGTCACGATCGCCTGCGGAAAAGCTGCCGCTAGCCGCGCTATCTGCGTGCTTTTGCCCACGCCGTCGATACCTTCGAATATTACATACATTTTTCGCCTTTAAATTTGTGCGCTATTTTACAAGCTTATAGCTAAATAGCGGCTTTTTTTAACAGCGAGGCGTAAAATTTCGCCTTAAAATCGGACTTTTGCGCGAGCTTGTACGAGCTGCTTTTGATCTTTAGGCGTAAAATTTTATCGGGCGCTCTGCCTTACTCGGCTCTTGCTTTTTGCGGCACGGCACGCGGTTAAATTTAGCGCTCGTACGGATGCGCCGAATAAACAACGAGCGAGTAAATTTTACGCTTACGGACATGTACCGAGCGGAGAAGGGCGCCGGTCGATAAAGACGGTGCGCGTAGATGGGGCGGACAGCGCGTCGAGCGACGCATAGGGTATGTATCAGACGAAGCGAGACGACGTATCGGGCAAATTGGGTCGGCGTATCGAACCGAGCAAAGCAATGCGCCACGCAGTAGGGCGAGAGAGTATATGTCGGCGGAGCGGCGTGCCGAGCGAAGTAGGGCGTTAGACGGGACATGGCGCGCGTCATGCGAGGTGGAAACGGAGCGGGGTATGCGCCTGGCAGAACAACGGGCACTAGATAAACGAAAGGCGGCGCGTCGGTGAAGAACGCGGTGCGAGGTATCGTATGTTTTTTAGTAAAAACAGATAGCGCGTCTGGAAGGCATCGGGCGCCGTATAAAGCATGGTATATTGTCCGATAACGCAGTAGATGCGGCGACGGGCGGACGCCGCGTGCGATGACAAAATATAAAATCGTGGCGCCGATAAAATTTTTAGCCGCCGCAGATCATGAAATTTTGCCGCAATGAGCGAAGGCGCAAAGCTCGTCCTGCGCGCCGAAAGATGAAATTTTAAATTTTATCCTTTTACGCTAGCTCGGGATTTATCGCTATGAAATCTTTCCTCAGATTGCCAAGATCGCAATCGGTAGCCGTGATCGTAAAATCATCCGTCATATCAAGCGCAAATTCGCCAAGACCTGCTTTGAGCTGCTTCACGCACTCCCAAATGAGCTTTTTAGCCTGTGCATATTTATCATTTAGCTGCGTTTCTTGATTGAAAAGATCAAAAATTTTCGCCGTTTCGTAGTCTACTTCGACCTCGGCTCGAAACTCGTAATCAGGAACAAGCCAAAGAAGCCAACCGTCCTTTCGTGCAAGCCACTGCGCGCGCTGTTCTTGCGAGCCGAATCCGATGATCGGCGGCAAACTCCTATTGTCGCAAGCTAAATTTATGCAGTAGAGTTTACAGGCGGGCGCGTGCTTTTTGATCGTCTCTTTAATCGCGGGCAGCAGCCTTTGCGCGGCGAGCTCATAAAGCTTTTTGTAACTCATATCCTTATCGGGCTTTTGATAGCGCACATAACCATTTTCGGTTATTAAGCTCAGTTCGCCCATTGCGTTAAATTCATAGTTTATTACGTCATTCCTTCTGCCTGCGCGAGGGTGCTCTACATACTCCCGTCTTTGTGCGAGCTTGCCGCCTTCGTAAGTAAAATTTTCTATCCCATAGGCGTTGTTGTCAAAGGCCGAGTAGATGGACTTTAGCACGCCACCCTCATAGATAAATCTTTTTATATTGAAGCATCCTACGCATCTTTTGTTATAGCAACCAAATTCGTATTTTAAAACTTCGTCCCGCCCCCAAAAATAAAGGTTTTCAAAGAAATGTTTTTTGCCATCATGTTGTCTTTCAAAAACGACGCGATCTTGCGCGTCAAAGCCGTATTCGTAGGCGTTTACGATCTTTTTTGGTTTAGCTTTTAAAATTTTGCCCTTAAAGAAGCGGTTATATTCGAAATAAAACGGCTCTAAATTAATATACTCGTCCGACGCCCAGCGCCTGCTTACGGCCTGCGCTTCGGCTATTTTATTTAAGGCTTTGTATTCATATCTCACGCTTTTTAAAAACGTTCGCAGTCTTTCTATCTCATCCATTTGCTTATTCATTTTTATCTCCGTGCGGCTTGCAAATTTTAAATTTAGCTGCGCCTGCGGGCTAAATTTCAGTAACTTGCGAGCTCATTTTTTCAAAAATTCTAAAATTTCGCTCGGCACGAGGTGCGAAACGTCGCCGCCGTGGCTCAAAACGGAGCGGACGATCGAGCTTGAGATGAAGGCGTTTTTGAGCGTCGGCATCAAATACACGCTCTCAAATTCCTCCCATAGCGAGGCGTTTGCATAGCCTATCTGCAGCTCGTACTCAAAGTCACTGACCGCGCGCAGTCCGCGGATAACGAAGCGCACGCCACAGGATTTGGCGAAATCCACGAGTAGATTATCAAAGCTTTGCACGCTCACGCCGCGAAGTCCGCGTGTCGCGGCTCGCGCCATTTCTAGTCTGGATTGTAGGCTGAAGTAGGGTTTTTTGCTCTCGTTTAGCGCGACTGCGACGATAACCTCATCAAAAAGCCCTAGCGCGCGCTTGATGACGTCCAGATGACCGTTCGTGATAGGATCGAAGGTGCCCGGATAGATACATTTTCTTGAGTTTTGCATTATTGCCACCTCTTAAACAGCTCGTTTTGCACGCCTAGCGCGTCGCACCACTTGCCGATTATGAAATTTTTTAAATTTTGCACGCCGCAGTAGCCCGCGATCACGGGCGGAGCGATGATGACGCCGAGCGCGGCTAGCTCGCTCATCTGGCGCAGGCTGATCGCAGAAAGCGGCATCTCACGCACGCCAAGAACCAGCCGCTTGTGCTCTTTTAGCGCGACTGCGGCGGCGCGAGTGCTTAAGCTGTCGCAAAGCCCGCCGTAAATTTTAGCCAAAGAGCCAACAGAGCAGGGCGCAAAGATTGTGGCGTCAATGCCGAATGAGCCCGAAGCGGGCGGCGCACTAAGATCGTCGTCGAGATGAAATTTTACGCTCTTAAATTCCGTAGATTTTAAAGCCTCGTCCGCGTCTATGCCGTTTTCGGCGCGCAGTACGCGGCGCGCGCCCTGCGTAAGCACGGCGTGAATTTCATGCGGCGAGCTGGCAAGAAATTTAAGCAGATCAAACCCGATCTCGCAAAAACTCGCGCCACTTACACAAACTAGAATTTTCATTTCAAGGCTTTCATATCGAAATTTTGTGCTTTAAAAGCGAGTGGAACGGAAGGAATTTTAAAATTTGAAGTTAAGATGGAGCGGGAAACGAGAGTCGAACTCGCGACATCAACCATGGCAAGGTTGCGCTCTACCACTGAGCTATTCCCGCATGCGGTAAAAATAAAGCGCGATTGTAGCCTATAAATTTTCATTTGTCAATAATTTCTCGCTTAAATTTCATAAATTTTTACGATTTCTCCAGCGCGAACTTTGTCGCATTCGGGATCAGCCAAGAAAAAATGCGATGCCGCAGCCAGCGGTCTGATGCGCCCAGAAGGCGACGGCATAGGCGTAAAAACTCCGCCTTCATATGCGCCTACGGTTAAATTTACTCTGCCGCTTTTTAGCTTCAGATCGCTTGCGAGCTTGGCATAGATCGCCGCTTCTGCGCTAAAAGCCTCGCTTGCGCCGCTAAGCTTAAATAGGATCGGTAGTATGACTGCGCGCGTAAGCACGAAAGCAGCCATCGGATTGCCCGCCATTGCAAAGACGAATTTGCCGTCTTTTGCGAAGCACTTGCTGGGGCGGCCGGGCTTGATATCGATGTGATCGAAAACCTGCAAAAATCCAAGTTCGCTCATAGCGCTTTGCATAAAATCCGCCTCCCCGGCACTTGCTCCACCGCTGGTAATTAGCACGTCAAATTTACGCGTAGCAGCGTCTAGCGCCTCGCACACCTCGCTAAAATCATCCTTTAAAATCCCTAAATACTCATTTTTAAAGCCGTATTTTTGTAGCAATGCAGCAATGCCACTAGAGTTAGCGTTATAAATTTCGCGCTCACTTGCGCTCTGCCACGGCTCTTTTAGCTCGTTTCCACTGGAAAATAGAGCGATTTTAGGACGCGCGTAAATGTCCACTTCGTAAATTCCTTGCGCGGCAAGAAGCATGATTTTAGCAGGGTTTAAAATTTCGCCACGGCGCAATAAAAGCTCGCCCGCGCGCACCTCCTCGCCTTTTTTACGAAAGCCGTCGTGGGCATGAACGGAAGCAGGGATTTTTAGAGTTCCGCCTTGCGCGTTTACATCTTCTAGCCTCGCGACAGAGTCCGCGCCTGCAGGCATTGGCGCGCCGGTCATTATCTTTTGCGCCTGCCCGGCCTTGATTTCGTAGAATTTCTCGTCTCCTGCAAAAATCGTAGGCTCTACGATCTTTAGCTCTTCGTCTTTGAATTCTGCCGCGTAGGCATAGCCGTCAAGCGCCGAATTATCGAAGCAGGGTAGGTTTTTAATCGCTGAAATATCACTAAAAAGAATGCGACCTAGGGCGCTGGGAAGAGGCACCTTTTCGCTTTGCTTGCTTGATGTGATTCTGGCCGTAGCCAAATCTATAGCCTCATTTATTCCTATCATTTTAAGTCCTTTTTATCATTTTTTACATTTAAAATTCGCACAGTTAAGACCTCGCGTAGCCTCGAATTCTGTATTGCACCGGAACTTGCAAGGCTAAATTTTGCCCAAATAAATGCGCGAAATTTCACGGGCTCAAACTTGCCTTATTTTAATGCGAGCGTTGCTTAAAATTTCAGAACGTATCACTAGTAAAATCCCGCATCGCTTGCTCGCACAAGATTTTTATTTCGAAGTCTTCATTCCTCCAGCCTCTGTATGTCCGCACCGAGCGCGCTAAGCTTTTCCTCGAGCTTTTCGTAGCCGCGATCTAGGTGGTAAATTCTATGTATTTTGCTCTCGCCGCGCGCCGCAAGGGCGGCTAAAACGAGTGCCGAACTAGCTCGCAGATCGGTTGCCATAACGTCCGCGCCGTTTAGCTTGCCGCCGCTGATCGTCGCGATATGTCCGTTTAAGCGGATATCTGCGCCCATTCTTGAGAGTTCACTAACGTGCATGAAGCGGTTTTCAAAAAGCCTCTCGTCGATAGTGCTGACGCCCGAGGAGATGCATGCTAGCGCCATAAACTGCGCCTGCATATCGGTAGGAAAGCCCGGATATTCGCTTGTGATAATCTCTACGGGTTTGATCTTTGAAGCGGGCAGGATCGTGATCTCGTCGCCGCCGTTTGAAATTTCAAATTTAAAACCCATATCCTCAAATTTTGCAAGCACGGCGCCAAGATGAGCCGCGCGAGCGTGCGTGATCTTGATACGAGAGCCGGTGATTGCGCCTGCGCACAGATAGGTGCCTGCTTCGATGCGATCGGGAATGATCGAAATTTCGTTCAAGCTTAAAAGCTCGCTGCCGCTTCCTTTGATGAGGATTTCGTTCGTGCCGATACCCTCTATGTCGATGCCTGCGTTTTTTAATGCGTTGCAAACGGCGATGACTTCGGGCTCTTTTGCCGCGTTTATGATATGAGTGGTACCGCTTGCTAAGGCCGCCGCCATTACGATATTTTCGGTGCCTGTGACGGTAATTTTATCAAAATTTATAGTCGCGCCCTTAAGCCCCTTTTTTGCGGTACAAACGACGTAACCTTGCTCGATTTTAACCTCCGCACCCATCTTTTCAAGCGCGCTAAGGTGTAGATCGATCGGTCTTGCGCCGATCGCGCAGCCTCCGGGAAGGCTTACCTCGCAATGCCTAAACCGCGCTAAAAGCGGCCCCAGCACCAAGATCGAAGCGCGCATTTTACGCACTATGTCGTAGATCGCCTTGGTTGAGTTTACATCGCGCGGATCGATTTTGGCGGTGTTGGCGTCGAGAAACTCGTACTTTGCGCCTAAATTTGAAAGCAGCTGAATTAGCGTGTGGATATCGGAAACTGCGGGTAAATTTTTAATTACGACTTCGTTTTTTGAAAGGATAGATAGAGCTATGAGCGGCAGTGCGGCGTTTTTTGCGCCGCTTATTTTGACGCTGCCGCTTAGTTTTTTGCCCCCGTTAATTCGTAGATAATGCATGATTTCTCCGTGTAAAATTTCGGCGATTATACAGAATTTAGCTTTAAAGTTACCATTTTGTTACCGCCAGGCGCTAAAATTGCGCATAAATTTAATCGCTACATAATTTTATAAGGATTTTATATGAAACAACTAATTATTTGCGCTTTGGGTGCGTTTTTGCTGGTCGGTTGCTCCTCAAAAGCCCCGTCTGCCGGCAGCCAGCAAGCGTATGTCTTAAACGATCATGAAGAAGGAATAACTTCGGTGCCGGGAAGCGAGTTTAACCGCCCGCTAATCGCATCGGTGGACGATTACACCGGCACTCGCGCAGGAGGAGACTGCAGCGGATTTATCACCGTGCTAAATGATAAATACGATGATCTGTTTTTTAACTCAAAAGATCTGCCGAAATACTTCACAAACGGACGTAAATCCCAAGCAATATATAATTATTATAGCCGTAAAAATTTACTCAGCAATACGCCGCGAGTGGGGGATTTGGTGTTTTTTCAAAACACCTTACGTTCTAACAAAGGCAAGGTCAATAACGAAATCAGTCATATCGGTATCGTGCGCGAGATATATGCCGATGGTCGCGTGAAATTCGTCCACAATACTCGTGGTAGAAATCAAGCGGACTTCGTAAATTTAAATAAGAAAAACGTCCATGTAGCGGGACAAAAGATGGAAAATAGCTATATCGTACGCTGCGGTAAAGACCGCATAAGCTGCCTAGCATCGAACCGCTTCGCAGGATACGGACGGGTGAATAACTAGAATTTTGAAAATTCTTTCGCCGTATTTTTTGAAAAATTTCTTATAACTTTTGGAATTTAGTTAGATTTTATGAAATTTCGTTAGACCTTTTAAAAATTCGCGGCGGTTTGATTTGTGCTCTAAAATTTCAAGTAAAATTTTGCAGATAATTTAGCTTGGAATTCTAGCTGCAACCTAGCTTTGCAGAATTTAATTGGATTCCTGGATTTCTAATCAAATTTTAAAATTTTTATGGCTTTTAAACTCCTGTAGCAAAAACTTATGAATAAAAACTCACTTTGATACTGTTATGACAAATAAAATTAGCATTTTTAACGCGCAATATAATAAGGATTTAAAATATTTACTCTAAAATTTATTTTGGAATTAATTTAAACTCAAATTTTTATTATTCTTAGTGGAATCATACATATAATTATACATAAAATTCTACGAAATAGCTTCATATAACTGAAATTTTATCGTTATTAATTTTAAAGCGTGCTTGTTTTTTAATTGATATCAGATAGACTTTATAAATTACATAAAACTTTCAAAAAAATTTATAACCTAAATTCTTATCGTAAAAATTTTACTTTAAAGCTATATATCTAAATTTTAGTTGCAAGCCCTTTTATTAAGGCACTTGCAACTAAAACTATTGCCAAAATTTTGATGCTAGCTTATTTATGAAATTTATCTCGAGCCTATAAAATCACACTACGCCTTTAATTTAATAAAAATTTTGCTACTATGCGTGAAAAATTTAAGGAGCTTCATGCAATCAGGCAAATTTACTCTCGCGATCATCGCGGTGAATATCCTATTTTTCGTGATTTCATTCGCATTGGAATATTTTTTCGGCTTTAAGTCCTACCTGTTTTTTGGGCTCAATCCATATTTTTTCGAGGGGATGCCGTGGCAGCTACTAAGTTCATTTTTTATGCATGGCGGAGTGATGCATCTAGCGATGAATATGGCAGTTTTGTATCAATTTGGTGGGATTTTAGAGCGAGCGTTCGGTGGGATAAAATTTACGCTGCTTTACATCGTAGGCGGGCTGCTGAGCGGCGCTTTGTGTCTGATTTATATCCGTTATGCCATGAGTATGGGAGAAATCGTCAATATCGTAGGCGCTAGTGGCGCTATTTGCGTGCTTTTAGGCGTGATTGCTTATTTTGATGAACGCAATGCGGGCGGAATTTTTGTCGCGATTTTGATAATGAGCTTTGCGCCGATGTTAATGGGCGTAAATGTGGCATGGTATGCGCACATAGCGGGATTTGTGGTTGGTTATGGCTTTGGAATGATCCAGAAAAAATTTAGAATTTTGTAGAATTTAACGCTGAATTATACATAAAATTTTATGAAAGGATGCAGATGAAACGGATATATTTTATAAGACATGCCGAGGCGCAAAGCGGCGGCAAAAGCGATTTTGAGCGGGCATTAAGCCGTGTGGGCGAACTTTGCGCAATTAAACTCGGAGAAAAGCTGCGTAGCTTGGGGCTTGCGCCTGATTTAATTATTACAAGCTCGGCTATGCGTGCACTCCATACGGCGCAAATTATCGCTAATGCGCTGGGCGCGACAAAAAGGGTAGTGCCATTGCGAGAGTTATACGACATAAGCTTATGGGATTTAGCAAAGTTTGTTCGCAGCTTGGATGAGAAACGATTTTTTGGGTGCGGTGTGAATGTGGAAAAATACAATGCGGTTGGTCTGAGTAGCGAAAAACATCGCGACGCAAACGCTGAAAATTCTGCTTTTAAGGGCACTAAAATTCCCGCTAGCATTGGCGAAAATAATGCGATATCTTGCAACAATGTGGAAATTTCTAGCACAGATGTTATGCAAAATTTTAATGCAGCTAGCGCAGAATGCGTATTTATTGTTGGACATAATCCAGCAATAGGCGGAATTTGCTCGCTTTTAGGCGAGAAGGAAGTCGATAAATTTCCTCCTTGCTCGATTTGTGGCTTAGAATTTGACGTTCATAAATTCTCATATATTACCGATCATAGCGGCAAAATAGTAATGCTACAAAGCTTTTAATTACGCTTTTAACGCTTTATAATTACAATCGGGCGGCTCGTTGGTGCATTTAAAGCTGCTTTTGCCGAGCATTGTTATATACTCGTAAACAAGACTGCGCGGCAAAATTAGCAAGTTATTTTTGTGATAACTTTAAATTCTAAAAAATTTCCAATGATGTGGCTCGCCTTGAAAATTGTAGATTAAATAAGTCAGAAAAGTAAATTCCATATTTTTAGATAATCGAGCGTTAGCGCTTTTGCTTCAAATTTCATTTGCTTTGAAAAATCTTAAGTTTAGATTTTGCGGATGGAAATTCCGTGCCAAAATTTTCTCAAAAACATAAATTTATTGAGAAGAATAAAATTTATTAAGTAAAATTTAATAGTAGCCGTGGTATCATTCCCCAAAAATTTTGATAGGGAATTAAAATGAGACAGTACGAAACTTACAGATGCGACAAATGCGGCGCGGAGGTCGAGGTGCAAAAAGTAGGCGGCGGCGCGCTTAGCTGCTGCGGCGAGCCGATGAAATGTATAACCGAGGATCTGACGCAGGTAAATTTGATGAAGGCGTTCGCAGGCGAGTCCCAGGCGCGCAATAAATACGATCTTTACGGCGATTTAGCCAAAGAAGCTGGCTTTCACGCCATTGCACGACATTTTTACGAGGCTGCCGAAAACGAAAAATGGCATGCCAGAGCCGAGCTAAAGGCACATCATGCGGCCGCAGGTATTCCGCTTGATAAAATGGATAAAAATCTGTTTGACGCTGCCGCCGGCGAGCGCTACGAGCACGAGAGCATGTATCCGAGCTTCGCTAAAATCGCGACCGAAGAGGGTAAAAAAGAAGTAGCGCGCCTTTTTAACGCTATCGGCAAGGTCGAGGAGGAGCACGAGCGCGAATACAACGAGCTTCAAAAGATCTTGCTAGAGGAGGGCTTTTTCGAGAGTTTCGACGAGGAAGTTTGGGTGTGCGAGGTCTGCGGGCATGTTCATCGCGGAAAGAAAGCTCCTGGCGCCTGTCCGCTCTGCAAGGCTCCACGTGAGTATTTCAAAAAACAAAGGCTTGTTTAATTTTGATGCTTGCGGCACGGCGTTTTTGCGATAGCTTTTGAGGCCGTCGCAAATTTCGTTTATTGTCGCGAGCCGATCGCTTAAATCTTGGCTTAAAATTTTGCGCGAGATTTCGTCTTTTTGCTCCTTTTTGCCGCGGGACTCCGTGGCTAGACGAAATCTCGGGCTAAATTTATTTAGCCTAAACTCCTTTTCTTATCCCCTAAGAAATGAAATCCTGCTCGCAAGAGCGGGATTTCTGTCGTAAAATAAATCTAAAAGTAGGTATGCCGATGATTTTATCTCTTTAAATTTTTAGTATAAATTCCTATATGATTCCTATGCTGTTTACGAAGCAAACTTCGCGTCGGTAAATTTTTGCAGCAAACTTTGGTGGCAAATCTTTTGCGTCTTTAAATTTTTAAGGCGCATTCGATGCGATGAGAATTTGGAAGCAAATCAAACTATAAATTTTGAGGGTTTAAATTTTAAATCAGAAATTCCATTCTTACGGAATTTGCAGATAAATTTTATATCCGCTACACCATTACCTTTTGCTTATAAAATCATTGGATGAAATCCCGTATCGTAAAAATTTAAATGAAATTTTATACTAAATTTATCTGGAATTTTAGGCAAAATCACAAGGTAAAATTTTAGGTTTTGTTATGCGAGTATGAAAAACAAATTTTAAGATTTTTCAAAATAAAATTCTAAACCTCTTGTAAAATAAATTCCATAAAAAACGATTTTAAAGCCGCCTCAAAACTAAATTCAAAAAATCTCGCTCAAGCAAGCCTCGCACCGCTGCAAATTTTAAAATTTCACTCCTCGAATTCCTCCGCGACCTTCGCCGCAAGGCGCAGTTTGTCGCTGTCAAAGTGGGTGTAGATGCGCGAAGTATTTAGGCTCGCGTGGCCGAGGGCTTCTTGGACGAGTACGAGGTCCTTTTGCTTTTTGTAAAGCATCGTTGCGAAGGTGTGGCGCAGCATGTGGGCGCCGTTTTTTTCCTTGCGTATGCCCGCGCTCATTAAAATTTTCTCCACGATGCCGCTGACGTATGCTTGCGTAAGCGGCGCGCCGTTTTTGGTGACGAAAAGATAGCCCTCTTTGTTGGCAAAGTTCGTCTCCAGCGCGTTTAGATGCTCCTCGATCAGGTGGCGTTTGATCATTACGATGCGATATTTGTTGCCCTTGCCGCGGATTCGGATGACGAAAAGATCGCCCTCGGGCGCGATATCTTTGCGCTTGAGATTTATCGCTTCGCCCACGCGGATGCCGGTGTAGACGATGATTTTTACGATCAGGCGGTTGCGATGCGCAAAGGAGCGAAACTCGCTTAGATTTATCGCGTCCAAAAATCGCTTCAGCTCCTCTTCGCTCATAAACTCCGGAAGCTTCGTGCCGCGGCTGCCGCTAACGCCGCCCCAGTGTTTAAGCTCGATGCCGAAGTTGTGCGAGGTGCCGTCCTGCTCATTTTGTCGGTCGATGAAGCCGAAAAAATTTATTAGCGCGATTCGGTAGTTTTTTTTGCTCGCATCGCTCAGCCCGCCCGTAATCGAGGCTAAAATTTCGCTCAAAAGCTCCTCGTCGATATTTCTCATGCTCTCGAGGTTGTATTCTACGATCGCTTCGTAAAATTTTTTAAGTGGATTAAAATAGGTGTTAATGCCGGTAAGGCCTGCATTTCGCGCGTCTTTTGCGAGCCGCTCGAGTTCATTGATATTTGCCACCTCGTGATTTAGCGCCAGGCTCGCGCGGCGAAATAACGCATCGTTTTTCAGCTCCTTATTCGATAGCGCGCTTAGCTTGTAGCGTACGAATTTTACGAGCCAAAACAGCAGCGATTTTTCAAAGCTATCCTTATAATCGAGCGGGAATTTCATTTGCTCTCCTCGTTGTCGCCAAAGATCACAAAAGGCAGCATCAGCGTGTTTTTGATGAGATTATACGGCGTTTTTAGCACGTCGGTCGCAACGGCGGTCGAGTAGGTGGGCTTTTTCGTCGTGCCGCGAATCTCGATGATCGTGGAGATTGTGTTGTTTTCGCCCAAGATGATATGATTTAGCAGCGGGATTTTTGAGATTATCGAGCTTGCGTCTTTGAGGTATTTAAGCTCCAGATCGATATTCAGTGCGCCGCTTTTCATATCCACTTCGCCGTTGCCCGCGATATCTGCGCTACTGCCGGTAAAATTCATCGCGTTTATGTAAATTTTATCGCCGCTGCGGCGAAAGTAAATTTTACCCTTCTGCACGCTAAAGCCGCGATCATTGAAATCGGGCGTCTTAAACGTAAGCAGCGACGGCACAGAGTTTATAAAGCTAAGCAGCCTTTGATAGATGATGTAGTCCTTCAGATAGGTGTTTTGCACGTTGATCTCGCCGCGATAGTTGCGCGGATCGATGCCGCTTGCTTTTAGCGTAAATACCCCTCCGTCGAAGCTCTGCGAGCCCAGAAATTGATTAAGCGCCTCGCCGCTGATGTTTTGCGCAAAAATTTGAAGCAAGCTCTTTTTAAAGATCAACTTCACGTCGCCGCGTTTAAAGCTTGCGTTTAAATTCATATTTTTGCCGTCCAGCACGCCGTTAAAGTGCGTAAATTTCAGCGTCTTATTAAGATCGGATAGCACGATGGAAGAGTTTTGCCCGCTGAAATTTATCGGCGAGCGCTCCTTTGTGCCGCTATTAAACTCGCTGGTTTGCACGCTCGTATTGATCGCGACGTCCACGTCTTTTAGAGCGACGAAGTTACCGCCTTTGTTGATTTTGAGAGAAATTTTACCGCTTCCGCTAGAGCCGTCCAGATCGCCGCCGCGCACTCGAAGCGCGAAAGAGTCGTTTTTATAATGGCTTCCGTCCTTGTTTAGCAGACCGAAATCAAAGATGAGATTGTTACTGCTGATATCTAAGTTTGTAAAATCGCTGGTTAAAATTTTAAGATCTCCGCCGCCAATGCCCGCGTTTTTAAGCGTCTTAGAAAAGGGCAAAATTCCGCTAATATCGGGCGAGCTGATCTCGATCCGCTCGCCGAAGCTCATCTTCGCGCCTAAAAATTGCGAGCTCAGCACTGGCGCTTTGCCGCTAAAATCAAGGCTTATATTATCTCGCGCGTCGCCAAATTTTAAAATTTCTTTGCCGTTCGGGGAGAGATTAAAGCTATGGATTATGCCGTTAAATTTGGCCTTGCGCGTGGCGATATCGATACTGCTGCTTGCCGTGGCGTTAAAAATTTCATTTTGCAGATTCGCGTCTTTGATGTCGATCTTTTTTTCTGTGATATGCACCCGCGCGGCTTTGGAGTGAAATTTCGCTTTAGAGATCATCAGATCGGCGTCTTTTAGCGTCACGTTCGCATCCACCTTGGCGCTTTCCTTTTCGACGTCTACGTCTATCAGCACGCGCGCATCGATCCCGCCGCTCAGCGGATATACGGGCTCGTCTATGCCGTAGCTTTGTAAAATATCCACAAGGTCCTTGCCCAAGCTCTCCTTGGTCCGCAGATCCAGATATACGACCGGCCTCTCTTCAAAGAGCCCGCCGATACGCACGCCGCTTCCCTCCAGGCTTTTGCCTTTAAATTTAGGCTCATTTAGCGTGAAGCTTAGAAAATCGTTTTTAAGCGTGATGTTGGCGTCTTTTACCGTTACGGCTTCGATTTGCGGTTGAAATTTTATCGTAAGATCCTGCGCGTAAGCCGTGGCGCTGACATTTTCGGCGATCGGGCGCGGATCTTTCAGATCGACTTTGGCATGCAGATTTTCGATATAGTAGTTTTGCGCGACCGCCTTGCCGTAGATCCACTCGTTCGCAAGAGGATTTAGCCCCGTAAGTGCGCCTAGCTCATTCATAAAATTTTTCAGACTCAAGGCCGAGGCGCGGTTTATCTCGATATTTAGCTCCGAGCCGATATTGTGCACGTCAAGCTCGCCCGCGATCTCGTGTGAAGCGAAGGTGCCGTTAAAATCATACGTATCGGCTCTGAAATTTGCCCGTGCCGTGCCGTGCAGAGTGAGATTAAAATCATTTAGTTCAAGCTCGATCGGATCGAAGTTCAGTCCGTTTGCGCTCGGCGTGATCTTCGAGTTTAGCCTAAAAAACCGCGTGTCGGCGTAAAAAACGTCGCTTTTATATTTTAGCTTTAGACTTTCGCCCTTGATCTTTAAATTTTGCACGTCGATCTCTTCGAAAAAGGAGTTGATGAGCGAGATTTTTTTGCTAAATTCCAAAATTTTCTCGCTTTGCGTGCGCAGATCGGTGGAATTTTGCTCTAAATTTTGTGTATTATTTTGCGTAATTTCAAGATTTTTGATACGCAGCACGAGACCTTTATTTAGCTTGAGATAAAACCCCTCAAGCTTTGCAAAGCCCACGTCCAGCTGCGAAATCGCAATACCGTGCTTTAGGCCTACCGCGCAGATTATAAAAAGTATAGTAAGAGTAAGAAAAAATCTAGCTAAAAATTTATACATCATTGTCCCATTAAAAAGCTACGCTCAAAATCAAATCGAGCGTGCCGAAAAACTGCGCTTATAATATGAAATTTATTCAAAATTTTGGCTTATTTGCCTATAATTTCAGTTAAATTTTGAAAGGAACGCATGAAATTTTTTATAAAGCTCATCAAAGCGGCGTGCGTTTGTATCGAGCTTGCGGCTATCGTTCTTTTGGCCGTGGGCTTTGATCTACACGAGCGCGTCGGCAACGCGAAAACCGTGCAGATAGGCCAGGGCAGCTCAACGAAAATTTTATCCGAACTCTCAAAGAGTTATCCTAAATTTAGCAAATTCGACGCGAGACTGCTTTCTTTTTACGGCGGCGCAAAAACCGGCGAGCTGGAGCTTAGCGGCGAAAATTTGCCCAAATATCAGTTTTTATATGAGCTAAGCATCGCAAAGCCCGTGATGAACGAGATTAAGCTGATCCCGGGCGAAACTACGATCGTGTTTTTAAAACAGCTTGCGAAAGATCGCGGACTAAGCTTTAGCGAACTTGAGCGCGAATACAACGCTACGGCGCCGTTTTACGAGGGCTTTTTGGTTCCCGAAACCTATAAAATAGGCAAAAACGAAAGCGAAAAAAATATCATCGACCACCTCATCTCAAGCGCGCAAAAATTCCACGAAGGATTGTCGCACGAGCTTATCGGCGAATATAACGCCACGGCGTGGAAGCAGGTGCTGATCAAAGCCTCAGTCATTCAAAAAGAGGCTGCAAACGCCGATGAAATGCCCCTCGTAGCCTCCGTCATCGACAACCGCTTAGCCAAAAATATGCGCCTTCAGATGGACGGCACGCTGAATTACGGCGAGTTTTCGCACGTCAAAATCACTCCGCAGCGCATCCGCACCGATACCAGCCACTACAATACCTACCTTAACGACGGACTTCCCAAAGAGCCCGTGTGTGTGGTCTCTCGCGATGCAATACGCGCAGCTTTGGCGCCTGCAAAGAGCGAGTATCTGTATTTTATGCGAAATAAAAAAACGGGGCTTCACGATTTTGCGCGCACGCAAGCCGAGCACGAGCGCAACGTAAAGGCGCAGAGGTAAAATTTAAGGTCGCTTCTGCTTAAATTTTAAAACGAAATTTCGTCTTTAAATTTTAAAATTTAAACTCCCGCAGTTATAAAAATGCGGGCTGATATTTGGGAGATAACAATGAAAATAGCGATATTCGGCGCAGGAAACATCGGCGCAGCGGTAGCGAACGATCTTATCGTAAGCGATTCTTTGAGCCAAAAGATAGATAGCATCGCGCTTGTGGATACGGTAGAGCAGATCGCGCGCGGCAAGGCGCTCGATCTTGCCCATGCGGCGGCGGTTTATGAGCGAGACCTGCGCATAAGCGGCAGCACGGAGCCTAGCGACATAGCGGATGCAGGCATTGTCGTGATCACGGCAGGGCGCGCAAGAAAGGCAGGACAGAGCAGGGAGGAGCTGTTTGGCAGCAACGCCGCCATCGTCGCGCAATGCGCGCGAGATGCCGCAAAATACGCGCCTAGCTCCATCATCATCGTCGTTACTAATCCGCTTGATATGATGGTTTATGCGGCGCTTAAAGCTAGCGGGTTTGCAAAAGAGCGCGTCATCGGCATGGCGGGCGAGCTAGACGGCGCGCGGCTTAAATTTGAACTCGCGCGCGAAAGCGGCAAGGAAATTTCATCAATGAGAAGCGCGATCGTGGGTCCGCATAGCGAAGAGATGATCGCGCTTAAAAACGAGCTGGGATTTGAAATTTCGGATGAAATTTTTGGTCGCGCGGTGCAAAATACCAAACGCGCCGGCGCGCAGATCGGCGAGCTACTGGGTACGTCGGCGTATTTGGCGCCCGCTGCGGGGATCGTAAAGATCATGAAATACATTCTTTGCGATACCTGCGGCACGCTTGCCTGCTGCGTTGCGGATAGATCGGGAGTGCCTTTGGGGCGCTTCGTAAGCGTCGGCAAAATGGGCGCGATAGAGAGAAATTTCGCCTACTCGGGCGAGTTTTACGAGCAGCTTGAGCGGATGCGTGAGCGGATAGCAGGGCTGAAGTTTTAGCGGATATAGGGCGAATTAGGCGCGATGCGGAAGCGGGATTCGTAGATTTAAAATTTCAAAGTATATAGAATTCTTGCGATAGAATTTTGCGGCATTAAATTTCACTTCGGCAAGAAATTTAAGCTCGCGGAATTCTGCAGCGTAAAATTTCATTCGCTGCGGAATTTTAAAATTTGCGCAATTTTCCGTTGTGAAATTTCGTAGATTAAAATTTTACTTTGGCTCAGAATTCTGCGCGACGTAAATTTTTGAGAGCCACAAAATTTTAAAATTTAAACTCTGCAAAATTTAAAAATGAGAGAAATTTAATGCGATCAAAGCAGGCTTGCGCCGCAAAATTTCAAATTTTAAATCGCGAAGCGAGATTTAGTGCGGATTTTGATAAATTAAGGAGAAAATATGAGCGAAAATGAGAGCCAGCGCGCTATCTGGACGGATGAGAGCCGCTGTAAGGCGTGCAACATCTGCGTAAGCGTCTGTCCTAGCGGCGCGATCGCGATGAGACAGGACGAGGGCGCCGTGCAAGGCATGATGATCGACGTGGTGGATGAGGGCGCCTGTATCGGCTGTAGGGAGTGCGAGTTGCACTGCCCTGATTTTGCGATTTTCGTTGCGCCCAAAGGCTTTAAATTCGCTCGTCTAAGCTCGCAGGCTAGAGAGATGGCTGAAAAAATCAAAAACAATAATTTTATGAAACCCAAGGACGCATAATGAGAGAAGTAATTTCCACAGGCAACGCCTTAATTGCGCGTGCGGCGATTGATTGCGGCTGTAATTTTTTTGGAGGCTACCCGATCACGCCGAGCAGCGAGATCGCGCACGAGATGAGTCGCTTGCTACCTAAGGTCGGAGGCAAATTTATCCAGATGGAGGATGAAATTTCGGGCATTTCGGTAGCTTTGGGCGCGTCGATGAGCGGTGCAAAGGCGATGACGGCAAGCTCCGGTCCTGGAATTTCGCTAAAATCAGAGCAGATTGGGCTTGGCTTTATCGCTGAAATTCCGCTTTTAATCGTAAACGTTATGCGCGGAGGTCCTAGCACCGGACTTCCTACGCGAGTGGCACAGGGCGATATTTTGCAAGCTCGCAACCCCACTCACGGTGATTTTCAAAGCATCGCGCTGTGCCCGGGCTCGCTAAAGGAGGCTTACACGCAGACCGTGCGCGCCTTCAATCTAGCCGAGCGGTTTATGACGCCAGTATTTTTGCTACTTGATGAGACGCTTGGGCATATGCAGGCTAAGGCGGTGCTGCCTGAAATTTCGGATCTAAAAATCGAGCGCAGGGCGGAATTTAAAGGTAGTCCGAAAGATTATGAGCCTTACGATGCTGCGCCCGATAAGCCTGCGGTGCTAAATCCATTTTTTAGGGGATACCACTATCACATAACGGGGCTTCATCACGGCGGGAAGGGCTTTCCGACCGAAAATGAGCAGATCGTAGATCACTCTATAAAAAGGCTTTTTAATAAAATTTCGGCGCATGAAGATGAGATCGTGCAATATGAGGAATTTATGCTAGATGACGCCGAAATCTGCATCATCGCCTACGGCAGCGTTAGCCTGGCAGCAAAAGACGCGATTTTAAAGCTACGAGGGCAAGGCGTGCGTGTGGGACTTTTTCGCCCGATTACGCTATGGCCAAGCCCTGAGCGCAAGCTAAGGGAGCTAGGGGAGAGATTTAATAAAATTTTGATCGCCGAGCTAAATTTAGGGCAGTATCTGCTAGAGGTGCAGCGCGCTTGCTTGAGGGATGATTTTAAGACGCTTCTTAAGGCAAACGGTAGACCGATCAGCCCTAGCGAGATTATCGAGAAAGTAAAGGAGCTTTAAATGGCGTTTGATTACGATAAATATCTAAGAACGGACAAGATGCCTACGCTTTGGTGCTGGGGCTGCGGCGACGGAGTGATTTTAAAAGCGATTATTCGCGCGATTGACCGCATAGGCTGGAGTATGGACGATGTGTGCGTGGTAAGCGGTATCGGCTGTAGTGGCAGGATGTCGAGTTACATAGACTGCAATACCGTCCATACGACGCACGGACGCGCGATAGCTTATGCTACGGGTATCAAGCTCGCAAATCCAGGTAAGCACGTAATAGTAGTCACTGGCGATGGCGATGGGCTTGCGATAGGGGGCAATCACACGATTCATGGATGCCGCCGCAATATCGATCTAAATCATATTTTAGTAAATAATTTCATCTACGGGCTTACAAACTCGCAGACGAGCCCTACGACGCCGCGCGGGTTTTGGACGGTTACGGCGCAATACGGCAATGTCGATCCCAGCTTTGATGCGGCGAAACTTGCAATCGCTGCCGGAGCAACTTTTGTTGGACGCGAGAGCGTGACAAATCCCGAAAAAATCGAGCGACTTCTAGCCAAGGGCTTTGAGCACGAGGGTTATAGTTTTTTTGATATTTTTAGCAACTGCCACGTAAATTTGGGTCGTAAAAATAAAATGAGCGAGGCGGTGCAAATGCTAAAGTGGCTTGATTCGCGCACGATTTCCAAGGCTAAATTTGACGCTCTTAGCGAGGATGAGCGAGTGGGGCTATTTCCGCTTGGGGTTTTACATGAAGATAATGAGCACACCGAATACACAAAGGCGTATCAAAAGGTGATAGACGCGGCACAAAGCGGCGAAGCGATAAATTTTGAAGGACTAAGATGAATCAGTTAAGATTTGTGGGAGTGGGCGGTCAAGGCGTAATCTTAGCGGGTGAAATTCTAGCTGCGGCAAAGATCGCGCACGGCGGCTATGGAATCAAGGCATCTACGTATACCTCTCAGGTACGTGGCGGACCTACGAAAGTGGATATTATCTTAAGCGATGAAGAAATTCTATATCCTTACGCGAGCGAGGGCGAGATCGATTTCATGCTTGCAACGGCGCAGAGTAGCTACGATGCTTTCAAAAATGGCGTGAAAAAAGGCGGCGTGATCGTAATCGAGCCGAATTTAGTAGTGCCGAGCGATGAGGATAGGATAAACTTTAAAATTTATGAAATTCCAATCATCACCATCGCAAAATACGAAGTTGGAAATGTCATCACTCAAAGTGTCGTGGCTCTAGCGATCGCAGTAGAGCTTAGCCGCTGCATGGACGCAGGGCTTGTAAAAGAGCAAATGCTCCGCTCTGTGCCAGAAAAAACCCGCGCGCTAAATGAAAAGGCTTATGATTTGGGGATGAAATACGCGAGAGAGGTTTTAGAGCAAATTTAAAGACTTCATATAGAATTTATGATTAACCGCAAGAGTAAAATTTAAAAATTTTTATAGGTAAGATATAAAGTTTCTAGATTAGAATTTCAAAATTATATAGCCAACTGCTTACATTATTTTTTGATGGGTTGTACTAATTCAAATTGCCCGCTGCAACCTTTTATCTTTTCAAACTTTATAAAATTATTGCCGTTCTTTTATCCTGTTAAATTAATCTTATTCCAAAAGTTCTTTGGCTTTTTTTACCGGATTGCATTCATCGTCATTTAAACATTGTTCCAAACCATAGCTCATCTTACAGGCCAATTTTTTCTTTGAAGGCTCTATCGCCGCATCGCATACCTTTTTAAGATTTACAAATGCTCTTTTTATATTGCCCGTATAGTACAAATCGTGCATACCTGCGTTTAGGCAAAAATTTAATAATTCGGCATCGCAAGCTTTGTTTAACGCTTCTGTTGCGTCTTCCTCTCTGCGCAAATATATTAATAAAATTCCTAATGCACCGCAGCTCTCAAAATTTTTTTCATCGCATTTTGCCGATAAAGTATCTTTTAGTATCGAGCAAGCTTCATAATCGCCTTTGCTCCAATCGCATTTATTCGCTAAATTTTTTAAGTTTGTATCGTTTATTGCGGCAGAGATATCAATGTCTATATCGTTTTTTGCCAGCAAAGGCATAGATAAAAGTAGTGCTAATGATAAAATTTTTCTCATGGTTATAGTCCTTTGATAATTTCTTTGGCTTTCATTAGCGGATCGCACTTTGCATCTTTAGAGCAGTCTTCAATCTCTTTCCTTATGCTGCAAGCAAGCCTTTTGTCCTCTGAAATTCCCTGTTTGCAAATTTTATCAAAAACCTTAGCAGCTCTTTCAAGATTTCCCGTAAAAAGTATATCGTTAATGGCAAGATAGGAGCAGTAAGACATGATATTTGCTTCACATGCCTTAATCAAAGGAGCGGATGAAAATTCGTATTGACCCAAATCCGTAAATATCATCCCGGCTGCCCCGCAGCTTTCATAATCTCCGCCGTCGCACTTTTTGGATAAAATTTCGACGAGTTTCGTGCATGCGCTGTATTTTCCATTGCCGCTATCGCAAGAGATCGCTAAATCTTTTTCCTCTTTGGTTTTTAATAAATAATCCAAGCCTTCCGCTGCCGCAGCAGGGATCGCTGCAAATGCCGCTATAAGCGCAAGTGCCCAAATTTTAAGATAGAATTTTTTCATCGCGCCCTCCGTTTTTAGGCAGCGATTATATATTAAAATATTTTAGCGGGCTCTTAAAATTTTGTAGAGTTAAAATTTCGATCGCTCGCTAAATTTAGCGGTGCTATTTTTGTAAGCCGCGCTGCTTCGGGATTTAAAACACCGCTTTTAAAATTTTAAACGTCGCGGTGAAATTTTAAAATTTCACCGCAAGCTTTGGGCGACTTTAAATTTAACATATCGAGTTCTGTTAGCATCCCGAGTTTGGCTGCACCCGCGTTTCGCTACCCGTGTGGATCAGCAGAGCTTTGCCGCGCTTAAATCTACACGGCGGGTCGGCTTGCACGGATGAGTACTCCTTGCCGTTTAGTTTGTAGATGATGTTGGAGCCCTGCACCGTCTTTTGGGAGTTTTGGATCGCATCTCCGGCGACCGCGCCTACTACCGCACCGCCCACGAGCCCCACGGTCTCAGCTAAGCGCCTGCTGCTGCTATGTTTGCCGAGCTTATGCCCGATGACCGCACCCGTAGTTCCGCCTGCGACGCCACCTAAAATTTTACCCGTATTGCCCTCGGAGCGCTCTACGTTGATTTTGGCGGGCAGGACATCTACGATCTCGATCCGATCGCTTTGCCTCATGTGGTTCGTTTCGCTCGCGTCATAAACATCTCCGCCGTATCGATCCTGTGGGGTCGCGCAGCCGCAAAGTGCTATCGCTGCGATCAAACATAATGTAAAATTCTTCATGTTTTCTCCTTCATAATGAGCTACGAGCGGCATTATACTACGGATTTTTATACGAGCGGTTAAGCGGCGGCGTTAAAATTTACCGGCTTGCTGCCGCTTAAAATTAGCCGGATACGAGGCATCGTGCCGTATCTAGGCGCCTTATAAAATTTTTATTTCATTCAAAATTTATCTTATTTTGTTAGAATCATTCTTATTTTTAAGGAGAGAAAATGAAAAAACTATTAGTTTACGCCACCAAAGGCGGTGACACGAAGGTCGTGAGCGAATACATCGCTTCAAAGCTCGGCTTTGAGATCAAGGAGGCTAAAGAGCTAAATGAAGAGGATTTGGCAGGCGCTAGCGCGTTTATTTTTGCGGCTTCGACGCACGGCGACGGACAGATCCAGGCTAAATTTGACGACAAATTGGAGCTTTTAAACAAAACCGATTTTGAGGGACGCAAGGTCGCGCTCATAGGCGTTGGCAACGTCGAGCGCCACGGCAGCGATTTTTGCAGCGGCATGAGCGCGTTTTTGCCGGTGCTTAAAAAGGCCGATCTCATCGGCGCTTGGGGCGCAGAGGGATATAAATTTAAACATTCGCGTGCCTTTATAAACGGCAAATTCGTGGGTCTTACGATCGATTTTAAAGGCGACGAGCACTGGCAGGCGAGGGCTGATAAATGGATCGCCGCAGTTGGAGGCGAGTTTTAAATATTTCAGCTTTTGCGCGACCGAGCGAGATTTGGGCTCATCAAGCCTAAATCTCGTTAAATTTCTCCATTAAATTCCACGCTCCGCTTCCGAGCTAAGCCCTCTTAAATTTCACTCGCTGCGCCGTTAGAATTTTCGTCGCATCCAAGCGTCGCCAGCTCATGCTGCGTAAAATTTTATCGCTAGCAGGAGCCGTAAATTCCAACTCGCCGCGCAGGTAGCTATGGGTGCCGCGATAAAATTTAGTTCGCGGCAACTTGCGCGCTATTCGTGCAATAAACGATAAATTTCGCCCGTGATGCTTGTATGCCGCTGATGCGATAAAATTTCGCTTTTGCGACAAAATTTCGCCCGCAGTGCTAGCGCGGCACCCGCACGTTAAAATTCCACGCTCCGCTTCCGAGCGGAGCTTCCTTGTTAAAATTTTTAGTTCAAAAAGTCGCTGTGTTTTACAAGCCTTACCGCTTGAAATCGCGCGGATAGGCTAAATTTTTCCGCCCAAACCTCAATTCAGCTCGCACGGCGGTCAATTCAATACGGCAAATTTAATGCTATCGATTTATAAAATCACCGTCCGAGCCTCAAATATCAGCGCCGCATTAGAAAAGTTATTTTATAATAACCGCATATCAAAATTTAAGGCGATCTATGAAAAGGCTTCTAATTTTCGTCGTTTTTGCGCTGGCCGCTCTCGCCGCGGCGATCTACTTCAATCTCGATAGGCGCGAAGAGGTCGCGCACAAGGCCTACGGCATCATCGACATCAGGCAGAGCTCGCTTAGCTTCGAGCGCAGCGGCCGCATTAGCGCGCTTTATCGCGACGAGGGCGATTTCGTGCAGGCTGGCGACGTCTTGGCGGCTCTGGATACGGCGGATCTGAGCTATCAAAGACGTATTCAGATCGCGAGGTGCGACGGGCTTAAATTTAGCTTGCAAAAGCTGCAAAGCGGCTTTCGTAGCGAGGAGATCGAGATGGCGGCGGCGAACGTAAGCGCGCTGCAAAACGCCCTACAGCTCGCTACTTTGACGAACGAGCGCCTTAAGAGCCTAGGCAAAAGCAACTCCGCGTCCAAGCAGCAGATTGACGAGGCGTTTTACTCGATGAAGCGCACGCAAGCCCAGCTGCAAAGCGCGCAGGCCAATCTGCGCCAGCTTCAAAGCGGCTATCGCGGCGAGGATGTCGGCGCCGCCCGCGCAAACTTGGCAAGCTGCGAAGAAAATCTGAAATATCTGAATTACCAAATCGAGACGCAAAGCGTGCTAAAAGCGCCCTTTAGCGGGCAGATCAGAGCGCGCCTTAAGGAGCTCGGCGACATTAGCATACCCAGCGTGGGCGTTTTTGAGCTCAGCGAAGTAAAAAACAAGCGCGCGAAATTTTATCTAAGCGAAAATCAGCTCCGCTTCCTGCGCGCCGGACAGAACGTGCGGATCATCGCCGCGGACGGCTCTAGCGCGAGCGCAAAGGTCGCCTACGTGAGCCAAACCGCGATGTACACGCCCCGCACGGTGCAGACCGAGGAGCTGCGCGCCGATCTCGTGTGGGAGGCGCGCGCCGATTTCAGCGACGAGGACGGCAGCTTTCGCCTAGGACAGCCGATCAGCGTGGAATTTTAACGCGCAAACGCTACGCGCAAAATTTTAATGCACGAGCGAAATTTAGCGCGCGGGCGGCACTTTGGAGACTGCGGGCAAAATTTGGATAGCAAAGATCGCCGCATGGCAAAATTTTACGCAACGCCGCGCGAGCCGTGCATACGGCGCGAGTTTGATGAAATTTTAAAAGCGCGCTTCGAGGCGGAATTTAAACAGCGTTTGCTCCGCAGAGTAGGGCGATGAATTTTTATCGCACCTAAAATATAT
Organism: Campylobacter gracilis; assembly: GCF_001190745.1. Taxonomy (NCBI): domain Bacteria; kingdom Pseudomonadati; phylum Campylobacterota; class Epsilonproteobacteria; order Campylobacterales; family Campylobacteraceae; genus Campylobacter; species Campylobacter gracilis. Next base: position 1,155,742 of record NZ_CP012196.1, read on the forward strand.
CGTCTAGGCGCAGACGGCGATAAAATGCTGCGTGTTTAGAACGAGGCCGCACAAAGGCGAAAAGCGGCGAAAAATTTATCGCGCGGGTTTTGCGCGAGCTTGCGGGGGCTTTGGATAAAAGATCGGAATTTTACAGCGCAGCGAATAAAATTTTGGCGAAATTTTGGCGCAAAGCAGCGCGAGTTAAATTTAAAATTTGCGGCTCGGAAACGAGTACAAGCAGGGCGGCATAGCGGGTAACGGGCTTTGTTTTTAGCGGGCGTTTTGCGATAAACGAGCGGCGATCGAACCGAGCGCGGACGGCAGTAAAATTCACACTACGAAACAAGCGGCTCAATTAAATACAGGTTGCGCGTGACGGTAAATTTTACCCCAAAGGACGCGGTAGCCGAAGTCGTTACTATGCTAAGGAAAGCCGAGACTAGGTAAAATTTCGCCAAAAGACATGGTGGCGGTGAAATTTTACCCCGAAAAGCAGGCGGAAGTGAAATTTTGCCCAAAAGGCGCGGCAACGATAAAATTTCACCGCAAGAGGCGTAGCGCAGATAGAGAGCTCGGCGCTCATAGGTCGCCAGGTGTTTGAAAACTCGCTTTCGTTTGCGTTTTGAAGCAAATTTATCGCGGGTGCTCGCGGGTCGCTTCATGTTTTGGAGACCGCCCCGTTCGTGCGCGTTGTTAGCGGCGCGGCTAGCCGATGCGATATGCACGCGCTCAAGACGGATCGGGCGGCGCGCGGAATATTCGGCGCGAGCCGTAAGCAACGCCGATCGTGCGGGCACGCAAAATTCGAGTGGGCGATTGCAGGGCGCCCCGGCGTGATAGGGCTTGGTTTCGCGCGCTTGCGGTAAGTTGCGTCGAATTTATGCGAGGTTTGGGCGAAATTGTTCGATGCGCGTTGCTAAATTTATAAAGCGCGTGGCGGTCACAAAACTAAGACGCTGTAGCAGCCGCAAAACCAAGACGTCTCGGCGGCTGCAGAAGCAAGGCGTCGCGGCAAAGAGCGCCCTTAAACACGCGTAGGTCTCGTTCGTCGCGCCAAGCGACGGGTCGAGTAAATAAAATTTGGAGCTAGGCTTGGATCTACTAAATATCGTAAATTTGCAGAAATTTTACCTGCGCGAAGATCGCAGCAAAAACGTCGTTTTTGAAAATTTTGATTTGAGAATCGACGATGCGCCGCGACTCATCAGTCTCACGGGCCCAGACGGCGCGGGCAAATCCACGCTTTTAAAGCTCATCTGCGGCATCATCGCGCCCGATTGCGGCGAGATAAAATTCGCTGGCTTCATCCCTAGCGGCGAAAATAAAGAATTCGTCCGCGCAAACGGCTATATGTCGCAGAGCTTGGGGCTTTACGAGGAGCTTAGCGTCTGGCAAAATTTAAATATATTCGCAGGCCTAAAAGGGCTTGATCTAAAAGGCGGCGCGGAGTATCTGCGCGGGCTTTTGCGCCGCGTGGGGCTTTTAAGCTTTAAAGATTACGCCGTGGATTCGCTCTCCGGCGGGATGAAGCAAAAGCTAGGCGTTGCGTGCGCGATTGCAGCTCGTCCGCGGCTTTTAGTGCTCGATGAGCCCACCGTAGGCGTCGATCCGCTCTCACGCAGGGAGCTGTGGGCGATCGTGCGCGAGTATCTGGATCAAAGCGGCGCGAAATGCATATTTTCGACGGCGTATTTCGACGAGGCGGCGGATGCCGATCTGACGCTGATCTTACTCGGCGGCAAGATCATAGCGCAGGAGCGTGCCGCAAAGATCACCGCGGCGCTGCGGAACCGCACCTTTCGCATATGCAGCGAGGATTATCAGAGCCTGGCGCGCCGCTTGATGTTTAAGACGCAAAGATTTTTAAAAAACTCCCCGCTCATCGACATCTGCCCCAGAGACGGCAGCGTCGATCTGCTAAGCGAAGAGCCTATAAGCCTGCGCGATCTACAGGGGTTTTTAAACGCCAGCCTAAGCGGCAGCGACGAAAATGGAGGAGGCGAAAGCACGGCGCGCGAAAACGGGGGCAGCGAAAATTTTAAAATTTTAAATGAAAACGAGGGCATTAAATTTAACGAAAACGAAAGCGCTAAATTTAAACTGAGCCCGCGCGAGGCAAGCCTAGAGGATGCGTATATTTTTTTAAACAAAGCCGAAATCGGCGCGGCAAACTTCGGTTACGAAAAAAAGAGCTTCGATGCGGCTCAAACCGTAATTAAAGTGCGCGACGTGAGTAAAAAATTCGGCTCATTTACCGCCGTAGAAAATACGAGTTTCGAGGTCAAAAAGGGCGAAATTTTCGGCCTTCTGGGTCCAAACGGCGCGGGCAAGACGACGACTTTTCGCATGATCTGCGCGCTTTTGGGGATGAGCGGAGGCGAGATCTCGGTCATGGGCGAGGATCTGCGCTACGCCAAATCGGCGATCAGATCGCGTATCGGCTACGTTTCGCAGAAATTTTCGCTTTACAAAAAGCTAAGCTGCTATCAAAATTTAGAGTATTTCGGCCGCAGCTACGGCATCGGCGGCATGGCGTTGAAGCGGCGCATAGAGGAGCTTTTGAGCGAGTTTGGCTTGCAGCGGCTGCGAAACGAGACGTGGCAAAACCTGCCGTTCGGCGCGGGGCGCAACCTTTCGATGGCATGCGCGCTCATCCACCGTCCCGAGATTTTGTTTCTCGACGAAGCCACCAGCGGCGCCGATCCGCTCTCGCGCAGGCTCTTTTGGAACCGCATAAATGCGCTGGCGCGCACCGGCGTGAGCGTGGTCGTGACGACGCATTTTATGGAGGAGGCGGAGTATTGCGATCGGTTTTTGATCCAAGATCGCGGCAAAATCCTGGCGCTAGGCAGCCCCGATGAAGTCTGCGTGCAGGACGGGCGGCGGCTTAGCGTGCAGCAGGCCTTCATAAACGAGGTACAAAAATTTAGAAGCGAGGCGGGCGATGAGGGCTTTTGATCTAAATTTTGCGCGAGCCGCGAGGATTTTTGATTTGAATTTTATGTGGACTTGGCGAAAACCTGCGCGCCCGCGCGATAAAATTTTAAACGGCGAAAGGGTCTTGCGGGGCGATGAAATTTTAAGCGGCAGCGGAATTTTGAGCGACCGAGCTTTGAACGTCGGTGAAATTCTAAGCGGCGGCGGGATTTTAAGAGATTGCGAAATTTCAAGCGGCAGTGGAATTTTAAATCTGACGTCGCGCGGCGGGATACGGCGCGGATTTTGTAGACGGGTACTGCGCGAGCTCCGCGCCGAAGCGAGCCCGCTTCGTCTGCGCCGTAAATTTCAAAGCGCGAGCGGCTCGCAAACGGATTATAAATTTAAAAGGGCGGTTGTTCTGCAAACAGGTCGCAAATTTAAAAAGGCAGCCAGTCTGCGAACAGCTTGTAAATTTAAAGCCTCAATGCAAAAATTTCATCGCGGATCTTGCGCCGTCGTGGAGCTTTTGCGTCAGAAATTACGCAGCGAGACAATGCCGCACAACTGCTTAAAATTTCAAAGCTTGCCGTCTGTGCTCGCACGATCAAAATTTGGGGGCGCGATGAGCGAAATGGGCGCGGGCAGTTCGTCTGTGCCGTTAAAATTTCAAATCTCGGTCGCCACACTTTTGCAATTAAAATTTGGGAGCGCGCCAAATGCGATCCCGCGGCTAAAATTTCAAAGCGCGGTAGTCGCGGTCGCCGCACTTGCGCGATCAAAATTTAGAGGCTTGCTGCGAGCGGCGCAGCGGCGTAAAATCCGAGCACAGGGGCAGGGCGGATGAACTTTACCTTTTTAAAAATCCTCGTAAAAAAGGAGTTTGCGCAGATCGCAAAGGATCGATCGGCGCTTGTGATCGCATTTTTGATGCCGCTAATTTTGGTCATGATCTACGGATACGCGATGCGGATGGACATAAAGCCCGTCAAGGTGGGCTTCGTAAGCGATCTGGGCTCCAAAATCGAGCGCGATCTGCTCGGCGGATTTTTGGGCTCAAAATACCTGCAAACCCGCGTTTACACGGACTTAGAGAGCGCGAGGAGAGATTTTAGGGCGCACGAGATCGAGAGCATTTTGTATTTTGATCCGCGCTTTGCGGCTAAATTTCAAAACACCTTGAGCGGGCTCGGCGGCGCAAGCGGCGGCATAAATTTAAACCTCTCTATCGACGAAAGCTCCTTTGCGGGCGGCGCAAGCGATATTCAAAATATTAGCGGCGGCGAAAATGTCCGTCCGCTTGAGGATGGCGGCGCGGGCACCAGCACGGAAAGCCGCATAAACGCCTCTGCGGGCGGCGCAAGCGGCGAGAATTTGCATCGCAACGGCCCGGAAACGGGCGGCAACGCAAATTCTTTTGGCGGCGGCAGTGGAGTAGATTCCGGCGGCAGCGCAAGCGACATAGGCGCAGATCAAGGCAGCGTAAATTTAATCGGTGGCGTAGGCGATACGAATGCTGGTTTTATCGACGGCGCAAGCGGTATCGGAAATACGGGCGGCGGCGTCAATGCGAGCCCCTCCGCTAACGACGTGCATAGCGCAGGCAGTGCTACAAATAACGGCGGCAGCTTAAGTAATGTAGGCGGCTCAAATGGTCTAGGCGGCGCGAGTAACTCAGACAAAGACGGTGCCGAAATTTTTCTTATCCAAAACGCCACTCAGTCGCAGCTCGCGCTTCTTAGCTACGTTTACGTTGCAGGCGTGATCGAGCAGGTTTTGGCGCAAGATTACGGCTTTTTAAACGCAAATTTAAACGCCGCCGCAAAGCCCGTCAGAGTGAATTATCGCAGCTGGTTCAACGAAGCCAACGAATCGACGTGGTATCTCGTATCTGCCGAGTACGTGGGGATTTTGGGTCTCATCTGCCTATTTATGGTCGCGGTCGTGATCTCGCGCGAATGGGACCGCGGCACGATCGCCTCGCTTTACAACTCCAACGCAAGCGCGCTTGAGATCGTCACTGCCAAGGTCGGCGCGTATTATTTCCTAGCGCTTTTGGGCGGCGCGATGACGCTCGTTTACGGACAGGTGCTTTTGGGCATCCCGATCCGCGGCAGCGTGGCGATGCTGCTGGCGACGCTGTGCGTCTTCGTGCTGGAGATGACCTGCCTAGGCATGCTGATCTCGGCGATCTGCAAAAATCAATTCCTAGCGCAGGAATACGCCATCGTCATCGGCTACCTGCCCGTGACGCTGCTTAGCGGCATGATCTTCGATCTGCGCGGATTACCCGCGGCGATCAATTTCATCGGGCACCTGCTGCCGCCCACATACGCGGTCGAGTCCTTTCGCATCTGCTTCCTATCGGGCGGACAGAGTGCGACGCTGTGGGTAAACCTCGCCATTCAGGCGCTCGGAGCAGTTTTGTTTTTCAGCTTGTGCGTGCTTAGCGTAAAAAGGGGCGCACGATGAAAAATTTATTTTTGCTTTACGCTTGCGCGGAGAAATTTCGTGCCGCAAAAATCGGCGCAATTAACGTTTCGCTTTCGCCCAAGGCATCGATGGCGGAATTTCACGCCGCCAAAATAGAGGACGCGATGAAATTTTTAGAATTTTTTCGAAAGCGAGTAGAGCGTGGGCTTGAAATTTTAAAATTTCTTAGCGCGAGGTATTTTGGCTCGCATAAACAGGCGGCAGGGCGTAGATCTGAAATTTTAAAATTTGCGCCTGGGCGCGTGTATTATGCGCACATCGCGCAAAATTTCTCATCGCAGTATGGATTTAAAATTTTAAAGTTTATTCGCGAGCCGCCGCGCGCGGATGAAGCCGAAGCCGGGCGCGCGGCGCGGCTTACTTCGCGGTATACGTACGACGCGGTAGAAAAACGGCGTGCGGTTAAGTTTAATCATGCGGGCGGATATTTGAATTCTACGTGGCGCCGCGTAGTGCGACTTCGTAGTGCAGCTACACAGCACGGCTACGAAGTAGGGCGTGCAGAAAAGCTTAGCAAATTTGACCTCACGGGCGCACTTTTAAATTTTACATCGCGCTTTACGATGCAGCTTTGCAGCGCGGTTACACGGCGTAACTACGAAGCGTGGCGTAGCGAAATTTACGCCGTTTGCTTGCATAAATACTCCGCTTTGATCCGAGCCGCAAGCGGTAAAATTTCGCGCTATGAAGTAGGGCGAGCAACGAATGCTTTGCTTTCACAGGGAGTGCAAAGAATGAAATTTTACGCTCTAAATAGGCATACGATGAAATTTTTAAAATTTCTAGGCGCGAGACGCTTGGGCTTGCAAGCGGCGGTTGGGCGCGGGTTTAAAATTTTAAAATTTAGCGCCGCAGAGCGCTTAAAACGCCGCTTCGAGCCGCAAAAGCAAGCGGCAAAGCCTTTAAATTCTAGCTCCTTGTCGCCGTGCAGGTTTAAACTTGCGCTTTTAAAATTTACGCCCGCGCCTTCGCGCAATGGATTTAGAAATTTAAAATTTACGTCCGTGCCGCGCAATCGGTTTGAAATTTTAAAATTTACGCTCGCGCCGCATAAATTTAAACCCGCGCCCGCGGTGCGTTTAAATTTCGCTTTAAATTCCATTCCACCCGTCAGCGCCTCTAAATTTGAAAATGGCATTAAATTTAAAGGTGCCGCTAAATTTGAAAGGGGCGCGCGATGAACGCTCTGCGAAAATCCCTGCTTCGAATTCGCGCGCTGATAAAAAAGGAATTTTTGGCGATGTTTCGCGACAAGGGCACGCGTATGGTGCTGATCGTGCCGGTGCTGGTGCAGGCGATCATATTCGGCTACGGCGCGAATTTCACCCCCGAGCAGGTGCGCTACGCAATTTTGGACGACGCCCGCGATGCGACGTCCACTGCGCTGGTGCAGAGCATCGCCGCTACGCCGATGTTTAAGACCGAACTTGGCTGCAAAGACCTAACCTGTCTGCGCCGCGCGGTAAGCGAGGGCGAGGCGATCATCGGGATCTATTTCGGCGGTGATTTTGCGAGCACGCACGAGCTTTTGATCATCGCGGATTCGCGCAATACGACCTTGGCAAACACCGTCATCGGCTTCGTGCAGGCCATAGCGGGGGAATACAACTCGCAGCATTTTGTTAATTTAATCAGCATAAATCCGCGCTATGTTTTTAACGAAAACACGATCACGCGCTACACGATCATGACGGGAATGATTTTGGGGCTTTCGATGATTCAGGTGCTGATGCTATCGGCGTTTAGCGTCTCTCGCGAGCGCGAGGAGGGGAGCTTTGATATGATGCTGATGACTCCCGCGAACCCGCTTGAGATGCTGATCGGAAAAGCTGTGCCGCCCGTACTGATCGCGATTGCGCAGGGGCTCGCGCTGTTTTTGATCTGCGTGTTTTACTTCGAAATTCCATTCCGCGGGCGCTTTGCTCATCTTTTTGCGATCATCGCGATCTTTAGCGCCTGCAACGTAGGCATCGGCCTCGTGATCTCGACCGTCTGCAAAACCTCGCTACAATCGGTCGTGAGCTCGTTTTTGTTCCTGCTGCCGTGCATTATGATAAGCGGGCTGATAACGCCTGCGGACGCGATGCCGCGGTGGTTTTACTACATCGCGCACCTAGATCCGATGTATTATGCTAACAACTGCATGTGGCGGATCTATCTGGAGGGCGCGAGTCTCGGCGAGCTGTGGCATCTCATCGTGCCGCTGCTGCTGATCGGCGCGGGCACGTTGAGCTTTGCGGCGTCGCTTTTTAGAAATAAGCTGGATTAGGGATTTAGATCGGAATTTTAGTTTAGAATTTTAGATGGAATTTTGGCTTGGATTTTGCTTCGTCGGAATTTTTGGATTGAACCTCTGCTTAAAATTTTAAATTGATCGCGGAATTTCGGCTTGGAATTTTGCCCTAAATTTTGCGCGTTCGTAGCGGATAAAATTAAATCAAAATTCCGCGTTTCCGCCCGATGTGCCGCGCGTCGCGATAAAATTCCGCGCCTTAAATTTTAAAAATTTTGCGAAATTCCGTCTTGCGAGTAGAGTTAGAATTTAAATCCGGGGTTGCCCGGGCGTCTTGCGGCGGTCGTATCATCTGTGCTCACTGCTGAAGCAGGCATATTTGCGGTATCTGCGCTCGCCTTGGAAGCGGGCTTTTTCGCATCGTCCGCATCCGATTTCTTAAAAGCAGCGAATTTGCTGTAAATGCTCAGTTTTTCGCCGTCCGCACCTAGCTTGGCGCCGTCAAGCTCGCTAGAATTTTCCGCGCCGCATAACCTTGTGGGGTTGAATTTTATCCATGCTATGATTAGAAAAATCCCCGAAAACGCCGTTACCAGCGACGCTGTGATTAAATACGGCAGCGCGAGGATTACGCCTATTTTAGCTAGCGCGCCCAATACCGCTTCGCAGGGCCACGCCACGGACACCACTATGCCGTAGATTTTAAATAAATCCACGCCGCTAAGTGTGGCTAGGCGGCAGTTTAATACGCCCCAGATTATCACCGCTGCGCACGTCGAAAGGACGTAGAGCAGGGTGTAGAGCAGACCTAGCATCGCGCCCTCTTTTAGCGCTACTACCATGGCGCAGTAGCACAAAATCGCGACGATCGGGATACTTTCTATCAGCCTATAGGTCTTAACGAAGCGCGCGCCTAGCGCCTTTTCTAGGCAAACGAAGCAGTCGTAAAATATCGCTAGCGTCGCTAGTAGCGCTAAAACTCTAAAAATCGCGACCGCGTCCTCGTCTATGCTACTTACGCCCACCGTGCCGCTTACGCCGATGCCTAGCAAAATCACGGCGCCTAAAACTCCGCGGAATTTCGCCTTGCAAAGCAGACCTTGCTTTGAAATTTCTTTCATTTTTATCCTTTGAATTTTCTAAATTTACGCGCTATCTTGCGGCTTTGCTGCGTGCGGCGATGCTGCGCCGGATAGCGCGGCTTGGACGTTGCGGTTTAGACTTGCAAAAGCGCGCGGTCGCTGCAAAACGAAAGCGCTTCGGCTTAGGCGAGCTTTTCTATCTTGCTCCAAGCTAGTAGGTGCACGATGCTGGTTATTATAAGAGCGACAAACGGCAAAAATTCCTTAAACGATGTGATGACTAAAGCCGCAACCGTATCACCAATTTGCGGCTTGGAGGTAGCCAAACCGAAGGGCCCTGCGCCACATAGCCAATTTAGCGCGAAAAAGAAGGCGCAGAGCCACACATAGATCCGAAATATCATCACGCCGCTTACTCGCGCCAAAGAGAAATTTATGCGAAGCCACGCTACGATTATGTAGATTGCGGCTGCGGGCACCGCTAAATTCCATATCGTCTCTCCTATTGTCTCTCTAATCATCTCTTCTCTACAAGAACTTATCGGATGAAATAATGAAAACACCGCGAGGCAGATGAAAACAATTACGCAGTTGCGGTAAAGCGCCGCCGCTTTTATGCCACTAAACGCTGAAATTTTTCGGAGCGTTCTTAGCCTATAAATCACCGAGAAACAGATAAGAGCGATAAAAATTCCACCTATGATCACGATATTATATGGATACCCCGGTATGCCCTCAAAAACAAAGTCTATCGCCATCAAAACCACCGGTAGCGCCGCTAAAAACAGATCAATGCCAGTGCTGATCATCCCTTCTTTTCTTGCCTGAGATACGAGATCTTGCATACATAAGCCTTTTTGAAATTTATCCAGAAGTGTAAAACGCTAATCAAACCGAAAAGAGCGAAATTTTATCGTGACAAGAGATTTATGAAATTTAAAATTTAAACCTCCGCGCTTATCTTTTCTATCTTGCTCCAGGCTAGTAGGTGCACGATGCCGGTTATTATGAGAGCGGCAAACGGCAGGAGCAGTTTAAGCATTACGACAGCAATAGCTAAAGCCGAGACCTGCTCGGTCCGCGGCTCGGAGGAAATAGCTATAGCAATAATCGCTGCGTTACATAGTATATTTAGCACAAAAAGTCCCACGCAGAGCCACACATAAGTCCGAAAGGTACTCACGCCGCTTACGCGCGCTAAAGAAAAATTTATGCGAAACCATGCGACGATTATGTAAATAACGCCTACGAAAAGTGCTAGTCCAAATATCGCCGCAAATGGATTATCACTCTGCCCGCCGTCTGCGTCAGGCTCTCTCGGATAAAGGTAATTGAGCACGAGTGCTAGCGCGAAAAAGCAGACGCAGATTATTATGCAGTTGCGGTAAAGCGTCGCTGCTTTTATGCCGCTAAGCATTGAAATTTTTCGGAGCGCTCTTAGCCTGAAAAATGCCGAAATACAAATAAAAGCGATCAAAATTCCGCTAGCAATATAATTTATCATCTCGTCGTCAAGGCGCCATGGCTCGCTGAAAGAGACATAGCCTACTACGATAAAAACCGCGGGTAGCGCCGCCAAAAACAGATCGATGCCGGTGCTGATCATCCCCTCTTTTCTTGCCTGAGATACAATGAATTGCATATATAAACCCTTTTTAAAAATTTGACCCGAAGTATATATAAACAAACATAAAACACGGATTAAATCGCAAAAATCGGAATTCTATCGCGACAAGATATTTGCGAAATTTTAAACTTTTACGCTTATGTTTTTTATCTTGCTCCAGGCTAGCAGGTGCACGATGCTAGTTATTATGAGGACTATGGGTAATATCAAATGGTATAGTGCATTTAATGGAAAAAGGATGACACAGAGCCACACATATGTCTCAAAAATCCCTACGCCGCTTACGCGCGCTAGAGCAAAATTTATGCAAAACCACGCTACGATTATGTAGATTGCGCCTGCAAACGCTATCAAAATGCACAATATCATTGCCAAATGCTTGTGTGAGATCGATAAAGGAATCGATAAAAAGATGCTTGTTATGGCAATGACACAGATGCAGACAATTACGCAGTTGCGGTAAAGTGCCGCCGCCCTTATGCCGCTAAGCATTGAAATTTTGCGGAGCGCTCTTAGCCTGAAAAATACCGAAACACACAAAAGAGCAAAAATAATTCCGCCAATGATATAGGTAGCCGTCTTGTTGCCGCTAAGTCCTAGCATATCGCCCTTAGCAATATCTAGTGCAACCAAAGTCGCAGGCACTGCCGCTAAAAACAGATCAATGCCGGTGCTGATCATTCCCTCTTTTCTTGCCTGAGATACGAGATCTTGCATAATAAGCCTTTTTAAAATTTATCCCGAAGTATACACAAATCGATGTAAAGCAGGAATTAAATAGCTAAATTTAAAATTTTAAATTTCGTCGCGGTAAACTTGCAGACTGCGGAATTTCAGGAATTCTACCAGAGCGAGAATAAAATTCCGCCGCGGGATTTAAAACGGAATTCCATCTATGGATTTGCGGGGCAGAATTCTGCTATGAAATTCTAAATCTCAAGCGCGGCATGCTTTCATCACACGCTTCGAAAACCGGCAAGCCGCAGGTAGAATTCCGCTATGAGATTTCTGATCGGAATTCTGCGGTAAAATTACGCTATGGAATTTAGACTGGAATTCTAAGACAAAATCTCGATATAAAATTTTGATCGGAATTTCAAGATGAAATTTCAAGGTAAAATTCTGCGATTTAAATTTCGCCCAAGACAAAATCCCGCGATTTAAAATTTCACGTCGATTAATGAGTTGCTTTGTCGCGCCGCTCACGCTTACCTCACCTGCGTGCTGAAAATCTGCGTGATGCTGGGGATTTGTTCGCCCGCGACGTCAAATTCCGTCGTTTTGATCTGTACACCGTAGAGCGAGCTAAGCGCGGCTTCGGTTAAAATTTCGTTGCTTGCGCCGTAGTTGTAGCTAAGATCATTTCGCAAGATCAGTGTGCGATCGGCGACTGCGAGGGCGTGGTTAGGCTGGTGAGTAGTAAAAACTATGCTCGCATCGCTATTTGAGCGCAGATTCGCGATGAGGCTTAGCACGCGGTCTTGGTTTTTGATATCAAGCGCGCTGGCGGGCTCGTCCAAAAACAGCACGTCGCTGCCGCTAGCTAGGGCTCTAGCAAAGAGCACGAGCTGCCTCTGCCCGCCGCTAAGGGCGTTAAAGCTGCGCTTTTGCAGATGGGCGACGCCTAGCGTATCCAGAGCGTCAAGGCAGATTTGAATATCCTTTTTGCCCGGTTTTGAAAAGAGCGAGATCTCGCGTACTCGCCCCATCAGTACGATGTCAAGCACGCTGTAATCAAACGCGACGTTAAAGCTCTGCGGCAAGAAAGCAAATTTTGCTTTGCGCACGATCTCGCCTTCTTTAGGCTGCAAAATCCCCATCATACACGACATTAGCGTGCTTTTACCTTGCCCGTTTAAGCCCAAAATCGCTAATGTTTGAGAGCTGGCAAGCTCGAAGCTTAAGTTGCGAAAGCAGAATTTTTCCGCCTCGTAGTAAAAGCCCGCGTTTTTTACCTCAATTAGATTTTGCATTTTTGGCGCTCCTTTTTAGAAGTAGGGCAAAGATCGGGCTTCCTATGAGAGCGGATAGAATTCCTAAAGGAATTTCGGCGCTACTTAGCGAGCGAGATAGATCGTCGATTGCCAGCATAAAGATCGCTCCTGCGATGAAGCAGGCAGGCATTAGCTTCACGTGGTCGCTGCCCGCGATGAGCCTGGTGGCGTGTGGCACCACAAGACCTACCCAGCCGATATTTCCGCTGACGCTAACTTGTACGGCGATCAGAGCGGTGCAAAGCGCTAGGATCGTGCAGCGCAGAAATTTAACGTCCACGCCTAGCACGCGCAAATCATCATCATTTAGGCTGAGCAGATTAAACCGCCATCTCAGCGCGATCAAGACTGCAGAAGCGGGCAGGGCGATCGCGCACATCAAAATTACCTTATCGTATCCTGCGCTTACGAAGCTTCCCAGTAGCCAAAAGACGATATTAGGTAGCACTTCCTCATCGTCTGCTAGATACTGCACTAAGCTCGTAAGTGCAGCAAATACGCCGTTAATGACTATACCTGCCAAAATGAGTGAGAAAATATCGGCGCGTGCTACGAATTTTGCCAAAAGATAGAGCAAAAATAGTGCCGCAAGCCCGAAGCAAAATGCAAACCCCGCAAGCCATAAGCCGCTCAATCCTAGCAAAATACAAAGCGCGCCGCCGAATGCCGCTGCGGTGCTAACGCCTACGATGTGCGGACCAACGAGCGGGTTTTTAAATACCGCCTGTAAGCTCAAACCCGCGATAGCAAGCGCTCCACCGCAAAGGCTGGAGAGTAGAATGCGTGGAATTCTAACATCCATCATCACACTTTTGGCGGCTTCATCGCCGCCTCCGCTAAAGAGAATTTTAAAAATTTCTTCTAACGGTATATGAAACTGCCCGCTAGCGAGCGAGATTAGCGCCAGCACTACCCAAAGGAGAAGTAGGATTAGGTTCAGCATTATTTTTGATATTTGACGCGGTAAAATTTCTCGTAGAATTCCTCTACTTTTTTATCAAAGTCTGCGTCCTTAAAATTTTGCGGATAAAGCTTCATCGCAAGCCATTCCTCACCAAGCGCCATCGCTTCAGCAGTCGGATGACCCCAGGCTTTAACGAATTCGGGCATTAGATAAATTTTATCCTCTTTCACGGCGCTAAGACCTTTTAATGCAGGGTTTGCTTTAAGCTCGGCAGGTACTTGAGGATAGCGGTTTTGTACTAAGATAATCTGCGGATTCCATGCTAAAATTTGCTCCGGCGAAACCTGCTTGTAGCCCTTTATATCCGCAGCGGCGACGTTCGTCGCGCCCGCTCTTGCTAACATTACGCCAGTATATTTGCCGCTACCGTAGGTCGTAAGATCGGGATTTGCCATATAAACTCTAGGTCTTTTATCTACGATAAAATTGCTAAATTTGGCATTTAAATCAGCTTGTGATTTTTTAACGAAATCTATTAATTCAGCGGCATCCTTTTCGTGATTGCTTAGTTCGCCTAGAATTTTAACTCCCTCGTAAAAGCCCTCATCGTAAGCAGCAAAGCTATCGCGCTCATCTTTAAAGGTCGGATTTAGCTTGGCTTTTTCCTCTTGTGCAGAGCTAAAAAATGAAATGCCTATGACTGGGATTTTCAACTCCTCCATTTTAGCGATATATTCTTTAGGGAAGTAGTTTACCACTACGACCGCATCAGGCTTTAGACTAAGCAGAGCTTCGTAATTGACATCTTTGATATCGCCCGGATTAGGTAGGTTTTTAAAACTCGGCGCCAAGCGATTATACTCTTTGCCTAGGCGTTGCTCCCAGCTTTTTAGGATGCCTACGACCTTATCTTGGGCGTTGATTTCGTTTAAGACATTGAGTGCTTCGTGGTGTAGCACGACGATACGATTTACTTGATCCGGGATCGTGACCTTGCGACCGAGCTGATCGGTAATCGTGCGATCTGCAAAAGCCAGGCTAGCGCAAAGCGCTGCGCCAAGAAGGATTGAGTGAAGTTTAAGCATTTTTTCTCCTTGAAAATTCCGCAAAATATGCGAGGTTAGAATAGCGAAATTATAGCCGATCGGCATAAAATCCAGATAAATTTTTATATAAATTCCATTTTGTCGTGGGAATTTCAAATGCTTTTGCAAGGCGGAATTTGCGATTTTACGCAGAATCTTGCTGGCAAAAATTTTTACCCGTCTCCTCTAGGCTCACAGGATACTGCCCGATACCCAGCGATACCGCAAATAGCAGAACCCAGAGCAGCAGTAGGGCGGAAAATTTCATTTATAGCTCGTGCGGTAGAATTTTTGATAAAATTCCTCCACTTTTTTGTCAAATTCCGCCTCGTCAAAGTGCTCCGGATAGAGCTTCATCGCTAGCCACCACTCGCCAAGCGCCATGGCTTCGGCGGTCGGATAGCCCCACGCTTTGGCGTATTCGGGCATCATGTAAATTTTATCTTCTTTAACCGCGCTTAAATTTGCAAGCTGCGGGTTGGATTTAAGCTCGGCGGGCACCTGCGGGTAGCGATCCTGCACGAAGATCATCTGCGGCGCCCACGCTAAAATTTGCTCGGCAGAGACCTGCTTGTAGCCCTTGATACTCTCTGCTGCGACGTTTTGTGCGCCTGCACGCATAAACATTATACCCGTGTACTTGCCGCTGCCGTAGGTCGTAAGATCGGGATTTGCCATGTAAATTTTAGGTCTTTTATCCACGATGAAGTCGCTAAATTTAGCCTTTAGCTGCTCTTGCGAGGTTTTGACGAAGCTTATTAGCTCGGCGGCCTCTTTCTCGCGGTTTGCGACCTTGCCAAGAAGCTCGATCCCGTCGTAAAAGCCCTCGGTGTAGGCGGCTTCATCGTCTTTGAAGGTCGGATTTAGCTTGCTTTTATCGGCGGCGTCGCTACGCTGAAAGCTAACGGCGACGACGGGGATTTTGAGCTCCGTCATTTTATCGATGTATTCTTGCGGGATGTAGTTCGTGACGATCACGACGTCGGGCTTTAGCTTAAGCACCGCCTCGTAGTTGATGACCTTTAGATCGCCAGGAGTCGGCATGTCTTTTAGGCTCGGCGCTAGGCGGATGTAGTTTTTGCCGAGCGACTTTTCCCACGATTCCTGCACGCCGACGATCTTATCCATCGCGTTTAGCTCGTTGAGCGCGTTTAGGCTTTGGTGCTGAAGCACGACTATGCGCTTAACCTCGTCGGGCAGCGTGACGTCGCGGCCTAGCTGATCGGTTACGACGCGGTCTGCAAAAAGCGAACTCGCGCACAGCGCAAGGGCCAGCGCGAAAGAGTGGAGCTTACTCATTTTCTATCCTTTAATTTAGATTATATACTTTTTAATACGCCCGATTTTGTGTGCTTTATAGGCGGTTGCGTTTAGAAAATATATTTTGGAATATTATAGATTTTTAATGATAAATTTTAGGTAAAAGATGAAATTTTAAAGTAGGGCGAATTTTAAAATTTACATCGTGCATATGAATTTCGCGTAGAATTTGCGGTGCGATATGGAATTTGTGAAGCAAATTTATGAAATTTTAAGCGGCTTGCGCATAATTTCAGATTAGTTTTTTTGATTTATTTTATAGGCGTCGTCCATAAGTTTTTATTCCAAAGCTCCGCGCCCAAAATCCCTTTAATCCTAATCCAAGCGATAAGTTCTAAAATTTCAGATAAAAAAATCGCTATAAGTATGATACATACCGCTGTTACATTGCTTATTTTCGGAAGATTAACGAATACATTCATAATATTTAGAAGTATCCAATACATAAAATATAATCCTCCACAGAAGTAAAAAATCTTATTTGTAGCAGCTTTGCCTAGTTTATAATACACTAGTATCAACACTACGTAATTAATAGTTTTAAGTGCTGGAATTACAACAAGAAAGATATTGCTCCATATGGCAATCAGCGTCGCTTCGTTTTGATAACTAAACCCTATATTTTGAGTTGTTCTAATAACAGAATAGAATGTATCTACAAAAGATTCTCTGTGGCTATGAAAGAAGTAATTGAGAGTTTCCGAGCTCGCGATATTTATAGCATACAATAAAAATGCGATAACCATAATAGCCCAAAGCACTCGGGCGATAAAGGTAATTAAATACGTCCTAAAAACCTTACTATCGGAGATATCAGAGATAATTTTGGTTGCCGAGAGTTTAAAAATCATCGAAGCGAAAATTATGGCAACAATTACGGCGGCAACGCCTAAAAATTTGCTTATTTCAACGTCATGCCAAAACTCGCAACAAGCCCAAATGATCAGATAAGTGCAGATTGCCAAAACGCTAGAGGTTATGCCGCGAAATTTTATGGCGCTTAAAATTTTAGGGTTCATAAAGTTGTGCCTTTGGAATTTTAAAATCTATGGCGGATTATACTTGCGGGGTTTGAAATTTAGATAAATTTTAGGGCGCAAGTGGAATTTAAATAGAGCAAAATTTGAATTAAATTTAATCTTTTGGTTTTGAACGAGGATTGTTTTAGGCGAATAGGCACTAGAAGCTGAATTTTAAAAATATGCGAGCATTTATGAAAAAGTGAGCATTCAAGCTAAAATTGAAATTTTGCCAGGAAGGCTTATCGTAGCATAATGCGCAAATCGCGACGAGTTAAAAGCGTAGCCTACGCGCGGTAATTACAAAGTTCGCGAAAGTTCTCACATAGCGTAATCCGGCTTTTAAATTTAAAAGCCGGAGTAAAATTTAGAGTAAATTTAAACTTATTTCACTTCAAAGGCAAAGGACGCGATAATCGTCTCTTCGTCGCATTTCTTTGGATCCGAAAATGCGAGTTTATTTCTTGCTTTTAGTATCCAAGGACCCGGCTTTAGCGCCATTACCTCGATTTCGCCCTTATCGTCGGTCATACCATAAAATGCGCTCATATCTTCCAGAAATCCATCCGGCGCACCTTCAACCGCGGCATTTGCAAGCGGCTTGCCTTCAAATAGCACTTTAATTTTAAACGGCTTATTGGCTTTGAAATTTACCGGATTTTCTAAAGGTACGAGCTCGAGTCGCTCGCCCACGGGCTTAGTTATGAGATCGCCTGCTTGTGTGTTGATTACGCCCTTTGCGAGCATGGTGGCGCGGCGGCAAAATTTAGCGTCTTTGATCGTATCTTTCGTGCCGCCCATATGCCATTTGCCGCTTTTATCCTCAGTCCAAAAGGTCGGTTTATATTGCCCGGTAATGATATAGACGCCTTCCGGCTGCTTTTCGCCCTCAAATTTATAGTTTTCGCTCGTGCGCTTTAGCTCGATTTTTTTGCCGTTTTTATCTATGACTACGGGGATTTCAAAATTATTCTCCCTCTGCTTATCGATCGGCTCGCACGTGGCAAATCCATCTCCAAATCCGATCTGAACCCTCAGTTTGTCGTCATTTTGACCCGCAAGCCAAAAATCATGCGCGCCTGCTACGCTAAATGCACCTAAAACTGCCAATACAGCTAAACTTTTCCTCATTTTTCATCCTTTCTTTTAGTAAAATTTACTAAATTTAAAAACTATATCTTACGCCGACGCCGAGCGTTCTGCCTTTGCCATAGGTAACTAAGACATTACTCGCTCTGTCGCGTATGTGCGAGAAATACTCTTTGTCGGTCAAATTTTTGACGTAAAAATACACGTCAAAGCCATCTTTTAGGTAGCCTACTTTTGCATCCGCCGTAAAATAGCTCTTTTGAGCTAGCTTATTTTGAGCATCGAAGTAGGTCTTGCCTATCATATTTCCGTCCAGTCTCGTATAAATTCCCATCGGAGCGTAGTACGACGCGCCCAAAGAGAGTTTATACTCGGGGTTTTTCTCGATTTTATTGCCTTTATTATTCGTGCCATCTTTGTTGATATAATCTCCGTATTTGGTCTTTAGCAGACTCGCGGCTAAATTTATATCAAGCTCTTTGCTTGCTTTTGCGACGCCTTCAAATTCCACGCCCATAGATTTTGATTTATCAGCGTTTGCGGTCGAGTAGATGTTGGGGTTATTGGGGTCGGTGTAAAATATATGCGTGCCCTTGATGTCCATATAAAATAGCGCGGTAGAAAATCTAAAGCTCTCATATGAACCCTTTACGCCGATCTCGTAGTCATCGCTCGTCTGTGCGTCAAATTTATTATCCTCCCTGCTGCCGCCGGTGGTGTAAAAATTAAAGCCGCCGGCTAGATAGCCCTTCGAATACATCGCATAAATATTTAGCTCGTCGGTGATATCGTATCCAAGTGCGATTTTTGGCAAAAACGTCCTAAATGTCGCTTTTTCGTCCATCGAAAACGCGGGCGCACCGGGATCGCGCCCTAGCTCGTATGAAAAGTAATCGACCTTTGTGTGTTTTCTGATCTGCTGATACCTGCCACCAAGCGTAGCATCAAATTTGCTCGTGATCTGATAGATGATCTGACCAAATACCGATGCCGTCTGCGCGCGATTGACCGAAGGCCAATCCTCGACTATCGTCCTACCGCCGCCGTCGCCGTATTGATCGCCGATCGGGCCGAAGACTTGTTTTTCGTTTTCGTAATAAAGCCCGCCGACCCATTTGAAGCTTTGTTCGTCATTGCTACTAAATCTAAGCTCCTCGGAGAAGGTATCATTTTTAGAATTTAAAAATGTAACTAGCCCATAGTGATCGGGGTCGAGATAGGTTATTTTACTACCGAAATCCTCGTCGTAGAGCCCGTCTTTTTTAGCTCTACGAAAGGTCGTAGCCGAAGTCGCGTCAAATTTGTCAAATTCATATTTTAGATCTAACGCTCCCGAGCTAGAGGTTTGCTTTACGCGGGCGGGAGTTTCTAAGTTTATATGCTTGGCTTCGCTTTTTGAGATATTGCCAAATCTCGATTTTGGGATAAAAAGCTCGTCGAGCGAGTTGTCCTGGCGGTGAAAAAGATCGCCGTAAATTTTAATCGTAAAACGATCAGTCGGCACTATCTTTAAATTTAGTCCGAAATTGTAATTTTTCTTGTCGTTGGCTTTATCGCCGTTTAGATCGTTGATGATCCAGCCATCCTCTTTGGACGCCGAGCCGTTTAAACCTAAAAATAGTTTATCATCAATCAGCGCGCCGCTGGTTTCAAAAAGACCTAACATGTATTTGTGCGAGCCGTATTCGGCGCCGACGCTGCCGCTCCACTCGTTAGTCGGCTCTTTCAAAACGATATTGATGATGCCGCCGATTGAGTCTTTGCCGTAGATCGCGCTGCTAGGACCTCGTAAAACCTCGACGTGATCGATATTTGTAACGGGGATATAGGCTGCGTCTTTGTTGCTTTGCGCTACGCCGCCGACATAGACCGTAACGGGGTTGGAACTCGTATATATCGAAGGATTGAGTCCTCTAGTACTGATGCCCTCGTACATCCCGCCCACACCGGTAATGTTCGGCATAGTTTTTACCAGCTCCTCGACGTTTTTGACATCGCGCTCTTGTAACTCAGTATCACTTACGACGCTGATACTTTGTGGCACATCCTTTAAATTTTCACTTATTTTGTTTGCGGTAACTTCTACTTCACCGAGATTTATGCTTTGCTTAGTTTGCTCGTCGGCTATGGCTGGATTTGCGGCGCTCAATAAAAGTAGGGTAGCTGCAGCTTCAGAGAGAGAGAGAGAGAGTAAAAACTTTCAAAATTTAACTCCTAAAATCTGATAAAATTTTCGCGTTATTATATCAGATGAGATAATCATTGTCAATACTACTGCAATATTAAATTAATGTAGAATATAAGCATGATTTATATTAAATTTAATGTTGTAAATATTAGATACAAAATAGGGCGATACAATAAGCTTATTATAATTTAAATAAATACGTTCATAAAATTTATAGAAATGATGCCAAATTAATAAAATCAAAAAATTCATTTTTATAAATCGTTTACTACATAGAAATCATTAATATGAAAATATATATCAGTAGTTCATCATTTTTCAATTTTTTGGAGCAAAAGCACCATATTTCTAGATATTCTATATTGAAAACTATAATTTTCAAGTAAAAATTCAATACGAAATTAACGTATAATTATATGAATAATTTCATGTATTTTTAACGCATTTGTTGTTTTTATTAATAGTTTTTATTAGAAGAATTTTTATATTTCATAATTTTGTGATTTCAAATGAAATCAGCAGGATAATGGATAGTATTATTGCAAGAATGAAATAGAGGTAAATATCTAAATTAGGCGGAAATGAAATTTTGCTTATGGCAAGGAGTTAAATTCAAAATATGGAAAGTTTTGCACCCAGAAAACGCCCTCTTTTATTCAATAACCAGGCGCATTAGATACATATCCTCGCCGTCGATTACGCTGATTTCGGAGCTTTTGCAGTGCGGGCAAAAAAAGTCGTTCTGCGTCAAATCTCCGCTAAAACCGCAGTTTTTGCATTTTACGACGATTTCTTGGGTATGGATGATGAGATCCGCATTTTCGCAGACGGTGCCTGCGCGAAAGACCTCATAGCAGTTTTGCAGATAATGCGCTTCCACGCCGCTTAGTCGCCCTATTTTTACGTGCAGCTCCCTTATCTGTGGACTTTTCGAACTAAATGTATCGTAAGACGCCTGTGGTTTCGCATCTAAATTTTTATAAAAATCGCCGCTTTTGTCGTTTGGGTTCGTATCTGCAACGCCCGTATTTTCGGTATTTTTAGGGCCTATGTTGGTATTTGCGGAATTCGTATTTTCATTGGCTGTATCGGCGATGTCGCAGCTATTTTTACCGCCCTGCTCGGCCGCGCCTTTTTTCTTTGCTTTTTCGGCGTTTAACGCCTTTTCACATAGCGCCACAAGATCCGCTACAATCGATAGTTCATGCATTTTTCCCTCTAAATTTTACGGCCGCGCCGTATTCTATACGAAATTTTGCTGTAAATTTAAAACATGCTCTGAAATTTAGGCTTAAATTTGCTAAATTTGCACGCAAATTTAGCAAATCCGCGGCAATAGTTCGCCTTTCGGAAGCTCTAAAAATCGCTGCGAGCCGTAGGCATTTTGCAAGATCACTCGCCCTTTTGTCGCATGCGGAGTTTGAAATTGTCCCGCCCTATTTTCTGATACCGTGCCCGCGTCGCTCGCGCCCGTAGATTCGTCCCACGTACCAAGTTTGGGTGCCAAAGAGCCCTTAAATTCGCCTTTGTCGTGCCCTACTTCGCGTACCTCGCCGATGATTGCGGCATTTGCGTCAAATTCGCGCAGTATCTCAAGCGCTCTGTTCGCCTCGGCGTCATCTTCTACGATCGCTACGAACGTGCCTTCGTTTGCGAGCTCGTACGGCTCGAAGCCCAGCAGCTCGCACACGCCCACTACTTCGTCGCTGATTTTGATATCCTCTTCGCGCACTAAAAATTCAAGCCCGCTGGAGCTTGCAAATTCGTTCAAAACCGCGCTGAGCCCGCCGCGCGTCGCATCTCGCATCGCTTGGATTTTCACGCCTTGCAAGATCAGCTCTTCTACCGCAGCGCAAAGCGGTTTGCAGTCGCTTTGCAGCTCGCTGCTTAGAGCGATCTCGTCGCGCACCGCGAGTATCACTGCCCCGTGCCGCCCGATGTCTCCGCTAAGCAGGATTTTTGCGCCCGCTTTGATGTTTTGCACGCGCGCAGGTCGCAAAACACGGCCGATGCCGCTAGTGTTGATGAAAATTTTATCGCATTTGCCGCGCGGCACGACCTTTGTATCGCCGCAAACGACACGAACGCCGCAACTTCGCGCGGTGCTAGCCATCGAGTCCAAAATGCGTCGCAGCTCGCTTAGGCTAAGCCCCTCCTCGATGATGAGCGCGCAGCTTAAAAACAGCGGCTTTGCGCCCACCATCGCAAGGTCGTTGACGGTGCCGCAAACGGCAATTTTACCGATGTCGCCGCCGTTAAAAAACAGAGGCGTAACGACGAAGCTATCGGTGCTGAAAGCTAGCTCGCCGCCGAAACTAGCCGCCGAATTCAAAGCAGAACTCGGCGCCGTGCGGTCAAAACCCGCCCCGGCGTCTAAATTTAGTATCGCGCTGTCGTTGTTGGCGCGCAAAATTTCATTATCAAACGCCGCAAAGATCATCTCGTTGATGAGCCTATTCATCTCCTCGCCGCCGCCGCCGTGGCTTAAAAGTATAGTTTCGTTCAAATTTTTCCTTTTCGCTCGGTTTTAAAATTTAAAGCCCGTATTCCGGAGTCGAACGAGCCGTGCCGCTACGACGCCGCGCAAAATTTTAAAGTAAAATTTAGCGCGGCGATTTCGCTTTGGTTAAAATTTTAAAGCATGACTTATTTTTAAAATTTACGCTCTGCTAGCCGGATACCGCGCGCATTTAGCCCGCGTTTTTGATGTCGCCGTATTTATAGTACGCCGCACACGCCCCTTCGCTTGAAACCATGCACGATCCTATCGGGTTTTGAGGCGTGCAGTGTTTGCCGAAAACTTTGCAATCATACGGGCTTTTTTTGCCGCGTAAAATTTCGCCGCAGATACAGGCCTTGCTCTCGGGAGCGCTCTGTACGCTGCAATCAAACTGCACCCTGGCATCTAGCGCCGCGTACTGCGGGCGCAACTTCATGCCGCTTTTTGGAATTTCGCCGAGCCCTCGCCACGGAAAATCGCAAATTTCAAAATATTTATCTATTAAATTTTGCGCTTTTTGGTTGCCGTCCTCTTTTACGACGCGCTCGTATTCGTTGAAAACTTCGTAGGTGCCGGCGTTTTGCTGCTCCACCAAATTTAACACGCCCGCCATTATATCAAGCGGCTCAAATCCGCTTACGGCGATCGGTTTTTTGTAATCCCGCGCAATGCTTTCGTAGGCCTTCGCGCCGGTGATCACGCTTACGTGGCTAGGCCCCAAAAACGCATCGATCTGCACATCCGCGTCGTCTAAGATTGCTCGCACGGGAGCGGGCACTGTGACGTGGTTGATGTGAAAAAAGAGATTTTTTAGCCCCAAGCTTAGCGCTTTATCGATAAGCACGGCGCTCATCGGCGTCGTCGTCTCAAAGCCGATCGCAAAGAATATCACCGTTTTTTGCGGATTTTCCTGCGCGATCCTTATGCAATCAAGCGGACTATAAAGCGCTCTGATGTCGTGCCCCTCGCTGCGCAGCTTCTGCAAGCTGGTGCGAGAGCCGGGCACGCGCAGCATGTCTGCTAGAGTGCAAAAAATACTCTGCGGCATCGCGGCGAGCTTGATCGCCTCGTCGATGCGACTGCGCGGCATCACGCACACCGGACAGCCGGGGCCGTGGATAAATTTGATATTTTCGCCGACCAGGCTAGGAAGGCCGAATTTCATGATCGAGTGCGTGTGTCCGCCGCAAATCTCCATGATGTTTAGCGGCTTTTTGCTTTTGGAAATTATCAGCTTGCTAAGCGCTAAAATCAGCTCCTTATCCCTAAAATCCTTGATTAGATCCATTATTTACCTTAAATTTTACGGGTTTGCAAGTCGCTTTAATTCTCTGCGCCGGCTCTCGGCTCTATGCTTTCATACACGGAACCCTCTTCCGCCCTCATCTGCTTTGCAATCTGCTCGTAAATTTCGATACTCTCCTTCGCTCGCTGCGTATCGATCTTCTCCATCGCAAAGCCCACGTGGATCAGCACGTACTCCCCGACCGCCGCGGGCTCGGGGAGCAGATCCAAGCTCACGCCGCGGCGCACGCCCAGAGTCTCCACGGTCGCGAAATTATTTTCGTCGATTGAGATGATTTTTGAAGGGATTGAAAGGCACATTAACGAAATTCCTTCTTGTATTGTAGGAATTTCAGCCATTTCTCCACGCCCTCGCCGCTTTTGCTATCAAGCGCGATGACGTCGGCTTTTGGGTTGAGTTTATGCACTTCGCGCACTACTTCATCCATATCGAAGTCAAAATGCGGTAGCAGCGCGGTTTTAGTGATTACGACGCAGTCTGCGCGACGAAATATCACGGGGTATTTTGCGATTTTATCGCTGCCCTCGGGCACGCTTAGAAGCACCACGTTCAGGTGCGCGCCCACGTCGAATGCCGCCGGGCAGACGAGGTTTCCAACGTTTTCTATGAAAACCAGATCCAAATTTTTAGTATCGATATGATGAAGCCCCTCGTGAACCATAAAGGCGTCCAGATGGCAGGTCTCGCCGGTGCTGATCTGATGGGCCTGCGCGCCCGCTTTTATGATGCGATCGGCGTCGCGGTTAGTCTCTAGATCGCCCTCGATGACGCCGATTTTAAATTTGCCACTTTTGATAGTGGTCTCAAGTAGCGTCGTCTTGCCGCTACCGGGGCTACTCATCAAATTTAGACATAAAATTTTATCCTCGTCAAAATGAGCTCTGTTGTGAGCGGCCTCCTCGTCGTTGGCGCTTAAAATTTTACTCATCACCTCGATTGTCTTGGCGTCGCTAATAGCGACATTTGCGTGGACGTGATCGTGCGCGTCGTGCTCGTGATCGATCCCCGCCTCGTGCATATGAGCGTGGGAGTGGACGGTGCCGTCCGCGTGGGTATGGAGATGCTCGTGCGAATGAGCACCCGTCTCGTGAGTATGGCCTACTGAACAGCCGCAATCTTTACACATTTTTTATCCTTGGAAAATAAATTTTGCGCGTAAAATACCACGTTTTTGCTTTAAACGGCGTAAATTTGATAAATTTTATATCAAGATGCAAAATTTTATGAAATTTAATGAGGCTTGAAATTTACGCGCTTTGTTTTCGTCTAAATTTCGTGCGCTGTTTGCGAAGGCTCGACACAAAATTTTAAAGCTCACGGCAAAGGCGCTACTTTAAATTTTATCGCCTGCTCGCAGATTGTAAAGCCGCACTCTCTAAATTTAGACCTCGCAGCTCGCAATGGCTCAAAATAAACCAGAGATTGCCGTAGATAGAAGCACGAAATTCAGGGCTTGCGAGTGGATTTTATCCCGGTACTCTACAATCTCGCGCGTGCTCTCCGGCGTGCCGAATACCAGCGGCGACCATTTTAATATCGATTTTGCGCTAACTCGGGCTTTACAAATACGACACAAAAGCGGCGCCTATAAAATTTAGTCGCGAGCTGCTGCGCCAGTTTCGTGCCTGTGCGTAAATTTAAACCCGCGGCAAGAATACTTTTTGATTAAAATTTCAAAATTTCATACTCGCCGCGTAAATTTAAACAAATTTTATTTGCACGCCTTGCGCAGCCGCGTCGCCCAAATTCGCTACTCGATCGAGAATCGCGCTGCACAACTCGCAAAAGTCGTGCCGCAGCTGCGTTTAAATTTAAAGGCGCATAAATTTAGCACGACGCGCTGTTTTTAAAAACGTGCAAACGCCCTACGCTTCGGTGATGACCGCCTTTACGAGCTTGGAAAATTTCACCCCTTTTAGCGCGCCGATTTTGGCGCTGAGCCGCTCGATCTTTGAAATTTTATCCCGCATCGTGATCTCCTCGAAGCAGTGGCGCTCGTCGATGTGGAAGTGGCTGGTGCTGACGATGGTGACGTTTGCGTGGTGCTCGATCTCTACGAGCTGCTCGATCAGATCGCTTTGGTGATGATCGTAAGCGATGCAAAGCACGCCCACGCAGTCATCCTCGCCATCTCCGTGAAGCACGCCCTCGACCATCTTTTCGCGTATGAGATCGCGGATAAACTCGCTGCGGCTTAGGTACTGCTTGGCGCGCACCATTTCATCGAGATCCTCAAAAAGCTTCGTCGGCAGCGAAATGCTAAATCTTACGGCGCTCTCTTTTTCCTCTTTTTTCATAGCTCCCCTTATTTCGCGTATTTTAAACGTAATTTTACCGAAATTCCGCTCAAATAGTAAGAATTTCGCGCTAATTTGGCTTATTCTTTAAAATTTAAAGCTCCAAAGCATCGTGCGTATTTTGAAATTTTACTCGCGATTTCGCGTTGTATTTTAGTGCTAGCGCGATGAAATTTACCGGTGCTACGTTATTTTAATTCTACCGCGAGCTTGCGTCCAAATTTTAAGAGTCAGGCGCTAAATAGCGTCTTAGCTTGGGATTTGCGCAGTTATTTAGCCATGCGCCGCGGTAGAATTTTGCATCGGTTGCCATAGTGGTGCGCCGTGATGCCATGGCGGTCAACGGCGCGCCGTTAAATTTTAAAATTTTAACGTTTCAGCTGCGACATATAAAGACAGCAAGGCGTAAATTTATTCGCTGATTTTGCGATTTTAGAAAAGCTAGCCGCAGTGATTTTATCGTCCGTAGCGTTAGAATTTACGCAAAGAGCAGGTAGGGCGCAGAGCCATCAAATTTAGCGGCGAGATGAGACTAATAAATTTTACAAAGAGCGAGCTTAACGGCTATAATTGCGTTTTTTGCGGACGAGTTTAGCGCGAAATTTCGCTTAGATATGCCGCGAGCTGCCCGTATGCGATGCCGCTGTCGTTGCAAGGAACGGCGCGATTTAGATGAAATTTTATCCCTCGCTCGCGCAGCTTTTCGCACGTAAGATTTAGAAGCGTGGCGTTTTGAAAGACCCCGCCGCTTAGCACGACCTCGAGCCCGAAGCCCTCCGCAAACTCCGCGATGAAGTTTGCCAGGCCGTTGATAAATTTCGTCGCAGCCAAGCGCGGCTCATCGCTCAAAGCCTGCAAAAATGCCTCTTCGTAATCGATCACATAGCATTCGCCCTCAAAGCTCGGCGCGCAAGCTCTATTTTGCGGGGTTTGATCCGCATCAGTGGCGTTTTTGCTTTCCAAATTTATTAAATTCAGGGCGGACGCTTGGTTTATAGAATTTGCGGCGGAACTTTCATTCTTTTTGCCGCTGCCTTCGGCGATGTTTTGAGCCGCTAGTCCAAGCTCATTTTTACTTGCCGTATCATCCGCAAGCTCTTTAAAATCGCTTTGCAACGTGCAGCCATCTTTCACGCCGCTACGATTTTGCGCATTTAAACCGCCCTGCCCCGCTTCGCGCGCCAAATCATCGGCGCTTTGCTGCTGCAAAGCGGGTTGCGGCGCGTTTTGGGTAAAATTTTCGCCCTCCTTTCGCAGCGTAAATTCGTAACTCTGCTCGCAGCCGTCGATATATAGATTCTCAAGTCGCATACCCGCTTCGCCGTCGAAGCTTACGGTTCGCAGGCCGCAAATGACCGCAGCAAACGCGTCGAATAGCCGCCCTAGCGAGCTTGAGCGGATGGCACGCGGCGCGATTTTTTCTAAATTTGCTACTTCGCTCGCGTTAAATTTTGCCAAAAACTCGCGCGCAGCGTCCTTTGCATTGAATTTAAATATGAGCGCGAGCGCGAGCTTGTAGATGTTTTTGATTGCATTCTCGCCGCCGATAAGCGCGATCTCGTCGAATTTCGCTACGCGATTAAAGCCGAACTCGTTAAAAATCATCATTTCGCCGCCCCAGATCGTGCCGTCCGTGCCGTAGCCGGTGCCGTCGAAGCAGAAGCCGAGGTATTTTTTGCCGCTGCCTAGCAGCTCATTTTGCGCCAGATTCGACACCAGATGCGCGAAATGGTGTTGGTAGCGGATCATGGGGTATCCGCGCTGCTCGAAAAAACGCGTGTGTGAAAACTGCGGGTGCAAATCCGCGATGACGGCATCGAACTTCAGCTCGTAGGCGCGCACGAACATATCCAAAAGCGCGAAAAATCGCTCATTCGTGGCGACGTTTTTAAGATCGCCGATGTAGGGCGAGATGAAAATTTGCCCGTCTTTGTAGATCGCAAACTCATTTTTAAGCTCTGCTCCGAGCGCCAGGAAAGTGCCTTTGAGCTGGAATTTGCTAGGGAAAATTTTTGGATTCATTCCGCGAGATGTTCGCAAAAACAACGCGCGATTTAGAGCGTCCGCTTCGGCGGAAAAATTTGTGTATCTCGCCAAATTCGCGGTATTTGTCGGTTTTGCGGCATTTGCGAAATTTACGAGGCTTGTGGGATTTGCAACGTTTTTTAAATTTGCGAAACCTGTGGCGCAGGCGGATTTCGTTTCGCAAACAGGTTTCGCTTTGGCGACAGAATTTGCGTCATCTTGGTTTTTTTGAGGCGCCGAATTTGCGGAGTCGCGGCTGTTTTTTGAAGTGAAATCTGCGACGTCGCAACTTGTATCCGTATCGGAAGGTCTTTGCGAGTTCTCGAAATTTCGCCTATCTGCGAAATTTTCCTTAAAATTTTGCGGCGCGATAAGGGTTTGTGCGGTTGCGGAATTCTGCGTTAGAATGGAATTTTGCGCAGAGTTTTCCGTCTGAGCGCAGATCGGAAGCGGCTCGGAAATTTTACTAGAATTGCAAGCCATTTTTAAATCAGGCGATAAAGTTCGCGCTTCAAACTGCGGTAAAAACGCGATACTATCGTCGCTCGGCGTTAAAATTTCGCGGTCGTTATCCAGATAAAACGAGATGACGCTGCCCAGCTTCGCGCGCAACTCCTCGTTGCTAAAAATAATGGGCTCGCCGCTAATGTTGGCGCTTGTGGCGACGATCGGGCGATCAAAGTATTCAAAAAGCAGCAGATGCACGCCGGTGTTGGCTAGGAAAATGCCGATTTTATTAAGGTTTGGCGCCACGCTCGGAGCGATGAAAATCATTCCTGCCCTAAAAATCGCCGAAAAACTCGCGGGCAAACGCACGAAATCGTCCCCGTTATCGGAATATGCGCCACGCACGTCCGCCACACACGCCTGCGCAGAGCATGAGCCTTGCGAATTTATCGTCTGTTGCGAACTTAGCTCGCTCACCGCACATTGCAAAGCCGCCTTATCTGCAGCGTTTTGCAAGTCCTGCTCACACGCCCCATATCGCGAGTTTGCCCTATCCGCGGCATATTGCAAACTTGAAATATTCGCGGATCTTTGCGAAACGGGCTCGCTCGCTGCAGGCTGCAAATCAGATATCTTCGTTGAGAGTTGTAAATTTTGCTCGTCCGCATGCCAAGAATCGGGCGATACGTATCGCAGTTCTCTGCTATTTGCCGCAAATTGCGATTTTAACTCGTTAATCGTAACTTGCGCCTCGCTTACTGCTTGCGGTGAGCTCAAATTTTTAACCGCGCGTTGCAAATCAGACCGATCGTATGCGCGCTCTAGCTCGTTTGCCGCTAGCGTATCACAGGCGAAATTACGGTGCGCCGTTTTACTGAAAATTTGCGCACTCTGTAATTCGCCCTGCTCCGTGTAATTCTCAGCGCCTTGCGTGCTAAAATTTAGCGCCGCGGAATTGCGTAAATTTTGTAACGCAGAGCCCCGCCCTTGCGCCGCCTCTTCTTGCTCGCCCGCAAATCTCGGCGATATAGGATTTTTGCCTTGCGCCTTTAAATTTTGTGTGCCGAAATCCGCCGCAAAGCCCGTCAGCGTGCGCCAAGAAAACTCACGCTTTTTTAAAATCACGATCGGCTTGACGTTACAGTCTATCAGCGCCTTTTCCTCTGCGCTTAAGCTTGCCGCGCGCCCTGCCTGCGCTGCGTCGCGGCACATGATTGCAAAGGGCTTACTCGGGCGCTTTTTGAGCGTTCGCAGCATGCGTACTGCGCGCTCGTTCGTCGCATCGCAGACGATGTGAAAGCCGCCCATTCCCTTGATCGCGCCGATCTGTCCGCGCCACAAAAGCTCCGCCGTGCGCGCTATCGCCTCCTCGCCGCTTGATAAAATTTCGCCGCCCGCGCCGCATAAAAACAGCTGCGGACCGCAGTGCGGGCAAGAGATCGGCTCGGCGTGATAGCGGCGCGTGAGCGGGTCCGTGTATTCGCCGCGGCAGAACTCGCACATCTCAAACGCCCTCATCGTGGTGTTTACGCGGTCGTACGGCAGCGCGGCGATGATGCTAAGGCGCGGGCCGCAATCAGTGCAGTTGATAAAAGGATAGTGGAAGCGCGGATTTTGCGGGTCGTAAAACTCTTTTTTGCACTGATCGCAGATCGCAAAATCGGGCAAAATCGGGTTAAATTTACGCCCCTCCTTGGATTGCGTGATCTTAAAATCAGTAAAATTCTGCGTAAAATCTTGTGTATTTAGATCGGTGCGAGTAATTTTATCGATACGACAAAGCGGCGGCGCTTCGCTGCGGAGGCGCTGCTCGAAAATTTTTAAAATTTCTTCTTCGCACAGATATTGCCCTGCGCTTTGCGAATCGTGTTTAAAGCCGTCCAAATCTCCCTTCGCACCTTGCAAGTCCTCTTTCGCATCTTGCAAGTCGCGCTTAGTATTTTGTAAATATTGCGACGATTCATTCTGCGACATACCGCCCTGCTGCGACGAATTTTGCACGATAAAATTTTGATCCGACGAAGCGGGCAAAATGGAGCCCTGCTTGTTTAGATCGGTCTTGAATAGGTTTGGTAAAAATTTCTCGCTCGCTGCGGCTTGCGAATAGCTCGTCAAATCATGAGGCAAGCTCGTCAAATCTGAATCGGGCAGGCTTACTAAATCATTCAATAAATCGCGCGACGAGCCGGTCAAATCATTTGGCGAGTTCGGTGCGTTCTGCGACGAAAAGGAGCTCTCGTTTAAATTTGAACTTGCAAAATTTCGTAATGAGTTTGCGGCTTCGTTAGAATCCGACTCGGCAGAATTTAAAGACCGAGCAGCTGATAACGATACTTTCTGTGCTTGAATTTCGTTAGAATTTGGCTCATCTAAATTTAAAGGTGCAAAATTTTTATCGACTGAGTTCTGTTGCGCCCCAAAAATGTCTGCGCAAACGATGATTTTAACGCCTTCGCCGTCGTTATAAACCTCGCCTTTTAGCCCCAAATCCACGGCGAGCTTGTAGACGAACGGGCGAAACCCGACCCCCTGTACTGCTCCGAAAACCTCAAATTTAGCCGCTTTCATGCACGTGCTTTCATAAATTGCGCGCCGCAGGAGCTGTTTTGCAAGCAAGTTGCGCTCGCAGCGGGCGGATAAAACGTACCGGGCGGTGCAAAATATGCTCTAAATTTAATAAAATTCGATCCTTCACGCCCGCGCCCTTTGCCGCTTTTTTTAAATTTTTCGAGGTCTCATTTGCGCTAAGCTTAGCCCGTATGGCGCAGCTATCGGCACCGCAATGCCAGCTCGACTTGCTGTTTCGAGAATATAGCTTTGAAGCTTTGCTAAAAATTAGCATATACACCCGATCTATCGAGCTTGAAGCGCGAAGCTGTCGCTAAAGCTCGCGTCAAAATTTTTGCAAAGCTTAAGCATCAAATCCGCAAATTTGCGCCCGCTAAACATCGCTCCGCCGAAGATCAAAACGTCAAAATCCTCTTTGCGCTCATCCGCCAGATCGCTTAAAAAATAGCCTAAACTATCAAAAAATCCGAACGCAAACAGCTTTTCATTGGCGCCTGCGAGCGCATAGCTCATCGCCGAGCGCAAAATTTTATCCGCTTGCACGCAGCCGCGCTCATCGGTGCAAAAATCGAGTCGTACCCCTTTACCGCCCGCAAAATCCTCCGCGCTCGCTATCAAAAACGCCGCATCGCGCCCCCAGATAAGCTGCGCGGCGATGCTAAAGATGGTGTGAAATCCCGCGTTTGCGCTTTTTAAAATTTCATCGATTTTTGCGGCGTTTACGTTAAATTTGGAGCTGAAATTTTCAAGCAGCTTCGCGCCCGTCTCATCCGCGCAAATTTGAGCCTTAAGTTCGTCAAAACTGCGCGGCAGATTAAATTTAAGTAGAATTTTTTTAGAGCTTTCGCCATAAATTGCGATCTCGTCGTCCGCGCCCACTCCCAAAAAGCAGCGCAAAACGCGTTTTTTGGAGTCGTTGAAAATCCCTTTTTCGCGGCACGTAAGCGCAAAAAGAGCGGAGTTTTTGTCGTTTGAGTTTTTCAGATAAGAGCTTGCGCTGTCGCTTAAAAAATCCTCGTTTTGCACGATCAAAAAGCCGTTTTGAAGCGGCGCGACTTTAAAAATTTTATCTTTTTGCGCCGCATTTTCGCATTTTGCGCTTAAAAAATAGATCCCATCGCTTGCCAAAGCGCGCACCAGCGCAAACACGAATATGCCACCCGCAAGCTTTACGTCAAAAAATTTAGGCGCGCTCTCGTGATTTTTTCTAAAGATCGCATTGGTTTTTAGGCTTATGAGCGGCTTTTCGAAGGCTGCGAGCGCGATTTTGCTCTTTTCATCGCTCACAAAAATCCCATCCAACGCGCTCACTCCTGCAGCAATCAGAAAATCGGCGCTAAAATCCACGTCCGCCTTGAGCGTGAAAATTGCGTCGCCGCGCTTAATCTGCACCTGCTGAGCATGAAATAAGTTTATGCGGCAAAACTCCAGTAAGCCGGCGAAATTCTCCCTGCATACCGCTTCAAATTTTCCCTCATAAAGCACGCTAGCACCGCTTATTATTCCGAATTCATTTTGAGACAGCTCGGCGTGAGCGAGGTATTCCTTCATCACTCGCGGAGTGAAATTATTAAATTTAGCCTGACTAGCCGCGTTTGAAATTTCATCCTCGAAAAATTTATTTAAATCGCTCGAAGAGGCATCTTTAAACGTGCAGTTAAATTTCAGCGCTTTCGCTTCGGCGCCGCCCTCGTCTACCACGCGCACGGAGGATTTTGCCAAAAATATGGAGTTTGGAATTAGCGGCATCGCTTCGTCGCTAAATTTTAAAATTTCATCCTCGCCGCCGCGCACGAAAAGGCTTATTAAGCTCACCTCTTTTTTTAGGCAAAACTCAAGTACGCTTTTGCGAGCATAAAACAGCAAGAAGTGCGCTATCAGCGCGTTTTCATTAAGGTAGTTAAACTCATATGCTACTATCATCTCGCCCCCTTTTTGCAAATCGATCCGCGATATCTTGGGCGCTAAGATCGGCGATTTTTTCATGCGCAAAACCAAGATCCGATAGGTACTTAAGCGCCGTTTTTTCCATGATTTTTGAGGACTCTAAAATCACGGAACTTAGCTTAAAGCTCGCCTCCTCGATGCGCTGCGGCACGACCGCTAGAATTTTAACGTGAGGCAGATCGCCGCAAAGATCCATCATTTGCAGGGTTTGAAGCATTTCGACCTCGTGCGCCGAACCACTCCAGCTGATCTGCTTAGGCATCGCGTTGTAGTCGAAAAAATACACCTCGCCGCCCTTTGCGCCATCCGCGTTTATGCAATCTACGAGCAAAATTTCATCAAATTCCGCCATCGTAGGCATCAAAAAGCTAGCCAGCGTCCCGCCGTCGATAAAGCTGATCTGATCCGCACTATCGCTCGGCACGGCGAGATTTTTGGCAACGAGGTTCGCATTGATAGAGCTTTGCGCTGCGGAATTTATGGCGGAATTCTGCGAAGTAGAATTTGAAGCGAAATTCTGCTTTGCGGAATTTTCTGAAGTAGAATTTCGGTCTAAATTCGCTGTCGCGAAATTTTGCTTAAAGATAGAATTCTCATCTGCAAAATTTTGCAAGGAGTTGCGCTCTATGGAATTTTGCGAGGTAGAATTTTGTATCGCAGAGACTTGGGCGGAATTTTGCATGAAATTCTGCGCCGCGAAATCCTCGCTCGCCATAGAATTTCGTGCGGCGGCTTTAGGATAAAATTTATAGTTCTGCGCGAGCGCGCGGACGAAGTGCACGCCTATGCCCTCGTCCGCGTAGATGACGTTGCCGATACCCAGTACCAGCACCCTCAAGCGTGCTCTTCCTTTTTAAATTTATAGCCGCTTACGATCGCATCCATCGCGCCATCCCTGCCCTTGACGGCGTTAAAGACCGCCATATAGACGTGGATCGGCACGAAGATTATGATGATATTCATGCAAAGATGGTGAATCATTCGCACCTCGCTTAGACCGCCCATCGCAGCTTCCAGCGGGCGCAAGAGCCCGTATAGCGCACCGCCTAACCCCTCGTGATAGACGTGAACGTATAGAATCATTCCAGTTAGGCAGATTACGAACAGCACTAGATAAAAGCCCAGATAGGAGATGAACTGCAGCGGGTTATAAACGCCGCGAAGATGCGGGTGCTCGCCCAAAAAGATATAGTATTTGATCTGAGCGATCCAGACACGCGGGCTAAAAAAATCCTTGATGCTTAAAAGCTCTTTTCTGCTCTTTTTATCGAAGAAGAAAAGATAAGTTTTAAAGATCGCCGCGCCAATCATCGCAAAGCCGAAGATCAGATGCACGAATCTAAATTTAGCCTGCATAAAAAGCACCGGCTCGGGACTCACCTCGGGCGCGGTGAAAACAAAGGCGATGTAATATCCGGTAATCACCAAAATCGTAATGCAAAGCGCACGCAGCCAGTGCGTGAGCCTAAGACCGATTGAGAACTCGTATTCCGCAAATCTTTTTTTCATGATCTATCCTTTGCTGGGATCTACCCTATAGCAGCCAAGCTCCGCCCCTTTAGCGTCCATTACGTGCACGGCGCAGGCTATGCAAGGATCGAATGAATGGATGCGGCGGATGATCTCTAGCGGCTTGGAAAGATCGGCAAGCTTAAGTCCGATCAAGCAGGATTCATAAGCGCCCATAGCGCCGTCCTTATCCTTCGGCGTGGCGTTCCAAGTAGACGGCACGACCGCCTGCCAGTTTTTGATAACGCCCTTTTCGATCCTGCACCAGTGGCTAAGTGCGCCACGCGGCACATGACCGATATAGCGACCTTTGTACTCTTTGGAGTTATCAATTACATATTTTGCGCAGGTCTGCGTATCGCCGCTTTTGATGTTTGCGATCAAATTTTCTAGCGCAATCAGTCCGTTGTCGGCTACGACTTTAGCCTCAATCATACGGCACGCCGTTCGTCCAAGCGTCGAAAATACCGCCTCAAGCGGCAAGCCGGCGTCTTTTAGGAATTGATCCACGACCTTTACTACGCGCTCGTTTTTCTTAGCATAATTTACCACGATATTTGCAAGCGGTCCTACCTGAAGCGGCTTGCCGTCGTATCGCGGAGCCTTGATCCAGGTGTATTTGCCCTGGGTATCGAGCACCTTCGTATGCGCTTCTTTGCCGTGCGCGTCGATGCTCTGCCCGTCCTGAAGACCCGTATAATTCGGCTCCTGCTCGCCGTCGTAAGGATGAAGCGCCGCATCGTTTTTATACCACGCATGCGTTGCCTCCTCGGTAATCTTGTTCTCATCGAGCTCTAAAACCTTGCTAATATCGCCGTTCATAATCATGCCGCTTTGAAATAGCCATTCGTTCTTTGAAAGCTGAAATTCTTGATGAGTCCATAAATTTGCCACGCCGATATCATTTAGCACGCTAGGCTCGTTGCCGTAAGCCTTCGCAACCATTACTAGATCAGGATAATAGGCGCGATTTACGAAGTCTGCGACCTCTTTAAATTTAGACATATATTCGCCCAGTCTCGCAGGACTTAGGATATCCATTACACAGGTGACGCCGCCTACGGTAAGGCTTTGCGGATGAGGCTGCTTCGCACCAAATATCGCCATCATCTGAGCCGCCGTGCGCTGAATGCGCAAACACTCAAGATAGTGCGAAAGAGCGATCAAATTTTGCTCCGGGCTAAGCTTGTATGTAGGATGGCCGAAGTAGGCATTGGCAAAAGGCCCCAAAGCGCCTTTTTTAACAAAAGCGCCCACGCGATCTTGCACCTCTTTTAGCTTATCCGCACCGCACGCATAAGGGGTGTCGCAGTATTTAAACGCCTCCTCGCTTGCTTTTTTAGGATCAGCGCTAAGCGCGCTTACTACATCTACGAAATCAAGCCCGTGGAGTTGATAAAAATGCACCGGATGATCGTGCAAAAACAGCGCGTTAGCCATCAGCGTGCGCGTTAGCAAGGCATTTAGCGGCGGAGTTATGCCGAGAGCGTTTTCTACCGCGACGATACCCGCTTTGTAGTGCGAGAAGGTGCAGACGCCGCAAATTCTTTGCATAAAAAATCCCGCGTCGCGCGGATCTCTGTTTTTTACTATAGTCTCAAGTCCGCGCCATAGCGTCGAGCTACTATAAGCCTCGCGGACGACGTTTTCATCATCCACTACGACCTCTATTCTTAAATGTCCCTCTATTCTGGTTATCGGATCTATTACGATTCTTTGCGACATGATTATTCCCCTTTATCTTTCTTAAATGACGCAATCGCCGCGTGTGCCGCTACCGCAACACCCGTGATCGCTAAAATTCCGACACCTATTTTATCTGCGGTAGCATCAGCGCCGAGCCCGCCAAAAACGCTTTCGTAAAGACGATCCGCCAAAGGCTCTTCAAAAGGTCCCATATGATCCCAAAAATCAGGCTCTGAGCAGCCTATGCAGCCGTGACCCGCCTGTACCGGCCAGCTAGTGTGGGAGTTGAAACGCTCGCGCGAGCAGTTGTTAAACGTGTAAGGACCCTTGCAGCCTACTTTATAAAGGCAGTATCCGTCCTTCGCGCCCGCATCGCCGAAGCTTTCTACAAACTCGCCCGCATCGAAATGTCCGCGGCGCTCGCACAGATCATGTATTCGCAGCCCGTAAGCCCATTTAGGCCTGTTATAAACGTCCAAGCTCGGAAGCGTGCCGAAAAGGATAAAATTTAGCACATTGCCGACGATATTTTTTTCGCTAGGCGGACAGCCCGGGATGTTGACGACAGGCTTACTTATGATCTTTTCTAGACCTACTGCGCCGGTCGGATTCGGAGCTGCGGCTTGGATACCGCCGAAGCTCGAACAGGTGCCGATCGCAAATATCGCCGCAGCTCCTTCGGCAGCGTGCTTGCAGTGCTGAGCTCCGCTCTTGCCCTCAGGACCCACGGTTAGGAAAAATTCATTCTCGCCGCTTGGAATTCCACCCTCTACCATCAAGATATAGCGCCCCTTGTATTTTTCGATCGCGCCCTCTAAATTTTCCTCGGCTTGCCAGCCTGCGGCAGCCATTATCGTCTCGTGGTATTCTAGGCTGATGTAATCGAATATGAGGCTGTCGATAGTAGGCGTATCGGTGCGAAGTAAGCTCTCGCTACAGCCCGTGCACTCCGCCATATGAAGCCAGATCACCGGCAAGCGATCAGCAAGCTCCGCAGCTCGAGCCACGCTAGGCGCAAATGCGGCTGGAAGCCCTAGCATCGCGGTCATCGCTCCGCTCCATTTCATAAAATCGCGGCGCGAAAAACCCTTGCTTTTAAGCCTTTCTTGTATGCTTTCCTCCGTTTTTATTCGCGGCAAACGCTCAACGGCATCAAGTCTAGCCGAAATTTGAGCCAAATCAACCATATCGTCCTCCTGAAATTTAGGATACTTTTAAATGGCATTCTATCAAAATTTAGAATTCATGCACCTTAAATTTCGTTAGATTTAATTAAAATTTTATATTTATTCGTTGTCTAATTGGTTTTAAATTTAAAAATAAAAGGCGGATTAAAATTTAGCGCTGCGGGCGAAACTTTAAATTACAGCGGAGAAAGCATTAAATTTTATGAAGCATTAAAATTTACGAGGCAATGAAATTTTATCCAAGAATTTTATAGCTGCGAAAAGTATTTTAGGATAAAGTAGGCATAGGTTGGATGATTTTGTGCGATACTAGCGGGCGCACTATTTGTGCGCCACAGCGAAGTATTTTTGCAAAATCATCCGTTAAATTTTAGAAAATTTCCAAAGATCAGCTTACCAATCTCGTTGCATCTTGGATATTGATGTTTAGTCCAAGCTGCTCGTTGCTTAGCCCAAGAGCAAGACCTACCAGCTGAGATAGGTGGATGATCGGCTTTCTTGCCTTGGAGTTCATCGCTTCTTGGTATCGCTCCTGATAGATATCAAGCTGCATCTGGCATAGCGGACAAGGCGTAACTACGACGTCTGCTCCATGCTCGGCAGCGTCATTTACGATCTCGCTTGACATTTTAGATACCGATTTTACCGCTGGATAGCTAGCGTGAAAGCCGCAGCAATCAAGGCGTTTTTCAAAAGGCACTATCTGAGCACCAAGTGCGCTAACTACCGCTTCAAAGCTTTTCGGATTGGTCGAGCTCTCTTTCTTAAGCTCGCGCTCCGGTCTTAATGAGTGGCAGCCGTAAAATAGCGCTACTTTTAAATTTGTTAGCGGTCTAACGACTTTAGCTTTTAATGTATCTAAGCTTTGATATAGCACCCAAAGCAGACTCGTAATCTCGGTGCTTCCCTGATACTGCATACCGCCCTCTTTTAAAAAGGTATTGATATAGCTTTTTGCTCCCTTATCTAGAGTAAGTTTAGCCTTGGTTAGAGTTAGCATACAGGTGGAGCATGTAGTTAGCAGAGGCATCTTCATACCCTCGGCTAGCGCGATGTTTCTGGCATTGGCTACTAGGCTTGCCATAGGATCGACGCATTGAGCTTGACTAGCCCCGCAGCAGCTCCAGCCTTTTATCTCATGAAGTTTAATACCCAGCACCGGAGCGATCGCTTCAAGTGAAATTTTAGACTCCTTTGCGGCTTGACTTAAAACGCAACCCGGGAAAAATGCAAATTCGTTATTCATCCTCTCCTCCTTATTCTATCTCGCCGCTAGCTTGAGCCTTGCGTGCGGTCTCTATCATCTTAACGAGCCCTGCATGACCCTCGATCTCCTCGCCTCCGAATACGTGCAAAGGATTCATCTTGCCCGCAGCCATTAAATTTGCCGCTACGTCCATCTTACCCATATTTGCAAATACGCCTTCGCTTCTCAAAGCAAGCTTGATCTCGTTTAGCCTTCCGCTTCCCTCTACGATATCTAGTAGGAACGCCTCGGCATGACCAGGACCGCTTCCTGCGGTTAAGCCCTTTTTCATCGCTAGGGCGCGAAGTGCGGTGATATCGCTTTGAGCGCTTATACCTTTAGGGCAGCGATCGGCGCACTCTTGGCAGTGCACGCATAGCCATAATCCGTTTAGTACCGCAGGCTTTAGATGAGGCATAGCGTCCTTGCTTCTTGAATCAAATGCGGCGCGGTTAGCATGGGTAAAAACAAAGGGCTGCATATAATCGCTCGCATCGGCTCCAAGCTTATTGCATTCGCTAGCGCAACATCCGCAAAGGATGCAATCCCACTGCTTTTTGACGCGCTCCATCTGCTCTGGGCTTTGCTTACAGCCCTTATCGGCGCTAAATTCTTTCTTAGGCGTAATGGTCGGTTTGATCTTTCTTAAATTCTCGATACTAGGCTCCCAGTCCACCACCAGATCCGAAATCACTCGGAAATTATTTAGCGGCGAGATCGTAAAGCTATCGGGGTTTTCATACTCCGCAAGCAAAGCCTCCATCTTGGTATCGCAGGCGAGATATGAGTGCCCGTTTACCCTCACGGCACAGGCTCCACATATCGCCATACGGCACGCTGCGGTAAAATTTAAAGTGATGTCTAAATTTTGCTTAATAAACTGCAAAACTCCAAGCAGGGTCTTTCCTTTGATCTGCTCCAAACTAAGCTCGTAGGCTTGCTTATAATTTTTGCTTCCATCGAAGCGGTCTATGATAAATTTCATTGGGGTTTCCTTCCGTCAAGAGAGAATTCCGTAACGACGACCTCTTTGTAGCCCAAGCTTAGCTCGCCTGCGTCGTTCATCGTCACGATACTGTGCTTTAAGAAATTTTTATCGTCGCGCTTCGGATAATCCTCTCTGGTATGCGCGCCGCGGCTTTCCAGCCTCTTTTGCGCAGCCAAACACGCACAGCGCGCAAGCAGGATCAAATTTCCAAGCTCAACATAGTCGGTAAATGCGGTATTCATAACCGGATTTGCATCCGCAACGTGCAGCTCGTCGTAGCGCGCTTTAATGCCCTCTAAATTTTGCGAAAGCAGATCGAGCTTCTCGCCTGTTCTAAAGATGCCCATATTGTCCCAAAGCTGCGCGCCTAGCTCTTCGCGTAACTCATACATCTCGTTTGCCTTGCCCGAGCCGTTTGCGATCTGCTTAAATTTAGCCTGCCATTTTTGCGCGAGCTCGCTCGCTCTTTTACCGTCACCAAAACCGCTTTGTTTTGCAGCATAATCCGCTGCGCCGAGCCCTGCAAGCTTGCCCGTTACAACGGCGTCGGTTAAAGAATTTCCGCCTAAGCGGTTTGCGCCGTGAATCGAGATACAAGACGCTTCGCCCGCGGTATAAAGCCCTGAAATTTTAGTGCTCATATCGTCAAATTTTGTGACTTCAATGCCGCCCATCGAGTAGTGTGCAGTAGGACGAATCGGAATCGGCTCCTCGATCAGATCGATGCCCTCAAATAAAATAGCGGTGTGTCTAATTTTAGGAAGGGCTTTTAAAATTTTATCTTTTCCGAGATGTCTTACGTCAAGTAGCACGTATGCGCCGAGCCCCTCGCCGTAGCCCCTGCCCTCGCGAATCTCGGTTTCGATTGCGCGAGCTACGACATCGCGCGGCGCAAGCTCCATCTTTTCGTGGTAATTTTTCATAAAGCGCTCGCCTTTGTTATTGAGCAGATATCCGCCCTCGCCGCGCGCAGCTTCGGTAATGAGCGCGCCGCCGCTTTTGATGCCTGTGGGATGAAACTGCACCATCTCGGGATCGCTAAATCCAAGACCTGCGCGCAGTGCCGCCGCGATACCGTCACCGGTGGCGATATAAGGTACCGAGGTGCGGTTGTAAAACATCCTCGTATATCCGCCCGTAGCGATTACCAAGGCTTTGCAAAGCACCGGATAAAAATCGCCGGTTTGGATATTTCGAAGCACGACGCCCTCGCATTTGCCCTCAGGCGCGCTGATCTCAAGCAGCTCGTGATCGATTAGAAATTTCACGCCGTTGCTGACCGCATCGTCAAAACAGGCGTGCATCAAGATATGACCCGTCTTATCGGCGGAGTAGTTGCATCGTTTTTTAGACGCGCCGCCCATGAAGCGTTGCGCTACGCCGCCCGGGACGCCGCTTTCTTTGCCGTCCACGCCGCCGCTGGCGTTTCTTGAAAATAGCGTGCCGATGTAATCCATCTCGGCAATCGTAGGACCCGCGAGTTCGCAAAATTTAATCGCGGCGTCCTGATCTACGAGATATGCGCCACCCTTTACGGTATCGTAGGCGTGAAGTTTGTATGAATCGCCGCCACTGAAACTCGTAACGCCGTTGATACCGCCTTCTGCCATACAGGTAGCGTTGCGCGAAGGCATCATCTTCGTAGCCACGACTACGCTGAGATTTGGATTACTCTTTCTTACCGCTACGGCTGCGCGCAAACCCGCGCCTCCCGAGCCGATAACGAGTACGTCCACACTAGGAAGGCCGCCTTCGTTGCCGCCGTCTGCGCTTTTACTCTTGTCGGTATCCACGCAGCCGCTAAGGCTAAGCGCGCCGACGCTGATACAGGCGGATTTTAAGAAATCGCGTCTGTTAAAATTTGATTCGCTCATTTTCCTCTCCATTTGAGAAATTCTTAGCTTAAGTTTAAAGTTCTAAACTAAAAACGTAATTTTAGTTTCATTTTTAACATAAGTCAAATATTATTTAGTGTATCATTTCATAAGAATTAGATTATCAATTGGAGAGGCTAAATGAATTTGCATCGCATGGAGCTAGTATTAAAAGTAGCAGAATTCCGCAGCTTTACTAAGGCTGCCGAAGCACTTAAAATCCCGCAGCCGTCGCTATCGCAGAGCATTTTATCGCTGGAACGTGAGCTTGGAACGCAGCTTTTTAACCGCACGAGTAATCCCATTTCGCTTACGCGCGCGGGAAAAATTTACGCTAGTAAAGCCAAAGTCATTTTTGACGCCATAAACGACCTAAAAAGCGATATTTCTGAAATAAGCGGCGTAAAAAATGATAAAATTCGCATCGGTTTTTCGCAAAACGGCTATAATCTACTGCCGTCGCTACTGCCGATGTTTTGCAAGAAATTTAAGGATTCGGATCTGCAAATCACGCAGTTTTCTTCTGCGCTTAGCATTCGTGAAATGCTACTTCAGGGCGATCTTGATGTCGGTATGCTGATACTGCCCATTGATATGAGCGGACTTGACGGGGTTAAAATTCTAACGCAAAAAACCTATGTCGCTCTAAGCTCCACCCATCCGCTCTCGCTTGAGTTTAAAAACGAATCTGTTCCTAAAATTGACATTTCGCGCTTAAAAGAGGAAAGATTCATCCTGCCTAATCAAAGCCTAAGAAGCGCCGAGCAGATAGATGCATTTTTTGCTGCTGCGGGATTTGCGCCGAAAGTGTTGTGTCGCACGGAGACTTTTGATATCGCCAATGCTATCGTCGCAAGCGGCGCAGGAGCGTGCTTTAGCATACCGCAGATGATAAAAGAGGATAAGGCGAGCAGGATAAAGCTCTTTGATGTAGGCGCGCGTGAGCTCGATAATACGCTGATAATTGCCTACAAAAAAGGCAAACGTCTAAACCATCTAGCGCAGGCATTTATCAAAACTGCACGTAAAATTTCTAATGAAATTTAAAATTCATAGCTCGCAACGATAAATGATAGATTGAGTTTTTGCAGCACTTTGCCTCTCTTTTAGCTTTTGCATAAAAATTTTTAGAGCAGATTTTGCTCAAACTTGGGATAAAATTTCAAACTAAGCTTAAATTAGAATTTTGCCAATAGAATTTTTTATTGCTAAAATTTCACTTACAATTTACGACGGAATTTAGCGCGAAATTCTAATTTTTCACTCCATTTAAAATATCCAAATCCTTGTTATACACCTTAGTATCTACTTCAAAAATTCCAAGCAGCGTGTGAAAAAGATTATCGTGCGAAAAAGCGTCATCCTTGTGCGATTTAAGCGCACTTAGATCATATCTTTCGCGCATTTTTCCCTCACCTAACCAAACGATAGCGCCGATATGCTTTTGCGCCTCTGGAGCGAAAAGATAGGGCATACCGTGCAGATAAACGCCGCCCTCGCCGAGGCTCTCGCCGTGATCGCTCATATAGATCATCGCCGTTTCGTGCGTCTTAGAATACGGTTTTAAAAAATTTATAACCCTACTTAAAAAATAATCCGTGTATAAAATCGCGTTATCATAGGCGTTTGAAATTTCTTGCTGCGAGCAGTTTTCAAGCTCGTTATCGCGGCAAACGGGGCTAAATTTTTCAAATTCTTTCTTATAGCGCTTAAAATACGCAGGCCCGTGATTGCCCATCTGATGCAGCACGATTAACACGTCTTTGCCCGCGTTTTCGGCGACAAATTTATCAAGCCCTGCAAGCATCCCCTCATCCCTGCACTCTACGTCGCAGATTGGATTATTTTGCGGAATTTTAAAATCCTGATATTTCACGCGCAGCGCCACACCTTTGGAATCGGAATTGTTATCGCGCCACAAAATCGCCATGTCATCAGCGCGGTTTAGTATGTCTAATACGTTTTGCTCCTCTGCGGCCTTTTCGACACTAAATTCATCGCGATTTAACAGCGAAAACATGCACGGCACGCTTTGCGCCGTCGAAGTGCCGCAAGAATGGGTATTGCTTAGGCTTACGACACCCTGCTCTTTAGCTAGCAGCGGATTAGTATCTCGCTCGTAGCCGTTTAGCGAAAATCTATCCGCTCTCGCCGCTTCACCCACGACTACGACGACGAGCTTTTTTGGGCTTGTGGAATTTTTATCGATATGCGCGTCCGTAGCGATTTGCATCAGAGGCTGCGAGCCTTGCTTTTTGGATTTTGCGACAAATTTAACGCCGCTGTAGATCCAATATCCGGGATTTGCGTAGCTGCGTAAAATTTTATGCTCTCTGAAAAACGACGCGTAGTATTTGCTAAATCCAAAAAGCAGGGCCGCAATGATTATTATGCAAATGCCCGCTGTTTTGAGTTTAGCTAAAATTTCAAATTTAAGCGGACGGTAGCTAACGCGCGAGCGAGCAATCAGCACGCAAGGTAAGACGCCCAGCACCAGCACATAAATCGCCAGTCGCAGACTGAAAAGATCCGCGGACTCGGCAAAGTTCGTCTGGGCTGCGTTACGTATCATCTCAGAATCGATTACGACGTTATAGCTATCCATAAAATACGCTGTAAACGACGAAATAAAAAAACAGATCATCAAAATCGGCTTGGTCGTATAACGCGAGCTAAAAATCGTAAAAAATAGCGTCAAAAAAGCGATCAAAGCCGCCACGTCGCAGACAAGATAGATAAAATTTAGC